>NZ_JBITZJ010000008.1:0-498574 GCF_044546695.1 Streptomyces sp. NPDC053079
GTCAACATATCTGGCGTTGACTTTTGGCACGCTGTTGAGTTCTCAAGGAACGGACGCTTCCTTTGTACTCACCCTCTCGGGCTTTCCTCCGGGCGTTCCCTTCGGTGTTCCACCACTCTATCAGGAGTTTTCCGGCCCCCTTACCGCTCGTTTTCTGCATACGAATGCACGCAGACATACAGAAGCGGATCCGGGAATTGGATCTTATCCGATGGAGTGCCGCCCTCCGCCTTGCCAGCAGTTGACTGCGGGCCTCGGTCGTGGGCAGGAATCTGACAGTACATGCCTCGCCGATCCGAGGCAAATCGATTACGCAGCGCACACGCGGTCCCGCGCGCACGCTCGTGCGGAATCCTCAGTTCCTATGACTTAGGCTTCCGACCAGTGCGCCGTCCAGGACAGGTAGTGACGGCGCGTGATGAATCTCCACCTCTGGGAGGCTTCCCATGACCACCGTGACGTCCCCGATCGCCGGACGCGCCATCGGACTCGCGGCAGTGCCCGATCCGGTTTTCTCCGGCGCGATGGTGGGACCCGGTACCGCCATTGACCCCGTGCGTGAGCCCGCCGCCGCGGTCTCGCCCGTCGACGGTGTCATCGTCTCGCTGCACCCGCACGCGTTCGTCGTCGTCGACGGCGAGGGCCACGGTGTGCTGACGCACCTCGGCATCGACACCGTCCAGCTCAACGGCGAGGGCTTCGAGCTGCTCGTCAACAAGGGCGACACCGTGACGCGCGGGCAGGAAGTCGTGCGCTGGAACCCGGTCGCCGTCGAAGAGGCCGGCAAGTCGCCGATCTGCCCGATCGTCGCGCTCGAGGCCACGGCCGACGCGCTGGCCGACGTCCGCGAAGAGGGCGACCTCAAGGCGGGCGACACCCTCTTCACCTGGCAGTGACGTTTCACCTGCGGTGACCTTGAGCCGTCCGTGGGACGGCGCGTACGACATCCACTGCGGCGGACACGACCCGCCGCATCCAACCGGAGACGGGTGAAATGGAGACAACGCTGCGAGGCGTCGGCGTGAGCCACGGTGTGGCGATCGGCGAGGTGCGGCACATGGGCACGGCGGTTCTCGAACCGCCGGCCAAGCAGATCCCGGCGGACGAGGCGCCGCGCGAGCAGGGGCGTGCGCGCCAGGCCGTCGAGGCCGTCGCCGCCGACCTCATCGCGCGCGGCAACCTGGCCGGTGGCGAGGCCCAGCACGTGCTCGAGGCCCAGGCCATGATGGCGCAGGACCCGGAGCTGATGGCCGACGTCGAACGGCGCATCACCGTCGGCAGCACCGCCGAGCGTGCGGTGTACGACGCCTTCGCCGCCTACCGCGCGCTGCTCGCCAACGCGGGCGAGTACCTGGCCGGCCGCGTGGCCGACCTGGACGACGTGCGCAACCGCATCGTCGCGCGCCTGCTGGGCGTGCCGATGCCGGGTGTGCCGGACAGCGACGAGCCGTACGTGCTCATCGCGCGGGACCTGGCGCCGGCCGACACCGCGCTGCTGGACCCGACGCTGGTGCTGGGCTTCGTGACCGAGGAGGGCGGGCCGACCAGCCACAGCGCCATCCTGGCGCGGGCGCTGGGGGTTCCGGCCGTGGTGGCGCTGCCGGGTGCCGGGGAGCTTGCCGAGGGCACGGTGGTGGCCGTGGACGGCAGCACGGGCGACATCTTCGTCGACCCGAGCCCGGAGAAGCGTGCGGAGCTGACGAAGGCCGCGGAGGAGCGCAAGGCCGCGCTGTCCGCGTCGTCGGGTCCGGGTGCGACGTCGGACGGGCACAAGGTGCCGCTGCTGGCGAACGTCGGCGGTCCGGCGGACGTGCCGGCCGCGGTCGAGGCGGGTGCGGAGGGCGTGGGCCTGTTCCGTACCGAGTTCCTCTTCCTTGACGACAGTGCGAAGGCGCCGTCGGAGGCCAAGCAGGTCGAGGCGTACCGCAAGGTGCTGGAGGCGTTCCCCGAGGGCCGTGTGGTCGTGCGGGTGCTGGACGCGGGCGCGGACAAGCCGCTGGACTTCCTGACCCCGGCCGACGAGCCCAACCCGGCGCTGGGCGTGCGGGGTCTGCGCACGCTGCTGGACCACCCGGAGGTGCTGCGCACGCAGCTGACCGCGCTGGCCAAGGCCGCGCAGGGGCTGCCGGTCTACCTCGAGGTCATGGCTCCGATGGTGGCGGACCGGACCGACGCCAAGGCGTTCGCCGACGCGTGCCGTGAGGCCGGGCTGCAGGCGAAGTTCGGTGCGATGGTGGAGATTCCCTCCGCCGCGCTGCGGGCGCGTTCGATCCTGCAGGAGGTCGAGTTCCTGTCGCTGGGGACGAACGACCTGGCGCAGTACACGTTCGCGGCCGACCGTCAGGTCGGTGCGGTCTCGCGTCTGCAGGACCCCTGGCAGCCCGCGCTGCTCGACCTGATCGCCCTGTCGGCCGAGGCCGCCAAGGCGGAGGGCAAGAGCTGCGGCGTGTGCGGCGAGGCCGCCTCGGACCCGCTGCTGGCCTGTGTGCTGACGGGTCTGGGTGTGACGAGCCTGTCCATGGGCGCTGCCTCGATTCCTTACGTGCGTGCCACGCTGGCCAAGCACACGCTCGCGCAGTGCGAGCGTGCGGCGGCCGCCGCCCGTGCCACGGACTCGGCGGAGGAGGCCCGTCGGGCCGCGCAGGCGGTGCTGTCCGGCGAGTGAGCCGGGGCGGCACGCGTGATGTGCGTGTGAAGTGAGAAGAGAAGGGGTGTCCCGCCGGCCGGCGGGACACCCCTTCTTTCAGTCGGCCTCCTCCATGCCGAGGTCGATGCCGGCGCTGTATTCGACGCCGGGCTCGGGTGGTACGGGTTCGCCGGTGCGTGCGTCGGTGCAGTAGGCGGCGAAGACCTCGGCCTCACTCAGGGGGCGCAGCCCGCCGTCCTTCAGTCCCCATCCCCGTACGGTGTCCGGCCGGCCGGGCAATGTGGTGCGCAGGACGACGCCGCCGGGGCGGTCGGTGGCGAGGCCGGCCGCCAGGACGGTGCAGAAGACGAGGGCCGCCGCCTCGCCCAGCTGCAGTCGGCCGTCGTCGCACTCGGTGGGGAGCACGGCGACGAGTGGGGTGTCCCCTTCGGCCTGGACGCTGCAGACGAGGTGGTGTCTGCCCTCCCCCACGGCCTCGACGATCCGGCGCAGTGCCTGGGAGGCGCGGGCGAAGGCGGCCCGGCCGATGTCCTCTCCGCAGGCGGCGCAGTCGCCGCCGGTGGCCAGCAGGGCTGAGGCGTACTCCCAGGTGGCCTGCTGCTCGGCCTCGTGGACGAGGTGGGGCAGCAGGCGGGTGAGGGGCCGGCCGTCGTAGGTGACCTTGGTGCCGGCCGCGGCGACCTCGGCCGTGTAGCGGGTGCGGCTGAGGGCGGTGTCGGGATCGAGGTGCAGGTCGGTGCAGTACTCCTCGTAGTCCACGGGGTCGAACAGGGCGATGCTGGTGTAGGTGCCCTGGGCGGCGAGTGCGCGCAGGTGCCCTTCCATCTGCCGCAGGTATGCGGTGTGGTCGTCGAAGTGGAAGCTGTCGTACCGCCGCATGGCGGCGAAGTCCCTCTCGTCGGCCAGGACGGCCACGGTGCTCGGCGTCTCGTCGCGCAGCCTGCGTCGCGCGGTCGGCCGCCGCCGGTCGTTGTCGGTGTGCGCCATGTGCTTCTCCCCCTCAGCGCGAGTGATCGATGCTCACTCACAGTAACCGGGGGGTCTGACAACGGGCCGGCCGGCGGCGGTCGGCCGGTCAGCGGCGTTCGCGTCCCAGGCGTTCGTAGAAGGCGAGGAGTCCGGGGGCGTCGACGGATCCGAGGTTGACCGCCTTCTCCAGCGGGGTGCCCTGGAGCAGGCGTTTGACGGGGACCTCGATGCGCTTGCCGGTGAGGGTGTGCGGGATGCCCGGGACCTCGATGACCTCGTCGGGGACGTGGCGCGGGGAGAGTTGTTCGCGGATGGTGCGCTTGATGCGGTCGAGAAGGTCGTCGTCGAGCGTGGCGCCGGGGGCGAGATGGACGAAGAGGGGCATCCAGTAGCCGCCGTCGGGCTGTTCGACGCCGATGACGAGGGATTCGCGGATCTCGGGGAGGCGTTCGACGGCCTCGTAGATGTCGGCGGAGCCCATGCGGACGCCCTGCCGGTTGAGGGTGGAGTCGGAGCGTCCGTGGATGACGACGGTGCCGCGGGAGGTGAGGGTGATCCAGTCGCCGTGCCGCCAGACGCCCGGGAACATCTCGAAGTAGCTGTCGCGGTAGCGGCTGCCGTCCGGGTCGTTCCAGAAGTGGATCGGCATCGAGGGCAGGGGGGCTGCGACGACGAGCTCGCCGACCTCGTCGACGACGGGCTTGCCGTGGGCGTCCCAGGCCTGGAGGTCCGTGGCGAGGCACGGGGCCTGCAGCTCGCCGATGTAGACCGGGAGGGTGGGCACCGCGCCCGCGAAGCAGCTGCAGACGTCCGTGCCGCCGCTCACCGAGGCGATCCACATGTCCTCGGCCACCTCGTCGTGGATCCACCGGAAGCCGTCCGGCGGCAGCGGCGAGCCCGTGGTGGCGACGCACTGGACGCGGGAGAGGTCGAAGTCGCGGCCCGGGTGGACACCGGCCTTGCGGCAGGCCATGACGTACGCGGCGGAGGTGCCGAAGAGCGTGGCGCCGGTGCGCTCGGCGATGCGCCACTGGGCGGCGGTGTCGGGGTGGCCGGGGCTGCCGTCGTACAGGACGACGGTGGAGCCCACCAGGAGGCCGGAGACGAGGAAGTTCCACATCATCCAGCCGGTGGAGGTGTACCAGAAGAAGCGGTCGCCGGGGCCGAGGTCGCAGTGGAGGGCGAGCTGCTTGAGGTGTTCGACGAGGATGCCGCCCTGGGACTGGACGATGGCCTTGGGCAGGCCGGTGGTGCCCGAGGAGTAGAGCACCCACAGGGGGTGGTCGAAGGGGACCTGTTCGAAGACCGGTTCGGTGTCGGCCGACACCAGCGCGTCCCACTCCAGGGCGCCTTCCGGGGCCGGTGTGCCCAGTAGGGGGATGTGGACGACGGCGCGCAGGGTGGGCAGTTCGGCGCGCAGCTCGGCGACGACGTCGGTGCGCTCGTGGCGCTTGCCGCCGTAGTGGTAGCCGTCGACGGTGAACAGGACGACGGGTTCGACCTGCTGGAAGCGGTCCAGGACGCTGCGGGCGCCGAAGTCGGGGGCGCAGGAGGTCCACACGCCGCCGACGGCGGCGGTGGCCAGGAGGGCGACGACGGCCTGCGGGACGTTGGGCAGGTAGCCGCTGACGCGGTCGCCGGGGCGTACGCCGATGCGGCGCAGCTCGGCGGCCAGGGAGCCGACCTGGCGGCGGAGCTCGGCCCAGGTGACGGGGCACGGTTCGTGGGTCTCGTCGACGTGCAGGAGGGCGGGTTCGCCGGCTCTGGCTGGGTCCTGGGCGGCGCGCAGGGCGTGCTCGGCGTAGTTGAGGGTGGCGCCGGGGAACCAGCGGGCGCCGGGCATGGCGCGGTCGGCGAGGACGCGCTCGTAGGGGGTGGAGAAGCGGACGTCGCACCACTCGGTGAGGGCCTGCCAGAACGGCTCGGGTTCCTCCACCGACCAGCGGTGCAGGGCCGCGTAGCTCGCGACGGGGTCGCCGGCGACGGGTGCGGGGGCGCCGTGCCGCTCGGCCGCCCGGCGGTGGAAGCGGGTGACCTGGGCGCGGGCGATGCGGTCCTCGCCCGGGCTCCACAGGGGCTGCGGCGAGTCGGCGGGCTGCGGTGCGGTGGTCATCTGGCTGCTCCCGGGCGGTACGCGTCGTGGGCGGCGCCGTGGCACGGCGGGATCGGCGCGTGACACGGCTGACCAGGACGATGCCATGTGATCGACTCCCGCACCAGGGGTGGTGTCACACCGCCATGTGGGGGGCACGCCCTGCTGGGGTGAACGCCGGTTGAACGCTGCGCGAGGCGGATGGGGACGGTGGCAGGGTGAGCGACATGGACGCGGGTGACCTTGTGCGAACGGTGAAGTGGATGGCCTCGTTGCGGACGGTGGGGAGCGCACAGGGCCTGCGGTCCGTGCGCTCGGCGTGGCGGCGGCGCCGGGTGGACGCGGCCGGGCTGCCGCGGCCGGGGGCGCAGCGGGCGCGGGTGCCGGGGCCGGCGGAGGGTGCGGATCCGGAGCCGGGGGGCGGGGTGGTCCGGTTCGCCCGGTCGTCGCTGCGGGTGCGGGTGGCGGCGGGCGGTGCGGTGTTCTGCGGGTGGGACGGGGCGGCTCCGGAGCCGTCGTACGCGCTGGCGGGGCCGGTGCCGGAGGTGGACGAGCGGGCGGTGCTGGAGCCGGACACGGACGGTGGCTGGCGGGTGGTGTCGGAGCGGGTGCTGGTGGTGGTGTCCCGGCACGGGGCGGTGGAGGTGCGCACGCCGGGTGGGGTGATGCTGCGCCGTGATCTGCCGCCGCGCTGGTGGGAGCCGGTGGCGGGGGCGCCGGGCGGTGCGCGCTGGGTGCAGCGTTCGGAGGTGGCGGCGGACGCGCGGTTCTTCGGGCTGGGCGGGCGGGCGGCGGGGCCGCGGCTGCGGGACGGGGTGTACCGGCTGTGGAACACCGATCCGGGGGGTGCGTTCGAGCCGGGGGACGATCCGCTGTACATCACGATGCCGGTGCAGCTGGTGGTGGCGGACGCGGGCACGCATCTGGCGTTCTGCGACAACACCTGGGACGGCCGGGTGACGTTGTGGGAGGGCGAGGAGGGGGCGGGGTCGGGGCACGACCGGCCGGGGCGCTGCGATATGCGGATGGAGGGCGGTCCGCTGCGCTCGTGGGTGATGGTGGGCACGCCGGCGCGGGTGCTGCACGGCTGGGCGGCGTTGACGGGCAGGGCCGCGCTGCCGCCGGCGTGGGCGCTGGGGTATCAGCACGCGCGTTGGGGGTTCGGCAGTGAGGGCGAGGTGCGGCGGGTGGTGGCCGGTTACCGGGAGCGGGGGCTTCCGCTGTCGGCGGTGCATCTGGACATCGACCACTACCGGGGGCACCGGGTGTTCACCGTGGACCGGGAGAGGTTCCCGGATCTGCCGGGGCTGGCGGCCGATCTGCGCGGTGAGGGCGTGCGGCTGGTGTCGATCGTGGATCCGGCGGTGAAGGTGGAGCCGGGGCTGGAGGTGTACGACAGCGGGCGGGAGGCGGGGGCGTTCGTGCGGGACGCCCGGGGCGAGGACGTGCGGGGCGAGGTGTGGCCGGGTGAGTCGGTCTTTCCCGATTTCACCGATCCCGGGGTGCGCCGGTGGTGGGGCGAGCTGTACGCGGAGCGGCTGGTGCAGGGCTTCTCCGGGGTGTGGCACGACATGAACGAGCCGGTGTCGTTCGCGGCGTTCGGTGATCCTTCGCTGCCGCTCTCGGCCCGGCACGCGCTGGAGGGGCGCGGTGGCGACCATCGCGAGGCGCACAACGTGTACGGGCTGTCGATGGCGCGGGCGGGCTACGAGGGCCTGTGCGCGCTGCGGCCGCAGGAGCGGCCGTTCCTCTTCTCGCGGTCGGGCTGGGCGGGCATGCAGCGCTACGGCGGGACGTGGTCGGGGGACGTGGCGACGGGCTGGCCGGGGCTGCGGGCGTCGTTGGCGCTGGTGCTGGGGCTGGGG
Organism: Streptomyces sp. NPDC053079; assembly: GCF_044546695.1. NCBI lineage: Bacteria > Bacillati > Actinomycetota > Actinomycetes > Kitasatosporales > Streptomycetaceae > Streptomyces > Streptomyces sp. NPDC053079. Next base: position 7,574 of record NZ_JBITZJ010000008.1, read on the forward strand.
CTGTGCGGGGTGCCGTACTCGGGGCCGGACGTCGGGGGGTTCACCGGCTTTCCGTCGCCCGAGCTGTTCGTGCGGTGGTTCCAGCTGGGTGCGTACATGCCGCTGTTCCGTACGCATGCGGCGATCACGGCGGGGCGGCGGGAGCCGTGGGAGTTCGGGGCGGAGGCGCTGGAGCACACGGGGGCGGCGCTGCGGGAGCGGATGCGGCTGTTGCCGTACTACGTGACGCTGGCGCACCTGGCGCAGCGGACGGGGGCCCCGTACGTGCGGCCGGTGTGGTGGCGCTCGCCGGAGGACCGGGCGCTGCGGGACTGCGAGGACGCGTTCCTGCTGGGTGATTCGCTGCTGGTGGCGCCGGTGCTGGAGGCGGGGGCGGACCGGCGGGCGGTGCGGTTGCCGCGCGGGCGGTGGTACGACACGGCGACGGGGCGGGCGCACGAGGGGCCGGGGCAGGTGCTGCTGGACGCTCCGCTGTCGCGTGTTCCGGTGCTGGCGCGGGCGGGTTCGGTGGTGCCGGTGGCGGGTGCGGACGGGGCGGTGGAGCTGGAGGTGTGGCCGCCGGCGGCGGGGCGCACGGGGGGCGGGGTGCTGATCACGGACGCGGGTGAGGGGTGGGAGCGGCCGGAGGTGGTGCGGTTCACGACCCGGTCGCGGAACGGGCTGGTGGCGGTCGAGCAGGAGGGGGCGTCGGAGGTGGCGTACCCGGTGCGGTTGCGCGGCTGAGGCGCCGTACCCCCTTCCCCGGGGCCGCGGCGCCTGGTAGTTGAGGGGGTCATGTCGAGACTCTCCGTTGTGCTGCGCGCCGTGGTGGCGGCGCTCGTCCTTCCCGTCGCCGCCGTGTCCGCTCCCGCGGTGGCCGCTCCGGCCGTGCCGGGAGGTCCGCAGCGGCAGGCGCCGCCGGGCTTCGTCGCCCTCGCCGAGGTGGATCCCACGATCGTGCAGGAGATGCGGTACGCCGGGGTGCACAACTTCACCGGCCACCGTGTCGAGGGCTACGAGCGTCCGCGCTGTCTGCTCACGCGCCCGGCCGCCGAGGCGCTGCGCCGGGCGCAGCGCGGGCTGCTGCGGCAGGGGTACACCCTCAAGGTCTACGACTGCTACCGGCCGCAGCGTGCGGTGAACGACTTCGTGGCGTGGGCGAAGGATCTCGGGGACGTGCGGATGAAGGGGGAGTTCTATCCGCGGGTGGAGAAGTCGCGCTTGTTCGAGGACGGCTACATCGCGGCGAAGTCGGGTCACAGCAGGGGCAGCACGCTGGATCTGACGGTGGTGCGGTTGCCGGCGTGGCCGACGCGGCCGTATGTGCCCGGTGAGCCGCTCGTGCCGTGCTTCGCGCCGAGGGCGGAGCGGTTTCCCGACAACTCCGTCGACATGGGCACCGGCTTCGACTGTTTCGACACGCTCTCCCACACCCTCGATCCGCGGGTGCAGGGCAGGCAGCGGGCCAACCGGCTGCTGCTGAAGTCGGCCATGGAGCGGGCGGGTTTCGGCAATCTCCCGGAGGAGTGGTGGCACTACACGCTGAAGGACGAGCCCTATCCGTCGACGTATTTCGACTTCCCCGTGCGCTGACGCGACGGCCCTTGACGCTCCTGCGGGGCCGCAGAACACTGCCCGTTGCCGCGCGGCCTTCCGCGCGGTCCTCGCCGACCGGCTTCCGACTGGGGAGACGCCATGACGGGCTCGTACGTAGCCGCGATCGATCAGGGCACCACCTCGAGCCGCTGCATGATCTTCGACCGGGACGGGGCGGTCGTCGCCGTCGACCAGCGGGAGCACCGGCAGATCTTCCCCCGGCCCGGCTGGGTGGAGCACGACGCGAGCGAGATCTGGGCGAAGGTGCAGGCGGTGGTGGCCGGTGCGCTGTCCCGGGCGGGGCTGCGGGCGGACGAGCTGAGCGCGCTGGGCATCACCAATCAGCGCGAGACGACGGTGCTGTGGGACCGCGCCACGGGCCGGCCCGTGCACAACGCCGTCGTCTGGCAGGACACCCGCACCGCGGCGCTCTGCCGGGAGCTGGGCGGCGCGGAGGGGCAGGACCGGTTCCGGCGGGCGACGGGTCTGCCGCTGGCCAGTTACTTCTCCGGTCCCAAGTGCGCCTGGCTGCTGGATGAGGTGCCGGGGCTGCGCCGGCGGGCGGAGAACGGGGAGATCGCGTTCGGGACCGTCGACTCCTGGCTGATCTGGAATCTGACGGGCGGTACGGACGGGGGCGTGCACGTCACGGACGTCACCAACGCCTCCCGCACCCTGCTGATGGACCTGCAGAGGCTGGAGTGGGACCCGCGGATCCTGGCGGCGATGCGGATCCCCGAGGCGGTGCTGCCGGAGATCCGCTCGTCGGCGGAGGTGTACGGGCGGGCCACCGGCCGGCTGGCCGGGGTGCCGGTGGCGGCCGCGCTCGGCGATCAGCAGGCGGCGGTCTTCGGGCAGACCTGCTACGGGGTGGGCGAGGCCAAGAACACCTATGGCACCGGAAGCTTCCTGCTGCTGAACACCGGGACCAGGCCCGTGCCGTCCAAGAGCGGTCTGCTGACGACGGTGGGGTACCGGCTCGGTGGTGAGGACCCGGTGTACTGCCTGGAGGGCTCGATCGCGGTGACGGGCTCGCTGGTGCAGTGGGTCCGCGACCAGCTGGGTCTGATCCGTTCGGCCGACGAGATCGAGGCGCTGGCGGCGAGCGTCCCCGACAACGGGGGCGCGTATGTGGTGCCCGCGTTCTCCGGGCTGTACGCCCCGTACTGGCGCTCCGACGCCCGTGGCGTGATCACGGGGCTGACGCGCTACGTCACCAGGGCGCACCTGGCGCGGGCGGTGCTGGAGGCGACCGCCTGGCAGACGCGCGAGGTGGTGGACGCGATGGCCGGGGACTCGGGCGTGCGGATCACCGAGCTGAAGGTGGACGGCGGGATGACCGTCAACGGCCTGCTGATGCAGCACCAGGCCGATGTGCTGGGGGTGCCGGTGATCCGTCCGGTGGTCGCCGAGACGACCTCGCTGGGGGCGGCCTACGCCGCCGGGCTCGCCACGGGGGTGTGGCGGGATCTGGACGAGCTGCGGTCGCACTGGCGGCGGGACGCGCGGTGGGAGCCGCGGATGGACGGGGCGGAGCGGGAGCGCGAGTACCGCCAGTGGCGCAAGGCGGTGGAGCGTACGCTCGGCTGGCTCGACGAGGACGTTTAGGCGCGCCGCGTCGTCAGACGGCTGGAGGGTTCGTCAGACGGCGGCGGCCCGGCGGTCGGTGATGCCTGCGGCGAGCGCGTGTTCGACGACGGAGACCAGGACGTGCTTGACGGACTCGCGCTCGCGGGCGTCGCACATGATGACGGGCACCTCGGGGTCGAGGTCGAGGGCGTCGCGGACGGCTTCCTCGGGGTAGCGGACCGCGCCGTCGAAGCAGTTGACGGCGAGGGTGAAGGCGATGCCGCGCCGCTCGAAGTAGTCGACGGCGGCGAAGCAGTCCTCCAGGCGCCGGGTGTCGGCCAGGACGACCGCGCCGAGCGCGCCCTGCGCCAGTTCGTCCCACAGGAACCAGAAGCGGTCCTGGCCGGGGGTGCCGAAGAGGTAGAGGACGAGGTCCTCGCGCAGGGTGATGCGGCCGAAGTCCATGGCGACGGTGGTGGTGGTCTTGGCCTCGACGCCGGAGGTGTCGTCCACCGGACGGCCAGCCTCGGTCAGCAGTTCCTCGGTGCGCAGCGGCTTGATCTCGCTGATGGCACCGACGAGGGTGGTCTTGCCCACGCCGAAGCCGCCGGCGACCAGGACCTTGAGGGCCACCGGGGTGACCGAGGGTCGTATCCGGCGGTCAGAGCGCCCGAACACCATGGGTTTTTCCTCCGATTCAGGGTCAGTGCGGCATCGCGCTCCCCCGTGGTAGTGATCGTTCCGTAAGGACCACCGCCTCGACAACCCCCGTCCGGTCCGCTCCGGGCCGGCACCGGACCGCCCGGGTCCGGTGCCGGCCCGGGGCGGCCGGTCACAGCGCCCGCAGGCCCGCGATCACCTCGCGCAGGATGCCCGCGTCGGGCAGCTCCGCCGGCGGGACCGGGCGCGAGGCCCGGACGTAGCCGGCGTCGATCAGGTCGGCGACGAGGACGCGGACCACGCCGACCGGGAGGTCGAGCCCGGCGGCGAGTTCCGCGATGGACCGGGGTTCCTCCAGGGCGAGCTCGGCGATGTCGAGGTGCTCCGGGGAGAGGGTCCGGTCGGCGATGGCGTGTGCCCCGCCGGGGTGGGCCACCAGGAAGTCCTCGGCGACGACGAGCGCGATCAGGTCGAGCCGCTCCTCGGCCGGGCCCCGTGTGCGGCCGCGGGTCATGGCGTACGGACGGACCACGGGGCCCGCCGCGTCGTCGTACCAGCGGGCCTCGTGCGCGGGGTCTCCGGTCATGCCGCCGGTCACTCGTCGGCGACGCCGGCGCGCGGAGCGGTGGCCAGGTGCGTGCCCACCCGCTTGACGAGCAGCGTCATCTCGTAGGCGACCTGGCCGATGTCGGAGTCGGCGTCGGCCAGGACGGCCAGACAGCTGCCGTCGCCGGCGGCGGTGACGAACAGGAACGCCTCGTCCAGTTCGACCATGGTCTGGCGGACCTGGCCGGCCGCGAAGTGGCGGCCCACGCCCTTGGCGAGGCTGTGGAAGCCGGACGCGACGGCTGCCAGGTGCTCCGCGTCCTCGCGGCTGAGCCCCTTGGAGCTGCCGGTGGCCAGCCCGTCGCTGGAGAGCACGAGTGCCTTGCTGATGCTGCTGACGCGCTCGACGAGTTCGTCGAGGAGCCAGCTGAGCTCACCGGTGCCGGTGGTCTGCCGGGCCGGGTCCGTCTGCGACGGAGCGTTGCGTATGGCGGCCTTCGGTGCGGTCATCGACCGTCCCCCTCAATTGTCGTTCCTGGTGCTGTGGTGCTCGGTGGGTTCGTCGTCCCCCGGTGCCCCGGCCCGTCATTGTGCTCCCGCCCGCGTTCCCAGCCGCGCTGCAGGGCCGCCATGCGGGCCCGTACCTCCTCGGCGTCGCGGTCGGCGCCGGCGTCGGCGGGGTCCGGTTCGGGACGGGTGCGGGCGGCCGGGGCCTCCTTCAGCTGCGGCACGAGGCTGGCCTGGCGCACGCGCCGGGGGAGGCCGCCGGTCGGGGTCCGTTCGGCGTCGGGGCCGTCGGGGGCCTGGTGGTGCTGCTCTCCCGGCCCGCCGTCGAGCGGGCGGAGCGCGGGCTCCGCCCCGGCCGGGCCGGGGGCGGGCCGCTTGCGCGGGAGCGGGCGGCCGCCGGTGTCCTCGGTGCGCCGGGCGCCGCCGAGGGGCAGTGTGTCGGTGAGCAGCGTGGAGGGGATGAGCACGACGGCCGTGGTGCCGCCGTACGGGGAAGTCTGCAGGCTGACGCGGATGCCCTGGCGCTGGGCGAGCCGGCTGACCACGAAGAGGCCGAGGCGGTCGGTGTCGGAGAGCTCGAACTCGGGGGTCTCGGCGAGGCGCAGGTTGGCCTCGAGCATCGCGTCGGGGGTCAGGCCCAGGCCGCGGTCGTGGATCTCCAGGGTGAAGCCGTTGGAGACGCGTTCGCCGAGGACCTGGACGGTGGTGTGCGGCGGCGAGAAGACGGTGGCGTTCTCGAGCAGTTCGGCGAGGAGGTGGGTGAGGTCGGCGACGGCGGGGCCGTTGAGGGCCAGGCGCGGCAGCCGGCGCACCTCGATGCGTTCGTACGCCTCGACCTCGCCGACGGCCGCCCGGACGACGTCCATCAGCTGGATGGGCTTGCGCCACTGCCGGGAGGGGGCGGCGCCGGAGAGGATGACCAGGCCCTCCGCGTGGCGGCGCATGCGGGTGGTGAGGTGGTCGAGGCGGAAGAGGTCGGCGAGTTCGTCGGTGTCCTCGGTGCGCCGCTCCATGGTGTCCAGGAGGGTCAGCTGACGGTGCAGCAGCACCTGGCTGCGGCGGGCGAGGTTGACGAAGACGTCGGAGACCCCGCGGCGCATGTCGGCCTGCTTGACGGCGGCCTCGACGGCGGCGCGCTGGAGAGTGTCGAGGGCCTGGCCGACCTGGCCGAACTCGTCGGAGCCGTGGGCACGGCGGGGGGCCTCCGCGTCGACGTCGACCCGTTCGCCGGCCGCGAGGCGGCGCATCACGGCGGGCAGCCGGACGCCCGAGATCTCGTGGGCCTCCTTGCGCAGCCGGCGCAGGTCCCTGACCAGGCCGCGGCCGACGCGCAGGGAGATGACGAGCGAGGTGACGAGGGCGGCGAGGCCGAGGACGGCGGCGATGGCGGCCTTGATCAGGACGCCGATGGCGACGGGCCGTACGCGGGCGCCGAAGCGCTCGGCGGATTCGACGCCCATCCGGCCGAGGTCGTCCAGGACGGGGCCGGAGGCGGCCTGCCAGCGCTGGGCGTCGGTGACGTGGGCGGCCCGGGCGGCGCCGGCGAGGATCACGGTGTCCTCGGCGGAGCGCAGCGCCTGGGCGTGGGCTCCGCGCCAGTAGTCGTCGAAGATCTTCTGCTCGGAGTCGGGCAGGGCGGCCAGGTGGGTGCTGTAGAGCACGCGGCGCTCGGCGACGCGGTCGGAGAAGGACCGCAGGTCCTGTCTGCTCATGCTGCCGGCGGCGAGGGCGGCGGCGAGCAGCGCGTCCTGACGGGAAAGGGCCTCGCGGGCGCGGGCGATGCCGACCAGGGCGCGGCCCTGGCGGTCCATGCCGGCGTCCTGGAGGGCGCTGAGGCTGCCGAGGAAGTCGTAGTAGGGCTCGACGAGTTCGTTGTAGGCCTGGAGCGCGGTGTAGCGGGTGAGGGTGTTGTCCTCGACCTTGCGGCGCAGGCCCTCGATGCCGTCGAGGCTCTTCTCGATGATGTGGAAACGATTCGCCGCCTCGGCGGCGATCTCGTCGCGCACACCGTCGTGGAACCGGGCGCGGAAGTCTGCGACCGTCCTGTCGGTCAGGCGCTGCCGTTCGCGCAGCTCTGCCAGGGCGTCGCCGCGCCGGGGGTCGGCGAGGTAGACCAGCGTCTGGCGGCGTTCCTTCTGCAGCGACCGGACCATGTCGTCGGCGGGGTAGCCGACCTTGCGCATGATGTCGGCGACGGACAGCAGGCGAACGGCCTCGTTGCCGGTGATGACGGTGGCGAACGCCCATAGGCCGGTCAGGGACACCAACGGCACCATCAGCAGCGCCACGATCTTCCGGCGGATCGACTTCCCGCGCAGGCGCATGGCCTCCCCTCCGTCAACCCCGGCGCACGGGGATGGTGTTCCGACAGTAATGCGGCGTGAGCCTACTACTGCGGGGTACGCGCCTCGAAGACCAGTACGGCCGACGGATGGGGGTCTGGCCGGAATCCCCCTCCCCGGGGGAACCTTTGGGGGTCATTGTGCGCTCTTCTCCTAGGGAGACGGAGCCCGGGGCAGCCACTGGGGGAGGTGAGCCGCCATGGACCACGACCACGACATCCCGTCGTACGCCCGCAGGCCGTTGTGGGTCGAGGAGCCGGCCCAAAGGCCGCGCATGCCCGATCCCGTCCGCACGTCCGCGGTGCGGGCGTTCCTCATCGTCGCGGTGACGCTGGTTCAGACCGTCGTGACGATACTGCTGGCGCTGTCCGGCTCCTGGTTCGCCTTTCCGGCGGTGCTGTGCGCGGTGGCCTGCACGGTTGCGGCGACGTGGGGGGTGCTCGACGTGTACGTGACCCGGCAGGTGTGGCTGCAGCGGCACGGCGTGGTGTCCGTGCCGAGCAGCACGGCGCGCCCGGTACGCCGGGTGCGGCGCCCGCACCTCCCCTGACCGGCGGTGGGCCGGGGGCGTGCGGGCGCGGGCGTCAGCGTCCGGCCGGCACCGGCTCGGCGCTCTCCTCCTCCACGGGGCGGCGGAACATCCGCGTGGCCGTGATCTCGCCGTGCACCTTCTCGGCCGCCGCGTCCTCACCGGACCGCGTCTGCGGAAGTCCGGGCCGCAGGTGCTCCTCGACGCTGATGTACTTCAGCCCCGCCCGCAGGTCCGCGTCGTTGCGCAACCGGATGACCAGCGGGAACTCCGCCAGCGCCGTGGTGTCGAACAGGCCGGTCGTATAGAGCAGCTGCACGCCCAGGGCGTCGGCGACGGCCCGCTGGAGCTCCAGCAGGTACGTGGCGTTGGCGCGGCCGATGGGGTTGTCCAGGAACAGCGTGCCGGCGTGCCGCTGCTTGTCGCGGCCCCGGTCGTTGCTGCGCAGCGCCGCCATGGTGCAGTACAGCGCGATGGCGGCGGTCAGCAGCTGGCCGCCGGAGAAGACGTCGCCCATCTGCCGGACCGGGACCCGCTCGGCGCGCAGCACCGCGTCGGGCTTGAGGATCTCCACGGCCACGCCGCGCGGCAGCAGCGCCGCGTGGACGCCGCGCAGCAGCAGGGACATGCCGTCGCGGCGCAGGTCGGAGTTCTTCTTGACGGCGGAGCGGGTCGCCTCGTCGATGACCTCGCCCAGGCGCTCGGTGAGCGTGGACTGGTCGGGGTCCTCGAAGCGGATGCGCAGGAACTCCTGGCCGGACCACTCCCCCAGGCCCTCGGGCAGCCGGGACAGGCGCTGGGCGGAGCGCAGGGTGGTCAGCGAGGACTCCACCAGGCCGCGCAGCCGGTCGACGATGCTGTCGCGGTTGCGCTCCAGCTGCTCCAGCTCGTCGGTCAGCACCCGCAGCCGGGGCGCGAAGGCCTCGGCCCAGGCGGCGGCGTGCTCCGGCAGGGCGGCGGCGGGCAGTTCGCGGATCTGCTGGCGGGCGGGGGTGCGCACCTGCTCGTAGCGGGTGGAGTTGGCGTGGCGTACGAGGACGTCGCTCGCCTCACGGACGGAGGCCTCGGCGGCCGACAGGTCACCCGCGCAGCCGCGCAGGGAGCGCCGGGCCTCGGCGGCCGTCTGCCGGGCCTCCTCGAGTGTGCCGGCGTACGGCTCGGGCTGCTCGGCGTCCTCCTCGGGGGAGTTGTCGCGCATCAGGTCGCGCAGGAGCGCGCAGGTGTCGTCGAAGCCGGTGGCGGCGTCCTCGGCGGCGCGGTGGGCGCGCACCAGGTCGGCGTGGGCGCGGCGGGCGCCGTCGAGGGCGTCCGTGCGGGCGGCGAGCTCGGAGGTGGCGGTGCGCAGCAGCTCCTTGGCCCGTTCGGCGTCCGCGGGCACGAGCTCCTCGGGGAGCTCGGTGTGGGCGTCGCCGTCGGCGGGGGCGAGGCGCTCGGCCTCGCCACGCAGGCGGCCCAGCTGCTCGCTGGCGGTGGACGCGCGGGTCTCCAGCATCGCCACGAGGGCCTCGGCGCGGGCGACCGCGGCCTGGCGGGAGGGTCCGTCGGCGCCGTCGGTGCCCTCGAGGAGCTGGGCGGCGCGGGTGCGGACCTTGTTGGTGAGGCGGTCGAGCTCGGCGCGGGCGGCGCTCTCGTCGCTCTCGGCGCGGGCCTGCTCGGCGCGCAGGTCGGCGCCGACGCCGACCTTCTCGTAGAGCTGGGAGGCGGCGCGGTAGGCCTCGCGCAGGGCGGGCAGGGACGCGACGGGCGGCTCGGTGCCCTCCGGCGCCGCTTCTTGGGTGTCCGGGGCTCCGGCGATCTCGGCGCGCTCGGCGCGCAGGGCGCGGGCGGTGCGGCGGGCGTCGTCGGCGGCGCGCTGGGCGGCGCGGCGGTCCTCGTCGGCGGCGCGGGCGCGGTCCACGCAGACCGCCGCCTGCTCCTCGGCCTCGGCGGCCTCCTCGGCGAGTTCGCGCTGCCGGCTCTGCCAGTTGGCGCGCTCGCGCAGCCGGTAGGCGAGGCCGGCGAGCGCGTCGGCGACCCGGCGGGCGCGCTGGGCGGCCTCCTGCCGTTCGTCGCGGACGCGGGCCGTCTCGGCGGCGACCTCGTCGGCCTCGGCGCGGGCGGTGCGCAGCTCGGCCAGTTCGCGCTGGGCGGTGTCGGCGGCGGTGCGGGCGTGCTCGGCCTCGGCGGCCAGCTCGGCGAGGCGGCCGGCGGGGCAGCCGGCGCGCCAGGAGGCCAGGCGGGCGGCGAGCGTGCGGTCGCCGGCGAGGCGGGCCGCCACGGTGCGGATCTCCTCGTCGCGGGCCATGGCGCGCTCGCGCAGGGCGTGCCGCTCCTCGTCGGCGGCGCGCTCGTCGTGCATGGCTGGGTTCGGGGGTACCAAAAAGACGCCCGAGTCCGCCGCGCCGGAATCCGGGGCGGGGGCGAGGAGGGCCTCGGCGGTGCCGACGGCCACGGCGGAGCGCGGCAGCAGCGAGGCGGCGCCGAGCACCTCGCGGGCGCGGGTGTGGGAGTCGGCGTCGGTGATGACGACGCCGTCGACGAGCTCGGGGCGGGCGGCGAGGACCGCGGCGTGCCGGGCGGGGTCGACGGCCTGGGCGAGGTAGCGCCAGCCGGGCAGGGCGGGGATGCCGTGCTCGCCGAGGAACTCGACGGCGGCGAGGACGTCGGGGCTGGGGGGCAGCAGCCCGCCGTCGCCGAGGGCGCCCAGGATGCGGGAGTCGTCGGCGGCCGCGGTGCGCAGGTCGAACAGCTTGCGCTCGGCGCCGGCGACGCTCTCGTCGAGCATCTCGCGCAGCGCGTCGGCGTTGCGGTCGAGTTCCTCGGCGGTCAGCGGACCGTTGTCCGCACGCTCGCTGCGGGCGGCGGACGCGGCCGCCCAGACGGCGCCGGGGTAGCCGCTGCCTACGGGCTCGTCCTGGCCGGTGCGCTGGCCGGGCAGCCGGCCCGCGGCGGGCGACTCGGGCAGTCCGAGCAGGTCGAGCAGGCGCTGGTCGGCGCCGATCGACTCGGCCGCGCGGCGCTCGGAGGCGTACGCCGACTCGGCGGCCGTGGCGGCGTCGGCGGCGCGGGCCGCGGCCAGCTCGGCACGGCTCTCGGCGGCGGCCGTCTCCTTGGCCTGCTCGGCGGCCTGGCGGGCGGCCTCGCGGGCGCTGTCGTAGGCGGCGACGGCCGGCTTCTCGGCGTCGCTGGCGGCGAGCGCTGCGCGGGCGGGGTCGGCGTCGGGTGCGCTGTCGTCGAGCCAGCCGGCGCGCACCGCTTCGGCGGTCTCCTGCTCGACCTCGGCCAGGCGCTGGCGCAGGTGGCCGGACTCGCTGCGGGCGCGCTGCGCCTCGGTGGCGGCGGCGGTGGCGTCGCGGTGGGCGGCCTCGCCGGTCTCCTGCAGGACGGCGGAGCGCTCCTCGTGCTCGTTGGCCAGGCGCTCGCCCTCCTCCGCGGCGGCGTTCAGGGCGCGTACGAGCTCGGTGGCCGCCTGGGAGCGGGCGGCCAGCGCCGGGGCGGCGTCCCGCTCGGCCTCGTGGATGGCGGCGGCCACGCGGGCGGAGCGGTCGGCGGCGGCGCGGTGGCGCAGCACGGTCTCGGCGGCCTGCCAGGCGGAGTGCAGGGTGCGGGCGTCGTTGAGCTCGCGGCGCTGGGCGGCGGCGGCCTTCTCGGCGGCGGCCAGGGCCAGCGAGGCGTGCCGGTAGGCGAGTTCGGCGGCGATCAGCGAGCGGCGGCCGCGCTCGGTCTCGGCCGCGGTGACGGCGTCCGCGGCGGCGTCGACCTGGCCGGCCAGCTCGGCGGCGCGGCCGCGCTCCTGGTCGCCGCGTGCGGACAGGCGGTGGGCCAGGACGCGGGTGCGGCGCTCGGCCGCGGCGTGCACGCCGCGGGCCGCGTCGCGCTGCACGGCGGCCTCGGCGATGCGGGAGAGCAGGTCGAGGGAGCCGGCGGTGAAGTCCCGCTCGGCGGTGAGCTCGGCGCGGCGGCCCAGCTTGTGGGCGAAGCCGTGCACGAGGTCGGCGAGGCCGTCGGTGTCACGGGTGTCGGTGACCGCGCGCAGCAGCAGGTCGGTGAAGTCGGAGTCGTTCTTGACGGCGAAGAGGCCGGCCGCCTCGCCCTCGTCGGCGTTCATCTCGCGCTGGTAGCGGAAGAGTTCGGGGTCCAGGCCCAGCTCGCCCAGGTGTTCGTTCCAGCGCTCGTGGATCTCCTCCCACACCACGTCCAGGTTGGGGTAGGCCTTGCCGGCCTCGGTGAGGACGTCCCGGAAGCCCTTCATGGTGCGGCGGCGTCCCCGGGCGCCGGAGGCGCCGGAGAGCACAGCGCCGGAGGCGCCGTCGGCGGCCGGGCGCATCGCGGTGGACTCGGCGACAGGCAGCGAGTCCAGGCTCATGCCGGGGCCGGGGCGGAAGGAGTACCAGGCCTCGGCGAACTTGCGGGGGTCGTTGGAGACCTGCCGGCCGCGCCACTCGCTGACCTTGCCGACGACGATGGACTCGCCGGTCAGGACGTGCTGCCACTCCAGGGCGACGTGGCCGCAGTCGTCGGCGAGGAGGAACTTGCGCAGCACGCCGGAGCTGGCGCCGCCCAGGGTGTTGCGGTGGCCCGGCAGCATCACCGAGAAGATCAGCTTGAGGAGTACGGACTTGCCGCCGCCGTTCTCCAGGAAGAGCACGCCGGCCGGTGCGGGGCGGCGCGGCGGGCCCGTGGGCTCGTCCTCGAAGAACTCCGCCTGCGCGGGCGCGGGAGAGGGCACCGGGGCGCCCACCCCGCGCAGGTCCAGCACGGTGTCGGCGTAGCGCGCACCGGCGGGCCCGATGGAGTAGAGGCGGACCCGGGACAGCTCGTACATGGCGGACTCTCGTTGTCGTTTACGGGCGGTGGATCAGGACGAGTGGAAGGGCAGGCCGGCGTCGGCCACCAGGTCGAGGTCGTCGGCGTGGTCCGGCGGCAGGAGGCTGGCGCCGCCGTCGGCGACGGGCACGACGCCGAGCTCCAGGAGCTCGCTCATGGCGGCGTTGCCGGCCATGTCGCGGACCTGCAGCTGGTAGCGGGCGGTGGTGCGGAAGGCGCCGCCCGCGTCGTCGCCGGTGCGCTGCAGGAAGCCGGAGTCGACGAGGAAGGCGACGGCCTTGGCGATGATGCCGGTGGTGGAGCCGGCCAGGCGGCGGGCGTCCTTGGTGGCGCCGGTGGCGCTGCGGCGCGCGTAGACCCGCCAGGCGGCCTCGAGGCCGGGGGCGTCGGTGGTGGGGTCGGTGTTCTCGCCCTGTTCGGCGGCCTTCTCCTCCAGGCGGCGGCAGGCCTGGCGGACGAAGGCGTCGACGCCGTTGACGGTGATGCGGCCGATGTAGCCGTCGTCGGCGAGGTCCTCGGGGCGCGGGAAGGCCAGGGCGGCGACGGCGAGGTGGGCGAGGCCGTGCAGGAAGCGGTCGGCGGAGTCGGCGGTGGCGCGGCGGGCGTAGTCGCCCATGCGGACGGCGAAGACGGAGTCCTCGGCGGCGGTGACGGCCATGCCGGCCCGGGTGGAGACCTCCAGGACGATCAGCCCGAGCCCCGCGGCGACGGCGTCGGCCAGGCGCGCGAAGGCGGGCTCGTCGCGGTGGCGGCGCAGCAGCTCGGTGTACTCGGCGTCCCGGGCGGGCTGCAGCTTGGGCTGGAGGCCGAACGCGATGAGGCGCGCGGCGTCGGCGGCGTCGGCGGGCGTGACCTGTGCGGTCCCGCTCGCGGCGGGGGCCTCCTCGCCGCCGGCCGCGGCGTCCGGCTCCGCCGGTTCGTAGGCGTCGTACTCAGTCACGGTCGGTGCTCCTGCTGGGGGTGTGCGTGGTGTTGCGGTCGGTTCGGCAGCGCCGGGGACGTGGCCGGGGGCTGATCGCCGTCGTGGCGGAGGGGGAACCCGCTCACACCGCCTCCTGGCGGTCCGCGGCCATGCCGGCCGCGTCCAGCAGGGCCGTGCCGACGATGAGGTCGGCGCCGCCGAACTCGGGGTCGTCGAGGACGGTGCCGTCGTCGACGGCGAAGAGCAGGGACTGCTCGCCCTGGCGGTAGGCGGTGCCGACCGAGGGGCTGGCGGCGTGGACGGCCAGCAGGGCGAGGAGGTAGGGCAGTTCGGGGTCGCGGCGGCGGGCCTCGGCGAGGAGGCCGGACAGGCGGCGGGGCGCGTCCGGCGGCAGGGCCAGCAGCTCCATGGCGCTCGCGAGCTGTTCCTCGCTGAAGCGGCTGTCGTCGGGGGTGGCGATCAGGTCCGGCTCGGGCATCTCCGCGCCCAGGTGCTCGCGCTCGGTGGGCGGCGTCAGCAGCATCTCGACGAGGTCGCCGACGCGCACCGAGGACGGTGTGCGCAGGCCCGTTCCCCGGGCGAAGAACGCGTCGGTGACGCGTCCGGCCTGTTCCAGGGGCAGCGGCAGCAGGGGGGCCAGGAGCTGCCCGTACAGGTCGAGGCCGGACTGGGCGGCCGGGGTCGCGAAGGCCTGGCGGTCCTGCTCGGCGCGGAAGAGGGGGCCGGCCTCCAGCAGCCGGGACTGCAGCTGGGTGTGGCGGCGGATGCAGTCCTTGACGATGTCGACGAGCTCGGCGGCGCGCCGCTTGTGCTCGGGCTCCTCGGCCTCGTCGCGGGCCTTGCGGATGTTGGTGAGGATCGCGTTCTCGTGGCGGTAGCGGTCGGCCACGTGGTCGAGGGCCTCGGCGATCATGTCGGGGACGGCGCGCAGCCAGTCGACGGCGCGGACGTTGCGGCGCGTGGCGTCGAGGGTCTTGCGGAGGGTCTCGGCGTACTGCACCGTGCGGTAGCGGGCCTGCTCTGCGGCGAGCTGGGCGTCGGCGAGGCGGCCGCGGCTGATGAGGACCTCGAGCTTGACCTCGGCGGCGATCTGGGCGCTGGTGACGTCCGTGTCGAGGGCGCCGACCAGGACGTTGACGGCCTCGTCGGTGGTGCGCAGGAAGACCGTGCCGCCGGGACCCGGGACCTCCTCGACGAGCTTGAAGTCGTAGTCGCGCCGGACGTAGACGCCGTCCGCCCCGAACGTGCCGTAGACGGCGCGGAAGCCCCGGTCGACGCTGCCGACGTTGATGAGGTTCTCCAGCACCCAGCGGGCGACGCGCTCGTGCTCGGAGTGGGGCCGCTCGGGCGCCTGGGCGGCGACGCGGGGCTGGAGGCGGGCGACTATCTGCTCGTGGTCGGCCCCGGTGTCGAAGTCCATGTTGAGCGTGACCAGGTCGATGGCGGCGAGCGCCACCTCCGCCATCGCGTAGACGCCGTACTCGCCCGCGAGGTTGGCCTTGCGGGCGTCGAGGTCGTGCAGGGGCGCGGTGCAGGCCAGCGCGCGCAGCCTACGGGCCAGGCCCTCGTCGGCGGCCGGGCCCGGGGCGATGGGGGTACCCCCTGCTCGGGCGGAGCCGGGAGCTCGGGGGAGCGAGGGCCCGTTGAGCTGGGGCGGAACGGCCGCCGGGGCTGCAGAAGTCACGTCGCACAGAGTAGGCGGTCGCACCGACAACGGACGAAACGGCGCGGGCTCGCCGCGGCGGGGCGGCCCACCAGTCTAGAGCGGGGGCCGCCGCGGTCCGGTGGTGGGCGGCCCCTCAGACCGCAAATGCGTACATGATGGCGATATTGCACCCAAGAAGGATGAACGCGGTCGGAAGTTGCGCCTTGATGGGCCCGTACTGGTCCTTGAGCTCCAGGAGCGCGGCGGGCACGACGTTGTAGTTGGCCGCCATGGGCGTCACCAGCGTGCCGCAGAAGCCGGCGAGCATGCCGACGGCGAGGACGGCGGCGGGGTTGCCGTGCGCCTGCTCCACCAGCACCGGCCAGCCGACGGCGGCGGTCATCACGGGGAAGGCGGCGAAGCCGTTGCCCATGACGACGGTGAAGAGGAACATTCCGACGCAATAGGCGACGACCGCGAGGAAGACGGACCCCTCCGGCAGCACGGAGGTGGTGATCCGGCGGACCTGCTCGCCGACCCCGGCCGCCGAGAAGATCGCGCCGAGCGTCGCGAGCAGCTGTGGCAGCAGCATGGCCCAGCCCATCGACTCCAGGATCGACCGCCCGGCGTGCACGGGCGTCGACAGGCGCCGCTCCCGCAGCATCACCATGCCGACGGCGAGCGCGACCACGGAGCCGATGCCCAGGCCCAGCACCGTCTCGCTGCCCTTCTGCAGGATCGGTTCGCCGCCGATGGAGAGCCGCTTGACGCCGACCGCGCAGACCAGCGCGACGAAGGGGATGGTCAGGGCGGGCACGAAGAGCCGGAACCCGAACCGCCGGGCGCCCGCCCCCCGCTCCCGGAGCGTGGCGGTACGGGCCGTGCCGCGCCCGGTGAAGCCGAAGCCCGCGAGGCAGATCATGGCGAGGACGGCGGCGCCCAGCGGTTCGGGGGGCGCGCTCTTGTCCACCACCCAGGTGCTGTAGACGAAGCCCACGCCGAGCAGGCCCCAGAACGCCGCCGTGCCCAGGCGCTTGGGGTTGGTGCGGTCGGCGGCCATCTGGGCGGCCATGACCACGAAGATGCCGCCGACGAGCCAGAAGAACCACTCCGCCTTGATCACTTGACGGCCCCCGCGGTGTCGGCCGCCGCGTGCTCCAGCGTGCGGTCCAGGCGCAGCAGCCGCCACCCGTGGACGGCCAGCGCGCACAGGGCGGTGGGTATCGCCCAGAGCGCGAGCTCCAGCGGTTCCAGGTGAGTGTGGTACGTCGTGTTGACGAAACCGGTGATCAGGAGGATCGATCCGACGGCCAGGAAGACGTCCTCCCCGAAGAACAGTCCGACGTTGTCGGCGCTGGCGGCGAAGGAGCGCAGCTTCTCCCGCGCCGTCTCACCCAGCGGGCCGTGGCGGCGTTCGGCCGCGCCCTCGGCCATGGGGGCGGCGAGCGGGCGTACGGTCTGGGCGTGCCCGAACACGCTCATGAGCCCGAGGGCCGCCGTGGCCTGGCGCAGCAGGAGGTACAGGGCGAGGAAGCGGCCGGGGGTGAGCCTGCCGAAGCGGGCGACGACGGCGCGGGCCTGTTCCTGGAGGCCGTAGCGCTCCAGGAGGCCGATGACCGGGAGGGTGATGGCGAAGATGGTCACCGCGCGGCTGGAGGCGAAGCCGGTGCCGAAGGCCGCCAGCACCTCCCGGGGCGACAGGCCGCCCAGCAGGCCGGTGACGATGCCCGCCGCGCCCACCACCAGCAGGGGGTTGCGCCTGGTGGCGAAGCCGGCCACCACGACGAGGACGCCCAGCAGTACGAGCATGCGTCCGCCTTCCGCATTCCCGGACCCCACTCGACGAGGTGAGGCGACTGGCGAGGAGGCTAAGATATTGTTCAACAATCCTCAATAGCCCATGCTGAAACAGTGATTTCCGGCAGCAGTGCCGCCACCGCCCGCAAGGGAGACGCCATGGCCCGATCCACCGCGCAGCGCGTCGCCGCCACCCTGCGCGACCGCATCGAGGACGGCGGTCTGCCGCCCGGCACACAGCTGTCGGAGGAGGCCCTGGGCCGGGAGCTCGGGGTGTCCCGCAACACGCTCCGCGAAGCCTTCCGGCTGCTGGTGCACGAGAGCCTGGTGGTGCACCTGCTGAACCGCGGGGTGTTCGTACGGGTCCTGGAGCCCGCCGACGTCATCGACATCTACCGGGTCCGCGAGGCGCTGGAGACCGCGGGCGTACGGGCCGCGGCCACCGCCGCGGCCGCGCTGCGCGAGGCCGTGGAGGCAGCGGTGACCCAGGCCGAGCGCGCCGCGGCCGCCGGCGACTGGCGGGAGGTGGGCTCCGCCGACCTGCGCTTCCACCGGGCGCTGGCCGCACTGGCGGGCAGCGAGCGCATCGACGCGGCCATGGACCGGCTGATGGCCGAACTGCGCCTCGCCTTCCACGAGATGCCCTCGCCGCGCCGCTTCCACGAGCCGTTCGTGGCCCGCAACCGGGCCCTCGCCCAGCTCCTGGCGAGGGGCGAGCACGGGCGCGCCGAGGCGGAGTTGAGCGGATATCTGGATGACGCCCGCCGGCTCATCCTCGACACGATGCGGGAGGCCGACCGATGACGGACGACGCTGTGACCACGGGCGCGCTCGACCTCAACGCCGACCTCGGCGAGGGCTTCGGCCGCTGGCACCTGACGGACGACGACGCGCTGCTGTCGGTCGTCACCAGCGCGAACGTCGCCTGCGGCTTCCACGCGGGCGACCCCTCCACCATGCGGTGGGTGTGCGAGCGCGCCGCCGAGCGCGGTGTACGCATCGGCGCGCAGGTCTCCTACCGGGACCTCGCCGGCTTCGGCCGGCGCGCCATGGACGTGCCGCCCGACGAGCTCGCCGACGAGATCACCTACCAGATCGGCGCGTTGCGCGCCTTCGCGCGGGCCGCCGGCTCGGACGTGACGTACGTGAAGCCGCACGGCGCGCTGTACAACCGCGTGGTCGCCGACGCCGAACAGGCCGCGGCCGTGGTCTCCGGCATCCTGCGCGCCGGCGGGCCGCTGCCCGTCCTGGGCCTGCCCGGCTCGCGGCTGCACGAGGCGGCCGGGCGGGCCGGACTGCCGGTCGTGACCGAGGCGTTCGCGGACCGCGCGTACACCGCGCTCGGCACGCTGGTGCCGCGCCGGCAGCCGGGCGCCGTGGTCCTCGACCCGGACGCCGTCATCGCCCGGTCCGTACGGCTGGCCCGCGAGGGCGCCGTCACCGCGCTCACCGGCGAGGAGGTCGCCGTCCGCGCCCGGTCGCTGTGCGTGCACGGCGACACCCCCGGGGCCGCGCTGCTCGCCCGGCGCGTGCGCGAGGGGCTGGAGGCGGCGGGCGTCCGCCTCGAGGCGTTCGCATGACCGCCCCCGGCCCGACGCCGCCCGCCGCCCCGCCGAAGGCGCTCGTCGTGGGCCGGCACGCCCTGCTCGTGGAGGTCGCCACGGCGCACGAGGCCCAGGCCCTGCACGCCGAGCTGCTGCGGCGGCGCGCCGCGGACGCCCTGCCGACGGTCGGCGAGATCGTGCCGGCCGCCCGGACCGTGCTCCTGGACGGCCTGGCCGACCCGCGCGCGCTGGCCGCCGAGCTCGTCCACTGGACGGTTCCGCCGCTGCCGGCCGCCGAGGCCGAGCCCGTCGTGCTGCCCGTGCGCTACGACGGCGCCGACCTCGCGGAGGTCGCGGCGCTGTGGGGCGTGGCCGAGGGCGAGGTCGCCCGCATCCACTCCGGCATCGAATTCCGCGTGGCCTTCTGCGGTTTCGCGCCCGGCTTCGGCTATCTCACCGGCCTGCCGGAACGGCTGCACGTACCGCGCCGGGCCACGCCGCGCACCTCGGTCCCCGCCGGTTCGGTCGGCCTGGCCGGCCCGTACACCGGCGTCTATCCGCGCTCCTCCCCCGGCGGCTGGCAGCTCATCGGCCGTACCGAGGCGGTGCTGTGGGACGTGGAGCGCGACCCGGCGGCCCTGCTCGCGCCCGGTACGCGCGTGCGCTTCGAGGAGTGCGCATGAGCACCGTCACGGTCGTGCGGGCCGGGGCGCTGACGACCGTTCAGGATCTGGGCCGGCCCGGCCACGCTCATCTGGGGGTGCCGCGTTCGGGCGCCCTGGACCAGCCGGCGCACCGGCTCGCCAACCGCCTGGCCGGCAATCCCGAGGACTGCGCCACGCTGGAGACCACGCTCAACGGCTGCGCCGTGCGCACCGGCGCGGCCGTGACCGTCGCCGTGACGGGCGCGCCCTGCCCGGTGCGGGTCGACGGCCGCCCCGTGGCGTGGGGCGCGGCGGTGCGGGTCCCGGCGGGGGCGGTGCTGGACGTGGGCCCGCCGAGTGCGGGGGTGCGCAGCTACGTCGCGTTCGCGGGCGGCGTCGCGGTGCCGCCGGTGCTGGGCAGCCGCTCCCGGGACCTGCTGTCCGGCCTCGGCCCGGAGCCGCTGGCCGACGGCGTGCCGCTGCCGCTGGGCACCCCGTACGGGCCGTCCACGGGTGCCGACGCCGTGCCGTGGCCGGCGCCGCCGGCCGGTGAGCTGGTCCTGCCGCTGGTGCCCGGGCCGCGCGACGACTGGTTCGCACAGGAGGCGCCGGCCGTCCTGGCGGGCGGCGGCTTCCGCGTCTCCCCGGCGAGCAACCGCATCGGCCTGCGCACCGAGGGCCCCGCGCTGGTCCGCTCCCGTGCCGGGGAACTGCCCAGCGAGGGCATGGTCCTGGGCGCCGTCCAGGTGCCCCCGGACGGCCACCCGGTCGTCTTCCTCGCCGACCACCCCACGACCGGCGGCTACCCCGTCATCGGCGTCGTCCCCGAACCCGCCCTGGCCGCCGCGGCCCAGGCCCTGCCGGGCACGCCGGTGCGGTTCGTTCCGGTACGGGCGTAAGCGGTACGGGCGCGGGCCGGGGTCCGGCTCAGGCGGCTGTCGCGTGCCGTGCCCTGTCCTGGAGCACTTCGCGGTAGTGGCCCAGGAGGCTGTCGCCGACCGCCGCCCAGGTGCGGGCCAGGACGGAGGCGCGGCCCGCCCGGCCGTACTCGGTGCGGGTGCGGCGGGCGTCCTCCAGGGTGAGGACCGCGTCGCGCAGCGCCTGCGCGTCGTGGGGGCGCACCAGGAGGCCGGTGCGGGCGTGGTCGACGAGGTCGAGGGGGCCGCCGACGGCGGGGGCGATGACGGGCACGCCGCTGGCCTGGGCCTCCTGGAGGGTCTGGCAGAAGGTCTCCTGGGTGCCGGGGTGGACGAAGACGTCCAGCGAGGCGAAGATCCGGGCGAGTTCGTCGCCCGTGCGGGTGCCGAGGAAGCGGGCGCCGGGCAGGGCGGTGCGCAGGCGTGCCGCGTGCGGGCCGTCGCCGGCGATGACGACGCGCACGCCGGGCAGGGCGCACAGGGGCGCCAGTAATTCGACGCGTTTCTCGGGGGCGAGGCGGCCGACGTAGCCGACGATCAGCTCGCCGCCGGGTGCGAGCGCACGGCGCAGCTCCAGGTCGCGCCGGGCCGGGTGGAAGCGTTCGGAGTCCACGCCGCGCGGCCACAGCCGTACCCGGGGCACCCCGTGGAGGGCCAGGTCGCGGACGGCCGCGGCGGAGGGGGCGAGCGTGCGGTCGGCGGCGCGGTGGACGGTGCGGATGCGGCGCCAGGCGACGTTCTCGCCCATGCCGAGGTAGGTGCGGGCGTAGCCGCCGAGGTCGGTCTGGTAGACGGCGACGGCGGGCACGCCGAGGCGGGCGGCGGCCGTCATGCCGCGGGCCCCGAGGACGAAGGGGCTCGCGAGGTGGACGACGTCGGGGCGGTGGCCGGTGAGCGCGGCGGTCAGCCGGCGGCTGGGCAGCGCCAGGCGGATCTGGGGATAGCCGGGCAGCGGTACCGACGGCACGCGCACGATGGGGAACGGGGCCGTCCCGTGCTCCCCGTCGTCCGGGCGCGGGCGGCCGGCCGGCGCCACGACGACGGTGTCGTGGCCGCTCAGCGCGAGGTGCCGGGCGGTCTGCCAGGCGCAGTGCGCGACGCCGTTGACGTCGGGCGGAAACGATTCGGTGACGATGACGACACGCATACGCCTGTTGTCGGCGACCGGCGCGTTGCGCGGGCCACGTGGATCTTTCCGCCCGGGGAACGTCCCGTGAGCGTCAGTCCACGCCGCGGACGATGTGGGACTCCGACTCGTCCTCCTCACCGGTGTGATGACGGCCGGGCCGGTCGTCCGGCGGCACGTGGCGCGCCTGCACGGCGCCCTCGGGCGGTCCGGCGGGGCCGCGCTCGGGGCTCTGGTGTCTCCTGGGTTCTTCCATCGCGCGTTCCTCCCCCAGAGGAGCGGTTGGCTGACGGAAGAGTCTTCCCCGTTCGACGGGTCGATATGCCACGAGTTCGGACCAGGTGTCACTTCCTACCGCCAACAGGGTGAATTAACGGGCAATTGGGATAAACTACAACCAGGTCCGAACCCCACGGAAAGAAGGTGGCTGACGTGACCGTCCCTACGTCGCCCCGGATCGACACACACCCGGACATCGTGGCGCTCCGCGCCCACTCCGAGGAGACGACAGCGACCCCCGTCGCCCAGGCCGTCGAGGCCCTCGCCATCCTCTGCGGCGTCTATCTGGCCGCCTCGCCATGGATAGCGGGCTTCAGTGGCTCCACCACCCTGGCAATCAACAATCTGATCTGCGGTGTCGCCTTTGCTTGCCTGGTCGGCGGCTTTGGGCCCGCATACGAGCGGACACACTCCATGAGCTGGGCCGCACTGGCCCTGGCCGCATGGACGATCATGGCCCCCTGGATCGTCGCGGGCCACGTATGGGTCACGCGGGCCGGCGTGAGCAACGTCGTCGTCGGCATCCTGGCGTGCCTGACCGCCCTGTCCCTCGCGGGGCTGGGCGTCAGCAGGGAACGACGGCGCGTCTGACGCGATGCGCCCGCCCCGGCCCCGTCGCCCGCTGCTCCGGGCGGCGGGGTCACCCGCGCACGGCGGCGGCTATTCGGGCGTCGGCAACGGGGCCCCCGCGGCGGGATCGCGGGCGGTGCCGGGTGGCTGGGCGGGGACCCGGGCGGGGACGGGGGCCTCCTGCCGGGCCCCGGTGCCGGTCGTGGTGAGCGCCCGTCGCGCCCGCTTGCGCAGCTCCGTGTCCATGTCCCGGCGGATTCGTCGGATCATCTCATCCATGTCAGGCATGCGGGCGACGGTAGGACCCGGCCGACGGCAACACGGCGCAGGCCAGGGGGTATTCACCCGCTCGGATGAATACTCAGGTGATCTTCCGGTGTCATGGCTTCGCCGGACGGGAAGTGGCAATGCTCCCCTCCCCCATCCGGCCCACATGACCCCAAGAGGTGCCAGGCATGACGACCGTACGCACAGCCGCGCGTGAGCTGTTGCGGTCCCGCGGAGTGACGACGGTGTTCGGCAACCCCGGCTCCACCGAACTCCCCTTCCTCCAGGACTTCCCCGCCGACTTCCGGTACGTGCTCGGCCTGCAGGAGGCCGTCGTCGTGGGGATGGCCGACGGATACGCCCAGGCCACCGGCACCACGGCCCTGGTCAATCTGCACACCGCGCCCGGCGTGGGCAACGCCATGGGAGCCCTGGTCACGGCAGCGGCCAACCACACCCCGATGGTGGTGACGGCGGGGCAGCAGGTGCGGGCCATGATGACCATGGAGGCGATGCTGACGAACGCGGACGCCACCCTCCTGCCGCGGCCGGCGGTGAAGTGGGCGTACGAGCCGCCCCGCCCCCAGGACGTGCCGGCCGCCCTCGCCCGCGCCTTCCACATCGCCGAGTCCGCGCCGCGCGGGCCGGTGTTCCTCTCGCTGCCGATGGACGACTTCGACGTGGAGCTCGACGAGGCCGGGCAGCGGGCCGCCCGGCACGCCGCGGACCGCCGGGTCGCCGATCTGACGGCCGCCGACGCGCCCGCCGTCGAGGCGCTCGCCCGGCGGCTGGAGGCGGCCCGCGATCCGGTGCTGATCACCGGCGGTTCGGTGGACGCGGAGGGCGCCTGGGACGCGGCCGTGGCGCTCGCCGAGCGGCGGGGGCTGCCGGTGTGGGCGTCCCCCATCGAGGGGCGGGTGGGCTTCCCCGAGAACCACCCCCTCTACCAGGGCGTGCTCCCCCCGGCCATCGCACCGCTGGCCCAGACCCTGGCCGGGCACGACCTGGTGCTGGTGGTGGGCGCCCCCGTCTTCCGCTACTACCCCTACGTCCCGGGCCCCTTGCTGCCCGAGGGCACCGAACTGGTGCTGCTCACCAGCGACCCCGGCGAGGCCGCCCGCGCGCCCATCGGGGACGCCCTGGTGGCGGGGTTGCGACCCACGCTGGAGCTGCTCACCGAGCTCGTGGACAAGCGCGGCGACCAGCCGGCGGCCACCCCGCGCGAGAGCACGGCCGAAGTGCCGGAGGCCGACGGCGAGCCGATGTCGGCGGCCATCGCGCTGGCCGCCGTCGCCGGCGGGGCCCCCGCCGACACCGTGTGGGTCAACGAATCGCCCTCCAACATCCAGGCGTTCCGCGACCACGTGCGCGTCGACCGGCCCGGCTCCTTCCTGATGACCACCGGCGGCGGTCTGGGCTTCGGCCTCGCGGCGGCCGTCGGGGCCCAGCTGGGCCGCCCCGAACGGCCGGTGGTGGCGGTGGTGGGCGACGGCTCGGCCCAGTACGCGATCACCGCGCTGTGGACGGCCGCCGCCTACCGGGTGCCGGTGACCTTCGTCGTCCCGGCCAACCGCGAGTACGCCATCCTCAAGTGGTTCGGCCGCTTCGAGAACACCCCCGGCGTGCCCGGCCTGGACCTGCCCGGCCTCGACCTGTGCGCGCTCGCCCGGGGCTACGGCGTGCCCGCGCACCGCGCCACGGACCCGGCGCACCTGGCCGAGCTGGTGGCCGCCGCCACGACCAGCCCGGACGGTCCGGTGCTGATCGAGGCCCCGGTCACGACCGTGCCGCCCACGCTCTGACCCCCTTGACGCTCCTTCGGCGCACGACGGCCCCCGCCGTGCGCCCGCTCCCCCACGCCCTCTTTCCGGACCCCCACCGCATGGAGCTGCCCATGACCGACTCCCCCCGGAGCCCGCTGCTCGCGGCGCTGGCCGCAGGCCTGCCCGACGACGCGCTCCTGACCGGCGAGGACGACCTCGCCCTGCACCGCCACGACTCCGCCCCCTTCAGCGAGGCCGGCCTGCCCGCCGTGGTCGTCCGGCCCGAGAGCGTGGAGCAGGTGCAGCACGTGCTGCGCACCGCCCGCGCGCACGGCGTGCCCGTGGTGCCGCAGGGCGCCCGCACGGGCCTGGCCGGCGCCGCGAACGCGGTGGACGGCTGCGTGGTGCTGTCCATGGTGCGGATGAACCGCATCCTGGAGATCGACGCCGCGAACCGCCTGGTGCGCTGCGAGCCCGGCGTGATCACCGCCGACCTGGCGGCGGCCGTCGCCGGGGAGGGGCTGTGCTACCCGCCCGACCCGGCCTCCTGGGAGAGCTGCACGATCGGCGGGAACATCGCCACCGGCGCGGGCGGGCTGTGCTGTGTGAAGTACGGGGTCACCGCCGACTACGTCCTCGGGCTGACGGTCGTCCTGGCCGACGGCGAGGTGCTGCGCACCGGGCGGGACACGGTCAAGGGCGTGGCGGGCTACGACCTGACCCGCCTGTTCGTCGGGTCCGAGGGGACCTTGGGCGTCGTGGTCGAGGCGACGCTGGCGCTGCGGCCGCCGCGGGCGCCGGAGCTGGCGCTGCTGGCCCGGTTCGCGTCCACCGCGGACGCCGGCGCGGCCGTCGGGGCGATCATCCGGGCGGGCCATGTGCCGTCCGCGCTGGAGCTGATGGACCGCACGACGACCGAGGCCGTCGCGGCCCTGGGACACCCGCTGCTGGCCCGGGACCCGGACGCCACCGCGGCCACCCTGATCGTGGCGAGCGACGCCCCCGACGCGGCCGAGCGGGTGCGGGCCGTGGCGGAGCTGTGCCGGGAGGCGAAGGCGCTGTCCGTGACGGCGGCCGCGGATGCCGGGCAGAGCCGGCAGGTGCTGGACGCGCGCCGGATGGTGATGCCGGCGCTGAGCGCCCGGGCCGGGCGGATGCCGGGCGAGGTGACGGCGTTCATCGAGGACGTGGCGGTGCCCCGCGACCGGCTGGCCCTCCTGGTCGACCGGATCGAGGAGATCGCCGAGGAGTACGGGCTGTTCATCGCCACCGTCGGGCACGCGGGCGACGGCAACCTCCACCCGACGGTGGTCTTCGACCGCTCCGACGCCGAGGCGGTGCGGCGGGCGAAGGAGGCCTACGACGCCATCATGGCGGCCGGCCTGGAACTGGGCGGCACCATCACCGGCGAGCACGGCGTGGGCACCCTCAAGCGCGACTGGCTGGTGCGGGAGCTGCCGCCGCGCAACCTGCGGCTGCAACGGGAGATCAAACGGCTGCTGGACCCGGAGGGGCTGCTCAACCCGGGGAAGGTGCTGGCATGACCTCGACCAGCGAGACGTTCGGCGGCGGCACGGGGACGATCACCGGTCCCGAGGACGGTACCGCCCTGCCCACCGCGTCCAGGAGCGAGAACCTGCGGCTGACGCTGGGCTACTTCCTGCCCAAC
The DNA here is from genome assembly GCF_044546695.1 of Streptomyces sp. NPDC053079. Taxonomy (NCBI): domain Bacteria; kingdom Bacillati; phylum Actinomycetota; class Actinomycetes; order Kitasatosporales; family Streptomycetaceae; genus Streptomyces; species Streptomyces sp. NPDC053079. The sequence continues at coordinate 33,251 of NZ_JBITZJ010000008.1, forward strand.
TACCTCCGGGGCGTCTTCCGTTCCCGCCCCGGCATGGCCCGGCTGGTGGCGGCGGTGGACCCCAACCGGCGCGGCATGGAGCTGATGCGCGAGCTGCGCCGGCGGCACGGCCGGGGGCCGGTCGTGGTGCGCGGAACGTCCGGGCCCACGCTGCTCGTCCTCGACGCCGAGGACGCCCGGCAGGTGCTGGCCGGCCCGGTCGAGACGTACGCCGTCGACACCTGGGAGAAGGTGAGCGGCTTCGCGGCCGTGCAGCCCGAGGCGCTGGTCGCCTCGCACGGCCGGCAGCGCACCGCGCGCCGGGCGTTCAACGACGCGGTGCTCGACGCGGGCTGTCCCGCGCACCGGCTCGCGGGCCACTTCCTGCGGGTCGTGGGCGAGGAGTCACGGGCGCTGCTGGGCCTGCGGGCGGAGGCCGGCCTGTCGGCGCAGGAGCTCCGCGGGCGCCTCGAACGCGTCGGGCGGCGCTGCTTCCTGGGCGAGGCGGCGGCCGGCGACGAGGAGTTCTCGCGGCTGCTGGGCGAGCTGCTGGCCGAGGCCAACTGGATGGGAGCACGGCGCTGGCGCAAGGCCCGCACCCGCCGGGTCCGGCGCAAGATGATGCAGCGTCAGGCGCGCTATCTGTGCGACGCCGATCCGCGCAGCCTCACCGGGCTGTTCCGCACGGCGCCCCGGGGCCCGGAGACCGCTCCCGAGGGGCAGGTCGCCCACTGGTTCATGGCGCTGGGGGTGGTGCACGCCGCCGTGGTGCAGACGCTGGCGCTGCTGGCCACCCATCCGCTGCCCTACCGGCAGGCCGTCGAGGAGGTGCGGGCGGCGGACAAGCGGCACGGCGCCCATACGGTGGCGGGGTTCGGGGACATGCCGTACCTGCGCGCCTGCGTCCAGGACGCCGCGCGGCTGTGGCCGCCGGTGCCGAGCCTGATGCGGCGCACCACGGCGGAGACCCGCTGGCGCTCGGCGGTGGCGCCGGGCGGGATGAACGTGCTGGTGCCGGCCGGCTTCCACGCCCGCGACGAGGAGCGCATCGACTACGCCCACCGCTTCGCGCCCGAGAGGTGGCTGGACGGCACGGCGGACGCGGACTGGGCCGTCAGCCCGTTCAGCCGGGGCGAGGCGCAGTGCAGCGGCATGGAGCTGGGGCTGCTGCTGGCCACCTCTTTCGTCGCGGAGTTCCTGCGCGGTGGGGAGCTGGCGGTGGCCGGTGTGCGGCTGAGCCCCCAGCGGCCGCTGCCGCACACCTTCGACGTGACGCGGCTGCGCATCGGCTACCGCCCCCACCGCATCCCGGAGGGCACGTGAGCACCGGCAGCGTCACCCGCGTCGAGGCGGGCCCGGACGTGGCCGCCCTCGCGGCGGTGGCCCGCACGCTGGGCGAGGTGGCGGGGGAGATCCGCGAGGCGGGCCGGGCACTGACCGCCGTGGCCACCGACCCGGCGCTGACCGCCTCGCTGGGCCGCTCCCCGCGCAGCGGGCTGCGGGCCGTCAGGGCCCTGGCGCGGGCCCTGACGTCCCCCGCGGGGCTGGGCTACGCGCCGGACGGCGGGACGCTGGGCCGGGCCGCGTGGCTGGGCGGGGTCCTCGCCGGCCGGGAGTCCCTGGCCGTCGCGGTGGCGGTGACCTCGCTGAAGCTGCGGATCCGGCTGTGCTCGGTGCGGCATCCGGAGTTCGCCGGGGAGGGGCCCGTACGGCGGCTGCTGGACGCCATCGAGGCGGACCGGCAGGTGCGGGCGCTGCGGATCCTGCGGGAGAGCATGCGCGCCGAGGGCGCGGAACGGGCCCTGGCCCGCCTCGCGCCCTCGCTGACCGAGGTGCTGGCGTGGAACGCGCTGGTGGACGAGAACCCGTTCAACGACGCGGCGGCCTGGCACATCGTCACGGGCACCCGGCCCGACGGCGATCCGCTGCTGGGCACGGCCATCGGCGCCTGGGCCCGCTGGGACCGGGGTCCGGGCCGGGCGGAGGCGGAGCCTGCGGACGCGGGGCTGCTGGCCCGTCTGGACCCCGGCGGTGGCATCGCCGCGCACCTGCGGAACGTGGCGGCCCTGGGCAACGACGGGCGGATGCTCATCCAGCGCGTGACGGGCCCGGACGGCGTCACCCGGCATGTGGTGCTGCTGCCCGGCATGGCCTTCGGGCGGCCCCGCAACGCCACTCCGCAGGACCTCGTCGGCGCGGTCACCGCCGTGGGCCGCAACGACACGCCCTACACCCGGGCCGTCCGCAAGGGCCTGGCCCGGGCCGTGCCCGAGGGGGCGCAGATCGCGCTGGTCGGGCACAGCCTGGGCGGGCTGACGGCCATGAACCTCGCCGAGCTGCCCGAGGTCAACCGGCGGTGGCGGCTCACCCACGTGGTGGCCGTGGGCTCGCCGATCGACTTCAAGCGCCCCCTCGACCCGGCCACCCGCGTCGTCAGCCTCGTCAACGAGCACGACGTGGTGCCCAATCTGGAGGGGCGCAGCCCGGTCTCGGTCTTCCCGGTGCCCGCGGACTGGCTGGAGATCACCTGGGTGGACCCCACGCACGACTTCCCGCAGTGCCACTCCGCGGGCGTGTACGCCCAGAGTCTCGACGAGGTGGCACCCACGGCCCGCGACCGGGTCGACGCCCTGCTGGAGCCGTACCGGGGCCGGGTGGAGGAGACCGTCGTCCTCCGGCTCCACGACCGCTGAACCTCCCCTTCCCCGCCCCCTGGAGAGCGATAGATGACGCCGGTACCACGGCCCCGACGCGAGTGGCACTCGCTGCCCTTCCCCCTGGCGCTGTGGGAGCTCAGACGGCAGCGGGAGCTGCTGCGCGCCCACAACCTGCACGACACCTACGGCGCGGGCGGCGAGCGGCCCCGCAGGCCGAGCCCCGGCCTGTTGCCCCACCGCAGCTACGACGGCTCGGGCTACGACCCGCGCGATGTGGACATGGGCCGGGCGGGCACCCGCTTCGACCGCAACTGCGCGCTGCCGCAGACCTTCCCCGAGGCCGAGGAGCAGGGCCTGTTCGCGCCAAGCCCGCGCGAGGTCTCCCGGCGGCTGCTGGCCCGCACCTCGGGCTTCCGCCCGGCGCCGACCCTCAACATGCTGGCGGCGGCCTGGATCCAGTTCCAGAACCACGGCTGGTTCAGCCACGGCGACAACACCACCGACCGGCCGCTGGACGTGCCGCTCGCCGCGGACGACGACTGGCCGCAGTGCCCCATGCTCGTACGCCGCTCCCGCCCCGACCCCGTCGCCCACACCGGCCCCGGCCGGCCGCCGACGTACGAGAACACCGTCACCCACTGGTGGGACGGCTCGCAGATCTACGGCTCGAGCGAGGAGCGGTGCCGGGCGCTGCGCACGGGCGAGGGCGGCAAGCTGGCGCTGACGGACGGCCGGCTGCCGGACGAGCCGCGGGCGGGGCTGTCGGGCATCGACGCCACCGGCTTCAACGACAACTACTGGGTGGGGCTGTCGCTGCTGCACACGCTCTTCGCCAAGGAGCACAACGCGATCTGCGACCGCATCGCCTCCGTCCACCCCACCTGGGGCGACGAGCGGCTCTTCCAGACGGCGCGGCTGGTCAACGCCGCCGTCATGGCGAAGATCCATACGGTGGAGTGGACACCGGCCGTCATCGACCAGCCCGTGACGCGGGCGGCGATGCACCTCAACTGGTACGGCGTGCTGCCCGCGCGGCTGCGCCGGCGGGTGGGGCGCTTCGGCAAGGGCGAGGCCCTGTTCGGCATCCTGGGCTCCCCCACCGGGCACCATGCGGCGCCGTACTCGATGACGGAGGAGTTCGTCACCTCCTACCGGCTGCATCCGCTGATCCGCGACGAGTACGAGATCCGCTCGCACCGCACGGGCGAGCTGATCGAGGTCACGGGCTTCGAGCCGTTGCAGGCGCTGGCCACCCGCAAGGCGGTGGACCACTGGGGCCTGGCCGACCTGCTGTACTCCTTCGGCACCATGCATCCCGGCGCCATCACCCTGCACAACCATCCCGACTGCCTGCGCGACCTGGCCCGGGTGTCCGGGGAGCGCGTCGACGTGGGCACGGTGGACGTCCTGCGCGACCGGGAGCGCGGGGTGCCCCGCTACACCGCGTTCCGGGCGGCGCTGCACCGGCCGCCGGTGAGCGGCTTCGAGGAGCTGACCGGCGGCGACGCCAAGCTGGCCGCGGAGCTGAAGGAGGTCTACGACGGGCGCCTGGAGCGCGTGGACACCATGGTCGGCATGTACGCCGAACCCAGGCCGCGGGGCTTCGCGTTCAGCGACACGGCGTTCCGGGTGTTCGTGCTGATGGCATCCCGGCGGCTGAAGAGCGACCGCTTCTTCACCACCGACTACCGGCCGGAGGTCTATACGGCGGAGGGCCTGGAGTGGGTCGACCGCACGAGCATGCGGGACGTGCTGCTGCGCCACCACCCGGAACTCGCCCCTGCCCTGGAGGGCGTGCGCAACGCGTTCGCGCCCTGGCGGGGGCCGCGGTGAGGGGCCGGGCCGGGGCCGCCGGCGAAGCGCCCTGGTCGGGGCCGGTGCGGGAGAGGGCGGGCCGGCTGCGCGAGCAGGCCGGGCGGCTGCGGGCGGGGGCCGAGGCGGTGACGCTGCCGGGCCCGGAGGGGGCGGCCCTGCGGGAGCGGATCCTCACGCACGCCGAGCGGGCGGAGAACGCCGCCCGCTCGCTGGAACGAGCGGCCGACGCCCTCTTCGGCCACGAGGCCGTGCTCGGGGTCCTCGCGCGCAGGCGGCGCGAGCACGGGGGCGCGACGCACATCGGCTGACGGCCACAGGGCCGGGGGCGTATGCGCCCCCGGCCCTGTGCGCCGGTGCGTCAGCGGCTCGCGGGCTGGCCCTCGGTGGCGTACCAGCGCTCGCCGCGCAGCTCGGCCAGGCCGTGCTCGGCGAGGCCGTTGACGTGCTTGAGAATCGTGCGCGCCTGGTAGCCCACCGCCGCGCACAGCTCGTCGACGGAGGCTCCCCCGGCGCCGAGGGCCCGCAGCCCGTCGAAGGTGCGGGCCTCGTGGCGGCCGAGGCCGGTCAGCGGCCTCGGCTCGGGCCGGGAATCCGGGCGCGGCTCGTGCCGCACCGCGGACGGGCGGGTCGAACCCACCGGGCGTGGGGTGCGGTTGACCCTGCGGTGTCGGCGGCCCTTCTGGCGCTTGCTCATGGCTGAACCACTGCTCCGTCCTGCGTCGTCGATCCTGCGGTGCCGGTGCGTCAACCCGCCGCGACACCGGCCGGTTACGACACTTCCACTAAGTGTGCGCGACATCACCCACCGTGACTCCGGATGGCCGCGTCGGAGGAGGAAGCGACCGGATATGCAAGCTCCCGGCCGCCCACGCCCTCCCCGCGGCGGGCGGCGGGCGGCCGGCGGATGCGGGCGGAGCCCCTGGGTAGCCATCGGCCATGGTGCTCACCCGTCTCCTGCGCCGCGGTGGTGTGCTCGGCACGCTCCTGCTGGCCCTGGGCCCGCTCGTCACCTGCCCCGCCGCCTCCGCCGCGGACGTGGCGCCCGTCGTCACCACCGACCGCGGCCCCGTCCGCGGCACGGCCCACGGTTCCTACGCCACCTACGAGGGCATCCCCTACGCCCAGCCGCCGACCGGGCCCCTGCGCTGGCGGGCGCCCGTGCCGGCCCGCCGCTGGACGGAGGTCCGGGACGCCACCCGCCCCGGCCCCCGCTGCGTCCAGCTGCCCTTCCTCGGCGCGGGCGGCGCCGGTTCCGAGGACTGCCTCTACCTCAACGTCACCGCACCCACCGGCCCCGCGCCCGCCCGGGGCCGCCCCGTCATGGTCTGGCTGCACGGCGGCGCCTTCATCGCCGGCGCGGGCGACCCCTATGACGCACGGCGGCTGGTGGCGCGCGGCGACGTCGTGGTCGTGACCCTCAACTACCGGCTGGGCGTCTTCGGTCTGTTCGGCCACCCGGAGCTGGGCGGGGCGCCCGACTTCACGCTCGCCGACCAGCGGGCGGCGCTGCGCTGGGTACGGGCCAACGCGGCCCGGTTCGGCGGCGACCCGCGCGACGTGACCGTCTTCGGGGAGTCGGCGGGCGCCCTGAGCATCTGCGCCCTGCTCACCTCGCCGAGCGCTGCGGGCCTCTTCCACAAGGCGGCCCTGCAGAGCGGTTCGTGCATGACCTCCTTCCCGCGGGGCAGCACCGCCCCCGGCTCGCCGCAGCAGGCGTCCTGGCCCTCGCAGCAGGAGACGAGCGCGGCGGGCGCGGCCGCGGCCCGGCGGCTGGGGTGCACGGACGCGGGGTCGGCGCTGCGCTGTCTGCGCGCGCTGCCGGCGGAGAGGCTGGCGACGACCGAGCTGATGCCGGCCTTCTCCCACCTCTCCTACGGCGGCGAGCTGCTGCCCCGTAGGCCCGACCGGGCCCTGGAGGAGGGGCGTTTCCACCGGATGCCGGTGCTGCAGGGCACGAACCACGACGAGATGCGGTTCTTCGTGGGCCTGTCCCTCGCGGCGCACCCCGTCCGCGACGAGCGGGACTACCGGGCCCGGCTCGCCGATTCCTTCGGCGACGCGGCGGGCGCGGTGGAGGCGCGCTATCCGGCGGCGGCGTTCCCGACGCCGGCGCTCGCCTGGGCGACCGTCCTCACCGACCGTACGTTCACGTGCACCACCTTCCGGGCCGGCCGCGCGCTGGCCGCGCACGTGCCGGTGTACGGCTTCGAGTTCAGCGACCCGGACGCCCCTCGCTACCCCGGCCTGCCCCCCGTGGAGGGCTTCCCCTACGGCGCGGCGCACGGCTCCGAACTCCCCTACCTCTTCCCCTCCGACGCCTGGCCGCCCCTCTCCGCGGCGCAGCTCGAACTGGCGGCGACGATGGCCGGCTACTGGACGGGCTTCGCCCGCACCGGCGTCCCGGCCACGGGCGACGGGCCGCCCTGGCCGCTCGTCAGCGCCGGGGACACGGCGCCGGTGGCCCTGGACCTGCGCCCCGGCCCGGGCGGGATCCGGCCGGTGGACACCGGCGCCGTGCACCACTGCGGCTTCTGGGCGGCCCATGGCGCCTGACCCGCGCTGCGGGGCGCCCCGTCCCGTTGCACGATGGGGGCATGCTGCTCGCCGAGGTCGCGCAGGTGTCCGCGGAGGTCGCGGCCACGAGCGCGCGGTCGGGGAAGATCGCGCTGCTGGCCGGGCTGTTCCGCGACGCCGAGCCGGACGACGCGCCGGTCGTCATCCCCTACCTGGCGGGCCGGCTGCCGCAGCGCAGGATCGGCGTCGGCTGGAGCACGCTGCGGGACGCGCCCGCCCCGGCCGCCGAGCCGTCCCTGACCGTACGGGAGGTGGACCGGGCCCTCGATGAGATCGCCGCCGTGTCGGGCAAGGGCGCGCAGGGCGAACGCAGACGGCTGGTCGGTGCGTTGCTGGCGGCGGCCACGGCCGGTGAGCAGCACTTCCTGCTCCGGCTGATCGGGGGCGAGCTACGGCAGGGCGCCCTGGACGCGCTGGCCGTCGAGGGGCTGGCGGCGGCCGCGGGGGCGGCGCCGGAGGAGGTGCGGCGGGCGGTGATGCTGGGCGGTTCGCTGGGGGCGGTGGCGCGGACGCTGCTGGCCGAGGGGCCGGGGGCACTGGCGCGGTACCGGCTCGAGGTGGGGCGGCCGGTGCTGCCGATGCTGGCGCAGAGCGCCAAGGACGTCGACGAGGCGCTGGACCGGCTGGGCCCGTGCGCGGTGGAGGAGAAGCTGGACGGCATCCGTGTGCAGGTGCACCGGGACGGCCCCGACGTGCGGGTCTACACCCGGACGCTGGACGAGATCACCGGCCGGCTGCCGGAACTGGCCTCGGCGGCGCTGGCGTTGCCGGTGACCTCGGCCGTGTTGGACGGCGAGGTCATCGCCCTGGACGCGGCGGGCCGGCCGCACCCCTTCCAGGACGTCGCGGGCCGGGTCGGCTCCCGGCTCGACGTACCGGCCGCCGGAGCGGCGCTCCCCCTGTCGCCGGTCTTCTTCGACGTGCTGGCCGTGGACGGCCGCGAGCTGCTGGCGCTGTCCACGGCCGAGCGCCACGCGGTGCTGGACGAGGTGGTGCCCGGGCCGCTGCGGGTGCGGCGGCGGGTGGTGGCGGACCCGGGGGACGACCGGGCCCGGGCGGCGGCGCGGGAGTTCGCGGCCGAGGTGCTGCGGCGGGGCCACGAGGGGGTGATGGTCAAGGCGCTGGACGCGGGATACAGCGCGGGCAGGCGGGGCGCGTCGTGGCTGAAGGTGAAGCCGGTGCACACCCTGGACCTGGTGGTGCTGGCCGTCGAGTGGGGGCACGGGCGCCGGCGGGGGAAGCTGTCGAACCTGCACCTGGGGGCGCGGCGGGCGGACGGCTCGTTCGCGATGCTCGGCAAGACGTTCAAGGGCATGACGGACGTGATGCTGGCGTGGCAGACCGAGCGGCTGCGGTCGCTGGCGGTGAGCGACGACGGCTTCGTGGTGACGGTACGGCCGGAGCTGGTGGTGGAGATCGCCTTCGACGGTCTCCAGCGGTCCACCCGGTACCCGGCGGGGGTGACGCTGCGGTTCGCGCGCGTGGTGCGGTACCGGGAGGACAAGCGGGCCGATGAGGCGGACACGGTGGAGACGGTGCTGGCGCTGGGCCGGGGCTCCGCCCCGGACCCCGGCGAGTGAACCTACCGGTTGACGTCCGAGGGGCAGAGTCGGCGCGGCTCCTTGTCGCCCTTCAGCCTCGCGTCGACGCAGCCGCCCGGCAGCCCGTCGTACGCCTTCGTGCCGAAGTTCGCCGTCACGGTCAGCGTCCCGTCGCCGAAGACGGTGCGCTGGACCGTGCGGTCACCGGTGAGCGTGCGGAAGTCCGTCATCGCCTCGGTGCCCGCCGCCTTGTGCAGCGGGGAGAAGTACTTCTGCAGGGCGGCCAGTTCGCTGCCCTGCTTCTCCAGGGAGTCGCCTCCGATGACGAAGTTGAGCGGGGTGTTGTAGAGCATCGCCAGCAGGGCGCGGTCCGTCTTCTGCCGCGGCAGCTTGTCGTAGGAGAGCTCCCAGCGCTCGGCGTTGACGAGGGAGTCGTGCAGGGCCGTCTCGTACAGCGGAACGCGGTACGTGGGGTCGTACATGGCCTTCGCGACGGGGGCCGGCAGCTCGGCGGGCTTGAAGAAGACGCCGGGCGCCTTGGCGGGGGTGTAGCCGCCCCACTTCTCCTTGTCCCGCTGGGCCTTCCACAGGCCGTCGTGGACGGGGGTGCCGGATCCGTGGTCGTAGGCGAGGACCTGGTTGGACCAGGCGCCCGCGGACTCGGAGCCGAGCACGAGCTTGTCGCCGTCGGCCAGGCGCTTCATGCGGGCGAGGCGGTTGGCGCGGTCCTGGGCCTTGGTCATGGGGTGGGCGGCGCTGTGGTCGCGGAAGAGCTCGCCGGCCGCGTCGACGTCGAGGAAGTAGCTGTCGGCGCCGTTGGCGGTCATCTTGCGTGTGCGGTCGGCGAGGTAGTGGCGGGTGGGCTCGGCCTTCTCGAACGCCTGGGTGCTGAGGTAGCAGCCGCGGTCGTGGAAGCCGGGCTCGGGCGAGCCGTCGGCCCGCCCGACGCAGAAGTCGGGGTAGACCTTGTCCGGCCAGACGGAGGTGGGCGCGTCGGACTTCTGCGGGTCCTGGCCGTTGGCGAAGGAGTCGTAGGGGCCGACGAGGTAGCCGGCCTCCTTGGCGGCCTTGACGGCGGCCGCGGTCATGGGCTGGTCGTCGGCGTCGTAGCCGAGCCACATGCGGTCCACGCCGAGCGCGCGCAGCTTGCGGACGCCCTCGGCCGTGCGGGCCTCGCCCCAGGTGTAGGCGTGGAAGGCGCCGAGCAGCTTCTCGTTGGCCGGAACGGCCTGGATCTTGCGCTTGAGGCTGCCGAGCTGCCCGTGCTCGCGGAGCCAGGCGCGGTAGTCGGCCGCGGGTGCGACGGGCGAGCCGTCGGTGAGGGAGAGGGCGACGGTGTACTCGGTGGTGTCCTCGGCGCGGGAGAAGGCGTGCACGGCGGTGGTGCGCAGCCGGCCCTGTTCGGAGGTGACCTTCAGGGTGGTCCCGATGTCGGTGGGGACGAGGTAGCTGACGCCCACGCCGCCGGCGCTGTAGCCCCACAGCGGCAGGGACAGCTGGGAGTCCATGGCGATGTCGCTGCCGGCGAGCCCGGCGTCGGGCCCGTTCCAGAAGGCGTCGGCCACCGGTAGGGACAGGCCCTCGCCGCGCGGCAGCTGGAGGGCGGAGGCGGTGGAGCCGGTTCCGGTGACGGGCCACTTCAGGGTGCGGTCGGCGGTGCCGGTGGAGCGTACGGAGACCAGGAGGCGGCCCCGGTCGGCGCGGGCCGTGACGGTCAGGCCGGTGTCGCCGTACGTCCAGCGGGCGCCGTCCGCGGTGGTGGTGACCGCGCCGGGGGTGCCGGGGGCGTTCGCGGCGGGGGCGGAGAGCTCGACGGTTCCGCGGGCCGTACGGGCGCTCACGCGCAGGGTGGCGGTGTCGACGGTGGCGGTGCCGCCCTTGAGCGGGATGTCGACGAGCCGGTCGTGCACGCGGACGGCCTGGGCGGGCTTCCGGTCGGCGGCGTGGACGGGTGTGGCGAGCGTGACGCACGGGATGGTCACCGCGAGCGCCACGGCGGCGGCGCGGGCGGTGCGGCTGGGGTTGTTGAAGTGCATGAGGAGTTGATAACGGTCCGCCTTAAGAGAGTTCTAAGGAGGACCGGCGAAATCCGGCCGGGGCCAAGGGCGCTGAGGAAACGTCACCGCAGAGGTCAGCGCCCCCGGCCGGCTCGCGTCAGCGGCCCTGGAGGATCTCGAGCAGGTCCTGGCGGGCGAACATGGCCGCGGTGTCGACCGCGGACGGCTCCCCGGCGGCCGGGTCGGCACCGTGGGCGACGAGGATGCGCACGACCTCGGCCTCGCCCTTGAAGACGGCGCCCGCCAGCGGCGTCTGGCCGCGGTCGTTGGGCCGGTTCGGGTCGGCGCCGCGCTCCAGCAGGGAGGTGACGGTCGCCGGATGGCCGTGGTAGGCGGCCAGCATGACGAGGGAGTCTCCCCGGTCGTTGGTGAGGTTCACCGGAACCCCTGCGTCCACATAGGCGGCGAGGGTATCGGTGTCGCCGTGTCGCGCCAGGTCGAAGACCTTGGCCGCGAGCTGGAGCATCTCGGGGTCGTGGGCGGGCTCTTCGAACTCGGGCGTCGGTCCGGTCATGGTCTGCCATCCTCCGTACGGGGGTATCCCCAGTTGCCGGAAAAGTACTTTCTGTGAAGCTGGAGGGGCTCATGGTGACCGCCCCCCAGTTCCAGGAGATTCCCATGATCCTCTCCATCTCGGGCGTCGTGCTCCTCGGTGTCGTCGTCTTTCTCTTCTTCCGCAAGGACAACCTGAAGGCCTCGCACGGGCTCGTGTGCGCCCTGTTCGGCTTCTACCTGGCGGGAACGGGCATCGCCCCCAGCATCAAGGCGGGCGGTGCGAGCCTCGCCAGCCTGCTGGGCGGCATCAAGTTCTAGCCCGTTCGCACTCGTCGCACCTGTCGCACCTGTCGCACCGACACCAGGGAGGCCCGCATGGGCCGGCGATCGCTCCCCCGCACCCTGCCCGCCCGCACCTCGCTCGCCCAGGGCCGGGAGCTCGCGCACAGCGTCGCCGACAACACCCGGGACATGCTCCATCCGCTGCTGGTCGTGGCGCGCGGGCTGCGCGCCCTGGCGGCCGGGGCGTGGCACCGATGGCAGGCGATGCCCGGCGACCGGCGCGGCCCCACGCTGCTCCTGCTGGCCTCGTGCACGGTCATCGTGGCCCTGCTCCCGTACGGGCCGACCCTCGCCGCGGCGGCCCTGATGGCGGCGGGCGCCTGGGCGGGGCGCGAGCGCGAACCCGAGGAGGCCGAGGCGGGCGAGGCACAGGAGGCGCGGTTGCAGGCGGTCTACGAGGCCCTGGTGCCGTACTTCTCCGACCCGCAGGACCCGGCGCCGCTCTATGAGCACGGCGGCGACCGGGAGACGGCCTTCGAGGGGCACGCCTTCGACGAGCACGGCCGGCTGGCCGCCCTGACCTTGCGCTATCCGGGCTACTTCACCGACGGCGAGCCGGAGGCCCGGGCCAGGATCGAGCAGTTGCTGTACCTGAAGGCGGGGCGGGGCCGGGAGTACCGGTTCGACTGGGACGAGGCCACCAACCGGCTGTACCTGAGCGCGCTGCCGCCGCTGCCCACCGACATCGGGGCGCAGCGCTTCGTGACCGCGCCCGGCGAGACGGTCCTGGGCTTCACCGATCCGTCCACCGTGCAGCGGACGCTGCCGGTCACCGTCGGCGGCGGTACCCGCGACGCGCCCCCGGTCGTCTGGCGCACGGGCCGGCGCTCGACCGAGCCGCACCTGCTCGTCCTCGGCCGGCCCGGCGGCGGCACCACGACCCTGCTGCGCTCGGTCGCCGTCCAGGCCCTGCACCACGGCGACGTCCTGGTCGTGGACGGCGGCGGCACGGGCGAGTACGCCTGTCTGGCGGGGCGCGAGGGCGTGCTGGCCGTCGAGTCGGCGCCTTGCGGCGTGCTGGCCGCCCTGGAGTGGGCGTCGTACGAGACGGAGCGGCGGCTGGCGGCCGCGCACCACGCGCGCCGGCTGGGGCGTCCGCCGGCCGACGACGTCCGCCGGCCGCTGTGGATCGTCGTGGACCGGCCCGTGGCGCTGAGCCGGCTCGCGGCCGAGCAGGGCCGCCGGGACCCGCAGGCGCTGCTCGGGACGGCGCTGCGGCACGGGCACATGGCCCATGTGACCGTGGTGGCGGGCGAGCAGCTCGACGGCGCGGGGCTGCTCGGCGAGCAGCTGCTCGCCCGGACGGCCGCCCGGGTGGTGCTGGGCGCGCTCGCGCCCGAGGACGTGGCGGCCGTGCTGGGCGTGCCCCCGCGCACCACGCCGGCCGAGGACGTGCCGCCCGGCCGGGGGTACGCGCGGCTGGGCGCGGGGCCGGTGCACCGGCTGCAGGTGCCGGCCACCCCGGACCCGTACGACCAGGACGCCTGTGAGGCGCAGCGGCAGGCGGTGCTGGACCTGCTGCCGGAGCGCATCCTTGCGGTGACGGGCCGGGCGGTGGGCGAGGGGGTGCTGCCGGTTCAGGCCACGTAGGTGCGCGGCATCTCCACGGCGGCGGTCGCGCCGCTCGCCACGAGGCGGGCCGCCTCGGCCAGCCGCGTCGCGGCCTCCTCCGCGACCGCCTCGCCGACGGTGAACGGCAGCCGGACGTAGCCCTCGAAGGCGCCGTCGACGCCGAAGCGCGGGCCGGAGGGCACCCGCACCCCCAGCCGCTCCCCCGCCTCGGCGATCCGCGAGCCGGACAGCCCGCCGGTGCGCGCCCACAGGGTGAGGCCGCCGCGGGGGACGGTGAACTCCCAGTCGGGTACGTGGCGGCGGAGCGCGGCGACGACGGCGTCGCGGTTCTCGCGGGTCTGGGCGCGCCGCAGGGCCAGGGCGGAGTCCCAGCCTCCGGTGTTCAGCAGCCAGGAGACGGCGAGCTGGTCGACGACGGGGGTGCCGAGGTCGGCGTAGGCGCGGGCGGCGACGAGGTTGCGGATGACGTCCGGGGCGGCGCGCACCCAGCCGATGCGCAGCCCGGCCCAGAAGGACTTGCTGGCCGAGCCGACGGTGATGACGGCGTTGCCGGCGGGGTCGAAGGCGCAGACGGGCCGGGGCAGTTCGAGGCCGTCCTCCAGCACGAGCTCGGACATGGTCTCGTCGGCGACCAGCAGGGTGCCGGCCGCCCGGGCCGCCTCGACGAGCTCCCGGCGCTGTTCCTCGGGGGCGAGGGCGCCGGTGGGGTTGTGGAAGTCGGCGATGACGTAGGCCATGCGGGGTGCGGCGTCGCGCAGCACCTGGCGCCAGGCGGGCAGATCCCAGCCGGCGAGCCGGTCGGCCATCGCGACGGGCACGAGCCGGGCGCCGGCCTCGCGCATGAGCTGCAGGACGTTGGCGTAGGAGGGCGACTCGACGGCGACGCGCTCACCGCGGCCGGCCATGAGCCGGCAGATGGCGGCGACGGCGCCCATGGCGCCGGTGGTGACCATGATCTGTTCGGGCATGGTGGGGATGCCGCGGGCGGTGTAGCGGTCGGCGAGGGCCTCGCGCAGGGCGGGCAGGCCGGCGGGGTAGTCGCCGTGGGTGTGGGCGTAGGGCGGCAGCTCCTCCAGGGCGCCCTGGAAGGCGCGGGTCAGCCAGGGTTCGGGGGCCGTCAGGGCGGCGCAGCCGAGGTCGATGACCGAGCCGGCGGCCTCCGGGGGCAGCGGGTCGAGCGCGCGGGTGGGCAGCGGGCTGCCGGCGGGCATGGCGGTCCAGCTGCCCGCGCCGCGGCGGGACTCCAGGAAGCCTTCGCCGCGCAGCGCCTCGTAGGCGGCGGCGACGGTGGTGCGGCTGACGGAGAGGGCGGCGGCCAGCTCCCGTTCGGCGGGCAGCCGGGCGGCCACGGGGACGCGGCCCTCCAGGACGAGCAGCCGGACGCCGTCCGCGAGGGAGCGGTAGGCGGGCGTCCGGCGGGAGCCGAGCGACGTCACCAGGGCGCGCTCGTGCTGCGAACCGAGGAGGCGCGCCAGCTGGGGCGCCCCCACCGAAGAGGTCCACTGAGTCATCGCTTGCAGTCCACCTTCCCGGGATTGGCCATGGATCTTCGCCAGGCCCAGTCCACAGACTGTCACGCGACATGCCACTCGCACCACCACTGCACCATCGCAAGGGGAGGATTTCTTTGTCCGCGTCCCGGGAATCAGGTCTCACCCGCCGTCTCGTCCAGCTGTACGGCGGGGTCGTGCTGTACGGGGTGAGTTCCGCCCTGCAGCTGCGGGCGGGCCTCGGCCTGGCGCCGTGGGACGTGCTCAATCAGGGCATCTCCCGCCACACCGGCATGTCGATCGGCACCGCCACGATCGTGGTGGGCGCGGCGGTGCTGCTGCTGTGGATCCCGCTGCGACAGCGCCCCGGGCTCGGCACGCTCTCGAACGTGCTGCTGATCGGGCTGGTGATCGACGCGACACTGGGCCTGACGCCCGCCCCCACCTCACTGTGGGCGCGGATCCCGCTGCTGCTGTTCTCCATAGTGCTCTGCGGGGTGGCGACCGGCCTCTACATCTCGCCCCGCTTCGGGCCGGGGCCGCGCGACGGCCTGATGACCGGGCTGCACCGCCGTACGGGGCGCTCGGTGCGGCTGGTGCGGACCTGCATCGAGGTCGTGGTGCTGGCGACCGGCTTCGCGCTGGGCGGCTCGGTGGGCGTCGGCACGGTGCTCTACGCGGTGGGCATAGGCCCGCTGGCGCAGTTCTTCCTGCGGGTCTTCGCCCTGCCCGGGAAGGAGCTCCCGCAGGCGCCGGAGGAGCGCCCGAAGGTACCGGAAGTGGCGCTTCCGACCACGCCTGTCCGCGAATGCCCGGACCCGGTTTAGGCGTGAACCAAGCGGGCCGGTAGTGTACGCCTCTGACCCACCGGACGGACCGTTACTGCGCGCTCAAGCAGCAGAAACACAGGGTGACATCTGTTGTCAGATGTGACAAAACGGGCGCTGGTGGGTACAACAAGGGGCGGCACGACGGGCGACGCATGTCCCTCAACGGGGAATCTTCACCGCCGACCGGACGTTGACCGGATGACGACGACAGCGACACCTGTCCTGTGGGCGACAAGCCCGGGAGGCACGATTCATGAGTGAGCGAGCTCTCCGCGGCACGCGACTTGTGGTTACCAGCTACGAGACCGACCGCGGCATCGATCTGGCACCGCGCCAGGCGGTGGAGTACGCATGCCCGAACGGCCATCGATTCGAGATGCCGTTCTCGGTAGAGGCGGAGATTCCGCCGGAGTGGGAGTGCAAGGCGTGCGGCGCCGTGGCACTCCTTGTGGACGGCGATGGGCCGGAGGAGAAGAAGGGCAAGCCCGCGCGTACGCACTGGGACATGCTCATGGAGCGGCGTACCCGCGAGGAGCTCGAGGAGGTGCTGGCCGAGAGGCTGGCGGTCCTGCGCTCCGGTGCCATGAACATTGCCGTGCACCCGCGGGACACGCGCAAGTCCGCCTGACGGCGGAAGCACCACCAGCACGACAAAGGGCCCGGGCCACTGCTCACGCAGTGGCCCGGGCCCTTTGTCGCATCCGTGCGGGGACCGCCGGCTACCTCGGCAGCTGGGGTCCGCCGGGGCGCGGCGCGGGCGGCTCGTCGTCGCGGACGACCTCGCCCTGGACCACCTTGCCGCCGCCCTGAGCGGCACGCGCCTGGCGGAACGCCTCGCCCAGGCTCCCCGGGCCGGCGCCGCCCGCGCGCTCCAGCCGGCGCCCCACCGTCCTGCGCAGCAGCGCCCGGGTCGGCGGGAAGAGGCACAGCAGCCCGGCCACGTCGGAGAGCAGGCCCGGCACCATCAGCAGCAGGCCGCCCAGCATCGTCAGGGCGTTGCCGCCGCCCGTCTCCGGCGCGGGGGCCGCTCCGGGCGTCTGCAGGGACTGGGTCAGGCGCTGCCAGGCCCGCCGGCCCGCCCGCTTGATCACATACGATCCGGCGACCACGCCGCCGGCCAGCAGGGAGAAGACCGTCCAGCCGCCCGCCGCACCGGCCACCAGGGTCAGGAGCCAGATCTCCAGGACCGCCCAGGCGGCCACGGCCAGGGGGATGAGCCGGCGGGCACGGCCGCGCTTCGGCGGCCGGCTGTTCAACGTCTGCTGCTGCGCTCCGAACGTCATGCCTCAAGTGTGCCCGGAGGGTGGCGGAACGGCCGGAGCGGGCTTATGGGGACCTTACTGGTCCCGGCCCAGCGCCTTGGAGGCCCGGGAGCCCAGCCCCCAGGACGTGACCCGCCACAGAGCCTCGGCGACGATGTCACGGCTCATCTTGCTGTCGCCCAGCTCGCGCTCGACGAAGGTGATGGGGACCTCCACGACGTGGAAGCCCGCCTTGACCGCCCGCCAGGCCAGGTCGACCTGGAAGCAGTAGCCCTGGGAGGCCACCTCCTCCATGCCCAGCCCCTCCAGCGTCTCGCGCCGGAAGGCGCGGTAGCCGCCGGTCACGTCACGGATCGGCACGTCGAGCATCAGACGCGAGTAGGTGGAGCCGCCGCGGGAGAGGAACTCGCGGTAGCGCGGCCAGTTCACCACCCGGCCGCCCGGCACCCAGCGGGAGCCGAGCACCAGATCGGCGCTCTTGAGCGCGGTGAGCAGCCGGGGCAGCTCCTCGGGCTGGTGGGATCCGTCGGCGTCCATCTCCACCAGCACGCCGTAGCCGTGGTCCAGGCCCCAGCGGAAGCCCGCCAGATAGGCGGCGCCGAGCCCTTCCTTGCCCTTGCGGTGCAGCACCTTGACGTGCTCGTCCTCGGCCGCCATCTCGTCGGCGAGCTTTCCGGTGCCGTCGGGGCTGTTGTCGTCGGCGACGAGGACGTGCGCCTCCGGTACCGCCTCGCGCACCCGGGCGACGATGGACTTGATGTTCTCCGCCTCGTTGTAGGTCGGGATGATCACCAAGGTCGTGCCGAGCGGACCGTATCTCCGCTGACCATCGTCGTCGTTCACTTCTGCCCCTCCTTGTCAGGACGTCCCCGGCGGCCGATCAGGACTGCGGCCGCGCAGGACAGAAGGCCCACCATAGCGAGCACCCATTCGGGAGCCGCACCGGCGCGGTCCGCGACGGTCGTCCCGTCCCGCAGCGGGATGCTCGCGGTGATCACGTCCCGGGTGAACTCCTCGCTGCGCTGCAGCACCCTGCCGTCGGGGGAGACCACCGCGCTGATGCCGCTCGTCGCCGCGGTCACCACGGCCCGGCCGTGCTCCACGGCCCTCAGCCGGGACATCGCCAGCTGCTGCTCGGGCTGGCCGGTGCGGCCGTAGGTGGCGTTGTTGGTCTGGACGACCAGGGCCCGGGCGCCGGCCTTGACGGTGTCGCGGACGATCTCGTCGTAGGCGACCTCGAAGCAGATGACGTCACCGAGGCGGGCCGGGCCGAGCTGCAGCACACCGGTGTGGTCGCCGGGGTAGAAGTCGCGGGGGACGCGCTGGAGCCGGGTGATGACCTTGCTCAGCTGGTCCCGGAAGGGCACGTACTCGCCGAAGGGCACCGGGTGCTGCTTGGCGTACGAGGCGCCCGGACCGGTCTTCGGGTCCCAGACGATGCCCTTGTTGTCGATGTAGCCCTGCTTGCCCGGATGGTCTATGAGGGCGCCGACCAGGACCGGCACGCCGACGGCCCGTACCGCCTCCTCGATCCGGTCGCGGGCCTGGGGGTACTGGAACGGGTCGAGGTCGGAGGAGTTCTCCGGCCAGATGACCAGGTCGGGCCGCTTCTTCTTGCCCGCCTGGATGTCCCGGGCCAGCTGGAGGGTGGCGTCCACGTGGTTGTTGAGGACCATCAGCGGACGGCCGAGGAAGTCCATGCCGGGCTTCTCGACGTTGCCCTGCACGATGGCGATGTCCACCGTGTCGTCGCCCTTGGTGGGCACCGGGACGGCGTACCCGGCCACGAGCACGGCCGCGGCCAGTCCCAGGGCCCCCACGCCCGGCAGCGCCGCCCGCGGGCTCCACGGGCCCGTCCGCAGCCGGTACGCGGCGACCGTCCCGTAGGCCAGCAGGGAGCCGGCCAGGGCCACCCCGAAGGTCACCAGCGGCGCCCCGCCGAGGGCGGCGAGGGGGGTGAAGGGGGAGCCGGTGTTGGCGAAGGCGAGGCGTCCCCAGGGGAAGCCGCCGAACGGCACCCGGTCGCGCGCCCACTCCTGCGCGATCCACAGGCAGGCGCCCCACAGCGGCCACCCGGGCAGCCGCGAGCTCACCGCCAGGCACGCGCCGAGCGCGGCCACGAACAGCGCCTCGACGACGGACAGGCCCAGCACCGCGTCGTATCCGACCACGTGCAGCCAGCGCAGCAGGACGAAGAAGAACGGCAGCGCGAAGGCGAAGCCGCTCCAGGCGCCCTGTCGCGCGGTGCGCCCGCGGGTCAGCAGGGCGAGCACGGCCACGGCGACGACCGACAGCGGCCACAGGCCGTACGGCGGGAAGGCCGCGGCCAGGGCGAGGCCGCCGGCGGCGGCCAGGGCGGTGCGGGGCGCCTCGCGGCGGGCCAGCCGGGCCAGGCGCACGGCCCGTCCGGGGCGCGCCGCACCGGCCGGTCGGGAGGGCACGCTGTCGGCCGCCGACGGGCTCACTGCGGCTTCTGGGGTGGTTTCGGGACCCGGGGGCACGGTCGCGCCTTCCTGGAGCTTTCGGGGTATCAGCTGACCGTACCTCGCTCCGGGCGCGCCGCGGCCCGGCGGGTGGCCGGGCGGTCTCGCGAGGGGGCGGAAAGGGCGGAATGGGGGCCCGGTGTCCTTCGTACCGACCTGGGATCCGCTGGCTGCGGGTCGACCGAGAGCCGTTGTCTACTGAACGTCCGGGCCCCACCCGGGTCGCACCTGCCGGCCCGGCGGAACCTTCCCTCGCCCCCGTGCGCTGGACCTGGCTCCCAGTGGCGGCGCGCCTGCTCGGCACCCCGCCCCATGGCCCAGCGGCGCTCGACGACTGCGTGGAGATTCACCGGTCGGACGTCCTGTGGTGGACAGCGGAGAACCTACCCGCCGCCGCCCGGACCGTGTCAACACCCTCGCGACCTGCGTGCCTCTTTCAAATCAGCAGGTCAGTACGGCAGATGACGCAGGGCGGCGACAGGCCGCGGCACGTCGTTCGGCGGTACGCCGATCTTGACGCGTCACTCGTTCGGGCCCGCATGCACCGTGCGGCCGCCCACGACGGTCCGCAGACAGACCGGCAGCGGGCCACCCGGAGTGAGCTCGGGCAGGCCCGGCGTGCCCGAGCGGGGGTCGGTGGACCAGTTGGCGACCCGGGTGTCGGGGACCTGGACGACGAGGTCACCGGTGCGCCACAGGGCGTAGTCGGCGGGCGCGCCCGGCACCAGGATGCCCGCATCGTCCCGGCCGATGGCCCGCCAGCCGCCGCGGGTGTGCGCGGTGAACGCGGCCCGGACCGAGATGCGGTGCTCGGGCGTGCGGTGGAAGGCGGCGGCGCGGACCGTGCCCCAGGGGTCCAGGGGCGTGACGGGGCTGTCGGAGCCGAGGGCGAGCGGGACGCCGGCGCGCAGCAGCGCCGCGTACGGGTTGAGCGTGCGGGCGCGCTCTGGGCCCAGGCGCCGGGCGTACATGGCCTCCTCGCCGCCCCAGGCCGCGTCGAAGGCGGGCTGGACGGAGGCGGTCAGGGCGAGTTCGGCGAAGGCGGCGATGAGCTCGGGGCTGAGCATCTCGGCGTGCTCGACGCGGTGCCGCGCGGCGCGGACGCGGGCGAGGCCGAGCTTGTCGGCGGCGGTACGCACGCCCTCGACGACGGCCGAGAGCGCGGCGTCGCCGATGGCGTGGAAGCCGGCCTGGATGCCGGCCTCGGTGCAGGCGATGACGTGGGCGCCGATGGCCCCGGCGTCGAGGTGGGCGACACCGTGCTGCCCGGCGGCATCCGCGTACGGCTCGTGGAGGCAGGCCGTGTGGGAGCCGAGCGAGCCGTCGACGAACAGGTCGCCGGCCGCGCCGATCGCGCCGAGTTCGCGGACCCGTCCGGCGCCCTCGACGGAGGTGAGCGCCTCGGCCCAGTAGCCGGTCACGCGGGGGCCGGCCTCCGCGGCGGCCAGGCTCAGCAGCCCGGTGAGGTCGTCGGCGCTGGAGATCTCGGGCCCGGCGCACTCGTGGACGGAGCCGATGCCGAGCGAGGCCGCACGGGCGAGCGCGGCGCGCTGCGCCTCGGTGCGCTGCGCGGGGGTGACGCTGTCGTACGCGGCGGCGCGCACGGCGTGGTGGGCCGGGCCGGTCAGGGGCGCGTCGGCGGCGTATCCGCTGATCTCGCGGGCGCGGGGCACGAGGTCGAGCAGGGCGGTGGTGACGACGGCGGAGTGGACGTCGGCGCGGGTGAGGTAGAGCGCCCGGCCGCCGGTGGCCTCGTCGAGCTCCCGGCGGGAGGGGGGCCGCCGCTCGGGCCAGGCGCTGGCGTCCCAGCCATGCCCGAGGAGGACCCGGTCGGCGGGGCGGGAGGCGGCGTGGGCGCGGATGCGCTCGAGGGCGTCGGCGAGCGTGGCGACGCCGGTGAGGTCGAGGCCGGTCAGCGCGAGGCCGGTGGCGGTGGTGTGCACGTGCGCGTCGGTGAACGCGGGGGTGACGAGCGCCCCTTCGAGGTTGACGACGTCGTCGACGCCGTCGGCGAAGGAGTCCGCGGCGCCCTCGGAACCGACCCAGGCGATGTGGCCGTTCTCGACCACCATGGCGGTGGCGAAGGGGTCCGCGGGGCTGTGCACGGTGCCGTTCCGCAGCAGAACGGTGCGGTGCGGCTGGTCCTGGAAGGCGGTGCGCTCGCTCATGGGGATCAGTGTGGCCCCCGTGCCGCCACTTCCCGAAACCGGGCCCGCTCCCCCGCGCGGGGCAGGAGCCGGCGAACGGCCCGTGTCAGCCGACTCTCGGCGGCCGCGCCTCGTAGGGGGTGGACAGCACGATCGTGGTGCGGGTCGAGACGCCCGCCAGCGAGCGGATGCGGGCCAGCAGGTGTTCCAGCTCCAGGGGCGTGGCGACGCGGACCTTGAGGATGTAGTTCTCGTCGCCGGCGACGCTGTGGCAGGCCTCGATCTCCGGGATCTCGGCGAGCCGGTCGGCGATGTCGTCGGGGGCGCTGGGGTCGAAGGGCTTGACCGAGATGAACGCGGTCAGGGGCAGCCCGACGGCCTCGGGGTCGACGACCGCCGCGTACCCGCGGATGACGCCCCGCTGTTCGAGCCGGCGCACGCGCTGGTGCACCGCCGAGGTGGACAGGCCCGTGGCCTTGCCCAGGTCGGTGTAGCTCATCCGCCCGTCCTTGACGAGCAGTTCCACGATTTCTCTGTCCAACTCCTCCACACGGGTCAACCTACTGCGTCCCGGCGTGTCCAGGACAGCCGACGGCGCCGCAGGCGCACTGCGTATGTGACAAACACCACAGGTATGCACCCGTGTCCTCCCGTACGCGGCGATTACCCGACTCTCCACGAGGGAAGTGCTTGCTGTGGCCGAGGCCGAGGTGCCTGGCCGGCCCATCCGAGGGGGAAAAACACTATGCCCAGCCTGGAACGCCTGGAGAACGACGGCGACGGCAGCCCGTACGACTTCGAGACCTACGAGATGTTCCGGGTGACGTGCCCGGACTGCGCACGGCCCATCGCGTTGCTCGCCGACGAGGACGTACTGCCGGAGCACGCGCTCTGCCCGTCGCCGTGGAACCCCTTCGGGCTCACGGTGTGCCCGGGCTCGGGGCGCGGCATGGAGGACGCCTCCGCGGCCGACGAGTCGCTGAGCGCGCAGGGTCTGGACGCGGCGATGCTGCTCACCCTGCCCGAGAGCCTGGACTGGCGCACGCAGCCGTTCTCGCACATCGGCGGGCCCGGCTCGCGCCCGCTGCGCGTGCCGGAGATGCGCCGCCGGCCCTGAGCGCGCACCGCCTGGGGCGGCCGCGCCCCGGGCGGAGTCGTCGCCGGCGGTCCCGGGTCAGCCGCCGTGGGTCTCGGGGCCCGCGAGGTGGCGGGCGATGACCATCCGCTGGATCTGGTTGGTGCCCTCGACGATCTGCAGGACCTTCGCCTCGCGCATGTAGCGCTCGGCGGGGAAGTCGGCGGTGTAGCCGTAGCCGCCCATGAGCTGGACGGCGTCGGTGGTCACCCGCATCGCGGCGTCGGTGCAGAAGAGCTTGGCCATGGCGGCCTGGCGGGAGAAGGGCCTGCCCCCGTCACGCAGGCGGGCGGCGGCGAGGTAGAGCGAGCGGCCGGCCTCTATCTGGGTGGCCATGTCCGCGAGCATGAAGCGCAGCCCCTGGAAGTCGGACAGCGGGCGCCCGAACTGCCGGCGCTCGGTGACGAAGGCCAGGGCTTGGTCGAGCGCGGCCTGGGCGACGCCGACGGCGCAGGCGGCGATGCCGAGGCGGCCGGAGTCGAGGGCGTCCAGGGCGATGGCGAAGCCCTGGCCCTCGGCGCCGAGGCGGCGGGAGTCGCCGATCTCGACGCCGTCGAAGTGCAGTTGCGCGGTGGGCGAGCCCTTCATGCCCATCTTGCGCTCGGGCGGCGCGGCCGACAGGCCCGGGGCGTCGCCGGGCACGAGGAAGGCCGTGATCCCGTGGGGCCCTTGGCCGCCCGTGCGGGCCAGGACGGTGTAGAAGTCGGCGACCCCGCCGTGGGTGATCCACGCCTTGGTGCCCTCGAGGGTCCAGGTGTCGCCGGTGCGGGTGGCGCGGGTGCGCAGGGAGGCGGCGTCGGAGCCGGAGGACGGCTCGGAGAGGCAGTAGGCGCCGAGCAGGCCGCCGCCGAGCATGGCGGGCAGGTGCTCCTGGCGCTGCTCCTTGGTGCCGTATCCGGCGAGCGCGTGGCAGGCGAGGGTGTGCACGCTGACGCCCAGGCCCACCGTGAGCCGGGCCGCGGCGAGCTCCTCCAGCACCTGCAGGTAGACCTCGTAGGGCTGGTCGCCGCCGCCGAACTCCTCGGAGTAGGGCAGGGCGAGCAGGCCGGACGCGGAGAGCAGGCCGAAGACCTCGCGCGGGAAGTGCCCGGCGTCCTCCTCCTCGGCCGCGTGGGGCTCGATCTCCCGCCGGATCAGATCGCGGACGAGCGAGATCAGGTCGTGGGCCTCCTCGGTGGGCAGCTGACGCTCCACCGGCTGCGGGCCGTGCTCGGTCATGACGGCGGCTCTCCTCCCTGTCGGGCGCGGCGGCGGCGGGCGCGCAAAGGGTGTCGGCGGCGCCACCGTGGTCGCCCAGCCGATGGTCCCGTGCCGGGTTGCGGACCGTGGGTGACCTGCGGCTGTGGCGCTTGGAGTATGCCCGATCGGGGGCCTGACGTCACGGGTCTGCGGATCTTGAACAGTTCTCCGCGAGGTTTGGTCCGAACCATTGACCCATTGGTCTAGTCCTTCTACGGTTTCCCCACCGTTCAACGCGTCCATGCCAACACCCGGGACGCCGGTCACCCCCCGCCGCTCTCCCCACCCACCGAGGAGAACCATGCCCCGACCGCACGGAACCCGCCGCCCCCACGCCCTGCTCGCCTCGGCGGCGGCCGCCGCCACGCTCCTGACCACCGCCCTCGCCGCGGCCCCGGCCACCGCCGACACCCCGGACGACGACACCGCCGCCGGCAAGCGGGTGGTCGGCTACTTCACCAACTGGGGCGTGTACGAGCGCAATTACCACGTCAAGAACATCGAGACCTCCGGCTCGGCCGCCAAGCTCACCCACATCAACTACGCCTTCGGCAACGTCACCGGCGGCAAGTGCGCCATCGGGGACGCCTACGCCGACTACGACAAGGCCTACGACGCGGCCGGCAGCGTCGACGGCAAGGCCGACACCTGGGACAACGGCGCCCTGCGCGGCAACTTCAACCAGCTGCGCAAGCTCAAGAAGCTGCACCCGGGCCTCAAGGTCGTCTGGTCCTTCGGCGGCTGGACCTGGTCCGGCGGCTTCGGCGAGGCCGCGAAGAACCCCGCCGCCTTCGCCGAGTCCTGTTACGGCCTGGTCAAGGACCCCCGCTGGGCCGACGTCTTCGACGGCATCGACCTCGACTGGGAGTACCCCAACGCCTGCGGCCTGACCTGCGACACCAGCGGCCGCACCGCCTTCCGCGACGTGATGGCGGCCCTGCGGGCGAAGTTCGGGGGCAAGAACCTGGTCACGGCCGCCATCACCGCCGACGCCTCCGCCGGCGGCAAGATCGACGCCGTCGACTACGCGGGCGCTGCACGCTACGTCGACTGGTACAACCCCATGACGTACGACTACTTCGGCGCCTGGGAGGCCAAGGGCCCCACCGCCCCGCACTCCCCCCTGAGCCCCTACAACGGCATCCCGAAGGCCGGCTTCAACACCGACGCCACCATCACCAAGCTCAGGTCCCTGGGCATCCCCTCCTCCAAGCTCCTGCTGGGCCTGGGCTTCTACGGCCGCGGCTGGACGGGCGTCACCCAGTCCGCCCCCGGCGGCACGGCCACCGGTCCCGCGAAGGGCACCTACGAGGCGGGCTTCGAGGACTACAAGGTCCTCAGGTCGAAGTGCCCCGCGAACGGCACGGTCGGTGGCACGGCCTACGCCAAGTGCGGCAACGACTGGTGGAGTTACGACACCCCGTCGACCATCGCGGGCAAGATGGCGTACAAGAACCGGCAGAACCTGGGCGGAACGTTCTTCTGGGAGCTCAGCGGTGATACCGCGAACGGCGAGCTGATCAAGGCGATCAACTGATCCACGGTCGTGGGCGGCTGATCCACGGTCATGGGCGGCCGAACTACCCTGAGCGGAACCGAGTCCGCACAAGGAGCCGCCGCCCATGACCGTCACGCTCGACCTGGACTTCTTCCGCCGCTTCCTGGACCGCGCCACGCGCGTCCTCGTCGCCGAGGCCGCACACCTGACCGAGCTCGACGCGGCCATCGGCGACGCCGACCACGGCGCCAACCTCAAGCGCGGCTTCACCTCCGCCGCCGAGGCGGTCGCCACCGAGCCGCCCGCCACCCCGGGGGCGCTGCTGACCGCCGTCGGGGTGCACCTGACCAACACGGTCGGCGGCGCCTCCGGCCCGCTGTACGGGACCGTGCTGCGCCGCATGGGCAAGATCCTGGGCGAGGACCCCGTCGTCGAACCGGCCACGCTGGGCAGGGCGCTGGCCGCGGCCGTGGCGAGCGTACGGCGGCTCGGGGACTCCGCCCCCGGCGACAAGACCATGGTCGACGCCCTGCAGCCGGCCGCCGACGCCTACGCCGAGGCCCTGGAGCAGGGCGAAGTGACGGCCGCTCTCGACGCGGCGGCCCGCGCGGCCCGCGCGGGCGCGAAGGCCACGATTCCGCTGCAGGCGCGGCGCGGGCGCGCCAGCTATCTGGGCGAGCGCAGCATCGGCCACCAGGACCCGGGCGCCACCTCCTCGGCGCTGCTGCTGACCGCGCTGTGGGAGGCCACGGACCCGGCGCTGTGCGCCCGGGCACCCCAGGCGGAGGAGCGGGAGGCGGCGCCCCTGCCGGAGCGGAAGCCCGGGCGGGTCGGCGTCGTGCTGGTCTCGCACAGCCGCGAGGTCGCCGGCTCGGCCGCGGCGCTGGCCCGGGCCCTGGTCGGCACGGGTGACGCGGCGCCGGTCGCACCGGCGGGCGGCCTGCCCGACGGTGCGATCGGCACCAGCGCCGAGCTGGTGCGCCGGGCGGTCCAGGACGCCGACGAGGGCGCCGGCGTGGTCGTCCTGTGCGACATGGGCAGCGCGGTCCTGACCGTCAAGACGCTGCTGACGGAGAAGGGGTTCGAGGAGGTGCGCATCGCGGACGCGCCCTTCGTGGAGGGTGCGGTGGCGGCCGTGGTGACAGCGTCGGCGGGCGGCGACCGGGCGGCGGTCCTCACGGCGACGGACGACGCGCGGACGTACCGCAAGCTCTGACGGCCCCGGCCTTCGAGGGTCGTGCCACGGGCTCCGACGGCCTGCGGCAACCGAACAGATGTGGCCGACACGAGGGCGACCGCGGGACATTCGACGGGAAAGTCTGGAACTGTCTACGTGTTCCCTTTTCCCTTCCCTTGTCGTCCCGGTGTTCCGGCGTCCCCGGCTCGGAGGTCCTGCCACGGTGTCGCGCACCCTGTCGATGTCGCGGTCGAGGCCGGGCGGCCTGCCCTTCGCTCTGGCCCTGACCTACCTCATGGCCGTGGTGATCATCGATCTGGTGACCCCCGCCGACCTCCGCCTGGACATGTACGCCGCACTGGCGCCCATGACCGCGGCCGCCCTGTGCACCTACCGCCAGACGGTGTTCGTCGGCGTCCTGGACTTCGGGCTGATGGTGGCGCACCACGGGGTGCTGCCCGCGGGGATGCCGGCCGTCAACCGCGTCGGCTCCGTGCTGGGCAACGCCCTCATGGCCGGCGCGAGCATCGCCGTGGCCCGGCTGCGGCGCGACGAGGTCGACCTGCTGGAGCGGGTGCGCGCCACCGGCGAGGCCGCCCAGCGGGCGCTGCTGAGGCCGCTGCCGCTGCGCACCCGCCGCGTGGTCGTGGACGGCTTCTACGTGTCCTCGCAGCGGGAGGCGCTGATCGGCGGCGACATCTACGAGGTCGTCGACACCCCGTACGGGACACGGGTGCTGATCGGTGACGTGCGGGGCAAGGGGCTCGGCACGCTCGGTGCGGGGGCGGCGGTGCTGACGGCGTTCCGGGAGGCCGCGTACCACCGGCAGGACCTGGAGAGCGGGGTGGTGGCGATGGAGCAGGGGCTGTACCGCTACCACCGCTCGGTGGAGTACGAGGCGAGCTCGGGGGGTGCGCAGGCGGCGGAGGAGTTCGTCACCGCGCTGGTCTTCGGCACGGAGGAGGATCCGGAGGACGCCTCGGAGCGGCCGGATCCCGCCGGCCGGGTGCGGGTGGTCTTCCTCGACTGCGGGCACGTGGCCCCGTTCCTGATCGGTTCGGACGGCGGCGTCCACGAGCTGGAGCAGGACCCGGGGCTGCCCCTGGGGCTCGGCAGTCTGGTGCCGCAGCCGCGCTCGCCCCGGCGGATCGCGCTGCCGGCGGACTGCCGGGTGCTGGCCTGCACCGACGGGGTCACGGAGGCGCGCGGCCCGGACGGCGGTTTCTATCCGCTGGCCGAGCGGCTGAACGACTGGGCGGGCCTGCCGACGCCCGAGCTGCTGGCCCGGCTGCGCGCCGACCTCGACGCGCACACCGGCGGCCGGCTGCAGGACGACGTGGCGGTCCTGGTGATGGAGCGCGCGGCCGACGCGCCCGCCGGGCCGCGGGGGGCCGGCTGACATGCGGGCCCGTCAGCGCGTGAACAGCTCGAAGGCCACGCCGGGCCGGCCGCCGAAGCGGTCGGCGACGGCGGCCATGCCGCCCTCGAGGAACCGGCGGCAGTACGTCCGCGGGTCCTCGTCCGTGAGCGCCTCGATGTACGTGCGATGACAGAGCAGCGACTGAACGGCACGCTCGAAGCCGGCGCGCGCGTCCACGGCGTGGGTGGGCTGCGGGGAGCCGGCGACGGCCACGTACCGCACGCCGTTCCAGGGCATCAGGCCGTCCTCGACGAGCTCGGGGAAGATCCAGCGGTTGCCGGCGTCGGCGGCGGCGTCCAGGACGGCCCGGCCCACGGCCCGGTGGTCGGGGGTGTTCCAGAAGCCACCGCTGCCCGGGTTCCAGGTGTCGCGGTGGTTGAGGGTCAGCACCAGCTCGGGGCGGTGGCGGCGGATGGCGGCGGCGAACTCGCGGCGCAGGGCGGTGCCGTACTCGAGGGTGCCGTCGGTGTGGCCGAGGAACTCCACGCTCCCCACCCCCACGGCGGCGGCGCTGGCCCGCTGCTCGCTCTCGCGCAGGGGCGCGGCCTCGGCGGGGGTGACGGTGTCGATGCCCGCCTCGCCGAAGGTGGCCAGCAGGTAGGCGCACTCACGGCCGTCGTCGGTCCAGGCGGCGACGGCCGCGGAGGCGCCGTACTCGAGGTCGTCGGGGTGGGCGACGACGGCGAGGGCGCGCCGCCAGTCGGTGGGCATCTCGGCGAGCTGGTCGGACATGGCGTCTCCTTCGCGTCCGGTCTTCCACGGTCGATGCGCCCCGGGGCAGCGTATGCGGGGCGTCGCCGCCGCTTTTCGCTCTTCTTCGCGACACGCGGGAACTGGGGGGACGCGCGGTCCGACTATCTGATCCGGGCCCGTATCGGCGGGCCCGGGAACGTCGAGCTTCTGGAGAGTTACTGATGCGCCCTCGTGCGTGGTGCGGTGTGCTGGCCGCTGTGGCCCTGTCGGCGACGGCTTGTGGCGGCGGTGGCGGTGAGGCGAAGAAGGCCGACGACGCGGCCGCCGGCGCGAAGGCCGGGTTCCCGGTGAGCGTCAGCGACTGCATGGGCGCGAAGACGGCGTTCGACGCGCCGCCGCAGCGGATCGTCACCAGCAACTCCGCGGGCCTGGAGCTGCTGATGTGGCTGGGCGCGGGCGACAAGGTCGTCGGTACGGGCTTCCCGCCCGGCAAGGGCGTCCTGCCCGAGCAGTACGGCGAGCAGGCGGCGAAGGTGCCGGTGCTGGGCAGGACGGTGATCCCGAAGGAGAAGCTGCTGGGCTCGGGCGCACAGCTGTACGTCGACTCGTTCTCCTCGATGAAGAACATGGGCAAGATGGGCGACGCCCCCACGCCCAAGGAGTTCGAGGCGGCGGGCATCAAGCACGTCTTCTTGAAGTCGACGGCCTGTGCGGCGATGAACAAGTCCGCCCGCACGGACCTGTCGGGCGTCGAGGCCGACATCGAGGAGCTCGGCAAGGTCACCGGCACCTCGAAGCGTGCCGCCGAGCTCGTCGAGGGCATGCGCAAGAAGACGGGCGAGGTGCGGGGCGCCCTCAAGGACGTGCCCGAGGACAAGCGGCCGACCTACTTCCTGTTCGACTTCGACGCCGGCACCAAGCAGCCGATGGCGGTCTGCAACCGCCAGGTCGCCAACGCCGTGATCACCATGGCGGGCGGCCGGAACGTCTTCGCGGGCTGCGACGGCGACTTCAAGCCCGTGGGCTGGGAGGACGTCGTCGCCAAGAACCCGGACTACATCCAGCTGGCCGTGCGCAACCGCGGCAGTCAGGAGGCGAACGACAAGGCCTTCGACGAGGCCGCGGCGTTCCTGAAGTCCTTCCCCGCCACCGCCGAGCTCGAGGCCGTCAAGGCGGGCCGCTTCCTGCGCATCGGCTCCGAGCGCACCACGATCGGCGGGGTGCGCAGCGCCGACACGGTGCGCGAGATCGCGCACGTACTCCACCCGGACCGGGTCAAGTAGATGACGACGCTCGCCGACGCCGGCAAGGCGCGGGAGGATCGTGAAGGGGCCGCCCGCACGGTGGGCGCCGGCTGGGCGTGCGCCGCGCTGGGGGCCGGCCTGCTGGCGGCGCTGGTCGCCTCCGTCTGTCTGGGCTCGGCCTCGGTGCCGCCGGCGGACGTGTGGTCGGCGGTGGTGCGCGGCATCGGCGGGCAGGGGCCGGTGCCCGGCACCCAGGACCTGATCGTGTGGCAGCTGCGGGTGCCGCGCGCCCTGCTGGCGGCCGTGGTGGGCGCGGGCCTGGGCCTGGTCGGCACGGCCGTCCAGGCCCTGGTGCGCAACCCGCTGGCCGACCCCTATCTGCTGGGCATCTCCAGCGGGGCGTCGCTGGGCGCGGTCTCGGCGATCGTGCTGGGGGCGAGCACGGGCGGGGCGCTGGGGCTGGGACTGTCCTCGGCGGCGTTCGCCGGGGCGCTCGCCTCCTTCGCGCTGGTGTGGACCTTCGCCCGGCGCGGGGGCGGCTTCCGGCCGCTGCGCCTGGTGCTGGCGGGGGTGGGCATCGGGCAGTTCCTGTCGGGCTTCACGCATTACCTGGTGCTGCAGGCCGGGGACGAACAGCAGACGCACGGCGCGCTGTTCTGGCTGATGGGTTCCCTGGGCGGGGCCCAGTGGGCCACGCTCGCCCTGCCCACGGCCGCCGTGGTGCTCGCCACGGCGGCGCTGCTGGCCCGGGCCCGGGGGCTCAACGCCATGCTGATGGGCGACGAGACCGCCGCCAGCCTGGGCGTGGACGTGACGCGGCTGCGGCGCGAGCTGTTCGTGGTGACGAGCCTGCTGACCGGCGTGCTGGTGTCGGTGTCGGGGGCGATCGGCTTCGTGGGGCTGATGGTGCCGCACGCGTGCCGGATGCTGGTGGGCGGCGATCACCGCAGGCTGCTGCCGGTGGCCGGGCTGTTCGGCGCCCTGCTGCTGGTCGTCGTCGACCTGCTGGCCCGTACCGTTCTTCCCGACCAGGAGCTGCCGGTGGGCGTGGTGACCGCGCTGATCGGCGCGCCGACGCTGCTGTACCTGCTGGACCGACGGATGGAGCGGCTGTGAGGATCGCCATCGAGGGCCTGGAGGTGGCACTGTCGGGGCGGACGGTGGTCTCCGGGGTCGACCTGCTCGCCGACGACGGTGAGATCGCCGGGCTCGTGGGTCCCAACGGAAGTGGCAAGTCCACGGTGCTGCGGACCGTCTACCGGCATCTGGCGCCGCAGGCCGGCCGGGTGCTCGTCGGCGGCACCGACATCCGGCAGCTGACGCCCCTGCAGTCCGCCCGGCAGGTCGCGGCGCTGCCGCAGGAGCGGGGCACCGACTTCGAGCTGTCGGTCCGTGAGGTCGTCGCCATGGGCCGTACGCCCTACAAGCGGGCGTTCGCGGGCGAGGACGCGGCCGACCGGGACGCGGTGACCGAGGCGCTGGCCCAGGCGGGCATGGCGGGCGCGGCCAGGCGCCGGTTCTCGGCGCTGTCGGGCGGCGAGCGGCAGCGGGTGCTGCTCGCCCGGGCGCTGGCCCAGGACCCGAAGGTGCTGGTGCTGGACGAGCCGACCAACCATCTGGACGTGCGCCACCAGGTGGAGTTGCTGGCCCTGCTGCGGGCCCAGCGCCGTACGACGCTGCTGGCGCTGCACGACCTGAACGCGGCCGCGTCCGTGTGCGACCGGCTGCACGTCCTGCATGAGGGGGCGGTGGTGGCATCGGGTGCGCCGCGCGAGGTGCTGACCCCCGGGCTGCTGGCGGAGGTGTTCGGGGTGCGGGCCGCGGTGGTCGAGCACCCGCTGACCGGGGATCCGCTGATCGCCTTCGACCACCGGTCGCCGGCGGAGGCGGAGGCCGTGGTCGTACCGGTCAGCTGACCTGCCGTCCGGCGCGTGAGACGAGGGGAGGGGCTGATGCGGACGCATCAGCCCCTCCCCTCGTCTGCGCGTGTCAGCGCGGGGCTTCGAAGTGGCTCGGCCGCCCGTCGCGCAGGACGAGGCGCCCCAGCTTCTCGGCGTCCGCGCGGTGCACCAGCCGCGCCGCTCCCCCGGCCTCGCGCAGCACGGCCGTGTGCCAGGGCGTGGCCCAGGCGTCGGCGGACTCCAGGAGCCGGATGCCGAACTTGGCGGCGCCCGGGCGCTGCGGGTGGATCGACAGCCGTACGGAGTGGGGGTGGCAGTCGGCGATGAGGTCGCCCCAGGCGCGGCTGCGGGCGATGACGCCGTACGCCCGGCTGCGGCACTCGCGCTGCAGGGCGGAGCGGGTGCCGGTGAAGCCCGCGGTGTCCTCGACGAGGAAGCGCGTGATGCCGCGGTAGAGCCGGGCGGTCTCCTCGTCGCCGCGGACGAGGGCGCGCAGGGAGTCGAGGGAGGGGGCGTAGGCCTCGGTGACCAGGGCGCGCTTGGTGTCGTAGTCGGCGTCGCCGTGCACGTGGCGCATGTCGAAGGTCTCGAGGTGGCGCAGGCCCTCGTCGCGGATCAGGGCGCGCAGGCCGTCGCCGTAGGCGTCGATGTGCGCGTCGGGGACGTCGATGAGGTCGCCGAAGATGTGGCCGTCGGAGCAGATGAGCATGCGGGCGCCCGGCGCGTATATCTCGCCGATGCGCGCGCACAGCCGGTCGAGGAAGGCGAGCGAGAGGCGTTCGCCCTCGTCGGGGAGGTGGCCGAGGACCTTGGCGGGGTTGGGGGACTTGCAGGGGAAGCCGGGGAGGGTGAAGAGCACCGGCAGGCCCGCGTCCGTGAACCGCCGTATCTGACGCAGCTGTTCCGGGTGGGCGCCGGGTTCGCACGGCCCCGGCTCGGTGGTGCGGTGGTAGGGCAGCAGGAGCCCCAGGATGCGGGGCGCGACGTCCGCGGCGTCTGCGGCGGTGGTGCCGGGCGCGGGCGCGGTGAGGGTGTCGCTGCAGGTCGTCATGCGGTCGTTCCACGGGAGTACGGGCACGCGGGCCGGTCGAAGGCGACGGGCAGCTCGGCCGTGCCGCGGCCGAGGACGGCCGGGATCCAGGAGAGCTCCTCGTCGGGGACGGCCAGGCGCAGGCCCGGCAGCCGGGTGATCAGGGTGGCGAGGGCGACCTGGAGTTCGATGCGGGCGAGGGCCGCACCGGGGCAGAAGTGGATGCCGTGCCCGAAGGCCAGGTGCGGGCCCTGTGCCCGGTCGAGGTCGAGGGTGTCGGGGTCGGGGAAGCGCCCGGGGTCCCGGTTGGCGGCGCACAGGGAGACGATCACGGAGTCGCCGGCGGGCACGCGGGTGCCGTGCAGCTCGGCGTCCTCGGCGAGGAAGCGCCAGGTGGTCAGCTCGAAGGCGCCGTCGAGGCGCATCAGCTCCTCGACGGCCGCGGGCATGAGCTCCGGTTCGTCCCGCAGCCGGGCCAGCGCGTCGGGGTGGCGCAGCAGGGCCACCAGGGCGGTGGTGATCTGGTTGGTGACCGGCTCCTGGCCGGCGACGAGCAGCTGGAAGATCATGGAGTCCAGCTCCTCCGCCGTCAGTTCGCCCGTGTCGCGGGCGGTGACCAGGCGGCTGAGGAGCCCGTCGCCGGGGTGCTCGCGGCGGTCGGCGACGACCTCGGCGATGTAGCCCTGCAGTTCGCGCAGCAGCGCCTCGTACGCGGGCCGGCCGGGGTCGGTGGGGCCCACGGGCGCCACGACCTTGCCCCACTCGCGACGGAAGCGGGCGGCCAGGTGCGGGGGCAGGCCGATGACTTCGGCGAGGACCTGGAAGGGGAAGCGGGCGGCGAAGCAGCGGACCAGATCGACCGTGCCGCCGCCGGTGGTCCCGGTTCCGGCGGGCGCGGCGTCTACGGGCGCCTCCACCGTCCCGACGACCCCGGCGTACGCCGTCGTCCGGGCCGGCGCGTCCGTCATCGCGTCCACGAGCGCCTCGGCCATCTCCTGGAACCGCGGCCGCAACTCCTCCACGCGGCGCGGGGCGAAGGCGTCGGTGACGAGCCGGCGCATGGCGGTGTGCTTCGGCGGGTCCTGGTGCAGGAGGTGGACCTGGAGCTGGGAGTGCTGCGGCTCGGGCATGATCGAGGCGCGTTCGCGCCAGCGGTCGTTGCCGCGCGCGTGGTTCTTGCCGAGCCGGGGGTCGGCGAGGGTCTGCTGGGCGGCGGCGTGGCCGGTGACCAGCCAGGCGGTGACCCCGCTGGGGAAGAGGACCCGGTGGATCGGCCCCGCCTCGCGCATCCGCGCGTACAGCGGATAGGGATCGCGCTTGTACTCGGGGCCGTAGAGGGGTACGGGGTCGGGCAGCGACACGGTGGGCTCTCCTCGCGAAGTCGTGGACCCCTGAGAAGTCGGATGGAACGCCCCGTGGGTTCCCGGCCGTTCACTCGCGTTCGCACGGGTCTTCGACGAGGTCCCGCGATCTAGGGGTAGTCGGCTGCGCGGCCCCTCTGGTTCCCGGGCGCGAAAGGGATAATCCTCACGCGCCGAGGAAGCGGCAGGCGCGACTCCGGGCGGCTCGGACCGTGTCACGATGCGGCGATGACCGCACGTCGAGCACGCCCCCCACTCCGCCCGTACGCCACCCTCACCGGTTTCGTCCTGCTGCTGGCCGCCGTCTTCGGCGTCGCCTACGCGGCCGGGTCGGCGGCCGGCCCGGTGGCACCCGGAATGCACCGCACCGGCGGTGGCGAGGTCTCCGGCGGTGAGCCGGCGGGCGGCTCCGGCGGAGGCATGGACGGCATGGGCGGCGGCATGCACGGGATGGGCCACTGATGAGCACGACGACGAGTACCGATACGCATGCCGCTGCCGGGGCCACGGTCGAGACCGAGCTGATCGTCGGCGGGATGACCTGCGCGGCGTGCGTGGCCCGCATCGAGAAGAAGGTCGGCCGGCTGGAGGGGGTCAGCGCGAGCGTCAACCTCGCCACCGGCCGGGCGCGCGTCAGCCACCCCGCCGAGGTGGCCGTCGCCGAGGTGGTGGCGGTCATCGAGGGCCTGGGCTTCACCGCCCAGCTCCCCGAACCGCCGGCGCCCGACGAGAGCGCGTCCGCGGACGACGCGGGCAAGCCGGAGGCCGCGGCCCTGAACCGGCTGCTGATCACCGCCGTCCTGTCGGTACCGGTGCTGGTGCTGTCCATGGTGCCGGCGTGGCAGTTCCGCAACTGGCAGTGGCTGTGCTTCGTCCTGGCCACGCCCGTCGCCGTGTGGGGCTCGTGGCCGTTCCACCAGCGCGCGCTGCGCGGGCTGCGGCACTCGGACGCGACCATGGACACCCTCGTCTCCCTCGGCGTGCTGGCCTCCTACCTCTGGTCGGCGTACGCGCTGTTCTTCGGCGGCGCCGGTGAGCCGGGGATGACGATGCCGTTCACGCTCGTGCCGCAGGCCATGGGCGACACGGCCGACGTGTACCTGGAAGCGGTGGTCGGCGTCCCGCTGTTCGTCCTGACGGGTCGGCTGCTGGAGGCGCGCGCCCGGCGCGGCACGGGCTCCGCGCTGCGGGCGCTCGCCTCGCTCGCGGCCAAGGACGTGGTCGTCCGGACCGCGGACGGCACGGAACGCACGGTCCCCATCGCGCGGTTGCGCGTCGGCGACCACTTCGTCGTACGGCCCGGCGAGCGCGTGGCCACCGACGGCGTCGTCGTCTCGGGCGGCTCGGCGCTCGACCTGTCGCTGGTCACGGGCGAGAGCGCGCCGGTCGAGGCGGGCCCCGGCTCGGCCGTGGTCGGTGGCGCGGTCAACTCCGGCGGCGTGCTGGAGGTACGCGCCGAAGCGGTCGGCGCCGACACGCAGCTGGCCCGCATCGCCCGCCTGGTGGAGGACGCGCAGGCGGGCAAGGCACGCGTGCAGCGCGTCGCCGACGCGGTCGCGGGCGTCTTCGTCCCGGCGGTCCTGACCGTCGCCGTCACCGTCCTCGGCTTCTGGCTGGGCGCGGGCGCCTCCCCGCAGGCCGCGATCACCGCGGCGGTCGCGGTGCTCGTGGTCGCCTGCCCCTGCGCCCTGGGCCTGGCCACCCCCACGGCCCTGCTGGCGGCCACGGGCCGGGGCGCGGGACTGGGCATCCTGGTCAGCGGCCCGCAGGCGCTCGAGGGACTGCGCCGGGTCGACACGGTGGTGCTGGACAAGACCGGCACGCTGACGACCGGTTCCATGACGGTGACCGAGGTGACCGTCCGTACCGGCGGCCCGGGCCGCGAGAAGGCCCTGCGGCTGGCCGGGGCGGCGGAGGCCGGCTCGGAGCACCCGGTGGGCCGGGCGATCCACGCGTACGTCCTGGAGTCGGTGGACGGCCCGCTGCCGACGGCGGAGGACTTCGCCGCAACGGCGGGCGTGGGCGTATGCGCGAAGGTGGACGGGCACGTGGTGGAGGTGGTCCGGGCGGAGACCGCGGACCTCTCCCCCGCCTCCCGCGGCAAGGACAAGGCGCTGCCCGAGGCGGTCCGGCGGGCCGGGCAGCACGGCCACACGGCCGTCCTCGTCCGCGTGGACGGCACGGCCGAGGCCGTCGTCGCCCTCGGCGACACCGTACGGGCCGGCAGCTACCGCGCCGTCGACCACCTCAAGCGACTCGGCCTGCGGCCCGTACTGGCCACGGGCGACAGCGAGGCCGCCGCCAAGGCCGTGGCCGGCGAACTCGGCATCACCGAGGTCCACGCCCGGGCCACCCCCGAGGACAAGGCGGAACTCGTCCGCACGCTGCGCGAACGCGGCCACCGCGTCGCCGTCATCGGCGACGGCGTCAACGACACCGCCGCCCTCGCGGGCGCCGACCTCGGCATCGCCATGGGCAGCGGCACGGACGCGGCCATCGGCGCGGCGGACGTCACCCTCGTGCGCGAGGACATGAGCGCCCTGGCCGACGCGGTCCGCCTGGCCCGCCGCACCTCGGTGACCGTCCGCTCCAACCTGGCCTGGGCCTTCGGCTACAACCTCATCACCGTGCCGCTCGCCGCGGTCGGCCTGCTGAGCCCGATGGTCGCCGCCGCGGCGATGTCCGCCAGCTCACTGCTGGTCGTCGGCAACAGCCTGCGCCTGCGCGGCTGGCAGCCGCGCCCCACCGGAACCCGGCCCACACGAGGTGCGAACCGATGAAGGACTCCCTGCTCCCCACCGCCCGTGCGGCCCTCGTCCCCGTCGTGGCCTGCGCGGTGGCCCTGGGCGGCCTCACCGCCTGGACCGCCTCCGGCGCCGCGGGCCGCCCGGCGTCGGTGACCGCCGAGGACGGCCGCATCCTGCTGCCGTTCGGCATCGACGACACGGCCGCGATGTTCACCCTCCGCAACACCGGCGACGCCGACGACGAACTCCTCTCCGTCGACGTCCCCTCCGCGGGCGGCGCCATGCTGAGCCGCACGGTCGTCAAGAACGGCGCGGGCTCCATGCGCATGATCCCGACAGCGACCGTCCCCGCCCGCAGCACGGTGAGGATGACCCCCCACACCCTGGACATCATGGTCTACCGCCCACCCCAGGTCCGCGTGGGCGACACCGTCCCGGTCGTCCTCCGCTTCCGCGAGAGCGGCACGATGAGGGTGGAGGCGAGGGTGGTACGGCCGGGGAACTGAACGGCGGGACCTGTCGGGGGCCGCGAGGAAGCCGCGGCGAGGCTGCGAGGACGCGGGATCCGGCCTCAGGTCGTGTAACCGCCGTCGGCGTTGATCGTGGCGCCGGTGATGTAGGCGGCCTCTTCGCCGGCAAGGTAGGCGACGAGTCCGGCGATCTCTTCCGGGGTGCCGAAACGCCGCAGGGCTGTGGCCGCGGTCATGACGTCGTGCGTGTGGGTGTCGGAGGACGAGGTCAGGTCGGTGCTGATGGGGCCGGGCTGAATGTTGTTGACGGTGATGCCGCGGGCGCCGAGGTCACGGGCCAGGGCGCGGGTCAGGCCGGCGAGGGCGGCCTTGCTGGTGACGTACGCCGACATGCCGCCGAACGGGGTCCGGTCGGCGAACACGCTGCCGATGTTGATGATCCGCCCGTTCTCGGGCATGTGCGGGAGCACGGCCTGGGCGGCGACGAACGGGCCGCGCACGTTGACCGCCATGGTGCGGTCGAAGTGTTCGAGTGACATCTCGTCGAACGGTGCGGCCTCGCCGATGCCGGCGTTGTTGACCAGGATGTGGATCTTGCCGTAGGCCCTGCTCGTCTCCTCGGCGGCGGCGCGGAGCTGGTCCGGGTCGGCGCTGTCGGCACAAAGCGCCAGTGCGTGGCCGCCGGCCGCGGTGATGCTCTTGACGACGTCGTCGGCCGCGGCGGAAGACGAGTTGTAGGTGATCGCGACGCGCACGCCGTCCGCGGCCAGTCGCGTGGCGATCGCGGCACCGATGCCGCGTGAACCTCCCGTGATCAACGCGGCCCTGCGCCCGGAGGGTGATGACATGGCGGTATGCCTTCCAGTCGGTTCGGAGGTGGGTGGTGCGGTGTCAGCCGTCGATGTTGGCCTCGATGGCGCGGGCAGTCGCCACGAACCGCGCCCGCTCCCGTTCACCGAGTCCCGCGGTGGTGCGCTCTTCGAGCCGCGCCCACGCCTGTGCGACAAGGGGCTCGAGCGCCCGCCCCTCCGGTGTCAGTGACACGACGGTCACACGGCGGTCGGTGTCACTGCGCTGACGTGTGACCAGTCCGGCGTCGGCGAGCCGGCGAACGGATTTCGCGACCGTGGAGTGGTCGAGCCCCAGCGTCTTCCCCAGGGCTTGCTGGGACTGGCCGTCACGGTCCCACAGTTGCAGAAGCATGATCTCCTGCCCCGGGTAGAGCCCGAGTTCCCGCAACAGCGATGCCGCCATGGCTCGATGGGTGCGGGCGACCGCGAAGACGGCGAAGCTGACCGGAAATCGGTCGGAGGCGCTGAGTTCGGATGTGTCGGTCATGCCTGGGACCGCCTCCCCAATAGGTTGCCGACCACGCTAATCCCTTGATGCGTGGTCGGCAACCTAATTGAGCGAGCCGTCGTTTCAGCACGTCCGACGCTTGAGGACCAGCCACATCCAGCCCGTCCGGCGCTTGAGGACCGGGGGTCCGGGGGCGGAGCCCCCGGTTTCGGGAAGGGGCGGGATCGGGGAAAGAAACGCCCCCCAACGGCACCGGGGGCCAAGGCGCACGAACACGCCCCGCCCCCGGCGACCATCACACGCGCGCCCTACCCGGCAAGCGCAGCAACCCGCACAGACGGCACCCGAACAGACGGCATCCGCACCGCCCCCCTCTCCGCCGCATCCAGCTGCACGATCAACGCCTCCCGCGCCCGCGCGACCCGCGACCGCACCGTCCCCACCGGACACCC
Organism: Streptomyces sp. NPDC053079; assembly: GCF_044546695.1. Classification (NCBI taxonomy): domain Bacteria; kingdom Bacillati; phylum Actinomycetota; class Actinomycetes; order Kitasatosporales; family Streptomycetaceae; genus Streptomyces; species Streptomyces sp. NPDC053079. The sequence goes on from NZ_JBITZJ010000008.1 coordinate 72,161, forward strand.
GGCGACAACGGCAGCCTCCGCATACGGCAACCCCAGCAGCTGCGTCAGCACGAACGCCTCCCGCCGCTCGTACGGCAGCCGGTCCAAGAGCTGCGAGAGGGCAACCCCCTCGTCGAACCCGGGCAGCTCCGCCGACTGCGCCCGCTCGGCAGCCGACTGCCAGTCATCCGTGTCGGACAGCCGCGGCCGCGCCGCCTGGAACCGCAGCCGGTCCACGACCGTGCGCCGCGCGATGGACAGCAGCCATGTACGGGCGGACGAGCGCCCCTCGAACCGCGGCAGCGACCGCAAAGCCCGCAGAAACGTCTCCTGCACCAGATCATCGGCACCCTGCGGGTCATTGCTCAGGCGCGCCACGTACCGCCGTACGTCGCCTTGCGTGGCGCGGATGAACCGTTCCACCGCGTCGCCGTCGCCACCGCGCGCCGCCAGGGCCCAGGCGGTCACCGTCTCGTCGTCACGCACGACGGCCCCCGGTGGGGACGGCCGTTCCCGCGCCGGGGACGATGGCGGGGTGCATTGCAGTGAGGTTCGTACCGCTATATCCGCGCGCGTCGACGGCGAGGAGCTGCCGCCGGGCATCTCCCCGGCGGCGCTCGACGCGCATCTGTACGGCTGCACCGAGTGCAGCGAATGGGGCACGCGGGCCCGCAGGCTGAAGGTGCTCGCGTCGGGCCTGGGCCTCGTGTGAGAGGCCGAAGAGTGTGAGGGCAGGGGTCATCGCCCTGGGTCCTTCCTGGAATCCGGGCGCCCGGCACTGATCGAAGGTGCGGCGGGCCGGCCCGGTGACGTGATCAGACCTGGTCGGTCGCACGCCGGCCGGACCCCGAAGGGGTCAGCAGGCGGCGACGCCGACCGGCGGACCACGCGTGGCGAGGACATGGGCGTACAGCAGCTGGCGCAGCCGCTGGGCGGGGCGCCCGAGCCCGGCGCGGACGCGGGGCGGACCCGTGCGTACGGGTACGTCGTGGAAGAGGAGGAGCAGCGGCGCGCAGAGGCGGGCGCCGATGGTCCGGCCGAGCCGGAAGGCGGCCTGTTCGCCGCCGGAGAGCCAGGCACCGCAGATCACGGCGACGAGCACGTGGGCGGACCACATGCCGAGGGCGCCATGGCCGGCGTGCATGCCGCCCATGCCACCCATGCCCATGCCACCCATGGCGTGATCCATGGGCATGGAACCGGGCGTGGAAGGCCCCGAAGAGCCACCGCCCATGACATGCCCCGCGCCCCCGCACATGGCGGACGAACCCATGGCGCCGAGGTCCACGACGACACTGCCGGCCGCCTGGGCGGCCTCCCGCGCCGTGTTCTGGACGACGTTCTGGGCGAGCGTGAAGAAGGAGTGGAGCCCGGTCTGCGCGCCCACGGTGGCGAGCGTGATCAGCAGCGGACCGCGTTCGCGGCCGGCCAGGAACCAGGCGCAGGCGCCGGTCGTCGACAGCGCGACGGCTATGGCCCACCACGGGACGGTGGTCCCGGACATGACGGCGTGGCCCAGGGCCGCGAGCAGCACACAGACCGCTGCGAACACACCGGCTCGCAGCGCGCGCGGTCCCTGCCCGGTCTCCGGCCCTGCTCTCATGACGGAGACATCGTTGCACCCGCCCCGCGCGGCTCGACGGCGGGGGGCGCGCTGACGCCCGTACGACCCCCCGCTCGGGCGCATGGCTCCGCCCCGTACCGTCCGCCCGGCGGTACGGGGCGGTGGGCCGCCGGCTCGGGGGGAATGACCGGCAACCCGGTCCCGTCGCGCCAGTGGGACTCGCGCTGTCGAGTGAACCGCGCGCGGGGCCCGGGCGGCAGCGTGTGTACGGGGGTGGCCGCGGGTGCGCCGCGCACACCCCGTGTGGACTGCGGGCTTCCGTGTGGGCGGCCGGGCCACCGCCGCGCGACGAGCGCGACCGCGGCCGACCGCCCTCACACCCGCCGCCTCCAGACCAGCCTCCAGCGCTCCGCGCGGGCGGCCCCGACCGCGGGCGCGGGCTCGGTGGGCCGCCTGGCGAGGCTCGCCCCGCATCCCGCGCAGAGCCGGTGTTCGGCGAACCCGTCGTGCCAGGCATGCGTACGGGGGCCCGCCCCGCACACCGGGCATTCCTCCAGATCCCCTACCGGAGCGCGCAGAATGAGCGGCATCACCGTCGCGAGCGGTTCGCCCGGGTGGAACTCCGGGTCGGGGTACCAGAGCGCGCGCCGCGGCTCGGGCGGGTCGGGTACGCGTACGCCGGCGGCCTTCTGCGCACGGCGGCGGACCTGCCACACCCGGAACTCCGCCAGCCAGATCTCCCGCGCGGCGTGCAATTCCTCGACCGCCCGCGACACCGCCTCCGGGTCCATCCCGGGCTCGGCCGGAACCCCGGCGCTGCGGCACAGGTGGTGGTAGGTCGCGTGGAAGCCGTACGGGGCGAACTCCGCGAGGCACGTGCGCAGCGCGCCGAAGCGCTGCAACGGAGAGCGCGTACGGTCGTGCGCCCGCCGGCGGTGTGTGGTGAAGCTGCCCATCCGCCCGAGCGTAGCTACGCCCGGTCGCCGCCCCGCCGGGCGGGCAGCCAGGCGGCGGTGCCCTTGTCGCCGAAGCGGCTGCCGATCGCTCCCTTGATGACGGAGAGAGCGGCGGGCAGCGAGGCGATGGCGGCGGCCTTTATCGCCGAGACGCTGGTGAGATCGAATCCGTCGGCTATGAGCAGACCGAGGAAGGTGGTCACGTAGGCGGCGAGGGTACGTTCGGCGATGTCGACAAGCACCTTGCGCATAAATGTGTTTCCGTTTCGGGGAGTTCGCGAGTGAGTTGCTCAGGAGGCGCGACGAGGAGCGGAAGTTGGCCCACTCCAGGTCGGTTCCAGATGGCAGAGTCCCTGCTGTGACGTGTGCACCGCAAGCCTCTGCCGCGCCAGGATGTAGCACCGGAGCGCCCAGCAGTATCGTCACGGCGACGGCAGCCGGACGGCAGCCGGATGGCAGGCGGCAGTCCGCGAGGGCCGTCGCTCCATCCGAGCCCGGCCCGCAGGGAAGGGGCCCCTATGGTCGACACGGTCAACCCCTGGCTGGCGATGGCCTGCGGCATCGACCCCGTCGAGCGGTGCCGTGCGGTCCGCGGCGCGCACGCCGCGTTCGTCACCGGGGGCGAGCTGAACCCCCACGTACGCACGGTGGTCGCGGACTCCTGGCGGCGCTCCGCGGCGGCCCTGGCCGCGCCGGAGTTCACGGTTCCCATCGATCTGGCCGACGGCGAGCTGGAGATCCACCGCCGGGCGCATCCGCTCGCGCGGGCCATGCCGCTCTTCCGTGAACTGCTCGGTTCCATCGCCGACGACGGGGCCCACCTGCTCGCGGTCTGCGACGCCGCGGGCCGCATGCTGTGGGTGGAGGGGCACCGGGGCGTACGGAAGCGCGCGGAGGGCATGAACTTCGTCCCGGGCGCCCGCTGGGACGAGCGGCACGCCGGCACCAACGCGCCCGGCACGGCACTCGCCCTGGATCACGCCGTGCAGATCTTCGCCACCGAGCACTACAACCGCCGGGTCCAGCCCTGGACTTGTGCCGCCGCCCCCGTCCACGACCCGCGCACCGGCCGGCTGCTGGGCGCGGTGGACATCACCGGCGGCGACCATCTGGCGGGCCCGCACAGCCTGGCCCTGGTCCAGGCGACCGCACGGGCGGCGGAGGCGCAGCTGGCGAGCGCCACGGCCGGGCCGCGCCACGCCCTGTCTGTACTGGGCCGGGACGAGGCGCTCCTGGTGACGGACGGCCGGCGATTACGGCTGGGCAGACGGCACAGCGAGATCCTCGCCCTGCTGGCGGCCCACCCCGACGGCCTGTCCGGCGACCGCCTGGCCATGGCGCTGTACGGCGAACGGCCGGTTCCGGCGGTGACGCTGCGGGCGGAGCTGTCGCGTCTGCGCCGCCTGGTGGGCGAACTGGTGGCATCGCGCCCGTACCGCCTGAACGTTCCACTGGAGACGGACGTGGCGACGGTGGAACGGGAGTTGGAGGCGGGCGACCTCCGATCGGCCCTCCACGCGTACAACGGCCCGCTCCTCCCCCTCTCGGAGGCGCCGGGGGTGTGCAGGATGCGCCGGCTGCTGGAGGACCGGCTGCGACGGACGGTGCTGGGCAGCGCGGACGCGGGGGCGCTGCAGCTGTGGGCGGACAGCCCGTGGGGCGAGGACGACTTGGAGGTGTGGGAGCGGCTGCTGGCCGCGCTCCCGGAGAGCGCGGCGCACCGCGGCTCGGTGGCGGCGCGGGCGAGGCGCCTGCGGGCAACGTTCACGCAACCTGCGCGCGACTAGCGTCCGGGCGGCACAACCCCACCCCGCAGGCCTCCCGCCTCCGTCAACGAAAGGGCGTCCCATGACCCGCTACGCCAGCCCGGGCTCCCCCGACGCCGTCGTCACGTTCCGGCCGCGCTACGACCACTGGATCGGCGGCGAGTACGTACCGCCCAAGCAGGGCGGCTACTTCGAGAACCCGAGCCCGGTGAACGGCCTGCCCTTCACCGAGGTCGCGCGCGGCACGGCCGAGGACGTCGAACGCGCCCTGGACGCCGCGCACGCCGCGGCCCCGGCGTGGGGCCGCACGTCCCCGGCGGAGCGCGCCGCGGTCCTGAACCGCATCGCGGACCGCATGGAGCACATCCTCGAGGCGCTCGCGGTCGCCGAGTCCTGGGAGAACGGCAAGCCGGTCCGCGAGACCCTCGCGGCCGACATCCCGCTCGCCGTCGACCACTTCCGCTACTTCGCGGGCGCGATCCGCGCCCAGGAGGGCAGCCTCTCCGAGCTCGACGAGGACACGGTCGCGTACCACTTCCACGAGCCGCTGGGCGTGGTGGCCCAGATCATCCCGTGGAACTTCCCCATCCTGATGGCCGCCTGGAAGCTCGCCCCGGCCCTGGCGGCGGGCAACGCGGTGGTGTTGAAGCCCGCCGAGCAGACCCCGGCCTCGATCCACGTCTGGCTGGACCTGGTGGCGGACCTGATACCGCCGGGCGTGGTGAACGTCGTCAACGGCTTCGGCGCGGAGGCGGGCAAGCCACTGGCGTCGAGCCCCCGCGTCGCCAAGATCGCCTTCACCGGCGAGACGACGACGGGCCGCCTGATCATGCAGTACGCCTCCGAGAACCTGAAGCCGGTGACGCTCGAACTCGGCGGCAAGAGCCCGAACATCTTCTTCGACGACGTCTCGGCCGCCGACGACGACTTCCTCGACAAGGCCCTGGAGGGCTTCACGATGTTCGCCCTGAACCAGGGCGAAGTCTGCACCTGCCCGTCCCGCGCCCTGATCCAACGCGGCCACTACGCGCCGTTCCTGGAAGCAGCGATATCCCGCACCGAAGCGATCGCACCCGGCCACCCCCTGGACACGACCACGATGATCGGCGCCCAGGCCTCCAACGACCAGCTGGAGAAAATCCTCTCCTACCTCGACATAGGCCGCCAGGAAGGCGCCCGCACCCTCACGGGCGGCGCCCGAGCCGAACTGGGCGGCGAACTCGAGGGCGGCTACTACGTCCAGCCCACCATCCTCGAGGGCCGCAACGACATGCGCGTCTTCCAGGAAGAAATCTTCGGCCCGGTGGTGGCGGTGGCCCCCTTCAAGGACTTCGACGAAGCGATCTCCCTGGCCAACGACACCCTCTACGGCCTGGGCGCCGGCATCTGGACCCGCAACGGCACCACGGCCTACCGCGCAGGCCGAGCCATCCAGGCGGGCCGGGTCTGGACGAACTGCTACCACGCCTACCCGGCCCATGCCGCCTTCGGCGGCTACAAGCAGTCGGGGATAGGGCGGGAGGGCCACAAGATGATGCTGGACCACTACCAGCAGACGAAGAACCTGCTGGTGAGCTACTCGCCGAAGAAGCTGGGCCTCTTCTGAGCGAGCAACAAAGCGTGCCAGTGTGCCGGCAGCCGTCTGCGCCTCGTCTCGTTCGGGCGATTGCTGCGGGTAGCGTGACCACCTGCTGCATGGGTGTCCACGTGTCCGGCCGGTCCGTGCGGGGGCTTTCGACGGAGAGTGATGAGGCTGCAATGGGTGAACTGACGAAGCCCGAGGTCGAGGTTCCGGAGGGTGATGCTCCTACCGAGCTGACCATCCGGGACCTGGTCGTCGGGGACGGGGCTGAGGTGGAGCCGGGCATGATGGTCAGGGTCCACTATGTCGGGGTGACCTTCGAGTCCGGGAAGGAGTTCGATGCCTCCTGGGACCGGGGCCAGCCGTTCAAGTTCGCCGTGGGCAGTGGCAGGGTCATCAAGGGCTGGGACCGGGGGGTGAGGGGGATGAAGGTGGGCGGCCGGCGCGAGATCATCGTTCCCCCGCGTCTCGGCTACGGCAAACAGTCGCCCTCGCCGTTGATCCCGCCGGGCTCGACCCTGGTCTTCGTGGTGGACCTGCTCGACTCGTATTCCAGCACAGCCGGGTGGAGCAACGCCTAGTGACCCTGGCCGTCAAAGCCGGGAAGGACCGGGAGGATCCTGCTCAGCCCGCTGGTCTTCAGCGCCTGGGCGACAGCGGGACGCGGTGCGACAAGGCAGAGGTCGCCGCCGGAGTGGCGGGCGCAGCGGGCGGCGGCGACGAGCAGGCCGAGGCCCAGAGCGTCACAGGAAGGGACGCCGGACAGGTCGAGGAGCAGGCGGCTTCCGGGGCTGTGGGATACGTGCAGAAGGCACTCGCGCAGCTTCGGAACGCCGGAGAGGTCCAGCCTTCCGCGCACCATGAGCACGCGCTCCCGTGGGCCGCCACCGGAGAGTGAGAAGTGGTAGTGCGATGCGGACACCCGCCCGCCTGCCCCTCGCGGAGCTTCGGCGGGAGCGGGGACAGGGACGGTTGTGCGCTCTACGGGCACCACGTGCCTCCTCGGAGCGGGTCACACCTCGACGCTGCCGAGGGCTGGGGCCCCACCGCGCAGCCTAGTCCTGCCCGTACGTCACGGACAGGGCTGAACAGAACGCCACCTGCCCCACGCCACGCTGCCCGTGGTCGGCGGTGAGCTGGAGCTGGGGGCCTCGCAGTCCGTCGTTCTGGTGACGGCCGGCCGGGACGTCCCCGACCGCCGGGTCCGGATGTCCTTCATTGGTGGCTGACCGGACGTTCAGGTCTGCGGGGTGCTGCCGGTGTCGATGAGGATCTGTCCGGCCTGGGTGACGTTGTCCGCCCGTACGGCTCTGGCCATCGCCGCCCGGGCCGCGTCGAGTGCCGCGTCGGGTGGGACCACCAGCAGGGTGAAGTGATCGTTGTCGCCCCGGGTGATGAGGACCGTGTCGTCACCGACGGGGAAGGAATCGAGGTGGACGACCCTGTCGTCGACGGTCAGCCGTGTGGGGAGCGCCTCCCAGGCGCTCGCGTCCAGGCCGACGCGTGTGATGGGGCCGAGGTGCTCGGTCAGGGCGCTGATCAGGCCGGGAAGCTCGGCGCCGATGTCGCGGGAGCGCGGCCACCACGCGCCGTCCAGGATTCCTCCGCGCTCCTGCGTCGTCTCCAGCCGCAGGAGCGCCGTTCCGGGTTTCACGGCGTGGTGAATCGCGTCCGGCAGAAGCCTGGGGAGGTCCGGGGTGTCGGAATCGGCCATGGTGTGCTCGCCTGTCTCCGAGAATTCGGCGAATTCGGCGCGTTCATTCGTCGTCCGGGGTGCGTCGCAGTCACCGGGCGAAGCGCTCGCGGGTAATCCCACCGTACTCCGCGGGCCCGGCGGCAGGCTCGCCGGCAGCACCGGGCGCACGCCCGCGCTCACCGGAGAATCGCCTGGTCGCCGGCGATCTCGGAACGCCGACCGGAGTAGAGCCGGAGTAGGGTGAGAAGACCGGGAGCACTTCGTACACCGGCTTCCACGCGGGTGTCGTTTCCGGTGAGCCACGATGCCGGGCAGTCGACGAGCCCGGGGGCAGGTCCGCAGCATGACCGTGACCATCGACCGTACGACCGCTGACGAGCGCGCCCCTTCGCCGCCCGCCCGCCTGTCCCTGACCCCGGGAAGGACACCGGGCCTGCTGGACGGCGCCTGGTGGCCTCGCTCGCGCGACCTCTCCCGCGAACTCCCCGCACTGACGGACAGGCTGGACCGCTGCTGGGGGCGGATCACCCGCGTCACGGTGAACCCTGCCTCCTGGCCCGTGATCCCCCGCAAGGTGCCCGTCACCGGACACACGGTGCACGTGGGCTGGTTCGCCGGTGAACAGGACCCGCACAAGCTGCTGCTGTTCTCCTGCTCCGGGGGCCGCTGGGACCTGCTGGTCGTCCCGCCGGAGACCAGCCCGGCCGCGGCCGCCCGGCTGATGACCGCCGCGGCCGTCCCCGGAAGCCTTCTCACCGCGAGCATGCTGATGGACGACGAGCGAGCGGCGGGCGAAGTGGCCGAGTCACGGGACAGCGAGGAGGAGTGGGAGACCGAGGGCGGGACCGCGCCGACACCGGCCGGGAAGCCGGTCGGGGCTTCCCTCGCCCGAAGCCGCCGCGAGCAACCACATGTGGACAGCAGGCAACTACGGCTCTTCTCCGGCCTGAGGTGGTGAACATGACATCCGCACGCACAACACCCACCCGCACACCGGCAGAGCCGGTGCCGCCGGCGGGACACGCCGACATTCGCGTCGTCGCCGCGTCCCCCGAGACCGCCCGCCGCGTCGCGGAAGTCCTCCGGCGCTGCTTCGATTCCACCGAGCAACGCAGCTACCCGGCCGGCCGCGAAGGCGGTACCCGCCTCCACCTCACCGTGGACACCACGCATCCCCCCGAGCCCGCACGATCCTGGCTGGTGACCAGCCGGCCTGCGGCGGCCGACCATCCGCAGGATGACAAGGCCTGAACAGCCCGCGCACATGCCCCGTACAGACCCCCAGCTCAGCGGCCTCCCCTCATGCCGGAGGGCGAAGCTTGCGAAAGGCCCGTACCGTTGGCCCATGAGCGTCTTCATCAAGCTGGTGGAGAATCGCCCGCCGAAGGAATACGCGAACGACCGTACGGCGGATGTCTCCTACGAAGACACCGTCGAGGGTGATTCCGAGATCACTTACCAGTACGACGTACTTCCCGGCGGCGTCTTGAGAATCCTGCGGGTCACAAGGGGCGAGGGGGCCGTCATCCATGCGGTCTACGCCCCGGGCCTGTGGTTCCGCGTCGAGGGCCTCTGCCGCGGCACTACGACCCTTGGCGCCGCCCCGTCCGGGTGGGAGCTGGGGTAATCGGCCGCGAGGCCGCTCCCCACTACCCGCTGTTCACGAATGGCTCGGCCAGTGTGTCGTACGGGGCGTGGTGAAGTACTCCGAGTCCTTGGGCCGGCCCGCGTCGCGGCCGGCCGGGCGGGGGGCCGGTTCCAGGTGGGGGATGTACTTGGAGCAGTGGATGTAGGCCTCCTCGATCGTGACGTGGACCCACATTTCGGGGCTGCGGCCGGGGGCTACGTCAGTCGGTAGGCCGGGGTGGATGCTGCGGAGGTCGTAGTCGCCGTAGAGGTGGGCCACGCCGTTGACGTGGAGGCCCACGTGGTGGTGGGTGAAGTCCACGAAGAGCATGCCGAGGTGGGGGTTCTCGAGCATGTTGCCGGCGCTGGCCATTACGCCGTTTCCGCGGAATTCGGGGTAGGCGAGGGTGTGGGAGTCGATGACGTGGACGAAACCCGGTGGGCCGGCGCGGAAGCTGGAATCGCATTCCCCGTGGGAGTCGGCGGTGGCCAGGAAGACCATGGACTGGCGGCCGATGAAATCCCGCATCTCGGGGGTGAGATGGCGCCGCACCTGTTGGTCGTAGAACCGGGCAGCACGGTCGGAGGTGCCGAGGTGCTGCTGCAGCTGGTGCTCACCTGCTGATCCGAAAGGCGGCGGGGGCACGGTCACGAAGAGGTCTCCTGGCAGGGCGGATACGAGGGTGGTGCGGCTCAGGGAGTGGACAGGACGGGGGTCTCGAACGGGTCGTGGTGGATACGGTCGAGCGGAGTGCCGTTGAGGGTGAGCGATTCCCTGGCGGAGGCGACCATCTGAGCCGGGCCGCTGAGAAAGACGTCGTGCTCGTACCACGGCCCGTACTCGGTCAGTACGTCCGGCAGGGATCCGCGGATTCCGGGGATGTACTCGTCGGAGACCGCGGCCTTGATGGTCAGCCAGTGGTTCCGTTGGGCCATCCGGAGCATGTCGTCGACGCCGTACAGTTCGGCCCCGGTTCGGGCGCCGAGGAACAGCTGCACTTGGTGACGTCCCCCTCGGCGGGCGACCTCTTCGATGAGTGCGCGGATCGGCGCGAGACCGGTGCCGCCGGCTACGAAGAGGAGGTCTCTATGGTCGGCCGCGTCCAGGACCATGTCGCCCATCGGGGCCCCTAGATGGATGACGTCTCCCACCACCGCTCGGTGCACCAGCGCATTGCTGACCGAGCCGCCGGGCACCGCGCGCACGTGAAAAGTGAGCGTGCCGTCCTGACGCGGCGCGTTGGCGGCGGAGTAATAGCGCCAGTGCTTCGGCCACCATGGGGTCTCGACGCTCACGTACTGGCCTGCGGCGTATGCGTAGTCCATATGGGGACGCACGGTGATTTCGGCGATGCCATGGCCGCGCGAGACACGGTGCACGACCGTGGCGGGCCATACGGCGGGCCGTACCGCCTCGTCCTCCTCGGCCGCATTGATCATGACTTGGGCGACCGTGCCGTACGCCTTCGTCCAGGCGGCCGCGATTTCCGGCGTCCACGCGGAGCCGGCATACCGGGCCAGAGTGGCGAGGAGGCATTCGCCCACCGCCGGGAAGTGCGCGGGGAGTGCGCCGAACTTGCGGTGATCCCGGCCGAGGCTTCCGCAGAAACGGACGAGATTTTCGGGGTCGTCGACCAGATCCACGATGCGCAACAACGCGCGCAGGAGGCGATCGCGCTGGGGGTCCATCCCGTGCGGGAACATCGAACGGACCTCGGGGTACCGAGCGAAAAGGATTGCGTAGAAGTAGACCGTTATTTCCCCTGCCTGCGGCTCGACTACCGACAGGGAAGCCCTGATGAGGCCTATCTCGTGGTCCGACAAGGGCGGTTCCGCGGTCTCCGGCTCTCCGGTATGTGCGACCTGGGCAGGGGCGGGTACCGAGTCTTCCGGAGCCGGGCGTACGGATGTGCTGCTGGGGCGACCGATCCGGAATCTCAACGGGCCAGCGCTCCCCCATTCGCTGTGCGGCATGACTTATTCCGGGCATATCGGAGCACAGAGCCTTCGACGAATCTCCATCTAGAGGGCACGGCATGGGGGTCGAATGGAGCCAACATGAGTCCTCATAGGAGTACAGAGTCGACGAAGCGGACGGAGTGCTTCCGGATGTCACACGATCCTCGACGAGGAGCACGAAGCGGGGAAGGTCCGCATCCACTAGAACTCAGGGCAAGAACTTGTTGAATTTCCCCGGACGGAATTGCCCGGTGTGATGATTTGGGGTACATATCGAGCGGCTACTGCAGCCCCAGCAGCTCACGCAGCGCGTCGATGTCACCCAGCAGCCCGTCCGTGTCCTCGTCCGTCGAAGACGGATCCGCGACGGGCCGGAGCGCCGGGTCGCGCAGCGCGGCGGCCAGGGCGGCGACCTTGTGGTTGAGCACCTCGTTGACCCGTTCGTCGACGGTGTCGGCGGCGAGCAGCACCGTACAGGTGGGGCGGGCATCCGCGGGCAGGCCCAGGCGGTGCGTGCGGTCGATGGCCTGGAGCCAGGTGCCGGCGGCGTACCCGCGGTCCAGGTGCACCTGGTCGGTCGCCGCCAGATGCAGGGAGACCCCCTCCCCCAGGGTCTGCGGGGTCGCGACCAGCACCCAGCAGTCCTCGTCGTGACGGAAGCGGTCGAGCTCGGTCCGGCGGTCGGTCCGGCCCGCAGGGCCGTCGAGCGGGGTGGCGCCCGTGACGACGGCGGGGCGGTGCCGGGCCAGCGCCGTGGTCAGGGCCTCGACGTTGCCGAGGAAGCCGGACCAGACGACGGTCTTACGGCCCTGGGCACGGTTCTCGGCGACGAGCTGGGCGGCGCGGACGACCTTGGCCGGGCGGATGTGCCCGGCCGGGTCGGCGATGAGCGATGCCAGGTCCGCGTGGGCGGCCGCCTCCAGCGGCAGGGACCACGGGCGGCCCGGGGCGAAGACGGCGGCCGGGTTGGCCGCGGCGGCGATCAAATGCAACAGGGCACGGCCCGCCTGGGCCGCCACCGCCCCCGACGCGGCCCCCTCGCGCCCCTCGGGCCCCTCCGCCTCCCGCGCCCACTCCCGTACCCGGCTCGTCATGGCGTCGTACAGGGCACGGTGGGTGGAGTCGAGGGCGATGCGCTCCACCCGCAGGTGCAGCGGCGGCAGCTCCAGGTCGTCCTTGGTGGCCCGCACGTAGGCCCGTTCCCGGAGGCGGGCGAGGTCGCCGTTGACAAGGCGGTGCCCCTGCCCCGGCCACACCAGGTCGAACACGGCCTCCAGGTCGCGCGGCCGGTTGGGCATCGGGGTGCCGGTCAGGACCATCGCGGCATCGGCGCGGCGGGCGAGTTCCGCCGCCTCCGCGCCACGGCGGGACGCCGCGCCGGCCTTGGCGCGGTGGGCCTCGTCGAACACGGTGAGGACCTTCCGGCCGCGGGACCAGCCGGCGAGCCCGGCGCGCACCACCGGGTCGCCGAGCCGCTCGTAATTGAGCACCACGACGGTGTCGACGCGCGCGAGGACCCGGGGGCGTACGGCGACGGAGGGCACCCGGTCCGGCGCGAAGCAGGCGCGGGCCTCCTCCACCCATGCCTCGAACGCGGACGGCGGTGCGACCACGAGCATGGCGTGTGCCGCTCCCCGGGCACGTAGCGCGGTGAACACGGCGTACGCCACCGTGGTCTTCCCCGAGCCCGGCACGGAGAAGTTCGCCCCGCCGCCCGCGGCGAGCAGCCGCGCCACGGCCGTGCGCTGGAAGGGGCGCAGCGGCCGGACGAATCCCAGGGCCGCGAGGTCGAGTCCGGCCGGCCAGACGGACTGTTCGGCGACGTCGGCTGCGAGAAGCCGGACCAGTCCGTCCGCCGCGGCGACCCCGCCCGCGCGCAGCCGCTCGGCGGCCGGGGTCCAGGTCCATCGGGCGGCGGCCGCGGGGTAGCGGGCGAGCAGCCGGGGCAGGGCACGGATCCGGTCCCGGCGCACGGTGACCGAGGTCGCGGTCACCGCCGTGGCGGATGGGGTGGATGTGGCCGGCATGGCGGGTGTGGAGTGCAGGGTCGGGCCGAGGAGGGCGATCACGTCCTGCCACCATCGGTCGGTGACGTGCGGGGGTCGGCGGACGACGGGGCGGCCGTCCTCGTCGACGGTGACTGTGCCTGTGGCGCGGTCGTTCTCGGTCTCGAGGGCGGTCATCGCCGGGTCTACGGTCACCGGCGGGCCTGCTGCTTGAGGTAGGCCATCACGCCCTGCCGGAGGAAGCGGCGCAGGCTTTCGAGGGACTCGTCGGTGCCGCCCTCCACCTCCGGGTCGATGCCCACCGCGTCGATCATGCGGGGCAGGCTCTCGTCGTCGGGGTCGTAGTCCTTCTCGTCGATGCCGGCGCGTACTGCGTCCACCCGGACGTCGGCGAGCGCGCTCGCCCGGGCGGCCAGGTGGTCGATGTCCTCGACCAGATCGGCCGTGGCCTGCCCCCATTCGCCGGTGTCGGCGAGCGGGTGGGCACCACCGGCCCGGCCCTCTTCCTCCTCCGGTGCGTCCGGCGTGTCCGACCAGAGGGTGAGGACCGCCCCGGACCGGTCGGCCGGGCCCAGGTCGGCGCCATCGGTACGTGCCCCGGGTACGAGGGCAGAGGCCCCGGTTGCAGAGCGGCCCGCGAAGCCGTCCGTACCGCGGTCGGGACGGTCGGCGGGCCGACTGTCGGGACCGGGGCCGGGGCCGTTCGCCCACCGCCGCCGCAGCCACTCCTCCAGCAATTCGTCACCGCTGGCCGGGTCGACCGGGACGAAGGGCTTCTCGGTGGTGGCCGCGGCGATGATCGCCTCGAGCTGGTCGATTCCCTCGGGCGAGCGGGCCGCGTGGAAGAAGATGACATCCGCCTCGACCTTGATCACGCCACCGCGACCGCCACGGCCGGTCAGGGTCATCGACGACGGGTAGCGGATCGTGCGGGGGGTGCCGTCGGGGTTCGTACCGCCGTCCGGGCGGCGGTAGTCGCGCAGCGCGGGGTTCGCCGCGTGCGCGACGAGGGCGAGGACGGCGAGGGCTCGCTGGTGCGGGCTCAGCCGGGTCCGCTTGGCGTGCAGGGCGTTCTCGAGCTCCTGGCGGGCGCCCTCGGCGATCTCTTCGACGTCCCGCTCGATCAACTCGGTCCAGTTGCCGCCGTGCTGACCGATGTCGCGCAACTCCGCCTTGCGGAACGAACGCGCGATCACCGCCGTGAACTGGCCCATCTCGCCGTCCCCTTCGAGGCCCGCGACCAGGCCGGCAAGCGAGGCGGTGGTGGTCGCCGCCTGCAGGGGCGAGTTGGGCACCCGCAGTCGCTTGAGCGTCTCGCGCACCACGCGGTAGCGGGTGGAGACGGCCGGGTCGTCCACCACCGTGGAGACCATGACGTGGGTGGTGGCCACCACCCGGTTGCGGTAAGGAGTGCACGCCGGGTCGTCCGCCCAGGGCACCACCGTGTCACCGAAGAACACGTCCCGCTGTTCCTCGGTGACGTAGTCGCGGCGCACGAGGTCGTTGACGACCGTCCGGGCCTTGAAGGCCTCGTCGTCCGCCTTCCCCCACAAGGTCGGGTTCTGGCCCTTGACGTGGAAGCGGGCCATGTCGGCGTAGACCACGTCGTGGTCGCTGTTCTCGCGGTACGGCCGGACGGCGATACCGATGTCCATCCGGGCCGTCATCATGCGCAGGGTCGCCTGGGCCTCCGGCGAGGCGCCGTCGAGCCATGCCTCTACGGCGTTCCTCGTCCGGCCGGCAGGCCACACGGCGAAGGACGCGTCCTCGAAGCGCAGCTCCCGGTGTGCCGCCTCGATGCTGTCGGGGGTGTGCGGGCGGACGGTGAGGGTGCCGTCGGCCGGGTTCTCCCAGTGCAGCGTGGACAGGTCGGCGTCCAGGCCGATCAGCTGGGCCATGAACGACTGGGCGACGCTCACCCGCGTCCAGCCGTCGTCCGTCTCGACGAGGTGGCCGCGCTCGCCGTCGGACACGTACATGTCGTAGGCGAATCCGCGGATCTCCTCGCGGATCCCTTCGAGGGCCAGCGAGTCGGCGAACTCCTTCTCGGCCTCGCCCGCGTACGCATGCGGGATGCGCACCTTCTTCTGCGCGTCGGTGATGTCGCGCAGGTGCTGGGCGGAGCCGGCCTGGATGCGCAGGCCGTTACCGACCTCGTGGATCAATGACTGCTTGTACTCCTCGCGCATGATCCGCTGGGCGGAGGCGGCCATGCGCGGCTGCACGGTGGCCGGTCGCACCATCGGGACGCACACGACGAGCTGGGCCACCGACAGCAACCCCGCGTGGTTGCGCCGCCAGTGCGCCCGGCGCACGGCCGCGACGTTCTCCCGCCCGACCGAGACCGCCTCGATGGCCCGGACGAGCCCGGCCGGGGTCTCCTCGGGCGGGCAGCCCCGGGCCTGGCCGTACCACTCCATGACGGCCTTGCCGAGCTCGGTGGGCGGCTCCCCGTCGGAGAGGGCGCGCTCGCCGCTCAGGGGCTCGAAGACCGGCGGCAGCAGAGGGAACACGCCGTCGAGCGGGACGGCGTCGGAGATCACGTCCAGGCTGTTGGGGGCGAGGAACTGGAAGGTGCTCTTACGGGCAGCCATGGGTGGCAACCTCCTCATGGGGTCGACACCCGTCGCAGCGCGATGCCCGTACGCACGAGGCGCCGGCCGACGGCGGAAGGCGGAAGTACGCCGAGTGCACGGCCGTGGAGTGCGGTACGGGGACACGGTGAGGACGGGTGCGTCATCGGTGTGCTGCGCAGGAGCGCGGAACGCCACTGCATGACGACGCAAGCGCCGCCTCCACGGACCCGTCACCAGAGCCGTCCAGGCGCGTCGCTTCGATGCGGCGTGCGAGGGCGGATGGACTCCCGATGCCATGGAGCGACCACCCGTCGGAGGTGGTTGCGGAGGAGACGGTAGCGAATGGTGGCACAACCGGTGTGCAAATCCTGAGAGTTCAGAAGGTCGTAGCAATTCTTTCCGGCCATAGGCCGGACCGTGACCCGTGGCCTCTCAGCCCTCGTGCCCCCGTCGTCCGCCGACCGTGGTGTGCGGGGCAGTCGTGGCCGTCGGGGCGGCCCAGGCCAGCAGCATGCGGAGGGCGTCGTGGGAGGAGGTGCCGGGGGCGGCGGCGTAGGTGATCAGGGCCTGGCTGGGGTCGTCCGCGGCCCGCAGGGTCTCGTAGGTGAGGGCCAGGTCGCCCACGACCGGGTGGTGGAACCGCTTGGTGCCGGACGTCTTGTCCTGGACGGGGTGCTCGGCCCACCACCGGCGGAAGTCCTCGCTCTTCAGCGACAACTCCCCGATCAGGCTCGTCAGCTGCGGGTCGTCGGGGTACCGGCCGGCCTCCAGGCGCAGGTAGGCGACGTTCTCGCGGGCGCAGGCGGTCCAGTCCGCGTAGAGGTGCCGGGAGGCGGGGTCGAGGAAGGTGATGCGGGGGATGTTGCGTTCGGCGGGTTTCAGGGACGCGTAGTCGCCCAAGAGGGCGCAGGCGGCGGTGTTCCAGGCGAGGATGTCCATGCGCCGGCCCATCACCATGGCCGGGACGTCCCGCAATTCCTCCAGCAGAAGCCGGAGCATGGGGCGCACCTGCTGCTGTTCGGGGCGGGGCCGGGGAGCATGCCGGGCCGTGGGGCGGGGCTGGGCGAGGCGGTGCAAGTGGCGGGTCTCGTCCTCGTCCAGGCGCAGGGCGCGGGCGAGGGCGTCGAGGACGGCCGGTGAGGGGCGCACGCGGCCCTGTTCCATGCGGATGTAGTAGTCGACGCTGACGCCGGCGAGCTGGGCGATCTCCTCGCGGCGCAGCCCTGCGACCCGGCGCCGGCCGCCGTAGTCCGGCAGGGCGACGTCTTCGGGGCGTAGACGGGCGCGGCGGGTCCGCAGGAACGCACCCAGGTCGATCGCTGTGCTCATGCGGTGATTGTGCCTGGTGGTGTGGGTGGTGAGCCTGGCCCTGTCAGGGCCAGGCTCACCGGGCGCACGGGACACCGGGCGCACGGGACACCGGGCGCGCGGGACACCGGGCGCGCGGGCCGCCAGGCGCAGCGGCCGCCCGGGTCCCGGCGCGGTGCCTGGCGAAATGCGTCAGGCCTGGCGGGTCGGCAGGACGATCGACTGGCGGAGGTTGACGTGCCGGGGGCGGCTGACGGTGTACGCGATGACGTCGGCGATGTCCTCGGCGGCGAGGGCGGGCATCGCATCGAACATGCCGCCGAGCTGTTCGCGCAGTTCGGGGTTGTCGATGTGCCCGCCGAGTTCGGTGTCGGTCAGGCCCGGCTCGATGGTGCTGACCCGGACGTCGAGCGGGCCCAGCTCGGTGCGCAGCGCTGCGGACAGCTGGGTGAGGGCGGCCTTGGTGGCTCCGTACACGGCGTAGTCGGGGAAGAGGACGTGGGAGGCGATGGAGGAGACGTTGACCAGGTCGGCGGTGCGGCCGTCGGCGGCGGCCGCGGTGAGGTCGGCGGTGAAGGCGCGGATGACGCGCAGGGCGCCGGTGAGGTTGGTGTCGATCATGCGGGTCCACTCGTCGAGCCGGCCGTCGGCGAGGGGATTGGGCAGCATCACACCGGCGTTGTTGACCACCAGGTCGACCCGGCCGTAGGCATCGTGGACGGCCTTGGCGGCCGCGTCGACGGATGCCTGGTCGGTGACGTCGGCGGTGACGGTGAGGGCCTGGCCTCCGGCCGCGGTGATTTCGGCCGTCAGCGCCTCCAGCCGGTCGGTGCGCCGGGCGAGCAGCGCGACGCGGGCGCCACCGGCGGCGAGCTGGCGGGCGACGGCCGCGCCGATGCCGCTGGCGGCTCCGGTGACGACCGCGGTGCGGGTGGCGAGGGCGGGGTAGCTCATGGGTACGTGCTCCTGGGTCTGCTGCGCAGGCCGGTACCGGGTGGACCGGTTGGGCCGGTTGGACCGAGTGGACCGGGTGGCCGAGGGGCCGGTGTTGGCCCCGACGGCCGATGGTCCTGGTGAGCCGATGGGGCCGGGCGAGCCGGTGGGCACCCATCGGCCCGCCGGGCCCCGGCGGGCCGGCGCGGTGGGCTGATGCGGACCACTCTGCGCCCGGCCGAAACGGCGACCCAGAGCTCTGCCGTTCCTGGGAAAGCCAGTACCACCCTAGGCCTGGCCCAGGCAGTTTCGCTTGGATCAGGGGGACGTTGCTCCGGGTGTGTCGTTGGCTGACGCGCAGTGGGCACGGATCGGTACGCCCATTGTCAGAGGCTGCTGGCAACATCGCCGCTATGACCGCCATCCGTACCACCCCGCCACGGCCGCTCGACGTCGCCACGCTCTTTCCCCAACTGGCTCCGCTGGCACGCAAGGCAACCCGGTTGCACCCCCACCCCGGCGACCCGTCGCTGCACGACAGTTCGATCGGCGGGCCGTTGCTGTGGCCCGCCGACGAGCCGTGGCCGCACTGCGACGAGCCGCACGCGGGCGCATCCCACTCGCTGGAGGTGCTGCGGCTGGAGCGGCGAGTCCGGGCGCGGGAGGCGATGCACCCCGACGATCCCGGCGCCGGCTCGTACACGCCGGAGGAGAGGGCGGTCCTTGAGCGGGTGCTGCAGACCGACTTCGACGACGAGTGGCCGACGGCCCGGTCGCCATGCTGCCCGTGGCCCAGTTGTACGCGCGTGACGTCCCCCTGCTGCGCCCGCCCGGGGGGTCGGAGGCCGATCTGCTCCAGGTGCTGTGGTGCCCCCTCGACCACCCTGAGGAGATCTACATGCCCAGGACCGCGGTGTTCTGGCGGTCCGCGGCCGCCGTCACCGACATCCTGACCTCGCCTCCGGAGCCGCCCTTGGTGGAGTGCGAGGAGTATGTGCCCGTGCCGTGCGTGCTCGCGCCGGAGGAGGTCACCGAATACCCCAGCTCCAGCGAGTTGAGCAAGGAGCTGCAAGAGCAGCTGGGGGACTGGAGCAGGTGGCAGGGAGTCGACGGTGTGGACAGCTCCTACGCTCCCTACCCCGAGTCCTTCTACCACAACGCGCTGTCCGTCGCCCCCGGCTGGAAGGCCGGCGGCTGGGCCCAGTGGGGCTACACCGACCCCTCCCCCCGGATCTGCCGGGCCTGCGGCACCGAGATGGATCCGCTGCTGACCATCGCCACGTTCGAATGGAACGCGGCCGACGACAGCTGGATCCCGTACGAAGTCCGGGACGCCGCCGCCTCCACCGGCGATCGTCACCGCGACGCGGTGCGGCCGACCAGGGTCCAGATCGGCAGCGGCTACAAACAGCAGCTCTACATATGCCCGGCGTCGCCGGAGCATCCCCACATGGAGCTGATGCAGTAGCCGGGGTCTGCGCTGCAGACACGGGATGGGGGGGCCGGTACCTGCAAGGAAAACCCCCGTATGTCCTTGCAGGTACGCGCTGGAAGCCGATCCGGCTTGCCGACACCTCCGCCTCCCGGCTGCAGCTGTCAGCCAGCTTGCCGGAGATACGGCCGGAAGTCGTTCGCGCAGCGTCCACAGGTTCCTAGCAATGAGTCCACGCAGTCGGTTCAGCAGGGCTGTGGAGGCATTGCTGGCGGTAGTGCTTGGGCGGCATGCCGTAGGCAGTGCGGAAGGCGCGTGTGAAGTCAGCGGCGCGGGTGAAGCCCCAGCGGGCGGCGATGGCCTGGATGGTGGTGGAGGACATCGCGGGGTCGGCGAGGTCGCGGCGGGCGCATTCCAGGCGCTGTTGGCGGATCCAGGCCGCGACGGTCTCGTGCTCGTCCTGGAAGAGGCGGTGCAGATAGCTGGTGGAGATGTTGTGCGCGGCGGCGATCGCGCGCGGGGTCAGCCTCGGGTCGTGCAGGTTCTGCTGGACGTAGGAGCGAATGCGCAGCACCAGAGTCCGGCTGCGGGTTTCCGGCGGAAGGGAGCGGTCGGCGTCCAGAGTGTGAGCGAACAGTGCGGACAGCAGGTCGACCACGACCGTTCCCAGACGGGGGCCGTCGGACGGCAGATAGGGGCTGGTGTCCGCCGTCAGCTGGGTGAGGAACTGGACGAGTAGGGCGCCCATCCCCTCCCGTCCGGACATTCCACGGGCGAACAGCCGGTCCATTGCGCTCTGCGGCAGGTGCAGTAACGACTTGGGGATTTCGATCCCGATCCCGTAGAAGGGATCGGTTCCGTTGACGCAGGTGACTTCGCAAGCCCGTGAGCTGTCGAAGGGCACTATCTCGTAAGGCCCGTGTACGGCATTCCGGTCGTCCCAGGCGACTCGGTGGGTGCCGTGCAGAGGGATCCCGAAGTGGTACCGCTCGGGATCGGACTGGCGGATGAGCTTCGGGGTCCGGCGAAAGCGAAGGGCCTGGTGGGTCGTGGGCCAGATGTGAACCGCGCCGAGCTCCACGACGCGCAGATGCGCCCGGTAATCCGCCGCGTATTCGCTGTGCAGGTCCAGCGGCGCGTGGGTGCGGCCGATGCGTTCGCGCCAGAAGTCGAACCGGTCCGTACCGGGTAGGTCTTCGGTCCGGAACTCGGTCTCGGTCAGCATCCTGTCTCCTCCGCCTCGTGGCCCCGTCACTGCCTCGCCGCCCTGGATCAGGCGCCGATGGGTGGCCATCGATTCTCACGCATCCGTTTCCTCATGGCTTCCGCACGGCAACCCGAGCAGCCCGTCCGCCGCCCCGATACGACATTTGTCATGGAGGAGGGAGGACACCCAACTCTGCCGACGACGTCCACCGGCCGGAATGATCGTGGCTGTCGGAAAGCCGGCACACGCACACGTCACATCACCTTCAGGAGCGGGTCACATGAACGGCATCACCGAGCGGCAGACCGAGAACACGCAGGCCGCCGCCCTCTCCGGGGTGAAGCCGCTGCCGGTGTGGTTCTTCACCTTCGAAGGCGCCCTGGCCGCGGCGTTCGACCTCTGCAAGGCGTGGGACGGCGCCTGGATGGTCCTCGCCGTCCTCTGCGCCGTGAACATCCTGGTCGGCCTGACGGTGCTGCGCCGCCGGGCGAAGCTGGTGAAGGCCATGCTCAAGAACTCCCGCACCCGCAAGATCGTGTTCGCCCTGGTCGCCCTGCGCCTCGGCGTCCACGGTCTGCTGGCCGCCGTCGGCGCTCCGGTCGCCTCGACGGCCGGCCACCTCGCATTCGGACTCGTCATGGCCGCGCTGACGGTGACCCTGCTGTGGTTCGACCAGCGCGTCACCTTCCGCTCCCTGGGCCTGGCTCCCGCCCACTCCGGCTGAGCCGTTGGGCCGCTGGACCGCCCGGCCCGGACAGTGCCCAGGTCCGGCCGACGGGCTTCGCGCTGTCTCCCGCTTGCTTACCTAGGACCCCTAGGTTAAAACTAGAGCCACTAGGAACGACTGGAGGGCGCATGGCGCGTGCAGGGCTGACGGCGGAGCGGGTGACGGTCGCGGGTGCCGAGCTGGCGGACGAGGTCGGACTCGACCGGGTGACCATGTCGCAGGTGGCACGGCGGCTCGGCGTGAAGGACGCGAGCCTCTACAGCCACGTGCGCAACCTTGAGGATCTGCGCGGACGGATCGCGCTGCTGGCGGCGGACGAGAAGACCCTCCGTATCGCGGAGGCGACCGCCGGGCGGGCGGGCAAGGACGCGCTGGTCGCGTTCGCCAACGCCTGGCGGGAGTACGCCCACGAGCGTCCGGGCCGCTACATGGCGACGCAGACCCCGATCCAGATCGACCCCGAGCTGGCCGCACAGGCGCCCGGACCGCGCCGCGCCGTCGAGCTGACCTACGGCATGCTGCGCGGCTACGGACTGGCCGAGCCCGACCTGACCGACGCGGTCCGGTTGTTGCGCAGCACGTTCCACGGATTCGTCGCCCTGGAGGCCGCCGGCGGGTTCGCGCACCAGCGTTCGCCGCAGCAGTCCTGGCTCCGCGCCCTCGACGCCCTGCACGCCCTCCTGGAGCACTGGCCCCCGTCCCGAGAAGGAGACTCCTCATGACCGACCCGACCACCGGCAGCCTGCGCGTGAACGGCGCGACCCTGCACTACGAAGTACGCGGTCAGGGCCCGCTCCTGCTGCTGATCCCCGGAGGGTCGGGCGGCGCGGCCGCCTTCGACGGCATCGCCGACGACCTGGCCGCCGAGTACACCGTCGCGACCTACGACCCGCGCGGCATGTCCCGCAGCACGCTGGACGACCCCGAGGCCGAGCAGCGTGTGGCCGAGCACGCCGACGACGCGCTGCGGATACTGGACCTGCTGTCGCCCGGAGAGCCCGCCCGGGTGTTCGGCTCCAGCTCGGGCGCGATCGCCGCCGTGCACCTGCTCACCGCCCACCCCGAACGCGTCGAACGCCTCGTGGCGCACGAACCGCCGCTGGTGGAGGTCCTTCCGGACGCCCCCGAACACCGTGCTCTCGTCGCACGCGTGCAGGAGACGTTCCGCGCCGAGGGGCTCATGCCGGCGATGGCCGTGTTCGCCGCCGGTATGAAGAAGAAGGGCGACGACACCGCCGAGCCGAAGGCCGAGCTCAAGCTTCCGCCCCAGGCGGCGGCCCGGGCCGAGCGGACGATGGCCAACCTGCCGTACTTCGTCGGGCGCATCGTGCCCAGCTTCATGTCCTACGCCCCGGACCTCCACCGCCTGGAGGCGCTGTCGGACCGGCTCGTGCTCGCCTGCGGCCAGGACTCGCGCGGCGAACTGCCCTACCGTCCGGCCGCACTCCTGGCCGAGCGTCTCGGCACGGAGCTCCTGCACTTCCCCGGCGGGCACACCGGCCTGACCACCCACCCCGCCGAGTTCGGCGAACTCCTCCGGAAGGCCTTCCGCGCGTAGGACCGAATCCGCGTCTCCGTGGTCAACCCAACCGAAGACGGTCGCTGAAGCTTCTGCCCCCGCGTCGAAGCTGTGCCGAAAGGTGGTGTTGCAACGGCTGACCAACCGCCGCGAGGTCGTGGACGAAAACGAGCGTGTCCTCGTCGGTCAGAGTGTAGCGGCGGCGGGTGGCGTTGACTTCCTTGGCTGTGGGAGTGAGGGCCACCTCATGGGTGGCGAGATCGACCGTGCCGTCACCGGCGCGGCCGACCGAGATCTCCGCGACGCCGGTGGGCTGGGTGATCAACGCCTCCACGCGCCCGTCGGGCTGCAGCCGCCACCAGCCGCTCTCCCGAGCCGACGGCCGCAGCGGGGCGTCGTCCGCGTCGAGGAGCCAGGCGCGCACCTCGTAGCGGAGGAAGGGACGCCCGTCGTGGCTGAAGGTGACCTCCTGCGCGTACGCGAACTCCTCATTGAGCGTCGGGTACCCACCAATTCCCCGACCGGTCCAGGTGCCCAGGAACCCGATCAGCGGCGCGAGCAGTTCGTGCGGTGCAGGTGCTTCGTCCGGTCGAAAGGCGTCGGGGTACGGGGGTTCGTGGGCCGCGTCGAACATGATGAGTGCTCCTGGGTCGAGGCCAGTGCCGGGTAACAGCCCAGGGTGTCCGTCCGCGGGCGCCGGGCAGCGGAGGGCACGCCGTGGAACCTTCGCACCGTTTACTTCAAGTGGACGGTAAACATCCACGCTTGCTCCACATTTCCACCCATCGGACATCCCGCCTCCGACGGGCGCGGCTGTCAGGCGAGTTTCGGCCAACCGCGCGAAAGAGCATTCAAAAGTTATGGAGGTCCCCTAGATTAACTGCCTTGTCTGTGCGGGAAACGGGGAGAGCAAGAGATGGATCCGGTAACAGCCGTCGCGGCGGCAGGTGTCGCGCTCATGGCCAAGGGGGCCCTGGAGTCGGTCGGCCAGGAGGCCGGACGGTCCGGTTGGGGCGGCGGAGCGCGTCTGGTCGAGCGGATCCGTGCGAGGTTCCGCGGCGACACCGACGCGCAGAACGCACTGGACCGGCTGACCCGGACACCGAGCGACGAGGCCGCCCAGCAGGAGCTCGAGCGGGTGATCGCCGCCCATATGCTGCGTGACCGGTCCTTCGAGGACGAGATGCGGCGCCTGGTGGACCAGGCAGTCAGTGCCCAGGGGCGCGGTGCCCAGGTCAACGCGGCGATGATCAAGAACGCGCAGGTCTTCAATGAGAAGGTCGAAGTGCAGGGGGACTGGAACATCTCGTAACGGCAGGTGGATTTGCCGTTCACCCACCGGAGCACGCGTCTGTGACCTCAGGCGGCCCGCGCCGCCGTGCGATGCGTCCGCGCTGCGCGCCTACCGCACCGGATGACCCGATCCAGCCTCCAGAAGACCGAGAGTCATGAGCAAGGAACCCACGGCCGAACCCGGTGCGGAAGCCGAGGCCCCCGTACCGGAACCGACTGCCACCGACCCAGCGTCGGCCACGAAGGACACCGCTCCCGAGCCGCTCTCCGGCGAGGAACGCGATGGCCCCGTCAGCGAGACCGATGCCCTGCGCTCCCTCGCCGACGGCGTCGGGCACGAAGCGGCCGAGCGATCCGAGGCGCTTCGTGCAGGCGCCATCGCGGATCTCATCGCCCAGCGCCTGAACGCCGACGCGTCCGGCACCCGCATCGGCACCCTCGCGCTGTTCAACGACACGGTCAGTTTCGGCGGTGGGTTCCACACAGCAGGCGGTCGGCCGTACGGCACCCCCGCGGGCCTGCGGAATACAGAGGCTGCTCTGCCGTTCACCTCGCAGGAACTCGCCGAGTTCACCGACCTGTTCGTGCAACCCGAGGGATACGACGAGGCCTTGGGCGGCCTGTGCGAGCATCGACTGCTCGTCCTGACAGGGCCCGCCGGCAGCGGCCGCGAGGCCACCGCCGTCAACCTCCTGGCCGAAGCCTCCGCCCTGGACGGTGGGGGCGACGGCGGCTGCCACCGGCTCCTCGAGCCTGCCGCGATGCTCGAACCGGGCTGGGAGCCGCCCGTCAAAAACTGCGGATATTTGGCCGAACTGACGGACGGGCCTTCTGGGGTTGGGGAATTCGCTGCGGCCTTCGGTGCGAGCCGGGCCGTCGGTGCCGGACGGGGGAGCGCTGGAGTACGGCAGCTGGCCTCTGTAGTCGCCGCCTTACGCGCATCCGGCTGCCATCTCGTGCTCACAGGCGGTCATGACCTCGCCGTGGCCGCCGCCGGACCGGGCGGCGAAACGGTCGCCCGGCACGCTCTGACGCCGGTCGACCCGCTGGCCGTCCTCGAACGTCGCGTACTGGGACACAGCGAGGATCCCGACGCCCGCGCGGAGCTGCACGCGCTGATCGAATCCAGCGGCACCGCCGGGGCGCTGCGCGAGCAGCCCGCCGCACGGCACGCCGTTCGCCTCGCCTCGGTGATCAGCGCGGGCGGGGATGTGGCAGCTGCGGTGGCCGCCCTGCGCGATCCCAGCGGCCAGGTGCGCGCATGGTTCGACCAGCACCGTGAACCGGAAGCGCTCGCATTCACCCTCGCCTCCGCCGTCCTGGAGGACAGCGGCTACCTCACTGTCGCGGAGGCCGCGGTCAAGCTCTGCGCGGCTCTCACTCCCCCCGACCTCGCCCCGCCCGACCTGAGGTTCCGGGACCGGTTGGGCTATGAGCAGCATTGGATACAGCTCCAGGCAGCCGACTCCGGGCCCGCAGTCGCTACCGGCCCGATGCGGGTACGGTTCCGCAACGCCCTGCTCGGCCAGGTGATCCTCGTCTACGCCTGGAGCACTCTCGACGGCCGCCGCGACGCCGTGCTCGAGTGGTTGCGGAGGCTGCTGAGCCACAGCGATCTCGAGGTGCGGGCGCGGGCCGCGGTCGCCGCCGGCGTCCTCACCTGGGCGGATCACCATTACGCCACGCACCGGTTCCTCACGACATGGGCCGGAAGCACCTCGTGGCCCTTGCGGCAGGCCGCCGCCACTGCGCTCGGCGTGGCAGGAAGCCGCCCCGAATCAGCGGATGCCGTCTGGGGATTGCTGCACGACTGGGCCTGCCGGGGCAGCTCGGCCTACGAGCGGCGCCTCGCGGGAACAGCGGCGAACGCCGCAGGCGGGATCCTCGGCCGGCACTCTCCCGACCAGGCCGTCGCGGTGCTGCGCAGCGCCCTGGATCGCGGGGACGACTGGGGCACCCTGCCCTCGGTTGCCTGGGGCGGCGTCCATCTGATCCATCAAGGGCAGGCCGGCCCTCTGCTCGACGCGTACCTCGACTGGTCGGCGCCACAAGACCTCTCCCCGATAGTCGTCAAGACTCTCTCCGCCTTCGTCTTCGCGGCGTCCCGTCCGTACGAGAAGCCCTCAGACGGCCCCGATGCGACCGGGCGCGCCGTCGTCCCGGGAGTTCCACTGTTGCTGAGTGACCTCGCCCGGCACAGCGACCGGCTTGCCGAGCTGTGGGCGCGGGCCCTGGCCCGGCGTCCCGTACAGGACACCGCGCTGGTAGCACTGCGCGAGTGGGTGACCTCGTACGCAGACCGGTGCCCCGGCTCGCTCGACGCGATCGGGACGCTCCTTGCCGATGTGGCCGGCCGACCGGGCCGGCACCGCGAGCGGCTCCTGTGGTGGCTGGCCAAGTGGGCGAACGACCGTGAGCATCCGTCCGCGAACGCGGCAGCGCTGTATCGCCGGCTCGAGCGAGATTCTTGACGCCCATCAGTAGGCGTCCGCGACATGCGACCCCGCACGCCTGTCCTGCGCACGCCGCGAGAACCCAGCGAAGGGGTGGAAGAAACCGTGGAGGAACACACCTACGATCCGGTCTTGGCGATCGAGGAGCTACCCAAGTGGCGGCTGACCAATCCGCTCCGGCCTCCGGATCCGGGGCGCGCCCTGGTCCTGGTGCGGGACAGCGGGCCCTCGCTGACGATCCGCAGCGGCGAGGAGATCCCGTCCTCGCGCTTCGGCGTATATCGCAGTGTGTTCACCGTCGACCTGGCCGAGCACCGGCTCGTCCTCGACATCCCGTTGCTCAGCCGTGACCCCACATTCTCGTTCCGCAGCCGGGTGGAGCTGGTGTGCCGAGTGGCCGACCCCGCGAAGGTGGTGTCGCGCGGCATCCGGGACATGAGCGGAGCACTGTACGGCTTCTTACGCAAAACACTGCGCGCAGTTGCCCGGGACTACGACATCGCCCAGTTCCACGAGGCGGAGCAGGCGCTCGGTGCCGCTCTTTCCGGCTTCACCGGCGACGACGCGATACGCCTCCGCGGCATACAGGTGGAACTACTCGTCGATGAGGACGAAATCGCCGCCAGCGGCAGAGAGTTCAGAGACGTCGTACGGGAGACGCGGCTCGCGGGCATGCGTCGTGGAAGGCACCTCGACATGATCCGCGAAGACGGCATCGACGGCCTCATCGCCGAGATCATGGAAAGAGAGGGTCCCCGTGCGGCGCTGGCCTGGATCGAGAAGGGGGAGGCGGAGAAGCGCGAGGTCCGGCGTGAAGTGATGCGCATGGTCCTGGAACGCGGGGACGCCGACCGCGAACCGTTCGAGCAGACCGAGCTGGAGCGCGCGGTCTTGGAGGAGGTGCTGCGCGACGGAGACGGGGTGTTCGATACTGCGGCGCGGCGCGGCCGGCTGAGCGGTTCCCTGTCCCGTGCGCTGGATCCTGCCTCCCGGGACGACGCCCCGGTCTCCGGGGCGGACTCTTCACGTCGCGCGCCGCTTCGGGGCGAGGTGGTCCATCACGAGCCCCGCACCACCGACGACGGCCGGGGCCCCACGTCCCACGACCGCGCCAGCCGTCACGACCCACGGCGAGGTACGTCCCGGATAGCCGGCGCAGGCTCGACCCCGCCCGGCGACGAACCGCTGCCGACACCCGGCAGCAGCCACTCCTCGTCGACCGACGAGAGCGACACCGTGGAACGAGCGCCCCACCGTCCACCTGTCGGAGACGGGAACACCGAGCGGCACAGTCCGTACCCCGGTTCCGGGGACACCCCCGATCGCCCCAAGGCTCCCGCACCCCGTGTGAGCCGCGTTCGAGGAACCGCCAAGCGTACGCATGGCGGCACCGAGGGAGAGCGACGATGACCGAACATGCTCCCCGGCCACGGCACGCCGCCCCGGCACCTCAGCCGCGCTCCTGGATTGCACCGACACGTCAGCAGACCGGCCCGCTCACGTTCCCGCTCGACGCGCAAGTCGAAGGATCTCCTGCTTCCGTATCTGACGAGCCGCAGGTCACGGCCGCGCGCGCGGAGGCGGAAGCGGACCGCCTGGAACCTCCGCAGCAGATCTGGGCGTGGCGCGAGTCCGGGGTGCGGGCACTCACCGTTTGGACGGAACGGGTCCACGGCCGCGGCGAAGACGCGGAACCGTTTGTGGCACACCACTGGGAAAGCCACCAAGGGCTGCTGGCTGTGTTCGACGGCTCGGGTGGCTCGGGCGCGGCTCCCGTGTGGCAGGCCCCGGACGGCACCACGCGCACCGGTGCCTGGGTAGGCGCGCGGGTGGCACGCCTGGCGACGGACTGCTGGTTCCGCGAAGTGGCGCGGGGTGGCGAGCCCGGCGGGCCGGAGGACCTGCAGGAGTACCTCCAGTGGTTCCTGTCCAAGGCACCCCAGCGCCGTAGCAAGATCAGCGGCACGATGCGGCGCCAGCTGCCCACCACGTTGGCGGCTGTGCACTATCGCGTACTGGGCGGCGGCGCCCATGCAGAGCTGCGGCCCCTGTGGGCCGGCGATTCCCGGGCGTACGTACTGCTGCCCGCGACGGGCCTGCACGTGCTCACCCGCGACCACACCCGCGAGAGCGACGCCCTCGAGCTGTTGCGCACCGACCCGCCCATGACCAACCTGATCTGCGCGGACCGCGGCTTCGAGGTCGACACGCAATTCCTCGCAGACTTTCCGCTGCCCTGCGTGCTCGTCGTCGCCACCGACGGGTTCTTCGGCTATGTCCACACCCCTGCGGACTTCGAGTACGTTCTGCTCCGTACGCTGCAAGAGGCCAACACCGAGGACGAGTGGGCCGATCTGCTGCGTCGCGAGGTGCAGAGCTACACGGCGGACGACGCCTCTCTCGCCCTTCTGGCCCTGGGCCACGAACACTTCGCCTCCCTGCGGGACCTGTTCGCCGATCGGTTGCGCCATGTGACCGACCGCCATGTTCGGACACGGCCTCACGCCCTCGACCGCCGGACGGCGGCGTCCCCGGGCCGGCCTCCGGAGCAGGAGGACCCGGGCGAGATATCCGCCGCCATCCGTGCTTGGCAGGACGACACCTGGCACGCCTACCGCGCCAGCTACGAAACATACCTGCCGCCCGCACCCGAGGAGCGAGCATGAAGAACGGCGATGTGATCGCGGGCTACCGCATCACCACAGAGCCCACCAACGCCAACGGAGGGAAATGCATATGGGCGTTCGCCGAAAAGGGCGGGTCTCACTACTTCGTCAAGCAGTTCCTGGAGCCCAAGCGTCCGCGTGACGACGACAGCCGCGACACCCCCAGCCTGCGAATCCGCCGCCAGCTGGCACGGGAATTCGAGGAGCGCCACCGTACGATCATGACGCGTCTGCGGCCCGACGCCCGAGGCGGTGGCAACATCGTTCTGGCCACGGACTTCTTCCATGAGGGAAGCACGTACTACAAGGTCACGGAGCGGATCGACACTTCCAGCCTGGAGAAGCCGCAGGTCTTGGAGCCGCGCCACAAGATGGTGTTGCTCAAGACCCTCGGCACGAGCCTCAAGCAGCTGCACGACATCGACGTGGTGCACGGTGACCTGAAGCCGCTGAATGTTCTGGTGCAAAAGCGCGACGACGCCGCGTTCCACACCGCGAAACTCATCGACTTCGACGATTCGTACATCTCCGGGAGCCCGCCGGAGCCCGACGACATCTCTGGCGACTCGGTGTACGGGGCGCCGGAGTGGCGCCGCTACATGCAGCGCGATGACGGGGTCGGCCCGGAGCACCTCACCTGCGCCGTGGACGTGTTCGCACTCGGACTGATGACGCACCTCTACATCACGGGTGAGCTTCCGCACTACGCGGAGCGGTTCGGCTCCCCGGCCGACGCGGTGAACGCCGGCGAGGAACTCTCGTTCAGCACACGGTTGTCCGATGACATGCTCGGGCTTCTGCGCGCCATGACCGCCCGCGCTCCCGGCAGGCGCCCACGCATGGCGGCGTTCTTGAAGGCGCTGTCGGATCCCAAGGTGTGCGCACTCCAGCACCGCAGGCCGGGGACCAGCAAGCCGGCGGTTGCACCCGCCACGGCCAGCGGACCGAAGGCACCCGCGCCTCGCACGAGCCGCATCCGGACCAACCTCAAGCAGGGGCCGGCGGGACGGGCCGGCACCGGGACGACCGCGCCCGCTCCACCACCGCCGGCCGCCGCGGAGCCCGCGGCCGCCCACCCGGCGCCTGCGGCCACCGAGCCGCCCGGCCCTCGGCCGTCCCGGGTCCGGATCAACCTGGGTGACCGCGGCCGGGAACGTCGCACACCCTGACCCCACACAAGGAGACGTGAGTGAACGCCAACATTGACCAGTACCAGGGCAACCTGCAGTACGCGGTGGACATCGTCCTGTGCATCGACGCCACCGGCAGCATGTTTCCCGTCCTCGACAACGTGAAGTCGAGCGCGCTGCAGTTCCATGACCGGCTCAACGACGTGATGGCAAAGAAGGGAAAGGCAATCAGCCAGCTACGTCTCAAGACCATCGCCTTCCGGGATTTCGGCGACGACCCGGGGTCCGCAATCGAACAGACCGACTTCCTGCACCTGCCCTCCCAGGCGAAGGGCTTCGAGCAGTTCGTACGGGGCATCGAGGCGTCCGGCGGCGGCGACATCCCGGAATCCGGCCTGGAGGCACTCGCTCTGGCCATCAACGCGCCGTGGGAGACCGGCCTCGACCGTCGACGCCATGTGATCGTGATGTTCACCGACGCCCCGGCCCACCCCCTTGGCACGGTCGGCACCACGGCACATACCTACCCGTCCGACATCCCGCGCAGCATCGACGACCTCTTCGAACAGTGGGGTTACGCGCGCAGCCAGACCGCCGTCATGGAGCAGTCGGCGAAGCGGCTCGTCCTGTTCGCCCCGGAGGGAGCTCCCTGGTCCGATCCCATCGCCGAGGAGTGGGACCTGACCCTCCACTTCGCGTCCAAGGCCGGAGCGGGCCTGGAGGAATTCGAGATGGACGAGATCATCGAGACGATCGCGAACAGCCTGTGAAGTTGCACTGGCCGGGGTTCTCCCTGTCGTGCGGCAGCGAGGGCCGCCTGGAGTTCGTCTGGGAGAGCTTCGGCGTGCTCGACGCCAAATTGGAGCGGTGCGTCGCCGCGACATTCCACTCTCCCGGCCCGGACAGCGGATGTCAGCTGATCTTCCGTTTTCGCTTCTCCGCAGGGGGCGATGCGCAGGAGAGGCAGGACCTGGTGGTAGTGCGTGTCGACGCTCCGGCCCGGCAGGCCCGGGAGGCACAGATGTTCATGAACACTCTGTGGCTGCAGTTCGGGGTGCCGGACCAACCGGAGGAGAGAGGTGACGACACCGAGCTGGAGAGGGTCCCCGACGGGCCGGGCTGGATCGTGGCTCCTGCGGGACCGGCGTCCGAAGAGCTGTTCGAGCACGTCATGGCCCGAATCTCACGCGACACCGACTGAACTACTCGACAAGGAGAGGTAGAACACGAGTGGGGGCAACGGCCAACTGGCGCTGCGCGGACTGCGACACGTACAACTCTCCTGCGGAAAGGTCCTGCACGATCTGCGGGGGGATGCGTCGCACGGCCGCCGCCACGGGCCCAACGGCCTCGAAACCGGCGGCATCGAAGCCGGGCTCTCCGAAATCCACCGGCGCCGAGCCGACTCCGTCGAGGCCGAGTGCCGCCAAATCCGCCCCTCGCAAGCCTCCCTCAGCGGCAAAGCGACCGGCGGCGGGGCGGCCCGCCGCCGGTTGGCGATGCAACCTGTGCGATACGAACAACGCCCGCAGCGACCTCGCCTGCATCGTCTGTGGCACGGACTGGAAGGCGGCCACGAAGAAGTCGGCTGCCAGGAAGCCCGCCGCAGGGCCATCAGGCGGGGAACCGTCCGGCACCGGGAAGGCCGCGCCGAAGAAGTCGACCGCCAGGACGACAGCACCCAAGAGGCCGACACCGAAACGGGCGCCCTCCGGATCCTCCGCGGCTAGGGCTTCCGCGTCCACGCCGAAGCCTCCCAGCCCCGGCGCCGCCAGCCGACCGTCGACTGGCTCCGGGCGCGGCGCATCTGGCGGCCCGCGCCCCGAGGGAATCTTCTACCCCTCATCAGGAACGGCCGGCTATACCCCCACGGCGCCACGCCCGCCGGCCCCGCACTCCCCTCCACGGCCCGCGCCCGCTCCGTCCCCGGCGCCGCGGCCCTGGCCGTCGGCCGCCCCCAAAAAGAACTCCGAAGGGCGCTTGTCAGGCTGCATAGGGGCGGCTGTGATCTTCGTTCTTCTCGCCCTGTTGGTCGACAAGTGCCAGGGCATGTTCGACTCCGACGGCCCGGACAGTGACCCACGCCCGAGCCGTACCGCGGCATCCTGCCCGGGCCGGATCGCGGCCGAGCTGCCCCGCGGAGAAAACGCCGAGCTGGTCGACGCGTTCCGCACGGACAACAAGCAGATCACGCTGTGTCGTACGACCGGCGGCTCGCTCTACTACTTCGGAGAGTTCAGTGACCACCGCGAGCCTGGCATCGCCATGCGCGCCGAGAAGACGACCGACGGGTACGAGGCGAACAACGACTCGTACCGCTACGTCATTCACGACGGAGTCGTCACGATCTACGATTCCGGCGATCAAATCGGCCAGGAGGAGATCACTCCGGAGCCGTCGCCCAAGTGACTCCTCTCTTCGAGCGCCATGAATGTCAGGCAAGCGTTGGTCGATCCGGCAAAGGCAGCGGCTCATGGTGGTGCCAGAGCAAACACCGGTCCGGGAGCACCTCCGCGATGCCCCATTCGAGGCGCATCACCCCGCGGTCCATGGAGCAGGCGTACGCCACCAGGACCAGGCTCACGTCCGGGGCGAGGCGGCTCAGGTCGCCGTGGATCTCCTGGGCGTGCGTGTCCTGCAGGCCGAGGTCCAGCTCCTCCTGCAGAGGTTCCGGCCCGTGGCGACGGATCAGGTCGAACCGCAGGCCGGCCGCGCGCCGTAGCCGGGCAACCGTCACCGGCACGTCCGCCTTCGCATAGCGGATCGGGTACAGGACGTGTCCGGCGATCACCATGACCGCGCGGCCCTGCAGGCGCACGGGAGTCGCCCCCAGCGGCTCCAGGCCCGTCGCCAGTTCTTCGTACTGGGCCGCGTGCAGCCCGTGACCGTAGGCCTCGAGGGTCTGTGTGTCGACACCCTGGTGTCCCACCCTCGCCCGTTCGTGGGCGCGCACTATGCACGCCGGCACCACCTTCGATAGAGGACCACCCAAGTCCCCGAAGGTCTTCTCGACCCAACCGGATGACGCGCTCGTTCCCCCCACGCCCGTTCCCCCCTCCGCACATGCGCTGCTGCCAGGCCCCTCCCCGACCGTGACGCCCGCCACCGCGTCTCCACAAGTGCGCACTGCCGCGCACCAGCGCTTTCCGCCCCTGTGGCGGTTTTCACGCCACGCATCGGGAACGCCCAGGCCCCGCTCCCCCCTCCACAAGGGCACACCACCTGCCATGTGCCCTCCGGGGCCGCGGACCCTTGCGGAGCGAGCCGATGACGCGTTCACCTTCCGGTACTCACCCGCCCCGGGGGCCTCGCCGGCCCTCGCGGGCGAGGCGATGGGGCATCGTCACGGCGTGCATAGTCGTGTTCGGGCTGATCGCCTGGCCCGTCATGAGGCATTTCGAGATTCCCCCGTTCACGGACAAGGGCGACCCCGTCAGCTACGGCAAGGTCGGCCCCGGCCAGTCCAAGGGTGGCGGCGGCAAAGGCGGGGGCAACGGCGCCAAGGCCGCCGACCCCAAGGTCCTCATGCCGACCGGTCCCGCCGCGGACTTCAAGAACGCGAGGACTCTGGAGGACGGCACCCACGTCAGCGTCGTCACCCTCGACGGCAAGAAGTCGGGCTTCAAGGGGAAGGTGTGGGTCTGGGCTCCCAAGGAGTACACGGACGACCCGAAGTACGCCAAGAGCGGGTTCCCCGTCATGATCGCTCTGCCCGGCGGGCCGGGCTACGGCACGAACTACTGGTGGGCCGGCTTCAGGTTCCAGGAGAACATGGCCAAGTGGTACAAGGAGGGCAAGAGCAAGCCGTTCCTGCTGGCCATGCCGGTGCTGAATCCGGGGCCGGACGACAAGGGAATCTACTGGGACGGCAGTGACATCCCCGGCCAGCCGAAGATGGGCACCTGGCTGACCGAGGACGTCCCCGATCTGATGAAGGCCAATTTCCGCACCCTCACGTCGCGCGACGGCTGGGCTTTCATGGGCTCTTCCACCGGTGGGTTCGCCGGCCTCAAGGCCGTGCTGAAGCACCCGGACAAGTTCAAGGCCGTCATCGCCAACGGGCCCGACGTGGTCCCCGACTCTCCCCTCTGGAACGGCCACGAGAAGGAGAAGGCGGAGAACAACCCCGAGGTGCTGGCCAAGCGGCTGATCGACACCAAGGGCCCGGACGTCTATCTCGCCTTCCAGGTCGGTACCAGGGAAAGCAACAAGCACACCCTGCCCGACGTCAAGAAATTCATGGCGACATACACCCAGGGCCCGGTCCACACCTACCTGAACACCATCGAAGGCGGCAGGCACGACGGCGCCACCTACGCCCCGAATCTCGGCAAGGGCCCCATCGAGTGGATAAGCGAGCACATCGAGGGGCCGACTCCCTCTTCCTGACGACGCATCCCCTCAGGACGTTCGCGTAAGGCCTCCCACCTGCGGCGCAGGGGCTTGGGACCGCCTCCTCGACCAAGCCCCCGCCGCCCCGGATTCAGTCGGAATCCCGGGCCGCGCCACCCATCCGGCCGGAATCCCTTACCGAATGGAGCAATACGACTACCCTGCGGATGCTCCGCCCGGGTTGCCGGGTGAACCTCGGAAGCAAGGAGGTACACCCCGTGAAATCAATCCGTACCGCACTCTGCGGCACTCTTACGGCAGTTGCCGTCTGCGCGGCCCCCGCCGCCTACGCCCTCAACGACCCGGCCGCCAAGGCCGGGACGGTTGAGCTGTCCAAGGTCGACACTCGTCTCGCCACCGGGCATCACGACGACGATGACGACTGCGACGACGACGACCACGGTCGCAAGCACCACGGCCGCGACCATCACGACGGTCGCGACGACGACTGCGACGACGACCACGACAGCGGCAAGCACGACAAGGGCCGTCACGACAAGGACGACGACGACTGCGACGACGACCACGGCCGGGACGACGACCACGGTCGCAAGCACCACGACCGGGACGACCACGACAAGGGCCGCGACCACGACAAGGACAAGGACGACCACGAAGACCACGACAAGGGCCGCGACCACGACAAGGGCCGCGACCATGACCACGGCCGCGACCACCACAACGGTGGACACGGCCACGACGGCGGACGCGACCACGACAGCGGGCGCGACCACCACGACGGCGGCAAGGAGCACCACGGCCGGCCGAGTCACCACGCCCACGCGGGTGGTGGCGCCACCGCCAACGTGGCCGCTTCGGAGTCCTCGGCTCTCGACACCCCGGCACTCGCCTTCGCAGGTGCCACGGTGGGTATCGCAGGTGGGCTGATCTGGTACCGCCGTCGCGCCAACGCGGCCAAGCAGTGACAGAAAGCGAATCCGCGATATGTCAGAGGTGCGCACAGGCGGCTACAGCCGCCTGCTGACAAGGGTGGCCTGGGCGGCATTGCTCACGGCACTGTGGCTACTGGGCAACGGCAACACCGAGGAGCCGATAACCACGGCTCCGAAGACCGGTGACGTCGCCACCGCAGGCCGCCCTC
Organism: Streptomyces sp. NPDC053079; assembly: GCF_044546695.1. NCBI lineage: Bacteria > Bacillati > Actinomycetota > Actinomycetes > Kitasatosporales > Streptomycetaceae > Streptomyces > Streptomyces sp. NPDC053079. Next base: position 108,033 of record NZ_JBITZJ010000008.1, read on the forward strand.
CCGCGCACTCCCTGCCCCCGGCACACGAACCGTTGCCGGGGGCAGGCCCCCAGGCGCTCGTCATCAAGGCCCTCGGGCTGCGGGCCCCCATCGAGGCGCACGGGCTCGACGCGTTGGGCGGCGTCGAAGCACCGCCGTACGAGCGGCCCAACGCGGTCGCCTGGTACCAGGACGGGCCGCAACCCGGCAGCAGTGGCGCCGCCGTCCTCGTGGGCCACGTCGACACCAAGAAGTCCCCCGCCGTCTTCTACGAGCTCAGCAACGTCAAGCGCGGCCAGAAGATCAACGTCACGCGCACGGACGGAACCGTCGCCGAGTTCACCGTCGAGAGCGTCACGACCGTCGAGAACGACAAGTTCGACGCCGACAAGGTCTACGGCGCGCCCGACCTCAAGCGCGCCGAGCTGCGCCTGATCACGTGCGGCGGGGACTACAACCGCGCCCAGCACGAGTACACCGCCAACGTGGTCGTCTCCGCATACCTGACCGGAGCCGGCCAACTGCCCCCCAGCACCCGCATGCCGCGCGCCCCGGGGACCGGCCCGGGATCCGGCCTCGGCTCCGACCCGGGGACGGGTACGGGGTCGGGGTCCGGGTCGGCAGGCACGGCAGACCCGTCCGACGAACCGCGCGCGGCGACCTGACCACCCCACCGGCCCGGCCTCAAGGCCGTATGCGCGCCAGCACCCCGTCCTCGTCGGCCACCCGGTACGGCCGCTCCTCCGGCAGCAGCCGGGCCGCCTCGTCCACGGCGCCCTCCCCCACGAGCCGGCGGACGCGCGTCGCGAGCGGGGTGACGTCCCTGATGGCGACCGTCCACTCGTCGGCGTAGCGGCGGGCCGCCTCGCCCGACAGGCCCAGCTGCAGCGAGCGGTACGGCAACGCCCGCAGGTACAGGTCCCGTTCGGGGTCCCACTGGACCCTCGTCGGCGCGGCCTTCAGCTGCTTCTTCCATGCGGCCTGGTCGGCGTGGAGGCCGCGTTCGTAGTGGGACAGGCAGGCGTTGCGCAGGGCCCACTCGAATCCTTCGCGGCTGATCTCCACGGCCAGGACGGTCTCCTGGCCCTCCTTGGTGCCCCAGCCGCAGCGGTACATCATCCACAGGAACGAGGGCTTGATCCATGTCATCCGGTCCCGCTTCCAGGCGGCCGGGAAGCGGCCGTCGCGCGCCGCCGGCAGGCCGATCGCGGGGGTGTAGGCCTGGTAGACGGTCACCGTGTCCGCCGTGTGGACGGCCCGTATCCGGTACCTCGGCTCCGCCTCCCGCGGGGCCTCTCCGACGATCCGTTCCGCTGTGACCTGTGGTTCTTTCACCCCGACAGAATGGGGTAACCGGCCCGCGTGTGCCACCGCATTACCGCGCGGGGCCGCGTCGTACCCCTGGCGATCAGCTCGCGGCAGGGGCAGGCTGTCGTCCCCCAGCACATCGAGGAGGGATATTCCATGACTTCGCACTTATCCCAGACGCCCGGGCACCTCTCATGAACGAGGGCAACGAGGGCGTCTCCCGCATCGCGCTGACTCCCGCCGCCGCCCGGCTCATCCGTGCGTTGCGGGCGAAGCACGGGCCGCTGATGTTCCATCAGTCGGGCGGTTGTTGTGACGGCAGCTCGCCCATGTGCTATCCGCGCGGTGAGTTCCGCACGGGCGGTTCCGACGTGCTGCTGGCGGAGCTGGCCGTGGAGGACGTGGACGAGCCGGTCGGGTTCTGGATGTCGGCCGAGCAGTTCGAGCGCTGGCGCCACACCCATCTGACGGTGGACGTGGTGCCGGGGCGCGGCAGCGGCTTCTCGCTCGAGGCGCCCGAGGGAGTGCGGTTCCTCATCCGCTCGCGGCTGCTGACCGACGAGGAGGCCCGTCTGCTCGACGGACGCGAGGCACGCGTGCCCGGTGAACGGGAAGCACGCGTGCCCGACGGCCGGCGGGCCTGACCTCTTCGGCCGGCCCTCCCGCGCCCGTAGCCCCTACGACGCCGCGTCCACCAGCGACAGCGTGTGCAGGCGCTCCGGCGGCCCCGGACGGGCGTAGTACCAGCCCTGAGCCGTGTCGCAGCCCAGTAACCGCAGGTGGTCGGCCTGGGTGCCCGTCTCCACGCCCTCGACCGTGACCGACAGGTCGAGGGTGTGGGCCAGGGAGACGATCCCCTCGACGATCTTGACGTCGACGGGGTCGGCCGGCGCGCACTGCATGCCGCGGGTGAAGGAACGGTCGAGCTTGAGCGTGCTGACCGGCAGCCGGCGCAGGTACGACAGGTTCGAGTAGCCCGTGCCGAAGTCGTCGAGGGCGATGTCGACGCCGAGGTCGGCGAGTTGGCGCAGGGGGCGCAGCTCCTCCTCGTCGGCGCCGATGAGGGCGTTCTCGGTGACCTCCAGGCACAGGGCGGAGGGGTCGAGGCCCACGTCGGCGAGGACGGCGACGGTGTCGGCGACCAGGGAGGGGTAGCGCAGCTGGGAGGGCGAGAGGTTGACGTTGACGCGCATGGGGGCGCGGCTGTCGTCCTGGGTGCGCCAGGAGCGGGCCTGGCGGGCGGCCTCCTGCAGGACCCAGCGGCCCAGCGGCACGATCAGCCCGGTGCTCTCGGCGAGCGGGATGAACTGGTCCGGGCCGAGGACGCCGTGCACGGGGTGCAGCCAGCGCACGAGGGCCTCCGCGCCCCGTACGGTGCCGTCGTCGAGGCGTACGAGTGGCTGGTACTCGATGAAGAACTCGCCGTTGTCGAGGGCGGCGGGCAGGCAGTTGGTGAGGCTGTGCCGGGCGATGACGCGGGCGTCGCAGTCGGCGTCGGCGAGTTCGTAGCGGTTCCCGCCGGCGGCCTTGGCCCGGTACATGGTGATGTCGGCGCTGCGCAGGACCTCTGCCGCGCCGAGCTGTCCGCCGCGGCCGTCGACGACGCCGATGCTGGCGCGTACGGACAGGTCCCGGCCGTCGAGGCGGACGGGCTCGGCGAGGGCGGCGAGCATGCGGCCGGCGAGGGCGGTCACGTCGTCCGCGGCGCCGGGGCCGGTGGTCAGGGCCACGAACTCGTCGCCGCCGAGGCGGGCCACGAGTTCGTGCGGGGCGGTGGCGCAGGCGCGCAGCCGGTCGGCGACGGCGACGAGCAGCCGGTCGCCGACGGTGTGGCCGAGGCTGTCGTTGACGGATTTGAAGCCGTCGAGGTCGAGGTAGCACAGACCGAAGCGGCCGGTTCCGCTCTTGCCGCTCCCCCCGTCCTCGTCCCCGTCCCCCAGCGCGTCGTCGAGGCGCTCGAAGAACAGGGTGCGGTTGGGCAGGCCGGTGAGGGCGTCGTGGGTGGCCTCGTAGCGCAGGCGCTCGTGGAGCTGCCGGCGCTCGGTGATGTCCTCCAGGAGGGCGATCTGGTACTGGGGTTCGCCGGCGGCGTCGCGTAGGAGGGAGACGGACAGATCGGTCCACAGGACGCTGCCGTCGCTGCGGTAGAACGGCTTCTCCACGCGGTAGTGGTCGCGGTCGCCGCGGGCGAGCTCGCGGTAGAGGCCCCAGATCTCGGGGGAGTCGTCGGGGTGGACGAACTCGCCGACGTTGCGGCCGTTGGCCTTGCGGCCGGGGCTGCGGAACATGCGCATCAGTGCTTCGTTGACGTCCATGATGCGGCCGTCGACGTCTGCTATGCCGACGCCGACGGCGCTGCCCTCGAAGATCGCGCGGAAGCGTGCCTCGCTGGCGTGCAGGGCCCGTTCGGTCTCGCCCTGCGCGGCGCGGGCGGTGCGGGAGACGGCCGCCTGCTCGGCGCGGGCGCGTTCGGCCAGGGCCCGGGCGAAGCCGGTGGCGACGGCGTGCTGCACGCGTGAGCAGCGGGCGCGGGTCTCCTCGGCGGGCATGGGCTGGTCGGGCGGGAGGTAGAGGACGAGGTAGGCGTCGATGACGCCGAGTATCAGGGGCAGGGCCTCGGGGTCGGTGCAGTGCGCACGGACCAGCGCCGCGCCGACCTCGGTGGCGGGCCGGGGGTCGAAGGGGCGGGCGTACAGCGTCTCGCGCAGCACGGCGGCCAGGGGCATGAGGTAACGCTCGAACTGGGCCCGGGTCATGGGGCGCACCATGACGCCCGCGGTGGCCGGATAGACCGCGCGGCTCCAGATGGCGGCGAACCGCCGCAGCCGGTCGTCCCGGAAGCCGGGGCCGGCCTTGCCCACGGCCATGGCGGTGCCCACGGCCGAGTCCACGGCGCCATACGAAACCGGGGTGACGGTTTGATCCACGGACAGCATTCTGCCACTGGACATTCCGGTCATGGCCGCCACCCCACCCCCGTGAGCCCGGCTTTCGCCGGATTTCCGTGCGCTGCGCCTGGTCGCACGGCGTTCTCACGAGGGCTCGTCAGCCACGGAGAACCGACCGCGCGGTAGCCGCGCACGGACAGGTCGACGCCCCGGGGGGCCGGGGTGGGACGCTCCATCAGAGTGTGTCTCCAGCTCAATCGCAGGAATGTCGTGGGGTGTTGAGCGAAGGCTACTGATCGTCCGTTCGAATGGAAGCAACAAGCGGAAATGGGTCATCCGCATTCAGCCAACACCCGTGTTCACCCTCGTGGGGTGCCCCTCACGACTGTCCGAAACCCTCCCCTCACGTGAGATGCGTCTCCTCCGGCCCGCGCGAATGCCGCAACTCGTGTCAGCGCACCCCCACCGAGGCCAGCGCCCGTGCCTGACGGGTGGTCGGGCGCACGGGGAAGTAGAGGTAGCAGATGCCTCCCGTGCCGCTTCTGACCTCTCCCTGGGCGTTGTGGCGCTTGGTGCGCAGCCAGATGTTCTCGAATTGTCCGCGCTTGTAGACCCTTTCGACCGCCGCGTTCGACGGACTGGCCGGATCGTTGGCGATCACGTCGCCGTCCTCGGTGAAACCGACCACGCACATCAGGTGGCCGGCCGTGCCGTAGCCGGCCCCGTCGAGCTCGGAGGCGAGGAAGGACTGGGAGGTGATCAGCGGGATCCCGGCCTTCACGAGCCGCTCGGCCTCGCCCAGGGAACGCAGTCGCGTCACCACCCCCTGGAGGTCGTGGTACGTGGCGGCGTACGCGGCGTTGAAGGGCCAGTTGCCGCAGCCCTTGTACTGGTAGTCGTAGGTGTGGCGGGCGGCGTGGCAGACCTGGGGGTCGGCGTAGGAGGGGTCGACCCAGGCGAGGTCCTCGGCGGTGGGCCCACGTCCCCAGTACTCCAGGACCATCTGGGAGGAGGTGGGGCTGCACCACGCCTCCCCGCCGTTGTCGTACTCCGGGTACTGGCCCTTGTGGATCTCCTGGGAGTAGCGGGGCACCCTCAGCTTGTGGCCGGCCCCCTCCCCCGGCCGCGAGGCGGGCACGGTGAAGCGGTCGGGGATGTCGGAGCCCATGGCGCCCAGCCGCCAGACGGTGGGCGTCAGGCGGGTGCCCGGCCTGCGGTGAAGGGTGAGCCGCAGCTCGTAGGAGACCAGGCGCAGCCCGCTCGCCGGGTCGTCGACGGCGAGCGTGTCGGTGGAGACGTTGCTCTTCTTGTCGCCCTGCCCGTCGACGCTGGTGCGGCGGATGTCCCCGGCCGCGTCCCCGGACGTCCAGCGGCCCATCACGTACCAGGGCGAGCGGGTGCCGTCGGAGTACGCGGTGCGCAGCTCGGTCTGGAGCCAGGTGCCGGCGGGGGTGCGGGCGTTCCAGGACACGACGATCTCGGTCGCGGGGTCGGGCAGGGTGCGGACGGGCGACAGCCAGGTGGCGTACTCCCAGCGCGCCGTGGTGCCCGTGTGCGGGTCCGTGTATTCGAGGGTGCCGATCGGCCGGTCGAGGACCAGGCCGGGGCGGTCGCCGCCCAGGACGCGGGTGCCGGCGCCCCGGCCGCCCGCCCACTGGGGAAAGGTGGTCCAGGCCCGGTAGTCGACGGTGCCGTCCGGCCGCTCCCGGCCGCCGCCGCGCGCCGCCGCGAAGGCGGAGGGGGCCGAGGACAGGGGCGATGCTGCGGCCGTGACGGCGAGGGCTGCGGCGAGCACGGTGCGGCGGGGTGTGGGTCTGCTGGACATGACGGTGGTCCCCCAGTCGTGGGTGGATGGGGCTGCGGGCGCGCTCCGGCCGGTCGGGGCCGGACCACTATCGCGCCGCGCGGACGGTCCAGGCCAGTGATTCCCCGTGCGGCGCGCCCTCAATGCCCGGGCTGCCGGGGACCGGTCCTAGGGTGGTGCGGTGAACGATCCCCACGACCCGGGTCCGGCCCCCGCACACCCCTTCCCCGACCCGCTCGACGACCTCGCCCGCCGGCTGCGGGCGCTGCCGCCCTCCGTCGGCCCGGTGCGGCTGGTCGCCGTGGACGGCCACGCGGGGTCGGGCAAGACCACCTTCGCCGGGCGACTGGCGGCGACGCTGGGCGGCGCACCCGTGCTGCACCTGGACGACCTGGCGACGCACCAGGAGCTGTTCGAGTGGATCGGGCGGCTGCGGGAGTGGATCCTGGCGCCGTTCGCGCGCGGGGAGGACGCCCGGTACCGCACCTACGACTGGGTGGCGCGGGCCTTCACCGAGGAGCGCGTCCTTGAGGCCGCGCCGGTCGTGCTGGTGGAGGGCGTGGGCGCGGGACGGCGTGCGCTCCGCCCTTATCTGGCATGCCTGTTGTGGATGGAGTTGACGGATGAAGGCTCCTGGGAAAGGGGTCAACTCCGCGACGGTCCCGAACTGACCGAATTCTGGGACGGCTGGAAGCGAGCGGAGCGCGCGCATTTCACAACCGACCCCACCCGCCCGTACGCCGAACTCCTGGTGCTGCAGGGACAGGAGGGATACATGTTGCTGCCGGGGCCTCAGAAAACCGACTGATCCACGACGTCCCTCACCCTCAGTGAACGCCCGCCGTCGGTCCGCTCCCCACCTGCGAGCATTCCCCGCCGAGTGCCCCAACTCGGCTTGACCCGGGGGGCGTACAGGACTTACGTTCTCAATGTGCGGCGGACGAAAGCCGCTTGCAGCAGCGAAGCCCCCGGTTGTTCCCCCGTGATCGGGGGCTTCGTACTGCGCCCCACGCAGCGATTTGAGCCCTTTGTTCCGCGAACCCCTCCCAGCGCGTCACCCTCGGTGACCACTCTCCGGGTCGCATTCGCGACCGCCCCCGGCTCACGCTCGCGCGGTGATCTGCGCCCCCGCACCCTTCGGCCGACCCCGACCGCGCAGGTACGATGCGAGGCGGCGCACCCATCGGCGGGCAGCTCCCGGGCATCCCCCGGACACCCCCGACGGGACCGCGCCGGTACGGCCGGCAACTCCCGTCCACAGCACAGCAGTTCGGAAAGGCGCGGCCAAGGCACTCGCCCGGCGGCACGGCACGCTACGGGGGCAGGTTTGTGGGGGACGTGATGGATCTCGGCATGCAGGGCCCGCCCGCCCCGGCCGATCTCGCCTGGCTGCGCGCCGTCGACGCCTACACCATGGGCGCGTACACCGAGGCCGAGAAGGAGTTCAGGGTCGCCGTCCGCGTCGACCCCGGAATGGCCGACGCCTGGCTCGGCCTGCACGCGCTGCGCGCGGAGACCACCACCGCGCTGCTGCGCATGTACCGCCACCGCGACCGGTTCGGCGAACAGCGCTCCCGCCACCGCCGCCCGCTCAACTCCTGGTACTGGCTCGGCTGGTGGGTCCAGCCGGTCCTGGAGACCCACCGCGACCTGCTGCTCGCCCACGCCTCGCACTGGCTCGACGGCCGCCACGTCCCCGAGCTCGACCAGGCCCTCGCCGGCTGCCCGCCCGTCGAGACCGACCCCCAGGTGCGCTTCCTGCACGCCTGCCGCGCCTATCTCGTCAAGGACTGGGAACAGCTCGTACGCCACACCGAACCCCTCCTCGACGACCCGCTGCTCGGCATCGAGGCGGGGCTCTTCGGCGGCATGGCCCGGGTGCGGCTGGAGATGTACGGGCACGCCGAACCGCTGCTGGCCGCCGCCCTGATGCGCTGCCGCAGCGAACAGCCGCAGCGCAAGGAGCTGCGCTACTGGCTCGCCCGCGCCCACGAGGGCACCGGGCGCAGCGCCGCCGCCCTGCCCCTCTACCGCGCCGTGCACCGCGTCGACCCCTCGTTCATGGACACCTCGGCCCGGCTCACCGCCATCGCCGACGGCGACGGGCTCGACGACGAGCACGTGGACCTGCCGCCCGTGCCGCTCGGCGCCTCCTTCCCCGACCCGGTCGACGCCGGCCTCGAGCCGGAGGGCCAGACCGCCCCCGACCCGCTCGAGGGCCGCGACGTCCTCACCGGCACCGGACCCGGCACCGCGCCCGGACCCGCCCCCACCGCGGGCGCCCCCGTCGAGGCCGACGGCGTCCGCGAGAAGCTGCGCGTGCCCGCCCAGCCCGGACCCCCGCCGCTGCCCGGCCGCTCCGACCCCGTCCTGCTCGCCAAGGCCCTGGCCGAGCTGGAGCGGATGGTGGGCCTCGAACCGGTCAAGCGGCAGGTGCGGGCGCTCTCCGCCCAGCTGCACATGGCCCGCCTGCGGGCCGGCCAGGGGCTGCCCGTCCAACCCCCCAAGCGGCACTTCGTCTTCTCCGGCCCCTCCGGCACCGGCAAGACCACGGTCGCCCGCATCCTCGGCCGCGTCTTCTACGCCCTCGGGCTGCTCGGCGGCGACCACCTCGTCGAGGCCCAGCGGGCCGACCTGGTCGGGGAGTTCCTCGGCCAGACCGCCGTCAAGGCCAACGAGCTGATCGACTCCGCCCTCGGCGGCGTCCTCTTCGTCGACGAGGCCTACAGCCTCTCCAACACCGGCTACAGCAAGGGCGACGCCTACGGCGACGAGGCCCTGCAGGTCCTCCTCAAGCGCGCCGAGGACAACCGCGACCGCCTCGTCGTCATCCTCGCCGGCTACCCCGAGGGCATGGACCGCCTCCTCGCCGCCAACCCCGGCCTCCACTCCCGCTTCACCACCCGCGTCGACTTCCCCAGTTACCGCCCCGCCGAACTCACCAGCATCGGCGAGGTACTGGCCGCGGAGAACGGCGACGCCTGGGACGAGGAGGCGCTGGAGGAGCTGCGCAGCATCAGCGGCCATGTCGTCGAGCAGGGCTGGATCGACGAGCTCGGCAACGGCCGCTTCCTGCGCACCCTGTACGAGAAGAGCTGCGCGTACCGCGACCTGCGCCTGTCGGCCTATCCGGGCACGCCCACGCGCGACGACCTGGCCACGCTGCGCCTGCCGGACCTGATGCAGGCCTACGGCGAGGTCCTCTCGGGCCCCGGCTGGGGCTCCCCCCGCCGCCGCCAGGGCGACGCCCGGGACCCCCAGGATCCGGCGCCCTGACGGGCGGTGTCCTCAAGGCGCCGGACGGGCTGAATTTCAGCCCGTCTGGGGGCACCTCCCAGCGGTAGCTGGGGAGCTTGAGGACCGGGGTCCGGGGCGGAGCCCCGGTGCGGGCTCAGCCCGCCATCGCCTCCTCGGCCCGCGGTACGCGCGGATCCGTGACGCGGACGGCCGGCGCGGGCGCAGCCTCCCGGTGTGCCGGGTCGCGGACCTCGCCCACGAGCTTCTCCAGCACGTCCTCCAGCGCCACCAGCCCCAGCACGCGCCCCGACGCGTCCGTGACCGCCGCCAGATGGGCGGCGGCCCGGCGCATCACCGTCAGGGCGTCGTCGAGCGGCAGCTCCGCCCGGAGCGTCTCGACGCGGCGCCAGATGTGCTGCGGCACCGCCCGGTCCCGGTCCTCCAGGTCCAGCACGTCCTTGACGTGCAGGTAGCCCATCACGGCGCTGCCGGGACGGCCGGAGGCGCATATCGGGAAGCGGGAGTAGCCGGTCCGTACCGTCAGCTCCTCGACCTGGCGGGGCGTGACCGACGGGTCGACCGTCACCAGCGTGGCCGGGTCCAGCAGGACGTCCGTGACCGGGCGGCTGCCCAGCCCCAGCGCGTCCTCCAGCCGCTCCTGCTGCTCCGGCTCCAGCAGCCCGGCCTGGCGGGAGTCCTCCACGAGGTGGGTCAGCTGCTCACTCGTGAAGACCGCCTCCACCTCGTCCTTGGGCTCGACGCGGAAGAGCCGCAGCACGCCGTGGGCGCACGCGCCCAGCAGCCGGGTGACCGGCCGGCACAGCCGGGCGAAGGTCACCAGCCCCGGGCCCAGCCACAGCGCCGCCCGGTCGGGCGCCGACATGGCCAGGTTCTTCGGCACCATCTCGCCGATGACCAGGTGCAGGAAGACCACCAGGGCCAGCGCGATCACATAGCCCAGCGGATGGATGAGCCCCTCCGGCAGCCCCACCGTGTGAAAGAGCGGTTCGAGCAGCTTGGCCACGGTCGGCTCGGCCACCGCGCCCAGCGTCAGCGAGCAGACGGTGATGCCGAACTGGGCCGCCGCCATCATCTGCGGCAGGCTCTCCAGCCCCGTCAGGACCTTGCGGGCCCGGCCCGAGCCCTCGGCGGCCTTCGGCTCGATCTGGCTGCGGCGCACGGACACGAGCGCGAACTCGGCGCCGACGAAGAAGCCGTTGGCGAGGACCAGGACCAGCGCGAAGAGGAGTTGCAGCACGCTCATCGCCGCGCCCCCGTCAGGCCGTCGGTACGGACATCGGTACGGGCGTCGGCACGGGCATCGGTACGGGCGAACCGCACGCGCTCGGCACGGTGGTGTCCGACCCGGCGCACCGAGAGCCGCCAGCCGGGCAGCTCGGCGCCGTCCCCGGGGGCGGGGATGCGGCCCAGCAGGCCGGCGACGAGCCCGGCGACCGTCTCGTACGGTCCGTCGGGCGCCTCGAGGCCGATGCGGCGCAGCGCGTCGACACGGCAGCCGCCGTCGGCCTCCCATACCTGGCGGCCGTCCTCGCAGGCCACCGGGGCCAGCTGCGGCCGGCCCGCGTCCGCGGCGTCGTGCTCGTCGCGGACCTCGCCGACGAGCTCCTCGACGATGTCCTCCAGCGTCACCACTCCGGCCGTGCCGCCGTACTCGTCGACGACGACGGCTATCGGCTGCTCGCTGCGCAGCCGCTCCAGCAGCGGCTGCACGGGCAGGGTCCCGGGGATCAGCATGGGGGCGACGGCGATCCGGCCGACGGGGGTGCGCAGCCGTTCGTGGCCGGGTACGGCGAGCGCGTCCTTGAGGTGGACCATGCCCACGACCTCGTCGAGCCGCTCCCGGTAGACGGGAAAGCGCGAGAGGCCCGTGGCACGGGTGAGGTTGAGGACGTCCTCCGCGGTCGCGGTGGACTGCAGGGCGCTGACCTTCACCCGGGGCGTCATCACGTGCTGGGCGGTCAGCCCGCCCAGCGACAGGGTGCGGACGAAGAGGTCGGCGGTGTCCTGCTCCAGCGCGCCGGCCCGGGCCGAGTGCCGGGCGAGCGAGACGAGTTCGCCGGGGGTGCGGGCGGATGCCAGCTCCTCGGCGGGCTCGACGCCCATGGCCCGTACGAGCCGGTTGGCGACGGCGTTGAGCAGGGTGATCACGGGCCGGAAGACGTGGGCGAACAGGCTCTGCGGGCCGGCGACGAACCGCGCGACCTGCAGCGGCCGGGAGACGGCCCAGTTCTTGGGCACCAGCTCGCCGACGACCATCTGGACGGCGGAGGCGACCAGCATGCCGGTCACGACGGCGACGCCCGGGGCGGCGCCGTCCGGGAGCCCGGCGGCGGTGAGGGGGCCGGTGAGCAGCCGGCCGAGCGCGGGCTCGGCGAGCATGCCGACCACCAAGGAGGTGATGGTGATGCCCAGTTGGGTGCCGGAGAGCTGAAAGGAGAGCTCGCGCAGCGACGCGACGACGGTGCGGGCCCGGGGGTCGCCGTCGGCAGCGGCCCGCTCGGCCTCCGGCCGCTCCACGGTCACCAGGCCGAATTCGGCGGCGACGAAGAAGCCGTTCGCGAGGATGAGGAGCAGCGCTGCCGCGAGCAGCAGAAGAGACACGGTGATACTCATGACGCCGCCTCGCTGTGGGGGGCGGCGCAGGTACTACAGGACGGTCCGTCCATTGCCGGAGTAAGTCACTCCTCGGTTCGCAGGTACCCCGGTGCGGGGGCGGGCACGTGTGTGCCCGTGACACCAGAGTAATCATGGAACCGGGAGGTGCACCGATTCAGGTCGTGGACCGGCCCGTGCCGTGCTCCTCGGCGAGCGCCCGCAGGGCGCGGGCGTCGGCGATGGCCTGCTGTTTGGCGATGCCGGTCTGGATGCCCATGGCGGGCAGGCTGGTGCCGTCGGAGAGGTCGAGGTAGACCCACGGGTCGCCGGCGCGCAGATTGACCCGCACGATCTGCGGCCAGGCCAGCCGCCGGGTCGTCGTGAGGTTGGTGACGGTGACACCGTCCTCGGTGGCGACGACCTTGGGGCGGCTGAGCAGCCCGAGCACGCCCAGGCCGAGCAGCCCGGTGCCGATGAAGGTGATCCGGTCCCCCGTGGTGAACGACTCCAGCATCAGCGAGAGCGCCGTGAGCACGGCGAGCAGGGCGCCGCCGATGCTCAGCAGCACGACCCGGGTACGGGTCGGGCGGAAGGTGACGGGCAGCTCGGGGGTGGACACGTCGTGGGTCGCCTTCGTGCGGATACGGGTCGGGCGGTGGAAGGGGGCGCTCAGAGGCGGCAGGCGTGGATGCCCGTGGTGAGGATGGCGCGGGCGCCCAGCTCGTAGAGCTCGTCCATGATGCGCTGGGCGTCCTGGGAGGGGACCATCGAGCGGACCGCGACCCAGCCCTCGTGGTGCAGCGGGGAGACGGTCGGCGACTCCAGGCCGGGGGTCAGGGCGACGGCGCGCTCGACCTGCTCGACACGGATGTCGTAGTCCATCATCACGTAGCGCCGGGCGACGAGGACGCCCTGCATGCGGCGGAGGAACTGCTGCACCTTGGGGTCGTCGGCGGGGGCGCCGTGGCGGCGGATGACGACGGCCTCGGACTTCAGGATCGGCTCGCCGATGATCTCCAGGCCGGCGTTGCGCAGGGTGGTGCCGGTCTCGACGACGTCCGCGATGACCTCGGCGACGCCGAGCTGGATGGCGGTCTCGACGGCACCGTCGAGGTGGACGACGGAGGCGTCCACGCCGTTGTCGGCGAGGTGCTTGGTGACCAGGCCGGAGAAGGACGTGGCGATCGTCATGCCGCCGAACTCGGTGACGTCCTTGGCCGTGCCGGGGCGGGTGGCGTAGCGGAAGGTCGAGCCGGCGAAGCCGAGCTGCATGATCTCCTCGGCGCGGGAGCCGGAGTCGAGCAGCAGGTCGCGGCCGGTGATGCCGATGTCGAGCTTGCCGGAGCCGACGTAGACCGCGATGTCGCGGGGGCGCAGGAAGAAGAACTCGACCTCGTTGCCGGCGTCGACGAGGACGAGTTCCCTGCGGTCCTTGCGCTGGCGGTAGCCGGCCTCATGGAGCATCGCCGACGCAGGCTCGGAGAGAGAACCCTTGTTGGGGACGGCGATGCGCAGCATGAGGTCGTTTTCCTTTGTGCGTGGAGTGCGGTGCTGAAAGGGAATGGTGCGGTGGTGCGGGGTCAGAGGTGAGCGTATACGTCGTCGAGGGAGATCCCCCGGGCCACCATCATCACCTGAAGGTGGTACAGGAGCTGGGAGATCTCCTCGGCGGTGGCCTCGGCGCCTTCGTACTCGGCGGCCATCCACACCTCGGCGGCCTCCTCGACGACCTTCTTGCCGATGGCATGGACGCCCTTGCCCACCAGCTCGGCAGTACGGGAGGTGGCGGGGTCGCCGGAGGCCTTCTGCTGGAGCTCGGCGAAGAGCTCCTCGAACGTCTTCTTGGACATGGTGGTCCTACCCTACGGGGTCCACCCGGTGGGTCAGTGCCAGGGCTCGGACACCGAGCGCAGGATCATCGCCGTGGAGACGGCCGCGGTGACCGCCTCGTGGCCCTTGTCCTCGGCCGAGCCCTCGAGCCCGGCGCGGTCCAGGGCCTGCTCCTCGGTGTCACAGGTCAGTACGCCGAAGCCGACGGGGACGCCGGTGTCGACGGAGACCTTGGTGAGCCCCTGGGTCACGCCCTCGCAGACGTAGTCGAAGTGCGGGGTGCCGCCGCGGATGACGACGCCCAGGGCGACGACCGCGTCGTAGCCGCGGCCGGCGAGGACCTTGGCGACCACCGGGAGCTCCCAGCTGCCGGGCACGCGCAGCAGGGTGGGCTCGTCGATGCCCAGGTCGTGCAGGGCGCGCAGGGCGCCGTCGACGAGGCCGTCCATGACCTTCTCGTGCCACTGCGCGGCGATCACGGCCACCCGCAGGTCCTGGCAGTTCTTCACACTCAGCTCGGGTGCGCCCTTGCCGCTCACGTGTCGCTCTCCTCGTTCGGTACGTCGTTCGGGGTACGTCGGTCTCTGGATCGGTGGTGCTCGGTGTCGGTCACTGGTTGCCGCAGGCCGAGATGTGCTCGGCGTCCAGCCAGGGAAGATCGTGTCCCATGCGGTCCCGCTTGGTGCGCAGGTAGCGCAGATTGTGCTCGCCGGCCTGGACGGGCATGGGCTCGCGGCCGGTGACCTTGAGGCCGTGCCGGACCAGGGCCGCGGTCTTGTCGGGGTTGTTGGTCAGCAGGCGCATCGAGCGCACGCCGAGGTCGGTGAGGATCTGGGCGCCGGCGGCGTAGTCGCGGGCGTCGGCCGGCAGGCCGAGCTCGAGGTTGGCGTCGAGCGTGTCGCGGCCGTCCTCCTGCAGCTCGTAGGCGCGCAGCTTGGGCAGCAGGCCGATGCCGCGGCCCTCGTGGCCGCGCAGGTACAGCACGACGCCGCGGCCCTCGGCGGTGATGCGCTCCAGGGAGGCGTGCAGCTGGGGGCCGCAGTCGCAGCGCAGCGAGCCGAAGATGTCGCCGGTCAGGCACTCGGAGTGGACGCGCACCAGCACGTCCTCGCCGTCGCCGAGGTCGCCGGCGACGAGGGCGATGTGCTCGACGCCGTCGACGGTGGAGCGGTAGCCGTGGGCCCGGAAGTCGCCGAAGGCGGTGGGCAGCCGGGTGGTGGCCTCGCGGCGGACGGTGGGCTCGCTGGACTTGCGGTAGGCGACCAGGTCCTCGATGGAGATGATCGACAGGCCGTGCTTGCGGGCGAAGGGCACCAGCTCGGGCAGGCGCAGCATGGCGCCGTCCTCGCCGGCGATCTCCACGATGGCGGCGGCCGGGCGGAGCCCGGCGAGGCGGGCGAGGTCGATGCCTGCCTCGGTGTGGCCGTTGCGGACCAGGACGCCGCCGGGCTTGGCGCGCAGCGGGAAGACGTGCCCGGGGCGGACGAAGTCGCCGGGGACGGCGGCGGGGTCGGCCAGCAGGCGGATGGTGACGGCGCGGTCGGCGGCGGAGATGCCGGTGTCGGTGCCGTGGTCGCGGCCGGCGTCGACGGAGACGGTGAACGCGGTGCGCATCGACTCGGTGTTGTGGTCGACCATCTGGGGCAGGTCGAGCCGGTCGATGTCGCGCTCTTCCATGGGCACGCAGATCAGGCCGCGGCACTCGCTCATCATGAAGGCCACGATCTCGGTGGTGACCTTCTCCGCGGCGACGATCAGGTCGCCCTCGTTCTCGCGGTCGGCGTCGTCCACGACGACGACGGGCCGGCCCGCCGCGATGTCGGCGATCGCCCGCTCGACGGGGTCGAGGGTCAGCACGTCGGCGTCACCGTTGTCGGTGTCGTACCAGCTCTGAACGGCGGTCATGCCGTTACTCCTTCCGGAACGGCTGCGGTCCGGGCGCTCGCCCGCGAACGCAGCCACCAGTCGCGCAGGCCCCACAGGACCAGGACGAGGTAGACGATGTAGACGAGGCCGGAGAAGGCGAGCCCGCTGTCGAAGGCGAGCGGGACGCCGACCACGTCGACCAGCAGCCAGGCGAACCAGAACTCCACGAGCCCGCGGGCCTGGGCGACCATCGCGGCGAGGGTGCCGACGAAGATGTACGCGTCCGGCCAGGGGTTCCAGGACAGTTCGGGTACGGCGGTGAACAGGGAGCCGACGGCGAGGGTACCGACGGCGGTGCCGGCGAGCAGCAGGGCGCGCTCGCGCCAGGAGGCGAAGCGGACGGCGATGGAGCCGTCCTGGGCGCTGCGCCGCCCGCCCGCCCACTGCCGCCAGCCCCACAGGGCGACGGTGATGACCAGGAGCTGCTTGCCGATGCCGCCGCTGAGGTGGGCGGAGGCGTAGGCGGCGACGAGGATGACGCCGGAGGCGAACTGGGCCGGCCAGGTCCATATGGAGCGGCGCCAGCCGAGGGCGAGGGCCACGAGGCCGACGGTGTTGCCGATCATGTCGGACCAGATGACGTGCTGGCCGAAGGCGGCGAAGGCCTCGCCGTTGAGCCAGTCGAGGGCGCTCATGCGACGGGCTCCTTCGTGCCGCGCTGCCCCAGGAGGCGCTCGACGTACTTGGCGAGGACGTCCACCTCGAGGTTGACCGGGTCGCCGGCCTGCTTGATGCCGAGGGTGGTGAGGTCGAGGGTGGTGGGGATGAGGCTGACGGTGAAGTGGTCGTCGCCGGCCTCGACGACGGTCAGGCTCACTCCGTCGACGGTGATGGAGCCCTTGTCCACGACGTAGCGGGCGAGCCCGTCCGGCAGGGCGATCTTGACGATCTCCCAGTGTTCGCCGGGCACGCGCTCGACGATGGTGCCGGTGCCGTCCACGTGGCCCTGGACGAGGTGGCCGCCGAGGCGCCCGCCGAGCGCCATGGGGCGCTCGAGGTTGACGCGCGAGCCGGGGGCGAGGGCGCCCAGGCTGGAGCGGCTCAGGGTCTCGGCCATGACGTCGGCCGTGAACTCGCCGTCCGCGGTCTCGACGACGGTCAGGCAGACGCCGTTGACGGCGATCGAGTCGCCGTGCTTGGCGCCCTCGGTGACGAGGGGGCCGCGCAGCCGCAGCAGCGAGGAGTCGCCGAGATTCTCGACGGCGACGACCTCACCCAGCTCTTCGACGATTCCGGTGAACACTTCAGCTCTCCTCGGTGGCGGAGACGGGAACGGGTACGGGGGCGATGGGGGTGGCGGTGAGCCGCAGGTCGGGGCCGACGCGGGCGACGTCGGTGACGTCCAGGCGCAACGCCTGCGCGATCGTGCCGATTCCGGCGTCGCCGAGGGCGGAGGGCCCGGCGCCCAGCAGGGCGGGGGCGAGGTAGCCGACGACGCGGTCCACGGCCCCGGCGGCCAGGAAGGCGCCGGCGAGAGTGGAGCCGCCCTCCAGCAGGACGGAGTGGACGCCGCGTGCGTAGAGCTCGGCGAGCAGGGCGTGGACGTCGATGCCGGTCGCGTCGGCGGGCAGGCGGGCGATCTCGACGCCGGGCAGGTGGGTGGTGTCGGCGTCCTCGCCCACGACGATCAGGGTCGGTGCCGCGTCGTCCAGGACCCGGGCGCCGGGCTTGACGGTGGCGCGGGTGTCGACGACGACGCGCAGCGGCTGGGTGACGGGGTCCCGGTCGGGTACGGGGCCGCGGACGGCCAGGTGGGGGTCGTCCGCGCGCAGCGTGCCGGAGCCGACGACGACGGCGTCGGCCTCGGCGCGCAGCCGGTGCACGTCGGCGCGGGAGGCGGCGGAGGAGATCCAGCGGCTGGTGCCGTCGGCGGCGGCGCTGCGGCCGTCGAGGGTGGCGGCGTACTTCCACAGGACGAAGGGGCGCCGGTGCAGCACGGAGGTCAGCCAGGCGGCGTTGCCGGCCGCGGCCTCGTCCGCGAGCAGTCCGCCCTCGGTGTCGACGCCGGCCGCCTCGAGGGTGGCGGCGCCGCCGGTGGCGGCCGGGTTGGGGTCGGCGACGGCGTAGACGACGCGGGCGATGCCGGCGTCCAGGAGGGCCTGGGCACAGGGGCCGGTGCGGCCGGTGTGGTTGCAGGGCTCCAGGGTGACGACGGCGGTGCCGCCCCGGACGTCGTGACCGGCGTCGGCGGCGGCGCGCAGGGCCTCGACCTCGGCGTGCGGGCCACCGGCGCGGCGGTGCCATCCCTCGCCGAGCGTGCGGCCGGCGTCGTCCAGGAGGACGCAGCCGACGACGGGGTTGGGGCTGGTCGAACCGAGGGCGCGGGCGGCGAGCGCGATGGCGCGTCGCATCGCGTCGGCTTCGGTCGCGGTGGCCACCGGGGTCCTCCTGCCTCTTCGGGCACGGACTCCGGGGCTGTCGTACGGGACGACGAATGAGCGGGTACGCCGCAGCGGTGACCACGGGGCCGGGGACGCGAAGAGGGGGTGGCCCGATCCCGGAGGGTCCCGGGAAGGGTCCCGGAAGACCGGGACGTCTGCCACCCATCCGCGTCACCGGTGACGGTGTGCCGATGCGTGCCCGCCGCGCACTGCCTCCCATCCGGACTTTAACCGTCGGTCCAGGAATTTCACCTGGTCAACCGGCCGCTGGCTGCGGACGGGTCGCGGACTGTAACCGCCGGTTCGGACTTTCACCGACCCCGGAGTGCGCTGCGTATCAAATGAATCATCAATGGTACAGGTGCCTGACCTGCGGCTTCTCATCCTCCGCAGCTCCGACGAGTCCGAGCGTACGCCGGGCGGCGCCGCGGTGTCCACGGGGACTTGACAGAGTGCGCGGCCTCACACACCTGCTGCTACCCGCCGCGCGCCGGGCCGGAGCGGCTCCGCCCACGGGTTTGGTCCATACCTATTGACGCACTGGTCTAGTCCTCTTAACCTCTGCCACACCTCCGAGGAGTACGGCCCGCCGGTACGCGCGCACCACGGGCCACAGCACGTCGCACACCCCCCACGCAACGCTCTTTTGAGCCCCCCACTGGAGGACCCGATCGTGTTGTTCCGCAAGAGACCCCTCAGACCCCGTGTCCGCAGGAGCGTCGCCCTCGCATCGGCGGGCACCGCCCTGGCCTCTCTGCTCGTGGGCACCCTGTCCGCGACCGCCTCGCACGCCGAGGACCAGTCGGCCTGCCGCCCCGACGGCCTCTACGCCACCCCCGGCGTCGACGTCCCCTACTGTTCGGTCTACGACGCGGCGGGCCGCGAGAAGATGGGCGCCGACCACCAGCGCCGCGTCATCGGCTACTTCACCGGCTGGCGCACCGGCAAGGACGGCACCCCCGCCTATCTCGCCCCCGACATCCCCTGGGACAAGGTCACCCACCTCAACTACGCCTTCGCCCACGTCGGCCCGGACGACAGGATCTCCGTCGGCGCGGACGGCGCCGCCAATCCCGCCACCGGAATGACCTGGCCGTCCGTCCCCGGCGCCGAAATGGACCCCGCACTCCCCTACCAGGGCCATTTCAACCTCCTGAACAAGTTCAAGAAGCAGCACCCTCAGGTGAAGACGCTCATTTCCGTGGGCGGCTGGGCGGAGACCGGCGGCTATATCGACGAGAACGGCAAACGCGTCGACTCCGGCGGCTTCTACAAAACGGCGACGAACGCCGACGGATCGGTCAACCAGGCCGGGATCGACACCTTCGCCGATTCAGCCGTCGCCTTCGTCAAGAAATACGGCTTCAACGGCGTCGACATCGACTACGAGTACCCGACCTCGATGAAGGACGCGGGCCACCCCAAGGACTGGACGCTGGCCAACGCCCGGCGCGGCGGGCTCAACAAGGGCTACGCGGCCCTGATGAAGACGCTGCGCGAAAAGCTCGACCGGGCCGGCGCGGCGGACGGAAAGCACTATCTGCTGTCCGTCGCCGCCCCCTCCTCCGGCTATCTGCTGCGCGGCATGGAGACGTACCAGAGCACGAAATACCTGGACTACGTCAACGTGATGTCGTACGACCTGCACGGGGCCTGGAACGAATTCGTGGGCCCGAACGCCGCGCTGTACGACGACGGAAAGGACGCCGAACTCGCCAAGTGGGGCGTCTACGGCGCCGCCCAGTACGGCGGCATCGGCTACCTCAACGGCGACTGGGCCTACCACTACTTCCGCGGCGCGCTGCCCGCCGGGCGGATCAACCTCGGTCTGCCGTACTACACGCGCGGCTGGAAGAACGTCACCGGCGGCACCGACGGGCTGTGGGGAACGGCCAAGGCCGCCTCCTGTCCCGCCGGCTCGGGCCTGACGACCTGCGGCGACGGCGCGGTCGGCATCGACAACCTCTGGCACGACAAGGACGACGCCGGCAAGGAGTCCCCCGCCGGCTCCAACCCGATGTGGCACGCGAAGAACCTGGAGAAGGGCGTCGCCGGCGACTACCTCGGCGCGTACGGTTTCCCCGCCGGCACCAGGCCCACCGGCACCTACGCCCGCCGCTACGACGCCACGCTGACCGCCCCCTGGCTGTGGAACGCGGACAAGAAGGTCTTCCTCTCCACGGAGGACGAGCAGTCCGTGAAGGCCAAGGCCCAGTACGTGGTGGACAAGGGACTCGGCGGCACGATGGTCTGGGAGCTCGCCGGGGACTACGGCTGGAACGCGGGCAAGGGACAGTACGAGCCCGGCTCCACGCTCACCACCACGATGTACGACGCGTTCAGGTCCGCCCCCGCCTACGGGGCGAAGCGGGCGACGACCGACGTCCCCGGCCAGGCCGTCGACATCCAGGTGAGCTTCACCCAGTTCCCCCTCGGCGACTCCAACTACCCCATCAACCCCAAGATTCACCTCACCAACAACACCAAGACCACCGTCCCCGGCGGCGCGGAGTTCCAGTTCGACTACGCCACCTCCGCGCCCGGCAATGCCAAGGACCAGTCGGGCTGGGGGCTCAAGGTCGTACGCAGCGACCACTCGGCCCCCAACAACATCGGCGGCCTCAAGGGCG
Source organism: Streptomyces sp. NPDC053079 (assembly GCF_044546695.1). NCBI lineage: Bacteria > Bacillati > Actinomycetota > Actinomycetes > Kitasatosporales > Streptomycetaceae > Streptomyces > Streptomyces sp. NPDC053079. The sequence continues at coordinate 128,632 of NZ_JBITZJ010000008.1, forward strand.
ACTATCACCGGGTCTCGGTGAAGCTGCCGGCCTCGCAGCCGCTCGCGCCGGGCGCCTCGGCGGACATCGACTTCGTCTACTACCTGCCGACGTCGACGCCCTCCAACTGGACCGTCACCTTCGGCGGCCGCACCTACGCCCTGGCCGGCGACCTGGCCCGCGGCACGGCCGTCGTGGACCCGGGCGGCCCCACGCCCACCCCGACCGGCACCCCGACCGGCACCCCGACGGGCACCCCCACCGGCGGCGCCTGCGCCGCGCCGTCCTGGGACGGGGCGACCGCCTACAACGGCGGCGCCACCGTCTCGTGGAAGTCCCGCTCGTGGAAGGCCAAGTGGTGGACCCGGGGCGAGGAACCCGGCACCACCGGCGAGTGGGGGGTCTGGCAGGACCTGGGCTCCTGCTGATGCACTGAGCACCGGCACACTGGCCGGAAGCCGGTAGGGAGCGGAATGGGCGACAGCACGGGCGGCGCGGGCACCGCGGACCGTACGGATCCCCGGGTGCGCCGGGCGCGGATCGCGATGGCGGCGGTGTTCGCCGTGCACGGCGCGGTCACGGGCACGTTCGCCACCCGCGTCCCCTGGATCCAGGAACACGTGGACATCAGCACGGGACGCCTCGGCCTCGCGCTGGTCTTCCCCGCGATCGGCGCGTCGCTCGCGATGCCGCTCGCGGGGAGGGTCGTCCACCGCTTCGGCTCGCGCACGGCGCTGCGCGGCCTGCTCGCCCTGTGGTGCGCGTCCCTGGCGCTGCCCGCCCTCTCCCCCGGCATGCTCGCGCTCTGCGCGACGCTGGCGGTCTACGGGGCGACGTCCGGAATGGCGGACGTGGCCATGAACGCGCTGGGCGTGGAGACCGAGGACCGGCTGGGCCGTTCGATCATGTCGGGGCTGCACGGCATGTGGAGCGCCGGTGCGCTCGCCGGCTCCGCGGCGGGCACGGTCGCCGCGCACGCCGGCACGGATGCCCGCCTCCACCTCGGGGTGGCGGCCGGCCTGCTCGTCGTGCTCGGCTCGGTCGCCTGCCGCTGGGTGCTGGACGTGCGCACCGGCGTCGCGGAGCATCCGCCGCCGCGGTTCGCCCTGCCGCCGCGCTCGGCGCTGGTCATCGGCGCGGTCGGTTTCTGCGCGGTCTTCGCCGAGGGGGCGAGCCTGGACTGGTCGGCGGTCTACCTGCGCGACGTCATCGGCTCCGGCCCTGGCGTGGCCGCCGCCTGCACCACGGCCTTCGCCTGCACGATGACGGTGGCCCGGCTGGCGGGCGACGCGGCGGTGCGGCGGTTCGGCCCGGTGCGGACCGTACGGGCGGGGGGTGTGCTGGCGACCGCGGGCGGGGCGCTCGTGGTCCTGGCGGACGATCCCCTGCCGGCCGTCGCGGGGTTCGGCCTGCTGGGGCTGGGCATCGCCGTCGTCGTACCGCTGGCCTTCGCGGCGGCGGGGCGCAGCGGGAAGAATCCCAGCCAGGCGATCGCGGGCGTCGCGACGATCACCTACACCTCGGCGCTGATCGCGCCGGCCGCCATCGGGCAGATCGCGAACGCCACGTCGCTGGAGGTGTCCTTCGCACTGGTGACCGTGCTGGCGGCGGGGCTGGTGACCGGCGCGGGTGTGCTGCGGGCCCCGGCCCGGGACGCCGCCCTCTCCCGTGGGGCCCCGGCGGCCAGGCGCTGAGCGCACACGCCGCCGCGGGCCGTGTTCCGAACCCCGAGGGGGTCGGCCACGGCCCGCGGTGGAGGGGAACCGTCAGGCGCTTCTGGATCAGATCACGATGGCCCAGCCGTGCCCGCCGCCGTGGTGCTTGTTGTGGTGGTCGCAGTCACGGTCGTGACCGCCGCCCCACTTGTCGTGGCCACCGCCCCACTTGTCGTGGCCGCCGCCCCAGCGGTCGCAGTCGTCGTGGCCGCCGCCCCACTTGTCGTGGCCGCCGCCCCAACCACCGTGGCCGCCGCCCCACTTGTCGTGGCCGCCGTTCCACTTGTCGTTGTGGCCGCCCCAGCCGCCCCAACCACCGTGGCCGCCCCAGCCGTTGTTCTTCCACTTGCCGATCCAGATGCCACCCCAGTTGTTGCCCCAGTTACCCCAGCTGGTCCAGTCGTGGTAGCTGTGGCGGCTGTAGCTGCGGTGGTGGTCGTCGTGGTTGCAGTCGCGGTCGTGGTCCTTGCGGCCGTGGTCGCAGTCGCGGTCACGGTCGCGGCCGCGGTCGCGGTCGCAGTCCTTGTCGCGGTCGCGGTCACGGTCCTTGCGGCCGTGGTCGCAGTCCTTGTCGCGGTCACGGTCGCGGTCGCGGTCGCGGCCCTTGTCCCGGTCGCAGTCGCGGCCGTTGTCCTTCTTCTTGTCGCGGCCGTTGTCCTTCTTCTTGTCCTTGTCCCGGTCCCGGTCGCGGTCGCGGCCCTTGTCCCGGTCACCGTGGTCGTCGTCCCAGGTCAGCGCCTGGTTGCCGGACGCGACCTGCGGCGCGGCCTGGGCCACTCCGGCCACCGGAACAATGGTGGCGCCGGCGAGGATCGCGGCGGCCGCGGTGCGGCCGACGAGCTTGCGCATGTGTGTCTCCTGAATTGCAGGAAATCGGACACCCGACGCATACCTCGCATGAACCGATAAACATCCGGCGGTCGTGGCCATACAGCCCTACGAGGTGTTAATTGCGCCGATCGCAGCAACGCGAAAGAGGGACCCGCCCAAGCCCCCGGGGGACCGGATCGCCCGGCCCCGCACCCACCTCAGGACGCGTCGCCCGTGCCGCGGTCGTAGTCGCTGGTGCCACCGTCCAGGAGGGCGGGCTCCCGGCGGTCGGCGGCCCGGGAGAGCCAGCGCAGGGCGTGATAGCCGGTGAGCACGATGAGGGTGCCCAGCGCGATGCCGCTGAGCTCGAAGTTGTCGGTGAACTTCAGCGAGACGCCGCCGATGCCGATGATGACGCCCGCGGCCGTCGGCACGAGGTTGAGCGGCTGGGCGAAGTCGACCTTGTTCCGCACCCAGATCTGGGCGCCGAGCAGGCCGATCATTCCGTAGAGGATGACGGTGATCCCGCCGAGCACGCCGCCGGGAATGGCGGCGACGACCGCGCCGAACTTGGGGCACAGGCCGAAGAGCAGCGCGAAGCCGGCGGCGGCCCAGTACGCGGCGGTGGAGTAGACGCGCGTCGCCGCCATCACGCCGATGTTCTCCGCGTACGTGGTGGTGGCCGGGCCGCCCACCGCGGTGGAGAGCACGGTCGCGCTGCCGTCCGCGATGATCGCCATGCCCATCTTGTCGTCGAGCGGGTCACCGGTCATCTCGCCCACGGCCTTGACGTGGCCCGCGTTCTCGGCGACCAGCGCCACCAGCACCGGCAGTGCGACCAGGACCGCCGAGGCCGAGAAGTTCGGGGCGTGGAAGGTCGGCACGCCGATCCAGTCCGCCTTGGCGACGCCGGAGAAGTCGATGCGCCAGTGGTCCGTCACCTTGCCGGAGCCGTCCGCCGAGTGGATCCTGCCCGCGGTCCGGTCGAGGACCCAGGACAGCGCATAGCCGAAGACCAGGCCCAGGAAGATCGCGATGCGCGACCAGAACCCCCGCAGCACCACCAGCGCGAGGCCCGTGAACAGCATCGTGGCGAGCGCGGCCCACTGGTCCTGGGGCCAGTACGTCCCCGCCGCCACCGGGGCGAGGTTGAAGCCGATGAGCATGACGACCGCACCGGTCACCGCCGGCGGCAGGACGGCGTGGATGACCCGCGGGCCGAGGACCTGGATGACCACGCCGCAGCCGACGAGGGCGGCGCCCACCACGAGCATCGCGCCGGTCAGCGTGCCGGCGTCCCCGCCCTGGCCCGCGATGACCGCGGACACTCCGACGAAGGAGAGCGAGGACCCCAGGTAGCTGGGCACGCGCCCGCGCGTCATCAGCAGGAACAGCACCGTCGCCACGCCCGACGCCATCAGCGCCAGATTGGGGTCCAGCCCCATGAGGATCGGCGCGACGAAGCACGCCCCGATCATCGAGACCACGTGCTGCGCACCGAGCCCGACGGTGCGGCCCCACGACAGCCGCTCCCCCGGCTTGACCACCTCCCCGGGCTTCAGGTGCTTGCCATCGCCGTGCAGCTTCCACCCGACGCCCGCCATGACCACTCTCCATTTCGCAAGGCCCTGCGCGTCGCAGAGACCAAGCGATTAATAGTCGATCGTCATGGCAGGGACAAACCAAGCGTGAGTACGCGAGCCGCCGAATACGGAGCGTGACAATCCGGCGAGAACACGGCCCTCGTTCACCCGTTCTGGTTAACTCTCCCGGGGATTCGCCTACGCTCCGTATTCGGATGTCACTCTGTGCGTATGACGATGACGCGGGCGCAGCCGGCGGTGCCCGCCGGCATCGACTGGGTAGTGGCGCGGATGCGGGGGCTCGACGCCGCACTGCCGCCGAGGGACGGGGTGGCGGTCTTCAACCGGGTCTATCTGACGGTCACGGAGGAGATCGGCCGCCGGGTGGCGGCGGGGGGCTTCCGGGACCGGCACGCCGCGGCCGACCTCGACGTGCGCTTCGCCAAGCGCTATCTGCACGCCGTCGACCAGGCGTCCATGGGCCGTCTGCTGCCCGCCTGCTGGCGGCCGCTGTTCCAGCTGCGGGGGCATCCGGCGGTGCAGCCCCTGCAGTTCGCCCTGGCCGGGATCAACGCCCACATCGGCCATGACCTGGCCCTGGCCCTGACCGAGACCTGCCGGGCGCTGGACGTCGAGCCGCGCGCCCTCGAGGGCGACTTCCACCGCATCGGGTCGATGCTCGTCGCCATGGAGGAGCGGATCCGCGAGGAGCTGATGCCGGGGCCGGATCTGCTGGACGTCGCCGATCCGCTGACCCACCTGGTCGGCTCGTGGACGCTGGAGGCCGCGCGGAACGCGGCGTGGGCCTCGTTCCGCGCGCTGTGGGCCATGCGGGAGCTGCCCGATCTGGTGGAGGAGCTCACCGACCGCGTCGACGCGAGCGTCGGCATGGTCGGCCGCTGTCTCCTCACGCCCCTGGGCTGACGCACGGACGCCCGTGCGTCAGCCCCCGGGCTCAGTCCTCCGGCAGCTCGACGGGCGCGATCTCGTCGTAGACGTCGCCCGGACCGGGGTTGGTGGCGTCCGTGGAGCCACCGAACTGGTGCATCACGCCCCACACCGCGTTGAGCGCGGTCTGGACGGCGCCCTCGGCCCAGCCGGCGGTCCAGGAGATGTCGTCGCCGGCGAGGAAGATGCCGCGCTTGTCCTCGGGCAGACGGTCCTGCATGAAGTGGGTGAACAGACGCCGCTGGTAGCGGTAGTGACCCGGCAGGTTGGCCTTGAACGCGCCCATGAAGTAGGGCTCGTTCTCCCAGGAGACCGTCACCGGGTTGCCGATGATGTGCTTGCGGATGTCGACCTTGGGGTAGATCTCGCCGAGCGACTTGAGCATGACCTCCAGGCGCTCGTTCGCCGACAGCGGCAGCCACTTGAGGCTGTCGTCGCACCAGGTGTAGGACAGGCAGATCACGGCGGGCTTGTCCGGACCGTTGTCCAGCAGGTAAGTGCCGCGCGTCATCCGGTCGGTGAGCGTCATCGACATGACGTCACGGCCCGTCGGGTTTCCCTCGTCGTCGACGGCCTTGTCCAGCCAGAACGGCCGGTCCACAGGCACGAAGAGCTTGGACGACTCCATGTAGTGGGTGCGCTCCATCGCCGTCCAGTGGTCGATGGGGAAGAGCGTGTCGTCGCACGCGATCTTCGACAGCAGCATCCACGACTGGGCGGTGAAGATGGCCGCCTGGTACGTACGGATGTCACCGGTCGCGTCCGTGACCGTGATGCGGTTGCCGGCCGTGCGGTGCAGCCGGGTCACGGCCGGGCGGGGGGCGCCGCCGTGCAGCGAGGACAGCGAGGTGCCCTGCGCCCAGTGAATGATCTTCTCCGGCTCGCGGTCCCACAGCCGCAGGGGCAGCTGCTGGCTGCCGCCGACGATGCCGCGGTGGTGGTCGTCCGCCTCGGTGTAGACGACGCGCAGGATCTCCAGGATGGAGTTGGGGAAGTCGGTGTCCCAGCCCCCTGTGCCGAAGCCGACCTGGCCGAAGATCTCGCGGTGCTTGAAGGACTTGAAGGCCTCGGACTCGCAGAGGAAGCCGTAGAAGGTCTGGTTGTCGAGCTTCTCGACGAGCTTCGCCCAGATCTCACGGATGCGCGGCACGTCGCGCTCGCGCATGGCCCGGTTCATGTCGGAGAAGTCCGCGCCCTCCTCCAGGCAGGCGTTCCACGCGTTCATCACGTCGCGGTAGACCTGCGGAAGGTCGTCGACGGTGACGGCGTAGTGCGACTCGCCCTTGAGGTCGACGACCGTGGAGGGGGTGTCGGGCGCCAGCGGGTTGGGGAACGGCTTGGTCTCCAGGCCCACCAGGTCGATGTAGTGCTGGAAGGCGGTGGAGGACGGCGGGAAGCGCATCGCGCCCATCTCGGCCGTCAGCTCTTCGTCGCAACCCTCGAAGCCCACGGTCCGCAGCCGGCCGCCGATCTGGTCGGCCTCGTAGACGACGGGCTTGAGGCCCATCTTCATCAGCTCGTACGCCGCGATGATGCCGGACAGACCACCGCCGATGACGGCGACCTCGGTGCCGTGCTCGGTGGCCGGTATCTGGCCGAGGCCCGCCGGGTGGGCGAGGAAGTCGTCGTAGGCGAAGGGGAAGTCCGGGCCGAACATGGTGATCGGCGGCTCGACGGGCTGGGCCTGCTCGTGCTCGTCGTGGACGGCGGTGGGCACCGTGGACGTCATCGGCTGGACTCTCCTACTGGCAGGGGGTGTGGGGCGGGGCGGGGGAAGCCCGGGGGTCAGATGAGCGAGGCGTAGAGCTCGGGGCGGCGATCGCTCAGGTAGGTGTTCTCGGCGCGGGAGGCCTTCAGCAGCGCCGGGTCGACGTCGGCGACGATCAGGTCCTCGCCGGCTCCGGCGCGCGCCCGTACGGTCCCGTCGGGCGCCGCCAGGCAGGACAGCCCGGCGAAGGCGAGGTCGCCCTCGGCTCCGCAGCGGTTGGCGTAGGCGATGTAGAGCTGGCTCTCCCACGCACGGGCCGGGATGATCGTCTGCGGGACGATCTCGTAGGGCCGCATCAGCGCGGTGGGCGCGAGCAGCAGGTCGGTCCCGGCCAGGGCGTGGGCCCGTACGGTCTCGGGGAACTCCACGTCGTAGCAGACCAGCAGCCCGAGCCGGACGCCGTCGAGGTCGGCCTGGACCACCGGCTCGTCGCCGGGCGTGAAGTAGGTGTTCTCGTACGCGCCGAAGAGGTGGGTCTTGCGGTAGTGGGCGAGGCGGGTCCCGTCCGGGCCGATGAGCTGCAGCGAGTTGTAGATCGTCTCGCCGTCGCGCTCGGGGTAGCCGTAGCCGACGGCCAGCCCGTGCTCGGCGGCGATGCGGGCGACGGCCTGCGCCCCGGGGCCGGTGGCGGGCTCGGCCAGGTCACGGACGGCCTCGCCGAGGGCGTACCCGGTCAGGTACAGCTCGTTCGTGAGCAGCAGCCGGGCACCGGCGGCCGCGGCCCGCCGGGCGGCGGCGGCCAGGGCGTCGAGGCTGTCGGCGGTGGAGGAGGGAACGCCGCTGGGGCCTTGGTACAGCGCGATGCGCAGCGGCGTCATTCGTCCCTCTTGCAGCTCGTCGGGCGGGCGGGTCACACACCTGTTCGTGTAAACGAGTCGACGGTACGGTCCGGGATCTCGGCGGGACAAGGCGCCGACGTTGCGCGCAGACGGCGGATTCATTGCGCCTTTGCGGGGGTCCGCGGCGATTCGTTGCGTAGGGGCCCGGCAGAGGGCCGCGGGTGGCCCGACCGGGGCATTTGCGGGGCTGTCCCGAGGGGCGCCGGACGTCGGCCCGGGCGGCTCAGGAGGGTGCGCCGGAGCTGAAGCGGCGCAGCAGGGGCGAGAGGACCAGCACGGACTTCGTGCGCTCCACGAAGGGCTCGCCCGCGATGCGCTCCAGGACGCGCTCGAAGTGGCGCATGTCCGAGGCGAAGATCTGGACGATGGCGTCGGCCTCCCCCGTGACGGTGGAGGCCGACGCCACCTCCGGGTACCGCGACAGGCCCCGGTGGATGGCCTCGGGCGAGGTGTTGCGGCGGCAGTAGAGCTCGATGAAGCCTTCCGTCTCCCAGCCGAGCGCCGCCGGGTCCACCCGTACGGTGAAGCCGGTGATGGCGCCCTCGGCGCGGAGTCTGTCCACGCGCCGCTTGACGGCGGGTGCGGACAGGCCGACCTCCGCGCCGATGTCGGCGTAGGAGCGCCTGGCGTCCTCGGCCAGGGCATGCACGATGCGTTCGTCGAGCTCGTTCAATCGCACGGCGGGTGGATCACATTTCTCCGGGTAACCAGCTACTGCTACCAGCAGTAGATCACGTACCCGGCCGTGCCCCCGACCCGATGGGCGTGGACCTGCCCCTCAGCTGCCGAGCGCGGTGCACATGGCGGGGGGCCCGGGGAATTCCTCCGGAAGAGCGTCCATCAGGAGCTCGTCGACGTACTGGCCCAGCCAGTGCCCGGACCTGCGAAAACGGCCGGTGGGCCGGAATCCGGCCTTCTCGAAGGCGGTGATGCCGGCCCGGTTGGGTTCCAGCACCCGCAGCCATACGGCCCGCATGGCGCCCAGGTGGAACGCCCAGTCGAGGGTCAGACGGGTGGCCTCCTCGGCGAAGCGCTTGCCGCGCTGGGCCGGGGCGACGACGATCGCGAACTCGGCCCTGCGCTCGCCGGGGTCGATGCGCAGCGTGGTCAGGGCGACCGACTGCTTGTCCTTCAGGCGTACGACCTCGAACCGCGCGTGGCCCGGGTCGTCGAGCTCCCGGTCCCACTCGTCGGCCCGGGCCTCCCACGACCGGGGGAAGCGGCTGCCGGCGCCGAGGATGGTCCCGGGGTCGCACTCCCATCTGTGGTACTCGGTCAGCATCTCGTCGCGGGGCATGCCCAGGGCGAGCCTGTCGCCGGTCAGCAGGAGGTGGGGACTGCTCATCCGATGTGATCCCTTCCCGTCTGCCGGGTCCCCGGACGGCGGACCCGGCAGGGAGGGATCATAGGGGCGGCGCGGAGAAGATCATTTCTTCTCGGTGGCCCGGCCGCCCCCGGATCGGGGCCTCAGCGGCCCTTGCGCCGGCCCTTGCCGCGGGCCTTCTTCGTGTTCCGCGAACCGGCCTTGGCACCGGTCCTGGCGCCCGACTTCGCACCGGGCTTGGGGCCGGCCTTGGCGGCCGGCTTCGCGCCGGGCTTCGTCGCCGGCTCGGCGTCGGCCTTGGCGTCGGCCTTGGCGCCGGCCTTCGTGTCCGCCTTCTCGTCGGCCTTGGCGCCGGACGTGGCCTCGCCCTTCGCCGCCATCGTGGCGGCGGCCTTCGCGGCCGTACCGGCGGCCGCCTTGGCGCCTGCCTTCGGAGCGGTCCGCTTCGCCTTCTGCGCCGGGACGGCGCCCTTGGCGGCACCCGCCGCGGCCGGCAGGGCCTCGCCCAGGGCCTCCTTCGCCAGGCGCGAGCTGCGCATGCCGTAGAAGAAGTAGATCAGCAGGCCCAGGACCATCCAGGCGCCGAAGACCTTCCAGGTGATGGCGTCCAGGCTGAGCATCATGTAGACGCACATTCCGAAGCCCAGGACGGGGAAGATCAGGCCGAGCGGGATCTGCACCGAGCGGACGGTGATACGCACACCCGAAAGCGGTACACGGAAGCTGCGGTGCATGTCGGGGCGGGTGAAGCGCAGCACGATGACGGCGATGTTCACCAGGGCGAAGGCGAAGAGCGTGCCGATGCTGGTGGCGTCGGCGAGCTGGCCGAGCGGGACCGCGGCGGCCAGGACCCCGCAGAACAGCGAGACGATCAGGGTGTTCGCCAGCGGCACGCCCTTGCGGTTGACCTTGGCGAAGGCCTTGGGGACCAGACCGTCGCGGGACATCGCGAAGAGGATGCGGGTCTGTCCGTAGAGGACGGTCAGCACGACGCTGGCGATGGCGATGACGGCGCCGGCGGCGAGCAGCACGGCCCAGAAGCTCTGGCCGGTGACGTCCTCCATGATGCCGGCGAGCGCGGCCTCGGAGCCCTCGAACTCGCCCCACGGCATGGCGCCGATGGCGATCGCCGCGACCAGCACGTAGAGCGCCGTGACGATCAGCAGCGACAGCATGATCGCCTTGGGCAGGTCCTTCTTCGGGTCCTTGGCCTCCTCACCCGCGGTGGAGGCGGCGTCGAAGCCGATGTAGGAGAAGAACAGCGTGGCGCCGGCGGCGCTCACGCCACCGAGGCCGAGCGGCATGAACGGCGCGTAGTTGCCGGCGCGGATGCCGGTGAAGGCCACGGCGCAGAAGAGCAGCAGGGCCGCGATCTTCACGACCACCATGATGGTGTTGGCGCGGGCGCTCTCCTTGGCGCCGCCGATCAGGAAGGCCATGCACAGCAGCACGACGAGCAGGGCGGGCAGGTTGAAGATGCCGCCGTCGACGCCCGGCGGGTTGGCCAGGGCGTCGGGGATGGTGACGCCGACGGTCCCGTCGAGGAGCTCGTTGAGGTACTGGCCCCAGCCGACGGCCACGGCCGCGACGGAGACGCCGTACTCGAGGATCAGGCACCAGCCGCAGACCCAGGCGACGATCTCGCCCAGAGTGGCGTAGGCGTACGAGTACGAGGAGCCGGAGACCGGGATGGTGCCGGCCAGCTCCGCGTAGGACAGCGCCGAGAACAGCGCCGTGATGCCCGCGAGGACGAACGAGATCACAACCGCCGGGCCCGCGTCGGGCACGGCCTCGCCGAGGACGACGAAGATGCCGGTGCCCAGCGTGGCACCGATGCTGATCATGGTCAGCTGCCACATGCCGAGCGAGCGGCGCAGGCTGCCGCCCTCGCCCTGGCCGCCCTCGGCGACCAGGCGCTCGACGGGCTTGCGGCGCATCAGGCGGGCGCCGAAGCCGGCGGCGGGCGGCGGGGAGAGCCGCTTGCGACCGGTGGAGGGTGGCGCAGTGCCTTGGTCCAACACGGGGTTGCTCCGTTCATGACTGCCGGTCGGAAGCAGCGGCCCACGGCGGCCACCCAGGGCGCGCCGGCATGGCAGAGCAAACCCATAGCGAGGGGGTACCGCCGAGCAAGCGGTACCCGCCACTCCACGTTCTGCGCAGACCCTACGAGGTCAGGGCCCACGCTCGTAATGCACCATTCTTGCGTATGCCCGTTCGATCATTGCGTCCGGGGGCTCAGAACGGGTGATCGTTGCACGTCGCGTTATGAATCGGTACAGGAGCAGTAAAAAAGGGGCGCGACCCGGCGAACCGGATCGCGCCCCTTCAGGGCTGGTGCGACTACTGCCAGCTGGCGTGCAGCGGCTTGCCCTCGGCGTAACCGGCGGCGCTCTGGACGCCGACGACGGCCCGCTCGGCAAACTCCTCGAGGGAGCCGGCACCCGCGTAGGTGCAGGACGAACGGACACCCGCGATGATCGAGTCGATCAGGTCCTCGACGCCCGGGCGGGCCGGGTCGAGGAACATGCGCGAGGTGGAGATGCCCTCCTCGAACAGGCCCTTGCGCGCCCGGTCGTACGCGGACTCCTCGGAGGTGCGGTTCTGCACCGCACGGGCCGAGGCCATGCCGAAGGACTCCTTGTAGAAGCGCCCGTCGGCGGTCTGCTGCAGGTCACCGGGGGACTCGTAGGTACCGGCGAACCAGGAGCCGATCATGACGTTGGACGCACCGGCCGCCAGGGCCATGGCCACGTCGCGGGGGTGACGAACGCCACCGTCGGCCCACACGTGCTTGCCGTACTTCTTCGCCTCCGCGGCGCACTCGAGGACCGCGGAGAACTGCGGGCGGCCCACGCCGGTCATCATGCGGGTGGTGCACATGGCGCCCGGGCCCACACCGACCTTGATGATGTCCGCGCCGGCCTCGATGAGGTCGCGCACACCCTCGGCGGCGACGATGTTGCCGGCGACGATCGGGACCTGCGGGTCGAGCGCCCGGACGGCCTTGATCGCGCTGATCATCGACTCCTGGTGACCGTGCGCGGTGTCGATGACGAGCGTGTCCACGCCCGCGTCGAGCAGCTGCTTGGCCTTGGCCACGAAGTCACCGTTGATGCCGACGGCGGCGGCGATGCGCAGCTTGCCGTCCGCGTCGGTGGCGGGGGTGTACAGGGTCGCGCGCAGCGCGCCCTTGCGGGTGAGGATGCCGACCAGCTTGCCGTCCTTGTCGACGGCGGGCGCCAGCTTGCGGTGGGCGGCGTCGAGCTGGTTGAAGGCCTCGCGCGGGTCGATGTCGGCGTCCAGGAGCAGCAGCTCGGTGGACATGACCTCGGACAGCTGGGTGAAGCGGTCCACGCCGGTCAGGTCGTGCTCGGTGACGACGCCGACAGGGCGGTGGTCCGCGTCGACGACGACGCCGGCGCCGTGGGCCCGCTTGGGCAGCAGGGACAGCGCGTCGGCGACGGTCTGGGTCGGGGCGAGCACGATGGGGGTGTCGAGCACGTGGTGACGGCCCTTGACCCAGGAGATGACCTCGGTGACGACCTCGATCGGGATGTCCTGGGGAATGACGACGAGGCCACCGCGGCGGGCGACCGTCTCGGCCATGCGGCGGCCGGCGATGGCGGTCATGTTGGCGACCACGAGCGGAATGGTGGTACCCGTGTTGTCGGGCGAAGAAAGGTCCACTCCCTGTCGGGAGCCGACCGCCGAGCGGCTCGGCACCATGAACACATCGTCGTACGTCAGGTCGTACGCCGGCTTCTGGTCGTTAAGGAATCGCATACTGGCTCTCTCACCTGCGGTTTTGCGTACAGAGCGGGTGGGGAGTCAGCACCGAGCCAGCACCGGATCGGGCTGAGGTTCCTGGACCCATCATCCACGATCGCAAGCGATCCTGGCGAACCTGGCGCACATTCTGTGACATCGGCCAGCGGGTGGCGAGAAGCGCTTGTGGCTTCACCCAAGTGGTCCGTCCGGGCCGCGGCCGGGCAAACGCGACGGCGCCGGCCGCCCCGGGAAAGGGGTGGCCGGCGCCGTCGGCATGCGGCGGGGCTACGAGCCGTCCGGGTCGGCCCGGTCCAGCGCCGGGCGGGGGCCCGGGCCCGTCTCCAGCAGGAGGTAGTCGGCCGCCGCGGTGTCCGTGACCAGGCTGGTGACCAGCCCGGAGCGCAGCACCGCGCCGATCGCCGCCGCCTTGCGCAGCCCGCCGGCGATCGCGACGACCTCCGGTATGCGGCGCAGCCGGTCGGCTTCCACCGTGATGCAGCGTTCGCCCAGGTCACGGCCGATCCGGCGGCCCTCGGCGTCGAAGAGGTGCGCGGACATCTCGGCGGCCGCGCCGAGGGAGGCGTAGTGCTCGCGCTCCTGCGGGGTCAGCATGTCGTAGACGGTCGAGATGCCCGGCGCCCAGGAGCCGATCGAGACGGCGGCGACGGTGACCTTGTCGAAGTAGTCGAAGGCCCGGGCGATGCCGGTCTGGCCGCGCAGCGCGGCGGCCGTGGCCGTGTCGGGCAGCAGCATCGGGGCGTAGATCGGGTGGGCCTCGCCGCCGGAGACCTGGGCGGCCCGGCGCACGGCCTCCACCGAGCCGCGCTCGGCGGTGCCCGCGTCGTACACGCCGGTGAGCTGGACGACCGTGCAGGGCGGCAGCCGGTGCAGGGCCGCGGCCATGTGGATGGTGGAGCGGCCCCAGGCGAGGCCGAGCACGTCGCCCTCGTGGACCAGCTCGCCGAGCAGGTCGGCTGCCACCTCGCCGAGGTTCTCGGGATCGGGCGCGTCGTCGGCCGCGTCGGCCGGGGACTCCACGACGACCGCGTGGCGCAGGCCGTAGCGGGCGCGCAGCGCGTCGGAGCGCTCCGCGTCCAGCTCCGCCGGCACCCGGATCTCGATCCGCACCAGGTCGCGCTCCAGTGCCGTCTCCAGCACCCGGGCCACCTTGAAGCGGCTCACGCCGAACTCCTCGGCGATCTGGATCTTCGACTTGCCCTCGAGGTAGAAGCGGCGGGCCATCGCCGCCGCCTGCACCAGCTCGGCGGGCCCCATAGGCGTGGCTGAACGGCCCGTCGACACCCTGGTCTCCTCACTACTGTGTTCACGCTTGTGTGCAAGCTGTGGAGCTAATGACTCGACGTCATCCTGTCAGATGCGCCGCGTCTTGATCAGGCCTTGACCTTCGCCCTCAGCAATTCGGGCGAGCAGCGCCGGGACGCTCAGTGCGCGCAGGCCCAGGGCGCACGGGCGGTGGCCTGCTCCGCCTGCGCGCGCAGCGAGCGTACGGCCGCCGCCGGGTCGTCCGTACCGTAGACGGCCGATCCGGCCACGAACACGTCCGCGCCGGCCTCGGCGCAGCGCTCGATGGTGGAGGCCGAGACGCCGCCGTCGACCTGCAGCCACAGCTGCAGGTCGTGCCGCGAGATCAGCTCACGGGTCCGGCGGATCTTCGGCAGCATGATGTCCAGGAAGGCCTGGCCGCCGAAGCCGGGCTCGACGGTCATGATCAGCAGCATGTCCAGCTCGGGGAGCAGGTCCTCGAACGGCTCGATGGGGGTGGCGGGCTTGAGCGCCATGGACGCCCGCGCCCCCTTGGCCCTGATCTCCCGCGCCAGCCGCACCGGCGCCGCGGCGGCCTCCGCGTGGAAGGTCACCGAGCCGGCGCCCGCCTCGGCGTACTGCGGCGCCCAGCGGTCCGGGTCCTCGATCATGAGGTGGCAGTCCAGCGGGGTGTCGGTGGCCTTCGCCAGCGCCTCGACGATGGGTACGCCGAGCGTCAGGTTGGGCACGAAGTGATTGTCCATCACGTCGACGTGGAGCCAGTCGGCGCCCTTCACCGCCTGCGCCTCGTCGGCGAGGCGGGCGAAGTCCGCGGACAGGATGCTGGGGTTGATCTGCACGGCCATACCCCAAGCCTGCCATGCCGCGCCGGCGGCCTTGACCCGGGGCTTGTCGCGGCCGTGGTTCCGGCTGCCTCAGCCCGTGCGCCGCAGCAGCGCCAGATACATGGCGTCCGTGCCGTGCAGATGGGGCCAGAGCTGGACGTCGGGGCCGTCGCCGAGGCCGGGGACGCCCTGCATGAGGGGCCGTGCGTCGATCCACTCGGCGGACACCGCGGGGCCGCCGCGGCCCCGCAGGACGTCGTCGACGACGGCCCGGGTCTCCGCCGGGTGCGGGGAGCACGTGGCGTAGCCGACGACTCCGCCCACGCGCACGGCGCGCAGCGCCTCGCGCAGCAGGTCGCGCTGGAGCGGCGCGAAGCCGGCCACGTCCTCGGGCCGACGGCGCCAGCGGGCCTCGGGGCGGCGGCGCAGGGCGCCCAGGCCCGTGCACGGCACGTCCATCAGGACCCGGTCGAAGGTGCCCTCGCGCCACGGCGGGCGGGTGCCGTCGGCGGCGATGACCTGGTACGGGCCGGGGTTGCCGGCCAGGGCGCGCTCGACGAGGCGGGCGCGGTGCGGCTGCTTCTCGGAGGCCAGCAGGGCGGCGCCGCGCTGCGCGGCGAGCGCGCCCAGCAGGGCGGCCTTGCCGCCGGGGCCCGCGCAGCCGTCCAGCCAGCGCCCGTCCGGCCCCTCCAGCGGGGCCTCGGCCAGCGCCAGGGCGACGAGCTGGCTGCCCTCGTCCTGGACGCCCGCCCGGCCCTCGCGCACGGCGTCCAGCGCGCCGGGCTCGCCGCCCTCGGCGAGCCGTACTGCGTGCGGCGACCAGCGGCCGGGCAGGGCTGTGCTCTCACCGTCCCCCCCGACCGCGGCCAGCAGCTCCTCGGCGGTCGCGCGCCCGGGGCGCGCGACCAGGGTGACCTCGGGACGGTCGTTGTCCGCCTCGAGGAGGTCCTCGATGCCCGCCCGGGGGCCGCCGAGCGCGTCCCACAGCGCGGAGACGATCCAGCGCGGGTGGGAGTGGACGACGGCGAGGTGCTCCTCGGGGTCGTCGTCGTAGGGCGGGGCGACCTTCTCCAGCCAGCCGTCGAGGTCATGGGCCGTGATCTTCCGCAGCACGGCGTTGACGAACTTCGCCCGTCCGTCGCCCAGGACGACCCGCGCCAGCTCGACGCTGGCGGAGACCGCGGCGTGCGGCGGGATGCGCGTGCCGAGCAGCTGGTGCGCGCCCAGGCTCAGCACGTCGAGCACCGGCGGGTCGACCTCGCGCAGCGGCCGGTCGACGCAGGAGGCGATGATCGCGTCGTAGGTGCCCTGGCGGCGCAGCGTGCCGTAGACGAGCTCCGTGGCGAGGGCGGCGTCACGCGTGTCGAAGTCGCCCTTCTCGCGGGCCTTGCGCAGCAGCGGCGGCAGCACGAGGTTCGCGTAGGCGTCCCGTTCGTCGACGGCCCGCAGTGCCTCGAAGGCCAGGATCCGTACCGGGTCCTTCTGGGGCCGGCGGTACGGCTTGGCGGGGCGGCCGTTCTTGCGGCGAGACGCCTGATCGTTCACGAAAGGTGCTCCGGAGCTGGGGTGATGAAGGATTCCAGCCTACGCCCGTTACTTCTCGCCCAGCCGCTCGCCTGCGGTGATGCGCACACCGCGGGCCCAGTCGGCGGCCTGCATCGGCTTCTTGCCCTGCGGCTGGACCCACTGCAGCTGCACGCCGTGCGAGCCGGTGCCGACGTGGACGGAGTTCTTGGCCGCCGCGATCTCACCGGGGGCGAGGTCGGTGCGGTCGGGCGTCACGGCGAGGGACATGACCTTCAGCCGCTCGCCGCGGAACGTCGTCCAGGCGCCGGGGGCGGGGGCGCAGCCGCGTACGACGCGGTCGACGCGCAGGGCGGGGGCGGCCCAGTCGACGCGGGCGTCCTCGACGCTGATCTTCGGGGCGAGCGAGACGCCGTCGGCGGGCTGCGGCACGGCCCGCAGGGTGCCGTCCTCGATGCCGTCCATGGTGGCGGCCAGCAGCCCGGAGCCGGCGAAGGCGAGGCGGGTCAGCAGGTCGCCGCTGGTGTCGGTGGGGCGGACCTGCTCGGTGAGCACGCCGTAGACGGGCCCGGAGTCCAGGCCCTCCTCGATCAGGAAGGTGGAGGCGCCGGTCACCTCGTCGCCGGCGAGGATCGCGTGCTGCACGGGGGCGGCGCCGCGCCAGGCGGGCAGCAGGGAGAAGTGCAGGTTCACCCACCCGTGGGTGGGGATCTCCAGGGCGGCCTTGGGCAGCAGGGCGCCGTAGGCGACGACCGGGCAGCAGTCGGGGGCGATCTCGCGCAGCCGCGCGAGGAAGTCCTCGTCGCGCGGGCGGGCGGGCTTGAGCACCTCGATGCCCGCCTCCTCGGCGCGCTCGGCGACCGGGCTGGCGACCAGCCGGCGGCCGCGTCCGGCGGGCGCGTCGGGCCGGGTGACGACGGCGACGACCTCGTGGCGGTCCGAGGCGATCAGGGCGTCGAGGGCGGGTACGGCGACCTCGGGGGTACCGGCGAAGACGAGCCTCATGGGTGGCGGACTACCTCTCTCGTAGCGCTCTCACAGCGCTGGCGGGGCGCCGGGCGGAACGGCGCTCCAGTCTAGAGGCGCCCTCGACACAGGGGGCGTGCGGGCTGACGCGCGCCCCATTCCAGCGGATGTACGCCCCCATACCGTGACCCAGCGGCCCGTGGCGCGTTGGGTCAAGAGAGATTGACCGAAACGGGCTGCAACCACGGTCCGCTTTCCTTGCGTTGTTTACCGACCACCCGTCAACTCTCGTCCTCCTACGTCCCTTTAACCGCCGGTCCGAGAGGCTTGTTCATGCCCGACCACGCAACCCACGACGCCCAGGCACGGGCCAGCCTGCATCTCCTGGTCCGGGACATCGAGAGGGTCCGCCGTCAGGTGGACGCGCTGCGCACCCTCACCGCCCAGCTGGGCAACGTCTACCGTCCGCGCCGCACGGGCCCCTCGGCGGGCTTCGTCGTCTACGGCCGCGCCCCCGCGCCGACCGTCCGGCTGGCGCAGGAGCTGCGGGACAGCGTCGAGACGCTGGTCACGGCGGCGGTGGACTTCGACCGCTCGCTGGGCTTCTCGTGGGACGCGGTGGGTTCGGCGCTCGGCGTCACCAAGCAGGCGGTGCACCGCCGCTACGGCGCCCGCAGGGCGGGCGGCCAGAGCACCACCGAGACCGCCGAGCCGGTCCGTACGGCCGAGCCCACCCCGGTCCCCGTCGTCCCGGCCGCCCGCTCGGTCCCCGGCCAGCCGGTCGCCCACCGCGAGGAGCCCCGCGCCTCGGCCTTCCCGGGCCCCCGCAACGGCTGACCCACGGGGCCTCGGGCCCCACTGCACCGGCCCTGTGGGCGCACCCACCGGGCCGGGCCCGGTCCGGCACCACCGGTCACCTCGCGATGGGCTGAGCGCCGTCGCGGCGGGAAGGGGCCCCGGTCCCGCCCTTTCTCCCCCAGCTACCGCTGGGAGGTGCCCCCAGTTTCCTGGGGCCGCGCCCCAGCCCCCGGGGCCACCGATCACCCGATGTCCGGCGGGTCCATCCGCAGTCGTACCGGCTCGCCATCACGGCGGGCGAGCCGCACCGCCTGGGCGGCCTTGAGCGCGGCGGCCAGCGCCGCGCCCCGGCCCGGGCGGACCCGGACCAGCGCCCGCTCCCACCGCTCCCCCGGCGGCGGATCGCCGGCCCGGCGCGGGCGCCCGGGCAGGGGCGCGGGCAGCGGGACAGGGCCCAGCACCTCCGCCCCCTCCGGCAGCTCGGTCGTCGCGAGGAGCTCCGCCACCGCGTCCGGCGGACCGGAGACCGCCGCCATCCGGGACACCGGCGGAAAGCCCAGCTCCGCCCGGTCCGCGAGCTCGCGCATCGCGTGTCCGGCCGGGTCCCAGCGCACCAGCGCCTGTACCGGTCGCAGCGTCGGCTCGGCCACGACCACCACCGTGCCGCCCGCTTCCTGGCCCCGCACCAGCGCCGCCGCCGCCAGCCAGCGGCGCAGCGCCTCCTCGCCGGCCCGCAGGTCGGGGCGGCCCAGCAGGGCCCAGCCGTCCAGGAGCAGGGCCGCCGCGTAGCCGCCCTCGGCGACCGGTTCGGCGCCGGGGGTGGAGACGATCAGGGCGGGCCGGTCCGGGACGGTGTCCAGGACGTGGTCGCGGCCCGAGGTCCGTACGGGCACGGCCGGGAAGGCCCGGCCCAGCTCCTCCGCCGTGCGCCGCGCGCCGACGATCTGGGCCCGCAGCCGGAAGCCACCGCACTCGCCGCAGTGCCAGTCGCGGGCCTCCTGTCCGCACCACCCGCAGTGCAGCAGCCCGGCCTCGCCCCGCGCCTCCAGCGGCCCCGCACAGTGCGCACAGCGGGCGGGCTCGCGGCACCGCTCGCAGGCCAGCCGCGGTACGTAGCCGCGGCGCGGCACCTGCACCAGCACGGGCCCGTGCCTGAGGCCCTCGCGGGCCACCTCCCAGGCGACGGTGGGCAGCCGGGCGGCGCGGGCGGCGGCGTCGCGCGCCTCGTCGGCCTCACCGACCGTGCGGACCCGCGGCGCCGCGGCCCGCAGCCGCTCCCGGCCGGCGGCCAGCGGCAGGGCCCAGCCGGTGTCCACCAGCTGCGCCGCCTCCACCGTGCAGCCGAAGCCGCCGAGCAGGAACGCCGCCTTCTCGTGCGCCGCCCGCAGCAGCAGCACCTCACGGGCGTGCGGCTGCGGAGCGTGCGGCTCGCTGTGGCTGGAGTCGCCGTCGTCCCAGATCGCGGCGAGGCCCAGGTCCCGTACGGGCGCGAACATCGCGGCCCGGGTGCCGACCACGGCCCGCACCGAGCCCCGGCTGACCGCCAGCCAGCGGCGGTAGCGCTCCTCCGGCCCGGTGTCGGCGGTCAGCAGCACATGCCGGCCCGGGCCGAGCAGCGCGCCGAGCGCGGCGTCGACGCGGGCGGCGGCCCGGCCGTCGGGCACCACGATCAGCGCGCCGCGCCCCGAGGCCAGGGCGGCCGCCGCGGCGCGGGCCAGCTCCGCCGGCCAGTGCGGGCCGGGCAGCGCGCTCCACACCGCGCGCGGGGAGTCGCCCCGGGCGACGGCGTCGAGATAGGCCGGCCCCGTCGGATACCGCGCCCAGCTGCCCGGCTCGGGCACCGGCGGCGCCGACAGGGGCGCGGGCGAGGGCTCGCCCTCGATACGGGCGTGCCTCGGCGGCACGGCCAGCTGCAGCACGTCGGCGAGCGAGCCGGCGTACCGGTCGGCCACGGCACGGCACAGCCCCAGCAGCGGCGGGCTCAGCACGGGCTCGGGCGACAGCACCTGGGCGATGGCGGCCAGCGGCCCCTGGTAGTCGGACTCGGCCACCCGCTCCACGATGAAGCCGTCGAGCAGGCCGCCGCCCTCCCGGCGTCCGCCCCGCACATTGCGGGTGCCCGCCCCGAAGCGCACCCGCACCCGCGTCCCGGGCCGGGCGTCGGCGTCGAGCTCGGCGGGCACGGCGTAGTCCCAGAGCCGGTCGAGGTGGACCGGGCCCTTGTCCACCAGCACGCGCGCGACGGGCAGCTCCTTGGCCAGCTCGGCGCCCCGCCACGTCCGCGGCTTGGCCCGCGGCACCTTGGCCTTGCGCACCGTCTCGCGAATGAACGCGAGCTGCTCCGCCTGCTCCCCCGCGGGCTCCGCCCCGGGTCCCCCGTTCTCGCTGCTCACGGCTCCAGTCCTACCAGAGGGCACTGACATGCCCGGGATCAGGAGCACGACGGCCCCGGACCGACGTGTCGGTCCGGGGCCGTGTTCCGTGCGGAGGGTCCTACAGACCCGCGGCCTTCTTCAGCGCGTCCACGCGGTCCGTGCGCTCCCACGTGAAGTCGGGGAGCTCACGGCCGAAGTGACCGTACGCGGCGGTCTGCGCGTAGATCGGGCGGAGCAGGTCGAGGTCGCGGATGATCGCGGCCGGGCGGAGGTCGAAGACCTCGGCGATGGCGTTCTCGATCTTCTCGGTGTCGACCGTGTTGGTACCGAAGGTCTCGACGAACAGACCCACCGGCTCGGCCTTGCCGATCGCGTAGGCGACCTGGACCTCGCAGCGGGCAGCCAGCCCCGCCGCGACGACGTTCTTGGCGACCCAGCGCATCGCGTACGCGGCCGAGCGGTCGACCTTGGACGGGTCCTTGCCCGAGAAGGCGCCGCCACCGTGGCGAGCCATGCCGCCGTAGGTGTCGATGATGATCTTGCGGCCGGTGAGGCCGGCGTCGCCCATGGGGCCGCCGATCTCGAAGCGGCCGGTGGGGTTCACCAGGAGGCGGTAGCCCTCGGTGTCCAGCTTGATGCCGTCCTCGACGAGCTCCTTGAGGACGTGCTCGACGACGAACTCGCGGATGTCGGGCGCCAGCAGCGAGTCCAGGTCGATGTCCGAGGCGTGCTGCGAGGAGACGACCACGGTGTCCAGGCGCACGGCCTTGTTGCCGTCGTACTCGATGGTGACCTGGGTCTTGCCGTCGGGGCGCAGGTAGGGGATGGTCCCGTTCTTGCGGACCTCCGACAGGCGGCGGGAGAGCCGGTGCGCCAGGTGGATCGGCAGCGGCATGAGCTCGGGCGTCTCGTCGCAGGCGTAGCCGAACATCAGGCCCTGGTCGCCGGCGCCCTGCTTGTCGAGCTCGTCCTCGTCACCCTCGACACGGTTCTCGTACGCGGTGTCGACACCCTGGGCGATGTCCGGGGACTGCGCGCCGATGGAGACCGAGACACCGCAGGAAGCGCCGTCGAAGCCCTTCTTGGACGAGTCGTAGCCGATCTCGAGGATCTTGTTGCGCACGAGCGAGGCGATCGGCGCGTAGGCCTTCGTGGTCACCTCGCCGGCGACGTGCACCAGGCCGGTGGTGATGAGGGTCTCGACGGCGACGCGGGAGGTCGGGTCCTCCTTGAGGAGGGCGTCGAGAATGGAGTCGCTGATCTGGTCAGCGATCTTGTCGGGGTGCCCCTCGGTCACGGACTCCGAGGTGAAAAGGCGACGGGACACAATGCTCCCTGGGGTTGCAGCGGCTGCTGGCTGATCATTTGAAGGACCCGGCCGAGAGCTGCGCTCGACGCGGATCCGGATGCCAGTTTATCCGGCCTTCCCCGGCTCCGGACATCCCGTCCCTCATCACCGAGCGGTTGAACTGTGACACCCGCCACTCCGACCGCTTTATTCCCGCCCGCGGCGCCTCAGGCGAAGCGCCTGGTCACCAGGGACCAGACGGTGTCCGCGAGGGCCTCCTTGGGGCCGTACGGGACCGGTACCTCGGTGCCGTCGGAGGCGAGGACCACCGCCTCGTTCTCCTCCGAACCGAAGGTCTTGCGCTCCCCCACCTCGTTGACGACCAGCAGGTCACAGCCCTTGCGGGCGAGCTTGGCGCGGCCGTTGGCGAGCACGTCGTCGGTCTCGGCGGCGAAGCCGACGACGACCTGGCCGGGGCGGGGGCGCCCGGCGGAGAGCTCGGCGAGGACGTCGGGGTTGCGGACCAGGGCGACGGGCTCGGGCTCCTCGCCGTCCCGCTTCTTGATCTTGCCCTCGGCGTAGTGCGCGGGGCGGAAATCCGCCACGGCGGCGGCCATCACCACGGCGTCGGCGTCCGTCGCGGCCTTGAGCACCGCTTCCCGCAGCTGTACCGCCGTCCCCACGTGCACGACGTCGACGCCGGCGGGGTCGGGAAGTTCGCTGTTGGCGGAGACGAGGGTGACGCGGGCCCCGCGCGCGACGGCGGTCCGGGCCAGGGCGTAGCCCTGCTTGCCGGAGGAGCGGTTGCCGAGGTAGCGGACCGGGTCCAGGGGCTCCCGCGTGCCGCCGGCGCTCACCACGACGTGCCGGCCGGCCAGGTCGGCGACCTGGGAGGCGGCGCCGCGCGCCAGCACCCGGCGGCAGACCTCGAAGACCTCGCCCGGCTCGGGGAAGCGGCCCTTGCCGGTGTCGACGCCGGTCAGCCGGCCGACGGCGGGCTCGATGACGATCGCACCGCGGCGGCGCAGCGTCGCCACGTTCTCCTGGGTGGCGGCGTTCTCCCACATCTCGGTGTGCATGGCCGGGGCGAAGACGACCGGGCAGCGGGCCGTGAGGAGCGTGTTGGTCAGCAGGTCGTCGGCGAGGCCGTGAGCGGCCTTGGCCAGCATGTCGGCGGTGGCGGGGGCCACGACGACGAGGTCGGCCTGCTGGCCGATCCGTACGTGCGGCACCTCGTGCACGCTCTCCCACACCTGGGTGACGGCGGGGTGGCCGGAAAGCGCGGACCAGGTCGCCTCACCGACGAAGTGCAGGGCCGAGGCGGTCGGCACCACCCGGACGTCGTGCCCCGACTCGGTGAGGCGGCGCAGCAGCTCGCACGCCTTGTAGGCGGCGATCCCGCCGCTGACCCCCAGGACGACCTTGGGCTTCTCCATCGCTCGCTTCTCCCCGCGCTCTCGTCCGTACGTGCGAACCGTACAGGCCCATGACACACCACGGGCCCGGCAGTCGCTCCCCCGGCCGGAACGCCGGGTGGAGCCCCTGCCGGGCCCGTGGTGTCACATACCGAAAAATTCAGCGCTTACTGCGCCGGGGCCTCGACGGCCTCGGAGGTCAGCAGGCCCGCGTTGATCTCGCGGAGCGCAATGGAGAGCGGCTTCTCGTGGACGTGGGTGTCCACCAGCGGACCGACGTACTCCAGCAGGCCCTCGCCGAGCTGCGAGTAGTACGCGTTGATCTGGCGAGCGCGCTTGGCGGCGTAGATCACCAGGCTGTACTTCGAGTCGGTCGCCTCGAGCAGCTCATCAATCGGCGGGTTGATGATGCCCTCGGGCGCGGTGATGGAAGAGGACACTCTCTGCCTTCCGAAGGGGGGTGAAGAAAGATGTTCAGCGAAGCAAGGCTAGCAGCTCGCGTGCGACGTCCTCGACGGAGGTGTTGACCAGCGTGGTGTCGAACTCGGCCTCTGCGGCGAGCTCGACCTTCGCGGCGGCCAGCCGGCGCTCGATGACCTCGGGCGACTCGGTCCCCCGGCCGGTGAGCCGGCGGACCAGCTCGTCCCAGCTGGGCGGCGCGAGGAAGACCAGCTGGGCCTCCGGCATGGTCTCGCGGACCTGCCGGGCGCCCTGGAGGTCGATCTCCAGCAGGACCGGCTCGCCCGCCTCCAGGCGGTCGAGCACGGCCTTGCGGGGCGTGCCGTAGCGGTTGCCCGCGAATTCGGCCCACTCCAGCAGTTCACCGTTGGCGATGAGCTTGTCGAACTGCTCGTCGTCGACGAAGAAGTACTGGACGCCCTCCTGCTCGCCGGGGCGCGGCTTGCGGGTGGTCGCGGAGACCGAGAGCCACACCTCGGGGTGGGCCTTGCGCATATGGGCGACGACCGTGCTCTTGCCGACCCCGGAGGGGCCGGAGAGCACGGTCAGCCGCGGTTGTCTGGCCGGGGGTACGGGGGACGTCCCCCGGGAGACTGCAGTACTCATGCAGCGATTATCCCGGTTCCGGGGAGTGCCTGGGAACGCGGGACCCGCCGCCGGGTGGCGGTCAGGCCGCCTTGTTGCCGAACTCTCGCTCGAGAGAGGCGATCTGGTTGGAGCCGAGACCGCGCACGCGGCGGCTCTCGGAGATGCCGAGCCGCTCCATGATCTGCTTGGCGCGGACCTTGCCCACACCGGGCAGGCTCTCCAGGAGGGCGCTGACCTTCATCTTGCCGATGACATCGTTCTTCTGGCCCTGCTGAATGACCTCGTGCAGCGAGGCGCCGGAGTGCTTGAGTCGATTCTTGACCTCGGCGCGCTCCCGGCGAGCCGCGGCGGCCTTTTCGAGCGCGGCTGCGCGCTGTTCAGGGGTAAGGGGCGGAAGAGCCACGCCTACGTCACCTCGGATGTCGAACTGTCGGATAAGGACCGGTGAGGAACCTAGTCGGCCCACACCTGGGGAGCAACGAGCAACGCGCTTGCTCGTTCGCTCTCGTCGGAGACTAGCGGCCGATCCCGCTCCAGTCAGCGAGAACAGACGAAAAGTCCTGGTCAGACTCGCTCGACCAGGACTTTTCCGGACATAATGACCGACAAATTTCTTGGTTTCCCGGCTTTTGGCGTTAAGCCGACCCCCGAAGTCCCCACGGCCTCCGCGCGGGAGGGGTCAGCCCGCCACCGCCTGCCGCACCTCGTCCGCGAAACGCTCGGCGCTGCGGCGCAGGGCCGCCACGTCCGGACCGTGCCGCAGCACGCCGCGGCTGACGTTCGGGACGACGTTGCCCACGGCGGAACCGAAGACCTTCGGCAGGTCGGCGGCCGTGGCGCCCTGGGCGCCGATGCCGGGGGCAAGCAGCGGGCCGCCGATGGCCAGATCCACACCCGCCGCACCGAGGCTCTCCCCCAGCGTCGCGCCGACGACCGCGCCGTACGAGCCCATCGGGGCCGCACCGGCGTTCTCGGCCTTCAGGTGGTTCAGCATCGTCGCCGCGACGCTCGCGCCGTCGGCCCGCACCGCGTGCTGCACCTCCGCGCCCTCGGGGTTCGAGGTGAGGGCGAGGACGAAGACGCCCGTGCCGCTCTCGCGCGCCAGGTCCAGCGCCGGGCGCAGCGAGCCGTAGCCGAGGTAGGGGCTGACGGTGACCGCGTCCGAGAACAGCGGCGAGGCAGGGTCCAGGTAGGTCGCGGCGTACGCGGCCATGGTGGAGCCGATGTCGCCGCGCTTGGCGTCCATCAGCACCAGCGCACCGGCGGCGCGCGAGTCGGCGACGGCCTGCTCCAGGACGGCGATGCCGCGCGAGCCGAACCGCTCGAAGAACGCGGACTGCGGCTTGAGCACGGCGACCCGGTCGGCCAGCGCCTCCACGACGGTGCGCGTGAAGCGCTCCAGGCCCGCGATGTCGTCGGACAGGCCCCAGTCGGCGAGCAGCGCGGCGTGCGGGTCGATGCCCACGCACAGCGGACCGCGCTCGTCCATGGCGCGGCGCAGGCGGGCGCCGAAGGGCTCCTGGGAGGACTGCTGCGTCTGGGTCACTTCGCTTCTCCGGAGATGCGGGCACGGGTGGCGGCGCCGACCGCCTCGGCGAGGGTGGTGTAGGGGCTGGCGGCCAGGCGCTCGGCGAGGCCCTTGTGGATCGCCCGGCACCAGAACGGGCCCTCGTAGATGAAGGCGCTGTAGCCCTGGACCAGCGTGGCGCCGGCCAGGATGCGCTCCCAGGCGTCGTCGGCGGTCTCGATGCCGCCGACCCCGACCAGGGTGATCCGGTCGCCCACACGGGCGTACAGGCGGGCGAGGACCTCCAGGGAGCGCTCCTTGAGGGGGGCGCCGGACAGGCCGCCCGCGCCGATGGCCTCCACGGTGCGCTTGGGGGTCTTCAGGCCCAGGCCGTCGCGGGCGATGGTGGTGTTGGTGGCGATGATGCCGTCCAGGCCCAGCTCGACGGCGAGGTCGGCGACGGCGTCGATGTCCTCGTCGGCCAGGTCGGGAGCGATCTTCACCAGCAGCGGCACGCGGCGCGAGGTGACGGTGCGGTCGGCGGCCTCGCGGACGGCGCTCAGCAGCGGGCGCAGCGCCTCGGTGGCCTGGAGGTTGCGCAGGCCGGGCGTGTTCGGGGAGGAGACGTTGACGACGAGGTAGTCGGCGTGGGCGGCCAGGCGCTCGGTGGAGGTGACGTAGTCGGCGACGGCCTCGGCCTCCGGTACGACCTTGGTCTTGCCGATGTTGACGCCCACGGTGGTCCGGAAGACCTCCTTGCGGGCCGCCAGGCGCTCCGCCACGGCCGCGGAGCCGTCGTTGTTGAAGCCCATGCGGTTGATGAGCGCGCGGTCGGCCACGAGGCGGAAGAGGCGCTTCTTGGGGTTGCCGGGCTGGGGCTGGGCGGTGACCGTGCCGATCTCGACGTGGTCGAAGCCGAGCATGGCCATGCCGTCGATGGCGACGGCGTTCTTGTCGAAGCCGGCGGCGAGGCCGAAGGGTCCGTGCATGCGCAGGCCGAGGGCCTCGGTGCGCAGCGCGGTGTGGCGCGGGGCGAGGACGGCCGCGACGAAGGTGCGCAGGACGGGGACGCGGGCGGCCAGGCGGATCCAGCGGAAGGCCACGTGATGGGCGTTCTCGGGGTCCATGCGCTTGAAGATCAGGTCGAAGAAGAGACGGTACATTTCCAGCCTTCTGAGCGAGGGAGCGGGGCGAGGGGGCTCAAGAAGAGGGGGACACCTCGTGGTGTCCCCCTCCGTGAGCCCTACGCCTCGCGCGCGGCGGTCAGATGTTCCGCGTGCTCCTGCAAGGAGCGCACGCCCACCTCACCCCGGGTCAGCGCGTCGATGCCCTGCACGGCGGCGGCGAGCGCCTGGACCGTGGTCAGGCACGGGACCGCCCGGGCGACGGCGGCGGTACGGATCTCGTAGCCGTCGAGGCGGCCGCCGGTGCCGTACGGGGTGTTGACGATCAGGTCGACCTGGCCGTCGTGGATGAGCTGGACGATGGTCTTCTCGCCGTTGGGGCCCTCGCCCTCGCTCTGCTTGCGCACGGCGGTGGCGTTGATGCCGTTGCGCCGCAGGACCTCGGCGGTGCCGGAGGTGGCGAGCAGCTCGAAGCCGTGGGCGACCAGCTCGCGGGCCGGGAAGATCATCGAGCGCTTGTCCCGGTTGGCGACGGAGACGAACGCCCGGCCCTTGGTGGGCAGTGCGCCGTACGCGCCGGCCTGCGACTTGGCGTAGGCCGTGCCGAAGACGGAGTCGATGCCCATGACCTCGCCCGTGGAGCGCATCTCCGGGCCGAGGACGGTGTCCACGCCGCGGCCGTGGATGTCGCGGAAGCGCGACCACGGCATCACGGCCTCCTTGACGGAGATCGGCGCGTCCAGCGGCAGGGTGCCGCCGTCGCCCTCCTTGGGCAGCATGCCCTCCGCGCGCAGCTCGGCGACGGTCGCGCCCAGCGAGATGCGGGCGGCGGCCTTGGCCAGCGGCACGGCGGTCGCCTTGGAGGTGAAGGGGACCGTGCGGGAGGCGCGCGGGTTGGCCTCCAGGACGTAGAGGATGTCCCCGGCCATGGCGAACTGGATGTTGATCAGGCCGCGCACGCCGACGCCCTTGGCGATGGCCTCGGTGGAGGCCCGCAGGCGCTTGATGTCGAAGCCGCCGAGGGTGATCGGGGGCAGCGCGCAGGCGGAGTCGCCGGAGTGGATGCCGGCCTCCTCGATGTGCTCCATGACGCCGCCGAGGTAGAGCTCGTGGCCGTCGTAGAGCGCGTCGACGTCGATCTCGATGGCGTCGTCGAGGAAGCGGTCGATGAGCACGGGGTGCTCGGAGATCAGGCCCGCGTGCCGCTCGAGGTAGCCGGCCAGGGAGGGCTCGTCGTAGACGATCTCCATGCCGCGGCCGCCCAGGACGTAGGAGGGGCGGACCATGACGGGGTAGCCGATGCCCGCCGCGATGCCCTTGGCCTCGTCGAAGGAGTAGGCGGTGCCGTACTTGGGCGCGGGCAGCCCGGCCTCGGTCAGGACGCGGCCGAAGGCGCCGCGCTCCTCGGCGAGGTCGATGGACTCGGGCGAGGTGCCGACGATCGGCACGCCGTTGTCCTTGAGCGCCTGGGCCAGGCCGAGGGGGGTCTGGCCGCCCAGCTGGACGATGACGCCCGCGACGGGACCGGCGAGGGTCTCCGCGTGGACGATCTCCAGGACGTCCTCCAGGGTGAGCGGCTCGAAGTAGAGCCGGTCGGAGGTGTCGTAGTCGGTGGAGACGGTCTCGGGGTTGCAGTTGACCATCACGGTCTCGTAGCCCGCGTCGCTGAGCGCGAAGGAGGCGTGGACGCAGGAGTAGTCGAACTCGATGCCCTGGCCGATGCGGTTCGGGCCGGAGCCCAGGATGATGACCGCGGGCTTCTCGCGCGGGGCGACCTCGGACTCCTCGTCGTAGGAGGAGTAGAAGTACGGCGTCTTCGCGGCGAACTCGGCTGCGCAGGTGTCGACCGTCTTGTAGACCGGGCGGACGCCGAGGGCGTGGCGGACCTCGCGGACGACGTCCTCGCGCAGGCCGCGGATCGCGGCGATCTGGGCGTCGGAGAAGCCGTGGCGCTTGGCCTCGGCCAGCAGCTCGGGGTCGAGCTTCTCGGCGGCGGCCAGCCCGTCCGCGATCTCCTTGATCAGGAACAGCTGGTCGACGAACCAGGGGTCGATCTTCGTGGCGTCGAAGACCTCCTGGGCGGTGGCGCCGGCGCGGATGGCCGCCATGACCGTGTTGATGCGGCCGTCGGTGGGCACGACGGCCTTCTCCAGCAGCTCGGCCTTGTCGCCGACCGGGCCGGTGAAGTCGAACTGCGAGCCCTTCTTCTCCAGCGAGCGCAGCGCCTTCTGCAGCGCCTCGGTGAAGTTGCGGCCGATCGCCATGGCCTCGCCCACCGACTTCATGGTGGTGGTGAGGGTGGCGTCGGCGGCCGGGAACTTTTCGAAGGCGAAGCGGGGCGCCTTGACCACGACGTAGTCGAGCGTGGGCTCGAAGGACGCCGGGGTCTTCTCGGTGATGTCGTTGGGGATCTCGTCGAGGGTGTAGCCGACGGCGAGACGCGCCGCGATCTTGGCGATCGGGAAGCCGGTCGCCTTGGACGCCAGCGCGGAGGAGCGCGAGACGCGGGGGTTCATCTCGATGACGATGACCCGGCCGTCGTCGGGGTTGACGGCGAACTGGATGTTGCAGCCGCCGGTGTCGACGCCGACCTCGCGGATGATCGCGATGCCGACGTCCCGCAGGATCTGGTACTCGCGGTCGGTCAGCGTCATCGCCGGGGCGACGGTGATGGAGTCGCCGGTGTGCACGCCCATCGGGTCGAAGTTCTCGATGGAGCAGACGACCACGACGTTGTCGTGCTTGTCGCGCATCAGCTCCAGCTCGTACTCCTTCCAGCCGAGGATGGACTCCTCCAGGAGCACCTCGGTGGTCGGGGAGAGCGTCAGGCCCTGGCCGGCGATGCGGCGCAGCTCGTCCTCGTCGTGGGCGAAGCCGGAGCCGGCGCCGCCCATGGTGAAGGAGGGGCGGACGACGACGGGGTAGCCGCCGAGCGTCTCGACGCCCGCGATGACCTCGTCCATGGTGTGGCAGATGACCGAGCGGGCGGACTCGCCGTGGCCGATCTTGGCGCGGACGGCCTCGACGACGCCCTTGAACAGGTCGCGGTCCTCGCCCTTGTGGATCGCCTCGACGTTGGCTCCGATGAGCTCCACGCCGTACTTCTCCAGCACGCCGTTCTCGTGCATGGAGATGGCGGTGTTGAGCGCGGTCTGGCCGCCGAGGGTGGGCAGGAGCGCGTCGGGGCGCTCCTTGGCGATGATCTTCTCGACGAACTCGGGGGTGATCGGCTCGACGTACGTGGCGTCGGCGATCTCCGGGTCGGTCATGATCGTGGCCGGGTTGGAGTTGACGAGGATGACCCGCAGGCCCTCGGACTTCAGCACCCGGCAGGCCTGGGTCCCGGAGTAGTCGAACTCTGCTGCCTGGCCGATGACGATCGGGCCGGAGCCGATGACCAGGACGGACTGGATATCGGTGCGCTTAGGCACGCTGGCCCTCCATGAGCGAGACGAAGCGGTCGAACAGGTACGCGGCGTCGTGCGGGCCCGCGGCCGCCTCGGGGTGGTACTGGACGCTGAACGCCGGCTGGTCGAGCAGCTGGAGGCCCTCGACCACGTCGTCGTTCAGACAGACGTGGGAGACCTCCACCCGGCCGTAGGGCGTGTCGGTCGCCGCGTCGAGCGGGGCGTCGACGGCGAAGCCGTGGTTGTGCGCGGTGACCTCGACCTTGCCGGTCGTGCGGTCCTGCACGGGCTGGTTGATGCCGCGGTGGCCGTACTTCAGCTTGTAGGTGCCGAAGCCGAGGGCGCGGCCGAGGATCTGGTTGCCGAAGCAGATGCCGAAGAGCGGCGTCTTGCGGGAGAGGACCTCGCGCATCACCGAGACGGGGTGGTCGGCGGTGGCCGGGTCGCCGGGGCCGTTGGAGAAGAACACTCCGTCGGGCTCGACCGCGTAGACGTCCTCGGCGGTGGCGGTGGCGGGCAGGACGTGCACCTCGATGCCGCGCTCGGCCATGCGGTGCGGGGTCATGCCCTTGATGCCCAGGTCGACCGCCGCGACGGTGAAGCGCTTCTCACCGATCGCGGGGACGACGTAGGCCTCCTTGGTGGCGACCTCGGCGGAGAGGTCGGCGCCCTTCATCTCGGGGGCCCGGCGGACCTCGGCGAGCATGGCGGCGTCGTCGCCCAGGGCGTCGCCCGAGAAGATGCCGACGCGCATGGCGCCGCGCTCGCGCAGGTGGCGGGTGAGCGCGCGGGTGTCGATGCCGCTGATGCCGACGACGCCCTGGCGGGCGAGCTCCTCGTCCAGGGACCGGCGCGAGCGCCAGTTGGACGGGATACGGGCGGGGTCGCGCACGACGTAGCCGGCGACCCAGATGCGGCCGGACTCGGGGTCCTCGTCGTTGACGCCGGTGTTGCCGACGTGCGGGGCCGTCATGACGACGACCTGGCGGTGGTACGAGGGGTCGGTCAGCGTCTCCTGGTAGCCGGTCATGCCGGTGGAGAACACGGCCTCGCCGAAGGTCGCCCCCACGGCCCCGTAGGCACGGCCGCGGAACGTACGGCCGTCCTCCAGGACGAGTACGGCGGGGACCTTGCCGGTCCCCTGGGTGGAGGTCGTCATCGTGCGCCTTCCGTGTCGTGGTTCAGGTGGTGCTGGGTGGTCAGTGCCTCGGTCCAGGCCGAGTGCTCCGCCGCCCGGTCGGAGCGGAAGCCGGAGTCGATCAGCTTCTCGCCGTGCTGCCAGGTGATCACGAGCAGGCCGCCCTCGGCGAGGACCTTGCCCGCGATGCCCTTGTCGAGGCGGGCGCCGCGCAGGGCGGCGGCGGGAATGAAGAAGTCCCGGGCGCCGGGCCGTACGACGGCCACGCCCTGCTCCGTCAGGGTGAGCTCGGCCCGGCTGCGGGTGCCGAGGCCGTGCGCGACGATGCGGTCGAGCCACTGCCCGGCGGTGGTCGAGCCGTGGTAGCGGCCGCTCATCGTCAGGGTGGGCTCGCCCGGCTCGGCGGGGGCGGCGGGCAGCTCGGGCAGGTCGCCCTGGAGCGTGCCGCGCCACTTCCAGCCCTCGCGCATCAGCCAGTACAGCAGGGCGACGAAGAGCAGCAGCCCGACGACCCAGCCGATGCGCGCGGCCCAGTCCGTGACGTCGGCAGACTTCTGCTCGGCCGCCAGATTGATCAGTGCAGATGTCACGCGAGTTTCCCGTCCACGACCGTTGCCCGGCCCCGCAGGAAGGTGTGGGTGACGCGACCCGGCAGCTCACGGCCCTCGTAGGGGGTGTTGCGGCTGCGGGAGGCGAAGCCCGCGGGGTCCACGACACCACGGTAAGCGGAGTCGAGCAGGGTGAGGTTGGCGGGCTCCCCGGCGGCGATGGGCCGTCCGTGGCCGGCGAGGCGGCCGATGGCGGCGGGGCGGAAGGACATGCGCTCCGCCACCTGGGCCCAGTCCAGCAGGCCGGTCTCCACCATCGTGTGCTGGACGACGGACAGGGCGGTCTCCAGGCCCACCATGCCCATGGCCGCCGCGCCCCACTCGCAGTCCTTGTCCTCGTGCGGGTGCGGGGCGTGGTCGGTGGCGACGATGTCGATCGTGCCGTCGGCGAGGGCCTCGCGCAGGGCCATGACGTCGCGCTCGGTGCGCAGCGGCGGGTTGACCTTGTAGACCGGGTTGTACGAGCGGACCAGCTCGTCGGTCAGGAGCAGGTGGTGCGGGGTGACCTCGGCGGTCACGTCGATGCCGCGGGACTTGGCCCAGCGGACGATCTCGACCGAGCCGGCCGTGGAGAGGTGGCAGATGTGCACGCGCGAGCCGACGTGCTCGGCGAGCAGCACATCGCGGGCGATGATCGACTCCTCGGCGACGGCGGGCCAGCCGCCCAGGCCGAGCTCGGCGGAGACGATGCCCTCGTTCATCTGGGCGCCCTCGGTCAGGCGCGGCTCCTGGGCGTGCTGGGCGACGACGCCGTCGAAGGCCTTCACGTACTCCAGGGCGCGGCGCATGATCACCGCGTCGTCGACGCACTTGCCGTCGTCGGAGAAGACCCGCACCCCGGCGGCCGACTCGTGCATCGCGCCGAGCTCGGCGAGCTTCTTGCCCTCCAGGCCGACGGTGACGGCGCCGATGGGCTGCACGTCGCAGTAGCCGGACTCCTTGCCCAGGCGCCAGACCTGCTCGACGACGCCGGCGGTGTCGGCGACGGGGAAGGTGTTGGCCATGGCGAAGACGGCCGTGAAGCCGCCGCTGGCCGCGGCGCGGGTGCCGGTGAGGACGGTCTCGGAGTCCTCGCGGCCGGGCTCGCGCAGGTGGGTGTGGAGGTCGACCAGGCCGGGCAGCAGGATCTTGCCGTCGGCCTCGACGACCTGGGCACCCTCGGCGCTCAGGCCCCCACCGCCCGGTAGGGCGATGTCAGACGGGGTCACCTCGGCGATGGTCTCGCCGTCGATCAGGACGTCCTGCGGCTCGCCGCCGAGGACCTTCGCACCACGGATCAGGATCTTGGTCATGGTTACTTGCTCTCCTCGGTACGGGCGGAGTTCGTGACGGCGG
This sequence comes from Streptomyces sp. NPDC053079, assembly GCF_044546695.1. Lineage (NCBI taxonomy): Bacteria > Bacillati > Actinomycetota > Actinomycetes > Kitasatosporales > Streptomycetaceae > Streptomyces > Streptomyces sp. NPDC053079. The sequence continues at coordinate 162,006 of NZ_JBITZJ010000008.1, forward strand.
GCTCGGAGCCGCCGAGCAGCAGGTAGAGGACGGCCATGCGGATCGAGACGCCGTTGGCGACCTGCTCCACCGCGGTGCAGCGGTCGGAGTCGGCGACCTCGGCCGTGATCTCCATGCCCCGGTTCATCGGGCCGGGGTGCATGACGATGGCGTCCTGCGGCATCCGGGCCATGCGGTCGCCGTCGAGCCCGTAGCGGCGGGCGTACTCGCGCTCGGTGGGGAAGAAGGCGGCGTTCATGCGCTCGCGCTGGACGCGGAGCATCATCACCGCGTCGGACTTCGGCAGCACGCTGTCGAGGTCGTAGGAGACCTCACACGGCCAGGTCTCGACGCCGATCGGCACCAGCGTGGGCGGGGCGACCAGGGTGACCTCGGCGCCGAGCGTGTGCAGCAGGTGCACGTTGGAGCGGGCCACCCGGCTGTGCAGCACGTCGCCGACGATCGTGATCCGGCGGCCGGCCAGGTCCCGGCCGAGACCCGCGTCCCGGCCGACGAGCCGGCGGCGCATGGTGAAGGCGTCCAGCAGGGCCTGGGTGGGGTGCTCGTGGGTGCCGTCGCCGGCGTTGACGACGGCCCCGTCGATCCAGCCGGAGTTCGCCAGCCGGTAGGGGGCGCCGGAGGCGTGGTGGCGGATGACGACCGCGTCGGCGCCCATGGCCTCCAGGGTCAGGGCGGTGTCCTTGAGCGACTCGCCCTTGGAGACCGAGGAGCCCTTGGCGGAGAAGTTGATGACGTCGGCGGAGAGCCGCTTGGCGGCGGCCTCGAAGGAGATGCGGGTGCGCGTCGAGTCCTCGAAGAAGAGGTTGACGACGGTGCGGCCGCGCAGGGTGGGCAGCTTCTTGATCGGCCGGTCCGCGACCCGGGCCATCTCCTCGGCGGTGTCGAGGATCAGGACGGCGTCGTCGCGCGTGAGGTCGGCGGCCGAGATGAGGTGGCGCTTCATCCGGTTGCTCCGTGGTTGAGGAGGTATGCGGGGGCTGTGGCCGGGCATGCGGCGGCGCGGGAGCGGCCCTGGAGGGACGCCGGGCCCGCGGAGGGGGTGCTACTGCCCGTCGGCCGGGGCGGTCGTGCCCGCGCCGAGGAGCACGCTGTCGCGGCCGTCCTCCTCGGTGAGGTGGACCTTGACCGTCTCCCGCAGCGACGTGGGGAGGTTCTTGCCGACATAGTCGGCACGGATCGGCAGCTCGCGGTGGCCGCGGTCGACGAGGACCGCGAGCTGGACGGCGCGCGGGCGCCCGATGTCGTTCAGGGCGTCCAGGGCGGCCCGGATGGTGCGGCCGGAGAAGAGCACGTCGTCGACCAGGACCACGAGCCTGCCGTCGATGCCCTCGCCGGGGATCTCGGTACGGGCGAGCGCACGGGCCGGGCGCAGCCGGAGGTCGTCGCGGTACATGGTGATGTCGAGGGAGCCGACCGGGGTCTTGCCACCGGTGATGTCCTCGAGCTTGGCGGCCAGCCGGCGGGCGAGGAAGACGCCACGCGTCGGAATGCCGAGGAGTACGACGTCGTCGGCGCCCTTGGCGCGTTCGACGATCTCATGCGCGATACGGGTCAGAACCCGGGCGATGTCCGGTGCTTCGAGCACGGGACGCGCGCTGGGAATTGCGTCCATACGAAACGGACCCCCTTCTCCGCCTCACGGGACGGACTTTAAAGGACGTCGGATTTACATGTTTCACCGTACCAGGACCGCCGGTGAACTCTTGCCTCCACCCCTGACGGCCCAGGCCATGGACCATTCGGCTTGACGAACCGAGATTACGCTGCGTAACCTCACAGTGAGTTACCAGTCTTCGTCCGGGGAGCTTTATGTCCAGCGAATACGCCAAACAGCTCGGGGCCAAGCTCCGCGCCATCCGCACCCAGCAGGGCCTCTCCCTCCATGGTGTCGAGGAGAAGTCCCAGGGGCGCTGGAAGGCCGTCGTAGTGGGTTCGTACGAGCGCGGCGACCGTGCCGTGACCGTGCAGCGCCTGGCCGAGCTGGCCGACTTCTACGGTGTGCCCGTGCAGGAACTCCTGCCCGGCACCACGCCCGGCGGTGCCGCCGAGCCCCCGCCGAAGCTGGTCCTGGACCTGGAGCGTCTCGCCCATGTCCCGGCCGAGAAGGCGGGCCCGCTCCAGCGTTATGCCGCGACCATCCAGAGCCAGCGCGGCGACTACAACGGCAAGGTGCTCTCGATCCGCCAGGACGACCTGCGCACCCTCGCCGTGATTTACGACCAGTCGCCCTCGGTGCTCACCGAGCAGCTGATCAGCTGGGGTGTGCTCGACGCCGACGCGCGCCGTGCCGTCCAGCACGAGGACGCCTGACCGCCCGGTCCGGCCCTCATACAAACCGCCGGGGGCGGGGGAAACCCATTGGGTTTCCCCCGCCCCCGGCGGTTTTTCCGTCTTAGTGGCTCTCGCGCCGAAGGCTCGGCTTGAGCTCCTTGAAACGACCGAGGAGGCCGTTGACAAAGGCCGGCGAGTCGTCGGTGGAGAACTCCTTGGCGAGCTGCACCGCCTCGTCGATCGCCACGGCGTCCGGGGTCTCGTCCTCCCAGATCAGCTCGTAGGCGCCGAGCCGCACGATGCTCCGGTCCGCGGCCGGCATGCGGTCCAGGTCCCAGTCGATCGCATAGGTGGCGATGAGCTCGTCGATCCGGGCGGCGCGCGCGGCGAAGCCCTCGACCAGCTGCATCGTGTACGGGTTGACCGGCGGCTGGCGCTCGTCCGTCCGGGCGTGCCGGATCCAGTCCGCGAGGACGTCGCGCACCGAGCTCTCGCGCTGGTCGGCCTCGAAGAGGATCTGGAAGGCGCGCTTACGGGCCTTGCTACGGGCGGACACGGTTAGCTGTTCACCCGGCCGAGGTAATCACCGGTGCGAGTGTCGACCTTGATCTTCTCACCCGTGGTGATGAAGAGCGGGACCTGGATCTCGTAGCCGGTCTCCAGCTTCGCGGGCTTGGAGCCACCGGTGGAACGGTCGCCCTGGACACCCGGCTCGGTGTGCTCGATGGTCAGCTCGACCGCGGCGGACAGCTCGACGTAGAGCACGGAGCCCTCGTGCTGCGCGACGGTGGCCTCGAAGCCCTCGATCAGGAAGTTGGCGGCGTCGCCGACGGCCTTGCGGTCGACCATGAGCTGGTCGTACGTGTCCATGTCCATGAACACGAAGTACTCGCCGTCCATGTACGAGAACTGCATCGTCCGCTTGTCGACGGTGGCCGTCTCGACCTTCACGCCCGCGTTGAAGGTCTTGTCGACGACCTTGCCCGAGAGCACGTTCTTCAGCTTCGTACGGACGAAGGCGGGACCCTTGCCGGGCTTGACGTGCTGGAACTCGACGACGGACCAGAGCTGGCCGCCTTCGAGCTTGAGCACCATGCCGTTCTTGAGGTCGTTCGTGGATGCCACGGTTGCGGTATCTCCTGAGACTGCGACTGGTGGAACCAGAAAGTGCGGTGCGCCGGCTAGAGCGCGAGCAGCTCTTTGGTCGTAATGGTGAGTAGCTCGGGTCCGCCGTCCGCCTCGGGGCGGACGACGAGCGTGTCATCGATCCGGACGCCGCCCCGCCCCGGGAGGTGGACTCCCGGATCTACGGTGACCGGCACGCAAGCGTCCAGTTTACCCATTGCCGAGGGCGCCAGCCTCGGGTCCTCGTCGTTTTCGAGTCCGACGCCGTGTCCGATGCGCGGTCCCACCCGTTCGCCGTGGCCCGCGGCCTCCAGCACGACCCGTGCCGCACGGTCCACGTCACGGTAGGCCGCACCCGGCGCGAGGGCCTCACGACCCGCCCGCTGAGCGGCGAATACCTGCTCATAGAGCTCGATCTGCCACTCCGCGGGAGAGGTCCCGATCACGAACGTACGGGCGATCTCACTGCGGTACCCACGATAGTCCGCGCCCAGGCAGACACTGAGGAAATCTCCCTCCTCGACCCGGCGGTCGGTGGGCACGTGGCCCGCCAGGCCCGAGTTCGGCCCGGCGCCCACACAGGTGGGGAAGGCCGCGCCGTCCGCCCCGTGGTCGATCAGCCGGCGCTCCAGCTCCAGCGCCAGGTGCCGCTCGGTCCGCCCCACCAGGATCGACTCCAGCAGCTCGCCCAGGGCCTGGTCGGCGATCTCCGCGGCGATCCGCAGCGACGAGATCTCCTCGTCGTCCTTGACGATCCGCTGCTGCTCCACGGCCGTCCCCAGGTCGTTCAGCAGCAACCGGGGCGCCACCGAGCCCACGGCCCGGTGCCGGGCCACGGTCAGGTGGTGCTCCTCCAGCGCCAGCGAGCGCGCCCCGGCCTCGGCGGCCCGCTCGGCGCCCGCGACGGCCGGGTCGCCCTCGGGCGTGGGCAGCACCTCCACGCACAGGTCGTCGGCGGGCCGGCTGGCACCCGTGGTGTCCGCGAAGGGATCGGTGGTGCACACCAGCACGTCCCGGCCCGGCCCCAGGAGCAGCACCGCGCCCGCCGGGGCCCCGCCCGACAGATAGCGCACATTGGCTCCGCCGGAGACCAGGGCGGCGTCGCTGCCGCTCGCCTCGCACCGCTCGCGCAGCCGCGAGCGCCGTGCCGCGTACACCTCGGACATGCTTCCGAGCGTACGTTCGGCGACGGGTTCCGGCCTTTCCAGCGCCTCCGACCGGGCGGCCCGGGGCCGCTAACGGGCGGTGAGGGAGCGGGCGACGACCTCGTCCAGGAGCCGGGCCGTGGTGGCGACGTCCTGCTGGGTGTTGTCGATGATGGGCAGCCCCGAGCCGTACCAGCCCGCCATGCGGCCGTGGATGCGGGCGACCTCCTCGTCGCTGAGGCGGCGGTTGCCGGAGCGCTCGGCGTTGCGCTCCAGGACGACCTCCAGGCCCGGCAGCAGCACCACGGGCAGCAGCCCGGGGCCCACGTGCCGCTTCCAGCCGCCGAGGCCCACGACGGGCCGGTCGGGGAAGACGGCGTCGTCGAGGATGCAGGAGATGCCGTTGGCGAGGAAGTTGCGGGCGGCGAAGCCGCAGGTGCGGCGGGCCAGCCGGTACTGCGCCTCGGAGTGGTCGTTCCAGCCGGACTGCGGGTCGGCGAAGCCGGAGCGCACCCACTCGCGCACGTCGTCGAGGCTGACATGGGCGGTGGGCACCCGGCGGGTGTCCGCCCAGTACCGGGCGACCGTCGTCTTGCCGGCCCCGGCCGGGCCGATCAGGAGCACCGCGACGGCGGCCGTCTGGGCCGCTCCCGCCAGCGGGAAGTGGCCGGTGGGGCCGTCCTGACCGGGCGGGGGCGGCGGCACTGCCGGCATCGGGGGGTGCGTTGGCGTTGGCGGCCCCACGGGGTACTGCATCCGGTGGCACTCCGTCTCGTACGGGCGGCTGGTAGGGGCGGTGTCCTTCCCCCGACCCGCCCCTTCGCCGCGGTGTCCTCAATCGCCGGACGGGCCGAATTTCAGCCAAGCCCCGGTTGCGGGAAGGGGCGGGTCAGGGGAAAGAGTAAGCTCTCCGCCCCCCACCACGGGAACGGCCCCGTCAGCCCGTCAGTTCCTCTGCCAGCGCGCGCAGCGCGAGGCGATAGGACCCGATGCCGAACCCCGCCACGGTCCCGCTCGCGACGGCCGCGATCACGGACGTGTGCCGGAACTCCTCCCGCGCGTACGGATTGGAGATGTGCACCTCGATCAGCGGCGCGGTCCGCTGGGACGCAGCGTCCCGCATGGCGTACGAGTAGTGCGTGAACGCACCGGGGTTGATGACCACGGGCACCGAGCCGTCGGCGGCCTCGTGCAGCCACCGCACCAGCTCGCCCTCGTCGTTGGTCTCGCGGACCTCGACGGCGAAGCCGAGCTCCTCGCCGAGCACCGTGCACGCCTCGACCAGCCCCTTGTAGGAGGTCGAGCCGTAGACGTCGGGCTCGCGGGAGCCCAGCCGGCCCAGGTTGGGGCCGTTCAGCACCAGGACGCGCCGGGCGCCCGCGCCGCTCACGCCGCGATCTCCGCGTGTGCGGCGAGCAGCATCGCCGGGTCCGGGCCCTCGAGAACCGTCGGCTTGGCCAGGCCGTCCAGGACGATGAAGCGCAGCCGGTCACCGCGCGTCTTCTTGTCGACCTTCATGGTCTCCAGCAACTTGGGCCACTGGTCGCCCCGGTAGGTCACCGGCAGGCCCACGGCCTTGAGGACCTCGCGGTGCCGGTCGGCGGTGGCGTCGTCCAGCCGGCCGGCGATGCGGCCCAGCTCGGCGGCGAAGACCATGCCGACGGCCACGGCGGCGCCGTGCCGCCAGTTGTAGCGCTCGTTCTTCTCGATGGCGTGGGCGAGCGTGTGACCGTAGTTGAGGATCTCGCGCAGGCCCGACTCCTTGAGGTCGGAGGAGACCACGTCGGCCTTGACCCGGATCGAGCGCTCGATCAGCTCGGCGGTGTGCGGGCCGGACGGCGTGCGGGCGGCCTCGGGGTCGGCCTCGATGAGGTCGAGGATCACCGGGTCGGCGATGAAGCCGGCCTTGATGATCTCGGCGAGCCCGCTGACGTAGTCGTGGACCGGCAGCGACTCCAGCGCGGCCAGGTCGCACAGCACCCCGGCCGGCGGGTGGAAGGCGCCGACGAGGTTCTTGCCCTCGGCGGTGTTGATGCCGGTCTTGCCGCCGACGGCCGCGTCGACCATGCCGAGGACGGTGGTGGGCACGGCGATCCAGCGCACCCCGCGCAGCCACGTGGCCGCCACGAACCCGGCGACGTCCGTGGTGGCGCCGCCGCCGACGCCGACGATGACGTCGGTGCGGGTGAAGTTGGTCTGCCCGAGCGCCTTCCAGCAGTAGGCGGCGACCTCGACGGTCTTGGCCTCCTCGGCGTTCGGGAGCTGGATCGCGATGGCCTCGTAGCCCTGGGAGGCCAGGTCCTCGCGGATCGCCTCGCCGGTCTCGGCGAGGGCCTCGGGGTGCAGCACGGCCACGCGCTTGGCCTTGGTGCCGATCAGGCCGGGCAGCTCGCCCAGCAACTGGCGCCCGACCAGAACCTCGTACGGCGCGGTGCCCGCGCTGCCGGCGACCTGGATGCGGGTGGGGGCGTCGGTCATGCGTTCCTCACTGCGTGGTGTCCGGTGTATGGGCCCGGGGCAGCCGGAGCGCCTCCATCACGGCGTCGGCTACCTGGGCCGGGGTGCGGCCGCCGGTCGCGACGACGGCGCGGGCGACCTCGGTGTAGAGCGGGCGGCGCGCTTCCATCAGCTCGCGCCACCGCTTGCGGGGGTTGACGGCGAGCAGCGGGCGCGGGGCGTCCAGTCCCACGCGGTGTACGGCGTCGGCGAGCTCGACGTCGAGGAAGACCACGGGCAGGCCCGTGAGCAGGGCCCGGGTGGACGGGTCCATGACGGCGCCGCCGCCGAGGGAGAGCACCCCGGGGTGCTCGGCCACGGCGGCGGCCACGGCCTGCCGCTCCAGTTCACGGAAGTGCGGCTCGCCCTCGTCGATGAAGATCTCCGGGATGGGCTTGCCGGCCGTCCGCTCGATGTCGGCGTCGGTGTCCCGGTAGCCGGTGCCCAGCCGCTCCGCGAGCAGGGCACCGATGGTGGACTTGCCCGCTCCGGGCGGGCCCACCAGGACAGCTACAGGGGGTGTCACTTGATGGCCAGGTTCTCGAGGTAGCCGCGGACGTTGCGACGGGTCTCGGCGACGCTGTCGCCGCCGAACTTCTCCACGACCGCGTCCGCGAGGACGAGGGCCACCATGGCCTCGGCCACGATGCCCGCGGCCGGGACCGCGCACACGTCGGAGCGCTGGTGGTGCGCCTGCGCCGCCTCGCCGGTGGTGACGTCCACGGTGGCCAGCGCGCGGGGCACGGTGGCGATGGGCTTCATCGCGGCCCGCACGCGCAGCAGCTCACCGGTGGTCAGGCCGCCCTCGGTGCCACCGGAGCGGCCGGAGGTGCGGCGGATGCCGTCCTCGGTGGCCACGATCTCGTCGTGCGCCTTGGAGCCGGGCACCCGGGCGAGGTCGAAGCCGTCGCCGAGCTCGACGCCCTTGATGGCCTGAATGCCCATCAGGGCGGCGGCCAGGCGGGCGTCCAGACGGCGGTCCCAGTGGACGTGCGAGCCGAGGCCCACCGGCACGCCGTAGGCCAGGACCTCGACGACGCCGCCGAGGGTGTCGCCGTCCTTGTGGGCCTGGTCGATCTCCGCGACCATCGCCTTGCTCGCCTCGGCGTCCAGGCAGCGCACCGGGTCGGCGTCGAGCTTCTCGACGTCGGAGGGCTTGGGCAGGACGCCGTAGGGGGCCTTGGCCGAGGCCAGCTCCACCACGTGCGAGACGATCTCGATGCCGGCCGTCTCCTTGAGGAAGGAACGGGCGACGGCGCCGAGGGCGACCCGGGCGGCGGTCTCACGGGCGGAGGCGCGCTCGAGGATGGGCCGGGCATCGGCCACGCCGTACTTTTGCATTCCGGCGAGATCCGCGTGCCCCGGGCGCGGCCGGGTCAGCGGGGCGTTGCGAGCCAGTTCCGCCAGCTCGGCGGGATCCACGGGGTCGGCCGCCATGACCTTTTCCCACTTGGGCCACTCGGTGTTGCCCACCATGACCGCGACCGGGGAGCCCATGGTCAGGCCGTGGCGGACGCCACCGAGGAAGGTGATCTCGTCGCGCTCGAACTTCATGCGCGCGCCGCGCCCATAGCCGAGGCGTCGCCGGGCAAGGTGGTCCGCCACCATCTCAGTGGTGATCGGCACGCCGGCGGGAAGACCCTCCAGCGTCGCCACGAGTGCGGGGCCGTGCGACTCCCCTGCGGTCAGCCAGCGCAACCTGCTCAACGGTGCTCCTCATCAGCCTTGGCCATGCAAAATGCTCGTTCCGATCCTCCCACGAGCAGGCGCCCGGACAGGGCTCAGGTCCAAGGTACGGACGGATGAGGACAAAATGCGGGCGGCAGCGGAATCCGCTGCCGCCCCATCCCCGCAGGCGCGGGGAGCACCAAGCCGACCTGGCCGGCATGCAGAAATACGGTGGTTCACCCCCGCCAGCGCGGGGAATTCGGCTCTTCTCTACTAACGATGACGACTGCAGCCGGTCACGCGCCACGGGCCGCCAGCGCCGCCTCGCCCGCGGCGCGCATGGCGGCCAGCGGGGCGGGGGCGCGGCCGGTCATCTGCTCGACCTGGAGCACCGCTTGGTGCACCAGCAGGTCCAGGCCGCCCAGGACCGTGCCGCCGTGCCGCGTCCAGGCGGCGGCCAGCGGGGTCGGCCAGGGCTCGTAGAGGACGTCGAAGAGCGTGCCGGGCCGCTCGGGCACGGCGCCCGCCAGTTCGTCGGTGGCCCCCGCCGGGGTGGTGGCGACGACCAGCGGCGCGGAGAGGGCCTCGGCGGCCCGCGACCAGTCGGCGGTGCGCACGGCCACGCCCAGCCGTTCGCCCCACTCCCGCATCTCGGCCGCGCGCCCGGCGCTGCGCACGTACGCGGTGACCTCGCCGGTGCAGATCCTGGCGAGGGCGGCGAGCGCCGAGGAGGCGGTGGCTCCGGCGCCCAGGACGGCGGCGCTCTCCACCTTCTCGACGCCGCGCTCGCGCAGGGCGGCCGCGATGCCGGGGATGTCGGTGTTGTCGCCGAGGCGGCGGCCGTCCTCCGTCAGGACGACGGTGTTGACGGCCTCCACGGACCGGGCCGTGGCGCTGACGGAGTCCAGCAGCGGGATCACGGCCCGCTTGAGCGGCATGGTGAGGGAGAGCCCGGCCCAGCTGCCGTCGAGGCCGTCGAGGAAGCCGGGCAGGGCCGCCTCGTCGACCTCGAACCGGTCGTACGTCCACTCCCCCAGGCCCAGCTCCGCGTAGGCGGCCCGGTGCAGCACCGGGGAGAGCGAGTGGGCGATCGGCGATCCGAGCACGGCCGCGCGGTGACGGCCTTCCCTCACCTGGCTCATTGCGTCTTCCGGCTCTTGTTGAACTCGTCCACGAGCTTCTGGTGCTCCTGCAGGTTCTTGGTGAACGTCGTCTTCTCGTTGATGGAGACGAAGTAGTACCAGTCGCCCGGCTCCGGATCCATGGCCGCCTTGAGCGCCTGTTCGCCCGGGTTGCCGATGGGGCCGGGGGGCAGGCCCTTGTAGAAGTACGTGTTGTACGGGTCGTCGAAGGCCCGGATCTGCTTGGGGCTGAGATCCAGCTTGCTCTGGTTCTTCAGGTAGTTGTACGTCGAGTCGAACTCGAGCTTGCCGTTCGTCTCGGTGTTGGTGGGCTTGAGGCGGTTGTAGACGACCCGCGACATCTTGCGGAAGTCGTCGTGCGTCATGCCCTCGGCATTGACCAGGCTGGCCACGGTGATGAGCTGCAGCGGGGACTTCAGGCCCAGCTCCTTGGCCTTGCCCTCCAGGTCCTGCTTGGCGTAGTTCTCCTTGGCCCGCGCGACCATCTGCCTCAGGATCGCCTCGGGCTTGGTGCCCTTGCCCGCGCTGTACTGCGAGGGGTAGAGGAAGCCCTCCAGCGGGTCCTTGATCTTCGGGTCGGAGTTCGCCCACTCGGGCAGTCCGAGGCTCTTGGCCTGGTTCTTGGCGATGTCCTTGGTCGTGCCCGCCGGGAGCCCGAGCTTCTCGTCGATGGCGCCGTAGATCTGGACGGCGCGGCGGCCCTCGGCGATCGTCAGGAAGTTCGCGGCGTTGGTCATCATCTCGACAGCCGCCGCGCCCGACATCTCCTTGCGCAGGGTGTAGGTGCCGGCCTGGATGGACTTGCCCTTGGGGTTCTTGCCCGCGGCCTCGGTGAAGGCGCCGACGCTCTTGACCACGCCGGCCTTCTGCAGCGCCTGGCCCATGGTGGTGAGGCTGGAGTTCTTGGGGATCTCGACCTGTACCTCGCCGGAGCCCTCGCCCGAGAAGTCGGGCGCGGCGCCGAAATGGGTCTGCCAGTAGTCGTAGGCGAGGTAGCCGCCTCCGCCCACGACGCCGACGAGGACGACGGCGACCAGCAGACAGGCGGTGCCGCTGCGGCGCTTCTTCGTCTTCTCCCGGCCACCCTTGCCCTTGCCGCGCCGCTCACGGCCGCGGCCGCGCTCCTCGCGGGGCTCGGGCTCGTCGTCGACCGGGGCGGGCGGGGCGTCCTCCTGGTCGTCGAAGAGGGAGATCTTGTCCTCGACGGGATCCGGATGCCACTCCTCCGGCGGCTCCTGCCGGGCGGGGGCCTGCCGCTGGGCCTGGGCCTGCTGCTGCGCCTGGGCCTGCTGCTGCGCCTGGGCCTGGGCCTGCTGCTGCCGGATCTGCTCGTGCTGCCCCGTGTGCTGCTCGCCCACGTACGGGGCCTGCTGCTGCGGGTAGCCGGTGGTGCCCGTGTCGTACTCGTAGTACTCCGACGGACCGCCCGTGTACTGCCCTCCCTGCCCGCCGTACGTGCCGCCCTGGCCGGCCGGGGCGTACGGACCGGGACCCCCCGCGCCCTGCGAGGGATCCCAGCCGTACTGCTGCTGCTCGGGATAGTGCTGCTGCTGGCCGTAGGGGGGCTGCGACTGCTGCGGCTGCTGCTGCGCGTACTGCTGCCCGGTGTACCCCTGGTCCCCGTAGAGAGGGTCCTCGGGATGCCACGGTTGGGAGCCGGAACCCCGGCCGTACTCAGTCATCTATCCCCTAGAGCCGCACAGCGGCAGCCAGTGCGCCAGGTGCAGCGCGAACGTCCGACGTCTGGTCCTGCCCGGTAGACATTCGAACAGCTGCCATGTCGCGCGGAACGTTACCGTATTGCGATCAGATGACCACTTCGACGGCCTCGCCCGGCGGCCGGCCGGAGATCTTCTCGATCTCCAGGGCGTTCTGCAGGATCACCACGGCGGCCGCCTGGTCGACGACCGAGCGGCCCTTCTTGGAGCTGACGCCGGAGGCGCGCAGCCCCTGCGCGGCCGTGACGGTCGTCATCCGCTCGTCGACCAGCCGCACGGGCACCGGAGCGATCCGCCGGGCCATCTCCTTGGCGAAGGTGCGCACCTTGGCCGCGGCCGGCCCCTCTCCCCCCTTGAGGGAGCGGGGCAGACCGACGACGACCTCGACCGGCTCGTACTCCGCGACGATCGCCGCGAGCCGCTTGTGGGCCTGCGGGATGTCGCGTCCGGGGACGGTCTCGACCGGGGTGGCGAGGATCCCGTCGGGGTCGCACGACGCGACCCCGATCCGGGCGTCCCCGACGTCCACTGCAATACGCCTGCCTCGTCGCACGGTCAGGCCGCTTCCGCCACGAGGCGCTCGACGGCGGCCATGGCCTCGTCGACGGCCTCGGGGTTCTGACCGCCGCCCTGGGCGACGTCCGGCTTGCCGCCGCCACCGCCGCCGAGGGTCTTGGCGGCCGTGCGCACCAGGTCGCCGGCCTTCAGACCCCGCTCGCGGGCGGCCTCGTTGGTGGCGATGACGGTCAGCGGACGCCCGTTGACCACGGTGAACAGCGCCACGACGGCCGCACGGCCGCCCTGGATGCGGCCACGGACGTCCAGGACCAGCTTGCGCAGGTCGTCGGCGCCGGTGCCGTCCGGCACCCGGCCGATGGCCAGGGCGATGCCGTGGACGTCCTTGGCGCCCTCGGCGAGGCCGGCCGCGGCCTGCAGCACCTTCTCGGCGCGGTAGCGCTCGATCTCCTTCTCGGCGTCCTTGAGCTTGGCGAGCATGCCGGAGATCTTCTCCGGGAGCTCCTCCGGACGGCCCTTGACCAGCTCGGTGAGCTGGGCGACGACCGTGTGCTCCTTGGCCAGGAAGTTGTAGGCGTCGGCGCCGACCAGGGCCTCGACGCGGCGCACGCCGGAGCCGATCGAGGACTCGCCGAGCAGCTTCACCAGACCCAGCTGGGCGGTGTTGGCGACGTGCGTACCGCCGCACAGCTCCTTGGAGAAGTCGCCGATGGTCACGACGCGCACGCGCTCGCCGTACTTCTCGCCGAACTCGGCGATGGCGCCGGCCTTCTTGGCCTCGTCCAGGCTCATGACCTCGGCCTGGACCTCGAGTTCCCGGGAGAGGACCTCGTTGATCCGCTGCTCGACGTCCGTGAGGACCGAGCCCGGCACGGCGGCCGGCGAACCGAAGTCGAAGCGGAAGCGGCCGGGCGAGTTCTCCGAGCCGGCCTGGGCGGCCGTCGGGCCCAGCGCGTCACGCAGCGCCTGGTGGGTGAGGTGGGTGGCGCTGTGGGCGCGGGCGATGGCCCGGCGGCGCGTGACGTCGATGGAGGCGTGCGCGGAGGCGCCCACGGTGACCTCGCCGACCTGGACGACGCCCTTGTGGACGTTGACGCCCGGGACGGGCTTCTGCACGTCGCGGACCTCGATGACCGCGCCGTTGTCGAGCCGGATGCGGCCCTGGTCGGCGAGCTGGCCGCCGCCCTCGGCGTAGAAGGGGGTGCGGTCCAGGACGACCTCGACCTCGTCGCCCTCGGAGGCGGCCGGGGAGGACACGCCGTCGACGAGCAGGCCGACGATCGTGGCCTCGTTCTCGGTCAGCGCGTAGCCGGTGAAGTCGGTCTCGCCGGCGGTGTCGGCGACCTCGCGGTAGGCGGACAGGTCGGCGTGGCCGGTCTTCTTGGCCTTGGCGTCGGCCTTGGCGCGCTCCCGCTGCTCCTTCATCAGGCGGCGGAAGCCGTCCTCGTCCACGGACAGGCCCTGTTCGGCGGCCATCTCCAGGGTGAGGTCGATCGGGAAGCCCCAGGTGTCGTGGAGCAGGAACGCCTTGTCGCCGGCCAGGACGGTGCCGCCGGAGGCCTTGGTCTCGGCGACGGCGGTGTCGAGGATGTTGGTGCCGCCCTTGAGGGCCTTGAGGAAGGCGGCCTCCTCGGCGAGCGCGACGGTCTCGATGCGCCCCCGGTCGCTCAGCAGCTCGGGGTACTGCTGGCCCATCGTGCGGATGACGACGTCGAGCAGCTCGGCCACGACCGGGCCGGTGGCGCCGAGCAGGCGCATGTTGCGGATGGCGCGGCGCATGATGCGGCGCAGGACGTAGCCGCGGCCCTCGTTGCCGGGGGTGACGCCGTCGCCGATGAGCATCGTGGAGGTGCGCATGTGGTCGGCGACCACGCGCAGCGCGACGTCGGTGTTCTTGGCGGCGCCGTAGCGGACGCCGGTCAGCTCGGTGGCCTTGTCGATGACGACGCGCAGAGTGTCGGTCTCGTACATGTTCTGCACGCCCTGCAGGATCATCGCCAGGCGCTCGAGACCGAGGCCGGTGTCGATGTTCTGGCTGGGCAGGTCGCCGAGGATCGGGAAGTCTTCCTTCCCGTCGCCCGCGCCGCGCTCGTACTGCATGAAGACCAGGTTCCAGATCTCCACGTAGCGCTCGTCGTTGACGGCCGGGCCGCCCTCGATGCCGAACTCGGGGCCGCGGTCGTAGTTGATCTCGGAGCACGGTCCGCACGGGCCGGGGACGCCCATGGACCAGTAGTTCTCCTTCTTGCCCAGGCGCTGGATGCGCTGGGCGGGCACGCCGATCACGTCGCGCCAGATGCGCTCGGCCTCGTCGTCGTCGAGGTAGACGGTGATCCAGAGCTTCTCCGGCTCCAGGCCGTAGCCGCCGTCCGCCACGGGAGTCGTCAGCAGCTCCCAGGCGTACTTGATGGCGCCTTCCTTGAAGTAATCGCCGAAGGAGAAGTTGCCGCACATCTGGAAGAACGTGCCGTGGCGGGTGGTCTTGCCGACCTCTTCGATGTCCGGGGTGCGGACGCACTTCTGCACGCTGGTGGCGCGCGGGAAGGGCGGCTTGACCTCGCCGAGGAAGTAGGGCTTGAACGGGACCATGCCCGCGGGGACCAGCAGCAGCGTCGGGTCGTCCGCGATGAGCGACGCCGACGGCACGACGGTGTGCCCACGCTCCTCGAAGAAGCGCAGCCAGCGCCTGCGGATTTCAGCCGACTCCATCAGTGGTCCTCTTTCCGGGTGTACGAGTTGTAGGTGTGCTGCTGCTCGAGAGCGACGAGGCGGCGCTGCTCGGGGAGCGCACGGTGGTCGGGTGCGAGGGGTGCCGCGCTCAGGCCGAGCGCGTCCTTGAGCGCCGCCTCACGGTGCGCCATGCCCTCGCGCACGTCCAGGGCGAAGAGCTTGACCTTGCGGCCCGCGATGACGGCACGGTCGGCCGCCTGCAGGGCCAGGCTCTCGGGGGTGAGCTTGGCGAGCTTGCGGTTGACCTTGGTCGTGGCCCAGACACCGGCTGCGACACCGGTGGTGAACCAGAACGTGCGGCGGAACATTTCTGGGGTCAACCCTTCTTGCGGATGCGGCTGCCGGCGCGCCGGGCGGACGGGAGGTCCTTGCCGACGGCTCGGCCGACGAAAACGGTGCCGGTGCTCTGCCGCTCGGGCTCGGTCTTGCGGCCCATGGCGCGCCGCACGCCGTAGCCGAACGCGGCGACCTTGACCAGGGGCCCGCCGAAGGCGGTGGAGACGGTCGAGGACAGCGCGGAGGCGTTCGCGGTGACTTCCTGTACGTCCGCGGTGATCGAGTCGACGCGGGCGAGCTGGGTGTTCGCGGAGCGGACGGTCGCGGAGGCGTCGGCGAGGAGCGGTACGGCCTGCTCGGAGACGTCGGCGACCAGTTTGGTGGCCGCTTTCAGCGTCTGCGCCAGCCGCACCAGGACCAGGGCGATGAAGGACACGAGGATCGCCCAGAAGACGGCCACGAGGATCCCGGCCACCTCTCCACCGGACACGCTGCACCGCTCCCTAGCTGGTTCTCGTCGCTTGTCCGTACCTTCCCAGGTACAGGTACCGACCTTATCGCGCCGGGCCTGCGCGCCCGTACCGCATTACCGGTCCGTACGGCATGGATGTACGAGCGTACGGAGGGGGGAAACGCGCCAGCCCGCCGGCTCGCCGACCGCATGGGCCGGAGAGACGACGGGCTGGGCAGAAGGAGAGTTCCGCGTCCGGGTCAGCGGGCGTAGTACTCGACGACGAGCTGCTCGTCGCAGATCACGGGGATCTCCTTGCGGTTCGGGTCGCGGTCCAGGCGGAACGCCAGCGCCGGCAGGTTGACCTGCAGGTAGCGCGGGGTCTCGCCCTCACCGGCGTAGCCGCCGGCCATGGCGACCTGGAAGGGGTGCTTGGCACGGCTGCGCTCGCGGACCATCACGACGTCGTTCGGACGGACGCGGAAGGACGGCTTGTCGACCTTGCCACCGTTGACCTCGATGTGGCCGTGGACGACCATCTGGCGGGCCTGGTAGATGGTGCGGGCGATGCCCGAACGCAGGACCAGGGCGTCGAGGCGACGCTCGAGCTCGACGACCAGCGCCTCGCCCGTCTTGCCCTCGGCCTTCTTGGCGCGGTCGTAGGCACGCGCCATCTGGCGCTCGCTGATGTCGTACTGGGCGCGCAGACGCTGCTTCTCGAGCAGACGGACCTTGTAGTCCGAGTTCTGCTTGCGGCCACGGCCGTGCTCGCCCGGCGGGTAGGGGCGGGCCTCGAAGTACTTGACGGCCTTCGGCGTCAGCGCGATGCCGAGCGCACGAGACTTCTTGACCTTGGGACGCGACTGGTTAGGCACGTTCTCCAGACCTCCGTTGTAAGTTAGGTTAGGCTTACCTTACTCAAGGAGATCGCATGTCTCGCCCGGGGAACACCAGTCACATCACGGACAGCACGAAAGGATCCCCACAGGGATCCGACGCTCTCGAGGGCGTCGACGTGACGGAGGTCCGATCAGATCGTGGTCAGCCGCGTCCCAGCGGACTTGAAATCGCACGGATGCCGTCAGCAGCCGAGCGCACACGAACTCTCGTACAGAGTACATGCTCCGCGGTACTGCTGATTCCCGGGCTGAGCGGGACCTATCCCGACCAGCTGATGCCGGACGCCCGGACCGTGGGCCCCGACGGCGAGGTGTTCCTGGTGCTGCCCGCCGATTCCCCGGCCGTACGGGCCGCCACGCACGCCCAGGACGACGAGCTGTCGGCCGTGCTGGAGCTCACCGACGTGGCACCGGTCTCCGTGCCCAACCGTATCCGGGGCCGGGCCTGGCTGTCGGGCTGGCTCACCTGCGTCCCCGGGGTGGCCGAGCCGGGCCGGATGCTGCTGCGCCTGGAGCTGGGCGAGCTGAGCGTGGACGACCTGTGGGGCGCCGAGACCGTCGAGCCGGAACAGTTCACCAGCGCCCTCGCCGACCCCCTGGTGACGCACGAGGCGGAGCTGCTGCAGCACCTGGCCTCCGGCCACGGCGACCAGGTGCGCGGCCTGTGCACACTGCTCGGCGACCGCGAGAGCGCCGCGTGGGACGCCTACTCCTCGGCGGTGCCGGTGGCCCTGGACCGCTTCGGACTGCGGGTGCGCTTCACCCGCCGCCACGGCGGCGGCACGCCGGCGGACCGCTCCTTCGACGCGCGCTTCGAATTCCCCGAGCCGGTGCGGGACGTCATGGAGCTGCGCACCGAGATGCACCGCCTCTTCGAGGCGGCGGGCCACTGACCGGGGCCTGCGCCCCGCACCCCGGTCCCCGGACGCCGGACGGGCTGGATCCTCAGCCCTCCGGCTGCTCCCCCTTCAGACGCGACCGCACCCGCTCCACCACGTCCGCGTACCGCGCCTCCGCGCCGTAGCGCGTCGGCTCGTAGTACCGCTTGCCGTGGACGGAGTCCGGCGCGTACTGCTGCGCCGCGATGCCGCCCGGTACATCGTGCGGATAGACGTACCCCTGCCCGTGCCCCAGCTTCTGGGCGCCCTTGTAGTGGCTGTCCCGCAGATGCGCCGGCACCGGGCCGGCCAGGCCCGCGCGGACGTCCGCCAGGGCGGCGTCGATCGCCAGATACGCGGCGTTGGACTTCGGCGCCAGCGCCAGCGCCACCGCGACCTGGCTCAGCGTGATCCGCGCCTCGGGGAAGCCGATCATCGCCACGGCCTGCGCCCCGGCCACCGCCGTCTGCAGGGCCGTGGGATCGGCCAGGCCGACGTCCTCGCTCGCCGAGATCATCAGCCGGCGGGCGATGAAGCGCGGGTCCTCCCCCGCCTCGATCATCCGGGCCAGGTAGTGCAGCGTCGCGTCGACGTCGGAGCCGCGGATGGACTTGATGAGGGCGCTGGCGACGTCGTAGTGCTGGTCGCCGTCGCGGTCGTACTTCACCGCCGCCCGGTCGACGGCGCCCTCCAGCGTCTCCAGGGTGATCTCGTCCTCGCCCTTGGCGATGGCCGAGCCCGCCCCCGCCTCCAGCGCCGTCAGCGCGCGCCGGGCGTCGCCGCCCGCGATGCGCAGCAGATGCGCCTCCGCGTCCTCGGGCAGGGTCACCGCGCCGCCGAGCCCCCGCTCGTCGGTCAGCGCCCGGCGGATCAGGGCGCGCAGGTCGTCGTCGGTCAGCGCCTGCAGGGTCAGCAGCAGGGAACGGGACAGCAGCGGGGAGATGATCGAGAAGTAGGGGTTCTCCGTCGTGGCCGCGATGAGGGTGACCCAGCGGTTCTCGACGGCGGGCAGCAGGGAGTCCTGCTGGGCCTTGCTGAAGCGGTGGATCTCGTCCAGGAAGAGGACGGTCTCCTTGCCGTACCCGCCGGAGGCGCGGCGGGCGCCGTCGATGACGGCCCGTACCTCCTTGACGCCCGCGGTGATCGCCGACAGCTCGACGAAGCGCTTGTGGGTGGCCTGGCTGACCACATAGGCGAGCGTCGTCTTGCCGATGCCGGGCGGGCCCCAGAGGATCACCGAGGACGGTCCGGCGGGACCGCCGCTCCCCTCCCCCACCAGCCGGCGCAGGGGCGAGCCCGGCTTGAGCAGATGGCCCTGCCCGACGACCTCGTCGAGGGTGCGGGGGCGCATGCGGACGGCCAGCGGACTGCCTGCCGGGGCTTTCTCCTGGCGGTCCTCTGCGGCTGCGGTGAACAGGTCGGGCTCCACGCTCGAAACCCTATTCCACAGCACTGACAACGCCGCCGGACCGGAGGTCCGACGGCGTCGAAGGTGAGCGGAAGCGGAACGATCAGGCCGTGCCGCCGGTCCAGAACCACCACCACTTGGTGAGGATGAGCATCCCGATGATGCCGATCCACAGCACCGGCACCACCCAGTGGAACTCCAGCACCGCCTTCTTCAGCCCCTCCGGGGCCGGGATGAAGCCGTGGCGGAGGTTCTGCACGGTGACGTAGCAGAACATCACGATGGTGGCGACCCAGGCCAGGCAGCACCACAGGCACAGCGACCCGATCACGTACAGCGACTCGTACTGCAGCCACGTGACGAAGCCGACGCCGAAGAGGCAGCCGGCCTCCATGCCGAGCCAGTACCAGCGCGGGAGGCGGGACCCCGTGAGCAGGGCGAGCCCGATCGCGATGATCATGCCGTAGGCGACCAGGCCCAGCATCGGGTTGGGGAACCCGAAGGCCTTGGCCTGGTCGCTCGACATGATGTTGCCGCAGGAGACGATGGGGTTCAGGCTGCAGCCCGGCACGAAGTTCGGGTCCTCGAGCAGCTTGAACTTGTCGAGGGTGATGACCCAGGACGCCAGCAGCCCCATCGCTCCGGTGATCACCAGCAGCAGGGCGAACCCACGGCCGGCGCCCACCCCGCCGGTGGCCGGGCCGTCCCGCCCCGCGCCGTCGGTGGCGGAGCGGTCGAGTGCCGAAGTCGTCATAGCGCCGTCGATCCCATCAGTAGGTCGTTGTCGCCCATTCTGCACCAAGGGCCCGGCAATCAGCCTTGGGCCGAAAGGACTTCACTCACCACGGTGTCGAACGCGACGGCCTTCTGCTCACCGCTCTCCAGGTCCTTGAGCTGCACCACGCCCTCGGCCAGGTCCCGCTCGCCGGCGACGAGCGCGAAGCGCGCGCCGGAACGGTTGGCCGACTTCATGGCGTTCTTCAGGCCCTTGCCACCGAAGGCGAAGTCCGTCGCGACGCCGGCCCGGCGCAGCTCGGTCACCAGACCGAAGAGCACCCGGCGGGCCTCCTCGCCCAGCGGCACGGCGAAGACCTGGGTGGCAGCGGGCAGTTCGAGCTCGATGCCCTCGGCCTTCAGCGCCAGCACCGTGCGGTCGACGCCCAGCGCCCAGCCGACGGACGGCAGCGCGGGGCCGCCGATCATCTCGGACAGGCCGTCGTAGCGGCCGCCGCCGCCCACCGCGGACTGCGAGCCGAGGCCGTCGTGGACGAACTCGAAGGTGGTGCGGGTGTAGTAGTCCAGGCCGCGCACCAGCTTCTCGTCGTCCACGAAGGCGACGCCGGCCGCGGTCAGCAGCTCGCGCACCTGCTCGTGGTACTCCTTGCACGCCTCGCACAGGTGGTCGCGGAGCATGGGCGCGCCGACGAGCTGCTTCTGCACGGCCTCGCGCTTGTCGTCCAGGACGCGCAGCGGGTTGATCTCGATGCGGCGGCGGGTGTCCTCGTCGAGGTCCAGGCCGCGCAGGAAGCCCTGGAGGGCGTCCCGGTAGGCGGGGCGGCACTCCTTGTCGCCGAGCGAGTTCAGCAGCAGGCGGAAGTTCTTCAGGCCCAGCGACTTGTAGGCGTCGACGGCCAGGATGATCAGCTCGGCGTCCAGCGCCGGGTCCTCGGCGCCGATGGCCTCGGCGCCGACCTGCGAGAAGTGGCGGTAGCGGCCGGCCTGCGGGCGCTCGTAGCGGTAGTAGGAGCCGGAGTACCAGAGCTTGACGGGGAGGTTGCCGGCCTTGTGGAGGTTGGCCTCCAGCGCGGCGCGCAGCACGGAGGCGGTGCCCTCGGGGCGCAGGGCGAGCTGGTCGCCGCCGCGCGTGGTGAGGGTGTACATCTCCTTGGTCACGATGTCGGTGGACTCGCCGACGCCGCGGGAGAACAGCTCGACCTGCTCGAAGCCGGGGGTCTCGATGTAGCCGTAGCCGGCGCGCTTGAGGGGCGCGGAGATGGCCTCGCGCACTGCGAGGTAGACCGCCGAGTCGGGCGGGGTCAGGTCGTAGGTGCCCTTGGGGGCCTTGAAGGTGCTCACGAAACTCGTCACATTCCTCGTCGCGGAGCCGGGGTGTCGGCTCCAAGGCCGGCGGCCACTTCCCGCAGGTACGGGTTGGTGGCGCGCTCGTGGCCGATGGTCGTCTGGGGGCCGTGGCCGGACAGCACCACGGTCGAGTCGTCCAGGGGCAGGCACACTCGGGCCAGCGACTGGAGCATCTCGGCGTGGTCACCGCCGGGCAGGTCGGTGCGTCCGATGGAGCCGGCGAACAACAGGTCGCCCGAGAAGAACACCGACGGGACGTCGGAGCTCTCGGGCATCCGGAAGGTCACCGACCCCTTGGTATGGCCGGGCGCGTGCGCGACGGTGAACTGCATCCCCGCGAGGTCGAGGCGGCTGCCGTCGGACAGTTCCTTGACGTCGTCCGGCTCCCCCACCGTCAGCTGTCCCATGAGCTGCTGGCCGATGGAGCGGCCGAGCGCCTTCTCCGGGTCGCTCATCATGTAGCGGTCGGCGGGGTGGATCCAGGCCGGGACGTCATGGGCGCCGCACACCGGGACGACCGAGGCGACGTGGTCGATGTGGCCGTGGGTGAGGACGACGGCGACGGGCTTGAGCCGATGCTTCTTCAGTGCTTCCTCGACGCCCTGGGCCGCCTCGTGGCCCGGGTCGATGATCACGCACTCCTCGCCTGCGGCAGGGGCGACCAGGTAGCAGTTGGTCCCCCAGGCCCCGGCGGGGAACCCGGCAATCAGCACGTTCGTCCTTAAAGATCGATCGGCAATCGGTCGGCGGGAGTCCTGCGGAGAGCCCCCGGCGGAGGACACCCGACCGCCTCAGAGCCTACCGGCGGCACTCCTGCCGCCGCGAACCCGTATACGGTACGGGCACAATCGCGATATACCGCTCATGACATGCGACGAACGGCAGGAGAAGAGGACCCGGTGGTCAGTAACGAGCAGCGGCGGCGGCAGCTCGCCCGGGAGAAGTTCGAGCGGCAGCAGCAGCGCCGGGAGGCGGCGCGGCGCAAGGCCCGCCGCCGGAACGCGGTGATCGCCGCCGGTCTCGCCGTGGTGCTGGCCGCGGGCGCGACCGCGTACGCCACGGGCGTGCTCTCCGGCGACGACAAGGACAAGGTCGACACCGCGGCCGACAGCGCCCCGAGCCCCAAGAAGCCGGACCCCTGCGCCAAGCCGGCGCCGGGCTCCCCCTCGGCGAAGACATGGAAGTCGGAGCCGGAGATGAGCGTCGACAAGTCGGCGTCGTACACGATGGACCTCAAGACCACGTGCGGCTCGATCGACGTCAAGCTGGACGCGGCGAACGCTCCGCACACGGTCAACTCCTTCGAGTTCCTGGCGAAGGAAGGGTTCTTCGACCACAGCAAGTGCCACCGGCTGACCACCGCGGGGATCTACGTCCTGCAGTGCGGCGACCCCAAGGGCACCGGCCAGGGCGGCCCCGGTTACACGCTGCCGGACGAGAACCTCAAGGACTCCCGGCTCAAGGGGAACGTCTACCCGGCGGGCACGATCGCGATGGCCAACACCGGTCAGCCGCACACCGGGGGCAGCCAGTTCTTCCTCGTGTACCAGGACAGCCAGCTGCCGCCGCAGTACAGCCCCTTCGGCACCATCGGCGCCGAGGGCCTGAAGGTGCTGAAGAAGATCGCCGACACCGGCGAGCAGTCCGGCGCCGGCGACGGCGCCCCGAACGCGACCGTCGTGATCGACAAGGCGGCCGTGACCAAAAACTGACGCCCGGACGGCGAAATTTCGGTCGCGCGGGATACGGACAGCCGGGCCGCCGTTCGCCTATGTTGGCGTTGGTAGGGTGCCTGCTCCGACGGCTGTAAGCACCCGGATGATCAAGCCGTCGGACCGGCCAGGGCGCGGCCCTGCCCGGAACAACTGTGGACGATGCGCGGGCCGCACACCGGCCCGGCATCATGTGGAGGAGGCGCTGTGAGCAGCGACCCGTGGGGCCGCGTCGATGAGACGGGGACCGTGTACGTGCGTACCGCCGACGGAGAGCAGGTCGTCGGCTCGTGGCAGGCGGGGTCTCCCGAGGAGGCCCTGGCCTACTTCGAGCGCAAGTACGAGGGCCTGGTCGTGGAGATCGGCCTCCTCGAGCGGCGGGTCAGGACCACCGATCTGTCGGCCAAGGACGCGATGACCGCGATCGATCACCTGCGCACCCAGGTCGACGAGCACCACGCCGTGGGCGACCTGGCCGCGCTGCGGGAGCGGCTGGACAAGCTGGTCTCCACCGTCGAGTCGCGCCGCGAGGAGCGCAAGGCGGCCAAGGCCAAGCAGTCCGAGGAGGCCCGTACGGCCAAGGAGGCGCTGGTCGCCGAGGCCGAGGAGCTGGCGGTGAGCGAGCAGTGGCGGTCGGCCGGCGAGCGGCTGCGTTCCCTGGTCGACACCTGGAAGGGTCTGCCCCGGCTGGACCGCAAGACGGACGACGAGCTGTGGCACCGCTTCTCGCACGCCCGCTCGGCGTTCTCCAAGCGGCGCAAGGCGCACTTCGCCTCGCTGGACGCGCAGCGCGAGGACGCCCGTAAGGCCAAGGAGAAGCTGGTCGCCGAGGCCGAGGCGCTCTCCGGGTCCACGGACTGGGGCCCGACGGCCGCGCGCTACCGCGACCTGATGACCGAGTGGAAGGCCGCCGGGCGCGCGCAGCGCGAGGCGGAGGACGAGCTGTGGGCCCGCTTCCGGGGCGCCCAGGACGTGTTCTTCCAGGCGCGCAGCGAGGTGTTCGCCGAGCGCGACGCCGAGCAGCAGGGCAACCTCACGCTCAAGGAAGAGCTGGTCATCGAGGCCGAGAAGCTGCTTCCGATCACGGACCTGAAGGGCGCGCGGGCGGCGTTCCGGTCGGTGAACGAGCGCTGGGAGGCCATTGGCCACGTGCCGCGCGACGCCCGGCCGAAGATCGAGGGCCGGATGCACGCGGTCGAGCGCGCCATCCAGGAGGCCGAGGAGGCCGAGTGGCGGCGTACGAACCCCGAGGCGCGCGCCCGTGCGGCCGGTCTGACGGGTCAGCTGCAGTCGGCCGTCGACAAGCTGCAGGAGCAGGTCGACAAGGCCCGTGCGGCGGGCAATGACGCCAAGGCCGACAAGCTCGCCAAGGAGCTCGAGGGCCGCAAGGCGCTGCTGGACCAGGCCCTGAAGGGTCTTGAGGAGTTCGGCGGCTGACGCACGACGCGGATACGACGTAAGGGGCTCCGGCTACTGCCGGAGCCCCTTACTCGTGTCTGCTTACGGCCTGCGGGCCGAGGTCACGCGGTAGACGTCGTAGACGCCCTCGACGCCGCGCACCGCCTTCAGGACGTGCCCGAGGTGCTTGGGGTCGCCCATCTCGAAGGTGAAGCGCGAGGTGGCCACCCGGTCGCGGGAGGTCTGCACGGCGGCCGAGAGGATGTTGACGTGCTGGTCCGACAGGACCCGGGTGACGTCCGACAGCAGCCGGGACCGGTCGAGGGCCTCCACCTGGATGGCGACCAGGAAGACGGACGACTGGGTGGGCGCCCACTCGACCTCGAGGATCCGCTCGGGCTGCTGCGAGAGCGAGTCGACGTTGACGCAGTCGGCGCGGTGCACCGAGATGCCGTTGCCGCGGGTGACGAAGCCGATGATCGGGTCGCCCGGCACCGGGGTGCAGCAGCGGGCCAGCTTGACCCAGACGTCGTCGACGCCCTTGACGACCACGCCCGGGTCGGCGCTGGAGCGGCGCTTGGAGCGGCCGCGGATCGGGGTGGCCTCCTCGATGTCCTCGGTGGCCGCGTCCTCGCCGCCCAGGGCCTGGACGAGCTTTTGCACCACGCCCTGGGCCGCGACATGGCCCTCGCCGATGGCGGCGTAGAGGGAGGAGATGTCGGGGTAGCGCATCTCGTGCGCGAGGGTGACCAGCGAGTCGCCGGTGAGGATGCGCTGGATCGGCAGGTTCTGCTTGCGCATGGCGCGCGCGATGGCGTCCTTGCCCTGCTCGATGGCCTCGTCGCGGCGCTCCTTGGAGAACCAGGCGCGGATCTTGTTGCGGGCGCGGGGGGACTTGACGAAGCCCAGCCAGTCGCGGGAGGGGCCGGCGCCGGAGGCCTTGGAGGTGAAGACCTCGACCAGGTCGCCGTTGTCGAGGGTCGACTCCAGCGGCACGAGCCGTCCGTTGACCCGCGCGCCTATCGTGCGGTGGCCGACCTCGGTGTGCACCGCGTAGGCGAAGTCGACGGGGGTGGCGCCCGCGGGGAGCGCTATGACGTCGCCCTTGGGCGTGAAGACGAAGACCTCGTTGCGCGAGAGGTCGAAGCGCAGGGACTCCAGGAACTCGCCCGGGTCCTCGGTCTCCTTCTGCCAGTCCAGCAGCTGCCGGAGCCAGGCCATGTCGTTGACGGTGTCCTGGTTCTTGCCGGCGTTCTTGGGCACGTCGGTGCGGATCTTGGAGGCTCCGGCGACGGCCTCCTGCTTGTACTTCCAGTGCGCGGCGATGCCGTACTCGGCGCGGCGGTGCATGTCGAAGGTGCGGATCTGCAGCTCGACCGGCTTGCCGCTGGGCCCTATGACCGTCGTGTGCAGCGACTGGTACATGTTGAACTTGGGCATCGCGATGTAGTCCTTGAACCGCCCCGGGACCGGGTTCCACCGGGCGTGGACGGTGCCGAGCGCCGCGTAGCAGTCGCGGACGGTGTCGACGAGGACGCGGATGCCCACCAGGTCGTAGATCTCGGCGAAGTCGCGGCCCCGCACGATCATCTTCTGGTAGACGCTGTAGTAGTGCTTCGGGCGGCCGGTGACGGTGGCCTTGATGCGGGCGGCGCGCAGGTCGGCCTGGACCTCGTCGGTGACGATGGCCAGGTACTCGTCGCGCTTGGGGGCCCGCTCGGCGACGAGGCGGACGATCTCGTCGTACATCTTGGGGTAGAGGATCGCGAAGGCGAGGTCCTCCAGCTCCCACTTGATGGTGTTCATGCCCAGCCGGTGCGCCAGCGGGGCGTAGATCTCAAGGGTCTCGCGGGCCTTCTTCTCCTGCTTCTCCCGCTTGAGGTAGCGCATGGTGCGCATGTTGTGCAGGCGGTCGGCGAGCTTGATGACCAGGACGCGCGGGTCCTTGGCCATGGCCACGACCATCTTGCGCACCGTCTCGGCCTGCGCGGCCTCGCCGAACTGCACCCGGTCGAGCTTGGTGACGCCGTCGACGAGCAGGGCGACCTGGTCGCCGAAGTCACGGCGCAGGTCGTCCAGGCCGTACTCGGTGTCCTCGACGGTGTCGTGCAGCAGGCCCGCCATCAGGGTGGCCGGATCCATGCCCAGCTCGGCGAGGATCGTGGTGACGGCGAGCGGGTGGGTGATGTACGGGTCGCCGCTCTTGCGCTTCTGGCCGCGGTGCCAGCGCTCGGCGACCTGGTAGGCGCGCTCGATCTGGCGCAGCGTCGTGGTGTCGGCCTTGGGATCGTTTCCGCGCACGATGCGCAGCAGCGGCTCGAGCACGGGGTTGTACGGGCTGGAGCGCTGTACGCCCAGGCGGGCGAGGCGGGCCCGGACGCGGCTGGAGGAGCCGGGGCGGGAGGTGGTGCCCGGCGGGGGCGTGGGGCGGGCGGGGGGCTGCGGACGGGCCGGCTGGGGCTGCGCCGCGGCCTTGTGGGGCGGGGGTCCGTCCCCGCTCCTGTGCTCGCTCCGGCCGCCGGTGGCGGGCTCGGGGGCGTTGCCCGGGCGGCCCGTGGGCGTGCCCGTGGCCGCCGCGGCCTCGGGAGACGGCTTGTCCTGTTGAGCGGCGGTGAGCGGCTGGACCTCGTCTGGCAAGAGCACTCCTCATGCGTTCCGGCCCCCCGTTCAGGTCCGGACTGCCCATGGTATCGATCCCGGCAGCCGGACCGCCGCGCGCCCGGCGTACCACGGGCGCCACACCTCCCACAACGCGCGACGGGCACCGGGAGCTTCCCCGGTGCCCGTCTGCGGTCGTGTCCGTGTCTCAGACGATGATCAGCGCCTCCAGAGGCGCGCCGTCCAGGGCGCCCTCCAGACGCTCGCGGCCGGGCAGGAAGCCCAGCTCCATCAGGACGGCGACGCCCGCCACCTCGGCGCCGGCGCGCCGGATGAGCTGCAGCGATGCCTCGGCCGTGCCACCGGTGGCCAGGACGTCGTCGATGACGAGCACCCGGTCGCCGCTGTCCAGCGCGTCGGCGTGCATCTCGATCTCGGCGGTGCCGTACTCGAGCTCGTAGGACTGCGCCAGGGTGGCGCCGGGCAGCTTGCCCGCCTTGCGTACGGGCACGAAGCCGATCCCGGCGCGGACGGCGACCGGGGCGGCCAGGATGAAGCCCCGCGCCTCCAGGCCGACGACCTTGGTGGCGCCGTAGCGCTCGCACAGGCCCGCGAAGGCCTCGGTGAGCGCGCCGAAGGCCTCGGCGTCGGCGAGCAGCGGGGTGATGTCCTTGAACATCACGCCCGGCTTGGGGTAGTCCGGCACGTCGTGGATGCGGCTGAGCAGCAGCTCCCGCAGCTTCTGGCCGGCGCTCCCGGCGCGTGCGGCGGTCATCGGCGCTTGCCCGAGGGTCGGCCGCGGCCACCGCGGTTGCGGCCGTCGGTCTGGCCGCGCTGGCCGACCACGCCCGCCGCCGCGTCCTGGACGTCGACGTCCTCGTCCGAGGCGTTCTCGACGGTGGCGGCGTCGCCCGCCTCGCCCTTGGCGGCGTCGGCCGCGCGCCGCGCGCGCACCCGCTTGGCCAGGGCCTTCATCTGCGGGTCGCGCTCCTTGAGGTCGGCGACCAGCGGGGTGGCGATGAAGATCGAGGAGTAGGCGCCGGCCGCGAGACCGACGAAGAGGGCGAGGGAGATGTCGTTGAGCATGCCCGCGCCGAGGAAGCCGCCGCCGATGAACAGCAGGCCGGCGACCGGCAGCAGCGCGACGACCGTGGTGTTGATCGAGCGCACCAGGGTGCTGTTGAGGCTGCGGTTGGCGATCTCGCTGTAGGTGTAGCGGGTCTGCTTGGTGATGTCCTTCGCGCCCTCCTTCAGACCGTCGAAGACGACGACGGTGTCGTAGAGGGAGTAACCGAGGATGGTCAGCAGACCGATCACCGTGCCCGGCGTGACCTCGAAGCCGACCAGCGCGTACACGCCGACGGTGATGGTGAGGTCGTGGATCAGTGCGATCAGGGCGGCGAGGGCCATGCGCCACTCGAAGGCGATCGCCAGATAGATCACCACGAGGATCATGAAGATCCCCAGACCCGTCCAGGCCTTGTCGGCGATCTGGTCGCCCCAGCTGGGACCGACGATGTCGGTGTTGACCTTGTCCAGGGAGACGTCGAGCTTCTTGGCCAGCGCCTCCTGGGTCTTGCGCGACTGCTCGGGGGTCAGCTCGCTGACCTGGACGCGCAGCGTGCGGTCGCCGAGCTTCTGGACGACGGCGGTGTGGCCGGAGGCGTCCTCCGCCGTCTGCCGGGCCTGGGTGGCGGAGACGGAGGTCTTGGGCGTGGTGAAGACCGCGCCGCCGGAGAACTCGATGCCCATGTTCAGGCCACGCACCGCCAGGCCGACGATGGCGGTGACGGTGATGAGGATCGAGATGCCGTACCAGATCTTCCGCTTGCCGACGAAGTCGTAGCCGACCTCACCGCGGTAGAGCCGGGCGCCGAGGGTGCCGAGTCGCGACATCTCACGCCTCCTTCGGGTCGACGGGGGCGGAGGGGCGGCGGCGGGAGGCCCGCAGCGGCGGCTTGACGCCGAGCCGCGTGGGGTCCAGACCGGACCAGGGGTGGCCGTCGGCGAAGAACTTGCGACGGGCGAGAAGCGTCATGAGCGGCTTGGTGAAGAAGAAGACCACGACGACGTCGAGCAGCGTGGTCAGACCGAGGGTGAAGGCGAAGCCCTGCACCTTGCCGACGGTGACGGCGAAGAGCACCGCGGCGGCGAGGAAGGAGACGAAGTCGGAGACGAGGATAGTGCGACGGGCACGCGGCCAGCCGCGCTCGACCGACGGGCGCAGGCTGCGGCCCTCACGGATCTCGTCGCGGATGCGCTCGAAGTACACGATGAACGAGTCGGCGGTGATACCGATCGCCACGATGGCACCACAGACGGCCGGCAGGTTCAGCGCGAAGCTGATGGCCGGGCCGAGCAGGACCATGATCGTGTAGGTGAGGATCGCGGAGACCGCGAGGCTGGCGAGGGCGACGAGCGCGAGACCGCGGTAGTACGCCACCAGGTAGATGATGACGAGGCCGAGGCCGATGGCACCGGCGATCAGACCGGCCCGCAGCTGCTCACCGCCGAGCGCGGCGGTCACCGTGGTCTCGGTGACCACGTCGAAGGAGAGCGGCAGGGCACCGAAGGACAGCACGTTGGCCAGGTCCGTGGCGCTCTGCTGGGTGAAGCCGCCGGAGATCTCCGCCTGGCCGCCGCCGATCGAGGTGGAGACGGAGGGGTCGGAGACGACCTCGCCGTCCAGGACGATCGCGAACTGGTTCTGCGGGGCCGGCTTGGTGGCCAGCTGGCCGGTGACGTCGGCGAACTTCTTCGCGCCCGAGGAGTTGAACTTCAGCTGGACGATCCAGCCCTTGCCGCCCTGGGTGTCGAAGACGGCGTCGGCGTCCTTGACGCCGGTGCCCTCCACGGCCACCGGGCCGAGGATCTCCTTGACCTGGCCGTCCTTGCGGCACGCGACGACGGGGTCGCTGGGCTTGGCGGCGGCAGCGGCCTCGTTCGCGTTGGCGCGGCTCTCCTTGGTGGAGCAGTCCAGGGCGTCGAGCTTCTTCTGCAGGGCCGCCATGTCCCCGGTGGCCGGGGTCGGCGTGGGCGTGGGCGCCTTCTTGTCGTCCTTCTTGGCGGACGGCGCGGCGCTCGGCGTCGCGTCGGCCTTGTCCGCCTTCAGGGCGTCGGTCACGGGCCGGCCCTGGGTGCTGGCACTGGCCGACGGCGCGGGCGAGCCGGACGACTTGTTCTTGTCGTCCTGCTTGCTCTTGTCGTCCTGCTTGCTCTTGTCCTTGTCCGCGGAGGCGCTGGGCGCGGGCTCCGGGGTCTTCACACCGGGGGCCCCCGTCAGGACGGGCCGGAAGGCGAGCTGGGCGGTGGTACCGACCTGCTGGCGGGCCTGCTTCGCGTTCGTCCCCTTGGGGATGTTCACGATGATGTGCTTCTCGCCCTGCGTCTGCACCTCGGCCTCGGACACGCCGAGACCGTTGACACGACGGTCGATGATGCCGACGGCCGTGTTCATGTTGGTGGGGTTGATCGCGTTGGGCCTGCCGGGCTGGTTCTTGGCCTCCAGCGTGAAGCTGGTGCCACCCGCGAGGTCGATGCCCAGCCTGGGCGTGGTGTGCCCGGAGGCGAACATCCCCCCGGTGAGCGCCGCCATGGCGATCAGGATCAGGGCCAGGACTCGGCCCGGCCTGCCCTGGCCGCCCGGGGACCTGCGGCCCTTCTTCGGTGCTGCCACCTTGTCGTTTCTCCCTGTCCAACCGTCCGGCGTCGGGTGTTCGCCGGACGGCCACGAAGTGTTGTGGGGACCTGCCCCCCCGCCGGAGCCTAGACCGTAACGGAACCGCGGTGCACCGCTCGGTGGGTGCTCCGCGGTTCCGTAAAGGGGCTACTTCGCGTCGGTGTCGCCGTCCCGCTTGGCGTCCTTTGCCTGCGCGTCGGTCACATCGCCGGACTTGTCGGACTTCACGTCCTCGTCATCGGCGGCCGCGGCGGTGTCCTTGCCGAGGTCGATCTTCTTCTCGGCCGGAGCGTCGGCGTCGGTCAGCGACGAGGCGTCGTCGGGAACGACCGGGGTCTCCTCCGGCTCCAGACCGTGGACGATGCGGTTGTACTCGGCGTCCTCCAGGACGGCGCCGATGGCGTTCTTCGCGTAGATCGCGTGCACGCCCGGGGCGACCTCCAGGAGGACCGTGTCCTCGTTGATCTCCTTGACGGTGGCGTACATGCCGCCGATCGTCCGGACACCGGTACCCGGCTGCATCTGGTCGCGCATCTGCATGGCCTGGCGCTGCTTGTTCTTGGCCGACCGGGTCATCAGGAACATGGCCCCGATAAGCACGATGAACGGCAGGAGAGTCACGATATTCACGGGACGGGGTTTCCTTCACACGACCGCTGGGGCGCGGCCTGGTCTACGGGGGTGGTATGCCGCACAAATACGGACGGCATCGGCGGAGTCTAAGCGAGTCCGCACCTATGGAACAACGCCCAGCATGGCACCGTGGTTCCTGAGGCGACCAGCCCACACACCGGTCACTGCCCGAAGAGGCCCTGCTGCTGGGGCGGGGTGAGCCCGAGGTGCGCCCACGCCGCCGGGGTGGCGATCCGGCCCCTGGGCGTACGGGCCAGCAGGCCCTCCCGCACCAGGAACGGCTCGGCGACCTCCTCGACCGTCTCGCGCTCCTCGCCCACGGCGACGGCCAGCGTGGACAGCCCGACGGGGCCGCCGCCGAACAGCGTGAGCAGGGCCGTCAGCACCGCGCGGTCCAGCCGGTCCAGGCCCCGGGCGTCGACCTCGTACACCTCCAGGGCCTGCTCGGCGATCTCCCGGGTGATCACTCCGTCGGCCTTGACCTGGGCGTAGTCGCGCACCCGGCGCAGCAGACGGTTGGCGATGCGGGGGGTGCCGCGCGAGCGGCCGGCGATCTCGCCCGCGCCTTCCTCCTCTATCTCCACGTCCAGCAGCCGGGCCGAGCGGTGGACGACGCGCTGGAGCTCGGCGGGGGCGTAGAACTCCATGTGCCCGGTGAAGCCGAAGCGGTCGCGCAGCGGGGGCGGCAGCAGGCCGGCCCGGGTGGTGGCGCCGACGAGGGTGAAGGGCGGCAGCTCCAGCGGGATGGCGGTGGCGCCGGGGCCCTTGCCGACGATGACGTCGACGCGGAAGTCCTCCATGGCCATGTAGAGCATCTCCTCGGCGGGCCGGGACATGCGGTGGATCTCGTCGAGGAAGAGCACCTCGCCCTCGGTGAGGGAGGAGAGGATGGCGGCGAGGTCGCCGGCGTGCTGGATGGCGGGGCCGGAGGTGATGCGGATGGGGGCGCCCATCTCGGCCGCGATGATCATCGAGAGGGTGGTCTTGCCGAGGCCGGGGGCGCCGGACAGCAGGACGTGGTCGGCGGTGGCGCCGCGGGCGCGGGCGGCCTGCAGGACGAGGTCGAGCTGCTGGCGGACGCGCTCCTGGCCGACGAACTCGCCGAGGTCCTTGGGGCGCAGCGCGGCCTCGACGGCCCGGTCCTCGCCGTCGGCGTCGGTGGCGACGAGGCGGTCGCCTGCGGAGGGGGTGCTCGCGGGTACGGACTCGTCGTCCCAGTTCACGGGTTGCCTCACGGTTCGGTGGGTGGTGCGGTGCTGTTGCCCGGGGCTCCGCCCCGGACCCCGGTCCTCAATCGCCGGACGGGCTCGATTGTTGCCCGGAACCGGGCTTGATCTGCGCCGGGCCGGCGGAAAATCCAGCCCGTCCGGCGTTTGAGGACACCGCGCGCAGTGCGGTCCGGGGGCCGGGGAGGTCAGCGGGTTCGGTTCAGGGTCTGGAGGGCCGAGCGCAGCAACTGCCCCACCTGCGGGCTGCCGCCCTCGGCGGCCACGGCCTCCGCCTGGGGCGTCACCGCCGCCACCGCCTCGTCCGCCTCGCGGCCCGCGTAGCCCAGGCCCACGAGCGCGGCGTGCAGTTGGTCGCGCCAGCCGGCGGCGGCCGGGGTCGCAGCGGCGGCGGGGGCCGAGCCGACGGGCTCGCCCAGCCGGTCCCTCAGCTCCAGCAGCAGCTTCTGGGCGCCCTTCTTGCCGATGCCGGGCACGGCGGTGAGGGCCTTCTCGTCGCCGGAGGCGAAGGCGCGGCGCAGGGCGTCGGGCGTGTGGACGGCGAGCATGGCCTGGGCCAGGCGGGGGCCGACGCCGCTGGCGGTCTGCAGCAGTTCGAAGGTCTGGCGCTCGTCGTCGTCGGCGAAGCCGTAGAGGGTGAGTGAGTCCTCGCGGACCACAAGGGACGTGGCGAGTCTGGCCTGTTGGCCGACGCGGAGCCCGGAGAGGGTGTTCGGCGTGCACTGCACGGCCATGCCGATGCCGCCGACCTCGACGACGGCGGTGTCCGGGGCGAGGGCCGCGACCGGGCCGGAGACGAAGGCGATCATCGGGTGCCCTTCGGGAGTCGTACGGATGCGGGGGAACGGCGCTGGGCGTCGGCGAGCCGCTGCAGGCGGTTGGCCGCGGGGGCCCGCCAGATGTGGCAGATGGCCAGGGCGAGGGCGTCGGCGGCGTCGGCGGGCTTCGGCGGGGCGTCGAGCCGCAGCAGCCGGGTGACCATCGATCCGACCTGGGCCTTGTCGGCCCGGCCGGAGCCGGTGACGGCGGCCTTGACCTCGCTGGGGGTGTGCAGGGCCACGGGAAGTCCGCGGCGGGCGGCGCAGAGCATCGCGACGGCGCTGGCCTGGGCGGTGCCCATGACCGTGCTGACGTTGTGCTGGCTGAACACCCGCTCCACGGCGACGTATTCGGGCCGGTGGGCGTCGAGCCACTCCTCGATGCCGCGCTCTATGAGGACGAGGCGCTCGGCGACCTCCGCCTCCGCCGGGGTGCGGACGACGCCGACGCCGACCATGCGCAGCGGACGGCCCGCGACGCCTTCCACCACGCCGACGCCGCACCGCGTCAGTCCCGGGTCCACGCCCAGTACCCGCATCGCGCCCCTCCCTTCGATCATCTGCCCGGAAGGCTATCGGCTGCCACTGACAACGGCCGCTCACGCCGACGGGCCGGCGGGGTGTGTTCCCCGCCGGCCCGTCGGCCGACCGCAGTCGGAAGTCTTACGCGTCGACCTTGGCCATGACGTCGTCGGAGACGTCGAAGTTGGCGAAGACGTTCTGGACGTCGTCGCTGTCCTCGAGGGCGTCGATCAGCTTGAAGATCTTGCGCGCGGCCTCCTCGTCGAGCTCCACCTGCATGGTGGGGACGAAGTTGGCCTCGGCCGAGTCGTAGTCGATGCCTTCCTTCTGGAGCGCGGTGCGGACCGCGACCAGGTCGGTGGCCTCGGAGATGACCTCGAAGGACTCGCCGAGGTCGTTGACCTCCTCGGCACCGGCGTCCAGGACGGCGCCGAGCACGTCGTCCTCGGTGAGCTCGCCCTTGGGGACGATGATGACGCCCTTGCGGTTGAACAGGTAGGACACCGAGCCCGGGTCGGCCATGGAACCGCCGTTACGGGTCATGGCGACGCGCACGTCGGAGGCGGCGCGGTTGCGGTTGTCGGTGAGGCACTCGATGAGCACGGCCACGCCGTTCGGACCGTAGCCCTCGTACATGATCGTCTCGTAGTCGGCGCCGCCGGCCTCGAGACCGCCGCCGCGCTTGACCGCGGAGTCGATGTTCTTGTTCGGGACCGACTGCTTCTTGGCCTTCTGGATGGCGTCGTAGAGGGTCGGGTTGCCCTCGATGTCGACGCCGCCCATGCGGGCCGCGACCTCGATGTTCTTGATGAGCTTCGCGAAGAGCTTGCCGCGCTTGGCGTCGATCACGGCCTTCTTGTGCTTCGTCGTAGCCCATTTAGAGTGGCCGGACATCCGCCTGTCTCCTTCACGTAACCCAATTCGTAACGAACGACAGAGATCCTACCGGGATCCCGCTACTGCGCTGCGCGCACCATCTCCACGAACAGGGCGTGCACCCGGTGGTCGCCGGTGAGCTCCGGGTGGAAGGACGTGGCCAGCACGTTGCCCTGCCGCACGGCGACCGTGTGGCCGTCGTAGGTGGCGATCACGTCGGCGGCCGCGCCGACGGACTCGACCCAGGGGGCGCGGATGAAGACGCCCTCGACGGGTCCGCCCTCGATGCCGTCCACCTCGACGGCCGCCTCGAAGGACTCGTTCTGCCGCCCGAAGGCGTTGCGCCGCACGATCATGTCGATGCCGCCCAGCGTCTCCTGGTCCTCGCGGCCGTCCAGGAGCTTGTCGGCCAGCATGATCATGCCGGCGCAGGTGCCGTAGACGGGCATGCCGGCGCGTACGCGCTCGCGCAGCGGCTCCAGCATCCCGAAGACGACCGCGAGCTTGGACATGGTGGTCGACTCGCCGCCGGGTATGACCAGGCCGTCGACCTCGGCGAGCTCCTCGGGGCGGCGCACCGGGCGGGCCAGCGCGTCGGCCGCGGCGAGGGCCACGAGGTGCTCGCGGACGTCGCCCTGGAGGGCGAGGACGCCGATGGTGGGCGTGGGACGGGAAGCGGGGGCCACGGGGTGCTGCCTTTCGGATCTGTGACGACGGGTGGGCGGTCCGCGGGGAATCGCGGACCGCCCACCCGGGAGGAGCGTGTGTTACCAGCCGCGGTTGGCGTAGCGCTCGGCCTCGGGGAGGGTGTCGCAGTTGATGCCGACCATGGCCTCGCCGAGGTTGCGGGAGGCGTCCGCGATGATCTTCGGGTCGTCGTAGAAGGTGGTGGCCTTCACGATGGCCGCGGCGCGCTTGGCCGGGTCACCGGACTTGAAGATGCCGGAGCCGACGAAGACGCCCTCGGCACCGAGCTGGCGCATCAGCGCGGCGTCCGCGGGGGTGGCGACGCCACCGGCGGAGAAGAGGACGACGGGCAGCTTGCCGAGCTCGGCGACCTCCTTGACGAGCTCGTAGGGGGCGCGCAGCTCCTTGGCGGCGGCGAAGAGCTCGTTGTTGTCGAAGCCGCGCAGCTTGGCGATCTCGTTCTTGATCTGGCGCAGGTGGCGGACGGCCTCGACGACGTTGCCGGTGCCGGCCTCGCCCTTGGAGCGGATCATGGCCGCGCCCTCGGCGATGCGGCGCAGGGCCTCGCCCAGGTTGGTGGCACCGCAGACGAAGGGGGTGGTGAACGCCCACTTGTCGGAGTGGTTGATCTCGTCGGCCGGGGTGAGGACCTCGGACTCGTCGATGTAGTCGACGCCGAGGGACTGCAGGACCTGGGCCTCGACGAAGTGGCCGATGCGGGACTTGGCCATGACCGGGATGGAGACGGCGCCGATGATCTCTTCGATCATGTTCGGGTCGGACATCCGGGCCACGCCGCCGTCCTTGCGGATGTCGGCCGGGACCCGCTCCAGAGCCATGACCGCCACGGCGCCCGCGTCCTCGGCGATCTTCGCCTGCTCGGCGTTGACGACGTCCATGATCACGCCGCCCTTGAGCTGCTCGGCCATGCCGCGCTTGACGCGCGCCGTGCCGGTCTCGGGGTTCTGCGTGGTGGGGCTGGACACGATGTGACCTCACTATCAAGGGCGGTGATGCTGCAGCGTCATCAAACCCAGAGCCGGTGGACCCGAAAAAGGGCCAATTCGAGGTCAGTGGCTTGTCGGGGCCCCGGGAAGGCCGCACCGCCGCCCGGTACCGGCCCCGGGGTCAGTGGCCGCTGCGGTCGCCGAGCACCGCCGGCGGCTCGTCGTCCATCTCGAAGGCCATGGGGAAGGGCGCGTGACCGGCCAGCCGGAACCAGCGCACCTTACGGTGGCGGCGCAGCGCCCGGGCCGCCCGGACCGCGTCGTTGTGGAACCGCCGCGCCATCGGCACCCTGCGCACGGCCTGGGTCAGCTCCCCCAGTGACTCCTCGCCGCCGGGCGCCTGCCGTACGGCCTCGACCTGCGGCGACTCGCCGAAGACCGCCCGCAGGGCCTGGCTCAGCTCGCTCTCGGCGACCTCCCGGTGCTCCTCCTCCGCCTGGCGTGCGGCGTGCGCGGCCTGGTAGAGCACGATCGAGGCGGCCGGATCGAGGATCCCGGCGGTGGCGAGCTCCTGGGCCACCGAGGCCCGCCGCAGCAACTGGGCGTCCAGGGCGGCGCGGGCGGCGTCGATGCGGCTGTGCAGCCGGTCCAGACGGCCCGCGGTCCAGCTCAGGTAGACGCCGATGACGACCAGGGCGGCCGCGATCCAGATCAAAGTGGTCACGCCGGGTCACGTTACCGCTCGGCGGGGGCCCGCTCGGCGCCGCGGGCTCCACCCGGGGGTGGAGTGGAGGTGGAGCATGGCCGCCGGCAATTTCTACCCGGGCTCCGATCCGTCTCCACCCGCCCGGTTCCTAATGTCGATGCAGGATGTCGGACCGCCCGACCGGGCACTGCTGGAGGCACCTCATGGACACCTCGGCCCCGCACACGGATACGCCCCCGCCGCACACGCCCGCGGCGGCGCACGGATCGCGCCCCGCGCGGGCGCTCCTGATCCCCCTGACCGTCACCATCGTCCTGCCGATGGTGCTCTACTACGCGCTGCGGGCGCAGGGCGTCGCCCAATGGCAGGCGCTGTTGCTCAGCGGCGCGATACCGGCGGCGCATGCGCTGGCCGCCGCGGTCGTGCGGCGACGGGCCGAGTTCTTCGACCTGTTCGTGGTGGCGCTGCTCGCCGTCTCGGCGGTGACGTCGCTGATCAGCGGGAACCCCCGGGTGCTGCTGCTGAAGGACGCCGGGCTCCCGGCGCTGCTGGGGGCGTGGATATTGGCCACGCTGTTCTTCTCGCGGCCGTTCACGTTCCACTTCGGCGGCCGGCTGCGCGGGCCGGCCGCGGCGGAGGAGGCCGAGCGCGCCTGGCGCGACCGGCCGGAGTTCCGCGAAGCGCTGCGCGGGCTGACGGTGCTGTGGGGCTGCTTCCAGCTGCTCGACGCCTTCCTGAGCACGGTGGCGGCGCTGGTGCTGCCCATCGACGTGGTGCCCGTGACGGGCAGGTTCCTGTCGTACGGCCTGCTGGCCGCGGTCGCCGTGATCACGGTGCGGCGCAGCCGCCGGTTCCGGGCCCGGTACGGCATAGCCCTGTTCGGGGCCCGGACCGCCGCCGGCTGACCCCGGCACGGGTGCGGCCGGGGTCGGTCGTGGGCGGGGTCGGTCGTGGGCGGGGCTCAGTCCCGGGCGAGGCCGAAGCGGGCGCGCAGGCTGGTGCGTTCGTCGGCAGCGACCGAGGCCGCGCCGGCCGTGACCGTCTCGTAGACGGCCAGGATGTCGGCGCCGACCACGGACCAGTCGAAGCGGCGTACGTGCCTGCTGCCGCGCTCGCTCAGCTCCGACCGGCGCCCGGGGTCGCCCAGCAGCCGGACGGCCGCGGCGGCGAGGGCGTCGGCGTCTTCGTTGGCGAACAGCTCGCCGGCCGCGCCCTGGTCCAGGACCTGCGTGAAGGCGTCCAGGTCGCTGGCGAGGACGGGGGCACCCGCCGACAGGGCCTCGACGAGGATGATGCCGAAGGACTCGCCGCCGGTATTGGGCGCGACGTAGAGGTCGACGCTGCGCAGCAGGCGGGCCTTGTCCTCGTCGCTGATCATGCCGAGGAACTCGACGTTGGCGCGCATCTCGGGGGGCAGTGCGGCGACGGCCTCCTCCTCGTCGCCCCGCCCGGCGACCAGGAGCCTGGTCTCCGGGCGCTCGGCAAGGATCTTCGGCAGGGCGCGCATGAGGACGGGCAGGCCCTTGCGGGGCTCGTCGATGCGGCCGATGAAGCCGATGGTCCCGCCCTGCCACTCGGGCCTGGGCTCGGCATCGGCGAAGAAGCCGACGTCGACGCCGTTGGGGATGACGACCGCGTCGCCCCCCAGGTGCTCGACCAGGGTGCGGCGGGCGTACTCGCTCACCGCGATGCGGGCGCTGATCTTCTCCAGCGCGGGCTGGAGGATCGGATAGGCCGCGATCATCGCGCGGGAGCGCGGGTTGGAGGTGTGGAAGGTGGCCACGATGGGGCCCTGGGCGGCCCAGCAGGACAGCAGGCCCAGCGAGGGAGAGGTGGGCTCGTGGATGTGGATGACGTCGAAGTCGCCCTCGTGCAGCCAGCGGCGCACCCGGGCGGCGGAGAGGAAACCGAAGTTCAGGCGGGCCACCGAGCCGTTGTACGGCACGGGAACCGCCCGGCCGGCGGAGACGACGAAGGGCGGCAGAGGCGTCTCGTCGTCGGCCGGCGCCAGCACCGACACCTCGTGCCCCAGCCGGATCAGATGCTCGGCCAGGTCACGGATGTGGAACTGGACGCCTCCAGGGACGTCCCACGAATACGGGCAGACGATCCCGATCCTCAAGGCTTCTCCGTTCCGGAGCTCTCGTCGGGGCGGGGCCGGGGCGGGCGCCGGTCGAGGTCGGCGAGCCACAGCCGCTGCAGCATGTGCCAGTCCTGCGGGTGTGCGGCGATGCCCGAGGCGAAGGCGTCGGCCAGCTGCTGGGTCATCGCCGCGGCCTTCTGCGCCCGGGTCCCGCTCTCCGGCACCTCGATGGGGGCGTGAATACGCCCGCGCAGCACCGGGGAGCGGTCGTACCAGAGGGTGACGGGCAGCAGCAGGGCGCCGGTCTGCGCGGCCAGCATGGCGGGGCCGGCGGGCATCTTGGCCGCCTCGCCGAAGAAGGAGACCTCGACGCCGGAGGAGGACAGGTCGCGGTCGGCCACCAGGCAGACCACGCCGCCGGAGCGCAGCCGCCGGGCGAGGGTGCCGAAGGCGCTGCCGCCGGCGTGCGGCAGGACCTCCATGCCCAGGCCCTCGCGGTAGGCGACGAAGCGGTCGTAGAGCGTCTCGGGCTTGAGCCGCTCGGCGACGGTGGTGAAGGGCGTCTCGAGCTCGGTGGTGAGCCAGGCGCCGGCCAGGTCGTAGTTGCCCATGTGGGGCAGGGCCAGGACGACGCCGCGGCCGCTCGCCAGCGCCTCCTTCAGGCGGTGCAGCTCCTCGGCCTTGAAGCCGCCGCGGATGCGCTCCTCGCTCCAGGTCGGCAGCCGGAAGGACTCCATCCAGTAGCGCATGTAGGAGCGCATGCCCGCCCGGGACAGCTCGGCGAGGCGAGCCGGGCCGGCGTCGGGGACGACCCGGGCCAGGTTGGCCTCCAGGCGCAGCACGCCCTGGCCGCGCCGCTTCCAGGCCGCGTCGGCGATGCGCCGGCCCAGGGCGGTGGCCACGGGCTCGGGAAGCTTCTTGACCGTGCTCCAGCCCAGCCCGTACAGCGCGTCGGTCAGCCGGTCCTTCACCCGGCCTCGCCCCCGGCGGCCGCCGCGGCGGCGTCCGCCTCGGCGGACTCGCGGCGCACGGTGACCATCCGCTGGATCAGCGTGACCAGGCTCCCCACGGCCACGATCCACAGGGCGATCGGCAGGAGGATCTGGATGTGCGGCACGCCGAACGCGTGCAGACCGGAGAAGCCGCAGGCCACCAGCGAGATCACCAGGCGCTCGGCGCGCTCGACCAGGCCGTTGACGTTCACCGGCAGGCCGATGCTCTCGCCGCGGGCCTTGGTGTACGAGACGACCTGGCCGCTGGCGAGGCAGAAGATCGCCACCGCGCACAGGACCAGGCTGTCGCCGCCCCCGGCGTACCACAGGGCCAGGCCACCGAAGATCGCCGAGTCGGCGACCCGGTCCAGCGTCGAGTCGAGGAAGGCCCCCCAGCGGCTCGAGCGGCCGAGCTGGCGCGCCATGTTGCCGTCGACCAGGTCCGAGAAGACGAACAGGGTGATGACGATCGTGCCCCAGAAGAACTCGCCCTGGGGGTAGAAGACCAGCGCACCCGCCACCACGCCACCGGTACCGATGAGAGTCACCGCGTCGGGGCTGACGCCCAGGCGAATGAGCAAAGCGGCGAACGGCGTGAGAACACGCGTGAAGAAAGCACGCGCGTACTTGTTCAGCATGGCCTTCCCGGAGGGTCGTATCGGGCCGGGTGGTCGGAAGGCCACCGGCTGGCCCATCGTAGCCAGGCCGCGGGGGCCGACCGCGCCGACGTCGCTCCCGCGGCCCATGGCGCAGGTCACGCCGGTCACGGCCGTCCGCCCCGGCGGGCTCACTCCGGGGGCGGGCGGTTGCGTGCGCGTGTGCGACGTATGGACGCAGCGTGACCACGGTGGAAAGCTCGAAGGACCGCAGGTGTCGACCGGGAGGCGAGACACATGGGCGAGAAGACGAGTACCCATCCAGGGGCCGCGGGCAGAGCAGTGACGGCCGACCGGCCGGGCGAAATCCGCAACGTGGTGCTGGTCGGCCACAGTGGCTCCGGAAAGACGACGCTGGTCGAGGCGCTGGCACTGGCCACCGGCTCGGTCAACCGGGCGGGCCGGGTCGAGGACGGCTCGGCCCTCTCCGACTACGACGAGATCGAACACCGCCAGCAGCGCTCGGTACAGCTGTCCCTCGTGCCCGTCGAATGGGCCGGAATCAAGATCAATCTATTGGACACACCCGGCTACGCCGACTTCGTCGGCGAGCTGAGGGCCGGTCTGCGCGCCGCGGACGCGGCCCTTTTCGTCGTCTCGGCAGCCGAGGGCGCCGAAGGCATCGCCGGGCCGACCCGCATGCTCTGGGAGGAGTGCGCGGCGGTCGGCATGCCCCGCGCCATCGTGGTGACGCACCTGGAGGCCGCCCGGGCGGACTTCGAGGAGATGACCGAGACCTGCCGGGACGCGTTCGGCGACGACGACCCCGACAGCGTGCTCCCGCTCTACCTACCCCTGCACGGGGAGGAGGGCCCCGACGGCCACCGTCCGGTGGCCGGCCTCGTCGGGCTGCTCACCCAGCGCGTGTTCGACTACTCCTCCGGCACCCGGACCGAGGCCGCCCCCGGCCCCGACCAGCTGCCGCTGATCGAGGAGGCCCGCAACCGGCTCATCGAGGGGATCATCGCCGAGAGCGAGGACGAGACCCTGATGGACCGCTACCTCGCCGGCGAGGAGATCGACGTCAAGACGCTGATCGGCGATCTGGAGACCGCGGTCGCCCGCGGCCGCTTCCACCCCGTGCTCGCCGCGGCGCCCGCCGCGGACGGCGCCAAGCAGGGCCTGGGCACGGTCGAGCTGCTGGAGCTGGTCACCGGCGGCTTCCCCACCCCGACCGAGCGCGCGGCCCCCGTCGTCACCACGCCCGACGGAGCCCCGCGCGCGGAGCTGGCCTGCGACCCGGCCGGGCCGCTGGCCGCCGAGGTGGTCAAGACCGCCTCGGACCCCTACGTCGGCCGCATCTCCCTGGTGCGGGTCTTCTCCGGCACCCTGCGTCCCGACGAGACCGTCCACGTCTCCGGGCACGGCCTGGAGGACCGGGGCCATGAGAGCCACGACGTCGACGAGCGCGTCGGCGCCCTCACCTCGCCCTTCGGCAAGCACCAGCGCCAGCTGAACCAGGCCGTCGCCGGCGACATCGCCTGCGTGGCCAAGCTCGTCCGCGCCGAGACCGGGGACACCCTCTCCAGCCGCACCGACCCGCTGCTGATGGAACCCTGGCTCATGCCCGACCCCCTGCTGCCCGTCGCCATCCAGGCGCACAGCAAGCCGGACGAGGACAAGCTCTCCCAGGGACTGGCCCGGCTGGTCGCCGAGGACCCCACGATGCGGCTGGAGCACAACCAGCACACCCACCAGGTGGTCCTGTGGTGCCTGGGCGAGGCGCACCGGGACGTGGCCCTGGAGCGGCTGCGCACCCGCTACGGCGTCCAGGTCGACGTGGTGCCGCACAAGGTGTCGCTGCGCGAGACCTTCGGCACCCGGGCGGCCGGCCGCGGCCGGCACGTCAAGCAGTCCGGCGGCCACGGCCAGTACGCCATCTGCGAGATCGAGGTGGAGCCGCTGCCCGGCGGCTCGGGCATCGAGTTCGTGGACAAGGTCGTGGGCGGCGCCGTCCCCCGCCAGTTCATCCCCTCGGTGGAGAAGGGCGTACGGGCCCAGGCCGCACGCGGCGTCGCGGCCGGCTATCCGCTGGTCGACGTGCGCGTGACCCTCCTCGACGGCAAGGCGCACTCGGTGGACTCCTCGGACGCGGCCTTCCAGACCGCCGGCGCCCTCGCCCTGCGCGAGGCCGCCGCCGAGACCCGCATCCACCTCCTCGAACCGGTCGCCGAGATCCAGGTCCTGGTCTCCGACGACTACGTCGGCCCGGTCATGAGCGACCTGTCCGGACGCCGCGGCCGCGTCGTCGGCACCGAGCAGTCCGGAGCCGGCCGCACCCTCGTGCGCGCCGAGGTCCCGGAGATCGAGATCGGCCGCTACGCGGTGGACCTGCGCTCCCTCTCGCACGGCACGGGGCGGTTCAGCCGCTCCTACGCCCGGCACGAGCCGATGCCCC
Organism: Streptomyces sp. NPDC053079; assembly: GCF_044546695.1. Taxonomy (NCBI): domain Bacteria; kingdom Bacillati; phylum Actinomycetota; class Actinomycetes; order Kitasatosporales; family Streptomycetaceae; genus Streptomyces; species Streptomyces sp. NPDC053079. The sequence goes on from NZ_JBITZJ010000008.1 coordinate 204,742, forward strand.
CGCAGCTCGCGGACCGCATTCGCGAACAGGCAGAGAACGGCGCATAGTTCGCAAGCCGCCCGCATCAACTCGCTTGGTGCGGGCGGCTTTCCGATCTCCCACGACAGACGGCCCCCGCCCCATTACGCTGAGCACGCGGCCCATGACGCAGTCCATGGGCGGTAGTCGGGAGAAGGCCGGCGCACCGGACGCGTACGGCATTGGGGGCATCAGTGGCAACAGGCGACGCGTACGACTTCAGCCCGGGTGCGCAGATCCCGGTCGCCGGCGGCGCGGGACAGACCGCGGCGACCCAGGCCCTGGCCTCGGCGGCCTACCGGGACGGCCCGGTCGAGGAGCTGCTCAAGGCCAACTCCGACTGGGCCAAGTCCGAGGTGAAGAAGCCGCTCATCTCGCTCTTCGAGCCCAACCTCGGCGAGGCCTTCGCCCGCGCCGTGCAGACCCGCATGCTCGGCGGCGGACGCAAGCCCCTCATCCAGTCCTTCGGCCTCGAGCCCCAGGTCATCGTCGAGCACTGCCTGGCCGCGTCCCGCATCCGCAAGGAGCGCGACACCAGGCTCACCCTGATCATGGCGGTCTGCGGACTGCTCTTCCTGCCCGGCGTCCTGCTCTGGCTCGGCGCCTTCCAGCTGCGCCGCAGCCTGGCCGGCGCCCAGAACAAGCGCGCCGGGGCACTGGGTACCACCCTGCTTGTGGCCCTCGCCGCCGTCGTCGTGCTCTTCATGGTCAAGGCGCCGCTCAACGGCCTCCTGGGCATCTACCTCCGCGCCATGGTCATCGCCCCCCTCGTCGGCGGCTACTGGGCGAAGATCATCTGTGAGCGCACCGCCAAGGACCTGCGGGAGCGCTGGACCGGACTGCTCGACGGCGGCGGCGTCCCCGCCAAGATCCCCGAAGCCGTCCCCTCGACCCCCGGCCAGAGCGCCGCCGAGACGCTGCGGCAGAGCCTGGCGAAGCTGAGCGCCGAGCAGCAGAGCAACCTCGTCTTCTACGCCGGCCCCAAGGGCATACTCGGCATGGGCACCCGCTGGGGCAGCTGGCAGCTCGCCGAGGACCTCGTCCCCCTTGAGCCCGGCAAGGACATCAACCCCTTCCGCAGCTGGGACATCGCCCGGGCCGTGCACGACCAGCTCAAGCTGCTGGAGCGCACCCCCATCAACGCCGGCGGCCTCCCCCAGCCCCACGTCGAGCACTGGGTCGTCTCCCCCATCGGCGAGGGCGCCGGCGCCGTCTCCCGCCCCGGCGGCAGCGACGCGGCCTCGTACCAGATAAGGGGCGCCAAGCTCCAGGACATCTGCGACAAGCAGCACTTCGGCAGCGGCGACCGCCACTACCTCGGCGTCCAGTTCGTCCTCTGGGACGGCCAACTGGTCATCAACCTGCTCATCAACGTCACCGTCCTGCACAAGACCCTGCGCATCGAGGTCACCGGCCACGCCCTCGGCCCCACCCACGCCGTCTTCAACGGCAGGCCCAAGAGCCGCACCAAGACCTTCAAAAAGGGCCTGAAGTTCTGGGAGACCTACACCCGCACCCTGCCCGTCGTCGAACCCCGCGAGGTCGTCCGGCTCGCCGCCCGCGCCCCCCTCACCTGGTACCCGCCGCTCCTGGAGTACTGGGGCGGCAAGCTCGTGCTGCCCGAGCCCTTCGGCCTGCGCCACGCCTGGGCCGACAAGCCCTGGCGCCACCGCTTCATGGCCGACGACGCCCTGCGCGCCGCCACCCCCGTGCTCCGCGTCGTCCACGAGGCCACGCTCCGCGTCCTGGCCGAGCACGGCGTCGACACCACCCGCTTCGCCAGCCGCGCCGGCAACCTCAGCGGCACGGTGCAGGACCCCACACCGCGCCAGGCCGACGTCTACAACGCCTGAGGCCCCCCGCTGGGCCACGCCCTACCGGAAGATCCCGGTGTGGCCCAGCGAGTACCGGCCCGGCTGCGGGTAGACCGCCAGGCCGTGCGGGCCGTCGCCCACCTTGATCCGGGCGATCTGGTGCCCGTCCTGGGTGTCGATCGCATAGACCTCGCTGTCGTAGCGCCCCGACAGCCACAGCACCTTGCCGTCCGCCGACACCCCGCCCATGTCCGGGCTCCCGCCGTCCGGCAGCTCCCACTTCTTCACCAGCTTGCGGCTGGGCAGGTCCAGCACCGAGATCGAGCCCTCGCCCCGGTTGGAGATGTACATCGACTTCGAATCACGGCTCACATACAGCCCGTGGGCGCCCTTGCCCGTCGGCATCAGCCACGGCTCGCCGAACTTGTCGCCGTCCAGCACCCACACGCCGTCGGCCATCATGTCCGCTACGTACCAGGTCTTGCCGTCCGAGGAGATCTTCACGTCCTGCGGCATCGCCCCGTCGAAGGGCAGCTTCTGCTTGTCGATCACCTTCATGCGGGCCGTGTCGACCTTCAGCAGCTCCCCGGAGAACTCGCACGAGACGATGAAGTACCGCCCGTCCGGCGAGAAGTCGGCGTGGTTAACCCCCAGGCAGTTCACGTGCTCGGTCTTCATCCGCTTCATCGTGTGCGCCTCCCGGAAGACCAGCTCCCGATCCATCGACGCCATCACCACCGCGTATTTGCCGTCGGGGGTGAAGTAGAGGTTGTACGGGTCGTGCACGTCGACCGTCTTGCCCGGCTTGCCGGTGGCCGGGTCGATGGGCGTGAGCGTGTGCCCGCGGTCGTTGTTGACCCACAGCGTCTTCATGTCCCAGGAGGGGACGACGTGCTGGGGCTGGTTGCCCACCGGGATGGTCTCGATGACCTTGTACGTCCTGGGATCGATGACGCTGACCGTGTCCGACTCCGTGTTGGGCACGTACACCCGCGACGGGAAGTCCTTCACCACCGGCGACAGGGCGTTCGGCCGGTCCGCCGCGTACAGGTCGTTCGGATCCAGCAGCGGCGGCATCCCCGGCAGCCCCTGCGGGACCCCGCGCGCCGCGCCCTGACTGTGCGTGCCCTGTTGCGGCGGGCTCGCTGCCCCCTCGTCCCGGCCGCCACCGCAGCCGGACGCCGCCAGCAGGGCGCAGGCCGCCGTCACGAGCGCGGCCGTGCGCACTCCACGTGTGCGGAAGGGGGTACGGGGACGGGAACGGTGATGCGAGAACGGGATCATCGGGTCAGCAGCTCCGTAGTCGTCACCGCACGCAGACCGCGGCGGTGGAGGCCGTCGAGGATCGCGGGCAGCGCGGCGACCGTGCCGGCGTGCCCGAAGTGCAGACTCACGACCGAGCCGGGCCGGACCGCGCCGAGCACGGTACGCCGGACCACCTCGGCCCCAGGGTCGGTGAAGTCGAGGGAGTCCACGTCGTACGACAGGATGTGCGGGTACCCCGCCTTGCGTGCCAGACGCACCACCTCGTCGGTGGCCCGCTTCGCACGGGAGGGACGGAACCAGCGGCCGATGCCGCCCGTGAGCCTGCGCAGCCGGTCCGCGCACTCCGTGATCTCGGCGTAGGCGGCCTTGGCCGGCATCGAGCAGATGCTCAGGTGCCGCATCGTGTGATTGCCGAGCTCGTGCCCGCCGTCGAGCACCCGCCGCGCGAGCTGGGGCTCGGCGTCGAGCCACTGGCCGACGGCCAGCACGGTGATCCGGGCCCCGGCCCGTTCGGCCTCCGTCAGCAGCGCGGTGGTGGACTTCCGGTCCCCCTGGCCGTGGAAGGTCAGGGCCACCGCCCGGTTGTTGCGGGGACCGTGCTCGATCTGCACCGGCAGCCCCGACGGCAGCCTGGGCAGCAGCAGCGGCGGCCCGGGCGGCATCGACGGCCGGGCGGCCGCGGCGGCGGACGTCCCCGCGGCCGTCGGCGTACGCGCCCGCGAGCCGGTGGCCGTCCGGTCCCCGCCGCACCCCGAGGCGGCGGTCCCGGCGGCCCCGGCCATGGCGCTGCCCATGGCCGCGCGCAGCACGGTGCGACGGTGAAGGAAAGTCACCGTCCCATTAGAGCTTCTTTAGAAAGAATTGGTGTGATTTGCCCGATTTTGCTCGGGTGTGTCATGTCCGGTCGTCATACGACCACCATTCCGACAGCGTACGGCCACGACTAGACGGTCGGCCAGACGTCCGCGAGCATCTTCCGCGTGTCCGCAAGGAGTTGGGGCAGCACCTTGGTGTGGCCGACGACGGGCATGAAGTTGGTGTCGCCACCCCAGCGCGGCACGATGTGCTGGTGCAGATGGGCGGCGATGCCGGCACCGGCGGTCGTCCCCTGGTTCATCCCCACGTTGAAGCCGTGCGCCCCGGAGGCGGCGCGCAGCGCACGCATCGCACGCTTGGTGAAGTCGGCCAGCTCGGCCGTCTCCGCCTCGTCCAGGTCGGTGTAGTCGGCGACGTGCCGGAACGGCACGATCATGCAGTGGCCGCCGTTGTAGGGGTAAAGATTGAGGACGGCGTAGACGAGCTCGCCCCGGGCGATGATCAGCCCGTCCTCGTCGCTCTTCGCCGGGATCGAGCAGAACGGGCAGCCGTCGTCGGCGCCCGGACCGGTGGGCTTGTTCTCCCCCTGGATGTACGCCATCCGATGGGGCGTCCACAGGCGCTGGAAGGCGTCCGGCGCCCCCACTCCGAACTGCTGCTCCGGCTCACTCGTCATGCGGGCAAGCATATTCCCCGGGGCGGACACGACGAGGGGCGGCCCTGGCGGGCCGCCCCTGATGCATCCCGCGAGCGGGAACGCGTCACACCTGGACGCGACGCTCCACGACGTCGACGAGCTTCGCCAGCGCCTGCTCGCGCGGCACGCCGTTCTCCTGCGAGCCGTCGCGGTAGCGGAAGGAGACCGTGCCCGCGTTCATGTCGTCGTCACCGACGATGATCATGAACGGAACCTTCAGCTTCTGGTGGTTGCGGATCTTCTTCTGCATCCGATCCGAGGAGGCGTCCACCTCGACCCGCAGGCCCTTCTTCTTCGCCTCGGCGGCGAACTCCCGCAGGTAGTCGACGTGCGCGTCGCCGATCGGGATGCCGACCGCCTGGACCGGGGCCAGCCACGCCGGGAACGCACCCGCGTAGTGCTCCAGCAGGACCGCGAAGAAGCGCTCGATCGAACCGAACAGCGCACGGTGGATCATGACCGGACGCTGGCGCGAGCCGTCGGCGGCCGTGTACTCCAGGTCGAAGCGCTCCGGCAGGTTGAAGTCCAGCTGGATGGTCGACATCTGCCAGGTGCGGCCGATGGCGTCCTTCGCCTGCACCGAGATCTTCGGGCCGTAGAAGGCCGCGCCGCCCGGGTCGGCGACGAGCTCGAGGCCCTGCTTCTCCGCGACCTTGCGCAGGGTCTCGGTGGCCTCCTCCCACGCCTCGTCCGAGCCGACGAACTTCTCGGGGTCCTTGGTGGACAGCTCGAGGTAGAAGTCGTTCAGACCGTAGTCGCGCAGCAGGTCCAGGACGAACGTGAGCGTCCGGTCCAGCTCCTCGCCCATCTGCTCACGGGTGCAGTAGATGTGCGCGTCGTCCTGCGTGAAGCCGCGGGCACGGGTCAGGCCGTGCACGACGCCCGACTTCTCGTACCGGTACACGGTCCCGAATTCGAACATGCGCAGCGGCAGCTCACGGTAGGAGCGGCCCCGGGCGTCGAAGACGAGGTTGTGCATCGGGCAGTTCATGGGCTTGAGGTAGTAGTCCACGCCCTCGTCGAGCTGCATGGGCGGGTACATGCCGTCGGCGTACCAGTCCAGGTGGCCCGAGGTCTCGAAGAGCTTCCCCTTCGTGGCGTGGGGGGTGTAGATGAACTCGTACCCCTCCTCCTCGTGCCGCTTGCGGGAGTAGTCCTCCATGACCCGGCGGATGATGCCGCCGCGCGGGTGGAAGACCGCCAGGCCCGAGCCGATCTGCTCCGGGATGGAGAACAGGTCCAGCTCGGAGCCGAGCTTGCGGTGGTCGCGCTTCTCGGCCTCGGCCAGGAACTCCAGGTGCGCCTTCAGCTCGTCCTTCGACGGCCAGGCGGTCCCGTAGATGCGCTGCAGCATGGGGTTCTTCTCGCTGCCGCGCCAGTACGCGGCGGCGTTGCGCATCAGCTTGAACGCCGGGATCATCCGGGTCGTCGGCAGGTGCGGACCGCGGCAGAGGTCCTTCCAGCACAGGTCGCCGGTCTTCGGGTCGAGGTTGTCGTAGATGGTGAGCTCGCCCGCGCCCACCTCGACGTCCGCGCCGTCGTCGTGCGAGGCGGAGCCCTTGAGGCCGATCAGCTCGAGCTTGTACGGCTCGTCGGCCAGCTCCTCGCGGGCGGCGTCGTCGGTGACCACGCGGCGCGAGAAGCGCTGGCCGCGCTTCTGGATCTCCTGCATCTTCTTCTCGATGAGCTTGAGATCATCGGGAGTGAAGGGCTTCTCGACGTCGAAGTCGTAGTAGAAGCCGTCCTTGACCGGCGGGCCGATGCCCAGCTTGGCCTCGGGGAAGAGCTCCTGCACGGCCTGGGCCATGACGTGGGCCGTCGAGTGGCGCAGGATGTTGAGGCCGTCCTCGGAGGAGACCTCGACGGGCTCGATCTCCTCGCCGTCGGCGACGACGTACGCGAGGTCCTTCAGCTCGCCCGCGACGCGCGCGGCGACGATGGTGCGCTCACCGGCGAAGAGGTCGGCCGCCGTAGTGCCCGTCGTCACCACGCGCTCTTCCCGCTCGGAATCGCGTTGGATGATCACACGGACGTCTGACACCGGTCTCTCCTGACGTATGGGGCGCTGCAGTGGTCACTGCGCGCCTGAATCGTACCGAGCCCGGCGCACTGGTCGCTAAACGGTTATCCAGGGTCGGTCATCCGGCGTCGTGCTTCTCCGCGAACTGGTCGAGGTTTTCGTGCAGGGACTTCAGCAGCCGGTCCCGCTCCGCCTCGTCGACCCGGACGGGCAGCACGCCGCCGGCGTCGGCCAGCCGGCGGAAGCCGGCCCGGCTCTCCAGCCGTCCGCTGACGGTGACGGCGAGCCCGGCGAGGTGGGCGTGGCCGGCGATGCGGTAGTCGTCCTCGGCGAGGGTGGCCCGTACCTGGGTGACGTCCGCGCCGGTCAGGACGCGCAGCCGCACCGTGCCCGGCCCGCCGGGCGCCTCGCGGCGCATGCGAACCACGGTCGCGGTCAGCCGTACGGGCACCGAGGGCTCGTCCCGTACGTACCGGGCGCCGGCCTCGCGCAGCGCGGGCAGGTCGCCCGGGGAGAACTCGACGGGTTCCGGACGGGCGGCGAACCCCTCGGGCGGGCCCGCGGCCGGGGCCCACTCCACGCCGACGCGTATCCCCTGCGCGCCGCCGACCAGGGCGACGAGGGCCTCGGTGAGCTCCTGGCACACGCCGGCCTCGACCGCGGCGTCGAAGGCGTCGGGGCGGCCGGTGGCGCGCTGGTAGTCGGTGGCGTCCCGGGCCGCCTGCAGGGCGCGCAGCAGTGCGGTCACCAGGGGGCGGCCGCCCTCGGTGACGGCGCCGACCGGGGGCTCGACCGGGACGAAGACGGTGAGCCGGCGGCCTTCGGGGTCGGGCCCGACCAGCAGGGGGTCCAGGGCCGCCTCGGCCTGTCGGCGGCTGCGGGCTCCGTGGTAGCCGGCCCGGCCGCGGGCGGCCAGGGCTCCGGCGAGCAGGAGGGCGCGGGCGCCGGACCGCAGGCGTTCCTGGGCGCTCCACGCGGCGGCCGGGGCCCCGGGCTCGGGGATCTCCCGCCACCAGCGGATCTCGTCGCTGGGCCGGTGCAGGGCCAGGAGGATGTCGCGGGCGGAGGGCGCGGCGCTGCGCTCGAGGGCGGTGAGGGCCTCGGCGAGCAGGTCGGCGCTGTCGGGGAAGGCGCGGCCGACCGGCACGAGGAGGCTGGTGCCGGTGCCCTCGGGCGGGGTCCAGCGGCTGTAGCGCCCGGGCTCTCCCCCGCGCCGGCGCCAGCCGTGGCGCGCCAGGAGGGCGCCGAGGACGGCGGGGTCGGGGTGGTGCCGGGGGTCTTGGGTCGGCCGGTGCATCAGGGTCTCCCTCCCGCCCCGACCCGGGTCATGATCTCGCACAGTGCGCGGTCGTCGAAGACGCGAGAGGTCGGGATCCGCACGGTGGTCCTGCGCCGGCCGGTGACGGGGTGGCCGGCGAGGTTGGTCCAGTAGCAGCAGTGCCGCAGTGCGAGGTGGTCGTGGCCGGCCCGCAGCCAGTCGTCCCGGGCGCGCGGCACGATCATCACGACGAGGATCTTGTGGACCGACACGGGGGTGCGGGCGAGCTTGGCCAGGTGGTCGTTGTCGAGGGTGAAGGCGAAGGTCGGCCCCGGGGGCGGGAAGGGGGCCGGCGCCAGCGGAGGACGGGGCTCCGGCGGGTGTGCGGGGGCGTGGGCGGCCAGGTGGCGCGGCGGGCGGGGGGCGGGTGAGGGCGCGGGGGTGCGGGGGCCCAGCTGGTAGGTGCTCTTGAGCTGGACCTTGATGGTGACCTCGTCGTCGGCGGTGTGGCCGGGGGCGCTGTGGCTGACGTGCCAGTCGATGCCGTTGTCGGGGAAGGGCTGGGCGAGGGAGCAGCCGGCGGCGGCCGCGACGGCGTGCAGATAGCCGACCTGGAGGGTCTCCATGCACGCGGAGGTGGCGAGGGTGCCGCGCGGTGGTGCCATCGGCCCGGGCGGCCGGCTGCTCGTGGGCGTGGCCGGGTCGGGCTGAGCGAGCGCCATGTCCGAAATACCTTCCGGGCTCGCCGGTTTTTGGGTCGTACATCTGTGTTGTCTCCACGCGAACTACCCGGCAAACAGCGGCGGTTCGGGCGACGGGGTGGCCGGGTATCACCTGAGCGGGGAGGGGAAACACGCCATTTGCCGTACAAGCGCGAGGAGTTGTGTCATGCCGTGCTGGTTCGAGGGGCCGTTGGCCGCCTTCGACACCGAGACGACCGGGGTCGACGTGGAGCGCGACCGGATCGTCTCGGCGGCTTTCGTGACGCAGTCGCAGGCGGGGGCCTCGCCGATGGCCACCCGTTGGCTGGTGAATCCGGGGGTGCCCGTGCCCGCGGAGGCGACTGCCATACACGGGCTCGGGGATGAGCATCTGCAGCGGTACGGCCGGTGGCCGGCGCCGGTGATGGAGGAGGTGGCGCGCGCCCTGGCGGGGCACGCGGCACGGGGCATACCGCTGGTGGTGATGAACGCCCCGTTCGATCTGACGCTGCTGGACCGGGAGTTGCGCCGGCACCGGGCGTCGACGCTGGCGTCGTACCTGGGGGGCGGGGCGCTGTGCGTGATGGACCCGTGGGTGCTGGACAAGCATCTGGACCGCTACCGCAAGGGCCGTCGCACGCTGTCGGATCTGTGTGCGCAGTACGGGGTGGAGCTGGCGGAGGCGCATGACGCGGCGGCGGACGCGACGGCCGCGATGGAGGTCGTGCGGGCGGTGGGGCGCCGGTTCGCCTCGCGTCTGGAGCGGCTGAGCCCGGCGGAGCTGCACACGCGGCAGGCGGTGTGGCACGCGGCGCAGGCGCGGGGGCTGCAGGCGTGGTTCGCGCGCAACGGCTCGGACGAGGAGTGCGATCCGGCGTGGCCGCTGCGGCCGGGGCTGCCGGCCGCGGCGTAGGAGCGGCTCGGGGCGTACGGGAGGGACGGCAACGCGAAAGGCCGGCCCATCAGTTGATGGACCGGCCTTCCGGATGTGTGGGCGATACTGGGATCGAACCAGTGACCTCTTCGGTGTGAACGAAGCGCTCTCCCGCTGAGCTAATCGCCCGGGAGTGTCTCGGGGTTTCCCCCGGGAACGCACTGAACAATACAGGTCGCGGCGGGTCTCGTTCAAATCCCGTCCGGGGGCGCTTTCCGGCGGGCTCCCGAGGCCCTCTTCGGGCGCCTCTCCGGCCCCCTCTCCGGGGGCAAAAAAACCGAGGGTCCGCGAAGTGTGTACCTCGCGGACCCTCGGTGTGATGTGGGCGATACTGGGATCGAACCAGTGACCTCTTCGGTGTGAACGAAGCGCTCTCCCGCTGAGCTAATCGCCCGGGCGCACCGCAAACATTACCGCATGTCAGGCGGTGCCCAGAACCACCCGTGCCTGGTCAGGGGCCGGGCGGTGGTCAGCGGGACACCTTCCAGGGCATCTCGATGCCGTACTTGGCGACGTAGACGCCGACGAGCGCGGCGACGATGACGAGCCCGATCACGGTGAGCGTGATGTTGCGGCGCCGGACCTTGGGGTCGAGGGCGCGCTGGGCGGCCTCGGTGACCTTGCGCTTGGTCCAGCGGAGCACCAGCTGGGCCCAGACGAACTCGGTCGCCCAGATGGCCATGCCGCCGAAGATCACCAGCCAGCCGGGGCCGGGCAGGGGCAGCATGACGATCCCGGCGGCGACGACGGCCAGGCCTACGACGAAGACGCCCACCTGCCAGCTCAGGTGCAGGGTCCGGGACCGCCTGACGAAGTGGGGGGCCCGGGAGCCGAGGGGCTTTTCGGGCTCGTCGGTACCGTCCGCAGCGGCGGATCTCTTCTCGTCACTCTCCGCGTTCATACGGCCCAACGTACCCGACGGTCCCGAAGTCACCGGTTCGGCCGTACGTGCGCCGCGACGACTGGGCCGTACGAGGTATACGAACGACCTCAAAACGGTCAGAGGGGTTTACAACGGCACCGTAGGTGGCATGTCGATTTCGCCGACGTGCGAATCCCCGAGCGCACACTGAGCGAAAGGCCCTGGCGCTTATGAACACCACGGTCAGCTGCGAGCTGCACCTGCGCCTCGTTGTGTCGAGCGAATCCTCACTGCCTGTACCCGCAGGCCTGCGGTACGACACGGCCGATCCCTATGCCGTGCACGCCACCTTCCACACCGGAGCCGAAGAGACGGTCGAGTGGGTCTTCGCCCGGGACCTGCTCGCGGAGGGCCTGCACCGGCCCACCGGAACCGGCGACGTCCGCGTCTGGCCCTCCCGCAGCCACGGCCAGGGCGTCGTCTGCATCGCCCTGAGCTCGCCGGAGGGCGAAGCCCTGCTGGAGGCCCCGGCCCGGGCCCTGGAGTCGTTCCTGAAGCGGACCGACGCCGCGGTTCCACCGGGCACCGAACACCGTCACTTCGATCTGGACACCGAGCTCTCCCACATCCTGGCGGAGAGCTGATGCCGGGCCGGAGCTGATCCGGGCGCGCCGGCCCACTCGGGGAGGCCGCGCGCCACATCCGGACATCTCGCATACGGCACGACGACGGCGCCGTCGCCGCGGATCCACCGCGGGCGACGGCGCCGTCGCGCTGCGGAGCCGCTAGAGTCTGCTCCCCGCGGTCGAACACTTGCCGCCCTACCTCCATCCGGCCAGGGAGCGAAACGTTCCGTGCTGATCAATCACGACACCCGGTGCACGCTCGACGCCATCGTCGATCTGCTGAACATGGACCTCGACGCCCTGGACGCGCTGGAGGGCTTCGTCGAGCGCCACGACATCAGCGGCATCGACACCCTCGGCGAGCCGGACCTGGCCGCCGTGCGGTCCATACGCGACCGGATCGTCCAGGTGTTCGACGCCACGGAGACCCGGCAGGCCGCGGAGCTGCTCAACGCGCTGGTGGCCCAGGCGGGCACCACGCCCCGGCTCACCGACCACGACGGCTACGACTGGCATGTGCACTACTTCGCGCCCGGCGCCTCGCTGGCCGAGCACCTGGCGGCCGACGGCGGCATGGCGCTGGCGTTCCTGCTGGTGGAGGGCGAGCGCGAGCGGCTGCGGCGCTGCGAGGCACCGGATTGCGGGCGCGCCTTCGTCGATCTGTCCCGCAACCGGTCGCGCCGCTACTGCGACGGCCGCACCTGCGGGAACCGGCTCCACGTCGCCGCCTACCGGGCGCGCCGCCGGGAGGCCTCGGACTGACGGGCGGCGGGTGGTGGGCGCCCCTCACCACCGGTAGAGGTCGTGCACGGCGGTCACGAGGATCAGTGTCGCGATGAAGGCGAGAAAAAACATGAGCGGCGGCTGGGAGAGAGCGAACAGACAGCCGCGCGGCTCGTCGGTGATCTGGGCCGGTTCGTCGTTCATCTCCGACAGATCATGGCGCAGCCCCGCCGGGCGGACTCACCAACGTGTCACTCGTGAGGGGGAGTTGTTCAGATTCCGTGTTTTTTGAGGATCGCTTCGATATCGGAGAAGTCCTCTTCCCCTCCGCCCGAGCCCCGCGTCCCCCTGCTCTTGGGGCGGTCCGCCGTATGGGCCGGGCCGAGCGAGGGCGCGGAGGCGGCCGGCGCCACCGCGGCGCCCCGCTCGCCGGCCGCGGCCTCGCGGCGCTGCTTGCGGGTGCCGCCGGTGCGGCGGTCGGCGGCCCGGGTGATCATGAACAGAAGCGCGGAGAGCGCGAGCACGCCGAAGCCGGCCCAGACGGTGGGCTTGAACACCAGGTCCGTGACCCAGTCGACGATGCCCGTCATGACGAGGCCGACGGGGATCAGGGACCAGGCCGCTATCCGTGCGGCACTGCGGAAGCGCTTGCGGTAGGCCGTCAGCAGGGCGATGCCCAGGCCGGCCGCGGACACCGCGGCGCATACGGTCGAGGTCAGCATCCGGTCCTCCTGCCGATGGTGGCTCCTGCATCCATCCTGCACCGGCCGCGGCGGACGGTGCCACGGCCGGCCGGGAGATCGGGGAGAACTCCGGGTCACCTCAGGGTCGCCTCCACCCGCGGACCGAGCTCACCGCTGTGCGTACGGGCTGGAAGACTGGCCCCATGAGCAATAGCGACACCCCCCGCCCCGTCCGCCCCGTGCTGGACGTGTGGTGCGAGCTGCAGTGCCCCGACTGCCACCGGGCCCTGGACGACCTGCACGCGCTGCGCGCCCGCTACGGCGACCGGCTCGAGATCCGGCTGCGGCACTTCCCGCTGGAGAAGCACAAGCACGCCTACGCCGCCGCACAGGCCGCCGAGGAGGCCGCCGAGCAGGGGCAGGCGTGGCCGTACGCCGAGGCGGTGCTGGCCCGCACCGAGGAGCTCGGCGCCCGGGGCGAGCGGCTGCTGACGGAGATCGCCGGCGAGCTGGGCCTGGACGCCGGGGAGGTGGACACCGCGCTGATCGACGGGCGCCACATGCTGATCGTCGACGCCGACCAGGCCGAGGGCAAGGCGATCGGGGTGACCGGCACGCCCACGTACGTCATCGACGGCGAGCGGCTGGACGGCGGCAAGAGCCAGGAGGGGCTGCGGGAGCGCATCGAGGAGATCGTCGACCGGCTGCTGGCCGGCCAGGACGGCACCGACCCGGCCTGACCGGCTAGTGCAGCACCTTGTACAGGTGGATCTGCGTGGGCTCGTAGCCCAGTGACGCGTACAGCCGCAGGGCCGGGGTGTTGTCGGCGAAGACGTTGAGCCCGAGGCCCCGGGCCCCGGCCGCCAGGCTCTCGCGCTCGGCGAGCAACATCAGGGTGCGGCCGTGGCCCCGGCCGCGGTGGCGGGCGTCGACTTCGACGCCGAAGACGAAGCCGTCCTCGCCGCCGGGCAGCGACAGCCACAGGGTGCCCACGTCGACGCCGTCGTGCGCGAGGACGCGCAGCGCCGCGCCGGGGGTGGCCGCGCCGGCGGGCAGCGCCGCGGCGTGGTCGGTCTCCGCCTTGGCCTCGGCCCGGTCGCGGGGCACGCCGCGCTCCACCCAGCTCTCGGCGTACCTGGCCTTCGCCGTCCGCTGCCACGGCTCGAACTCCGCCTCGGTCATGGGGCGGGCGGCGCTGCCCGCCGGCAGCTCGGGCGCGGCGGCCAGCGTCTTGCTCATGTTGCGGTTGCGTTCGACGTAGCCGAGCGCGCCCGCCAGCGCCAGGGCGGTGGCCGCACCCGCCGGGACGCTCACCGTGATCTGCGCGCACCCCCAGCCGCGCAGCACCTCCTCGGCGGCGAGCGCGGCCACCGTGCCGCGGCCGCGGTGCCGGTCGCGCTCGTCGATGGCGAGGTGGGCTATCCGCCCGAAGCCGGGCCCGAAGCGCGGGTCCGTGGCGAGGTCGATCCTGCCGACGGGCCGGGCGTTGACGCAGACCTCGTACGAGCGGGACCGGCCGCCGTCGTCGGTGCGCTGTTCGGGTGCGGTGGGCCGCAGGGTGGTGGTCACGTTCGTGTTGTACCGGCCCCGCGGCGCCGCGTCACCCTGTTTACGGATCGAGGTCCGCGGTGGCGTGCTCGTCGAAGATCCGCATGGCCTTGGCGGTCACCGGGCCCGGGGCGCCGGGCAGTTGACGGCCGTCGAGGGTGTGGACGGCCTGCACGTCGCGCAGGCTGGAGGTCAGGAAGATCTCCTCGGCGCGGTCCAGGACATCGAAGGGCAGGTCGGTCTCCTTCGCGCCCGTCCACTCCACGACCAGGGCGCGGGTGATGCCGGGCAGACAGCCGGAGGAGAGCGGCGGGGTGTGCAGCTCGCCGTCGAGGACGACGAAGACGTTGGATCCGGTGCCCTCGCAGAGCGCGCCGACGGTGTTGGCGAACAGCGCCTCGGTGGCGCCCTGTTCCCTGGCCCGGGCGAGGGCGACGACGTTCTCGGCGTACGAGGTGGACTTCAGGCCGGCCAGCGCGCCGCGTTCGTTGCGGGTCCAGGGGACGGTGACGGCGGCGGTGGTGTCGGCGTGGCGGGCGGTCTCGGCGAGGGCGACGACGAGGGTCGGGGTCGCGGTGCCCCGGTCCGAGCCGAGCGGGGAGACGCCGCCGGTGTAGGTGATCCGCAGCCGGCCGAGCGGTATGGGGTTGGCGTCGAGAACCGCCGCGCAGGCCCGGCGGATCTCGTCCAGGTCCGGCTCGGGCAGGCCCAGGCCGCGGGCGCCGGAGGTGAGGCGGGCGAGGTGACGGGTCATGGCGAAGGGCCGGCCGTCGGTGGTCTTGAGCGTCTCGAAGAGACCGTCGCCGACCGTGAGCCCGTGATCGAAGACCGAGAGCTGGGCACTGTCGGCGTCACACAGTGCGCCGTTGAACCAGATTCTCACCGTTTCGTCCCTCCTAGCGGCTGGTGTGCCGCCGACGCTATCGCGAGGAGCCGGGACGCCTTCAGTTCGGTCTCGGCCCACTCCCGCTCCGGGTCGGAGCCCCAGGTGATGCCGGCGCCGGTGCCGAAGCGCAGCACCGGGCCGCCGGTGGCCGCCCGGTCGATCCAGAACGTGCGGATGCCGACGGCCAGCTCGCCGGTGCCCCGGTCCGCGTCGACCCAGCCGACGCCGCCGCAGTACGGTCCGCGCGGCACGGTCTCCAGGGCCTCGATGATCTCCAGGGCGCTGGCCTTGGGGGCTCCGGTCACCGAGCCGGGCGGGAAGGTGGCGGCGAACAGCTCGGCCCAGCCGGCCCGCTCGGCGAGCTCGCCGCGGACGGTGGAGACAAGGTGGACCAGGCCGGGGTGCTGTTCGAGCGCGCACAGGGCGGGGACGGTCACGGTGCCGGTGGCGCAGACGCGCCCGAGATCGTTGCGGACCAGGTCCACGATCATCACGTTCTCGGCGTGGTCCTTCTCCAGCAGGTCCTCGGCGGTCCGGCCGGTGCCCTTGATGGGGCCGGACTCCACGGTGCGCCCGTCGCGGCGCAGGTAGAGCTCGGGCGAGGCGGTGGCCACCTCCACGCCGTGGGCGGGCAGCCGGACCGTTCCCGCGTAGGGGGCGGGGTTGCCCCGGGCGAGGAGGGCGGTGAGGGCGTCCACGTCGGCGGCGGCCGGGTCGGGCAGGGGCGCGCTGAGCACGCGGCAGAGGTTGGCCTGGTAGACCTCGCCGGCCGCTATGTGCTCGCGTATGCGCCGTACGCCCGCGGTGTAGGCGGCCCGGTCCAGGGAGCTGGTCCACTCCTCCGGCGCGGGGCCGCGCCAGCCGCCCGGCACGGGCGCGGGGGCCGGGGCGGGGCGTACGTCGCCGAAGCGGGCACAGGTGAGGCGTCCCTCGAAGTCCGCGACCACGGCCCACCAGCCGGTGGAATCCAGGGCCGCCGGGTCGCTGGTCACATCGCGCAGATCGGTGGCGAGGAGGCCGCCGAAGCGGGCCATCGGGGAGATCGTCGGGGGGAGGCTGTGCACGTCATCGAGTCTATGGCGGCACCCGTGGAGATCGTCTGCGAGCCGTGCGGGAGGCGGGCGAGCGGTGCGCGGGAGTCCTCCGCGAGGCGTCCCCGTGAACGATCAGCGCAGCATGCTGGGCAAACGGAATTTGAGCTGGCGCCGGAATCCGCTAAAGTTCAACACGTCGCCGGGACGCGGAAGCGGGCCGGAAAGACAAATGCGGACGTAGCTCAGTTGGTAGAGCACCACCTTGCCAAGGTGGATGTCGCGAGTTCGAGTCTCGTCGTCCGCTCGAGTTGGGGGATCTTCCCGAACCCCCGCACTCCTGGTGGAGTGGCCGAGAGGCGAGGCAACGGCCTGCAAAGCCGTCTACACGGGTTCAAATCCCGTCTCCACCTCCAAGGACGATTAGCTCAGCGGGAGAGCGCTTCCCTGACACGGAAGAGGTCACTGGTTCAATCCCAGTATCGTCCACCAGGGTCCTCACGGACCTTCCCGCGCGATTAGCTCAGCGGGAGAGCGCTTCCCTGACACGGAAGAGGTCACTGGTTCAATCCCAGTATCGCGCACGCAGCGTCCCGGACGATTAGCTCAGCGGGAGAGCGCTTCCCTGACACGGAAGAGGTCACTGGTTCAATCCCAGTATCGTCCACCGAGGTCCTCACGGGCCTCCCCGCGCGATTAGCTCAGCGGGAGAGCGCTTCCCTGACACGGAAGAGGTCACTGGTTCAATCCCAGTATCGCGCACACTGTTCGGCCGGTGGCCGGGGCTTCGAGCTCCGGCCACCGGCCGTTTTTCGTCTGTCCGCGCCCGGTGTCCGGGCCTGCCCCGACAAACGCGACGGCCGGGTACCTCCCCAGGTACCCGGCTCGTCGTGCCGTCCGCCGCACCCCCGTCCCCACGGGGTTATGGCCGGTCTGCCACCCGGCCCGGGCCGCTCTCCCGGGCCGGGGAAGCGCTCAGCGCCCCAGCATTCCGGCCACGGACGACGCTTGGAGGACGACGGCGTCCCAGCCGCCGAAGACGACCGCCAGGAAGGCGGCCAGCGGCAGCACCATGGCGGCCGCGACCAGTGGATGGCGGGTGGGGCCCGGGCGCTCGCCGAAGACGTCCGTGGCCCGGTGGCCGTGCGCCCGGTGGCCCGTACGTCCCGCGATGTGCGCCATCGCCCCGCTCCCTCCATGTATGCGGAGCGGCGGGCACCTGGCCTCGGGGGACGAGTGTCGTGCCCGCCGCTTGTCTTCAACCCTAGGCGCGGGGCCCCTTGCGGGCGTCATGCCCTCGTACCGCTTGCCGGTTCTCCCGGAGGATGAGGGTGGCGCCCCGGGGGTACTCCCCTGGGTGGAGACCGGCCCCCCTGGCCTTGGGGTCTTCCCGGAGGGGGGACCGGTGACTTCGCTCACTTCCGGCCCACTCCGGCGGGCGACCGTCTCCACCCGCCGGGCGGCCCCGCCCACCACCGCTTCATACGTTCGAGTCGGGTCGCTCCGCTGCGCGTCCGCCGCCCTCCGGTCACCCGTCGCCCCGTCAATCCCCCTTCGGCGACGGCCCCTTGAGAGACGGCCCGCGCGCCCGTGACCTGCCGCCGACGCCCGCGGACCGGGCCGCGGGCGCCCCGCCGGGCACCGGCAATCCACTCGCCGACGCATGCGCGGCCTCTGAGCGCGACCGTCCGTCAATCCGTAAGCTGTGCCACGTCAGACGCCGGGAAGCTACGTGGGGCAGCCCCACCGGAGGTAGGGGACGAAGATGACGATGATGCGGCTCCGGCGCGAGGACCCGCGTGTCGTCGGCTCGTTCCGGCTGCACCGGCGGCTGGGCGCGGGCGGCATGGGCGTGGTCTACCTCGGCTCCGACCGGCGGGGCCAGCGCGTCGCGCTGAAGGTGATCCGGCCGGACCTGGCCGAGGACCAGGAGTTCCGCTCCCGCTTCGCGCGCGAGGTGTCCGCCGCCCGGCGGATCCGCGGCGGCTGTACGGCGCGGCTGGTGGCCGCGGACCTGGAGGCGGACCGTCCCTGGTTCGCCACGCAGTACGTCCCGGGGCCCTCGCTCCACGACAAGGTGAACGAGGAAGGGCCGCTGTCGGCGGCTCAGACGGCCTCCATCGGGGCCGCATTGGCCGAGGGCCTGCTGGCGGTGCACGACGCGGGGGTGGTCCACCGCGACCTCAAGCCGTCGAACATCCTGCTCTCCCCCAAGGGCCCCCGCATCATCGACTTCGGCATCGCCTGGGCCACCGGGGCGAGCACCCTCACGCACGTCGGCACGGCCGTCGGCTCCCCCGGCTTCCTCGCCCCCGAGCAGGTGCGGGGCGCCGCCGTCACCCCCGCCACGGACGTCTTCGCGCTCGGCGCGACCCTCGTCTACGCCTCGACCGCCGACTCTCCCTTCGGGCAGGGCAGTTCGGAGGTCATGCTCTACCGGGTCGTGCACGAAGAACCGCAGCTCATGGGCGTACCGGACGCGCTCGCCCCGCTGGTGCACGCGTGTCTGGCCAAGGACCCGGAGGAGCGGCCGAGTACGCTGCAGCTGTCGCTGCGGCTGAAGGAGATCGCCGCGCGCGAGGCCCATGGGATCGGCGAGGGCCGGCCCCCGTCCCCCCGCCGCGAGCCGGACCGTCCCTCGGCACGGCGGGCGGCGGAGTACGAGCGTCAGCGCACCGAGCGCCGCCCCGGCGGCGCGCCCACGCCGCGGCCGCACGCGCCGCACGGTCATCACGGCTCCCCCGGTGCGCATGCCCCGCAGGGGGCCGGCGCCCGGGCCGGCGGTGGCCGGGTGCCGGACGGGCGTCCCGTGCCGCAGCGCGGCGGCGGCCAGGCCACGGGCGGGCGGGGCCCCGCCCGCCCGGGCCGGCGACCGCGCCCGGCGGTACGGCGCCCGGGGCCGGACCGCAAGCTGCTGCGTCAGCGCCTGATCGTCTTCGTGGTGGTGACCCTGCTGGTCGCCCTCGGCATCGCGGCCGCCCAGGGCTGCCAGGGCCCCGCCCGCAGCATGGGCGAGCTGCCGGCCACCGTTTCCCGCGTCTCCGCCCCGGACGCCGGTCCTCCGTCCCCGGAGGGGCTCCGCGGGGCAGCCCGGCCGGCGATCGAGGGCACCGCGCGGTAGCGCGGGCCCCGTTACGCCGTCGGGCGGCCCGTCGTGACCGCGTAGAACGCCACTGCCGCCGCCGCGCCCACGTTGAGCGAGTCGACTCCGTGGGCCATCGGGATGCGGACCCACTCGTCGGCGGCCCGCAGCGCGCGGGGCGACAGGCCGTCGCCTTCCGCACCCAGCATGAGCGCCACCCGCTCCAGCCGGTGCGGCGCCGCCTCGTCCATGGAGGTGGCCTGCTCGGCGGGGGTGAGGGCGAGGACCCGGAAGCCCGCCTCGCGCACGGTCTCCAGGTCCTGGGGCCAGGTCTCCAGGCGCGCGTACGGCACGGAGAAGACGGCGCCCATGGAGACCTTCACCGAGCGCCGGTACAGCGGGTCCGCGCAGTCCGGGGAGAGCAGGACCGCGTCCATGCCGAGCGCCGCCGCGCTACGGAAGATCGCACCGATGTTGGTGTGGTCCACGAGGCTCTCGAGGACGGCGACGCGGCGGGCGTCCCGCAGCACCTCGCCCGCCTCGGGCAGCGGCTTGCGCTGCATGGACGCGAGCGCGCCGCGGTGGACGTGATAGCCGGTCACCCGTTCGGCCAGGTCGGGCGTCACGGTGTAGACGGGGGCGGGGCTCTCCTCGATGACGTCCCGCATCACCTCGATCCACTTGGCCGTCAGCAGCATCGACCGCATCGCGTAGCCGGCCTGGTGGGCCCGCCGGATCACCTTCTCGCCCTCGGCGATGAACAGGCCCTCCGCGGGCTCCCGGCGGCGTCGCAGCTCCACGTCCGTCAGGCCCGTGTAGTCGTGCAGGCGCGGGTCGTCGGGGTCGTCGATGGTGATGAGTTCGGCCATGGGAGCTGCTGCCTTGTCCTGGTGCGGGTGGTGCGTGCGGTGCGAAACGGTGGTGCGGGTGCGGGGACTATTCTCCGGTCGGCTCCGGGCCCGACGTCACCACGTCGCCGATCACGATGACGGCCGGCGGGCGTATGCCCTCCGCCTTCACCCGCTCCCCCGCCGTCGCGAGCGTGGCGTCCACGCGGCGCTGGGCCGCGGTGGTGCCCTCCTGCACCACGGCCACGGGGGTACCGGCCGCGCGTCCGTGCCGCATGAGGGCCGCGGCGATCGCGCCGATGTTCTCGACCGACATCAGCAGTACGAGCGTGCCGCGCAGGCGCGCGATCGCCTCCCAGTCCACGAGCGAGCGCGGGTCGTCCGGTGCGACATGGCCGCTGACCACGGTGAACTCATGGGCCACACCACGGTGGGTGACGGGGATTCCGGCCGCGCCCGGCACGCTGATCGAGCTGGAGATGCCGGGCACCACGGTGCACGGGATGCCGTGCTCCGCCAGGGCCTGGACCTCTTCCATGCCGCGTCCGAACACGAACGGGTCCCCGCCCTTGAGGCGGACGACGGCCTTGCCGGCCTTGGCGTGCTCGATGAGGGCGCTGTTGATGGCCTCCTGGGCCATGAACCGGCCGTACGGGATCTTCGCCGCGTCGATCACCTCGACGTGCGGCGGCAGCTCCTCCAGGAGGTCGCGGGGGCCGAGGCGGTCGGCGATGACCACGTCCGCCTCGGCCAGCAGCCTGCGGCCGCGAACGGTGATCAGGTCGGGGTCGCCGGGGCCGCCGCCGACCAGGGCCACGCCCTTGGCCCGGTCCCGGAAGTGCGGGGCCGTCAGCGAACCGTCGCGCAGCCCCTCGACGATGGCGTCGCGCACGGCGGCGGAGCGGCGCGGGTCCTGGCCGGTCAGGACGGCGACCGTCACCCCCGCGCCGCGGCCGGTGGCCGGCGTCCAGGCGGAGGCGGCAGCGGCGTCGTCGCTGCGCACGGCCCAGACACGGCGGGCCTCGGCCTCGGCGGACGCGGCGTCGTTGGCGGCGGGGTCGTCGGTGGAGATCAGGGCGTACCAGGCGCCGTCCAGGTCGCCGTCGCGGTAGCGGCGGCGCTCCCAGCGGACCTCGCCTGCCTCGGCCATGGCCTCGACGGAGGGGGTGGCGGAGGGGGAGACGAGCAGCACGTCGGCGCCGGCGGCGATCAGGGCGGGCAGCCGGCGCTGTGCGACCTGGCCGGCGCCCAGGACGACGACGCGGCGCCCGGCCAGGCGCAGTCCGACGGGGTAGGCGGCGACTTCGGCGTGCTCGGCCATGGGCAGGTCTCCTCGTACGAATGCGCTGGTGAGGACACCTTAAGGGGCGTGACGCAGGTTGTGGGTAGTCGTTCCGCAGGGCTGGGGGCACCTCCCAGCGGTAGCTGGGGGAGGGTGGGCACAACCCGACCACCGGATCGCACCCACCCACCAAGCGTCAGCTCTTCTCGGCCACACCCGCCGCGTCGAACGTGGCGACCTCGTGCATCGCCCGCGCAGCGCTCTGCACGATGGGCAGCGCCAGCAGCGCCCCCGTGCCCTCGCCCAGCCGCAGGTCGAGGTCCACCAGCGGGCGCAGGCCCAGCTTGGTGAGGGCCGCGACGTGGCCGGGCTCGGCGCTGCGGTGGCCGGCGACGCACGCCGCCAGCGCCTCGGGGGCGATGGCGCGGGCGACCAGGGCCGCGGCGCCGGCGCTGACGCCGTCGAGGATCACCGGCGTACGCAGGGACGCGCCGCCCAGGATCAGGCCGACGAGCGCGGCGTGCTCCAGGCCGCCGATCGCGGCGAGCACACCGATCGGGTCCTTCGGGTCCGGCTTGTGCAGCTCCAGCGCACGGCGTACGACGTCGATCTTGCGGGCGTGCATCTCGTCGTTGATGCCGGTGCCGCGGCCGGTGATCTCGGCCGGGTCGGCTCCGGTGAAGACGGAGATGAGGGCTGCCGACACCGTGGTGTTGGCGATGCCCATCTCGCCCGTGAGCAGCGCCTTGTTGCCGGCCGTGACCAGGTCGCGGGCCGTCTCGATGCCCACCTCGAGGGCCTGCAGGGCCTCCTCGCGGGTCATCGCGGGACCGGTGGTGAAGTCGGCCGTGCCGGGCCGGATCTTGCGGGGCAGCAGGCCGGGCGTGCTGGGCAGCTCGGCCGCGACGCCCACGTCCACGACGCAGACCTCGGCGCCGACCTGGTTGGCGAAGGCGTTGCACACGGCTCCGCCGCCCAGGAAGTTGGCCACCATCTGCGAGGTGACCTCCTGGGGCCACGCCGTGACGCCCTGGGCGTGCACGCCGTGGTCCCCGGCGAAGATCGCGACGGCCGCGGGCTCCGGGATCGGCGGCGGGCACTTGCGGGACAGTCCGCACAGCTGCGCGGAGATGATCTCCAGCATGCCGAGCGCGCCGGACGGCTTGGTCATCCGCTTCTGGCGCTCCCACGCCTCGCCGAGCGCCTTGGCGTCCAGCGGGCGGATGCCGCGCAGGGTCTCGGCGAGCAGGTCGTGCGGGTCCTCGCCGGGCAGGGCGCGGCGCCCGTACTCCTCCTCGTGCACGACCCAGGACAGCGGGCGGCGCTTGGACCAGCCGGCCTGCATCAGCTCGGGCTCGTCGGGGAACTCGTCGACGTAGCCGATGCAGAGGTAGGCGACGACCTCGAGGTGCTCCGGGAGGCCGAGGGCGCGGACCATCTCGCGCTCGTCGAAGAAGCTGACCCAGCCGACGCCGAGGCCCTCGGCGCGCGCGGCGAGCCAGAGGTTCTCCACGGCGAGCGCGGAGGAGTACGGCGCCATCTGCGGCTGGGTGTGCCGGCCGAGGGTGTGCCGGCCGCCGCGGGTGGGGTCGGCGGTGACGACGATGTTGACCGGGGTGTCGAGGATGGCCTCGATCTTCAGTTCCTTGAACTGCTTGGCCCGGGCCTTGGGGAGGGACTTGGCGTAGGCCTCGCGCTGGCGGGCGGCCAGCTCGTGCATCGTCCGCCGGGTCTCCTCGGAGCGGATGACGACGAAGTCCCAGGGCTGGGAGTGGCCGACGCTGGGCGCGGTGTGCGCGGCCTCCAGGACGCGCAGCAGCACCTCGTGCGGGATGGGGTCGGTGCGGAACCCCTTGCGGATGTCGCGCCGCTCCCTGATGACACGGTGGACGGCGGCCCGCTCGGCCTCGTCGTAGCCGACGGCCGGGGGGCCCAGCGGCTCGGGCTCGGGCTGCGGTTCGGCCTCGGCGGCTTCGGCTTCGCCTTCGTCGGCGGACGTGGTGTCTGCCGCCGGAGCCGCCTCGTCCTCCTGGGCCGGTTCGGCCGGGACCAGGTGGATGTGTACGGGCTCGGGGACCGCTTCCGGCTCCGGCTCGGGCGCCGGGGCCTGGGCGGTCGGCGTCTCCTCGACGGGAGCCGGGGCTGGGGCCTGGTCCTGCTCCGGGACGCCCTGCGCGGGCACCGCGGGGGCGGGGGCCGCCTCTTCGGGGGCCGCCTCTTCGGGAGCCGTCGCCTCAGGAGCCGCCTCCTCGGGGGCGGCCGCCTGCGGCGCGGGCTCCTCGGCGGGGGCCGGGGGCTGCTCCTCGGCGGCGGGGGCCTCGGGCGCGGGCTCGACCGGCGCCTCGGCGGGCACCTCCACGGCCGGGGCCGGCACGACCGGGACCTCGGCGACCGGGGCCTCGACCACGGGGGCCGGGGCGGGCACCTGCTGGTCGGGGGCCGGCGCGACGGGCGCCTCGACGACCGGGGCCGGCGCGGGCTGCGCGACCGCCACCGGCTCGGCCGGGGCCGGGACGGTCTCGGGGACGGGCTCGGGCTCGGCCGGGGCCGGTTCCGCCTCGACGACGGCCTGGACGGGCGCGGGCTGCTCGGCGTCCACGGCCGGCGTCTCGACCGGCGCGACGGCCGCGTCGTGCTGCTCGGGTGCGGACGGGGCGTCAGCCGCCGCCACCGCGACGGGCTCGACGGCCTCCGCGACCGGCGCCTCGGGCGCGGGCTGCTCGACGACGGCCTGCGGCTCGGGCACGGCCGCCTCTTCGGCAACCGGAGCCGGGGGCACGACCGCTGCCGCTTCCTGGGCGGGCGTCAGGGGTTCCTCGACGGCGACCGGCGCCTCGGGCTGCGGGTCCAAGGGTGCGGCCGGGGCCGGCGTGGGCGCCGGTGCCTGAGCCGGGGGCTGCGCGGCGAGGTTCGGTACCAGGCGGTCGACGAACGCCTGTGCCGCGCCGGGGGCCACGCCCCCGACCGGCGGCTGCGGCTGCGGTTCGGCAGGCGCCGGGACGGCGGGCTCCACGGCCGCCGTCTGCGGCTGGGGCGCGGCGGCCGGCACGGGCACGGCCTGCGGCTCGGCGACGGCGGCGGCCCCGGGCTCCCGCTGGCCGGGCACGGACTGCGCGGCAGGGCTCTCCGCGGACACCGCGACCGCTGACACCGGCTCAGGCTCCGGCGCGGTCTGGGGTTCGGCGAGTATGTCGTGCGCCACCGCGGGTGCGGGCGCCGCCTGCGTGGCGACACCGGTGTTCTGCGGCGGCACGAAGGCCGCGGGGGGCGCCGTGTCGTCGGCGCCCGGGACGGGCGGTGCGTCGAGGTACTCGACGCCCGCGACCTGCGGGGATCCGGCGGGCTGCTGGGGGGCGGCCGGGCCGCGGTCGGCGAGGGAGAGGACGACGCCGTTGGAGGGGTCGGGCACGGGCGGGCCCATGTGCAGGGGGCGGCGCGGCGGCGCGGCGGCCGCGGGGGCCTGGCCCGGCGGCGGGGTGCGCACGCCCGTGTAGTCGAGCGAACCCGTGTCGCGGCCGCCCGTCTCGTGCGTACCGCCCTGGGGCGCCGGCTGCTCCATCCAGGCGCCCTGGGCGCCCGGCATCAGCAGGAGGTCGTCCTCGTCGGCGGCGTCGTTCTCGAGGAAGGCATACGTCGAAGGCGCAGTGGGTGCGGCGGGCGCCGGGGGCGCCGTCGGGACTCCGGTGTCGGCAGGGGCTGCGGCGTCCGCGGGAAGCGGGTGGCCGGGCAGTGCGCCTGCGTTCTCCGGCTGTCCCTCGTCCGGGAACCGGCCGGTGTCGGTCATGCGTACCCCTCGCCCATCGGTAGTGCTCCTTCCAACCGCTCACGCCCATAGACAAGAACGAGCGTGGATGCCTCGCGGCACGTTGTGTGCCGTCCGGTGTCACCCTGCCCTGTACGCGCCAAGCGGGGGGTGCGTTCGGAGCATTGACGACTGTGGTGTCGGACACCGAGCGGCTTGCAACAACGATCCGCCAGCCTACCCTCCGCCCGGCCCCCGGCCCTCAGGGGTGTGTACGACGGCCACTCAGCAAGAAGGCTACGGCGCGCTCGCGCTCGGACCAGGCGGTTGTGTCCAACTCCACCGCCTGGAGCAGCGTGCACTCCACGGCGTACCCGCCCTCGGCGAGGGCGCGGCCGATGGCCTCGGCCTGGTCGCGGGTGGCGGCGTGGGCGACGATGCGCTCGGGGCGGCGGTCGGCGCAGGCGGCGACGACGGGGGCTCCTCCGCCGCCGACGCGGATGACGTCGGGCTCGGGGAGGTCCTCCAGGACCTGGGGTGCGGTGCCCTGGACGACCTGGAGTTGCACGCCGTGGTGCCGGGCCGCGGCGGCGGTGCGCCGGCAGGCCTCGGGGTCGCGGTCGACGGCGATGACGGCGGCGCCGAAGCGGGCGGCCTCCACGGCCGCCGCGCCGCTGCCGGAGCCGATGTCCCAGACGAGGTCGCCGACGCGCGGCCCGAGCCGTGCGAGTTGGGCGGCGCGCAGTTCGGTCGACTCGCCCTCGCCGAGCCCGGAGCCGTACGCCGCGGCGGGCAGGGCCCAGCCCCGTACGGCCGGCGGGTAGCCGGGGTCGCGGCCGGCGATCCAGCCGCCGGTGCGCACGGCGGGGATGCCGGAGCCGCCGATGACGATGACGACGTTGGGGTCGCGCCAGGTGTGGTCGGCGGCCCGGTCGGAGGTGACGACGGTGACCTGTTCGCGCTCGGTGCCCAGCTCCTCGCAGATGACGAAGGTGCGGTGGACGGGGCCGAGGAGGAGGGCGAGTTCGGCGGGGCCGGCGCCGGGCGAGGTGAGGACGGCGACCTTGGGGTGGGCGCGGCAGACGTTGACGGCGCGTCGCAGGTCGCGGCTGTGGGCGACGACGATCTGGGCGTCGTCCCAGGGCATGGCGGCCCGGGCGAAGGCGGCGGCGACGGCGGAGACGGCGGGCACCACCTCGACCTCGAGTCCGTGCTCCGGGGCGCGCAGGGTGCGGACGACGCCGAAGAATCCGGGGTCGCCGTCGGCGAGGACCACGGCCGAGCCGCGGTGCTGGGCGATGCGGCGGGCGGCGAGGTCGACGCTGCCGAGCCGGATGCGCTCGGCGGTGGGCGGCACCTCGGGCAGGGCCAGGTGGTGGGCGGCGCCGGCCACCAGGGTGGCGGCGGCCAGGGCGGAGCGGGCCGCGTCCGTCAGCGGTGAGCCGTCCCACCCGATCACCGTGACCCGGTCGGCCATCGTCGTCTGTCTCCTGGGCTTGTCTGGGGTCGGTGGTCCCCCGGGCGGGGGGGGGTGGCACGGGCAGGGTGAGCGTACCCCGATTGGTACGGACCGCAGCCGGGGCTGTGCGGCGGGAGGGGGCTAGCGCCAGTCGGGGAAGGTGGCGGCGTAGTCGTAGCCGCCCCCGGCCGGGGAGTCGCGGACCTCGTCGAGGTCCTCGGGCAGCAGGCTCCAGACGATGAGGTCGGTGCGGTTCTCGGTCCAGCCCGCGTCCTCGGTGCGGGTGCGTGCTATCCAGGCGCTGCGCAGGACCCCCTCGCTGACGCAGCCGGTCTTCTGGGCGACCTGCTGGGCGGCGGTGTTGTCGGCGGCGGTGCGCAGTTCCAGGCGTTCGAATTTCTGGTCGCGGAAGAGCCACTCGGCGACGGCGAGGACGGACTCGCAGGCGTAGCCCTCGCCCCGGGCCCAGGGGGCGGTCGCGTAGGCGGCCTCGGTGGCCAGGATGCGCCAGTCGGTGTTGCGGAGGTGGACGGTGCCCACGAGGCGGTGGGTGAGGAACTCGGTGACCGCAAAGACGATTCCGCGCCCGGAGGTGCGCTCGCCGGGCGCCCGGCGCAGCGCCCAGTCGCGGGCGTCGGCGGTGGTGTAGGGGTACGGGGCGGAGGTCCAGGCCGTGATGAGCTCGTCGTTCATCATCTCGGCGAGGGCGGGGATGTCTCCGGCTTCGAACGGGCGCAGCACCAGCCGGTCCGTACTGATGGAGATGTCCGGAAAGGTGGAAGTCATGCGCTGCTCCAACGCCGGGGCGGGTGGGCTCGGGGGTGTTGCGGGTGTGCTCGGGTGCACCAGCATGCAGCATCGGTGGGTGGGTACGCCAAGCGCCGGGCCCCGCGTACGGCGAATGCGTACGCGGGGCCCTGGGCCGTACGGGTCGGCCTTGATGACGAAGTGTCAGGTACCGTCAGCTCTTCGGGGCGCCGAAGGCGGGGATGACCGCGCCGTTGCTGAACTTCTCCTCGATGAACTTCTTGACCTCGTCGGAGTTGAGGAGCTTGGCGAGCTTGGCGATGCGGGGGTCGCCCTCGTTGCCCTTCTTCACGGCGAGGAAGTTCGCGT
Source organism: Streptomyces sp. NPDC053079 (assembly GCF_044546695.1). Lineage (NCBI taxonomy): Bacteria > Bacillati > Actinomycetota > Actinomycetes > Kitasatosporales > Streptomycetaceae > Streptomyces > Streptomyces sp. NPDC053079. The sequence continues at coordinate 232,154 of NZ_JBITZJ010000008.1, forward strand.
AGGGGTTGCCGTCGGCCTTCTCCAGGGCCAGGGAGTCCTTGGCCGGGTTGAGCTTGGCGCCGATGGCGAAGTTGCCGTTGATGACGGCGGCGTCCACGTCGGCCAGGCGCGAGGGGATCTGGGCGGCCTCGAGCTCGGTGAACTGCACGCCCTTCTTGTCCTCGATGTCGGAGAGCTTGGCCTCGGCGCCGACGCCGTCCTTCAGCTTGATCACGCCGTTGTCGGCGAGGAGCTTGAGGGCGCGGCCCTCGTTGGTGGCGTCGTTGGGGACGGCGATGGTGGAGCCGGAGCCCAGGTCGCCGACCTTCTTGCCCTTCTTGGAGTACAGGCCGAGCGGCTCGATCTCGACGTTGACGACGGGGACGATGTCCGTCTTGTTCTTCTTGTTGAAGTCGTCGAGGTACGGCTTGTGCTGGAAGAAGTTCGCGTCGACGTCGCCGTTCTGGGTGGCGGTGTTGGGGAGCACGTAGTCGTTGAACTCCTTCACCTCCAGGTTCAGGCCGGCGTCCTTGGCGAGCTTGTCTCTGACGAAGTTCAGGATGTCGCCGTGGGGGGTGGGGCTGGCGGCGACGACGAGCTTGGCCGCCGGGTCGGCGTCCTTGCCCTTCTTCGAGCTGCTGGAGGAGGTGTCGGAGGGGGCGCTGCAGGCGCTCAGGCCGAGGGTCAGCGCGGCGGCTGCCGCGACGGCGGCGGTGAGCTTGACGGTGGTACGCACGAAGAGTGCCTCTTTCTTGTTCTCACGAGGTGTTGCCGCCCGGCAAAGGGTCCGGGCTCGTGGGTGTGGGGGGTGGGGGCCCTGCGGGCCGCCCGGCTCAGGAGACCTTGGTGGCCTCCGCGGCCTCGGGGGCGGTGCGGGGCTTGGGGACGGCGGGGGCCCAGAGCCTGCGCAGGCCCACGGACGCGGCCTGGCGGCCGCTGCGCCGGGTCAGGCGTCGTACGGCCAGGTCGCCGGCGAGCTGGACGATCGTCACGATGGCGATGAGCAGCACGATGGTGACGTTCATCAGGCCGGTCTCGTGGCGCATGTAGCCGTAGGTGATGGCGAGGTTGCCCAGGCCGCCGCCGCCGACCGCGCCGGCCATGGCGGAGTAGCCGAGGAGGGCGATGACCGTGGTGGTCAGGCCGGCGATGAGGGAGGGCAGGGCCTGCGGGAGGAGCACCTTGAAGATCACGGTGAAGGTGCCGCCGCCCATCGACTGGGCCGCCTCGATCAGGCCGTGGTCGACCTCGCGGATCGCGGTCTCCACCAGCCGGGCGAAGAACGGCACGGCGCCGATGACGAGGGCCACGACGGCGGCGCTGGGGCCGATGGAGGTGCCGACGATCATGCGGCTGAAGGGGATCAGCCACACGAGCAGGATGATGAAGGGCAGCGACCGGCCGAGGTTCACGATCACGCCGATGACCTTGTTCACCACGACGTTCTGCAGCAGGGCGCCCCGGTCGGTGAGGACCAGCAGCAGGCCCAGCGGGATGCCGCCGACGACCGCCCAGACGGTGGACCACCACACCATGAAGAGGGTGTCGAGACAGGCGTCGCGCAGCAGCGGCTGCATCTCGGTCCAGGTCACTTGGCACCTTCCTTCAGGAGCGCGTCGGCAGGTGCCGGGGTGGTGAAGTCGGCGACGTCGACCTGCAGGCCCTGCTCGCGCAGGAAGCCGATCGGTACGACGTTCTCCTCGAAGCGGCCGGGCAGCTCGATGCGCATCCGGCCGACCTGCTTGCCGGCGACGGTGTCCATCGCGGCGCCCAGGATCGAGATGTCGATGTTGTACGTGCGGGACAGCTGGGAGATCACCGGCTGGGTGGCCGCCTCGCCGTGGAAGGTGACGTCCACGACGGTGCGGTCGGGGCCGGAGGGCTCGCCGCCGACGGGGAAGAGCTCGGCGGCGAGCTCGGAGCCGGGGGTGGCGAGGATCTCGGAGACGGTGCCGGACTCCACGACGCGGCCGCCCTTCATCAGCGCGGCGGAGTCGCAGATGGTCTTGACGACCTCCATCTCGTGGGTGATGAGGAGGACGGTCAGGCCGAGCTGCTGGTTGAGGTCGCGCAGCAGCTGGAGGATCGAGCGGGTGGTCTCCGGGTCGAGCGCGGAGGTCGACTCGTCGGAGAGCAGCACCTTGGGGTCGCCGGCCAGGGCGCGGGCGATGCCGACGCGCTGCTTCTGGCCGCCGGAGAGCTGGGCGGGGTAGGCCTTGGCCTTGTCGGCGAGGCCGACGAGGTCGAGCAGCTCGAGGGCCTTGCGCTCGCGCTCCTTGCCGGAGATGCCGAGGATCTCCAGCGGCAGCTCGATGTTGCTCTGCACCGTGCGCGAGGAGAGCAGGTTGAAGTGCTGGAAGACCATGCCGATGCGGCTGCGTGCCCGGCGCAGTTCGGCGCCCGCGCGGGGACCTCGGCCGGCCAGCGCCGTCAGGTCCTGTCCGGCGACGGTGACCGTGCCGGAGCTGGGGCGCTCCAGGAGGTTGACGCAGCGGATGAGGGTCGACTTGCCGGCGCCGCTCTGGCCGACGACGCCGTACACCTCGCCCTCACGGACGTGCAGATCGACGCCGTCGAGGGCGGTGACCTCGCGGCCGCCTGAGCGGTAGACCTTTGTCAGGCCCGTAGTGGTGATCACAGGGGTTTCCGTCACTGTCGAGTGCGCGGCGGTGGTGGTGCCGGCACGGGCATTCATTGCGGAACGCGGCATGGGAGTCCCCGGAGGGTGCGCGAAAGCGCGGTGCGGGGGAATCCTGGTGACGCGGGGCGGGTGGTCCGGCTCCGGCGGCGGTGGCCGGGGCGCGGGGTCCACGGGGTCTCGCTTCGGGGCGCGAGGCTACAGAACGGGGGCCCTCAGCGGTCACACATTCGACACATGCAACGAGCAGCACCGGGCGTCGTCATCGCCTCGGTCGCAAGGGTGCGGGTGCTCGTCGTGGTCATGCGGGCAAGTAAAACAGAAGTGCGTGCGAATCGGCCAAGCCTGTCCGAATGTCGGACATCGATGATCACCTGGTGGACAGGCGGGGCCGCGGGCGGCCCGCCCGCACCGGACGATTAAAGTCGTCCCATGCCTGTCACGTCCCATTCGCCCGCCCGCGCCGCCGGGGGGTCACGGTGATCGGCGCGCTGACGCTCGCGGCCGGTCTGGCCGCCCTCGCGCTCGCCGCCTGGTGCGGCTTCGCCTTCTCGCGCGACCAGCCCACCAAGGACTGGCACTTCATCGGCATGGCCGTGGTGACGGTGCTGGTGCTGGTGCAGCTGGTCATCGGCGTGGTGCGGCTGGCCGGCGGCGACGAGCCCGCGCAGGGCACGGCCATCTTCGTGGCCTATCTGCTCGGCGCGGCCGCTGCGGTGCCGGCGGCGGGCTTCATGTCACTGGCCGAGCGGACCCGCTGGGGCTCGGCCACCGTGGCGGCGGGCGCCGTCATCCTGGCCGTGCTCGAGGTGCGGCTGTACGACATCTGGGGAGGCTGACCGTGTCCGAACCCACGACGCCCGGGAAGGGGTCCGGGGCCGCCTTCGACCTCGGCCAGGGGCCCGGCCGCCTGCTGGTCTGGCTGTACGGCGTGTTCACCGTCGCCGCGGCCTCGCGCTCGATCGTGCAGATGATCCTGGACTTCGGCCGGGCGCCGCTGGCCTATGTGCTGTCGGCCGCCGCCGCGCTGGTGTACGCCTTCATCACGTACTCCCTGGTGCGCGGCGGCGAATCGGCCCGCAAGGCGGCGCTGGTGTGCTGCGCCGCCGAGCTGGCCGGCGTCCTGATCGTGGGCACCTGGACGCTTCTCGAGCCGTCCGCCTTCCCCGACGCGACGGTCTGGTCCGACTACGGCATGGGCTATCTGTTCATCCCCGTGATCCTGCCGGTGACCGCCATGGTCTGGCTGCGCCGGGCGGAACGCTGAGGGGAGCGCGACCGCAGGAGGCTCAGGCGCTCGCCACGAAGGCGGGCGCCGCTTCCTTTTCCAGGGTGATCAGGGTCAGGGTGCGCGAGATCTGCTCGGTATGGGTGGGCTGGTAACCCCTGTTGCGGTAGAGACGCAGATTGACCTCGCTGCGCTGGCCGGTGGCGAGCCGGTACCGCTTGGCGGACCACTCCCCCGCCAGCTGCTCCTCGATCGCGGCGAGCAGCCGCCCGCCCAGACCGTGCCGCCGCATCCGCGGGTGCACGATGAGCCCGGTGATCACGGCGGTTCCCGCACCGTCGACCGTGCCGCGCACCGAGCCGACGACCTCCTCGCCGAGCCGGGCCACGAGCACGCAGCCGCCGCCCAGTTCGGCGCGCAGGTCGTCGAGGGTCTGGGTGAGGGGGTCGATGGAGTAGTCGCCGTAGAGCTCGGCCTCGCTCTGATAGCAGAGGTACTGGAGTTTGAGGATCTGCTCGGCATCGTTCCCGGCCGCGGCCGAGATGGTCACGCTCATGCCCATGTGCGCCTGCCTCCCCTGGTGGGTTGCCTATCGCTCCTTTCCCCCGGGTCAAGGAGCCGCAATCTCTGCCATGAGCATTCTGCGCAGGCATCCCAGGCAACGGGAACGTACGGGTCCCAAAGATCCTTGTGACATTCCCAACTTCCCTGCGATTTCCCGGTAGGTCGGGTCGTTGCCGGACAGCAGGGCGGCCAGCAGCCTGGGGCAGCGGCCCGGCAGACGGCGTACGGCGGCGCGGAGCTCACGGCCCGCTTCGGCGTCCAGGACCGCTTGTTCGACGCCGGGCCCGTCCCCGGCCGGCGGCTGTGCGGTCGGATCGTACGGCACCTCCCGGCGCGCCCGGCGGCGGGCGGCGCGGGCCTCGGCGCGCACGGTGGCCCGTAACCGGGCGGCGGAGACGGCGGTGCGGCCGTCGCTCAGCAGCCGCAGCCAGACGGACTGTTCGAGATCGGCGGCGTCGAGCCCGCCGGCCGCGGCCGCCTCGGCGGCGCACTCGGCCTCGAGCAGGGGGCCGAGCCGCGTCAGGAGATCGCTGTGCGTCATGCGGTCGGGGACGTCGTCCCCTCCCCCGCCGGTTTCCCCCTCACCCGGCAATCACCCGTACGGGGCGGGCCGCGGCCGGCCCGCCCCGTACAGCGAGGACGTCGTGCGTCAGCGCTTGAGGTAGGCGTCCCGCGCGAGCGCCGCCGTGTCGGGGTTGTCCGAGAAGATGCCGTCGATGCCGGTCGCGAAGTACGTGTTGAACGCGCCGAACGCGTCACCGTAGGCGTTCGGGTCGCTGCCGCGCCGGAAGTCGGCCGGCAGGAAGCTGTTCTCGTTGCGCATCGTGTACGGGTGCAGGATCAGCCCGGCGGCGTGCGCGTCGCGCACCAGCGCGGTCGGCTTGGTGAGCTTGTCGTTCTTGTCCCGGGGGATGATCAGGTTCAGCCACGGGCCGATGCCCTGGGCGAAGCCGGAGACCCACTTCAGACCCTTGGGCGTGATCAGGTCGGCGACCGTGCGCGGGTCCTTCGCCTCGGTGAAGTCCCAGGGCCGGGTGGTGAGGTCGTCCAGCAGCAGGACCTTGGGGCAGTCGACGCCGAGCCTGTTCAGCCGCTGGAGGCTGCTGGGCTCGAAGGACTGTACGAAGGTGTAGCCGTTGCGGCCGGAGCGCCCGTAGCGGCGCAGCAGCTTGGCCAGGCGCTCCTCCAGGCCGAGGCCGGCCTTGCGGAAGTAGGTGGGGTGCTTGGTCTCGACGTGCAGCCAGATCCGGCGTCCGCGCTTGCGGCCCTGCTCCTCGGCCCACTTGAGGACCTCTTCGAAGGTGGGCACCTGCCAGCGGCCGTCGTAGAGGGTGTTGTGCTGGCGGGTGGCGGGGATGCGCTCCTTGGCCCGGAGCGTCTTCAGCTCGGCGAGGGTGAAGTCCTCGGTGAACCAGCCGGTGTGGGCCTCGCCGTCGACGGTCTTGGTCGTCTTGCGGGAGGCGAACTCCGGGCGGGAGGCGACGTCGGTGGTGCCGGTGATGTCGTTCTCGTGACGGCACACCAGGTGTCCGTCCTTGGTGGGCACGAGGTCCTGCTCGATGACGTCCGCGCCGTTGTCCAGGGCGAACTGGTAGGAGCCGAGGGTGTGCTCGGGCCGGGAGCCGCTGCAGCCGCGGTGGCCTATGACGGTCGGCACCGGCAGGTCCTTGTACGAACCTCCCCGGCCGCCGCGCTCCGTCGTCGTCCCTGCCGCCATCGCCGGTGCCGCCCCGCCGCCGAGGACGGCCGCTCCCGCGCCGAGGGCCGCCGCGGCCCCCAGCACCGTGCGCCTGCCCGGCCGCTGCTCCTGCTGCATGAACTCTCCTCGTTGCATTGTGTTGCGCTGGCCGGGCGATCGTATGCATGTACGACTGCCCGGTTGAAGAACGGAAACGGAACGGAGTGAAAAGTCACGTCAACACTCTGTTTCGAGTCGGTCAACCCCATGTGCACAGGGTGGGTACCCGCGAGTATCGTCACGACCGCGCCCTGCGCGCCTGACCGAACACCACGACCGGAGGGTCCGTTGTCCCGCATCTTGCTCAAGGCGTTCCTCGGATTGCTCATGCGTGTCCTGTACCGTCCGACGGTCCAGGGAGCCGAGCACATCGCCGGCAGCGGGCCCGTGATCCTGGCCGGAAACCACACCACGTTCATCGACTCGCTGTTCCTGGCCCTGGTCGTCAAGCGGCAGGTGTTCTTCATCGGCAAGGACGAGTACGTCACGGGCAAGGGCATCAAGGGCCGGCTGATGGCGTGGTTCTTCGGCGCCTCTGGCATGATCCCGGTCGACCGGGACGGCGGCAACGGCGGTGTGGCCGCGCTGATGACGGGCCGCCGGGTGCTGGAGGAGGGCAAGGTCTTCGGCATCTACCCGGAGGGCACCCGCTCCCCCGACGGCCGTCTGTACCGCGGCCGTACCGGCATCGCCCGCCTCGCGCTGATGACGGGCGCGCCGGTGGTGCCGTTCGCGATGATCGGCACCGAGAAGGTCCAGCCGAGCGGCAAGGGCATCCCGCGCATCGCGCCGGTGACGGTGCGCTTCGGCGAGCCGCTGGACTTCTCCCGCTACGAGGGCATGGACCGCGACCGCTATGTGCTGCGGGCCGTCACCGACGAGGTGATGAGCGATGTGATGCGCCTGTCGGGCCAGGAGTACGTGGACATGTACGCCACCAAGGCCAAGGCGGCCTGACAGGGATCGCACCGCCCCGGGAGGCTCAGGCCCCGCCGAGGCAGCGGGGCTGGAACGCCGGGTCGGCCGGGCCCTTGCGGCCCAGTGCGTTGAGCACCCACTGCGCGACGACCGGGTCCTTGGTGGCCTGGTCGTGCATGTAGAGGTCGAGCGGGCACTTGTCCTGCAGGACGACGTTGGTCAGGCGCTCGGCCGGTCCGGTGAGCAGGGCGCTGGTGTAGGGGATGACCACCTCGTCGTACCGGGTGGTGACGACCGTGTAGTCCGGGCCGGCGGGCGTCTCGTCGCCCTCGTTGAGCTTCTTCAGCAGGTCGGAGCCGACCTGCTGGTCCACGCACGAGGGGCAGAAGGTCCAGCCCGCCGGGATGGCGAGCGGGTTCTTCGTGCCGTGGTTGGAGGGGACGATGCCCACGAGGTCGTCGACCTTGTCCGCGCCGCCGAGGAACTTCACGTAGTAGCGCGGCAGCATGCCGCCCTGGCTGTGGCCGACGATGTCGACCTTCTCCGCGCCCGTCGCGCCGCGCACGGCCTCGACGAAGTCCTTGAGTTCGGCGGCGCCCTGCGGGATGGGGGCGGTCTCCATCTTCCCGTAGTTGAAGGCGAAGACGCAGTAGCCCTCCTCCTTGAGCTTCGGGGAGAGCTTGGCCCAGTTCTCGACCATCAGCTTGAACGTGCCGTTGACCAGCACGACCGGCTGCGGATGCGCCGAATCCGGCTTGCAGGACCAGTCGTTGGCGCCCTTGGGCGGGATGTCCAGGGGCGAGGCGGAGGCCGGGGAGGCGTTGAGCCCCATGAGGCTCAGGGCGGCGGTGGCCGCGGCGGCGACCAGGAACCGTGCAGTGGTGCGCAGACGCATGGTGTGGGGATTCCTTTGAACACGGCGTCCGACCACGGGACGCCCTCGTCCGAACCACGTTCGACAATGTCGACCGGTGGCGTGATGTTCTCCGGTGCGTCAGGACCGCGTCAAGACGGTTACTCGCCGGTAAAATTCACAGGGCCCGGGGCTTGCCAGCCCCGGGCCCTGTGCGGTTTGCTGCTCATTCGAGCCGCGCCCGGCTCAGCCGCCGTACCCTTCCTCCAGCCGTTGGCCGCGCAGCAGGCGCCAGGCCGCCACCGCCGTGACCAGCAGCACCACGGCCCCGACGCCGGAGGCGATCCGCATCCCCTCGACGAACGCGTCCTGGGCCGAGGCCAGCAGCGCCCCGCCGGTGTCCGCCGGCAGGGTGCCCGCCGATTCGACCGCGCCGCCCAGGGATTCCTGGGCCGCGGCCGCCTGGGCCGCCGGGACCCCCGCGGGAACGGCGAAGTCGCGGTAGACGCCGGTGACGATCGAGCCCAGCAGCGCGATGCCGAGCGCGGCACCGAGCTCGTAGGCCGTCTCGGAGACCGCCGAGGCCGAGCCCGCCTGCTCCTTGGGCACGCTGGAGAGGATCACATCGGCGGTGACGGTGAACGAGAAGCCCGCCCCCACGCCGACGACCAGCAGCACCGTGCCGAGCACGGGGTAGGAGGTGTCGGTCTCCAGCCCGACGAGGACCGCCAGCGCCAGGCCGATCGCCGCCAGCCCGCCGGCCACCACCGACCGCACCGACCAGCGCCGGGCGGCCTGCCCCGCCAGCAGACCGGCCGTCACCGCGCCGATCGCCGCGGGCAGCTCCGCGAGCCCCGCCTCCAGGGGGCTGCGGTCCTGCACCAGCTGGAGGAACTGGGACAGGAAGAAGACCATCCCGGACAGGCCCAGCACGGTCAGCAGGTCCGCCATGACCGCGCCCGAGAAGCCCCGGTGATGGAAGAGCCGCATGTTCAGCAGCGGCGAGTCCAGGGTGAGCTGACGCCGCACGAACCACGTCAACGCCCCCGCGCCCACCGCGGCCACCAGGGCGATCTGCCAGGTCGGGCCGTGCGTGGCACCTTCCTTGATCGCGTAGACGACGGCGATGATGCCCACCATCGACAGCACCACGCTGAGCAGGTCCCAGGGCCCCGGCGCGGGGTCGCGGGACTCGGGCAGCAGCTTGATGCCGACGAGGACGAGCACGGCCATGACCGGCAGGTTGATCAGGAAGACCGACCCCCACCAGAACTTCTCCAGCAGGAACCCGCCCACGACCGGGCCCACGGCCGCACCGGCGGAGGCCATGGCACCCCAGATGCCGATGGCCAGGCTGCGCTCCCTGGGGTCGTGGAAGATGTTGCGGATGAGGGCGAGGGTGGACGGCATCAGCGTCGCGCCCGCCACGCCCAGCAGCGCCCGGGCGGCGATCATCATCTCGGGGCTGGTCGCATAGGCGTTGAGCACCGAGACCGCGCCGAACGCCACCGCGCCGGTCAGCAGCAGCTTCTTGCGGCCGATGCGGTCGCCGAGGCTGCCCATGGAGACGAGCAGACCGGCGATGACGAAGGAGTAGACGTCGCCGATCCACAGCAGCTGGGTGCCGGTCGGCTGCAGGTCCTCGCTGAGGAACGGCGTCGCCAGACCCAGCACGGTGGCGTCGACGGCGACGAGCAGCACGGCCAGCGCGAGCACGGCCAGCGCGAGCCAGCGCCCCGGACGCGGCGGCTGGACCTCTTCCCGCTCGCCCGGCCGGGGGGTGGTCATCTCGCTGCTCACCGCTCCATCCTCCGCTGTGCGCCGCCGAGCAGCAGCTCGGCGACCATGCGGCTGATGTCCTTGGCGGCCACCCGGCCGTCGTGCACGGCCCAGGCCCCGGTGCCGATCAGCCCGTACAGGGCCTCGGTGAGCCAGGCGGGTGACAGGTCGATCCGGAAGGCGCCTTCCTCCTGGCCCCGGAGGAACAGGGCGTGGACACGGGCGTCGAGCCGGTTCCAGCCCTCGTTGGTCCCGCCCTCGTAGAGCTGGTTCTCGGAGAAGAGGAAGGCGAGCATCGCGGCGATGGGCTCGGCCTCGGCGACCAGCCGGCGCACGGCCTCGGAGGCGTCGCCCTCGTCCACCCGCGCCGCGTCCAGAGCGCGCCCGAAGAGCTCGATGCCGAGGTCCTCCAGGGCGCGCACGAGCGCGTCACGCCCGGCGAAGTGGCGGTGGAGGGTGGCGCGGCTGATGCCGGCGGCCTTGGCGATCTCATCCATCGAGGCGGTCGACTTGCGGGTGAGCAGGGCCGCAGCTGCTCTCAGGACACGTTCACGATCGAGGCTCATGAGACGACGATAACCCGAATGAGACGTTGATGTCTCACTCGGGTTATCGTCGTCTCACTTACGACGGGTCGTCGTCAGCCGCGTCGCTGGTCCGACCACTCCCGCTGGAGGGCCAGGTCCGCCTTGACCTCCTGCAGCTGCACCGCCACGGCGGAGGGGGCCGTACCGCCCCGGCCGCTGCGGGACGCGAGCGCGCCCGGCACGCTGAGGACCGTGCGGACCTCGGGGGTCAGATGGGCGGAGATCGCCTCGAACTGCTCGTCGGTCAGCTCGTCCAGCTCGATGCCCCGCGTCTCGCACTCCTTGACGCACTCGCCGGCGACCTCGTGCGCCACCCGGAAGGGCACGCCCTGCTTGACCAGCCACTCGGCGATGTCGGTGGCCAGCGAGAAGCCGGCGGGGGCCAGCTCCTCCATCCGCTCGCGGTGGACCGTGAGGGTCGCCATCATCCCGGTGAAGGCCGGCAGCAGGACCTCCAGCTGGTCGCAGGAGTCGAAGACCGGCTCCTTGTCCTCCTGCAGATCGCGGTTGTACGCCAGCGGCAGGGCCTTGAGCGTGGCCATCAGACCGGTGAGGTTGCCGATCAGCCGGCCCGACTTGCCGCGCGCCAGCTCGGCGATGTCGGGGTTCTTCTTCTGCGGCATGATCGAGGAGCCGGTGGAGAAGGCGTCGTGGAGGGTCACGAAGGAGAACTCCTTCGTGTTCCAGATGATGACCTCCTCGGCGATGCGCGACAGGTCGACGCCGATCATCGCCGCGATGAAGGCGAACTCCGCGACGAAGTCGCGCGAGGCCGTGCCGTCGATGGAGTTGCCCGCCGAGCCCCGCTCGAAGCCGAGGTCGGCGGCGACCGCCTCAGGGTCCAGCCCCAGGGAGGACCCGGCGAGCGCCCCCGAACCGTACGGAGAGACCGCCGTGCGCTCGTCCCACTGCCGCAGCCGCTCCGCGTCCCGGGACAGCGCCTGGACGTGGGCGAGCACATGGTGGGCGAAGAGGACGGGCTGGGCGTGCTGCAGGTGCGTACGCCCGGGCATGGCCACGTCCGGGTGGGCCTCGGCGAGGCCGACGAGCGCCTCCTGGAGGTCGGCGATCAGGCCGCCGATGATCCGTGCGTGGTCGCGCAGGTACATCCGGAAGAGCGTGGCGACCTGGTCGTTGCGGGACCGCCCGGCACGCAGCTTGCCGCCGAGGTCGGGGCCGAGCCGCTCCAGCAGCCCCCGCTCGAGGGCGGTGTGCACGTCCTCGTCGGCGACGGTGCCGGTGAACGTGCCGGCCGCGACGTCGGCCTCGAGCAGCCCGAGGCCCTCGATCATGCGCGTGAGCTCGTCGTCCGTCAGCAGCCCGGCCTTGTGCAGCACGCGCGCGTGGGCCCGGGAGCCGGCGATGTCGTAGGGGGCGAGCCGCCAGTCGAAGTGGACGGAGGCCGAGAGCTTGGCGAGGGCCTCGGCCGGTCCGTCCGCGAACCGGCCGCCCCACAGGCGTACGTCCTGCTGCTGCCCGCTCATGCGAGGTCCCGCTTGGCGGCGATCTTCGAGGACAGGCCGAAGATCTCGATGAAGCCCTTGGACATGGACTGGTCGAAGGTGTCGCCGGTGTCGTAGGTGGCGAGGTTGAAGTCGTAGAGCGACTGCTCGGACTTCCGGCCCGTCACGACCGCCCGGCCGCCGTGCAGGGTCATCCGGATGTCGCCGGAGACATGCTCGTTGGCCTCGGCGATGAAGCCGTCCAGGGCCCGCTTGAGCGGGGAGAACCACAGGCCGTCGTAGACCAGCTCGGTCCACCGCTGCTCGACGCCCCGCTTGTACCGGGCGAGCTCGCGCTCGACGGTGACGGCCTCCAGCTCCTGGTGGGCGGTGATCAGCGCGATGGCGCCGGGCGCCTCGTAGATCTCCCGGGACTTGATGCCGACCAGCCGGTCCTCGACCATGTCCAGCCGCCCGACGCCCTGGGCGCCGGCCCGCTCGTTGAGCTGCTGAATGGCCTGCAGGACGCTGACGGGCCTGCCGTCGAGGGCCACCGGGACGCCCTGCTCGAAGGTGATGACCACCTCGTCGGCCTCCCGGGGGGTGGCCGGGTTGGCGGTGTAGTCGTAGACGTCCTCGATCGGCGCGTTCCAGATGTCCTCGAGGAACCCGGTCTCCACGGCCCGCCCGAAGACGTTCTGGTCGATGGAGTACGGCGACTTCTTGGTCGTCGCGATCGGCAGGCCCTTGGCCTCGCAGAAGGCGATGGCCTTGTCCCGGGTCATGGCGTAGTCCCGGACGGGCGCGATGCACTTCAGCTCGGGGGCGAGCGAGGAGATGCCCGCCTCGAACCGCACCTGGTCGTTGCCCTTGCCGGTGCAGCCGTGGGCGACGGTGGTCGCGCCGTGCTTCTTGGCGGCGGCCACGAGGTGCTTGACGATCGTGGGCCGCGAGAGGGCGGAGACCAGCGGGTACCGGTCCATGTACAGGGCGTTGGCCTTGATCGCCGGGAGGCAGTACTCCTCGGCGAACTCGTCCTTGGCGTCGGCGACCTCCGCCTCCACCGCACCGCAGGCGAGCGCGCGCTTGCGAATGACGTCCAGGTCCTCGCCGCCCTGGCCGACATCCACGGCGACGGCGATGACCTCGGCGCCCGTCTCCTCGGCGATCCAGCCGATGGCGACGGAGGTGTCAAGGCCGCCGGAGTAGGCGAGTACGACGCGCTCGGTCACGGTTCCTCCTTACGGTGCTGCATGTACTGGTAGGCATAACTATGCAGTGCGCCGTATGTTTCGTCAATAGCTCGTGGGGGTGAACGTCGGCCCCCGGGTCCCCGCGCAGGCCGCACGTCCAGCACGCTGGGCACATGTCATGGCCGCTCGACGCCCTCGTCAGCACGTTCCACGCCATCTGCGAGCGCCAAGGGGGCATCAAGATCGATGTGGTGGGCGACCGGATCGTCATCTCGATGCGGACAGAGGTCCACTGCCACACTGACTTCGCCGTCCAGGAGGCGGTAATTGCAGCAGGCCTGGTCGGCGAACGGGTGCTGTCCAATGTGCTGATCGAGTTCCCGGGGGAGGCCCCCCGCGTACCGGACGTGTCGATCCTCCGGGGCGGCCGACCCGAGGAGCCCTACTCGTACAAGGACCTCCTGGCCGCTGTCGAGATCGTCTCCACGAAGCACGACAGGTACGACTTCACGCTCAAGGAGGAGCAGTACGCCCGCTTCGGCGTCCCAGCGTTTCTGGTCATCGACCCGTTCCGGGGCGAGTGCGACCTGCTCACCCGTCCCGTCGACGGCAGGTACGCCAGCCGCAAGCTGTCCAAGTACGGAGACGTGATCCACCTCCGGCTGGCCGACGGCAGCGAGATCGACATCCCCACGGACACCTTCGACCGGAGGAAGTAACCACCCCCGATTTGGATCAAAGCGCGGAACAGGATATTTTCTTCCTGCACGCCCCACCGGGAAGAAACGCCCGGAGGGAACGTCGCACCGGGACGTGGCGCAGCTTGGTAGCGCACTTGACTGGGGGTCAAGGGGTCGTGGGTTCAAATCCCGCCGTCCCGACGGTGAAGTAAAGGTCGGCCGCCCGAGGGTTTCCTCGGGCGGCCGGCCTGTTTTGGTGCACCCGTACGGCCGCCTCCCCGGTGACATCATGATTCCTCCGCACTGGGGAGGGACCAATGGAGAACGTCGCCCGAAGGGCACTGCTGATCGGTGTCCGGCAGGCGCCCGGAGCGCTGGATGCGTTCGAGCCCTTGGACGAAGCGGTCGACGCGGACCTCGCGGCCATGCGATCCGCCCTCGAAGAGTCCGGATACGAGGTGGACACGCTGGCGGGGGCCGAGCGCGCGGCCATCGGGACCGGCATTCACGAGGCCGCCCAGCGGATTCCGGCCGGTGGCACGCTGCTCCTCTACTTCACCGGCCACGGCGTGCGCTTGAACGGCGTGGACTACCTGGTGCCGGCGGACGCCCGGGCACCGCGGGACGGCGACTGGCAGCAGCCCTACCTCGACTCCCTCCTCCGTGCCGACATCAGCCCCTACCTGCGCTCCAGTGCGGCGGGAACCGTGCTGTGGATCATGGATGCCTGCCGCGACGAGCTGTCCGGAACGCGGGAGGCGTTCGGCAGCCACATCGTGCAGGGCCCGCCCACGGGGCGTTTCGCCGTCATGGCGGGTTGCTCGGCCGGAGAGCGTTCCGGTTTCACGGCGGACGGCAGCTTCTTCACCCGGGGGCTGGCCGAGGCCCTCGGTTCCCTGTCGGCGCCGAGAACCGTGGAGGAGGTGTACGCGGCCGCCAAGGCCCACGCCTTCAAGGCCGCCAGAGGACACGGCCTGACGCAGAAGGCGTGGCTGCGCTGCGGCACCGAGCTCGACCGCGAGACACGGGATACGGAGATCTGCCAGGGGCGCCACATGCTGGAGGAGTGGCGGGACGCGGTACTCGACGAACGGCTGTGGAAGCTCGCCACGGCGGCGGACGCCTCGCACAAGGAGGTGTCCCACCTGCAGGAGTGTCTGGTCTCGCTGGTCGGGGAATGCGCGCGTACGGTCCACCACGCCCGCAAGCGGTTACCGGACCCGTGGGCCGACGACGACTTTCCCGTACGCCTGCTCCAGCGCGGCCTCGTCGACCTGCTGCCGGAGGGCGCCGAGCTCTCGCTCGTGGAGGTCGCGGCGGTCCTGGCCGCGCCCTTCCTGCACGAGGCCGCGTGGGCCGAGCGACTGAGCCAGGCGGCGGAGATCGATCCAACGTGGATGCGGCACGACCCCGATGCCGGTCCGCACCGCAGACATCTGGAGCAGGTCTGGGATCACCACGCACCGGCCGCGCAGAAGCTGAGGTCCTGCTGGCTGCAGGACCGTGAGGACGACACGCAGGCCGTCTCCCTGTGGCTGGTGCACCGCTGGATCGCCGAGCGCTTCGAGACGGACGAGCAGCCGGTGCCCGCCGGGCGCGCGGACGCCTGGGCTCGCGACGTGCTGGGCGCGCACGAGAGCGAAGGGGCGCGGAGCGACGAGCTCTCGGTCGCGCTGCGTGGCCTCGCGGCGGCGGTCACCGCGCACGCGCCGCTGGACGACGTCCAGGACATGGCTCCCCTCATGGTCCGTCTCCCCGGGGGATGGAAGCCGCAGCGGCTGCGGGTCCGGCCGCTGGCCGCGCTGCTACGGCTGGCGGCTGCCCTGGCAACCGACGTGCGCACCCTGCCCGAGATCGTCGCCGAACACCTGGCGGTATCGGACCCGCTGCGGCCCGAGGCCGTCGTCCGGGCGGCCCAGCACTCCCTGCGCTGGACGCCTGACGGCGACCAGCTGCACATGGACATGCCCTGCCGGCACCACGCGCTCCACGCCGCCATGGCCGAGACGGCCGAACGAGCCGACCGGCTCGCCTCCCTCGCACGGAGGGCTGCCGAAGACCTCCCCCGCAGCGAGGAAGACCTCCTGACCGCGGTTCCCTCCCGCATCACGGCGCGCGGCCTGCGTCCCTCGCAGCTGCAGGACGGACGTGCAGCGTACGAGATACCTCTGCTGCGCTTTCACCTGGCGCAGACGGAGGTACGCGACCTCCTGATGGGCACCCAGCTCTACGGGGACCGGGCGCTGGCCGTGCGCGAGCTCTACCAGAACGCGATGGACGCCTGCCGGTACCGCGCCATGCGCGGCAAGTACCTGCGGCTCAAGGGGCGGCAGACGCTCGACTGGGCCGGTGAGATCACCATCGTCCAGGGCGAGGACGAGCGCGGGCGGTACGTCGAGTGCCGGGACAACGGCGTCGGCATGAGCAAGGAACAGCTCATGAACACCTTCACCCGGGCCGGCAGCCGCTTCGAACGGTCGCGGACGTTCCAGCGCGAGCAGGCGAGCTGGCTCCGGCTGGACCCGTCTCTGCAGCTGTACCCGAACAGCCGGTTCGGTATCGGCGTCTTCAGCTACTTCATGCTCGCCGACGAGATGTCGATCGTGACCCGGGAGGTGAGCCCGGACGGCATCCCGGCCGACCACGCGTTGCGGGTCGACATTCCGAGCAGCGGGAGCCTGTTCCGCATCCGGCGGCACGACGACAGCCAGGACGGGGACGGGCTGCTGGCGGGAGGAACGCGCGTACGGCTGTATCTGCGCAGTGGAGTCACTGTGTCGTGCGCGGACACGCTCCGGAAACTGGTGCGTGTGAGCGAGTTCGCGTTGAGGGTCGACGACGGATCGCTTGCTGAGGAGTGCTGGGAACCTGGGGTGCTCTACGAAGGCCGTGAGAAGAGCACAGGGCAGGAAGCGGTGCCAGGCGTGCTGTGGTGGGTGAACGGTCAGGGCGCCATCCTGTGCGACGGTATCGCGACGGACAAGACGCCCTACGGCTACGTCCTCAATCTCACCGGCCGGCATGCCGGAAAGCTCACCGTGAACCGCAATGAGCTGCAGGAGTACGACAAGGGCTGGGCAAAGCACAACTGGCGTGAGGGCGCCGGCTGCCTTCCCAAGTGGCCGGGGCTCAGCATGGAGTGGCTCTGGGCACTGGAAGAAAAGAGTCTGCCCACTGCCCGGGTGGTCTGGGGCGTGTTGCGGGGCAAAGGAATACAGGTCCCGTCACGCACGCGCGAGTGGGAATCACACTCCTTGGACGCGGTCGGATGGTTCCGGCCGGACCAGCAGGTGGATCAGGCGATACCGGCCGGCGGTCACGGCATCGCACTGAACGCACGGCCGTGGCGTGCGTCCGTGCTCGGGAGGCGGTATACACCGGCCTCGAAATCCGCCCCTCTGTCATTGACCGGTTTCCCAGTGCCTGGCCCGGGAGACGCTGCCATCTGTGACGAGGTCGGCCAGGACTGGCGCTCCGCCGTATATCAGGCAGCCGGCCGAAACATCACGGTCGCCGATGTGCTGCGATCCCTGCGACGGCTGAGAATCGTCCACCCTTCCGTCGCACCTCCGCCTGTCCTTGACGGAGCACTCGACTGGAAACCGAACGCACTGGACGCTTGGTTGGCCGAGGCGTTGAGGGGCGGCTTGGCCGCGCAGAAGCGGCGGAAGGTCGTCACCACGGAACCGGACGACCTGGGCGCCTTGGTCTGGGCATCGCAGCTCCATCGCAGGCCACTGGGTGAATTGGCCCGCGCGTGCGCGCGCTACGCGCCGCTGCTGCGTTCGCCGGTCCCCGAGGCCCCCGAGCCTCACCAGGACTACGTGTGCACCAGCAGGGACCTCTCGTTGCTCTACGTCACCGAGGGGGACGGAAGTTCACGTTCGACGCGACGCACACAGTGGTCCTGGGACATCTGGGCAGTGGCCCGGGAGCAGTCCATGGACCCGCGGGACGTCCTGAAGCACGTCTCGCAGTTCCGCTGGCTCGGCTGGACTCCCCCAGCCGAACACGAGGTCCTCGCGTGGACCCCGGACGACATCGAGGTCCTCGGAGTCCTTCGGGAATACCTCATCGTCGAGCCCGACGGCCGTCACGTCCTTCCCTGGGCAGCCACCATTGCCGCTGCGGAGCAAGGACTCGAGCCGGAGCGGAACAAGGAAGGAGAGCCGGAGGACGCGGACGATTGGGAGGATTGGTGGGAGACCAATCTGCAGGAGGCCGAAGACAGGCTGGCGAGCTGTGCGGCACGGCTCGGGTTCATCTACAAGAAGCGCTTCGTCTCCGACGATCCCCGGGGCGAGGTCGTGCCGTCGGAAGAGGCGGCGACCATTGTGTCCCTCGCGCACCAGCGCGGAATCCGGGTCGAGGACGGACTCACGCTGGAAGACCTGGCACTGGCGCAGCCGTACGGGCTGGACGAGGAAGATTTCTCCGCTGCTGTTGACGACCTCCGTGATGCGGGAATCTCCGTCCCGGACAACCTAGATCTCATCCACCAGTGGAACGACCTCCCCACCCGTACGCGCTATGCATTTTCAGGGGAGGACCCCAACTGGGACGGCAACGACTTTCCCGTCCTGCCCACTGCGGTGGTGCTCTTCACCGCGAGCACGGAACTGGGCGAGCCCCTCGGCGACATGTGGGAAGTTGTCCGGCGCGAGGCTCCGCGCTTCGAAGTCAGCACCCCCTCCCTGCCCGATTCACTCACCGGCTTCACACCCGCCGGGCAGGAGTGGCAGGCGCTGGTGTCGGGCGGGATGACCGAAGACGATGACGAAGCCGGCCTTCACTTCGAACCCCTCCGCTGGCGCCCCCTGACCGCCGGTTCCCTCGCCCGCTACGCCCACAACCGGAATCTGACCCCGGCCCGTGCCTACGACCGCCTGGCTCCACTCCGCGACATCGGCGCCCTGATCCCCGAGCTCACCCCGGACACACTGGCCGGCTTCCCCCAGACCGTCCCCACCGCACACGACCTCATCGCACTGGAGGACGGCCACCGGGTCTCCTCCCCCGACGCACCCCTCACCCCGCTCGACCTCGTGAGCATGGCCGGCCGTCTGGGTGAACCCGTCACCGACACCTGGCAGCGCATCGAGCCCTACCTGCCCCTGCAGCCGACCCCTCGGCTCTCCGCACCGCACATCCCTCACGTCACCCCCCTCTGGCAGGACCTGGCCCTCCTCTCCCTCCATCTGGACGGCCTCCTGCCCGCCCTCAGCGGCAGCGTGTCCGCGGCTCACGTGAGCTTCGCCGCACGGGAGGTGGGCGAGAGCGCAGCATGGGTATGGCAGCGCCTGGAGTTGTACGCAGATCTGTTCGGACTGGAGCTTGATGAACGTCCCCATGAGTGAGAACCGGGCCGTGGGCGGCCACGACTTCGACGTCCCCTACGTCGAGACGCCGCCCCTGGAGGCGTCCGCGCCGTTCACCGCCCGTACCTCGGCCGATGGCCGGCGGGTGATCGTCGAGGGGCACTGTCCCCGCTGTCAGGGCCGGACGGTGTCCGAGCTCCCCCGCGGTGTCCCGGGCGGCCGCGGGGCCACGAAGGGCGTGCTCTCCCGCCTCTCCGGGCGCGAGCGCCGCGGCGGTGCGCCCGACCCCGCCGCGGAAGTCCTCTCCTCGGAGGTCTTCTTCTGTGAGTGCGGCTACGCCCATCCGCAGCAGCCCGCCGACGTGTCGTTCATGGGGTGCGGGGCCAGCTGGCGTGCCGTCGCGCCGGCAGACGGCGGCAGCGGCCGGTGAGCAGTGCCCGTACGGAACGACGGTGGGCGGAGCTGGCCCGGGAGCTGGAGTTCAACCAGCTGCCGGAGCTGCGCCGCCAGGCCGAGGGGTGGCGGACGGGACTGACCGGGCTGACGGCGCTCATCACGGTGCTGGCCGTGCTCAAGGGGCGGGACAACCTGGCGGATCTGCCCGAGGGGGCCCGGCTGGCCGCCACGTGTCTGCTCGGCAGCGCCTTCCTCGTGCTCGTCGTGGGTTCGCTGCTGGCCGTGCGGGCGTCGCACGGGCGGCCCGGGGACGAGATCATCCTCGGTGGCCAGGCCCTGCGCCGGTGGACCGAGCGCGAGGTGGTGCGCATCAGTCGGTTCGTGAAGGCCTCGGCCGTGTGCTGCGTGCTGGGCGTCGTCCTGGTCTTCGCCGCGGTGGCCACCGCCTGGTCAACGGCGGGCGGCCCGGCGGCGGGCCTCGTACAGGTCCGCACGCCGTCGGCCACCGTGTGCGGCGAACTCCACGCGGCGGGGTCTGAGGGGGTGAGCCTGTGGGTCACGGCGGAGGGCCGGCGTGAACTGCGCGTCCTGCCGGTGGGGGCGGACACCTCGATCACGCCCGCCAAGGCCTGCCCCGCCGCCCGGCCGTGACGGCGGGGGCGGCGGGGACGGGCCTCAGCGTTCCTTCTGTGCCAGCCTCAGCAGGTGGTCCGCCAGGGCCTGGCCGCCGGCCGGGTCGCGGCTGATCAGGAGGAGGGTGTCGTCGCCGGCGATGGTGCCGATGATCTCGTGGACGCCCGCCTGGTCGATGGCCGAGGCGAAGAACTGCGCCGCGCCCGGCGGGGTGCGCAGGACCACGAGGTTGGCCGAGGCCTCGGCCGAGATCAGCAGTTCGGCGGCCAGGCGGCCCATGCGGGCCTCCGTGGCGGACTCGCCGAGGGGGGCCCGGGGGGTGCGGTCGCCGCCCTCGGAGGGGACCGCGTAGATGAGCTCGCCGCCGGTGTTGCGGATCTTCACCGCGCCCAGCTCGTCGAGATCCCGGGAGAGCGTCGCCTGCGTGACGGAGAGGCCGTCGTCCGCGAGCAGCTTGGCCAGCTGGCTCTGCGACCTGACGGCTTGCCGGCTGAGGATGTCCACGATCCGGCGGTGGCGTGCGGTGCGGGTCTGCGGCACGGCCTGGCCGCCGTGGCCCGGCTCGGTCTCCTGCGCCTCGGTCATCGTTGTCGTCAGTCTCCGGATCGTCGTTCCCCGTGTGCCCCGCCGGCGGCGGCGTCCAGTACGCCGGGCAGCGCCTGGAGGAACGTCTCCACCTCATCCTCGGTGATGATCAGTGGAGGGGCCAGCCGCACCACGTGGGGTGCGACCGCGTTCACCAGGAGACCGGCTTCCTGGGCCGCCTGCTGCACCTTTGGTGCGAGGGGCTCGTCAAGGACAATACCCAGGAGCAGGCCCGCACCACGGACGTGGCCGACGAGCGGGTGCTTCAGCGCAGCGATCCCGTCACGCAGCAGGGCGCCCGTGCGCCGGACGTGGGCGAGGGCGTCCCCGGCCGCGAGGGTGTCGAGGACGGCGAGGGCGGCCGCGCAGGAGACGGGGTTGCCGCCGAACGTGGAGCCGTGCTGACCGGGTGTCAGCAGGTCGGCGGCGGGTCCGAAGGCCAGGGTGGCCCCGATGGGCAGGCCGCCGCCGAGGCCCTTGGCGAGGGTGACGACGTCGGGCTCGATGCCCTCGGACGTGTGCGCGAACCAGTCCCCGGTGCGGCCGATACCTGTCTGGATCTCGTCCAGTACCAGCAGCGTCCCGGTGGCCCGGGTGATCTCGCGGGCGGCGGCCAGATAGCCCTCCGGCGGCACGACCACGCCGTTCTCGCCCTGGACCGGCTCCAGCACCACCAGCGCGGTGTCGGTGGTGACCGCCGCGCGCAGGGCCGCGACGTCCCCGTACGGGACGTGGGTGACGTCTCCGGGCAGCGGAAGGAACGGTTCCTGCTTCGTGGGCTGGCCGGTGAGGGCGAGGGCCCCCATGGTGCGGCCGTGGAAGCCGCCGGCGGCGGCCACCATGTGGGTGCGGCCCGTGCGCCGGCCGATCTTGAAGGCGGCTTCGACCGCCTCCGCGCCGGAGTTGGAGAAGTACACCCGCCCCGGCCGGCCGGCCAGACTCAGCAGCCGCTCCGCCAACTGGACGGTGGGCTCGGCGGTGAAGAGGTTGGAGACGTGGCCCAGCGTGGCGATCTGGTCGGAGACCGCGCGGACGATCGCGGGGTGCGCGTGCCCGAGGGCGTTGACCGCGATGCCGCCGACGAAGTCCAGGTAGGCGTTGCCGTCGGCGTCCCAGACCGTGCTGCCCTCGCCGCGCACCAGCGGGATGCGGGGGGTGCCGTAGTTGTCCATGAGGGCGCCTTGCCAGCGCCGGGTGAGATCCGCGTTGGTCATGACTTCCCCTCGGGGTCAGGGACGACCATCGTGCCGATGCCCTCGTCCGTGAAGATCTCCAGCAGGATGGCGTGCTGGACCCGTCCGTCGATGACGCGGGCGGTGGTGACGCCGTTGCGGACGGCGTGCAGGCAGCCCTCCATCTTGGGGACCATGCCGCTGGCCAGCTCGGGCAGCAGCCGCTCCAGCTCGCTGGCGGTGAGCTGGCTGATGACGTCGTCGCTGTGGGGCCAGTCGGCGTAGAGGCCCTCGACGTCGGTGAGGACCATCAGGGTCTCGGCGCCCAGCGCGGCGGCGAGCGCGGCGGCGGCGGTGTCGGCGTTGACGTTGTAGACGTGGTCGTCGTCGGCGCTGCGGGCGATGGAGGAGATGACGGGGATGCGGCCGTCGTCCAGCAGTGCGCGCACCGCGCTCGGGTCGATGTCGGTGATCTCGCCGACCCGGCCGATGTCCACCCGCTCGCCGTCGATCTCGGCGAAGTGCTGGGTGGCCGTCATCAGGTGGGCGTCCTCGCCGGTGAGGCCGACGGCGAGCGGGCCGTGCCGGTTGAGGAGCCCGACGAGCTCGCGCTGGACCTGGCCGGCCAGCACCATGCGGACGACGTCCATGGCCTCGGGCGTGGTGACCCGCAGCCCGGCCTTGAACTCCGACGGCAGGCCCATCCGGTCCAGCTGGGCGCTGATCTGCGGGCCGCCGCCGTGCACGACGACCGGGCGCAGTCCGGCGTGGTGGAGGAAGACGACGTCCTGGGCGAAGGCGGCCTTCAGCTCGTCGTCGATCATGGCGTTGCCGCCGAACTTGATGACGACGGTCTTGCCGTGATGGCGCGTCAGCCAGGGCAGCGCCTCGACGAGGGTGCGGGCCTTGGGCAGGGCGGTGTGCTTGCGGGTGCTCATGAGCTGTACGCGCTGTTCTCGTGGACGTAGTCGGCGGTCAGGTCGTTGGCCCAGATGACGGCGGTCTCGGTGCCCTCGGCCAGGTCGGCGGTGATGCGGACCTCCCGGTAGCGCATGTCGACGAGGTCGCGGTCCTCACCGACGGAGCCGTTCCGGCAGACCCAGACGCCGTTGATGGCCACGTTGAGCTTGTCGGGGTCGAAGGCGGCGGAGGTGGTGCCGATGGCGGAGAGCACCCGGCCCCAGTTGGGGTCCTCGCCGTGGATGGCGCACTTGAGGAGGTTGTTGCGGGCGATGGAGCGGCCCACCTCCACGGCGTCGTCCTCGGTGGCCGCGCCGACGACCTCGATGCGGATGTCCTTGCTGGCGCCCTCGGCGTCGCCGATGAGCTGGCGGGCGAGGTCGTCGCAGACGGTGCGGACGGCCTCGGCGAAGGCGGCCGCGTCCGGGGTGATGCCGGAGGCTCCGGAGGCGAGCAGCAGCACGGTGTCGTTGGTGGACATGCAGCCGTCGGAGTCGACGCGGTCGAAGGTCTGCCGCGTGGCGGACCGCAGGGTCGCGTCGAGGCCTTCGGCGTCCACGTCGGCGTCGGTGGTGAGGACGACGAGCATGGTGGCCAGGCCCGGGGCGAGCATGCCCGCGCCCTTGGCCATGCCGCCCACCGTCCAGCCCTCGCCCTGGGCGACGGCGGTCTTGTGGACGGTGTCGGTGGTCTTGATGGCGATGGCGGCCTTCTCGCCGCCGTGCGCGGAGAGTTCGGCGGCGGCCTTGTCGATGCCGGGCAGCAGCTTGTCCATGGGCAGCCGGACGCCGATGAGGCCGGTGGAGGCGACGGCGATCTCGCCGGCGTTGTGGCCCAGCACCTCGGCGGCCTTCTCCGCGGTGGCGTGGGTGTCCTGGAAGCCCTCGGGGCCGGTGCAGGCGTTGGCGCCGCCGGAGTTGAGGACGACGGCGGAGACCTGACCGCCCTTGAGGACCTGCTGGGACCACAGGACGGGTGCGGCCTTGACGCGGTTGGCGGTGAACACGCCGGCGGCGGCCAGACGCGGTCCCTGGTTGACCACGAGGGCCAGGTCGGGCCCGCCGCTCTCCTTGATCCCGGCGGCGATGCCCGCGGCCGTGAAGCCCTTTGCTGCGGTGACGCTCACTGCATCTCCTCGTCGGTCGTGCTCGTGGTGTTCCGGGGGTCGCACGGCACCAGCCGTGCCAGTACGGTCGCGATCATCCGGCGGACGCTCACGGCGCCACCCCGGTGGCCGGCAGCCCCAGCTCCTCGGGGAGCCCGAGGGCGAGGTTCATGCTCTGGACCGCGCCGCCGGCGGTGCCCTTGGTGAGGTTGTCGATGGCGCTGACGGCGACGATGCGGCCGGCCGCCTCGTCGAGGGCGACCTGGACGAGCGCGGTGTTGGAGCCGTACACGGACGCCGTGGCCGGCCACTGCCCCTCGGGCAGGAGGCGGGCGAACGGCTCGTCCTGAAAGGCCTTCTCGTACGCGGCCCGCAGGGACTGCGCGGTGGTGCCCGGGGCGGCCTTGGCGCTGCACGTGGCGAGGATGCCGCGCGACATGGGCGCCAGGGTGGGGGTGAAGGAGACGCTGACGGTCTCCCCGGCGACGGCCGAGAGGTTCTGGCTCATCTCGGGGGTGTGCCGGTGCCCGCCGCCGACGCCGTACGGGCTCATCGAGCCCATGACCTCGCTGCCGAGCAGGTGGGGCCTGGCGGCCTTGCCGGCGCCGGACGTGCCGGAGGCGGCGACGATCACGGCCTCGGGCCCGGCCAGGGCGGCGGCGTAGGCGGGGAAGAGCGCGAGCGAGACGGCGGTGGGGAAGCAGCCGGGCACGGCGACCCGCTTCGTCCCCCGCAGCGCCTGCCGGGCGCCGGGCAGCTCGGGCAGCCCGTACGGCCACGTGCCGGCGTGGGGCGAGCCGTAGAAGCGCTCCCACTGCCCCGCGTCCCGCAGCCGGAAGTCCGCGCCGCAGTCGACGACCAGCACCCCGTCGCCGAGCTCCGCCGCGACGGCGGCGGACTGCCCGTGCGGCAGGGCGAGGAAGACGACGTCGTGTCCGGCGAGCACCTCGGCCGTGGTCGGCTCGAGCACCCGCGCGGCGAGCTGCGGCAGGTGCGGCTGGAGGACGCCCAGCGGCTGACCGGCGTTGGAGTTCCCGGTCACGGCGCCGATGCGCACCTCGGGGTGCCCGAGCAGCAGGCGCAGTATCTCCCCGCCCGCGTATCCACTCGCCCCGGCCACTGCGGCACGTATCGCCATCGGTCGTTCCTCCTCCGTATCGAGCATGACTATACGGATGCCTGCAGTTTTATGCAATGCCTCTTTTGAATGCGCTCTTTACGGGCCATATCAGGCCGCGCAGGCCGTGGCGCCACGTGTGGCGCCATTAATGGCTCGCCATGGCGCCATTCATGCGCCATGATGACGCCACGAGCGGCGAATCCCTCGGCCTCACGGGCCGGAGGGGTGCGCGTTCGCGGGGGTGGGCCATCAAAAGGGGGACGGATCATGGAGACAGCACAGGGCCGGCAGCAGGCGGCACCGGGGGCCTTCGCCGCCTTCGCCCGCTTCGTGCTCTGCGGCGGCGGGGTAGGGCTCGCCTCCAGCTTCGCCGTGGTGGCCCTCGCCTCCTGGGTTCCCTGGTTCCTGGCCAACGCCCTGATCACCGTGGTCTCCACGCTCCTCGCCACCGAGCTGCACGCCCGCTTCACCTTCGGCGCCGGCGGACGCGCGACCTGGCGCCAGCATGCGCAGTCGGCCGGGTCCGCGGCGGCCGCGTACGCGGTGACCTGCGGGGCGATGCTCGCCCTGCAGCAACTGGTGGCGGCGCCCGGTGCGGTGCTCGAGCAGGTCGTCTATCTGTCCGCCTCCGCACTCGCCGGGGTCGCGCGGTTCGCGGTGCTGCGCCTCGTCGTCTTCGCGCGCGGCCGCTCGCAAGCCGCGACCACCGCCCTCCCCGTGCACGCGACCGTGGCCCTCGCCTCGGCCCCGGCCGGCCCCGCAGAACTCTGCCACGCCGCCTGACCGTTCCACCCCGCCGTTCCACCTTCGCCCGTTCGCGCAGGTCACAGGCGGTAAAACGTCCCGGCGTCCCGCATCGGCGGCAGCCTCTGGCGGTGGGGACGGCCCCCGGGCCAGGGTCGGGGCCAGACCCGCCGGGCCGACCGGCACCGCACCGACAGACAACGGGGAATCCCACATGTCCCAGCACAGCCGACGCCTCACCGCCGCCCTCCTGACCGCCGCCGGCCTGACGGCGGTCGCCGGCGTCGGCGCCACTCCGGCTGCCGCCGTCCGCGGCGGCTCGGCCACCACGAGCCAGGCGGCGCCCTTCACCGTGATGCTCAAGAACCCGGACGCGCCGGCGGGCGCGGACAGCGCGTGGTGCGGCGGCACCCTCGTCGCCCCCGACAAGGTGCTCACGGCCGCCCACTGCGTGACGAACGCGCCCCGCCCCCTGTCGATGACCGTGGTCGGCGGGCGCACCGACCGGCTGTCGGCGGCGGGCCAGGAACGGCGCGTCACCGCCGTCAAGCTGGACCCGCGGTACACGAGCGACCTCGTGCACGACGCGGCCGTCCTCACCCTGGACAAGCCGCTTCCGTACAAGCCGCTGCGCGTCGCGACGGACAAGGACGCCGCGCTGTACGCCACCGGGCGCACCGCCACCGTCTACGGCTGGGGCCTCACCGACGGCGCCACCCAGGGCCGCGTCCTGAAGAAGGCCACCCTGACCCTCTCTCCGCTCGCCGCGTGCGAGCCGTACTCCAACACCACCGACACGACCCTGAAGGTCTGCGGCACCTCCGCGAAGGGCAAGGGCGACAGCATCTGTCCGGGCGACTCGGGCGGTCCGCTCGTCGCCGACGGGGTCCTGATCGGCATCGTGTCGACGGGCAACAAGTACTGCGACGCCCAGTACCCGGTCTCGGTCTTCACCAAGGTGAGCACGGTCGCCCCGGCGCTGGGCCTGCGCTAGCCCGGCCACGCGGTCACATGGGGAGGGAATGCAGCCGCACCGGGCCCTCGGGCCATGGCGCGTCCCCGTGCAGGGGCGTCCACATGGTGCACAGCGGCATGACCACGGGGCCCGTGGGCTGTTCGACGTGGACGTCCCCCTCGAGCACCCGCCACCCCAGCCGGCGGTAGAGGGCGACGAGGGGCGGCCGGCAGAAGAGGAGGGCGTGGCGGGGACCCATGGTGCGGGCGTGGTCCAGGGCCGCCGTCATGACCAGCCGGGCCAGACCCTGGCCCCGGGCGTCGGCCGCGACGGCCACCCCGCCGACGCCCACCGCCTCGGTGGCCGCCCCGCCGACCGAGAGCGGCAGCCTCACCAGGCCGGTGTGCGCGACGAGCCGGCCCGCACGCCTGATGCCGAAGTGCTCGTCCTTGGGGCGCCACGTCAGGCCGGTGTCCTCGACGCCGAAGGGGTCCGCGACGTCACCGAGGATCTCGCTCAGGTCGGTCTTCGTGTACTGCGCGAGCCGCACCACGGCCGGCGGCGTGGGAAAGGGATCATCAGTCATCTCCCCATGATCACTCCCGGCCCGGCGGAGGGGTCAGTATCCGGCCGGGCGCACCAGGCCCGTCTCGTAGGCGAAGACGGCTGCCTGGGTCCGGTCGCGCAGGCCCAGCTTGACCAGGATCCGGCTCACATGGGTCTTCACGGTCTGTTCCGCGAGCACCAGGCGTGCGGCGATCTCCGCGTTGGACAGGCCCTGGGCGATCAGGGACAGGACCTCGGTCTCGCGTTCCGTCAGGCCGCCGACGCGTTCCCTGAGCGGGGCGCGGGGGGCGCCGGCCGTCCGGGAGAACTCGGCGATGAGGCGCTTGGTGAGGTTCGGGGAAAGCAGGGCGTCGCCGCCCGCCACCACGCGGACGGCGTGGGCGAGCTCGTCGGCCGAGGCGTCCTTCAGCAGGAACCCGGACGCGCCCGCGCGCAGCGCCTCGTAGACGTACTCGTCAAGGTCGAAGGTGGTCAGGACCAGGACCTTGACGGTGGCGCCGGCGGGCGCGGTGATGCGGCGCGTGGCGTCGATGCCGCCGAGCCGGGGCATGCGGATGTCCATCAGCACGACGTCCGGGGCGAGTTCGGCGACCTTGGCGACGGCGTCCTCGCCGTCCACGGCCTGGCCGACGACCTCGATGCCGGGTTCGGCGTTGAGCAGGACCGTGAAGCCCTGACGGACCATCATCTGGTCGTCGGCGATCAGCACGCGGATGGCGGTCATGCGGTGTCCTCGACGGGGTCGGCGCCTGGGGCGGCGAAGAGTACGGGCAGGGTGGCGATCACTTCGTAGCCGCCGTCGGGGGTGGCTCCGGCGGCGAGTTCGCCGCCGAGCATCGCGGTGCGCTCGCGCATGCCGAGCAGGCCGTGGCCGGCGCCCGGCGAGGGCGCCACCGGCCGGTCCGGGGCGGTGTTGACGACGCGGACCGTGACCCCCGAGGGGTGGTAGCCGATCCCCACGCGCACCTGGGCTCCGGGGGCGTGGCGCATCGCGTTGCTGAGCGACTCCTGGACGATGCGGAAGGCCGAGAGCTCCACGCCCGGGGACAGCGAGCGCGGCCGGCCCGTGATCTCGGTGGTGACGGCGAGGCCGGCGCCCCGTACGTTCTCGACCAGTTCGGCCAGGCGGTCGAGGGTGGGCTGCGGCGCGTGTCGCGCACCCTCGGCGGAGGGGTCCTCGGAGCGCAGGACGCCCAGGACCCGGCGCAGTTCGGTCAGCGCCTCGACCGCGTTCTGGCGGATGCCGGCGAGGTTCTCCTTCAGATCCGCGGACGGGTTCTCGACCAGGTGCGGGGCGACCTGGGCCTGGATGGAGATGACCGACATGTGGTGAGCGACCACGTCGTGCAGCTCGCGGGCGATGCGGTTGCGCTCCTCCAGCAGGGTGCGCCGGGAGCGCTCCTCGGCGGTGAGCACCTCCTGCTCGACCAGGCGCGTGCGGGCCACCCGGCTCATGCGCAGGGAGGCTCCGACGACGACCGCGGTCGCGAAGGGTACGAGGGCGCGGGTGAGGACCTCGTTGTGGTCCTGGGTCTGGAAGACGGTGTTGAGCAGCCCGGACAGGACGGTCAGTGTCAGCGCCTGGGCCGCGATCAGGGGGCGGACCCGCAGGGCGAGGAGGAGCAGCACGAGGGTGTGCAGGACGATGCCCTCGATGCCCCACGGCCACAGGTGGTCCCGGCTGACCTCGGCCTCGCCGAGCGCCGCGACGAGGAAGAGGGTGGTCGTCGACAGCCACCAGGCGGGTAC
The DNA here is from genome assembly GCF_044546695.1 of Streptomyces sp. NPDC053079. NCBI lineage: Bacteria > Bacillati > Actinomycetota > Actinomycetes > Kitasatosporales > Streptomycetaceae > Streptomyces > Streptomyces sp. NPDC053079. The sequence continues at coordinate 261,057 of NZ_JBITZJ010000008.1, forward strand.
CGGGCGGGACAGCGCGAGGACGACGGACGCCGACTGGAGCACCGAGAGCAGCATCCGGAGTGTCGGATTCTGGTGGAACTCCCCGCTGCTGCCGGCGACGTTGAAGGGACAGATGAACAGCGCGATCAGCACCACGTGGGCATGCGGCAGCCAGCCGAGCGAGCGCAGCCGCGGCAGCGGGTCGCGCCGCATCGTCAACAGGCCCGTGGCCAGGGCGCGCAGCGTCGAGCGCGCCCCTGCGGCGAACCGTTCCTTCTCCCCCATCCGCACAAGATCAACTCTAGGCACGCCGTACCTCCGCCGTCCGCGCGGGCCCCCGCCCGCGCACGGTGCGGCTCCCGCCGCGCCCGCCCGCGGTGCCCCGTTCGTAGGCGTGGAAGGCCGCCAGGCACACCAGCAGCGCCACGGCGAACACCGGCAGCCAGGCCAGCCGGGCGAGCACCCAGCCGGGTCCGTCGGGCACGGTGTGCAGGCCGGGCAGGGCCTCGCCCGCGAGCAGGCCGAGGGCGGTTACCGCCATCATCGCGGTCTGGTGCCAGAGGAAGACGGTCATCGCGGCCAGGTTCACCAGCGCCACCGCCGCCCACGCCACCGGCCGCCGCAGCAGCCGGCGCAGCGGGCCGAGCAGCAGCAGGGCCGCCCCGCACTGGGCGAGGCCGAAGGTGACGGCCGCGAGGGTGGGCGGGTCGAGGTTGGACACCGCGGCGCCGGGCACCCCGACCATGGACGCCGGGTAACCGGCGTACAGGACGAGGCCCGTGGCGGCGGCCGCGCCGCCGGCCAGCAGCGCCCGCCCGGTCGCGCGCACCGGGAAGGCGCCGCGCGCCCAGGCCGCGCCCAGGCAGTACGGCACCAGCCAGCCGGCGGCCACGTTCAGCCAGCCGAGCCAGGCGGGGCCGCCGAGGCCCAGCCGGACGAGGTCCCCGCACGCCACCACCGCGAGCGGCCACAGCGGGTGCAGCCCGGCGACCAGCGGGGTCGCGGCCGTCAGCACCGCGAAGACCAGCAGGAACCACAGGGGGGAGAGCACCAGCTTGCCCAGGGTGTGCACGGTCGCGTACCCGGCCCCGGCCGCCAGCATCGCGCCCGCCGCCACCGTCCACACCGCCAGCACGGCGGCGACCGGCCCGAACAGCCGCGCCAGCCGGGCGCCGAGCCACTGCCGGTACGTCGCGCCGCGGGCGCGGGCCGAGGCGTACCCCGCGGCGCCGACGTGCCCGCCCACCAGGAAGAAGACGGCGAGGGTCTGGAACAGCCAGGAGAGGGGGGCCAGCCCGGGCATGTGCTGCAGGGGGCTGGCGCCGCGCACCGTGCCGGTGTCGGCGACCAGGGCGGTGACCAGCCAGTGGCCGAGGACCACGCCGAGGACGGCGAGGGCGCGCAGGGCGTCGATGCCGCGGTCGCGGCCGGGCGGGGTGGCGCGCTCGATGCGCCGTACGGTGTCACGCATGGCGACCCTCCTCGGCGGGCATCGCTCCGGAGACGATCCGGGCGATGTTCCTCAGGGACGTGGAGCGGGGCTCGAGGTAGTCGCCGTGCCCGGCGGAGCCCGCGTCGAAGGGGCGGGCTCCGAACCGCTTCGCGAGCGGATCGGTGCCGAGCCCGACGGTGGCGAAGCCCAGGGCGAGGCGTATGTGCGGCACGTCCGCGATCCAGTCGCGGGCGCCGCGGCCCGCCCAGACCCTGGCCCGCGTCCGCAAGTGGCCGACATGGTCGGCGGCGCCGGTGCCGGGGCTGCCGTACAGGACGATGTCGGCGACCGGCAGGCCCGGGGCGGCCCGGGCGCAGACGACCGCGCCGTAGGAGTGGCACACCAGCGAGGTCCTCGCCGCCGGCCTGGCGACGCTCAACTCCTGGACGAAGTCCCGCAGTCGGGGGGCGGCGGTGTCGGCCCGCGCCGGCGTGAGCACCGCGGTGCTGAAGGTGCCCGGGGTGCCGTAGCCGAGCCAGGCGACGACGGCGGCCCGCTCGCCCAGCTCCCGCCGCAGGGCCACGGCGCCGGCCAGGAACCGCCCGTAGGTGTCGAGGCTGGTGTCGGAACCGGGTACCAGCACCGCGATCCGCTCTGCGCGCGCGAGGTCGCCGAGGACCTCGGCGGTGCGTCCGCCGTCACGGCCGTCGAAGGCGAGGAAGCGGCGCGCCGGGTCGGCCATGGCGCGCAGCGTGGCGGCCCGTCGGCGGTCGCCGTGGGCGGCGGCCGCCCGTTCGGCCGCCCGGATGCCGGCGCGGTGGGCGGCGTAGCGCTCCTGGAGCGCGGCGGGGGTCGCGGCGCGCAGGGGGGTGAGGGCGGCGGGGGCGGGGGCCGGGACCGCCGCCGGGCGGGCGACGCCCGCCACCGGCACCGCGACGGAGGCGGCGACGAGCGCGGCGAGCAGGGCGCGGCGCGGGCCGCTGCGCGGGCGGGACGCCATGACGGCCATGACGGGGTCCTTCCGTACCGGGGGCTTTCGTGCTTGCGGTACGGAAGGTAGGGATCAGGTGGTGTGGTTGGCGTCCCACCGGGGAGCCGACCCTGCGCGTAGCTCCGGAGTACTACGGGTAGGGGGCGCGGGCGGTCGGAACGGCCGGTGCTACGGGCGCGGGGCAACCAGGCCCGTCTCCCAGGCCCAGGCCGCGATGCCGACGCGGTTGCCGGCCCTCAGCTTGGCCTGGATGTTGGCGACGTGGGTCTTGGCGGTCCCGGGCGAGATGAACAGCTCCGCGCCGATCTCCGCGTTGGTGCGGCCGCGGGCGATCAGGCGGACGATCTCCCGCTCGCGGTCGGTGAGCGGATCGGCCACGGGCGTGCGCACGGTGGGCGGGTCGGCCAGCCGGCGCAGCAGGCGCACCGTGATCTGCGGGCTGATCAGGGCGTCCCCGGCCATGGCCGAGCGGACCCCCTCGATCAGCAGGGCGGGGCCGGAGCGTTTGAGGAGGAAGCCGCAGGCGCCGTCGCGCAGGGCGGTGTGCACGTAGTCGTCGAGGTCGAAGGTGGTGACGACCACGACCCGGACCGGCTCCGGTGCCTGGGGGCCGGCCAGGAGGCGGGTGAGTTCCAGGCCGTCGAGGCCGGGCATCCGGATGTCGGCCAGGACGACGTCCGGCCGCAGCCGCCGGGCCAGTTCGAGCGCGGTACGGCCGTCGGCGGCCTCGCCCACGACGGTCATGTCCGGCTGCGAGTTCAGCACGAGGCGGAAGCCGCTGCGGACGTCGTCCTGGTCGTCGGCCAGCAGGATGCGGGTCGGTCCGTCGCTCATGCCACGTCCTGGTGGGTGTGGGGCAGGACGGCGGCCACGTGCCATCCGCCGTCGTGCGGGCCGTAGGTCAGGGTTCCGCCGGCGGCCCGTACGCGCTCGCGCAGCCCGCTCAGGCCCTGTCCGCCGTGCCCCTCGCGCTCCCGGCGCAGCGCCGTGCGGGTGCCGGTCGCGCCGGTCCCGGGGGCGTTGACCACCCGGACCTCGACGGCGGGCGCGCCGTCGGCGGTACGGGCGCGGTCGAGCGTGACGTCGACGTGACGGGCGCCGGGGGCGTGGCGGCGGACGTTGGTGAGGGCCTCGGCCACCACGCGGTGGACCGTGGATCCGGTGGCACGGGAGAGGCCGTCGGTGGCGCCGGGCGCCACGACGAGCCGGGCCTCTTCGCCGATGCCGGCGAACCGTTCGACGAGGCCGGGCAGTTGGTCCACGCCCGGCAGGGGCTCGACGGCACCGCCGTCCGGCCGTTCGGTGCCGGCCGCCGCGCGCAGCATCGCTATGGTGCGGTCCATCGAGGCCAGGGCGCTCAGGCCGGCGGCCTCGATGCGCTCCAGGGCCGGCAGCGCCTGGCGGGGGTCGGTGGCGGCCACGAAGCGGGCGGCCTGTGCCTGCGCCACGATGCCGCTGACGTCGTGGGCCACGAAGTCGTGGAGGTCGCGGGCGAGTTCGAGCTGCTGGGCCCGGCGGACCTCGGTGACCAGCAGGTTCCTGCGGTGTTCCATCAGCCGCGGATAGCCGCCCACGACGACGGCGCCCAGGACGGGCAGGCTCCAGAACGCGGCGGCGCCGGCCAGCGACAGCGGGGAGGGCGCCGGCAGCAGCGGCAGCGTCCACGCGGCGACCGCCGCGCCCGCGAGGGCGACCGCCACCGCCGCCCGGCGGAGCGGGGCCCGGCGGGTCACGACGACGATCAGCAGCAGGAGCGCGACGGTCTCCCCGAGCCGCGGCCAGGAACCGCCGGACGTCGTCGGCGGGGCCGTCAGGGCCGTGGTGGCCAGGGACAGCACGCCGGTGACCGCGAGCGGTTCCGCCAGTCCGTGCCGCGCGGACGGCCCGCCGACGAGCGCCCACAGCAGCAGCGCCACCGCGGCGGTCGCCGGCACGACCGCGTACGGCAGCGCCGCCGTGCCGTACGCGACGACGGTGGCGCCCACCGCGGCGCAGCCGGCCGCGGCCGCGTCACGGCCTGTCCATCCCCCGGTCCTCCCCATGGAGTCGATCTTACGGACGGGTGGCCGCCGTTCTCCTCTGCCGATCGGCGGAGGAGAACGGCCCCGCGGGGGCCGGAGATCCGCTGATCGGCAGATGGTCCGGGGGCCGGGGTGCGCACGAGATTGGAGACGCCCACTCACCACGGACAAGGAACGCGCCATGGCTCTCTCGACGACAGTCCACCACCCCCGGCCGACCGCACCGGCCGTCCCGCGGGCGATCCGCTGGGCGGCGCACGCCGTGCCGCTGACGCTGCTGCCCTCCGGCCTGTGGCGGTGCGCGATCGCCGTCGGCATGCCGTCCGGGTTCGGGGAAGGCAGCGAGCTGCACGCGAGCAACTTCCCCGGCTGGACCTCGCTCAATCTGGTCGCGCTGAGCGTCTTCGCCGAGTGTCTGGGCCTGCTCGCCCTCGGCCTGATCGGCGCGTGGGGCGAGCGGGTGCCGCGCTGGGTGCCCGTCCTGGGCGGACGGAACATCCCCGTCCTCGCCGCGGTCGTCCCCGCCGCCCTGGGGGCCGCCGCCGTCACCGTGATCACGGGGATGGCGGCGTGCGGCGGCTGGCAGGGCCAGTTCGAGGCCGCCGACGCTCCGAAGGGCGCCTCGGCATGGCTCATGACGGCCTGTTACGTACCGCTGCTGGCCTGGGGGCCGCTCCTGGCGGTGGTCACGGTGGCGTACTACCGCAGGCGCCGCGCGGCCGGTGCGTGAAGGGGCGGGCCCTCGTCACGCGCGCTCGAGGTCACGGTGCCCCGCGGGGCGCGGTGCCGGGCGGCGGACCGCGTCGCCCGCCGTGGGGTGCAGGCGCAGGGCGCCGGCCAGCGCGCCGAGGCTGACGAGCGCGAGCAGGCAGAAGGCCACCGTGTAGGCGGTCGCCGGGGTCGGCTGTCCCGGCAGCAGGTCGCCGAGGGGCCCTCCGGCGCGCAGCGCGACCGTGGCGGCGGCGACGCCGAGGCCCGCGGCGGCCTGCTGGGCCGTGGACTGGAGGGTGTTGGCGTGGCGCATCCGCTCCTGCGGGACGTCGGCGAAGGCGATGACCTGGTAGCAGGTGAGGCCGAGGGAGCGGGCGGCGCCGCTGATCACGGTGAGGACGACGACGAGGGCGAGCGGCGTCGCGGCGGTGAGGAAGGCGCACAGCGTCGTGGTGGCGCCGACCCCGAGCGTGGCGACGACCAGCAGCGGCCGGAAGCCGTAGCGGTTGAGCAGGAAGGTCGTCGCCGGCTTGATGGCGATGTTGCCCACGAAGACGAACAGCACCATGGCGCCGGACTCGACCGCGCTCCAGCCGAAGACCTCCTGGAAGAGCAGCGGCAGCAGGAAGGGCACGGCCGCCACGACGATCCAGAACAGCGAGCCCCCGGACACCGACGCCCGGAAGGTCGCCACCCGCAGCGTGCGCAGGTCGATCAGCGGCTCGGCCGTACGCAGCAGATGCCGCGCCGCCACCGCCAGGAGCAGCACGGCGACGCCTCCCGCGACGAGCGCGGGCACCAGGTCCGTCCCGGGCTCGGAGAGCAGGTGGGCCGTCCATGTCAGCGCGCCGAGGCCGGTGGAGGTCAGGACGACGCCCCACCGGTCCAGGCGCGGCACGGCGGCGGTGTCCGGGCCCTCGGCGGGGGCGTCGACGAGGCGCCATGCGACGGCGAACGCCAGGGCGCCGAGGGGGAGGTTGACGAGGAACATCCAGTGCCAGCTCGCATAGGTGGTGAGCAGGCCGCCTGCCAGCGGTGCGAGGACCGGGGCGACCAGAGCGGGCCAGACGACGTACGAGACGAGCCGGGGTATGTCGGGCTTCTCGGCGCCGGAGACCACCATCAGCCGTCCGACCGGGACCATCATGGCGCCGCCGGCCCCCTGCAGGACGCGCAGGGCGACCAGCTCGCCGAGGCTGGTGCTGAGCGCGCACCCCAGCGAGGCCAGGGTGAACACGGCGATGGCGGTCAGGAAGACGCGCCGGGCCCCGAAGCGGGCGGTCAGCCAGCCGCTGAGCGGTATCAGGACGGCGAGCGTCACCAGGTAGGCGGTGACGACCAGGCCGATGGCGGTCGGGTCGACGCCCAGGGCGTCACCCATCCTGGGTGCGGCGGTGGTGACGATGGTGCCGTCCAGGTTCTCCATGAAGAAGCAGCCCGCGACCAGGAGGGCGGTGTTGCGTCGCTTGGTGTCGATCATCTGTCCCATCGCTTTCCGGTGTCGGGTTCATCGTGGGGGCGGGGGATGATTGACCACAAGTTCCGAATGCTCAAGCCAGAATTGACTGCCATGCAACTACCGGACATGAACCTGCTGCCCGCGCTGGACGCCCTGCTGCGCGAGGGCAGTGTGACGGGGGCGGCCGCGCGGATGAACGTCTCGGCGTCCGCGATGAGCCGCACCCTGGGCCGGCTGCGCCGGGTGCTGGGCGATCCGCTGCTGGTCCCCGCCGGGCGGGGGCTCGCCCTCACCCCGCGGGCGCTGGAGCTGCGCCCGCGGGCCGAGGCGGCCCTCGCCGGCGCGCTGGCCGCGCTGCGGCCGGCCGAGCCGCTCGACATCGCCTCCGTCCAGCGGGACTTCACGCTCCGCACGAACGACGCCTTCGCCGTCGTCGTCGGCCCGGCGCTCACCGAGCGCGTCGCCCGCGAGGCCCCCGGCATCCGGCTGCGCTTCCTGCCCGAGGGCGACGAGGACCCCGCCGACCTGCGCGACGGCGTCGACCTGGACGTCGGCCGACTGCCCGCGCTCCCCCACGACGTGCGCAGCGCCCCGCTCGCCCGGCACCATTTCGTCACCGTCTGCCGGGCCGGCGCGCCGCACGCCCACGAGCCGCTGACCGTCGAGATGTTCGCCGCGCTCCCCCACATCACCGTCACCCGCCGGGGCCGCCTGCGCGGCGTCGTCGACGAGCGTCTGGCGGTGCTGGGGCTGAGCCGTCAGGTGCTGGCGACCGTGCCGAGCCATGCGACGGCTTGCTTCCTGGCGCTGAGCTCGGACGCCCTGGCCCTGGTGGCCGCGCCCGTCGCCGCGCACGCCGCGCGGACGATGCCGCTGGTCGTCCGGGACGTTCCGCTGTCGCTGCCGGGCGTCGACACGGGCATGGCGTGGCATGTGCGGGTCGATGACGATCCGGCGCACCGGTGGCTGCGGGAGGCGGTGACGCGGGCCGGCGGCGGGCCCCTCAGCGACCCGCGCTGAGCTCCTCGTACGCCGTGCGCAACCGGCGTACTCCCTCGGCCAGTTCGGCCGTGCCCGCCGCGCCCGCGAAGCACAGGCGCAGGTGCGGGGCGGGGGGTTCGGCGCAGTAGAACGGGCGGCCGGCGTTGACGGCGACCCCGGCGCGCAGCGCGGCGGCGGCCAGGGCGCTCTCGTCGGTGCCGTCCGGGAGGCGGAACCAGATGTGGAAGCCGCCCTGGGCCACGACGTCCGGGACGAGGACGGGGAGTTCGCGGGCCAGTTCGGCCAGGAGCGTCTCGCGGCGGGTGCGCAGTTCGGCGGCGACCGCGCGGCGGTGCCGGGACCAGGCGGGGGCGCCGACGAGTTCGAGGGCCGTTTCCTGCAGCGGGCGGGGCACGAAGAAGCTGTCGACGACCTGGATGGCCCGCAGCCGTTCCAGGACGGGGCCGCGGGCGGCGAGGGCTCCCACGCGCAGGCTGGGCGAGGTGAACTTGGTCAGTGAGCAGACGTGGACGACGACGCCGTCCACGTCCTGCGAGGCCAGCGTGGGCGGCAGCGGCGGGGCGCCCTCGTGGACGAGGCGGCGCGCGAAGTCGTCCTCGATGACGAAGGCCCCGGCCGCGCGGGCGATCCGCAGGACCTCCCGGCGCCGGTCGTCGGCCAGCACCGTGCCGGTGGGGTTCTGGAAGAGCGGCTGGCAGACGAAGACCCTGGCGCCGCTGGCCCGGAAGGCCTCCGCGAGCAGATCGGTGCGTACGCCGCGGTCGTCCACGGGTACGGGCACGGGCCGCAGCCCCGAGGCGCGCGCGGCGGCGACCATGCCTGGGTAGGTGGGGGACTCGACGAGCACGGGTGCGCCGGGCGGGGCGAGGGCGCGCAGGGCGGTGGTGAGGGCGCTCTGGCCGCCGGAGGTGATCAGTACGCCGGAGGGGGCGACCGTGCCGGCCGGGCCGCCGATCTCGCGGGCGAACCACGACCGCAGCTCGTCGACGCCCTCCAGGGGCGGGCGCTCCCACGCGCCCGGCCGGCGCCCGGCCCGTCCGAGGGCGGCGGCCAGGGCGCGTTCGGGCTGGAGGCCGGGGTGGAGGTAGCCGCCGCTGAGTTCGATGACGCCGGGGGGCGGGCTGGCGAGGGAGGTGAGGACGCCGCCGGCGTCGACGGAGCGGGGCACGGAGTCGTCGCCGGTCTCGGCGCTGAGCGCGACCTGCTGCCAGGAGGTGTCGCCGGCCCGGGCGGGGGCGGCGTGCGGCTGGGCCCGGAAGGCGCCCGCGCCGGGCCTGGTGCGCACCAGGCCCTCGGCGGCCAGGGAGGCCAGCGCTCGGGAGACGGTGACGGGGCTGACGTGGAAGCGCTCGACGAGGGCCCTGCTGGAGGGCAGCTTCTCACCGGGAGAGTAGCGGTCGAGCTCTCCGCGCAGGATGCCCGCGAGTTCGGCCACGCTGTTACGCTCATGCATGACAGCACAAGATAGCGCTACTGCCCCTTCTTCGATAGCGGTGAGCGTTCCCGCGCAGGCGCCGCCCGTGGTGGACGCCGCCGGGGCGCGCGGCCGTTCGGGCGGCGGCATGCTGCTCGCCGCCCTCGGGGTCGGCATGTTCTCCCTGACGTTCCCCGCGACCGCCTGGGCCCTCGAGGGGATGGGGCCGTGGTCGGTGACGACCTGCCGGGCCGTCCTGGCGGCGTTGATCGCCGGAAGCTGCCTGCTGGCCGGGCGGGTGCCGCTGCCGGCCCGCCGGCACCTGCTGCCCCTGCTGGCCGTGGCCGCCGGCACCGTCGTGGGGTTCCCCCTCCTCACCACGCTGGCCCTGCAGACGTCCTCGACCTCGCACGCGGCCGTGGTGGTGGGCCTGCTGCCGCTGACGACGGCCGCGTACGCGGCGGTGCGGACCCGCACCCGGCACTCGCGCGGCTTCTGGGCGGCCGCGCTGGCCGGCGCCGCCGTGGTCGTCGCCTTCGCCCTCTACCAGAGCGGCGGACGCTTCTCGCCCGGCGACCTGTACCTGCTGGGCGCCCTGCTGATCTGCGCCGCGGGATACGCCGAGGGCGGCGCCCTGGCGCGCGAGCTGCCGGGCTGGCAGATCATCGGCTGGGCACTGGTGCTGTGCCTGCCCCTGGCCCTGACCGGTGCGGTCATCGCCCTGCTCGCCGAGCCCGTCCGGCCGACCGGGCACGCCCTCGCCGGGCTGCTCTGGCTGGGCACGTCCCAGTTCGTCAGCCTGTGGGTCTGGTACCGGGGCATGGGCGCCATCGGCGTGCCCAGGGCCAGCCAGGTGCAGCTGGCCCAGCCGCTGCTCACCCTGGTGTGGTCGGTGGCCCTGCTGGGCGAGAGCCTGACGCCGGCGGCGCCGCTGGCGGCGCTCGCCGTGCTGGTCTGCATCGGCGCGACGCAGCGGGCCGGACGGTGACACGACGGCCGGCCGCCGCACATTCCTGAGCGCGCCCTATACCGCCGGTCACCCTAGGCTGGGAGTATCCGAGTGCACCTTGTCCACCCACACAACGGAAGGGTCACCGTCGATGCATGCGAGCAAGGGCGACCGGCTGGTCGTACACGGCAGGGTGGTCGGCAAGCAGGACCACGTCGTGGAGATCGTTGAGGTACTGGGCCCCGACGGAACGCCGCCCTACCGCGTCCGGGCGGAGAACGGGCACGAGACCATCATGTCCCCGGGGCCCGACTCCGTGGTGGACCACCGCAAGGCCGGCGACCAGGGCTAGCCGGCCGTAGCCGTCAGCGCGGCGGGCGCGCGCGGTGGGGGTAGTGGTCCTTCACCACGCGCGCCATCGCCCCGATGCGGTCGGCCGCCACCTGCTTGGCGGAGAAGTAGACGTTGCCGAGCACTTCGGGGTGCGCACGGCCCAGGGCGATGTGGCGGGAGAGCTCGGCGGGGTCCTGCCAGGGCGCCGGCTGCGCGGGATCGCCGGCCCGGTACAGGGCCTCGCCGATGTAGAGGTGGACGTCCGTGCCGCGTACGGTCCGCGCCCACCAGGGGACGAGCTTGGCGTAGTCGGCGACGGGGAAGCCGATGTGCCAGTAGCACTGCGGGACGATGTAGTCGATCCAGCCCTCGCGGACCCACCTGCGGGTGTCGGCGTACAGGTCGTCGTAGGTCTGCACCCCGGCCCGGGTGTCGGAGCCCAGGGGATCGGTGGCGCGGTTGCGCCAGACGGCGAACGGGCTGACGCCGAAGCGCACGTGCCGCTTGCGCTTCTTGATGCGCTCGCGCGTCTCGCGCACCAGGCGGTCGATGTTGTCGCGCCGCCAGGCGGCCCGGTCGGGGAAGCCGGCGCCGTAGCGCTGGTAGGCGGCCGTGTCGTCGAAGACCTGACCGGCCACGGGGTAGGGGTAGAAGTAGTCGTCGAAGTGCACGCCGTCCAGGTCGTAGCGCCAGACCGCGTCGAGCATGGCGTCCTGGACGAAGCGGCGCACCTCGGGCAGGCCGGGGTTGTAGTAGAGCTTGCCGCCGTAGCGCACGGCCCACTCGGGGTGGACCCGCGCCGGGTGGCCGGGGACGAGCCGACCGGGGTCGGTGTGGTTGGCGATGCGGTAGGGGTTGAACCAACCGTGCAGCTCCAGGCGGCGCTTGTGGGCCTCGCGCACGGCGAAGGCCAGCGGATCCCAGCCGGGCGAGCGCCCTTGAGTGCCGGTCAGGTATTCCGACCACGGCTCGTACCGTGACGGCCAGAAGGCGTCGGCGGTCGGCCGGATCTGCAGCAGCACGGCGTTCAGCCGGCGGGCCACGGCGGCATCGAACAGCGCCAGCAGCTCGGCGCGTTGGACCTCGGGTGCCAGGCCGGGGCGCGAGGGCCAGTCGACGTTCACGACCGTGGCCGCCCACATGCCGCGGAACTCCCGCTTGCGGGCCTGGGCTCCGCCGGCCCCCGATGCCGGCAGCGCGCCCGCCTCACCCGTCGCCAGCATCACCGTCATGGCACCGGCCGCGGCGACGGTGAACCCTCTTCGACTCATACGTCCCATATGCAACCCCTCTTTCGTCAACGGCGGACCGCCCGTCACACCCCTCGCGCAGAGCATGCCCGCCCCGGCCCGCCCGGCACCGCCCCCCGCGGAGTAACGTCTTTTCCGAGGCGGGAGCCGGATGACCTCCGATCCCCGCCGGTCGACGAAGATCAGCGATCAGCGAAAGGCACGATGTGACCGACATCGAACGCGTCGGAGTGGTGGGCTGCGGCCAGATGGGCGCGGGCATCGCGGAGGTGTGTGCCCGGGCCGGCCTGGACGTCAAGGTCGCCGAGACGACGGGCGAGGCGCTGGAGCTGGGCCGCACCCGCCTGACCAACTCCCTCGGCAAGGCCGCCGAACGCGGCAAGATCACCGAGGCGGAGCGCGACGCCACCCTGGCGCGCCTGACCTTCACCACCGACCTGGGCGAATTCGCCGACCGGGACCTCGTCATCGAGGCCGTCGTCGAGAACGAGCAGGTCAAGACCGAGATCTTCCAGGTCCTCGACCAGGTGATCACCCGCCCGGACGCCATCCTGGCGTCCAACACCTCCTCCATCCCGCTGGTGAAGCTGGCCGTGGCGACCTCCCGCCCCGACCGCGTGATCGGCATCCACTTCTTCAACCCGGCCCCCGTGCAGCAGCTCGTCGAGCTGATCCCCGCGCTGACCACCGGCGAAGAGACGATCAAGCGCGCCGAAATACTGGTCGGCAACGTCCTGGGCAAGCACGCCATCCGCGCCCAGGACCGCTCCGGCTTCGTCGTCAACGCCCTGCTCATCCCGTACCTGCTCTCCGCGATCCGGATGTTCGAGTCGGGCATGGCCAGCCGCGAGGACATCGACAACGGCATGGAGCTGGGCTGCGCCCACCCCATGGGCCCGCTCAAGCTCGCCGACCTGATCGGCCTGGACACGGTCGCCTCCGTCGCCGACAGCATGTACGCCGAGTACAAGGAGCCGCTGTACGCCGCCCCGCCGCTGCTGCAGCGCATGGTCGACGCGGGCCGGCTGGGCCGCAAGACGGGCTCGGGCTTCTACACGTACTAGATCGCTACGCACGGTGACCGACGGCGGCCCGGCGCACCCCCTGCTTTCACACGGGGTGTGCGCCGGTGACCCGCATATACCCCCCGCACACGCTCCCGCCCCGCAGGCCGACGCGGTTGACTCGCACTCGTCGGCAAGCACGAAGGACACTTCCGGAAGGGGTACGGACCGTGACCACCCATCCCGAGCACGCCGCGAAGGCGGCCGAGCTCGCGGAGCTCAGGCGCAGTCTCGATGTGGGCGTCGTCCGCATCGACGGCCACCTCGCTCTTCTCACCCAGCGCAGCGACCAGACCGAGCGCGACATCACCGAGATGACGGAGCGGGTACGGGCTCTGGAGCACGGCAAGTGGCCGCTGCCGTCACTTGCCGCGCTCACCGGCCTCGCCGGACTGGCGGTCGCCGTGTGGCAGGCGGTCGGCCGATGAGCGCGGGACGCGCCCGGCGGCCCGTCAGCCGAGCCGGATGTGGTGCAGGAGCAGCAGGGCCGCCGCCATGTTGGCGGCCGGCACCTCACCGCGGGCGATCAGGTCGGGCACCAGCTTGAGCGGCACCCACTCGCGGCGGTCCGACTCGAAGCCGTCCTCGGGGTCGCCGATGTACTCGGCCTCGTCCGTCCAGTAGATGTGGTGCCGGGCGTCGGTGAGCCCGTTGGACGGCTCGACGGACATCAGGTGCCGCAGCCGGGAGGGCCGCCAGCCGGTCTCCTCCTCCATCTCCCGGGCCGCCGCGTAGGCGATGTCCTCGCCGTCCTCGACGACGCCGGCCGCCAGCTCCCAGCCCCAGTTGTCGGTGATGAAACGGTGCCGCCACAGCAGCAGGACCTCGTTGGCCGCGTTGACCACCGTGGCCACGGCGACGGGCCGCAGCCGGATGAGGAAGTGGTCGAGATGCCGGCCGTCGGGGAGCTCGACGTCCGCGAGATTGACCTGGAACCAGCGGTTCTCGTAGACGGTCAACTCCTTGAGATTCTTCCAACGCACGTGTTTGCCACCTTCCGCCGAGGTGGCCACCTCCCGGGCGCTGTCCTGGCGATCTCACTCACAAGGGCACGCGCAGCGCCCCGTCGATCATCTCGGCGGCCTCGGCCGTGGCCGCGCACCCACTCTCGATCAGGTGCTCGCGCACCGCACGGAGCCGGTCCCGTAAGCGCTGCGATTCCATGCCTCTCGCCTGCTCGGTCATCTCCCGTGCGGTGGCCACCGCCTTGTCCGCGTCTCCCTGACGCAGCTCGATGTGCGTGAGCATGGCGAGCCGGTGGACACGGCCCCGGTCGTGGGCGGGGGTGTCGACGGCCCGGTCCGCGTGCTCACGGGCGGGTCCGAGGTCGCCGAGGCTCAGCAGCGCCTCCGCCACCTGTACGTTCACCAGGCCGGGCTGGACGTAGCCGGTCTCGGCGGGTTCCTGGCCACGGTGGATGCGCTCGGCGGCCGCCTCGGCCCGCCGGATGCAGCCCAGCGCCCCGGCGCCGTCGCCCAGCCGGGCGTAGGCCTTGGCCTGCATGGCGTAGAGGTCGGCGGCGAGGGCGGGGGTGAGATGGGTGCCCCCGGCCCGCAGCGCGGACTCGGCGAAGGCGACGGCCTGGCGGTACTCCCCCATGAACAGCGACTGGTTGACGAGGAGGGCGATCACATACGCGCCCAGCCCGCGGTCCCCGCTGGCCTTGGCCAGCCGGAGCGCCTGGTGGAAGTAGCGCTGGGCCAGTCCGTGCGCGTCGGAGTCGTAGGCGCAGATGCCGGCGACGGCCACCAGTCCGCCTGTGGCACGGTGCAGTTGACGGCCCATCGCATCGGAGTAGCCGCCGCGCAGCAGCGGCGCCGCCTCGGCGTTGAGGAAGCCGACGACGCGGCCCCGGGTCGCCACGCCGCCCGCCTTGCGGTACATCTGCTCGTAGTGCGCCCGGGCCGCGCGCAGCATGTCGATGTCGTCGTGGGAGACCCGGGTCAGGCCGCGCCGGGAGACGTCGGCGTCCTCGGGAGGGTTCTCCCACTCCCAGACCGGGATGACCGCGGGGGTGCCCGTGACGGCGGGGGCCGTGACCACGTGTTCGCGTTGCTGTTCGTCGGAGCGCCACAGGGCGGTGGCGCGCTCGACGAAGCCGGACAGGGGGGTGCCGGGCACCCGGGGGCTGCCGGGGGTGCCGAGTCCGATGTCGTCGAGGGTCAGCGCGCGGTGCAGCCGCTCGCCGAGGACCTCGCAGATGAGGTCCGGTACCTGGCCGCGCGGCCGCTGGCCCTTGAGCCAGCGGGCGACGGCGGTGTGTTCGTAACGCAACGCCAGTCCCCGGGCCCGGCCTGCCGCGTTGATGTGGGCGGCCAGACCTGCGTGGGAGATTCCCGCCTCGTCGAGGATGGCGTCGAGCAGTGTGTTGGGCTCCATCCTGCCCTCCGGTGCGCTCGGTGGGATCAGCGTAGTGGAGATCCCTTCGCACGGGGTGTGAACGGGCCACGGCCGCCCTCGCACGTCAGGAGCGCAGGCAGGAGCGCGCCAGGGACGGGGGACGGGACTGCGCCGGGACGCGGTCGCGGTCGTTGCGCAGGGCCAGCAGCGCGAAGTCGTCCGAGAGCAGCCCTCCGGTGTGCCGCAACAGGGCGTCCTGGACGCGCTCGACGACGGTCGCGGGGGCCGCGTCCACGCCGGCGCGGACGGCCTCGGCCAGGGCGCCGGCGAGGGGGAAGAACGCCCCCGCGGCGTCGCGGGCGTCCTCGGCGCCGTCGGTGTGCAGGACGAGGGCGTCGCCGGGCAGCAGCCGGGTGAGGGCGAGCGGGGGCAGCTCGGCGGGGAGCGGGAACATCCCCAGCGGCGGCAGCGGTTCGCCGCCCGTGGGCAGGACGGCCGGGGCCGGGCCGTCCGCGCCGGTGAGCCGATGCGGCCAGGGGTGACCGCAGTTGAGCGCCATGACCTCGCCCTGGTCGCGGATCTCCAGGAGCAGGACGGTCACGAACTCCTCGGCGTCCGAGCGGTCCCGCTCCGCGGCGTCGGCGGCGGGATGCTCGCCGCGCGCCCGGTCGCGCAGGTGGCGGTGCAGGGCGCGCTCCAGGCGGCGCAGCACGCCGGGGAGTTCGCCCTCGTCGTGGGCGGCCTCGCGGAAGCTGCCGAGTAGGGCGGCGACGGTGGCCAGCGCGGGCAGGCCGTGGCCGCGGACGTCGCCCATGATGATGCGCACCCCCTGCGGGGTGGCCTGCACGTCGTACAGATCGCCGCCGACCAGGGCGCCTTCGCTCGCCGAGAGGTGGCCGCCGGCGAGGGCGAGCCCGTCGATCCGGGGCGGCAGGGGGCGCAGCAGGGCGCGCTGTGCGGTGACCGCGATCTCCTTGGCGCGCTCCAGCTCGGCCGCGAGGCGTCGGCCGTGGCCGTCGGGCCGGCCTCCGCCGGCGGCCACGGCCACGGCGCAGGCGATGACGGGTGCCGCGGCGAGGAGCGGGACGAACTGCGGGCCGAGCGAGCCGACGAGCTCGAAGACGACGACGGTGAGCATCCACAGGCCGGGCAGCGCGAACACCGCACCCCGCCAGCAGCGCAGCGCCCCGGTACGGATCATGCCGTGCCCCCCGTAGCAGCAATGACGGCTCGATTCTTGCGAGCAGTCACGCGAAAGTAACGACCCGACCCCCCGATTCCACCCCATTGAGTGATATTCGGACCGTGCTTCGCTGACGGTGCGTGACATACGGAAGGGCGCCCCGGAGTTCCGGGGCGCCCCTCGCGCATGACGGCGGCGTGCCGTCGGGCAGTGCTAGGCGCCGCGCAGCACCGCGCCCGTGCGCTCGACGGCCACCCGGACCGCCGCGTCACGGGCCGCCGAGGCCTCCTCGGCGGTCAGGGTGCGGTCGTCGGCGCGGAAGCGCAGCGCGTAGGCCAGCGACTTCTTGCCCCCGCCCAGCTGTTGGCCGGTGAAGACGTCGAACAGGCGCAGCGACTCCAGGAGTTCACCGGCGCCCTCGCGCAGCGCGGCCTCGACGTCGGCTGCGGCGACCGAGGCGTCCACGACGAGCGCGACGTCCTGGGTGGCCACGGGGAAGGTCGACACGTGCGGGGCCTCGACCACGCCCGCGCCGGCCTCCTCCAGCCGGTCCAGCTCGATCTCCATCGCGCAGGTGCGCTCCGGCAGACCGAACGCCTTGGTGACGCGCGGGTGCAGCTCACCGGCGTTGCCGACGAGCACCTCCTGGCCGTCGACCAGCGCCAGCAGCGCGGCGCAGCGGCCGGGGTGGAAGGGGGCCTGCTGGTCCTGGCGGACGATCAGCTCGACGCCGGCCTCGCGGGCCACGACCCGGCCGGCCTCGACGGCGTCCGCCCAGGTCGCCGGGCGGCCCTTGTCCCACCAGCCGGCCTGCTCGCGCGCTCCGGCCAGGACCACGGCCGCCCGGCGCGGCTGCCGGGGCAGCGCGGCGTTCAGGCGGGCGATCTCCTCGTCGGTCGGGCGGCGGTCGACGGGCAGCCGGACCGGGGCGACCTCCTCGCCGGTCGGCCGGAAGACCGAGCCGGTCTCGAAGAGCGCCAGGTCGTGCTCGCCACGGCTGTCGTTGCGGCGCAGGGCGGCGAAGAGCCCGGGCAGCAGCGTGGTGCGCAGCGACGGCTCGGCGTCGGAGAGCGGGTTGAGCAGGCGCACCGTGGTGCGGCGCGGGTCGTCGGCGTCCAGGCCGAGGTGGTCCAGGGCCCAGTCCCCGATGAAGGGGTAGTTGAGCGCCTCGACGTAGCCCGCGCCGGCCAGCGCCCGGCCGACGCGGCGGTGCAGGCGCTGACGCGAGGTCAGACCGCGGCCGGCCGGCGGGTGCGGGAGGGTGGCGGGCAGGTTCTCGTAGCCCTCGAGCCGGATGACCTCTTCGGCGAGGTCGTTCGGGTCGGTGAGGTCGGGCCGCCAGCTGGGGACGGTGACGAGCAGCTCGTCCTGTCCGTAGACGTCGCAGCCGACCTGCTGCAGGCGGCGCACGACGGTCTCCCGGCCGTACTCGACACCCGCGACGCGGTCCGGGTGGTCGGCGTTCAGCGAGATGGTGCGCGGCCCGCTGGGGGCGACGATCTCGGTGACGCCGGCCTCGGCGGTGCCGCCCGCGAGCAGCACCAGCAGGTCGACGGTGCGCTGGGCGGCCGCGGAGGCCGCCTGCGGGTCGACGCCGCGCTCGAAGCGCTTGGACGCCTCGGTGGACAGCTTGTGGCGGCGGGCCGCCCGGGCGATGGCGACGGCGTCGAAGTGCGCCGCCTCGATGACGACCTCGGTGGAGCCCTGGCCGGCCGCGTGGTCCGCGATCTCGGTGTCGGCGCCGCCCATGACACCGGCGAGCCCGATGGGGCCGCGGTTGTCGGTGATGACCAGGTCCTCGGCGTCCAGGACGCGCTTGGTGCCGTCGAGGGTGGTCAGCTTCTCGCCCGCCTGGGCGCGGCGCACGCCGATGGTGCCCTCGACGCGGGAGCGGTCGTAGGCGTGCAGCGGCTGGCCGAGCTCGAGCATCACGTAGTTGGTGATGTCGACGGCGAGCGAGACCGGTCGCATGCCCGCCTTCTGCAGACGGCGCTGCAGCCAGATCGGGGAGCGGGCCTCGGGGTCGAGGCCGGTGACCGTGCGGGCGGTGAAGCGGTCGCAGCCGGACGGGTCGGCGACCTGGACGGGGTAGCCGTAGCTGTTGGGCGCGGGCACGTCCAGCAGGGCCGGGTCGCGCAGCGGCAGGCCGTAGGCGGTGGCGGCCTCGCGGGCGATGCCGCGCATCGACAGGCAGTAGCCCCGGTCGGGGGTGACGGCGATGTCGAGGACGTCGTCGACGAGCTCGAGCAGCTCGATGGCGTCGGTGCCGGGCTCGTACTCCTGCGGCAGCACGATGATGCCGTGCGTGCCGTCGTCGCCCATGCCCAGCTCCTCGCCGGAGCAGATCATGCCGTGCGAGGTCTTGCCGTAGGTCTTGCGGGCGGCGATCGCGAAGTCACCGGGCAGCACGGCGCCGGGCAGGACCACGACGACCTTGTCGCCGACGGCGAAGTTGCGGGCGCCGCAGACGATCTCCTGCGGCTCGCCGGTGCCGTTGGCCTGGCCGACGTCGACCGTGCAGAAGCGGATCGGCTTGCGGAAGCCCTCGAGCTCCTCGATGGTGAGGACCTTGCCGACGACCAGGGGGCCCTTGAGGCCGGTGCCGAGCTGCTCGACGCGCTCGACCTCGAGGCCGGCGGCGACGAGCTTGGCCTGTACGTCACGGCCGGTCTCGCCGACCGGCAGGTCGACGTATTCCCGCAGCCAGGAAAGCGGGGCGCGCATCAGATCTCCATCCCGAACGGCCTGGTGAAGCGCACGTCACCCTCGACCATGTCTCGCATGTCCTCGACGTTGTGGCGGAACATCAGCATCCGCTCGATGCCGAACCCGAAGGCGAAGCCGCTGTACTTCTCCGGGTCGATGCCCGCGGCGACCAGCACGCGCGGGTTGACCATGCCGCAGCCGCCGAGCTCGATCCAGCCCTCGCTGGAGCAGGTGCGGCAGGGGCGGTCGGGGTTGCCCACCGACTCGCCGCGGCAGACGTAGCACTCCATGTCCAGCTCGGCGGAGGGCTCGGTGAACGGGAAGTAGTTCGGGCGCAGCCGGGTCGTGAGGCCCTCACCGAACAGCGAGCGCACCATGTGCTCGATGGTGCCCTTGAGGTCGGCCATGGTCAGGCCCTCGTCGATGGCGAGGAGCTCGACCTGGTGGAAGACCGGGGTGTGCGTGGCGTCCAGCTCGTCCGTGCGGTACACACGGCCGGGGCAGACCACGTAGATGGGGGGCTCGCGGTCGAGCATCGAGCGGACCTGCACCGGGGAGGTGTGGGTGCGCAGTACGATGCCGGACTCGGCCTTGGGGTCGGCGCCCTGGACGAAGAAGGTGTCCTGCATGGCGCGGGCCGGGTGGTCCGGCTCGAAGTTCAGGGCGTCGAAGTTGAACCACTCGGCCTCGACCTCGGGGCCCTCGGCGACCTCGTAGCCCATGGCGACGAAGACGTCCTCGATGCGCTCGCAGAGCGTGGTCAGCGGGTGACGGGCGCCGGCCGGGATGCGGTCGTAGGGCAGCGTGACGTCCACCGCCTCCTCGACCAGCACGCGGGCGTCCCGCTCGGCCTCCAGCTCCGCCTGACGGGCGGCGAGGGCCTTGTTCACGGCACCGCGGGCCATGCCCACGCGCTTGCCGGCCTCGGCCTTGGCCTGCGGGGGCAGGGCGCCGATCTCGCGGTTGGCGAGGGCGAGCGGGGAGCGGTCGCCCATGTGCGCGGCCTTCGCCTCCCGCAGAGCCTCGAGGTCGGCGGCCGCGGCGAAGGCGGCGAGCGCCTCGTCCCGCCTGCGCTCGATCTCTTCCGGTTTCAGTGCCTCGACCTCGACAGGGTCGTACGACTTATTGGGTGCCGACATATCTTCCCGTGCTTCCGATTCGCTGGCTTCGCTTGGCTGCGCGCTTTCGCCCGACGGCATGGACCGGGGGCCTTCAGTAATGCCAAAGGTGCCAAAGGTCGAGTCTAAGGGGCGCGTGTGGTCGGATGAGCCCGTGGGGCGCGGCTTCAGGCCTGGGTGAGGAAGGCCGGGGCGCCCACGGGCAGGGTAAATCGGAACTGGGCGCCGCCACGGGCGGCCCGTCCCACCGTGATCGTCCCGCCATGGGCCTCGACGATGCCCTTGACGATGTACAGGCCCAGGCCGGTGCCGCCGCGCTTGCTGCCCCGCCAGAAGCGGGTGAAGACGCGGGCCATCGATTCCTCGGGGATTCCGGGGCCCTCATCGCTCACGGTGACCGCCGTCCCCTCCGTCCGGGCCTTCGTCACTGCTGGTGTCACCTCTATGGTGACCGTTCCCTCGCCGTGGCGCACCGCGTTTTCCAGGAGGTTGCCCAGAACCTGGTCGACCTTGTCCGGATCGGCCCAGAGCGCGGGCAGCCCGTCGGCGACCTCCACCCGGAACCGGTCGGCCCGCAGGCCGGCCCTGGTGTACGCCTCGACGTGCCGGCGCACGGCCGCGGCCATGTCGACCGGCTGGCGGCGCACCTCCAGCCGGCCGGAGTCGATCCGGGAGATGTCCAGCAGCTCGGCGATGAGCCGGGTGACGCGGTCGGCGTCGGCGTCGACGGTCTCCAGCATCAGCCGCTTCTGGTCGTCGGTGAACCGCTCCCACTTGGCCAGCAGCGTCGCCGTGAACCCCTTGACGGACGTCAGGGGCGAGCGCAGCTCGTGGGCGACGGTGGCGATCAGCTCGGCGTGGCTGCGCTCGGTGCGGCGCCGCGCCTCGGTGCCGCGCAGCTGGATCACGACGCGCACCACGGGCCCGCCGGGCCGCTCCCGGACGTACCGGGCGGAGACCAGCACCTGGCGGCCGCCGGGCAGCAGGAGGTTCCGCTCGGGCTGGCCCGTGCGCGTGGCGAGCCCGCCGTAGGGATCGGTCAGCGGCCACCAGCGGCGGCCGTCGAGGTCCTCCAGCGGCAGGGCGCTCTCCAGGGGGCGGCCCAGCGCCTCGGCGGGGTGGACGGCCGTGATGCGGGCGGCGGCGGCGTTGAAGCAGGTCACGCGGCCGGCGGCGTCCGCGACGACCAGACCGTCGGGCAGGTCGTCGGCGTGCAGGCCGAAGCCGTTCGCCGTGCCCGGAGAGCCGCTGGAGGCGGTCGGACAGGTGCCGACCACCGCGCTCCCGGAAGTCCTGACGTTCCTCATCCGCACCCCCTCCCGAGCCCCCGGAGCGCCACCCTACTAGCTGGAGGTCACGGAGCGGCACCCTCCGGACGCGCGCTGCGCACGGGCGGAGGCGTACAGGCACACCGCGGCGGCCGTGGCGAGGTTGAGGGACTCGGCCTTTCCGTGGATCGGCACGCGCACCACGGCCTCGGCCAGGGCGCGGGTCTCCTCGGGCAGGCCCCAGGCCTCGTTGCCGAAGATCCAGGCGGTGGGGCCGCCCATCGTGCCCCGGTCCAGCTCCGCGTCGAGGTCCCGGTCCCCGGCGCCGTCGGCGGCCAGGATGCGCGCTCCGGCCCCCTGCAGGCCGCGGACGGCCTGCTCGACGGGGACGCCCACGGCGACCGGCAGGTGGAAGAGGGAGCCGACGGAGGCCCGCACCGACTTGGGGTTGTACAGGTCCACCGAGGCGTCGGTCAGCACCACGGCCTCGGCGCCCGCGGCGTCGGCGCAGCGCAGGACCGTGCCGGCGTTGCCGGGGTCGCGCACGTGCGCCAGGACGGCCACCAGCTTGGGCCGGGCGGCGAGGATCTCCTCGAAGGGCGAGTCGAGGAAGCGGCAGACGCCGACGAGGCCCTGCGGGGTCACGGTCTGCGAGAGGTCCGCGACCGTGGCGTCGTCGGCGTGGTGCACCCGCACGCCGGCGGCGTGGGCGGCCTCGATGATCTCGGCGTGCCGGCCGGCCGCCTCGACGGTGGCGAAGAGCTCGAGCAGGGTCGGCTCGCCGCCGCTGCGGTGCTCGATCGCCTCGCGCACGGCCTGGGGGCCCTCGGCGATGAACCGGCGCTCCTTGACCCGGAAACTGCGCTTGGCCAGCCGGCGGGCGGCGATGACGCGGGGGGAGCGCGGGGAGATCAGCTCGGGGGTGCCCATGGGCGGCGGCTCACTTCACTGTGGGGGTCGTACGGCATCGCGGACTCGCGAGGCGGGGCGGGGCGGCCGCTGGGGCCGCCCATGACGGCAAAAGTCAGCGGACCCGCAGGCCGCGGGGGCCTGCGGGTCCGCTCATGCCATGAGGGGCGCGCCGGATCAGGCAGCGGCCTTCGGGGCGTTGACGTCGGCCGGCAGCGCCTTCTGCGCAACCTCGACGAGCGCGGCGAACGCGTTCATGTCGTTGACCGCGAGCTCGGCCAGGATCTTGCGGTCCACCTCGATGTTGGCGGCCTTCAGACCCTGGATGAGGCGGTTGTACGTCATGCCGTTCTGGCGGGCAGCGGCGTTGATGCGCTGGATCCACAGCTGACGGAAGTCGCCCTTGCGCTTCTTGCGGTCGTTGTAGTTGTAGACCAGGGAGTGGGTGACCTGCTCCTTGGCCTTGCGGTACAGACGCGAGCGCTGGCCGCGGTAACCGCTGGCCGCCTCGAGGATCGCCCGACGCTTCTTGTGCGCGTTGACTGCGCGCTTGACGCGTGCCACTTGTTAACTCCTTGTAGCGGGGCCGCGGTGGGTTCTCACACGGCCCGAATTCGATTGGGTCCCGGTCCGACGCGCACCCCGTGGGTCACGGGGTGCAGGGCGTCACTTGCCGAGAAGCTTCTTGATCTTCTTGGCGTCGCCCGGGGCCATCTCGGCGTTGCCGGTGAGGCGACGCGTCAGCTTGGACGACTTGTGCTCGAGCAGGTGGCGCTTGCCGGCGCGCTCACGCATGACCTTGCCGGAACCGGTGATCTTGAAGCGCTTGCTGGCACCGGAGTGCGTCTTGTTCTTCGGCATCGCGCCGTATCTCCTCGTCGGTGGCGCTCCCCCGGCCCGGCTACGGGCACACGGGTAGCGTCAGCTGTGTTCGGTTGCTGTCCGGGGCGGCTGCCCCGGAGTGAGCCAGGGCACGAGTGCCCCGGAATCACGCCTCTGCGGGCTCCTCGGCGGCGTCCGCGCTGGATCCACCCTGGCGCTCGGCCTTGCGGGCGGCCTGCGCCTCGCGGGCTTCGGCCATCGCCTCGGTCTTCTTCTTGTGCGGACCGAGAACCATGATCATGTTGCGGCCGTCCTGCTTGGGGTTCGACTCGACGAAACCCAGGTCCTGGACGTCCTCCGCCAGACGCTGCAGCAGTCGGTAGCCCAGCTCGGGCCGGGACTGCTCGCGACCACGGAACATGATCGTGATCTTGACCTTGTCGCCCTGCTTGAGGAACCGTACGACGTGACCCTTTTTGGTGTCGTAGTCGTGCGGGTCGATCTTCGGCCGGAGCTTCATCTCCTTGATGACCGTGTGCGCCTGGTTCTTGCGCGCCTCACGGGCCTTCATGGCCGACTCGTACTTGAACTTCCCGTAGTCCATGAGCTTGCAGACCGGCGGGCGTGCGTTCGCCGCCACCTCGACCAGGTCGAGGTCGTACTCCTGCGCAAGCTCCAGTGCCTTGGCAAGCGGCACGATGCCGACCTGCTCGCCACTGGGACCGACAAGTCGCACCTCGGGGACTCGGATCCGGTCGTTGATGCGGGGCTCGGCGCTGATGGGGCCTCCTCGGTAGCACCACGCGGCACCCTCGCGGGCGGCCACGTAACGTCTTTTCGTAAAGACCAACCGCGCCGGCACATGAAAAAATGCCCCGACGGGACACAGGCGGGGCTCCATGAAACCGGAACACCGCCACGGCATGCCGCGGGGCGCATCATCGGGCAGCTCCATCGTCCGTACGGAACGATGGGCGCCGCCTGACCGGAGACCTGCCGACCTGAGATCGGCGAGGTGGGAGATCGGAGCTCCACTTGTGGGCCGGGCACACATGCGCCCAGCCGGTCGTTCCACAACCTTAGCAGCTGGTGAGCGGGCGTGCTAACCGGTGGCGAACCGATACGGCAACGGGACGTATCGTGTCCGCCATGAGCGACGCGACCCCCAGCGCCAACGGCCACGCCGACGGCGCCGAGCCCACCAGCCCGGACTTCGACACCATGACCCGCGACATCGCGGACGTCCCCGCCGTCGAGGTGATCACCACGGTCGCGGTGCACCTGATGAGCGCCGCCGCCGTCAACCTCGGCCTGGCCGAGGAGGGCGACAAGCACAAGGACCTGGACGAGGCCCGCAAGCTGATCCACGCCCTCGCCGGCCTGGTCACCGCGAGCGCCACCGAGGTCAGCAACTTCCACGCGGCGCCGCTGCGCGACGGCCTGAAGTCGCTGCAGCTGGCCTTCCGCGAGGCCTCCGTCGTCCCGGACGAGCCGGGCCAGGGCCCCGGCGAGAAGTTCACCGGGCCCGTCTTCGGCTGATCCTCCGGTCGGCGGCCCGGGGGCCGCCGCCCTCAGGGCACGTCGCCGCGGTGCGGCTTGTCCTGCCGGACCTCGCCCGGCTCCGGCAGCGGCTCGGGCCGCGCGACGTCGTTGGCGACGATGGCCGCGCCGTGGTACGGGTGCGTGACCCGGTGCGCGAAGGCGGCCAGGGCGGCCCCGATCAGCGGCGCCACGATGAACAGCCACAGCTGGGACAGGGCCGCACCGCCCGCGAAGAGGGCCGGGCCGATGCTGCGGGCCGGGTTCACGGACGTACCGGTCAGCGGCACGCCGATGAGGTGCACCACGGCCAGGGCGAGTCCGATGGCCAGCCCGTCGAAGCCCACCACCGCGATCCGGTGCGTCACCGCCAGCACCACGAACACCAGCAGGAAGGTCATCACGACCTCCGCCAGGAACGCGCCGCCGGTGTTCAGGTGCACGGCGGAGCGGTCGCCGAAGCCGTTGCTGCCGAAGGCCCCGTCCGTCTTGAGCCCCGGCACCTGCTTGGCCAGCAGGAAGAGGATCAACGCGCCCACGATGGCGCCGAGCAGCTGCGCGATCCAGTACTCGATGGCGGTGTGCAGCGAGATGCGGCGCTCCACCAGCATTCCGAGGGTCACCGCCGGGTTGACGTGACACCCCGAGACCGGCCCCAGGCCGTACGCCAGGGCCAGAAGGGTGAAGCCGAAGGTGAGCGCGATGCCGAGCACACCGATGTAGTCGGCCGCGAGCACCACGGAGCCGACGGCGAAGAAGACCAGCAGCAGGGTTCCCAGGAATTCCGCGGCGATGGTCCTCGTCTTCACCGGGTCGAGGCCCGCCAGGGCCGGCTTCACGTTCTTCAGGGCGTCCATGGCGTCCTCCAGAGGATCAGTGGACAGTCCTCTGGCATTGTCGGACGATCCACCGCCCGGCGCCTGTCGGAGATCAGCGGCTGTGGAGCGGCTCCCCCGGAACGTTCGCCTCCGCCGGCAGCAGGGCCAGGTCCAGGCCCTGTACGAGCCGGGCCCGCAGCACGTCGTCGGCCGCCAGCCCCTCCGCGACCCGCCGCACCACCTCGGGGGCCTGCGCCCCGGCCGCCAGCACGAGGGCCAGGGTGCCGTCGGCGTCCCGGGAGGGGGTCAGATGGGCGCGCAGCACGCCGGGCTCGGCCGCCAGCACGGCCCGCAGCGCATCGGCGACGGCGGGATCGGCCAGCGGGTCGGCGCTGTCGCGCCCCTCGGCCAGGGCGAGCAGGGCCGGGCCGGTCAGCGGGTACGTCACCGGGCCGGCCAGGTCCAGGACGATCGTGTCCGCCTTCTCGTGCGCGGCCGCCTGCAGCGCCTGGTGCAGCGGTACGGCCACGGGCCGGGCATCCGCGCGCCAGCGCGCCAGCGTCTCGGTCGAGGTGAACGCCGGGAGCGCCCGGCGCCCGTCCGGCGCCTGCAGCGTCGGCACGGCCATGTCGCTGGTCTTCTCGCGCTTGAGCCCGTCGGGCCCGGTCTCCACCTCGCCGAGCACGGCCACGACGGGGACGAGCAGCCGCGCGCCCTGCAGGGCGGCGAGCACCCGGCCCTCGGCGGAGCGGTCGGCCGACCAGGCGGCGAGCGCCTCGGTCAGGGCGGCGTCGGCGGAGCCGTCGTCGTCGGAGAATCCGGGGTCGGGGATGTTCTTGAGGGCCACGCCCCCGAGCCTATCCGGGCAGGGGGGTGGCGACGGATGGGGGTGCGCCTCAGTCGACGGGCGGGACCGGAATTTCAGCCCCTCTGGGGGCACCTCCCAGCGTTAGCTGGGGGAGTTTGAGGAGCGGGGTCTGGGGCCGAGCCCCAGGACGGCGGCCAGCAGGAGCAGAACGACGCCCGCCCCACCCGCCGTCAGAGCGGAAGCGCTCAGGCCACTGCCCCCGCCGTCGCCGCGGCCCTGCCGAGGGCCGGAGCCGAAGTAGCGCGGGGCAAGCGCAGCGTCACGGCTCTGGGGCCGCTCCCCCGCCCCCCGCGCAATGGCCGCCGCCGGATCGACCAACCCCGCGCCCAGCTCGTCGCTGCGCCCGCCCGCCGGGGCGTCCTGCGCGGTCTCGGTCAGCAGCTCGCGGACCTGCGCCGGGCTCAGGCCCGGGTGCGCGGCGCGGACGAGCGCCGCGGCGCCGGAGACGAAGGCGGCCGCGGCGCTGGTGCCCCAGCCCTCGTAGTAGCGCCGGTCCGGGTCGGCGATCACGACGTCGACGCCCGGCCCGCTGACGGTGGCGTACCAGCGGCGGGTGGAGAACGGGGCGCGGACGCCGTAGCGGTCGACCGCGGTCACCGCGATGACGCCGGGGTAGGCGGCGGGGTAGGAGACGTGGTCGCCCTTTTCGCCGCCGTTGCCGGCCGAGGCCACGACGACGGCGCCCTTGGCGAGGGCGTACTGGACGGCGGCGTCCTCGCGCGGTTCGGGGTGGGCGGTGTCGCTGTCGTCGCCGAGGGACAGGTTGATCACGTCGGCGCCGTGGTCGGCGGCCCAGCGGATGCCGTCGGCCAGCGCGCCGCCGCGCGCCCCGCGGGCCTTGGCGCGGGCGGGGTCGCCGTCCTCGAGGATCACGCGGACCGGCAGGATCCGGGCCTCGGGGGCGACGCCGGTGACGCCGTCGGCGTCGCCCTCGCCGTGGCCGCGCCCGGCGATGATCCCGGCCATGGCGGTCCCGTGCCGGGCCCAGGCCCGCTCGCCGGGCCCGGCCCCGAAGCCGATCAGGTCCTTGCCCGGCAGCACCCGTCCCCGCAGGTCGGGGTGGCTCTCGTCGACGCCGGTGTCGAGGACGGCGACGGTGACCCCGGCGCCCTTCGTGGTGCGCCAGGCGTCCTGCGTGTGCAGGGCGTCCAGCGCCCACTCCTGGGCCCGTATGACGTCGGCGCGCGCGGGGGCGGCGGCGACCAGGGCGAGGCTGACCGCGGCGGCGAGTACCGGCAGGGCGCGCGGGGCCGTCATCGGTCCGCCTCCCCCGGCGGCTTGTGCGCCGCGTCGCGGAAGGCGCGTTCCACTTCCTCCGCGAGGGACGTGGCGTCGTGGCCGAGGCCGGCCTGGGCGGCGGCGGTGGTGCCGCCCGGGGCGACGGCCCGGGCGGCGGGCTGGGCCGGGGTGCCCGTGCGGCCGTCGGCGAAGCCCGTCACCGCGAAGACGACCGCGGGGACGTCGGTGAGGACGGTGATGTGCCAGCTCACGCGCTGGGCGACGCCGAACCGGTCGGCGGCCGTGCCCTGGGGGGCGTACGGGCGGGGCATCAGGTCGGAGCGCTCGTCGAGGCGTTCGTCCGCGAACCTCTTGCGCAGGGCACGCATGCCGGCGGTGTCCGCGTCCGTGACGAGCAGGCCGACCGTGGTCACGGAGGAGCCGGTGGCGTCGGTGTAGGTGGCGCGCAGCAGGCGCTTGCAGCCGACGGGGGCGAGGGCCGTGGCGAGCAGCGGGTCGAAGGCCTCCGCGCAGTCGCCGTCGGGGGCGACGCCGGCCCGGTTCCAGTCGCGGGGGGCACCGCCGGGGCCGGCCGCGTCGCGGTGGACGGTGGGCGGGAAGAGCCGGTCGACGGGGACGTTCTGCCACACCGTGGCGCCGCGCGCGTACGCCGCTTCCGCGGCCGAGCGCTCGGGGGGCCCGTCCGTGAGCCAAGTACCGGCCGCCGCCCCGGCTATGAGGCCCAGTCCGAGGACGAGGCACACGCCGGCGGCAGCCGTACGGCCGCGCGGGCGGGGGTCCTCGGGGGGCGGTGGGGGCGGCGGGGCGCACAGGGGAACGGTGGGCGGCGGCATGGCATCCGCTTCGGTGCTCAACTGCGCTCCCCCTCGCGAGCCGGCTCGCCGTACCGCCTCATGTCGGACATCGCCGCCGGCCCGTGGGCCGTGGCGTGCGCGCCACTTTACGGGGCACGGCGCGGCGGGTGCCATTTCGTCCGTGCGGGACCTCTATCCAGGGCAATTCGGCTCTGGCAAGCTGCCCGCCATGTCGTCCGACCGAGTGCGCTACGACCGGGCCACCGCCCACCTGGACGCCCCGCTGGCGGTGGTCGACCTCCAGGCGTTCGACGCCAACGCCGCCGATCTGGTGCGCAGGGCGCGGGGCAAGCCGGTGCGGGTGGCGAGCAAGTCGGTGCGCTGCCGGGCGCTGTTGGAGCGGGTGCTGGAGCGCGAGGGCTTCGCGGGGGTGCTGAGCTACAGCCTGGAGGAGTCGCTGTGGCTGGCGCGCTCGGGGGTGGCGGACGTGCTGCTGGCGTACCCCTCGGCCGACCGGGCGGGCTTCGCGGAGCTGACCTCGGACCCCAAGCTGGCCCGCGCGGTCACGGTGATGGTGGACGACCCGGCGCAGCTGGCGGTGGTCGAGGCGGCCCGTGCGGGGCGCGAAGAGGTGCGGGTGTGCCTGGAGTTCGACGTCTCGCTGCGGCTGCTGGGCGGCCGGGTGCGGATCGGGGCATTACGGTCGCCGCTGCACACCCCCGAGCGGCTCGCGGAGCTGGCCCGGGCCGTCGTCCGCCGTCCGGGCTTCCGGCTGGTGGGCCTGATGGCGTACGAGGCCCATGTGGCGGGCGTCGGGGACGCGGTGGCGGGTCGTCCGGTGCGCTCGGGGGCCGTCCGGCTGATGCAGTCCGCCTCCCGCGGCCGGCTGGCGGCCCTGCGGGCCGAGGCCGTGCGGGCGGTACGGGCCGTCGCGGAGCTGGAGTTCGTCAACGGCGGCGGTACGGGCAGCGTGCAGCACACGGCCGCCGAGGAGGCGGTGACGGAGGTCGCCGCCGGCTCGGGGCTGTACGTGCCGCGGCTGTTCGACCACTACACCTCGTTCCGGGGCAGCCCGGCGGCGCTCTTCGCGCTGCCGGTGGTGCGCCGCCCCGGGGTGGGCGTGGTGACCGTGCTGGGCGGCGGCTATCCCGCCTCCGGCGCGGCGGGCCCGGACCGGCTGCCGGTCCCGTACCTGCCGGCGGGGCTGCGGCTGACGGCGCGGGAGGGCGCGGGCGAGGTGCAGACGCCGCTGCTGGGGCAGGCCGCGGACGATCTGCTGATCGGCGACAAGGTGTGGTTCCGGCACGCGAAGGCGGGCGAGCTGTGCGAGCGCTTCGCGGCGCTGCACCTGGTCGACGGCGACCGGGTGACGCGGACGGCCCCCACCTACCGGGGCGAGGGCCGCGCGTTCCTGTGAGCCGGCCCGCCGCCGGGTGCTGTCAGGGGATCAGGACGATCCGGATGGGGTCGCCCTCCTTCTTCCGCAGGCGTTCCACTCCCGCCGCCGCCTCGGCGAGCGGCAGCGTCGCGCTGATGGACCGGCCGAGGTCCAGGCGGTGCAGCCGCGCGAGCGAGACGAGCTCCTCCACGTGGGAGGGCTCCGAGCCGTAGTGGCCGAGGACGCGCTGCTCGCGGTAGCTGAAGGCGATGCTGTCGGCGAGGGTCAGCGGGCCGGGGCCCAGGCCCACGAGGACGAGGCGGCCGCCCCGGCCCAGGCAGCGCACGGCCTGGTCGCGGACGGCGGCCACGCCCGCCATGTCGAGGGCCAGGTCCAGCCCGAGGCCCCCGGTGGCGGCCAGGATCCGCTCGCGGACGTCGGGGGCGGCGGGGTCCAGGGCGAGGTCCGCGCCGAATTCCAGGGCGCGTTCGCGTGCGGCCGGCAGCGGGTCGAGGGCGATGACGGGCGCGGCGCCGGCGAGCCGCAGCAGCTGCACGGCGTGGGCGCCCAGGCCGCCCACGCCCCATACGCCCACGGGGCGGGCGGGCCGGACCCGGCCGGTGGCGGTGAGGGCGGCCCAGGGGGTGGAGACGGCGTCGGGGATGACGGCCGCCTGCTCGAAGGGGAGGTCGTCGGGGATCGCGACGAGCGTGTGGTGGGTGGCCAGGGCGTACTCGGCCCAGCCGCCGTCGTAGTCGAAGCCGCGGGTGCGCACCGCCAGGCAGGGCTCGTGGCGCAGGCAGGCCGCGCAGCCGCCGCAGCGCTCCCCCGCCTGCAGCAGGACGCGCTGCCCGGCCGCCCAGTCGCCGGGTACGTCCAGGCCGAGGGCGTCGATGACGCCCGCCGTCTCGTGGCCGACGGTGACCTTGTCCGCGGTCGCGTACGCGGGCCTGAGGCTGCCGTCCATGAGGTGGACGTCGGACAGGCAGATGCCGGCGGCCTTGACCTTGATGCGGACCTGGCCGGGGCCGGGCTCGGGCACGGGGGTCTCTTCGACGGCGAAGCGGCCGGTGCGCAGGTCGAACCGTCCGGCGAGCATGGTCTCGGGCATGGCTGGGGCCTCCTGGGGACGCGAAACCGGCGAGGAGAACAGGAAAACCGATACTTCATGCATCGGAAAAGACGGCAGGGACCGGTGGTGCCGATGGCCACCGGTCCCTGCCGTCCTGCAGAACCGCGCGGGAGACGTTCCGTCAGAACGCCTTGTCCGCCTGGTCCGGGATCACACTCCCGTCGGCGCGCAGCACCGGCACCTTGGAGCCGTCCGCGGCGGTGGCACCCGTCGTCGAGCAGGGGTACGTACCGGACTTGCGCGGCATCGGCTCGATGAACATCGGGTTGGCCACCCAGCGGCCGTCCGCGTCGTCGTAGGCGCGGCACATCAGCTCGGACTTGTTGCGGTTGATGGCGACGTGGGCGCCCGTGGCGTCGTTGACGAACGTCACGTCGGTGTCGGCGTCGCCCGCGCCGAGGGCGATGCGGTGGGCGGCGTCCTGCTGCTTCCAGGCCTTCGCACCCTTGATCTTGAAGATCTCCTGGTTGATCATGCAGCGCTTGCCGTCCATGTACGGCAGGGCGTCGCCGCGGCCGGTCTCGACGCCACCGCAGCCCTTGAGGGACGCGGTGAGGCGGCCGTGCTCGGTGATGCTGCGGATGCCGATGGTGTGCTTACGGTCGAGGCCGACGCCGCTCGACCAGGCCTCGGCGATCGGCTCCGAGGAGGCGGAGACGATGTAGACGTCGAACCCGGCCGCCTTGAGCGTGCGGATGAGGTCCTTCTGCTGGTCGTAGTAACGGATGTAGCCGGCGATGGTGTGGGTGCCGACGGTCTGCTTGGCGCCGACGGGTGCCGCGAGCTGCTCGGCGCGTGCCTGCTTGGCGAAGGAGTTGAGGGCGGCGGGGGTGTGGCCGGCGAACAGCTGCGGTATCCAGCCGTAGGCGGGGACCGTGCGCCGGTGGTTCCAGCCGCCGGCGAAGGCCGGCTCGCCCGCCATGGTCTGCGACTTCTCACGGATCTCGAAGATCTCGTCGGTGCAGGCGGTGTTCTTCGAGGTGGGCAGCGGCCGGCCGACGGGCACGGAGGTGCCGCACGCCTTGGTGAGGGCCGCATCGGCGGCGGGGGTCAGCCAGGCGCTGGTGTCGCTCCAGCGCTTGGGCCGCAGGATCTTGTCGTGCTTGAGAGACCAGGCGAGCGTGGCGTCCGTGATGTCGTTCTTGACGACGGTGTTGTCCCAGTCGAAGGCGGCGACCGGGCGCGGGCCGCGCTTGCCGGAGCAGGTGCCGCGCTCGTCGATCATCTTCTGCAGCCGGGCGCGGTTGTCGCCGGCCCAGGGAAGCTTCTTGTCCAGCTGGGGGCAGTTCGGGCGGGACGCGCGGTCGTGGGCGGGGGCCGCGGTGGCGGGGACCGACGCGGCGAGGGCCGCGGCGGCAGCGAGGCCGACGACGATGGCGGACTTGGTGCGCATGTGCTCTCTTTGGTGCGTGAGGAGGGCAGGACGTACGCCGGGCCGGACCGGTCAGACGGCGGACCGGCCCTGGCGTCTGATCATGGACCTTACAGCGGGGTCACATACGCGCCCGCGATGCCACCGTCCACCAGGAACTCGGCGGCGTTGACGAAGGACGAGTCGTCGCTGGCGAGGAAGGCGACGGCGGCCGCGATCTCCTCGGGCTCGGCGAACCGGCCCACCGGCACGTGCACCAGGCGCCGCGCCGCCCGCTCGGGGTCCTTGGCGAACAGCTCCTTCAGCAGGGGCGTGTTCACCGGCCCCGGGCAGAGCGCGTTGACGCGGATGCCCTCGCGGGCGAACTGCACGCCCAGCTCGCGGGACATGGCCAGCACGCCGCCCTTGGAGGCGGTGTAGCTGATCTGCGAGGTGGCGGCGCCCATCACGGCGACGAAGGAGGCGGTGTTGATGATGGAGCCCTTGCCCTGGCGCTGCATGTACGGCAGCGCCGCCTTGCAGCACAGGTAGACGGAGGTGAGGTTGACCTCCTGGACGCGCTTCCAGGCCTCGAGGCCGGTGGTGAGGATGGAGTCGTCGTCGGGCGGGGAGATGCCGGCGTTGTTGAAGGCGACGTCGACCGAGCCGTAGGTGTCGTAGGCGGTCTTGAAGAGCGCCTCGACCTCCTCGGGGCTGGTGACGTCGACCTTGACGAACAGTCCGCCGGTCTCGGCCGCGGCGGCCTTGCCCGCGCTCTCGTCGATGTCGGCGCACACGACGTTGGCGCCCTCGGAGGCGAACCGCCGGGCGGTGGCCAGGCCGATGCCGCTGCCGGCTCCGGTGACGACGGCGGTCCGTCCGGCGAGTCGGCGGCAGACGGGGGTCTGGTCGGTCACTTGGTCTCCTCCAGAGGGTCGATGGCGATGAAGACGTTCTTGGTCTCGGTGAAGGCGGACAGCGCGCCGGGGCCCAGCTCGCGGCCGAGGCCGGACTGCTTGAAGCCGCCGAAGGGGGTCCAGTAGCGCACGCTGCTGTGGGAGTTGACGGAGAGGTTGCCCGCCGCGACGGCGCGCGAGAGGCGCAGGGCGCGGGAGACGTCCCGGGTCCAGATCGAGCCGGAGAGCCCGTAGTCGGTGGCGTTGGCGATCCGCACCGCCTCCGCCTCGTCCTCGAAGGGGATGACGACGGCGACCGGCCCGAAGACCTCCTCCACGGCCGCGCGGTCGCCCGCCGTGCCCTCGAGCACGGTGGCCGGGTACCAGAAGCCCTTGCCGGCCGGGGCCTCGCCGCGGATGGCGGCGGGGGCGGACTCGGGGACGTAGGACCGTACGCGCTCACGGTGGGCGGCGGAGATCAGCGGGCCCATCTGGGTGGCCGGGTCGGCGGGGTCGCCGGCGACGAAGGCCTTGACCGCCGGCTCCAGCAGCTCCATGAACCGGTCGTAGACGCCGCGCTGGACCAGGATGCGGCTGCGGGCGCAGCAGTCCTGGCCGGTGTTGTCGAGGAAGGAGCCGGGGGCGGCCGCGGCGGCCTGTTCGACGTCGGCGTCGGCGAAGACGATGTTGGGGCTCTTGCCGCCGAGTTCGAGGGTCACGCGCTTCACGCCGGCCGCGCACTTGGCCATGATCTGCTTGCCGACGGCGGTGGAGCCGGTGAAGACGACCTTGGCGACGCCGGGGTGTTCGACGAGCGCGTCGCCCGCCTCGGGTCCGGCGCCGGGCAGGACCTGCAGGAGGCCCTCGGGCAGACCGGCCTCCAGGGCCAGCCCGGCCAGCCGCAGGGCGGTCAGCGGGGTGGTCTCGGCGGGCTTGACGAGCACGGCGTTGCCCGCGGCCAGGGCGGGGGCGAAGCCCCAGGCGGCGATGGGCATGGGGAAGTTCCAGGGCGCGATGACGGCGACGACGCCCAGCGGCTCGTGGAAGGTGACGTCCAGGCCGCCGGCCACCGGGATCTGGGAGCCGGTCAGCCGCTCCACTCCGGCGGCCGCGTACTCCAGCAGGTCGCGGACGTTGCCGGCCTCCCAGCGGGCGTTGCCGATCGGGTGCCCGGCCTCGCGGACCTCCAGCTGTGCGAGTTCCTCCAGGTGGGCGTCGACTACGGCGGCGAAGCGGCGCAGCTGCCGGGCCCGGTCGCCGGGGGCAAGCCGGGCCCAGCCGCGCTGGGCGTCGGCGGCGCGCGTCACCGCCGCGTGGACGTCCTGCCGCGTCGCGGCCGGGACGGTGGCGACGAGTTCCTCGGTCGCCGGGTTGAGTACGTGAAGCTCGTGCAAGTCCTCTCCTGTGGTTCGGCGGAACGATTGCCCACAACGTGGTGGTTACATCCGCTCGAAGGAGCGGAACCGCTCCCAGTCGGTGACGGCGGTGTCGTACGCCTCCTGCTCGACACGCGCCATGTTCAGGTAGTGCTCGACGACCTCGTCGCCGAAGGCGGCCCGGGCTATGGGGCTGGCCTCCCACAGCTGTGCGGCCTCGCGCAGCGTGGCGGGGACGTGTGCGGCGCCGCCGGTGTAGGCGTTGCCGGTGCACACCTCCGGCAGCTCCAGTTCGTGCTCGACGCCGTACAGTCCGGCGGCGACCATGCCGGCGACGGCGAGATAGGGGTTCACGTCGCCGCCGGGCAGCCGGTTC
Source organism: Streptomyces sp. NPDC053079 (assembly GCF_044546695.1). NCBI lineage: Bacteria > Bacillati > Actinomycetota > Actinomycetes > Kitasatosporales > Streptomycetaceae > Streptomyces > Streptomyces sp. NPDC053079. The sequence continues at coordinate 295,775 of NZ_JBITZJ010000008.1, forward strand.
TCGAAGCGGTGGGAGTGGCCGTGGCCGACGACGCGCAGCGAGCAGGTGCGGTTGTCGGGGCCCCAGGCGACGGCGGTGGGGGCGAAGGAGCCGGGCCTGAAGCGCTTGTAGGAGTTGATGTGGGGTGCGTACAGGAGGGTGAAGTCGCGCAGGGCGGCGAGCTGCCCGGCGAGGAAGTGCCGCATCGTCGTCGACATGCCGTACGGGCCGGAGTCGTCGGCGAGCACGGGACGGCCGGCCTCGTCGCGCAGCGAGAGGTGGATGTGGCAGGAGTTGCCCTCGCGCTCGTCGTACTTGGCCATGAAGGTGAGCGCCATGCCCTCCTGGGCGGCGATCTCCTTGGCGCCGGTCTTGTAGACGACGTGCTGGTCGCAGGTGGTGAGCGCCTCGTCGTAGCGGAAGGCGATCTCGTGCTGGCCGAGGTTGCACTCGCCCTTGGCGGACTCCACCGTCATGCCGGCGGCGCCCATCTCGTTGCGGATGCGGCGCAGCAGGGGCTCGACGCGGCCGGTGCCGAGCACGGAGTAGTCGCAGTTGTACTGGTTGGCCGGGGTCATGTCGCGGTAGCCGCGGTTCCAGGCCGCTTCGTAGGTGTCCTTGAAGACGATGAACTCCAGCTCGGTGCCCACGTGGGCGCTCCAGCCGCGCTCGGCCAGCCGGTCCAGCTGGCGGCGCAGGATCTGGCGCGGCGAGGCGAGGACGGGCGAGCCGTCGTGCCAGGCGAGGTCGGCGGTGATGAGGGCGGTGCCGGGATTCCAGGGGGTGCGGCGCAAGGTGGTGAGGTCGCCGTGGAGGGCGAAGTCGCCGTAGCCGCGTTCCCAGGACGACATGGTGTAGCCGTCGACCGTGTTCATCTCGGCGTCCACGGCGAGGAGGTAGTTGCAGCCCTCGGTGCCGTGTTCGAGTGTGTCGTCGAGGAAGAACCGGGCGGCGAACCGCTTCCCCTGGAGCCGTCCTTGCATGTCCGTGAAGGCGAGGACGACAGTGTCGATCTCCCCGGTGTCGACGAGCCTGCGCAGCTCCTCGACCGTGAGCGGGGGCATGCGGTCTGCCACGGTGTTGCCTCCTGTCGGTGCGACCGGAGGTCTTAAGGTAGGGCCGTAGACCATTGATTGGGAAGGGGGGCCGATGAACGAGCATGCGACGGACCGGCTGTCGCCGGTCCTGCGACCGGTCCGGGCGGGCAACGGCTTCGAGGAGGCGCTGGAGCAGATACTCCAGATCATGCGGCTCGGCCTGGTGGCCCGGGGGGAACGGCTGCCGGCCGAGCGCGAATTGGCCGAGCGGCTGCGGATCAGCCGGGTGACGCTGCGCGAGGTGCTGAAGGTCCTGCACGACCAGGGCCTGGTGGAGAGCCGGCGCGGCCGGTACGGCGGCACGTTCGTCCTGGACCGGGACCGGTCGGCGGGCGAGGACGAACTGCGGCGCCGGGTCGCGGCCGTGGACGTAGAGGACACCCTCCGCTTCCGGGAGGTCCTGGAGGTGGGCGCCGCAGGGCTGTGCGCCGCGCACGGGCTGGACGACGAGCAGGCCGCCCGGCTGCGGGCCGCGCTGGCCGCCACCCATGACGCGCCGCTGGCCGACTACCGCCGCCTGGACACACTGTTCCACCTGACGCTGGCGGAGCTCTCCGGTTCCGTCTCGCTGGCCGCGCAGTACGCCGCGGTCCGTGCGACCGTCAACGACCTGCTGGACTGCATCCCGCTGCTGGTGCGCAACCTCGAGCACTCCCAGCGGCAGCACACCGCCCTGGTGGAGGCCGTGCTGGACGGGGACGCGGACGGGGCGCGCGAGGTGATGCGGGAGCACTGCTGCGGCACGGCGGCGCTTTTGCGGGGATTCCTGGCATAGGCGGCGGGCCCGTAACCGGGGTTTAACGCACGGGGGTTGCCTTTCGGCCGTCGGCACGGCAAAGGTATGGCGCGAAACCTTTGCCTCACGTCTCCAGGCAGGAGCGGCTCATGGCCGAACGCACGGATTCCCCCAGCGCACCTCCCGCCGGCCCAGTGGGTTCGGCGGACCCGGCCGACTATCTGGACAGGCGCACGCTGCGCCGGGGAAGCGCCGGACCCCTCCTGCTCACCGGCCTGGGAGTGGCCTACGTCGTCTCCGGCGACTTCTCCGGCTGGAACTTCGGCCTCGCCCAGGGCGGCTTCGGCGGACTGGCCATCGCCGCCGTGCTCATGGGCCTGATGTACACCTGCATGGTCTTCGCCCTGGCCGAGCTCGCCGCCATCCTCCCCACGGCGGGCGGCGGTTACGGCTTCGCCCGCCGCGCGCTGGGCCCCTGGGGCGGCTTCCTCACCGGAACCGCCATCCTCATCGAGTACGTCCTGGCGCCCGCCGCCATCTCGCTGTTCATCGGGGACTACGTCGAGTCGCTGCAGCTGTTCGGGCTCACCTCCGCCTGGCCGGTGTACCTGGCCTGTTTCGTGATCTTCATCGGCATCCATCTGTGGGGCGTGGGCGAGGCGCTGCGCTTCAGCTTCGTGGTGACGGGGGTGGCGGTCGCCGCCCTGGTCGTCTTCGCCGCGGGCGCGTTCACCGACTTCGACGCGGGGCGGCTGAACGACATCCCCGCCGACCCGGACGCCTTCGGGGCCTCCTCCTGGCTGCCGTTCGGCCTGCTGGGCATCTGGGCGGCGTTCCCCTTCGGCATGTGGTTCTTCCTCGGCGTCGAGGGCGTGCCGCTCGCGGCCGAGGAGACCCGGGACCCGGCCCGGACGCTGCCGAAGGCCATGGCCACCTCCATGGGCATCCTGCTGCTCCTGGCCCTGCTGACCTTCCTCGCCTCCACCGGCGCGGGCGGCGCGGACGCGCTCAAGGACGCCGGCAACCCCCTGGTCGCCGCCCTGCAGCCGGACGGGCGGGCCACGACGCTGGGCCGGATCGTCAACTACGCCGGCCTGGCGGGCCTGGTGGCCTCCTTCTTCTCCCTCATCTACGCCGGATCGCGGCAGCTCTTCGCCCTCTCCCGGGCCGGCTACCTGCCCCGCTTCCTCTCCCTGACCAGCCGCCGCAAGGCCCCCTGGCTCGGGCTGGTGGTGCCGGGCGCGCTCGGCTTCACGCTGGCGGCGGTCACGGGCGACGGGGCGCGGATGCTCAACGTCGCGGTGTTCGGCGCCACCATCTCCTACGCCCTGATGTCGCTCTCCCACATCGTGCTGCGCCGCCGCGAGCCGGACCTGGCGCGGCCCTACCGCACCCCGGGCGGCACCGCCACGTCCACCGTGGCCTTCGCGCTGGCCTGCTCGGCGCTGGTGGCCACGTTCCTGGTGGACGTCACCGCCGCCTTCATCGCCCTGGGCGTCTACGCCGTCGCCGCCGCCTACTTCGCCCTCTACAGCCGGCACCGCCTGGTGGCGAGCGCCCCGGAGGAGGAGTTCGCGGCACTGGCCGCGGCGGAGGCGGAGCTCGCCCGACAATGACCGTGCACACGACCGTTCACGAGGAAAGGACAAGGACGTTGGAGGACCGGCGGCCGCTCATCGGCGTCAGTACCTATCTCACCCGGGCCCGTTGGGGAGTGGCCTGGGACCTTCCCGCCGCCCTGCTGCCGGCCGCGTACGCGCGCTACGTCCAGGGGGCGGGCGGCCTGGCGGTGCTGCTGCCGCCGGACGAAGACCCGGCGAGCGGCGCCGCGGTGGTCCGGCGGCTGGACGGCCTGGTCCTGGCCGGCGGGGAGGACCTGGACCCGGCCCTCTACGGCCAGGAGCCGCACCCCCGTGCGGGCGTCCCCGTGCCCGAGCGCGACCGCTGGGAACTGGCCCTGCTGGGGGCCGCGCTGGAGCAGGGTGTCCCGGTCCTCGGCATCTGCCGGGGCATGCAGCTGATGAACGTCCACGCGGGCGGCACCCTCTGCCAGCACCTGCCCGACGCGGTGGGCCATGACGCCCACAACCCGGTGGCGGGCTCCTTCACCGACCACGCCGTCAAGACGGTCCCCGGCACCCTGACCGGCCATCTGGCGCCCGGATCGCTGGACGTGGCCACCCACCACCACCAGTGCGTGGACCGCCTGGGCGCGGGCCTGGTGGCCACCGCCCACGCGGAGGACGGCACGGTCGAGGCGCTGGAGTACGCGGACGGGCGCTTCGCGCTGGGCGTCCAGTGGCACCCCGAGGCCCGGGACGACCTGCGGCTCGCCGAGGCGCTGGTGCGGGCCGCCACGGGGACGGCGGGGCCGTCCGGCGGGTGACGGCCCCCCGGGAGGACCGGGGCGGGGAGGGCTAGGCGGCGGCCCCGGCCGCCGGCCCGCTCTCCTGCTCCGCCTCCACCTGCTGGTTCCACTCGCGCTTGGAGGCCTGCCAGCCGTCCTCGTCGTGACCGCGCCGCCAGTAGCCGGAGATGGACAGCCGCTCGCGGGGCACCTCGCGCTCCATCCGCAGGTGGCGGCGCAGCTCCTTCACGAAGCCGGCCTCGCCGTGCACGAAGGCCTGCACGTCCCCGGCGGGGAAGTCCAGCGAGCGGACGGCCTCGACCAGGGCCTCGCCCACGGGGCGGCCCGCCCGGTGCAGCCAGGTGACCTCGACGCCGGCGGGCAGCTCCAGCTTCTGCTCCTCCTCGGCGTCGGCGACCTCGACGAAGGCGTGGACGAGGGCGCCCTCCGGCACCCGCTCCAGGGACGCGGCGATCGCGGGCAGCGCGCTCTCGTCGCCCGCCAGCAGGTGCCAGCCGGCGGCCGGGTCGGGGACGTAGGCGCCGCCGGGGCCGAGGAAGCGGATCTCGTCGCCGGGACGCGCGGCCGCAGCCCAGGGGCCGGCCAGGCCCTCGTCGCCGTGGAAGACGAAGTCGATCACCAGCTCGCGCGCCGCGCGGTCGAAGGAGCGCACCGTGTACGTACGCGTCCGCGGCCACTGATCGCGCGGCATGTCGCGGCGGATGACCTCCATGTCGAAGGGCTCGGGGTAGGCCACGCCCTCGACCGGGAAGAGCAGCTTGACGTAGTGGTCGCTGTACTCGCCGGCGCCGAACCCGGCGAGCTCCTCGCCGCCGAGCACCACGCGCACCATGTGCGGGGTCAGCCGCTCGGTGCGCACCACGTGCGCCCGGGTCAGCTGCGGCTTCTTACGGACCGGACGGTCTGCCATGGCTGTCTCCCCTGATCCCCTGATCATTCAAAGTTAGGACTGCCTAACCTAACAGCTCACCCGCCGAGCGTGGACAGCAACCGCTGCAGCGAGCCGCCCAGACCCCAGCGCTCGGCGAGGGCGTCGAGGCCCTGCGGATCGCGGGGCGCGGCCGGCAGCGCGGCGTCGAAGGGCGCCAGCGGCACGTCCGCGGCGACCCGCACCACCTTGGGCGCCACCGCCAGGTACGGCCGCGCCTCGTCCAGCCGCCGGCGCTGGGCCGGGGTCAGCTTCGCCGCCGGGTCGTCGACCGCCGCCATGATCCCGGCCAGGTCGCCGAAGGCCGCCAGCAGCTTCGCCGCCGTCTTCTCCCCCACGCCCGGCACGCCCGGCAGCCCGTCGCTGGGGTCGCCGCGCAGCAGGGCCAGGTCGGCGTAGCCGGGGCCGTCCACGCCGTACTTCTCCCGCAGCAGCGCCTCGTCCACGGCCTGCAGGGTGCCCACGCCCTTGAGCGGGTACAGCACCCGCACCCCGCGGCGGTCGTCGACGAGCTGGTAGAGGTCGCGGTCGCCGGTGACGATGTCCACCGGGCCCCCGGCCCGGCCGGCCAGCGTGCCGATCACGTCGTCGGCCTCGTACCCCACGGCCCCGACCCGGGCGATGCCCACCGCGTCCAGCACGGCCTCGATCACCGGCACCTGGGGGGAGAGGGTGTCCGGCGTCTCCTCCTCATCGGGAGCGCCCTCGACCTCCTCGGCCACCCGGTGCGCCTTGTACGAGGGGATCAGCGCCACCCGCCACTCGGGGCGCCAGTCGAAGTCCATGCAGGCGACCAGGGCGTCGGGGTGGTGGTCCTGGACCAGGCGGGCGATGAAGTCCAGCAGGCCGCGCACCGCGTTCACGGGCGTGCCGTCGGGGGCCTTCACCGATTCCGGCACCCCGAAATAGGCACGGAAGTACAGGGAGGCGGTGTCGAGGAGCATCAGGCGTCGCGTCACGGCACCGATCATGCCGCACCCCGCTGACATGTGAACCGGGTCACTGTTCGGTTTGCCCCGAATGAACGGGGGCAGGCGCGGCGCCGGAGTGGCCCCGTCCCTTGGGGGGTGGCGGGGCCTTGCTGTTCGACCCGAGAGGTTTATGTGTCCAGGCTGAAGGCCGAGCACCTGTACAAGGTGTTCGGCAGACGACCCGAAGCAGCCGTCCGGCGGCTCGAAAGCGGTGCGGACCGCGACGAGCTGCGCGCCGACGGCACCACCGCGGCGGTGATCGACGCGTCGTTCGAGGTCGAAGCCGGCCAGATCTTCGTGGTGATGGGGCTCTCCGGATCCGGAAAGTCCACCCTCCTGCGCATGCTCAACGGGCTGCTGGAGCCGACCGCAGGCCGCGTCCTGTACGACGGACGGGACCTGACCGCGCTGTCCCCGCGCGAGCTGCGCGACGTGCGCTCGCGGAACATCAGCATGGTCTTCCAGCACTTCGCCCTCTTCCCCCACCGCAGCGTGCTCGAGAACGCCGCCTACGGCCTGGAGGTGCGCGGCGTGCCGCGCGAGGAGCGCGAGACGCGGGCCACCGAGGCCCTGGAGCTCGCCGGCCTCAAGGGCTGGGAGCGCTCCTGGCCCGACGAGCTCTCCGGCGGCATGCAGCAGCGCGTCGGCCTGGCCCGTGCGCTGGCCACCGACGCCGACCTGCTGCTGATGGACGAGTCCTTCAGCGCGCTGGACCCGCTGATCCGCCGCGACATGCAGGACCAGCTGCTGGACCTGCAGAAGCGGCTGAAGAAGACCATCGTCTTCATCACCCACGACCTCAACGAGGCCATGCGCCTGGGCGACCGCATCGCCGTCATGCGCGACGGCCGCGTCGTCCAGAACGGCACGGCCGAGGACATCCTGCTCCGCCCGGCCAACGACTACGTCGCCTCCTTCATCCAGGACGTCGACCGCTCCCGGGTGCTCACCGCGGGCTCGATCATGGACAAGCCGGCCGGCATCCCGGCCGGGGCCGCCACCGTCAGCGCGCAGACGGCCGTCTCCGAGCTGTTCGCCCCCTTCTCCCACAGCGGCGACCCCGTCGCGGTCACCGACGAGCGCGGCGAGCTGGCCGGCGTCGTCACCCGCGACCGCCTGCTGGAAGCCCTGGCCGAGCAGCCGGCCGAAGCGGACGCCGCGCCCCTTGCGCAGCGGCCCGAGCCGGAGGTGACCGCCCATGCCTAAGATCCACCTCGGCAGCTGGGCCGAGAGCGCCGTGGACTGGCTGCAGTCCCACCTCTCCTGGCTCTTCGACGCCGTCAACACCGTCCTGTCCGGCATGTACGACGGGGTCAACGCCGTCCTCGGCGCCCCCGACGCGCTGCTCATGGCCGGCATCCTCGCCGTCCTCGCCTGGTGGCTGCGCGGCCTGCTCGCGGGCGCCCTGGCGTTCGCCGGGCTCGCGCTCATCGACTCCTTCGGCCTGTGGGACGAGGCGACCTCCACCCTCTCGCTCGTCCTCGTCGCCAGCCTCATCACGCTCGTGCTCGCCGTTCCGCTGGGCATCTGGGCGGCCCGCGACCGCCGGGTCAGCGGGGTGCTGCGGCCCGTGCTCGACGTCATGCAGACGATGCCCGCCTTCGTCTACCTGATCCCGGGCGTGATGTTCTTCTCCATCGGGCCCATCCCCGGCCTGATCGCCACCATCGTCTTCTCGATGCCGCCCGGCGTGCGGATGACCGAGCTCGGCATCCGCCAGGTCGACGGCGAACTCGTCGAGGCCGCCCGCGCCTTCGGCACCACCCCGCGCGACACCCTCACCCGGGTGCAGCTGCCGCTCGCCCTGCCCACCATCATGGCGGGCGTCAACCAGGTCATCATGCTGGCGCTGTCCATGGTCGTCATCGCCGGCATGGCGGGCGCCGGCGGCCTCGGCGAGTCCGTCTACGCGGCCGTCACCCAGGTCGACATCGGCGGCGGCGTCGAGAGCGGCCTGGCCGTCGTCGTCCTCGCGATGTACCTGGACCGGATGACCGGCGCCCTCGGCAAGCGGGTCTCCCCGCTCGGCCGCCGCGCCGCAGCCAAGGCCGCCGCCTCGGTGCGCTCCGGCGCCCCGAAGTTCCTCAGCCACCGGCCCGGCACCGCCGTGGCCGCCGTCGGCGTCGTCGTCCTCGCGCTCGTCGCGGGCGGCATGCGGCTGACCCAGGGCGGCGGCGACGGGCAGGCGGTGGCCGCGGGCAAGAACGTCGGCCACGGCAAGCAGGTCAAGCTCGGCTACTTCCCGTGGGACGAGGCGGTCGCCACCACCTACCTGTGGCAGAACGTCCTGGAGGACCGCGGCTACAAGCCGGACGTCAAGCAGCTCGACCCCGGCCCGCTCTACACCGCCCTGGCCCAGGGCCAGATGGACCTCCAGTTCGACTCCTGGCTGCCCACCACCCACAAGCAGTACATGGACCGCTACGGCGACAAGCTCAGCGACCTCGGCTCCTGGTACGGCCCCACCTCCCTGGAGCTGACCGTCCCCTCGTACGTCAAGGGCATCGACTCCCTGGCGGACCTCAAGGGCAAGGGAGCGCAGTTCGGCGGGAAGATCATCGGCATCGAGTCCAGCGCCGGGATGATGGGCACGCTCAACGACAAGGTGCTCAAGGAGTACGGCCTGGACGGCGAGTACAAGGTCGTCTCGTCCTCGACGTCCACGATGCTCGCCGAGCTCGACCGGGCGATGAAGAAGAAGGAACCCATCGTCACCACCCTCTGGTCGCCGCACTGGGCGTACGCCAAGCACGACCTGAAGAAGCTCAAGGACCCCAAGGGCGCCTGGGGCGAGGGCGAGCAGATCCACGCCGTCGGCAAGAAGGACTTCGCCGCCGACTTCCCGAAGATCGCTCAGTGGGTGAAGAACTTCAAGATGTCCGAGAAGGACCTCGCCTCCCTCGAGGCGGAGATCCAGAGCGGCGGCAAGGGCAAGGAGAAGGACTCCGCCCGCCGCTGGCTCGACGCCCACCCGGGCTTCGCCGACAAGCTGGCGCCTGTCGGCGCCTGACGAACAGGCGTACGGTGGGGCGGTGAGCTCGCTGAGCGGCCGCCCCGCCGTACGCCGTGTCGTCTCCCTGGTCCCCTCGCTCACCGAGGCCGTGGCCGCCACCGCGCCCGGCCTCCTCGTGGGGGCCACCGACTGGTGCGAGCACCCGGCCGGCCTCGACGTCGTCCGGGTCGGCGGCACCAAGAACCCCGACACCGCGCGCATCGCGGCCCTCGCGCCCGACCTCGTCATCGCCAACGAGGAGGAGAACCGCGCCCCCGACCTCGCCGCGCTGCTCGCCGCCGGTCTCGAGGTCCTCGTCACCGAAGTACGCACCCTGGACCAGGCGTTCACCGAGCTGGAGCGCGTCCTGGTGCGCGGCTGCGGGCTGGCCCGGCCCGGCTGGCTGGACGACGCGCGCGACGCATGGCGGGACACCAGCGCCGCGGGCCCCTTCCTGCGGGCCGTGGTTCCGGTGTGGCGCAGACCCTGGATGGTGCTCGGCCGGGACACCTTCGCCGGTGACGTCCTCGCCCGGCTCGGCGTCGTCAACGTCCATGCCGGGCACGCCGATCGCTATCCGCGCATCCCGCTGGCCGAGCTGAACGCCTGCGGCGCGGAGCTGGTCGTCCTGCCCGACGAGCCGTACCGCTTCGGCGCGGACGACGGGCCGGAGTCCTTCCCCGGCCTGCCGTCCGCGCTGGTCAGCGGGCGTCATCTCACGTGGTACGGGCCATCGCTGACCCAAGCGCCGCAGGTGCTGGGCGCGGCGCTGCGAGCAGCCTCCCGCTGACCACGCCGGCCAGCGTCCGGGCCCCCGCGACCGCCCAGGCCGCCACCAGCAGGACGTAGAGCGCGACGGCCAGCCAGGTCAGGGCGTGCAGACCCGTGTGGCGCGCGAGCGCCGCGGCGCCCGTCACGCACGTACCGACGGGGAAGGTGAAGGCCCACCACGTCATGGCGAAGCCCATACCGCCGCGGAAGGCGCGCACCACCATCGCGACGGCCAGCGCGAGCCACAGCAGGGCGAAGCCCATGACGGGCGTGCCGTACAGCACCGCGAAGCCGGCCATCGCCTGCGCGTACGGGGCCGGGACGGCGCCCTGGGCGACGTCGGCGAGGTTGTTCACGGCGGTCGTGGACTGGCCCAGCGGGCCCAGGACGAGGAACAGCGTCGGCGTCAGCGCGAGCGGCAGCGGGCCGTGGTGGACGAGCCGCGCGAAGACCAGCGGCAGGATGACCAGCGTCGCCAGCAGGCTCAGCCCGAACAGCGCGTAGCAGCCCAGCACCATCGCCTCCCGCCACTGCCCGGCCGGCAGATGCGGTACGAGGGCGGGGCCGAGCGCCGCGGAGACCATGGGCGCCACCACGGGCAGCAGCCACACCGGCGAGGCGTCGCCGGGCGCTATGCGGTGCCGGGTCACCATCAGGTATGGAATGGCGGCCGCCGCGCCGAGCCCTATGACGGTGCCGCTCACCCACAGCACCGCGTCGGTCGCCAGGGCGGCCCGTTCGCCGATCACCCCGGACCCCACGGAGAGCGTGGCGCCGCCGACGGCCAGCAGGGCCATCGCCAGACAGCCGTAGAAGGGCGCCACGGCCGGGTCGGCCAGGTGCCGCCTGGCCTGGTCGCGGTGGCGGGCCCAGTGGCCCGCGCGCGCGGCGAGCACGGTGAGCAGCGCCAGCGCCGCCAGCGCCCACACCGTCTCGTACGCGCCCCGCAGCCCGGGCCCGTGGAGGGGCAGGGCGGCTCCGGCGGAGGCGACGATGGCGGTGCCCATGACGGTGGCGTACCAGTTCGGGCCGAGGTGGCGCAGGCGGGGGCGGGGTTGCTCACTCATGTCCCCACCGTCTCCCGGGCCCGCACCCGCCACCAGGGACCGCCGGGCTATGAGGACATAAGCTGGGGTTATGAGTGCGGACCTGCCGACGCCCCTCGCCCACCGGGTGCCCGACCTCGGGGCGCTGGAGCTGCTGCTCGCCGTGGCCCGGCTGGGGAGCCTGGGGCGGGCCGCGAGGGAGCTGGGCATCACCCAGCCCGCCGCCAGCGGCCGGGTGCGCAGCATGGAACGGCAGCTCGGCGTCGCCCTCGTGGAGCGCTCCCCGCGCGGTTCCCGGCTGACGGACGCCGGGGTGCTGGTCACGGACTGGGCGCGGCGCGTGGTGGAGGCCGCGGAGGCCCTCGACGCGGGGGCGCAGGCGCTGCGCGGGCGCCGCGACTCGCGGCTGCGGGTGGCGGCCAGCATGACCATCGCGGAGTATCTGCTGCCCGGGTGGCTGATAGCGCTGCGCACGGAGCGGCCGGGCACGGCCGTCTCGCTGCTGGCCGGGAACTCGGCGGCGGTGGCCGGGCGCCTGCTCGCCGGGGAGGCCGACCTCGGGTTCGTGGAGGGCCTGGACGTGCCGCCCGGCCTGGACGGCGCGGTCGTCGCCCACGACCGGCTCGTCCTGGTCACCGCCCCGGGCCACCCGTGGGCCCGCCGCAGGGCCCCACTGGCCGCGTCGGAGCTGGCGGCCACCCCGCTGATCCTGCGCGAGCGCGGCTCGGGCACCCGCCAGGTCCTGGACACGGCCCTGGCCTCGTACGGCGGTCTGGCCGAGCCGCTGCTGGAACTGGCGTCGACGACGGCGGCGAAGGCGGCCGTGGTCAGCGGCGCGGGCCCGTCAGTGCTGAGCGAGCTCGCGATCGGCGAGGAACTGGCGACGCGGCGCTTGGTGGAGATACCCGTCGCCGACCTGCCGCTGCGCCGGGCGCTGCGCGCCGTCTGGCCCCGCGGCCAGCGCCCGACGGGCCCGGCCCGCGACCTACTGGGGCTGACGCGGTAACGCGTCTCTTGTCCTCAATCGCCGGACGGGCTGAATTTCAGCCCGTCCGGCGATTGAGGACACGGCACAGTCAGCCCGTCCGGCGCTTGAGGACCGGGGTCCGGGGCTGAGCCCCGGTTACGGCGCTCAGCCCACCGACGAGTACGCCACGACCCCACGCAGCAGACCATCCACCGCGCGCCGCGCATTCCGCGCGACAGGACTACCCGCCGGCGCCGCCGCCGCGATCTGCCCCAGCACATCGATCAGCTGCTTCGACCACCGCACGAAGTCGCCCGCCGGCATGTCGATCTCCCGCAGCACCTCGTCCAGGCCATGGCCGGAGGCCCACCGGTAGGCGGGCCAGGCGAAGCCGAGGTCCGGCTCGCGCTGGCCGACGCCCTCGGCCTGGTTGATCTTGTGCTCCTCCTCCAGGGCGTCCAGCCGGCCCCAGATGCGGACCATCTCGGCGAGCGCCTCCTTCGCCGCCCCCGTGGGCAGCTTCGGCGGCACCGCGTCGTCGGCGGCCCGCGCCTCGTACACCAGCGCCGAGGCGCACGCCGCCAGCTCCGCCGGCCCCAGGCCGTCCCAGACGCCTTCGCGCAGGCATTCGGAGGCCAGCAGGTCCAGCTCGCCGTAGAGGCGGGCCAGCCGGCGGCCGTCCTCGGTGACCTCGTCCGCCCGCAGGTAGCCGAGCTCGCTCAGCAGCGCGCAGATGCGGTCGAAGGTGCGCGCGATGGTGTTCGTGCGGCCCTCGATGCGCCGCTCCAGCTGACGGGTGTCGCGCCGCAGGCGGTGGTAGCGCTCCGCCCAGCGGGCGTGGTCCTCGCGCTCGTCGCACCCGTGGCAGGGGTGCGCGCGCAGCGCGGCCCGCAGCCGGGTGATCTCGGTGTCGTCGGCGGCCGCGGCCCGCGACTTGCGGTGCCGGTCGGGCTCGATGTGGCCGGCCTTCGTGCGCAGCGCGGAGGCGAGGTCGCGGCGCGACTGGGGGCTGCGCGGGTTGAAGGACTTGGGGATGCGCATCCGCTCCAGCGGTTCCACCGGGATGGGGAAATCGATGGAGGCGAGCCGCTTGACCTGCCGCTCGGCGGTGAGCACCAGCGGACGGGGCCCGTCGTAGTGGTCGAAGCCGCGGTGACGGTCGGTGCGCCCGGCGGGCAGGCCCGGGTCGAGCACCAGCGCGAGGCCGGCGAACTTGCCGGACGGCACGTGGATGACGTCGCCGGGCTTGAGCCGCTCCAGCGCCGCCGCGGCGGCGGCCCGCCGCTGTACGGCGCCCTGCTTGGCCAGCTCGGTCTCGCGGTCCTTCAGGTCGCGGCGCAGCCGGGCGTACTCCTCGAAGTCGCCCAGGTGGCACTCGATGGCCTCGCGGTAGCCGGCCAGGCCCTCCTCGTTCTTCTGCACCTGGCGGGAGATGCCGACGACCGACTTGTCCGCCTGGAACTGGGCGAAGGAGGTCTCCAGCAGCTCCCTCGAGCGGTGCCGCCCGAACTGGGAGACCAGATTGACCGCCATGTTGTACGACGGCTTGAAGCTGGAGCGCAGCGGGTACGTGCGGGTGCCGGCCAGGCCGGCCAGGGCGCCGGGGTCCATGGCGCGCTGCCACAGCACGACGGCGTGGCCCTCGACGTCGATGCCGCGCCGTCCGGCGCGCCCGGTGAGCTGGGTGTACTCGCCGGGGGTGATGTCGGCGTGCTGCTCGCCGTTCCACTTCACCAGCTTCTCGAGGACCACGGTGCGGGCGGGCATGTTGATGCCCAGCGCGAGGGTCTCGGTGGCGAAGACGGCCTTGACCAGGCCCTTGACGAAGAGCTCCTCCACGACCTCCTTGAAGGTCGGCAGCATGCCGGCGTGGTGCGCGGCGATGCCCCGCTCCAGGCCCTCCAGCCATTCGAAGTAGCCCAGGACGTGGAGGTCCTCGTCGGGGATGGCGGCGGTGCGCTCCTCGACGATCTCCCGGACCTTCACCCGGGCCGCGTCGTCGTTCAGCCGCAGCCCGGCGTAGAGGCACTGCTGGACGGCGGCCTCGCAGCCGGCCCGGCTGAAGATGAAGGTGATGGCGGGCAGCAGGCCCTCGGCGTCCAGGCGCTCGATGACCTCGACGCGGCTGGGCGTCCAGATGCGGCTGCGCTGGCGCCGCTCGCGCTCGCGGTCGGCCTCGCGCACCATCTTGCCGCGGCGGCGCTCACGCGGGTTGTAGGTGCGGCTGTTCTCCATGCGGGCCATGCGCAGCAGGTCGGGGTTGACCTCGCGCCGGGCGGCGCCGCGGCCGCCGTGGTCGCTGCGCTCCTCGAAGAGGTCGTACATCCGCCGGCCGGCCAGCACGTGCTGCCACAGCGGGACGGGCCGCTCCTCGGAGACGATCACCTCGGTGTCGCCGCGCACGGTGTCCAGCCAGTCGCCGAACTCCTCGGCGTTGGAGACGGTGGCCGACAGGGAGACCAGGGTCACCGACTCCGGGAGGTGGATGATGACCTCCTCCCAGACGGCGCCGCGGAAGCGGTCGGAGAGGTAGTGCACCTCGTCCATGACCACGTAGCCGAGGCCTATGAGGGCCTGGGAGCCCGCGTAGAGCATGTTGCGCAGGACCTCGGTGGTCATCACGAGCACCGGGGCGTCGGGGTTGACGCTGTTGTCGCCGGTCAGCAGGCCGACCTTGGCGGCGCCGTAGCGTCTGACGAGATCGCTGTACTTCTGGTTCGACAGCGCCTTGATGGGCGTGGTGTAGAAGCACTTGCGGCCCTGGGTGAGGGCCAGGTGGACGGCGAACTCGCCCACGATGGTCTTTCCGGAGCCGGTCGGCGCCGCGACCAGCACTCCCTTCCCGGCTTCCAGGGCCTTGCAGGCCTCTATCTGGAAGGGGTCCAGCTCGAATTCGTACATCTCGCGGAAGGGGGCGAGCGCGGTGGCCTGCTCCGCGGCGCGCTGCCGTGCCAGGGCGTAGCGCTCAGCAGGGGACATGTCGTCGGTCATCTTGTCTACGAGCCTACCGGGGACCTCCGACAGCCACCCGATCTTTATCGAGCTCCCAGGAGGCGTACGGCCGCGGGCACGGTCTCGGCGGTGAGCGGCAGCGGGCCGAGCCGCTCGCCGTCCGCGTAGCCGGTGACGCTCCCGGCGTCCGGCGCCGCCGCGGGGTCCACCTCCAGCGTCACCTTGGCCGCGCGGTAGGTGGTGACGCGCGGGTGGCTCAGGTGGGTGCCGCGGTAGACCTTCGGGAAGACCCGCAGCAGGGTGGAGCGGCTGCAGGGGCCGACGACGGTGACGTCGAAGAGTCCGTCGTCCAGCCGGGCCTGACCGCAGATGCGCATGCCGCCGCCGTAGGAGCTGCCGTTGCCGACCGCCACCAGCGTCGCCTCGACGCAACTCTCGGGCCCGTCGTCGAGCCGTATGCGGTACGGGACGGTGCGCAGCGCGGCCAGCTCCGCGACCATGGCCACGTCGTAGCGCAGCCGCCCGGTGGGGAAGCGCATCCGGTTGCCCCGGTCGTTGACGCGCGAGTCGAAGCCGGAGGCGAGGACGGTGCCGAACCAGGTCGTGCCCACCCTGCCGAGGTCCACGGCCCGGCCGCCGTCGCCCTTGAGGGCTCCGGCGACGACGCGGGCCGCCGCGACGGGGTCGCGGACGGGCAGGGCGGCGGCGCGGGCGAAGTCGTTGCCGGTGCCGACGGCCACCACGCCAAGCGGGGTCCGCGTCCCGGCGACGGCCTGCAGCGCCAGCGAGGTCATGCCGTCCCCGCCGACGGCGATCAGCGCGCCGGTGCCGCCGGCGACGGCCTCGCGCGCCCGGCGCAGGGCGTCGGAGGCGTCGGTGCCCAGAACCGTACGGACGGAGAAGCCGGCATCGCGCAGCACCCGGGCCGCGGGCTGGGCGGCGCGGGCGCCGCGCCCCCGGCCGGCCGAGGGGTTGACGAATAACGTGATGTCGCTAGTCACGCGGGGACACTACCGGGTGCCGCCGGTCGCCATGAACACGACCGGGGCGGCCGCCGTTTCCGGCGACCGCCCCGCATCGGTGTGCACCGGGGATCAGGTCACGTCGTCGTAGCCGCCGCGGTGGGCCTGCTCGGGCAGGGCCGGCATGGCGTCGCTGTCGCCGACGGACTGCGGCGTGAGGTCCAGCGGGGACGCCTCGTCGTCGTCGAGCATGCGGTCGGGGTTGCGGCGCTCGCGGCGCTTGTCGTTGAGCAGCGAGAAGCCGACCGCGCCGAAGTACAGGATGATGATCGGCACGGCCAGGATGCACATGCCGAACGGGTCGGTGCTCGGGGTGGCGACCGCACCGAAGACGAAGACGCCCATGACGACGCCGCGCCACCACTTGACCATGGCCCGGCCCGTGACCATGCCGGCCACGTTCATCATCACCAGCAGCAGCGGCAGCTCGAAGGCGAGGCCGAAGACGAGGATCATCCGGACGCTGAAGTCCAGGATGTCGTCCAGGGCGAGGGTGTTGGCCGCGGAGTCGGGGGTGATGCTCAGCAGCACCTGCATGCTGGTGGGCATGATCAGGTACGCCAGGTAGGCGCCCGCGAGGAAGAGCGGTGCCGCGGTCGCCACGAAGGCGATCGTGTACTTCTTCTCGTTGCGGTGCAGCCCCGGGGCGAGGAACGCCCACAGCTGGTACAGCCAGATCGGCGACGACACCGTGACGCCGGCCAGCAGACAGACCTTGACGATCGTGGTGAAGGGCGACGTCAGGTTGGAGAAGATCAGGACCGCGCAGTTGCCGCCGTGGCTCTTGGCCAGGTCGCGGTCCGGGCACTGCGGAACGGGCCCGGACAGGAAGTCCATGATCTGTTTGTTGTAGAACGCCGCGACGACGGCGACCACGACGATCGCGAGGACCGCCTTCGCCAGCCGGTTGCGCAGCTCACGAAGGTGCTCCGTGAGCGGCATCCGCCCCTCGGGGTCCTTCTCCTTCTTGCGGGCAGACGTGAGCAACCCACCGTCCCTATCTCGTGCGGCAGACGGGCGCCGTCCGGGCGGCCGTCTCAGTCTGTCCGGGGGTCAGCGCTGGGTCGTGCGGTCGGTCTGCTCGGTCACCGGGCGGGAGGTCACATCGCCGGGCGCGGCCTTGATCGTACGGGGAGCCTGCTCGGCGGGCGGGTCGGCGGGGGCCGAGGCGTTGTCCTGACCCTCGGTCTTCATCGCCTTGGCCTCGCTCTTGAGGATGCGGGCGGACTTGCCGAGGGCACGCGCCATGTCCGGAAGCTTCTTCGCACCGAACAGCAGGACGATGACGACAAGAATGAGGATGATCTCGGTGGGGCCGAGCCGTCCGAACATGTGGTTTACCTTCTCACCGAAGCGGCATGGGTGTGGGGCAGCTGACCGACCGATCGGACAAATGTCCATCAGTCGTACGGCAGCGATCGTAACGCGCAGGGGTAAACGCTGGGCAATCCCTGTGCATACTCCCAGTCGCGACCCTCCGCCTCGTCAACAGGGCCACCCCGACCAGCGTACCGTCCACCCCGCGGGGCCAGCAGGGCACCGGACGCGACGGACGGGCCGGCCCTTTCAGTCCCGGCGCGGGGCCTGCGCGGCGAGCGGCGTCGCCGCCCGCTCCAGGTCCTCGGCGGCCAGGGTGATGCGCCGCGAGGCCTCGGCCACCTGCCGGGCCAGCCGCCGGGTCTCGACGAACACGCGCGCGGCGAGCACGCCGAGCACGGCGAGGCCGCAGAAGCCGAGGGCGATGGCGAGCATGGGCCAGAACATGGGACGAGCCTATCGGGGGGGTGCCGGGAGCGGAGGGATCAGGCGGTGATGTGCAGCCGCAGGGTGCGTACCCCGCCGCCCGTCAGCAGCTCGACGATCCGCTCCCCCGCCGGCTTGCGGACCGCGGAGCCGCAGTCGGGGCACGTGAAGGAGTAGAAGGTGGTGCGGTCGCTGGCGCCGATCGCCAGCCGCAGCGCTCCCGCGGCCAGCTCGAAGCAGCCCCGGCAGTCCGGGCACGCGGCTTTGAAGACCGCGGCGGCCGTCGTCCCGGCGTCCCTCACGTCCCCTGCCCATTCCACTGTCCGGTTCCCCTTCACTCTCCGTATGCCGCCAGCGCCTCGCGGGCGGCCTCCCGTGCGCTGTCGGCCACGGCGGCCGGGGCGGCGATCCGCCCGTCCCGGCCGAGCCGCAGCGCCAGCCGGCGCAGCGAGGCCGGGTCCGGGGTGCGCAGCGTGATCCGCAGGCCGCCGTCGGGCAGCTCCTCGGCCCGGTCGTGCGGGTAGTACTCGGCGACCCAGCGGCCGCCGGGGCCCACCTCGATGACGACCTCAGGGTCCTCGGCGGCCGGCTGCACCAGCCCCTCGGACAGGTCGCGCAGCTCGACGGGCGGCGGGTCGGAGGGCTCGTCCAGGATCCGGATCTCGGCCACCCGGTCCAGCCGGAAGGTGCGCCGCGCCTCGGACAGCCGGCACCACGCCTCCATATAGGTGTGGCCCACGGCGAACAGCCGGATCGGGTCGACCTCACGCTCGGTCAGCTCGTCGCGCGCGGGCGAGTAGTAGCGCAGCCAGACGCGACGGCGCTCGGAGATGGCCCGGTCGACATCGGCGAAGACCCCGCCCTCGGACTCGAAGGTCACCGAGAGCCGGGAGCTGGCGCCCGCCGCCTCCCCGGCCGCGGCCTCGATCTTGGCGGTGGCGCGCACCAGCGCCTGCCGGTCGCTCTCGCGCAGCCCCGGCAGGGTCGCCACGGCACGGGCGGCCACCAGCAGGGCGGTGGCCTCGTCGGCGGCGAGCCGCAGCGGCTCGCCCGTGCTGGTGCCCGACGCGTCGGGGTTGTGCCACCAGATGCGGTCGCCGTCGGTGTCGATGTCCAGCAGGTCACCGCCCCGGAAGCTGGTGCCGCACATGGGCAGCACATCGAGGTCGCCGATCAGCTCGTCCTCGGTGATGCCGAAGGCGCGGGCCACGTCGGTGACCCGGGCGCCGGGGCGTTCGCGCAGGTAGGTGACCAGCGACAGCATCCGCCGGGTCTGGTCAATGGCGTTGGTGGCCATCAGTGCTCGGTTCCGTTCCTCTCAGCCCTTGGCCACGGCGCGCAGCCGGTCGATCACATCGGCCCGCAGCTCGGCGGGCTCCAGCACGATCACGTCGGGGCCGAACTCCACGAGCCAGGCGTCCAGCCCGTGCCCGTACGGGATCTCAAGCTCCTCCCAGCCGTCGCCCGCCTCGCGCGTGCTCAGGGCGCGGGCCCGCAGCGGATAGCCGTGGCCCGCCCGCACCTTGATCCGGGCCGTGCCGGTGGCCTTCTCGCCCGCCCAGCTCTCGACGGTGGTGCGGATGGTGACGTGGTCGGGTACGGGCGCGGTGAACGGCAGGGCCCGGGAGCGGACCTTGCCGGTGATCCGGGAGAGCCGGAAGACCCGCTCGGCCTGCCGGTCGCGGTCCCAGCCCGCCAGGTACCAGTGGCCGCGCCAGCACTCCAGCGCCCAGGGCTCGACGCGGCGCTGCTCGGAGGTGGCGGCGTTGCCCTTGCGGTAGTCGAAGACGACGGGCCGGCGGTCGCGGGCGGCGAGCATCAGCGGCTCGAAGGCGGCCTCGTGGACGGGGATGCGGGTCTCGAGGGCGCTGTGCGTGCCGTACGGGTCCTCCGCCAGCGGCATCCCGGCGGCGCGCAGCTTCTGCAGGGCGCCGCTGGCGGCCGAGGCGAGGCGGGCCTGCTGCCAGACCTTGGCGGCCAGGCCGAGGGCGGCGGACTCCTCGACGTCGAGGGTGATCGCGGGGAGGCGGTTGCTGTCGCGGCGGGCGAGGTAGCCGGTCTCGCCGTCGAGGCCCTCGACGGTCTCGATGATCAGGCCCAGCTCGCGCAGGTCGTCCTTGTCGCGCTCGAACATCCGGTTGAAGGCGTCCTCGCTCCCGGAGTCGCCGCTCGCCGCACCGGCCGCGCCGGCCTCAATGTAGGCCTCGATCGAGGCCCGCAACTCCCCTTTGCTGAGCGGGCGGCGCGTGCCCAGCAGGCACAGCGCCAGGTTCATCAACCGCTCGGCCTTGGCGATCGCCATCGACGCCCTCTCTACTTGTGCTCTCAACCGTTGACCGTACCGCTCGGGGCTCCCACGACAAAAGCCGAGGGCCCGCGCCAGGCAGGCACGGGCCCTCGGCCTTCGTTCGGGGTGTCTCAGACGCCCATCAGGTCGCAAACGAAGATCAGCGTCTCGCCCGGGGCGATCTTGCCGCCGGCGCCACGGTCGCCGTAGCCGAGGTGGGCGGGGATGACCAGCTTGCGGCGGCCACCGACCTTCATGCCCTGGATGCCACGGTCCCAGCCCTCGATGACCTGGCCGGCGCCGAGCTTGAACTCCAGCGGGCCGCCGCGGTTCCAGCTCGCGTCGAACTCCTCACCGGTGGAGAAGGAGACGCCGACGTAGTGGACCTTGACGAAGTCCCCGGCCTTGGCCACGGGGCCGTCGCCCTCCCAGATCTCGGTGATCTCGAGGTCGGCCGGAACCGGACCGTCGGGAAAGTCGATCTCGGGCTTTTCGATGTTCACGAACGTGCTCCTACGAATTCAATGCTGCAGACAACCGTGCAATTCTGGCAGATTCCGATCAGCGGATCAGACCTTGCCCACGATGTCCACGACGAAGACCAGGGTGTTCTTGTCGAGGCCGCTCTGCGCCTGGCCCTCGTAGCCGAACTTCGGCGGGATCACCAGCTCGACGCGGTCACCCACGTGCTTGCCGACCAGGCCCTTGTCCCAGCCCTGGACGACCGAGCCGGTGCCGATCTGGAACGCCGTGGCGCCGGCGTGGTCCCAGGAGGAGTCGAACTTCTTGCCGTCCTCCCACTTCACACCGGTGTACTGCGCGATCAGGCCGTCACCGGCCTTGATCTCCGCGCCGGTGCCCTTGATCAGCACCTGCTCCTTGAGGTCGGTCGGCGCCTTCTCGTCCTTGGGGATGGTGATGTCGGCGGCCTTCTGCGCATTGGGCTTGACCTCGGGCATGCCGGCCTCCGGCTTGGCCTGCTCGCCCTTGACCTCGCTCTTGGCGTCGACCTTCTGGGCACCGACGACGTCGATGACCCACACCAGGCCGTCCTCGGGCTTGACGCCCGCCTGCGGGTTGAGCTGGTCGCCGATCAGCGCCTTGGCCGTGCCCTCGACCTCGATGCGGGAGCCGGCCTTCTGGCCCACCACCGCGTCCAGCACCTTGGCGGGCATCTCCTGGCTGGGCTGGCCGAGCTGCTGCACCATCTGACGGCGCGGGCCCTTGCCGTCCGTCTTGTCCTGGCTCGCCCAGGTGCCGCCGAGCGGCTTGTTGTCCTTCATCGTCTGCCCGGCGAAGTCCAGCCGGACGAAGGAGCCCTTCTCCGCCTTCTCGCCGGTGCCCTCGGTCAGGGTCTTCACGACGAGCTTGTCCGCCGGCTTGGCGTCCTTCGGCACGGTGATCTCGGGCTTCTCCCCGAACTTGCCCTCCACCTTCACCTTGGCGTCGGAGGAGCCGCCGCCGTCCTCGGACCCGCACGCCGCGGCGGTGAGCAGCAGGACGGGCACGGCCAACGCCGCGGCGAGGCGACGCGCGTTCTTCGTGTGGTTCATGAAGTCCAACTCGGCTATAGAGGTCGCTGGGCAGTGCCCGTCACTCTACGGCCTGCGCCCCGCCGATCAACCCCGTCCGACACGGATGCACGCCGGGTGCGGTGGACCCGGCGCACATCCGTGCCTTTTACGCTGTCCCCTTTTTACGACGTGTCACATTCCGGCGATGAGCTTCTCCACCCGGTCGTCGACCGACCGGAACGGGTCCTTGCACAACACCGTGCGCTGCGCCTGGTCGTTGAGCTTGAGGTGCACCCAGTCGACGGTGAAGTCCCGGCGCTGCTCCTGGGCCCGGCGGATGAAGTCGCCGCGCAGCCGGGCGCGCGTGGTCTGCGGGGGCACGGACTTGCCCTCGAAGATCTTGAGGTCGTTGCACACCCGGGCCGCCTGCCCGCGCTTCTCCAGCAGGTAGTACAGGCCGCGGCGGCGGTGGATGTCGTGGTAGGCCAGGTCTATCTGCGCGACCCGCGGATGCGACATGGTGATGTTGTTCTTGGCCCGGTACCGCTCGATGAGCTGGTACTTCATCACCCAGTCGATTTCGGTGGAGATCCGGTCCAGGTCCTCGTCCCGGATGGCCTCCAGGGAGCGGCCCCACAGCTCCAGCACCCGCTCGACGGTGCCCGTGCGGATCCCGCGGCGCTCGCAGAAGTCCACGGCCTTCTCGTAGTACTCCTGCTGGACCTCCAGCGCGGAGGCCTCGCGGCCGCTGGCCAGGCGCACCTTGCGCCGGCCGGTGATGTCGTGGCTGACCTCGCGGATGGCCCGGATGGGGTTCTCCAGGGTCAGGTCGCGCATGACGGTGCCGGCCTCGATCATGCGCAGGACGAGGTCGGTCGCGCCCACCTTGAGCAGCATCGTCGTCTCGGACATGTTGGAGTCCCCGACGATGACGTGCAGCCTGCGGTACCGCTCGGCGTCGGCGTGCGGCTCGTCCCGCGTGTTGATGATCGGGCGGGAGCGGGTGGTGGCGGAGCTGACGCCCTCCCAGATGTGCTCCGCGCGCTGGCTGACGCAGTACACCGCGCCGCGCGGGGTCTGCAGGACCTTCCCCGCCCCGCAGAGCAGCTGCCGGGTGACGAGGAAGGGGATGAGGATGTCCGCGAGACGGGAGAACTCCCCGTGTCTGGCCACGAGGTAGTTCTCGTGACAGCCGTAGGAGTTCCCCGCGGAGTCCGTGTTGTTCTTGAAGAGGTAGACGTCGCCCGCGATCCCCTCCTCGTGCAGGCGGCGTTCGGCATCGACGAGCAGGCCCTCGAGAATGCGCTCGCCCGCCTTGTCGTGGGTGACCAGCTCGGTCACGCTGTCGCACTCGGGTGTTGCGTATTCCGGGTGCGAGCCCACATCGAGGTAGAGGCGGGCGCCGTTGCGCAGGAAGACGTTGCTGCTGCGGCCCCAGGAAACGACACGGCGGAAGAGGTAGCGCGCCACTTCGTCAGGCGACAGTCGGCGCTGTCCCCTGAACGTGCACGTGACGCCGTACTCGTTCTCCAGCCCGAAAATGCGGCGGTCCATGCCTGAACATTACGCCTGATGCCCTGCGCTGAAACCGGGTTCGACAGCACCGTTCCGATCATTTTCCGACCGGGCCACGACGGTCGAGGGGGCCTCGGGGGCCCGCAGGGCGCGCCGGGAGGCGACCATCACCAGCAGGGCCGCGACGCCGCCGCCCACGGCGACGAGGAAACCGGAGCGGGCACCGCCGGACTGGACCGCCGGCCCCACGAAGGCCGTGCCGATGGCCGCGCCGACGCCGAAGGAGGTCACCAGCCAGGAGAACGCCTCGGTCACCGTGCCGCGCGGCGCGTGCCGGTCCACGACCACGAAGGCGGTGGCCAGACAGGGCGCGAGGAAGAGGCCCGCCACCCCGGCGAGGACCGTCATGGCGACCACGCCCGGCACGAGCACCAGCGGCACGTAGAGCAGGGCCAGTCCGCCGACGAGGACCCGCAGGCGCTGCTCGGGGCTGCCGGGCCACTGGCGGGCACCGTGGACGGAGCCGCCGATCAGGGCGCCGACGCCCAGGGCCGACAGCAGCCAGCCGGATATGCCGCCGCCCCCGTGGGCGTCGCCGTAGGCGACCGCGGCGACCGCGATGGAGCCGAGGGCCGAGCCGATGAAGAAGAACGTGCCGAGCAGCACCAGCAGCCCGCGGGAGCGCAGCGCGCCCAGCCAGTGCGCCTCGCGGGGCTCGCTGCGCCACTTCCGGGAGGGCGGCGAGGTGACCACGGCGAGCGCGCCGACGACGCCCATCAGGTGCAGCGCGTTCAGCGCGGCGGCCTCGGACCACAGGGCCACGATGCGCGTGACGATCAGCGGACCGACCACGTAGATCAGTTCCTGTGCGATCGCGTCGAGGGAGTACGCGGCGTGGAGGTCGTCCTCGTTCTTCAGGACCGAGGGCCACAGCGCCCGCAGGCCGCCCTCGAGGGGCGGCGCGAACAGACCGGCGACGATCATGGCAAGGTAGGACAGGGGCAGCGGGTCCAGGCCGACGACGGTGAAGAGCCCCATCCCCAGCGCGGTCAGCACGGCCGACGGCAGGATGACGCGGGGCTGGCCGTAGAGGTCGACGGCCCGGCCGAGCAGCGGCTGGCCGACGGCGTTGGCCACGCCGTAGACGGCGGAGAGGGCTCCGGCGAGGGTGAAGCTGCCGCCCTCGGCACGGACGAAGAGGACGATCGCCAGCGCGGCGGTGGCGTTCGGCAGCCGGCCCACCAGGGTGCCGGTGAGCAGTCGCGCCGCGTGCCGCGTCTTGAGCATCTCGACGTAACCGCCGCCCGCCGCCGCCATTGTCCGCCTCTCGTCCTCCGGCCGGGCCGCCCCGGCCGGCCACCTTTGACCGAGCCATCCCGGTTTTACGTATAACTAGCGTCGTTATACGTACCATGGCCGCAGCCCGCGGGTCCAGCCGCAGGCCACGGCAGACCACGGCCGGCAACGGAGAGGGGCGTCGCAGCGGTGACGGAAGTCGAACGCGGGGTCGGGCACGGCGACGGGGCGAGCGGGCCGCGCTGGCCCACGGTCCGGGGACGGCACGCGGCCGCGGCCCGCGCCACCAGCCGGGACGTGGCACGCGCGGCGGGGGTCTCGCAGGCGACCGTCTCCCTGGTGATGGGCGAGAAGTGGCGGGGCCGGGTCTCCGAGCCGACCGCCGAGGCCGTGCGCACGGCCGCCCGGGAGCTGGGCTACCGCCCCAACCTGGCGGCCCGGGACCTGCGCCTGGGCCGCACCCGGACCGCGCTGCTGGTCGTACCGGCCCTCACCAACGAATTCTTCGCCCGCGTCTACACGGGCGCGGCCCGGGCCGCGGCCGAGCACGGCGTGGGCGTGGTGCTCTATCCGTCCCCGGAGGGCACCGGTCCCGCCCGCGACCCCTTCGCCTCCGCACGGGCGACGCTGGACGGCGTCATCGCGTCCTCGATGGCGGCCGAGGCCCTGGCGGACATCCGCGAGGGCGGGCTGCCGCTCGTCATGCTCGACAGCGATCCGGAGCGGCCGGAGGCGGCGGCGACGGTCAACCTCGACATCGCCGACGGAATACGGCAGGTGACCGGACACCTGCTGGCGCTCGGCCACCGGCGCTTCGCGCACCTGGCGGCCGACGTCGACTCCTGGACCTTCCGCGTCCGGGCGCGGGCTCTCGCCGAAACGCTGCGGGGGACCGCGGGCACGGTGGTCCGCACCGAGGCCGCCGCGCTGGAGGTGACGGCCGGCCGGCTGGCCGCCGAGCGGGCCCTCACCGCCCCCGGCCCCCGCCCCACGGCGCTGATCTGCGACAGCGACACCCTGGCGGCGGGCGCCTGCAAGGCGGCCCGCAGGCTCGGACTGCGGGTGCCGGACGACGTCTCGGTGACCGGCTTCGACGACCTGCCGCTGGCGACCGCCCTCGAACCGGAGCTCACCACCCTCCGGCTGCCCGCGGAGGCGGTCGGCGAGGCGGGCATGCGGGCGCTGGTGGCCGTACTGGACGGCGCGGCGGTGCCGCCGGCGTCCCTGCCGGTGGAACTGGTGCCGCGCGCGTCGTCGGCGGTGGCGTCCGCGTAACCGAAACGCCGGACGGGTTGGATGTCAGCCCGTCCGGCGCTTGAGGACACCGCGCGAAGCGCTGGCCTACTCCTCCTCGGCCACCTCGGCCGCACCGGCCTCGGCAGAGGCACCCGACCCCGAGCCCTCCTCCAGCAGCCGGGACAGCTGCCGCCCCAGCAACCGCTTGAACTTCCGCTGCTGCGGCCGCTTGCGGTCCAGGACCGCGACCTCCAGCTGCTCGGCGCTCAGCGTGCGCTCGCTGCCGTTGGCGTCGCGGGTCAGTGACTCGACCGCCAGCTTGAGCGCCTCGGCCAGCGTCATCCCGTCCCGGTGACGCTGGTCGAGATAGCTGCTGATCTGATCGGCGTTGCCGCCGATGGCGACCGAGCCGTGCTCGTCCACGATCGAGCCGTCGTGCGGCAGCCGGTAGATCTGGTCGTCCTCGGGGCCCGCCCCGACCTCGGCGACGATCAGCTCCACCTCGTAGGGCTTCTCGGCCGCGCTGGAGAAGATCCCGCCCAGCGTCTGGGCGTAGACGTTGGCCAGACCACGGGCCGTGACGTCGTCCCGGTCGTAGGTGTAGCCGCGCAGGTCGGCGTAGCGCACGCCGCCGATGCGCAGGTTCTCGAACTCGTTGTACTTCCCGACCGCCGCGAAGGCGATCCGGTCGTAGATCTCACTGACCTTGTGCAGCGCCCGGGACGGGTTCTCGGCGACGAAGACAACGCCATCGTTGTACTGGAGCACCACGACGCTGCGGCCGCGGGCGATGCCCTTGCGGGCGTACTCGGCGCGGTCGGCCATGGCCTGCTGGGGTGAGACATAGAACGGCGTCGACACCGCTGTCCGTCCCTTCTTGTCTTGTGTGGGGTTCCGTCGGTATCGAGGGGATCAGAGGAGTGCGGCCCGCGGGCCGTCGGGCTCCTCGAGCCGCCGCTCGTGGATGGCGCGCACGATCTCGGAGCACTGCGCCTCGGTGAGCTTGCGGAAGCCGTCCTCGGTGATGACGGTGACGATCGGATAGATGCGGCGCGCGAGGTCGGGGCCGCCGGTCGCGGAGTCGTCGTCGGCGGCGTCGTAGAGGGCCTGGACGACGAGCGTGGTGGTCTGCCCCTCGGTCAGGTCCTCCCGGAAGAGCTTCTTGAGCGATCCGCGCGCGAACAGCGATCCGGAGCCCGTGGCCGAGAAGCCGTGCTCCTCGGAGCGGCCGCCGGTGACGTCGTAGGAGAAGATGCGGCCCTTCTGCCGGTCGACGTCCCAGCCCGCGAAGAGCGGCACCACGGCCAGGCCCTGCATGGCCATGCCGAGGTTGCTGCGGATCATCGTCGACAGCCGGTTCGCCTTGCCCTCCAGCGAGAGCTGGACGCCCTCCACCTTCTCGAAGTGCTCGAGCTCGAGCTGGAAGAGCTTGACCATCTCCACGGCCAGCCCGGCCGTGCCCGCGATGCCCACGGCCGAGTACTCGTCGGCCGGGAAGACCTTCTCGATGTCCCGCTGGGCGATGATGTTGCCCATCGTGGCCCGGCGGTCACCGGCGAGCACCACGCCGCCGGGGAACGTCGCGGCCACGATGGTCGTCCCGTGCGGGGCCTCGAGGACGCCCTGCGCGGGCAGCTGCCGGTTGCGCGGCAGCAGCTCGGGCCGGTGCGCGCCGAGGAAGTCCATGAACGACGACGAACCGGGCGTCAGGAAGGCAGCCGGCAGACGCCCCGTACCAGGAAAGTTGGCTTCCACACGATTCCTTCGAAGAGATCTTGAAATACTGTCCGGACCCTACCGCCGGGCCGGCGAGCCGTCCGTCCCGCACCCCTGCCCGGGACACGGGACGGGGTGCTCGCCTACTGCCCGCCCTTCTGGACGAAGGACCTCACGAAGTCCTCGGCGTTCTCTTCGAGCACATCATCGATTTCGTCCAGCACGGAGTCCACGTCGTCCGACAGCTTCTCCTGGCGCTCCTTGAGGTCCTCGGATGCCTGCGCGTCCTGCGCCTGCTCCTCGACCTCCTCTGTCGAACGCGTGGCCTTCTGCTGTCCGCCGCCGGTGTCCTTGGTCGCCATACCCCTCACCCCGCTCGGTTTCGACGTACACGTACACGAGACGTACAAGATCAGACCCTACAAGCAGGGTCCGGCACAGGCCCTGCACTTGCTACAACGTCCCGGAACCACCGTGATGATTCCCGGTTCACGCGCTTCTCAGACCCTCCCCCGGCCATCGCCGGAAGGTGTCTTCATCAGCCGCCCGACAGGACCCGGACCAGTTCCTCCGCCGTGCGGCAGCGGTCCAGCAGCTCCTTGACGTGGTTGCGGGTGCCCCGCAGTGGCTCCAGGGTGGGGACCCGTTGCAGGGAGTCACGGCCGGGCAGGTCGAAGATGACCGAGTCCCAGGAGGCGGCGGCCACGTCGTCGGCGTACTGCTCCAGGCAGCGGCCGCGGAAGTAGGCCCGGGTGTCCTCGGGCGGAGCCGTACGGGCGCGAAGCACGTCGGCCTCGTCGAGCAGGCGCTTGATCTTCCCGCGGGCCGCGAGGCGGTTGTAGAGGCCCTTGTCGGGGCGTACGTCCGCGTACTGCAGGTCCACCAGGTGCAGCCGGGCCGCGTCCCAGTCCAGTCCGTCGCGGCGGCGGTAGCCCTCGAGGAGCTCGCGCTTGGCCACCCAGTCCAGCTCGCCGGCCAGGCTCATGGGGTCGTGCTCGAGCCGGTTCAGGACGTCCTCCCAGCGGGTCAGCACGTCCTTGGTCTGCTCGTCGGCGTCCGCCCCGAAGCGGTCCTCCACGTACTTGCGCGCCAGCTCGAAGTACTCCATCTGCAGCTGGACGGCCGTGAGCGTGCGGCCGCTGCGGAGCGTGATCAGACGGCGCAGCGAGGGGTCGTGACTGACCTGGTGGAGGGTGCGCACGGGCTGTTCGACGGCGAGGTCGGCGGCGATGAAGCCGTCCTCGATCATCGACAGGACCAGGGCGGTGGTGCCGAGCTTGAGGTAGGTGGAGATCTCGGAGAGGTTGGCGTCGCCGATGATCACATGGAGCCGGCGGTACTTCTCGGCGTCGGCGTGGGGCTCGTCGCGGGTGTTGATGATGGGGCGCTTGAGGGTGGTCTCCAGGCCCACCTCGACCTCGAAGTAGTCGGCCCGCTGGCTGATCTGGAAGCCGTGTTCGTGGCCGTCCTGGCCGATGCCGACGCGGCCGGCGCCCGTGACGACCTGGCGGGAGACGAAGAAGGGCGTCAGGTGGCGCACGATGTCCGAGAAGGGGGTCTCCCGCTTCATCAGGTAGTTCTCGTGCGTGCCGTAGGAGGCGCCCTTGTTGTCGGTGTTGTTCTTGTAGAGGTGGATGGGCTGGGCGCCGGGCAGCTGGGCGGCGCGCTCGGCGGCCTCGGCCATGATGCGCTCGCCGGCCTTGTCCCACAGGACGGCGTCCCGCGGATTGGTGATCTCCGGCGAGCTGTACTCGGGGTGGGCGTGGTCGACGTACAGACGCGCGCCGTTGGTGAGGATGACATTGGCCAGGCCGATATCCTCGTCGGTGAGCTGGCTGGAGTCCGCGGCCTCGCGGGCGAGGTCGAAACCACGGGCGTCCCGCAGCGGGTTCTCCTCCTCGAAGTCCCAGCGGGCACGGCGTGCCCGGTGCATCGCGGCCGCGTAGGCGTTGACGATCTGGGACGAGGTGAGCATGGCATTGGCGTTCGGGTGACCGGGGACGGAGATCCCGTACTCCGTCTCGATGCCCATTACTCGCCGTACGGTCATGCGGCCCTCCTTGCCCGGCGGCGCCCCCTGGTGGGGTCGGCGCTCAAGTACCGCTGCGCTTCCGGTCCGTATACGGTCTCCGATCCCCCACTGCGCTGCGCGGCGGTACCGAAGAGCCTAGAACGGCTTTGCGGCGCTGGGGAGATCATTACAGTCATTGCTCCGGTTCGTGCGGTGCGCGGAACAGGTCGTCGTACGAGTCCCACAGGTGGGGCAAAACGCGTCCGGCTGCGGACGCCCTGGTCTCCCCCCGCCGGGAGGCGGGGGGAATGAGAACAACAGGGACATCCGCAGCCGGACGGCGGTGTTACAGGTACTGGCCGGTATTGGCCACGGTGTCGATGGAGCGGCCCGTGTCCGCACCCTGCTTTCCGGTGACCAGGGTGCGGATGAAGACGATCCGCTCGCCCTTCTTGCCGGAGATGCGGGCCCAGTCGTCCGGGTTGGTGGTGTTGGGCAGGTCCTCGTTCTCCTTGAACTCGTCCACGCAGGCGGCGAGCAGGTGGGAGACGCGCAGGCCCTTCTGGTTGTGGTCGAGGAACGCCTTGATGGCCATCTTCTTGGCCCGGTCCACGATGTTCTGGATCATCGCGCCGGAGTTGAAGTCCTTGAAGTAGAGGACTTCCTTGTCGCCGTTGGCGTACGTGACCTCGAGGAAGCGGTTTTCCTCGGACTCCGCGTACATCTGCTCGACGACGGACTGGATCATGCCGTCGACGGCGGCCCGGGCCGACCCGCCGTGCTCGGCGAGGTCGTCCGCGTGCAGCGGGAGGGTCTCGGTCAGGTACTTGGAGAAGATGTCCTTGGCGGCTTCCGCGTCCGGACGCTCGATCTTGATCTTCACGTCGAGCCGGCCGGGGCGCAGGATCGCCGGGTCGATCATGTCCTCGCGGTTGGAGGCGCCGATGACGATGACGTTCTCCAGGCCCTCCACGCCGTCGATCTCGGAGAGCAGCTGCGGGACGATGGTGTTCTCCACGTCCGAGCTGACCCCGGAGCCGCGGGTGCGGAAGAGGGAGTCCATCTCGTCGAAGAAGACGATGACCGGCGTGCCCTCGCTGGCCTTCTCCCGGGCGCGCTGGAAGATCAGCCGGATGTGCCGCTCGGTCTCGCCGACGTACTTGTTGAGCAGCTCGGGGCCCTTGATGTTGAGGAAGAAGCTCTTGCCGGCGGGCTTGCCGGTGACCTCGGCGACCTTCTTGGCAAGGGAGTTGGCCACGGCCTTGGCGATGAGCGTCTTGCCGCAGCCGGGCGGGCCGTACAGCAGCACGCCCTTGGGCGGCCGCAGTTCGTGCTCCTTGAAGAGGTCGGGGTAGAGGTAGGGCAGCTCGACCGCGTCGCGGATCAGCTCGATCTGGTTGCCCAGGCCGCCGATCTTCGTGTAGTCGATGTCCGGGACCTCTTCGAGGACGAGTTCCTCGACCTCGCTCTTCGGGATGACTTCGTAGACATAGCCGGAACGGGATTCGAGCAGCAGGGCGTCGCCGGGGCGGATGGTGGTGTCCAGCAGCGGCTCGGCGAGCCTCACCACCCGCTCCTCGTCGGTGTGCCCGATGACCAGGGCGCGCTCGCCGTCCTCGAGGATCTCCTTGAGGGTGACGATGTCGCCGTGGCGCTCGTACGCCATGGCGTCGACCACGTTGAGCGCCTCGTTGAGCATGACCTCCTGGCCGGGCCTGAGGTCCTCGATCTCGACGCTCGGGCTGACGTTCACCCGGAGCTTGCGGCCCCCGGTGAAGATGTCGGCCGTGCCGTCCTCGTTGGGCTGCAGGAAGACGCCGAAGCCGGCCGGCGGCTGGGCGAGCCGGTCCACCTCCTCCTTGAGGGCCACGATCTGGTCGCGGGCCTCACGGAGGGTGTTCGCGAGTCGTTCGTTCTGTGCGGACACGCCGGCCAGGTTCGTCTGGAGCTCGACGATCCGCTCTTCGAGAATCCTCGTGTGACGCGGAGAGTCGGCGAGCTTGCGTCGCAGGACGGCGATCTCCTGCTCGAGATAGGCAACCTGGCCCGCGGGGTCGTCAGACCCTCGTCCCGGCCGGATGCCGCGGTTCATGTCGTCGTCGTGGGCTGCCACGGTCCTCACCTCCTCCAAGGGGAGCTGGACGCTTCCTGACCCTACCTGGGCCGGTGCAGGTTGAAACCCCTAGATCACAAACCCGGTCGGAGTGTGTCCGATCTTCACCCTTGCGCACGTCCTCACGTGAGGGGGATACCCACCCACCAACATCGGAAAGCGGGCGGTTGTATCGTCGACTCGGTCAACACCCGTCAGTGCTGGCTCCAATTGATTCACATACGTAGGGAACGGCAGGCGAGATGACCGTGCAGGAAGACGGACTCGGCGAACTGGAAGTCTGGATCGACCAGGACCTGTGCACCGGGGACGGCATCTGCGCGCAGTACGCACCCGAGGTCTTCGAGCTGGACATCGACGGTCTGGCCTATGTGAAGAGCCCCGACGACGAGCTGCTCCAGGACAAGGGTGCCACCACGCCCGTACCGCTGCCGTTGCTCAACGACGTCCGGGACTCGGCGAAGGAATGCCCGGGCGACTGCATCCATGTCCGGCGCGTTTCGGACAAGGTCGAAGTTTACGGGCCGGACGCGGAATAACGCCGCGTAACGGATCACACACTCCCCGCCGCCGGCTGGGGCGTGAGGATGAACTTCCCCTCCCTCCAGTGCCACTTGACCACGCGGCGCCTGTCCGGGCAGCAGCGCGGCACGCTCGCGGAGGAATAGCCGAGGAGAGTGGCCGAAACCGTCCCTCCGGCCGCCTCCAGGCCGGTGACGCTCATCCCCTGCCCGGCGTCGACGAGGGTCGCCACGACGCGGGGCGCGGCCCCCGGGGCGGCCGGGCGCGCTAGGACGTGGACGCCGCTGGGCCGGGTGCCCGCCCCCGAGGGGCAGCGCACGACCGCGACCGTCTCGGCCCGCCCGTCGCCGTCCAGGTCCGCGGGGACCTGCCGGACGACCTCGGCCCTGGCGGGTCCGCAGTCGACGGGATAGCGGGCGGCGAGCGCGTCGGGAGCGCCCGCGGGGACGGGTGCGGTGGCCGTGGCGTCGCCGGGGCCGAGAAGGGCCGCACCGGCGAGCACGGCGGCCAGCGCCGTGGCGGTCGCGAGCCAGTGGAGAGGGCGGGGACGGGAGTGCGGGTGGGACTCGGGTCCTGCTGACTGCACGCGCACGACTCCTGTGAGAGCTGCGGGGACGAGGATCTTCCGCATCGTGCCACACGCCCGCCCGCCGCGGAACGGCGACCCACGGGCCCGCGCACACCCCCAACGAAGAGGCGCCGCCGCCGAGTTCCGCGAAGTGCGGTCCCGGCGGCGGCGCCCATGGGTCGTGCGGGGGGTCAGCCCTTGTTGGGGCCCTCGTAGTCATCGCCGTACGCGCCCTTGGCGGGGCGGCGGCGGCGCATCGGGGGCTCCACGCCGTCGGCGAGACGGCGGGCGGTGACCAGGAAGCCGGTGTGGCCGATCATCCGGTGGTCCGGGCGGACCGCGAGGCCCTCCACGTGCCAGTTGCGGATCATCGACTCCCACGGCTGCGGCTCGGCGAAGCAGCCGATCTCACGGATGGACTCCACGGTCCGCGCGAGCTGGGTGGTGGTCGCCACGTAGCAGCACAGGATGCCGCCGGGCACCAGCGCCTTGGAGACGGCCTCCAGGCACTCCCAGGGCGCGAGCATGTCGAGGATGACCCGGTCGACGTCGGTGTCGGAGAGGTTGTCCTGCAGATCGCCGACGGTCAGCTGCCAGGCGGGGTGCGGACCGCCGAAGTAGCGCTCCACGTTCGCCTGCGCGATCTCGGCGAAGTCCGCGCGGCGCTCGTAGGAGTGCAGCATGCCCTGGTCGCCGATGGCGCGCAGCAGGAAGGCGCTGAGCGAGCCGGAGCCCACTCCCGCCTCGACGACGCGGGCGCCGGCGAAGATGTCGGCGAAGGCCAGGATCTGCCCCGCGTCCTTGGGGTAGACCACGGCGGCACCGCGGGGCATGGACAGGACGTAGTCGGGGAGCAGGGGGCGCAGCGCGAGGTAGGCGACGTTTCCCGTGGTACGGACAACACTGCCCTCGGGAGCACCGATCAGCTCGTCGTGGGGGAAGGAACCCTTGTGGGTGTGGAAGTTCTTCCCGGCCTCGAGCGTGAACGTGTAGTGGCGTCCCTTGGGGTCGGTGAGCTGGACCTGGTCCCCGACCTGGAAGGGGCCGCGACGGCGGGCGGCACCGGTCGGTTCGGACATGTGACCAGCCTACCGGGCGCGGGAGGGGCCCAGCACCACGAGGCTCAGGGCGCGGGCCGGGCCATGGCGGCCACGAAGGCGCGCTCGACGTCGGAGGTGGACAGCACGCCGTAGACCTCGCCGGTGTCCTCGACGACCAGGTACTCGGTGGCGGGGGTGGCGCGCAGGGTCTCCAGCAGTTCCTCGCCGCACAGCTCGGCGGACAGGCGCATGCCGTCGGTGAGCTCCTGGGCGAGGGTGCCGACCTCCACCCAGGGGCGGCGGTGCTCGGGGACGGCGACGATGGCGGCCTCGCGGACCAGGGCGGTGGGGCCGCCCTGCCCGTCGACGACGACCAGGGCGCGGGCGCCGGCCTCGTTGGCCCGGCGCAGGGCCTCGGAGAGCGGGGTGGCGGCCTGGACGGGCACGGCACGCCGGGTGAGGGCGCGGGCGCGCAGGGCGGGCAGGTGTTCGCGCAGCCGGGCCATGCGCAGGCTGTTGCCGGCGCCGGTCCAGATGATCGCGGCGAGGATCGCGGCGAGCAGGGCGTCGGTGAGCATGTCGACGCCGCCGAAGTCCTCGGAGTCGCTGCCGCCGAGCCCGCCGCCGTGGGTGAGCATCGGCAGGCCGACCAGGACGGCGACGGCCAGGGCCCGGCCGACCCAGGCCGCGGCGACGGTGCCGGTCATGGGCTTGCCGCTGATCTTCCAGACGACGGCGCGGAGCATCCGGCCGCCGTCCAGGGGCAGGCCGGGCAGCAGGTTGAAGACGGCGACGAGCAGGTTGGAGACCATCAGCCCGGCGAGCAGGACGCCGGGCACCGAGTCGGGCTCGACGGCGAGCATGCCGAGGTAGAAGACGCCGGCCAGGACGAGGGAGAGCAGGGGGCCGACGAAGGCGAGCACGAATTCGCGGCCCGGGGTCTCGCTCTCCTTCTCGATCTCGGAGACGCCGCCGAAGAACTGCAGCTGGATGCGGCGCACGGGGAGCTTGAAGCGCAGGGCCGCCACGGTGTGGGCGAGCTCGTGGACCAGCACGGACCCGTAGAAGGCCACGGCGAAGAAGAGGGCGACGAGATAGCGGGCGCGGCCGAGCTCGGGCAGGACGCGGTCGAGCTGGCCGCCGAAGACCCAGGTGATGAGGGCCGCGACGAGGAACCAGCTGGGGGCGACGTAGACCGGCACGCCGAAGGGGCGGCCCATGAGGATGCCGCCGCCGGCCTCGCGCGGGCGCTGCGGCTTGCGGTCCCCGGGCCCGGTCGGTCGGCCCGCGCCCCCGCCGCCGGATTGGCCCTGCCCGCTGTTGTCCACGGTGTCCCCTCGTCGGATCCGGCCCCCCGCACCCGCCTGGTGCGCTGCCACGATCATGCAGTGCGAGGGGGTCTACCGTCGATGGTATGCGTCCGACTGTCAGTGACGGGCCGTAGGGTCTCTGTCATGGATACCGCCACCGAGAATTCCGCCGGGCAGGCCGACGAGCCGGCCGGGGACCGCAGCGCCGCCCCGTCGGGGGCCGTGCGCCCGGCCTCGCTGTCGCCGTCGCGCGCGGCCGATTTCATGCGGTGCCCGTTGCTCTACCGCTTCCGGGTGATCGACAGGCTGCCGGAGAAGCCGAGCCCCGCCGCCACCCGGGGCACCGTGGTGCACGCGGTGCTGGAGCGGCTCTTCGACGCCCCGGCGGCCGAACGGACGCCGCCGCGGGCCCGCTCCCTGGTGCCGGGCGAGTGGGAGAAGCTGCTGGCGGCGCGGCCGGAGCTGGCGCAGCTGTTCCACCGGGAGGACGGCTCGCACGATCCGGACCGGCTGGCGACGTGGCTGGGGGACGCGGAGCGGCTGGTCGAGCGCTGGTTCGAGCTGGAGGACCCCACGCGGCTGGAGCCGGCCGAGCGCGAGCTCTTCGTGGAGACGGTGATCGAGGGTGCGGGCGAGTCGGGGCTGAAGCTGCGGGGCATCGTCGACCGGGTGGACGTGACGCCGTCCGGCGACGTGCGGATCGTGGACTACAAGACGGGCAAGGCCCCCGCCCCGCAGTACCGCGGGGACGCCCTGTTCCAGATGATGTTCTACGCCCTGGTGGTGTGGCGGCTGCGCGGCCGGGTGCCGCGCCGGCTGCAGCTGGTCTACCTCGGCAGCGGCGACGTGCTGACGTACGACCCGGTAGAGGCGGAGCTGCTGGGGGTGGAGCGCAAGCTGCGGGCCCTGTGGGAGGCGATCTCGCTCGCCACGGAGACGGGCGACTGGCGGCCGCGGCCCACCAAGCTGTGCGGCTGGTGCGACCACCAGGCCCTGTGCCCGGAATTCGGGGGCACTCCCCCGCCGTATCCGCTGCCCGTTCCCGGGCAGCGCCGGGCGGCCGCCGACGGACCGGCTGCCCCGGGCGAGGCCGCTCAGGGCAGAATGGACGCGGTCTAGCGAAGGAGTTCTCCTGTGGCGATCCGCGTCCTACTGGTCGACGACCAGCCGCTGCTGCGCACCGGCTTCCGCATGATCCTGGAGGCCGAACAGGACCTGGCGGTCGTCGGGGAGGCCGGGGACGGTCTGCAGGCGCTCGACCAGGTCCGGGCCCTGCAGCCCGATGTGGTGCTGATGGACATCCGGATGCCGCGCATGGACGGCGTCGAGGCGACCCGGCAGATCACCGGGCCGGAGCGCGACGGCCCGGCGAAGGTGCTGGTGCTGACCACCTTCGACCTCGACGAGTACGTGGTGGAGGCGCTGCGCGCGGGGGCCAGCGGGTTCCTGCTGAAGGACGCGCCCGCCCATGAGCTGGTGCAGGCGATCCGGGTGGTGGCGGGCGGCGAGGCGATGCTGGCGCCGAGCATCACGCGGCGGCTGCTGGACAAGTACGCCGGGCATCTGCCGTCGGGCGAGGAGCCGCTGCCGGACACCCTGCACACCCTGACCGAGCGTGAGGTCGAGGTGCTGAAGCTGGTCGCCCGCGGCCTGTCGAACGCCGAGATCGCGGCGGACCTGTTCGTCAGCGAGACGACGGTCAAGACGCATGTGGGGCACGTGCTGACGAAGCTGGGGCTGCGCGACCGCGTGCAGGCCGCCGTCTACGCCTACGAGAGCGGACTGGTACGCCCCGGCGCGCAGTAGCGGCACCGGGGCGTCCTCGGGGTTCGTAAAGGTCAGGCCGTCATTCCTTGGCGGCCTTGCTGATCTCCCAGAATCGGAAGACGGTCGAGGCGTCGAGCGTCCACTGCAGACCGGAGATGCGGTTGTTGGCGACGGCGTACTGCTTGCCCTGCCACAGCGGGAGCAGCGGTACGTCGTCGGCGACGGTCTTCTGCAGCCTGATGAAGTCGCTGACGGTCGCCGGGCGGCTGCCCTGGGCGGCCGTGGCCGGGAGGATGCCGGCGATCTCCTTGGACTGGTAGCCGTTGGCGAGGACGTTGTCCTCACCGAAGAACGGCGCGGTGAAGTTGTCGGGGTCCGGGTAGTCGGGGACCCAGCCCTTGACGTAGACGCCGTACTTGCCGGCCTCGATGCCCTTCTCGTACTCCTCGAACGGGACGCTCTGGACGTCCACGTCGAAGAGGCCGCTGGCGTTGAGCTGCTTGGCGATCTCCTGGAACTCGGCGACCGTGGCCGGGCCGTAACGGACCGGGGTGGCCCACATGGTGAGCTTGACCTTGCCCGTGATGCCGGCGGACTTCAGGGCGTCGGCGGCCTTGTCCGGCCGCGGCCGGTCGCCGTAGACGTCGAAGAACGGCGTCTTGTGGCCGGTGATCCCGGAGGGGACGACCGAGTACAGCGGCTCGGCGGTGCGCTTGTAGACCTCGCGCACGAGGGTGCTGCGGTCGACGAGGTAGGCGATGGCCTTGCGCACGCCGGCCTTGCCGACCACCGAGTCCTTGGTGTTGAAGACCAGGTGCTGGACCTCGGCGCTGGTGCCCTCGACGACCTTGAGGCTGTTCTTGTCGCCCAGGCTGGCGACCTCGAGGTCGGCGATGTCCTTCATGGCCAGACCACGGTAGGCGAGGTCGACGTCGCCCTTCTGGACGGCGGACTTCAGCGCGTCCTGCTGGCCGTGGAAGAACTTGATGGTCATACCGCTGTTCTGCACGGTCGCGGTGCCGTGGTAGGAGCTGTTGACCTTGAAGACGGCCTTGGACTTGTCGAAGGACGACAGCTTGTAGACACCGGAGCCCACGGCCTTGCCGTCGGTGCGGAGCTTGTCCGCCGGGTACTCGGTGTGGTCGACGATCGATCCCGCGCCGGAGGCTATCTTCTGCGGGAACGTGGCGTCGGAGCGCTTGAGCTGGAAGACGACGGTCGCCTTGTCCGGCGTCGAGATGTCCTTGATCGACGAGAGCATCGTCGCGGCCGGACCGTTCTTGTCGTTGATCTTCAGCGTGCGGCGGAAGGAGTAGGCGACGTCCTCGGAGGTGAGGTCGTTGCCGTTGCTGAACTTCAGCCCGTCGCGCAGCTCGCACTGGTAGACCGTGCTGGTCTCGTTCTTGAACTTGCAGTTCTTGGCGGCTTCCGGGACGGGCGTGGTGCTGCCCTTGGGGAAGGCCAACAGCGACTGGAAGACGTTGTTGAAGAGCAGCCAGGAACCCGGGTCGTAACCGGATGCCGGGTCGGTGGCGAGCACCTCTTCCGACATTCCCATGACCACCGACTCCCCGGTGCCGGCCGCGTTGCCGTCTTCCGATCCGCACCCGCTGAGCAGGGCGGCGGCAAGCCCCGCGCCAAGCGGGGCGGCGAGCCACTGGTCACGTTTCCTCACGTGCACGTTCCTCACAGTTCTTGTGTCGCTGAAGAGACCGTTTGTTGCTGTAGAACTCGTTCTGTGGAGCTGGGGTGAATCAGGTGGAGCGGGGTGTCACGCGCCGCGGCCGAGCTCCCACGGCTGCAGCTCGGAGGAGGCG
Organism: Streptomyces sp. NPDC053079; assembly: GCF_044546695.1. Lineage (NCBI taxonomy): Bacteria > Bacillati > Actinomycetota > Actinomycetes > Kitasatosporales > Streptomycetaceae > Streptomyces > Streptomyces sp. NPDC053079. The sequence continues at coordinate 334,059 of NZ_JBITZJ010000008.1, forward strand.
TTGAGGGCCCACTCCGCACCCGTGATCTTGTTGCGGACCGCCACGTACTGCTTGCCCTGCCACAGCGGAAGCACCGGGACCTCGTCGGCGACGATCTCCTGTACCTGCTGGAAGTACTTGGCGGCCCCGTCGCGCTGCGACGCCTGGCGCGACTGGGGAATCAGGTCCTCGATCTTGGAGTTCCGGTAGGAGGAACCGAGGAAGTTGTCCGGGCCGATGAACGGGGCGACGTAGTTGTCGGGGTCCGGGAAGTCGGGGAACCAGCCCATGCCGTAGACGGCGTACTTGCCCTTGGCGGCCTCGGGGCGGAACTCCGCCCACTTCACACCCTGGATCTTGACGTTGAACAGGCCGCTGGAGTTCAGCTGCTTCTGCAGCGTCTTGAACGCCTTCTCGGTGCCCTGACCGTAGTGGTCCGTGGTGTAGGTGAGGGTGAGCGGCAGCGCCGAGGTGATGTTGGCGCCGCGCAGGATGGCGCGGGCCTTGTCGACGCTGGGCTCGCCGTACTTGTTGGCGAACGCGTTCTGGTGGCCGGTGATGCCCTTGGGCACCAGCGAGTACAGCGGCTCGCTCGTACGGTTGTAGTTGTCGCGCGTCAGGGCCTGGCGGTCGATCAGCTGCGCCATGGCCTGGCGCACCGCCTTGTTCTTCACCGAGGAGTCCTCGGTGTTGAAGGCGAGGTAGCTGATCTCCTGGCCGGGCGACTCGATCAGACGGACGCCCTGGTCCGCGGAGGAGCGCAGCCGGTCGATCTGCTCGGGCAGGATGGCACGGTTCATGATGTCGATGTCGCCGTCGGAGAGCGCCTTCTCCATCGCCTTGGAGTCGTCGTAGAAGCGCATCTCGACCTTGTCGTTCTGCAGCTTCACCGAACCCTTGTAGTCGGGGTTCTTGGTGAAGGTGGCCTTGACGACACGGCCGTCCTTCTGCTCGGTCTTCAGGGTGTACGGCCCGGAGCCGACGGTCTTGAAGCCGTTGCCGAGCTTGTTCTTGTCGTAGGACTCGCTGTCGACGATGGCCGCGGCCGGGGTGGCGATCTTCTGCGGGAAGGTCGCGTCGGGCGACTTCAGGTGGAAGACGACCTCGCGCTCGCTGGGGGTCTCCACGGTGTCGATGTTGTTGAGCAGCGAGACAGGGCCGTTCTCGAAGTTGATGGCCCGGGCGCGGTCGATGGAGAACTTGACGTCCTGGGCGGTCAGCGCGTTGCCGTTGGAGAACTTCAGGCCGCTGCGCAGGGTGCAGCGGAACTGCTCGCTGTTGCGGTCGCCGAAGGAGCACTTCTCGGCCGCGTCGGCGACCGGCGCCGTGCCGGAGCGGGGCAGCCGCAGCAGGGTCTGGAAGGTGCTGTGGAGAACGTTCCAGGCACCGATGTCGTACGCGGCGGCCGGGTCGAAGGGCGCGGGCGCGTCGGTGGTCTCCTCGAACCGGTCGGTGGTCCCGACGACGATGGCGCCCCCGCCGGAACCCTCGCCCCCGCCGCAGGCGACGAGTACGGGGGCCAGCAGGCCTGCCACGACGGGCAGGACCATCGTCTTGCGGTTCATTGTCTGGGGTTCTCCCTGTGGTGCGTTCGGTGCCCGGACCCTACCGATACCTGATGTGCTGGTCATACGGGCAGCCGTGAAGTTCTCGCGAAAAGATTAGTGCGCGTGGCCACCGGCACCGGGACACGATGAAGTTGATGCGATATCACGTGGTGATAACGGCGGGCCAATGTCCGATATCCGGACGCCGGAACGATTCCGGCACCGAATGATCAATCGGGACACAAGGGTGCGCTTCAGCCCTCGTGAGAGCACTTCGGCGGGTGCGCAAGCCGACGCGCGGGCGTCGAAACCGGTGACGAACGTCACTTCTTCCGGGCCGTCGCCACCCATGGGAATTCAGCCGCCGTATTCGTCACGGAAAACAATCGACCAAACGCCCAGAGTTCTTGGTCATTGTCCGCCGTACGCTCGGTGCACCCCCGCTGATCAGACGGTGATGAGACCCCGGAGAAAAGAGAGATCGACTTCCTCGAGCGAGCCGACGACCGTACGGCCCAGGGCCGGCGGGATCGGCGCGACCGACGGAACCGCCACCACCCGGCACCCCGCGGCCTCCGCGGCGGTGACGCCCGTCATGGTGTCCTCCACGACCGCGCACCGGGCCGGATCCACCCCCAGCCGGGCCGCGGCCAGCAGATACGGGTCCGGGTGCGGCTTGGTACGGGCCAGCTCGTCGCCCGCGACGGTCAGGGTGAAGTGCTGCGGGCCCAGGGTGTGCAGCACCCGGTCGATGATCTCCCGGTGCGAGGCCGAGACCAGCGCCGTGGGCACCGAGTGGGCCGCCAGCTCCGCCAGCAGCCGCCGTGCGCCCGGCATCAGCGGCACGCCCCGGACGATCATCTCCGCGAAGCGGGTGTTCAGCAGGGCGCTCAGCTCGGCGAGGGCGATCTTCGCGCCGGTGGCCTTGATCAGGAAGGAGGCGCTGCGCGTCATCGGCCCGCCGACCACGACCTCGCGCCACTCCTCCAGCAGCTGGTGGCCCAGCTCGGCGAAGACGGCGACTTCCACTTCCCACCAGAAGCCCTCGGTGTCGACCAGGGTGCCGTCCATGTCGAGCAGGACGGCCTGCAGGGCCGGTGCCGCCGAACGGGTGTCGACGACGGGGATGGTGCTGGTCATCCGCACTCCTCCTGAGGGGGCGAGAAGGCCGGCCCGCACCTCCTGTGACAGGGGGTACGGACCGGCCTTCACCGGACCGACAAGTGTACGACCGACCGTTACGGTGCGTCGCGTCGATATTTCGCGTACCTCGGACTACGCCGTCCTTCGACGGCGTAGCGAGGCGCGGGGCTCAGCCCTCGCCCTCGGAGCCGTCCGCGTCGTCCTCGGGGGCCGGGCCGGCGCCCTCGGCGCCCTCGCCGCCCGCCTCGTCGTCCCTGGCCTGCCGGCGCGGCGGACGCGTCCGGCCGCTGGCGGTGTCGCGCAGGTACGAGCCGTCCCGGCCGCCCTCGGTCAGACCGGGCTCGGCCGCGAGGCCGCCGGGCTGCCCCGGCTGCGCGGGGCCGGGCTGTCCGTCCCGGCGGCGCAGATAGCGCTCGAACTCGCGGGCGATGGCCTCGCCGGACGCCTCGGGGAGGTCGGCGGTGTCCCGCGCCTCCTCCAGCGACTGCACGTACTCCGCGACCTCGCTGTCCTCGGCCGCCAGCTGGTCCACGCCCAGCTGCCAGGCCCGGGCGTCCTCCGGGAGCTCGCCCTGCGGGATGCGCAGGTCGATCAGGTCCTCCAGGCGGTTGAGCAGGGCCAGGGTGGCCTTCGGGTTCGGCGGCTGGGAGACGTAGTGCGGCACGGCGGCCCACAGGCTCACCGCCGGGACGCCGGCGTGGGTGCACGCCTCCTGGAGAATGCCGACGATGCCCGTCGGGCCCTCGTAACGCGACTCCTCCAGGTCCAGGGTGCGGGCCAGGTCCGGGTCGGAGGTGACCCCGCTGACCGGCACGGGCCGGGTGTGCGGGGTGTCGCCGAGCAGCGACCCCAGGATCACGACCATCTCCACGCCCAGTTCGTGGGCGAAGCCCAGGATCTCGTTGCAGAAGGAGCGCCAGCGCATGCTCGGCTCGATGCCGCGCACGAGGACCAGGTCGCGGGACGTCCCCTTGCCCTCGGTCCCGCCCGTGCGCACCACGGACAGCCGGGTGGTCGGCCAGGTGATCTTGCGGACGCCGCCGTCGAGCCAGACCGTGGGCCGGTTGACCTGGAAGTCGTAGTAGTCCTCCGCGTCGAGCGCCGCGAAGACCTCGCCCTTCCACTCCCGGTCCAGATGCGCGACCGCACTGGACGCGGCGTCACCGGCGTCGTTCCAGCCCTCGAAGGCACAGATCATGACCGGGTCGATCAGCTCGGGAACCCCCTCAAGCTCGATCACCCAGCGCCTCCTTCCGACCGGGGCGCACGGGGTGGTTCCGTGGCGCCGCGGTTGCCGTTCCGTGCAGTTGCGGTTGTCTTGCGTGTGCCCCAAGCCTACGACTTCGAAGACCCCCCTTCGCAGCCCCTGAGGGGGAGGGACTTTCAGCCACGCACGCCCCATCCTGCGCGGTAGGCACGCCAGTCCGCCTCGGTGGCCGCGAAGTCCACGTAGAGGGCCATGCCGAACCGCTGCCTGCCGCGGTCCTCGCGGCCCAGGCCCAGCCGTGCGCCGCGCACGGCGGCCGCGGCCGTCTCGGCCCGGCTCTGGTGGCCCCAGTTGTCGGTGTGGTAGAAGGGCAGGCCCATCATCAGGTCCGTCGACGCCGGGGTCACCTGGAGGGCGAGCGCCGTCTGCCGCGCCACGTAGCCGCCGTAGAGGTTCTCCCAGGGCAGCGCGGTGTCGTAGGACATGACCGCGATCTGGTCCACCCGGCGGGCGACCTTGCCGAAGTAGCTCTGGGTCCACCACTTCTTGCTGCCCATCAGGCGGGCCGCGCTGTGCATCGAGGGCAGTGGGTCGATCTGCTGGGCGGCGATCGAGAGCACTCCGCCGGCGGAGTGCACGGCCGGGCGGAGGGCGTCGAGCAGGGCGAGGAAGTCGCCGTCGTCGCTGGGTACGGGCTCGACGTCCACGTGCACCCCCTCGAAGCCGGCCCGCATCACCTGCCGGGCACTGGCCACGACGGCGGCGCGGGCGGCCGGCGAGGCCAGCCACAGGCCGGCCCCGCCCGGCCCTTCCACCAGCTTGTTCCCCAGCCACGCCTGCACCCGGACGCCCGGCAGCTCGCGGTGCACGGCCCCGATCAGCCAGTTCACGTTCCTGTAGGCCGAGGCGGGCAGCGTGCCGTCGTGCTCCAGCGGCCCGGCGTGCACATAGAGGTCGCGGATGCCGGTGTCCCCGATCCGCCGCTTCAGCCGGGCGAGGTCGGCGTCGCCGCGGCGGCCGTCGACCCAGGCGTGCCCCAGCCAGATCGCGTCCCGGCCGCGGGTGACCGCGTCCTTGGCGGGCGACCCGGCGTACGAGGCCCGCAGCGCGCTGCCCGCCGTCACGACGGGTATGAGCACCAGCAGCACGAGGCCGACTGCGAAGCGCGCCGCGACGCGCTTGAGCAGCGCCTTGCGCTGGGTTTTTGGCCGGTTCATGTCGTCCCTCTCTTCCGAGTGAGGGACGTGTTCGAGCGGGTGCCGGTTGCGTTCCGGTCGCATGCGGAAGGGGAGGGGTGCCCGGGCACCCCTCCCCTTCCGTTCACGCGTCCGCCAGTGCGGGAGCGTCAGCGCTTTTCGCTCAGCACGTCCTTGACCCGGGCACGGACGTCCTCGGTGTCCAGGCCGCGGATGGTCAGGGTGGTGCGGCGGCGCAGCACGTCGTCCACCGTCTCGGCCCACTCGTGGTCGCGGGCGTAGACGACCTGGGCCCAGATCTCCGGGCCGTCCTCGTGGATCCGCTCGCCGAGCTCGGGGTTCTCGTTGACCAGGCGCGCGATGTCGAAGGACAGCGAGCCGTAGTGCGTCGCCAGGTGGCGGGCGGTCAGCGGGTCCATGCGGCTGCCGGGCTCGCGGTCCACGAGCAGGCGGTGGGCGACCGCGTTGGGGTTGGCGACGCCGGGCAGCGGGGTGCGGCGGACCAGCGAGGAGATGGGCTCCATGTCCTCGGTCAGCGGGCTGCCGGGCACCTGGGCCAGCTTCTTCATGACCGTACGGCCGATGTGGCGGTAGGTCGTCCACTTGCCGCCGGCGACCGAGAGCATGCCGCCCTTGCCCTCGGAGACGACGGTCTCGCGCTTGGCCTGGGCCACGTCGCCCGGGCCGCCGGGCAGCACGCGCAGACCGGCGAAGGCGTACGTCATCAGGGAGCGGTCGAGGTCCGCGTCCTGGATGGAGAAGGCCGCCTCGTCCAGGATCTGCTGGATGTCGGCCTCGGTGGCGTGCACGTCCGCCGGGTCGCCCTCGTAGGCCGTGTCGGTGGTGCCGAGCAGCAGCTGGTCCTCCCAGGGGAGGGCGAAGGTGATGCGGTACTTGTCGATCGGGGTGGCCATGGCGGCCCTCCACGGCGACTTGCGCTTCATCACGATGTGCGCGCCCTTGGAGAGGCGGATCGACGGCGCGGCGCCCTTGTCTTCCAGCTTGCGCAGGTGGTCCACCCACGGGCCGGTGGCGTTGAGGACGACGCGCGCGTCGATGCCGAACTCGGTACCGTCCGTGCGGTCCTTGAGCTCCGCGCCGGTGACCTTGCCGTGCGTGAAGCGCAGGCCGGTCACCTGGGCGTGGTTGAGGACGACCGCGCCGGACTCGACGGCCGCGCGGACCGTCATGACGGCCACACGGGAGTCGTTCATCTGGTGGTCGTAGTAGACCGCGACGGCCTTGAGGTTGTCCGTGCGCAGGCCCGGGTTGTCGGCCTGGGCCTTGGCCGGGGAGATCACCTTGCCGACGCCGTCGCCGAAGGCGGACAGCGCCGAGTAGGCGAACACACCGGCGCCGAGCTTGGCCGCGCCCACCGGCCCGCCCTTGTAGACGGGCAGGTAGAAGGTGAGCGGGTTGACCAGGTGCGGGGCCACGTCCTTGGCCAGCACCCGGCGCTCGTGGTGGTTCTCCGCGACCAGCTTGACCGCGCCGGTCTGCAGGTAGCGCAGACCGCCGTGGACGAGCTTGGAGGACGCGGAGGAGGTGGCGCCGGCGAAGTCACCGGCGTCCACCATGGCGACCCGCAGTCCGGACTGCGCGGCGTGCCAGGCGACCGAGGTGCCCAGGATGCCGCCGCCGATCACCAGGAGGTCGTACGTCGCGTTGGACAGTCGGTCCCGGGTCTCGGCGCGGCCCGGGTTGGTACCGGCAGCCGGGTGCGTTCCCAGGGTCGGAACGCTCTGCGGGGTGGTCATGATTACTCCTCGTCCTCGATCCAGCCCATGGTCCGCTCGACGGCCTTGAGCCAGCTCTTGTACTCGCGGTCACGCGTGTCCGCATCCATGCGGGGGGTCCACTCGGCGGCCCGGCGCCAGTTGGCGCGCAGCGCGTCGGTGTCCGGCCAGAAGCCGACGGCCAGGCCGGCGGCGTAGGCAGCGCCGAGGCAGGTGGTCTCCGCGACCATCGGGCGCACCACGGGGGCGTCCAGGAAGTCCGAGAGCGTCTGCATCAGCAAGTTGTTGGAGGTCATGCCGCCGTCGACCTTGAGCGCGGTCAGCTCGACGCCGGAGTCCTTCGTCATGGCGTCGGTGATCTCGCGGGTCTGCCAGGCGGTGGCCTCGAGCACGGCGCGGGCGATGTGCGCCTTGGTGACGTAGCGGGTCAGACCCGCGATCACGCCGCGCGCGTCGGAGCGCCAGTAGGGGGCGAACAGGCCGGAGAAGGCCGGCACGAAGTAGGCGCCGCCGTTGTCCTCGACGGAGCTGGCGAGCGTCTCGATCTCGGCCGCGCTCTTGATGAGGCCCATCTGGTCGCGCATCCACTGCACGAGGGAGCCGGTGACGGCGATGGAGCCCTCGAGGGCGTAGACCGGCTTCTCGTCGCCGATGCGGTAACCGACGGTCGTCAGCAGGCCGTTGTAGGACTGGACGGGCTCGTCACCGGTGTTCATCAGCATGAAGGTGCCGGTGCCGTAGGTGGACTTGGCCTCGCCCTTGTCGTAGCAGGTCTGGCCGAAGAGGGCCGCCTGCTGGTCGCCGAGCGCGGAGGCGACGGGCACGCCGGCCAGGGCGCCGCCCTTGGCGGTGCCGTAGACCTCGGCGGAGGAGCGGATCTCCGGCAGCACGGCGGCCGGGATCTCCATGGAGGCCAGGATGCGCTGGTCCCACTCCAGGGAGCGCAGGTTCATCAGCATGGTGCGCGAGGCGTTGGTGACGTCGGTGACGTGCACGCCGCCCTCGACACCACCGGTGAGGTTCCAGATGACCCAGGAGTCCATGGTGCCGAAGAGGATGTCGCCGCGCTCGGCGCGCTCGCGCAGGCCCTCGACGTTGTCCAGCAGCCAGCGGACCTTCGGGCCGGAGAAGTACGAGGCCAGCGGGAGGCCCGTCTCACGGCGGAAGCGGTCCTGGCCGACGTTGCGGCCGAGCTCCTTGCACAGGGCGTCGGTGCGGGTGTCCTGCCAGACGATGGCGTTGTAGACCGGCTCGCCGGTGGTCTTGTCCCACATCAGCGTGGTCTCACGCTGGTTGGTGATGCCGATGGCCTTGACGTCGGCGGCGGTGATGCCCGCCTTCTCTACGGCGCCGGCGACGACCTCCTGGACGTTGGTCCAGATCTCGACGGCGTCGTGCTCGACCCAGCCCGGCTTCGGGAAGATCTGCTCGTGCTCCTTCTGGTCGACGGAGACGATGCGCCCGTCGCGGTCGAAGACGATGCAGCGGGAGGAGGTGGTGCCCTGGTCGATCGCCGCGATGAACGGGCCGTGGCCGTGGGTGTCGGTCATGTGGAGTGTGCTCCTGAAATCTGAAGGGTCTCGGCGGGTGCGGGTCAGAACGCGATCTTGTGGATGCCTGCGGCGAGCGCGGCACCGACGAGCGGGCCGACCACCGGAACCCAGGCGTAGCCCCAGTCCGAACCGCCCTTGTTGGGCAGCGGCAGCAGCGCGTGCACGATGCGCGGGCCGAGGTCACGGGCCGGGTTGATGGCGTAACCGGTCGGGCCACCGAGCGAGAGGCCGATGCCGACGACGACGAGGGCGACCATCAGGGTGCCGGTGCCGCTGACGGCCAGGCCCTTGGTGAGACCCAGGGTGAGGATGAAGAGCACCAGGGCGGCGGTGCCGATGATCTCGGTGACGAGGTTCTGCACCGCGTTGCGGATCTCGGGGCCGGTGGAGAAGACGCCCAGCACCGGGCCCGCCTGGGGGGTCGCGGTCTGGTCGACCATGCCCTCCTTGGGGTTCAGCGTCGCGACCAGCTCAGGGTCGGTCAGGTGCGCCTGGAACTGGCCGTAGTAGGCGAGCCAGACCAGCGTCGCGCCGATCATCGCGCCGAGCAGCTGGGAGCCCATGTAGAGCGGCACGTCGCTCCACTCGACCGCGCCGTCTATGGCGAGGCCCAGGGTTACGGCGGGGTTGAGGTGCGCGCCGGACTTGGTGCCGATGTAGGCACCGGCCAGCACGGCGAAGCCCCAGCCGAACGTGATGGCGAGCCATCCCGCGTTGAGCGCCTTGGAGCGCTTCAGGGTGACGGCGGCGCACACGCCGCCGCCGAGCAGGATCAATACTGCGGTACCGATGAGCTCACCGGTGAAGATGTCGGAGCTGGACACCCGCGACTCCTTTGTCCTTCGTCCAGGGGAAGGCGAACCCCGGGTCCCTCCGGTGGTCCGCGCCCTCCGAGAGGGCGTTGATCGGTCCCGTGGCAATGCACACCATAGCGAATATTGTCGTTAGGTGTTCGACAATGCCGACCGATGAACGGCAGCTTCCAGCACGGTCAAGGGCGCGTCAAGGCCTGTGTGACGGGAAACTCTCGGCCAACTGGCCGTAAATTTACGTTCGGATACCGACCGGTAACGACCCGGTCTCGGGCGCCTTTACGCACCCGCATTATCCGACCGGACCACCGGTTTCAGAAGCGTCCGGCACCAAGGTCGCGGGAGACGGCCCGGGCGCAGTCCCGGACGGCCGCCACCAGGTGCGCCCGCAGCTCGCCGTCCTCGCAGACGCGCTCCACGGCGCCGGTGATGCCCACGGCGCCCACGGGCATCCGCCGCCGGTCGTGGATGGGGGCCGCGAGGGACGCGACGCCCGCCCAGGTTTCCTCGACGTCCGCCGCCCAGCCCCGGGCGCGGGTCAGGTCCAGCACGCCCTCGAGGTCGGGCAGGGCCGTCACGGTCTGCGGGGTGAAGGCCTCGCGGTCACCCTCGGTCATCTCGGCGTGGGCCACCGGGTCATAGGCGCACAGCACCTTGCCCAGCGCGGTGCTGTGCAGCGGCTGCATCGCGCCGACCTCCAGCACCTGGCGGCTGTCGTCGGGGCGGAAGACGTGGTGGATGATCAGGACGCCCTGCTGGTGGAGCACGCCGAGGTAGACGCTCTCGCCGCTGGAACGGGCCAGGTCGTCCGCCCAGACCAGGGCGCGGGCCCGCAGTTCGTGCACGTCCAGGTAGCTGTTGCCCAGCCGCAGCAGCTCGGCCCCGAGCTGATAGCGCCCGGAGGCGGGGTCCTGCTCGACGAACCCCTCCTGCTGCAGGGTGCGCAGAATGCCGTGCGCGGTCCCCTTCGCCAGCCCCAGCGCGGAGGCCACGTCGGACAGGCCGAGCCGCCGCTCGCCACCCGCGAGCAGCCGCAGCATCGCCGCCGCCCGTTCGAGCGACTGGATGGTCCGTGCCATCGAGCAACCTCCTCACACGCCGCCCGGCTGTCTCCGTTCGGCAATGCTGAACACTATCGGCCGATGCCGACCATGGGGTACGGCAGCCGCCATGACCATGATCATCCAGAGGGCGGCTCCCGGCGAAACCGGGTGGCCGGAACCATGGTGACCGAGGCGGCCCCGGGCCGGTCCGCAAGGTGGGACACCCCCTGCTCTCCACGATGCCGCCAGCTACGCTTGCCGCGTGCGCCCTCTGCAGGGAGGGCGTAAAGCCGACAGCCGTCGCACACCCGGGAGCACATCCATGGCCTCGCATACGCCATCGACCCTTTCCGCCCGAGCCGCGCAACTGCGCGAAGCACTGGCCACCCGAGTGGTGGTGGCCGACGGAGCGATGGGCACGATGCTCCAGGCGCAGGACCCCAGCCTCGAGGACTTCCAGCAGCTCGAGGGCTGCAACGAGATCCTGAACGTCACCCGGCCCGACATCGTGCGCTCGGTGCACGAGGCCTACTTCGCGGTCGGCGTGGACTGTGTGGAGACCAATACCTTCGGCGCCAACTTCGCCGCCCTGGGTGAGTACGACATTCCCGAGCGCATCGTCGAGCTCTCCGAGGCGGGCGCCCGTATCGCCCGCGAGGTCGCGGACGAGTACACCGCCGGCGACGGCCGCACCCGCTGGGTCCTGGGTTCCGTGGGACCGGGCACCAAGCTGCCGACCCTGGGCCACGCCCCGTACGTCAAGCTGCGCGACGCCTACCAGCAGAACGTCGAGGGCCTGGTCGCGGGCGGCGCCGACGCGATCCTGGTGGAGACCACCCAGGACCTGCTGCAGACCAAGGCCTCCGTCATCGGCGCCCGGCGCGCCCTTGAGGCGGCGGGCGTGGACCTGCCGCTGCTGGTCCAGGTGACGGTCGAGACGACGGGCACCATGCTGCTCGGCTCCGAGATCGGCGCGGCGCTCACCGCGCTGGAGCCGCTCGGCATCGACATGATCGGCCTGAACTGCGCGACGGGCCCCGCCGAGATGAGCGAGCACCTGCGCTACCTCTCCCGGCATGCCCGCACCCGCGTTTCCGCCATGCCGAACGCCGGACTGCCGGTCCTGGGCAAGAACGGCGCGCACTACCCGCTGACGCCGCGGGAGCTGGCGGACGCGCATGAGACGTTCGTGCGGGAGTACGGGCTCTCCCTGGTCGGCGGCTGCTGCGGCACCACGCCCGAGCACCTGCGCCAGGTCGTCGAGCGGGTGAAGGACCTCACGCCCACCGGGCGCAGCCCGCGCCCCGAGCCGGGTGCCTCCTCGCTCTACCAGACCGTCCCCTTCCGCCAGGACACCTCCTACCTGGCCATCGGCGAGCGGACGAACGCCAACGGCTCGAAGAAGTTCCGCGAGGCCATGCTGGCCGGCCGCTGGGACGACTGTGTGGAGATGGCCCGCGACCAGATCCGCGAGGGCGCGCACCTGCTCGACGTGTGCGTCGACTACGTCGGCCGCGACGGCGTCGCCGACATGGCCGAGATCGCCGGCCGCTTCGCGACGGCCTCCACGCTGCCGCTGGTGCTGGACTCCACCGAGCCGGCGGTCATCCAGGCGGGCCTGGAGAAGCTGGGCGGCCGGGCCGTGATCAACTCGGTCAACTACGAGGACGGCGACGGTCCCGACTCCCGCTTCGCGAGGATCACCCGGCTGGCCGTCGAGCACGGTGCCGCGCTGATCGCGCTGACCATCGACGAGGACGGGCAGGCCCGTACGCCCGAGCACAAGGTCGCCGTCGCCGAGCGGCTGATCGCCGACCTCACCGGGAACTGGGGGGTGCTGGAGTCGGACATCATCGTCGACTGCCTCACCTTCACCATCGCCACCGGCCAGGAGGAGTCCCGCAAGGACGGCATCGCCACGATCGAGGCGATCAGGGAGCTCAAGCGCCGGCACCCGGACGTCCAGACCACGCTGGGCCTGTCCAACATCTCCTTCGGCCTCAACCCGGCCGCCCGCATGGTGCTGAACTCCGTCTTCCTCAACGAGTGCGTCGAGGCGGGCCTGGACTCGGCCATCGTGCACGCGAGCAAGATCCTGCCCATCGCCCGGCTGGAGGCGGAGCAGCGCGAGGTCGCGCTCGACCTGATCTACGACCGGCGGCGCGAGGGCTACGACCCGCTGCAGCGGTTCCTGGAGCTGTTCGAGGGCGTGGACACCAAGTCCATGAAGGCGGGCAAGGCGGAGGAGCTGGCCGCGCTGCCGCTGGAGGAGCGGCTGCGGCGGCGCATCATCGACGGCGAGAAGAACGGCCTGGAGGCCGACCTGGACGAGGCGCTGCTGACCCGTCCGGCGCTGGAGATCGTCAACGACACGCTACTGGAGGGCATGAAGGTCGTCGGCGAGCTCTTCGGCTCGGGCCAGATGCAGCTGCCGTTCGTGCTGCAGTCGGCGGAGGTGATGAAGAACGCGGTCGCCTACCTCGAGCCGCACATGGAGAAGTCGGACGCGGAGGGCAAGGGCACCATCGTCCTGGCCACGGTGCGCGGGGACGTCCACGACATCGGCAAGAACCTCGTCGACATCATCCTGTCCAACAACGGCTACAACGTCGTCAACCTCGGCATCAAGCAGCCGGTCTCGGCGATCCTGGAGGCCGCCGAGGAGCACAAGGCGGACGTCATCGGGATGTCCGGGCTCCTGGTGAAGTCGACCGTGATCATGAAGGAGAACCTGGAGGAGCTCAACCAGCGCAAGCTGGCGGCGACCTATCCGGTGATCCTGGGCGGTGCGGCGCTGACCCGTGCGTACGTCGAGCAGGACCTGCACGAGATCTACGAGGGCGAGGTCCGCTACGCGCGTGACGCGTTCGAGGGCCTGCGTCTGATGGACGCGCTGATCGCGGTCAAGCGCGGCGTGCCGGGCGCGGCGCTGCCGGAGCTCAAGCAGCGCCGGGTGCCCAAGCGGGACGTGGCCGCCGTCCTGGAGGTCGAGGAGCCGAAGGGCTCGGTGCGCTCGGACGTCGCGGTGGACAACCGCGTCCCGGAGCCGCCCTTCTGGGGCACGCGGGTCGTCAAGGGCATTCCGCTGAAGGACTACGCGTCCTGGCTGGACGAGGGCGCCCTCTTCAAGGGCCAGTGGGGCCTGAAGCAGGCCCGTACGACCGGCCCGACGTACGAGGAGCTGGTGGAGACGGAGGGCCGGCCGCGGCTGCGCGGCTGGCTGGACAAGCTCCACACGGAGAACCTGCTGGAGGCGGCCGTCGTCTACGGCTACTTCCCGTGCGTGAGCAAGGGCGACGACCTGATCCTGCTGACCCCCCCTGGGGAAGATGGCGCCGGCACCGAGCGCACCCGCTTCACCTTCCCGCGCCAGCGGCGCGGCCGCCGGCTGTGCCTGGCGGACTACTTCCGCCCGGAGGACTCCGGCGAGCGGGACGTGATCGGCCTCCAGGTCGTCACGGTCGGCTCCCGCATCGGCGAGGCGACGGCGAAGCTCTTCGCCGAGGACGCCTACCGCGACTACCTCGAGCTGCACGGCCTGTCCGTGCAGCTGGCGGAGGCGCTGGCCGAGTACTGGCACGCGCGCGTCCGCTCCGAACTGGGCTTCGGCGACGAGGACCCGGACGACGTGGAGGACATGTTCGCCCTGAAGTACCGGGGCGCGCGCTTCTCCCTGGGCTACGGCGCCTGCCCGAACCTGGAGGACCGCGCCAAGATCGCGGACCTGCTGCGTCCGGAGCGCATCGGCGTCCAGCTGTCGGAGGAGTTCCAGCTGCACCCGGAGCAGTCGACGGACGCGATGGTGATCCACCACCCGGAGGCGAAGTACTTCAACGCCCGCTGACGGCGCTTGACCTCAAGCATGGTTGAGGCTCCATGATCCACACATGGATCTCACCCGGATGACCGAGCAGCTCCGCACGCTCACCGACCGCGCCGACGTCGACCGCCTCGTCACCGGCTACCTGCGTTCCCTCGACGAGGGAACGTTCGACGAGGCGTGGGCCCGTCCTGGCCGGGTGAGCGGCGGCCGCTAGGGGGTCGCGGCCGTGGCGCGGGCGAGGTTGGCCTCGAGGCGTTCGAGGACGCGCAGGGCCGTGGCCCGCTCGTCGGCGGTAAGGCCGCCGGTGACGCCGTCCTCCAGCTCGGACCAGATCTGTTCGACCTCGCGGCGCAGGGCGTGGCTGGCGGCGGTGGGTTCGACGATCACCGCGCGCTTGTCGCCGGGGCAGGTGCGGCGGCGGACGAAGCCGGCCGCCTCCAGCCGCTGGACGGTGCGGGTCATGGTGGCGGCGTCGGAGTCGAGCAGGCGGACGAGGTCCGTCTGGCGCTGGGGGCCGACGTCCCACAGCTGCATCATCACCAGCTCCTGGCCGCGGTGCAGTCCGACGCGGCGCAGGAGCTGTCCGGCGATCATGCGGTGCAGCCGGGCCACGCGGAAGATCGCATGGCTGACCGGCCCCGTACGGGCGGACGCCGGCACCGTCGCCTGACCGGAAGGGTTCCCGCCTTCGGGCGTCGGCCCCGTCATGGCCCACGCTCCCCTCAGATAGCTGCTCGAACAGACATCAGGCTAACGCAAGCCTTCGAACGGCGTGACACAGGACACTTTTCGGCAGGGGAATGACTTCGGCGCCTTTACTTGTTCGGACAGGTAATTGCGCCTCACTCGCTCCCCTCTCGTTGGAGGAAACGGACATGACGAACGCTTTTGACCCGATCGACCTGGGCGGGACGCGTCTGGCGAACCGCATCGCCATGGCCCCGATGACCCGCGGCCGCGCCTACGGTCCGGGCACCTCCCCGACCCCGGCGATGGAGACCTACTACGCACAGCGCGCGAGCGCCGGGCTGATGGTCACCGAGGGCGTCCAGCCGTCGGTGGTCGGCCAGGGCTACCCCGACACCCCAGGACTGCACTCCCAGGAGCAGGTGGCGGCCTGGCGGAAGGTGACCGACGCCGTGCACCGCGAGGGCGGAGTGATCTTCGCTCAGCTGATGCACACCGGTCGCATCGGCCACCCCAGCCTGCTGCCCGACGGCCTGGTGCCCGTCGGCCCCTCGCCGGTCGCCGCCCAGGGGCAGGTCTTCACCAAGGAGGGGCCGAAGGACTTCGTGGTGCCCCGGGAGCTGAGCGAGGAGGAGATCCGGCGGACGATCGCCGACTTCGCCGCCGCGGCACGCAACGCGATCGCCGCCGGGTTCGACGGGGTGGAGATCCACGGCGCGAACGGCTACCTGATCCACCAGTTCCTCGCCCCCAACGCCAACCACCGCACCGACGCCTGGGGCGGCTCTGTCGAGCACCGCGTCCGCTTCGCCGCCGAGGTCGCCGCCGCGGTGGCCGAGGCGATCGGCGGCGAGCGCGTCGGCTTCCGCGTCTCCCCCGGCAACCCGTACAACGACATCGCCGAGGACGACGTCGCCGAGGTCTACGAGGCCCTGCTGGCGCGGCTGGCGCCGCTGGGCCTGGCGTACCTGCACATGATCGAGGGACCGGACCGCGAGCTCACCCACCGGCTGCGCAAGCAGTGGCCGGCCGCCTTCGTCCTCAACCCGCTCACCTACCCGCGGCCGACCGGGCCGGACGCCCTGGGCCTGATCGCGGACGGCACGGCCGACATGGTCTCCTTCGGTGCGCTGTTCCTGGCCAACCCCGACCTGCCGGCCCGGCTGGCCGCCGACGGCCCCTTCAACTCCCCCGACCCCGCCACCTTCTACGGCGGCGACGAGCGCGGCTACACCGACTACCCGGCCCTGACCGCCGGCGCCTGACCGGCTTTTGCCGGTCGCCCGGGCCGGGCGGCGTTCCTCCCGCCGCCCGGCCCGGCCCCCGTGCGGAGCGCTCCGCCTCACCCCGCCCGGAGGGTCAGTGCGAAGGCGCGGTCCGTCGCCCGGGTCCCGGTCTTGACCTGGACGACACCGCCCCGGTCGGCCGGGTCGTACCACCAGCCCTGGTCCGCCTTCTCGAAGGCCTCCTTCGAGTCCAGCCTCGGCAGTTCCCGCCCGTCCAGCACGGCGGCCGCGGGTGCCGCGCCCGTGTGCACGGTGAAGCGGTACGGACGGGCCGTCTGCTTGCCGCGGAAGTCGCCGTTCAGCGCGTCCAGCGACAGCGTCACGTCACCGGGCCCCGACTCCGGCGCGCGGACCGTGAGCTTCTGCTCGGCGTAGGCGCCCGTGCGGTGGGCGCGGGTGACGCCGTCGTCCTCGTACAGGGTGAACGACGAGGTGCCCTGCGGATAGACGTCCCACGCCACCGGGGAGCCGGCCGTGCGGTCCTCGTAGGAGCGGATGCCGGGCCACATGGGGATGTTCGCGCCGGCCTTCACGAACAGCGGGAGCGTGTCCAGCGGGGCGCGGTAGCCGTTCACGGTCGTCGGGCCCTGGTACGTACGGCCCGTCCAGTAGTCGGTCCACTTGCCCTCGGGCAGGTAGATGCCGTCGCGGACCTCCTTGTCCTCGTACACGGGGGCCACCAGGAAGTACTCGCCCGTCAGGAACTCGTACTTCGCCGCGTCGGAGGCCGCCTTGGGATCGCCGGGGTACTCCAGCGCCAGCGGGCGCACCGGCCCGACGCCGGTCCTGCTCGCCTGGGCCGCGTAGGAGTACATGTACGGCAGCAGCGACTCCTTCAGCTTGAGGTACTTGCGGTTGATGGAGGTGTACGGATCGCCGTACCGCCAGGGCTGCTTGTCGCTCGGCGCCCAGCCGTCCATGGTCATCACGGCCGGCAGGAAGGCCTTCCACTGCAGGTCGCGCACGTACGTCTTCGGGCTGCCGCCGAAGATGCCGTCCACGTCGCCCGTGGTGTAGGCCAGGCCCGACATCGTCGCGCCCGCGTATGTCGGGATCTGCCAGCGGATGTACTCCCAGGAGCCCTTCTGGTCGCCGGACCACTGCACTCCGCAGCGCTGGGCGCCGGACCAGCTCTCGGGGGCCCAGGTGAAGCCGCGGGCGTCGCTGTTGTCCTCGATGCCCTTGTAGGCGTCCTTGCAGCCGTCGAGCGCGAACTTGTAGCCGTCGCCGACCCAGGCGACGTCCAGCTTGGCGACCCGCTGACCGGCCTTCACCTGCTCGCCGAGCCTGGCGAGGCCGTCCTCGGTCCACAGGCCCATCTTCATCTTCCGGTCGCCGAGCCCCTTGTTCACCCCGGCGAGGTTCTCGTAGCCGCAGCCGTAGCCGTCGTTGACGAGCATCCAGCCCAGCGGCAGGTCGTTGGCGGTGTAGCCGTCGGCGACCTTGAGGGCGTCGAGCGTGCGGCGCTCGCCGCGGTTCTTGTTGTGCAGGTAGCAGTCGGAGTCGCCGATCTCCAGCCCGTACAGCGGCGGCAGGAAGGGCCTCCCGGTCAGCTTCGTGTACCGCCCGATGACCTCCTTCGCCGAGCGCCCGGCGAAGTAGTAGGCGTCGAAGCGCCGTTCCTGCTCGCTCGTCGTCACCGGGTCGGTGAAGGCGTACGTGCCGGGCGCGTAGGTGTTGCGGTAGACGCCGTAGCCCGCCGAGGAGAGGTAGAACGGGACGGAGTTGGGGTGGCCGCCGTCGTCCCAGTTGTAGTCGACCCCGACCTCGACAGCCTTGCCCCGGTGCGAGGTGTTGCCGCGCCCGTTCTGCATCCCTGCGCCGTAGAACTGCTCGTCGGCGCCGCGCGCCAGGGTCTGGGTGGTGCGGTCCTTGGTCCAGGTCAGGCCCTTGGTCTCGGCCCACAGCCGCGAGCCGTCGGCGCGGTGCAGGGCGAAGCGCAGCGGGCTCTTGTACGCGCGCAGGGTGACGGCCGGGGTGCTCATCTCGTAGCGGTCGGCCCGCTCCCGCCAGCGGGTGGCCGGGGGCGGGCCCTGCGGCTGGACGATGTCCTTGCCGACCGGGTCGGTGAAGGTACCGTCGGGCGCCAGTTCGACGCGGAAGGTGTCGGCCGCCACGAAGGTGACGCGCACGCGGGCCTCGCCGGCGCGGAGGTGGAAGACGGCGCCCGCGGTCGAGAAGCCGGTGAGGTCTCCGACGGTCCGTTCGGCCGGGGCGGCGGGGCCGGCCGGCTCGGCGCGAGCGGCGCCGGCCGGGGCCGCGATGGCCGCCATGAGCCCGAGGAGGGCGGCGGCGGCCATCGCTCTGAGTCGTCGTGGTGTTCTCATGGTGGCGTGCCTAGCGCGCTTGGCGCGTACACGACCATGGACTCCCGTGCCGGGTGCGTGGACTTGTGGAGCGGGGGCCTCAGCGGGGTACCGCCACCGCGTCGTATTCCGTCGACGGCGTGGGGTCGACGTCGAAGCGGGCGTTGGGCAGGTAGAGGCGGTCGCCGTAGGCGGCCACCGTCGTGGGGATGCGGAAGCGGGGATCGGTGATGCGGCGGACCGCGCCGCCGCGGCGGCCGCCGGCGTCCAGGTGCAGCACGTCGACGGCGTTCTGCTTCTGCTGGACGACGTAGAGGGTGCGGCCCAGCAGCAGGACCCCGTCCCCGTCGGGGAGCCGGGTGGTGCCCAGGTCGACGCGGCGCGCGTCCCCGGTGCGCGGGTCCACCCGCAGCAGGCTGCCGCCGTCCTGGAAGACGTTGACGACCAGCAGCGCCCTGCCGTCGGGCGTGGGGGCGATGCCGTTGGAGGTGAAGCCGTCGTCCGGGGCCTCGGCCCACTCGCCCGTCAGCCGCAGCGTCACCACGTCGCGGGCCGGCGGCAGCTCGCCGCGCGGGCCGAGCGGGAGTCCGTAGACCTGGGCGTGGGTGGAGTCGGTGAACCATGCCGCGCCGGGCGTGAGCACCACGTCGTTGACCATGGTCGAGGCCGCGCCGACCTCGTACGTGGCGAGGATCCGGCCGCTGCGGGTGTCGACGACGCGCAGCTGGCGGGAGGTGCCGCCGGCGATGAAGGCCCGGCCGTGCCGGTCGGTCTTCAGGCCCACGGACATGGCCTCGGTGCCCGTGGGCACGATCGTGCCGCGCCCGGTGGCCAGGCTCACGCGGTACAGGGAGCCCCCGCCCAGCGAGCCGAACCAGGCGTACGGGCCGGGGCCGACGGCGATGCCCTCGGGCCGGAAGCCGGCGGGGAGCGGGAAGCGGTCCGGCCAGCGTCCGGAGGCGGCCGCGGCGGCGCGGGCGGCGGGACCGAGCGGCCCCACGGCCGTGCCGGCGCCGAGCGCGGCGCCGGTCAGGAGGAGTCTTCGCCGGGCCAGGGAGCGTGCCATGGTGTGCGTCCTTCCGACGGACGGTCAGCCGACGTGGCACACCCCAGCACAGCGCCCGCGCACCGCGCGCCCCCCACGCCGCGATCTCCACAAACGAAGGGGGGCGCTCCCCCGCAGGCGTTCCTGCGGGCGGGCGCCCCCTGACGGATGATGGATCAGCGCGTCACAACGCCACGCCGAGCAGCGCGTCGACCGCGCGGGAGACCAGGCCGGGCGCACCCTCGTCCGTGCCGCCGGCAGCGCTCTGGGCGGCGGCCCAGCGGTCGACCGCGGCGAGCGCGGCAGGGGCGTCGAGGTCGTCGGCGAGGGCCTCGCGGATCTCCTCGACGAGCGCATCGGCGCCGGGGCCGTCGGGCCGGGAGACCGCGGCGCGCCAGCGGGCCAGGCGCTCGACGGCCTCGTCCAGGACGGCGTCCGTCCACTCCCAGTCGGCGCGGTAGTGGTGGCTCAGGAGCGCGAGCCGGATGGCGGCCGGGTCGACGCCCTCGCGGCGGAGCGCGGAGACGAAGACGAGGTTGCCCTTGGACTTGGACATCTTCTCGCCGTGCAGGGCGACCATGCCGGCGTGCACATACGTCTTGGCGAAGGGGTGCTCGCCGGTGAGCGCCTGGGCGTGCGAGGCGCCCATCTCGTGGTGCGGGAAGATCAGGTCGGAGCCGCCGCCCTGGACGTCGAAGCCCATGCCGAGGTGCTCCAGCGCGATGGCGACGCACTCGATGTGCCAGCCGGGGCGGCCGGGGCCCAGGGACGCGCCGTCCCAGCTGGGCTCGCCCGGGCGGGCGGCCATCCACAGCATGGGGTCGACGGGGTTCTTCTTGCCGGGGCGCTCGGGGTCGCCGCCGCGCTCGGCGGACAGCAGGCGCATCGCCTCGGCGTCGAGGCGGGAGACGCTGCCGAAGGAGGGGTCGGAGGCGACGGAGAAGTAGATGTCGCCGTCGAGTTCATAGGCGGCGCCCGCGGCGCGCAGCCGCTCCACCAGGGGAACGATCTTCGGTATCGACTCCACGGCGCCCACGTAGTGGCGGGGCGGGAGCATGCGCAGCGCGGTCATGTCCTCGCGGAAGAGGGCCGTCTCGCGCTCGGCGAGGGCGGTCCAGTCGTCCCCGTTGGCGATGGCCCGCTCCAGCAGCGGGTCGTCGACGTCGGTGACGTTCTGGACGTAGTGGACCTGCCGCTTGGTGTCGAGCCACACGCGCTGCACGAGGTCGAACGCGTTGTAGGTCGCCGCGTGTCCCATGTGGGTGGCGTCGTACGGCGTGATGCCGCAGACGTAGATACGGGCGACGGGACCGGGAACGAGGGTCACCCGTTCACCGGTCGCGGTGTCGTGGATCCGGAGGTCGCGGCCACTGCCGGGCAGGGCGGGTACCTCTGAAGCGGGCCAGGCATGCATGACCTGAGCGTAACCGGATGCATGTTCCGGATACGAACCGGGCGCGGGGGTTGGCCGAACTTCCCTTCTTGCGAAGGGCTCCCGACATGTGTATTCCCGCATGCCGGCCCGGAAAGATCACACCGGCGGCCAGGGGATGGCCGGCCACTGCCCACTCGGCTCGCGGTGCCGCCCGGTGCGCAGCAGCTCGGCCACCCGTCCCCGCAGCGCCTCGATCTCCGCCGGAGTGATCAGTTCCGCCAGTCGCCCGGCCAGGGGGCGCCCCTCGGCCAGATCGGCCGAAAGTCGCCGCAGGGCCGCCAGCGCCTCCTCGGGCAGCGGCTCCCCCGCCCAGCCCCACAGCAGGGTGCGCAGCTTGTCCTCCGCGTTGAACGTCACCCCGTGGTCGATGGCGTAGAGCCGGCCGTCCGCGGCGGGCAGCAGGTGGCCGCCCTTGCGGTCGCCGTTGTTGATGACCGCGTCGAGGACGGCCAGCCGGCGCAGCCGCTCGTCGTCGGCGTGCACGAGCAGCGCGGTGCGGTCCTCGCCCACCTCCGCGAAGCCGACGGCCTTCCAGCCGGGCCCCGGCTCCTCGCCCTCGACCAGGGCCAGGAGCGCCTCACCGGTCTCCTCGTCCGCGGACGCCTCGATCCACAGCTGGCACATGCCCGGCCCGTACGGGCCCTCCCGCAGCACGGTCGGCGGGACGAGCCCCCAGCCCATGGCCTCGGAGAGCTCGTAGGCGGCGACCTCGCGCTGGGCGAGGGTGCCGTCGGGGAAGTCCCACAGGGGCCGCTCCCCCGCGACGGGTTTGTAGACGCAGGCGGCGCTCACGCCCTCGTACTCGACCGTGCAGTAGAGGACCGCGTTGGAGGCCTCGCGGACCCGCCCGCGGACGGTCAGCTCGCCCTCGGCCAGCAGCTCGTGCGGGGTCACGCTCCGCGGCGGTATCCGTTCTGGCGCGGACATACGTGTCCCTCCGGGTCGAGCGGCAGGCTGCACAGCGGGCACGGCGGCCGGCCGGCGTTGACGACTTCCAGGGCGCGCTTGGCGAAGGCGCGGGCCATGGTGCCGGTGAGCCGCACGCGCAGCATCGGCGGGCCGTTCAGCTCGTCCTGCAGCAGCCGCTCCTCGGCCTCGACGAGGTCCTCGTCGGAGCCGGCCTCCAGCTCCACCAGGGCCTGTGCCTCGACCACCATGCGCTGGCCCTCGCCGTCCCAGGCCAGGGCCATGGTGCCGACGCGGAACTCCTCCTCGACGGGGGATTCGAGGGGCTCGGAGTCGGTGAACTCCACGGGTGCCACGGCCGGCACCGGGGCGCTGCCGCCGGTGCGCCGCACGACCTCGTCGAGGAGCTCGTCGATGCGCTCGGCGAGCGCCTCGACCTGCGCCTTCTCCAGGGCGACGCTGGTGGTCCGGCCGGCCGCGGTGGCCTGGAGGAAGAAAGTGCGGCGGCCCGGCAGCCCGACCGTACCGGCGACGAAGCGGTCCGGTGGGTCGTAGAGGAACACCTGACGGGACAACGTCCTGCTCCATTGGGTTCGGTGGTCGGAGTGTCTGTGCCGGGTGCGGGATCACGTACGCGTCCCCCGGGCGCGGCCCGGGCGCTCCCGCGTCACCACCCTACTGCGCGCGACGATCACGGTGCTCCCGCACCGCCTCCCACGGCCGCGTCCGCGGCGGCCTCCTCGCGGGAGGGCTCGGCGGGGACGAGGCCGGCGAGGTCACCGGTGTCGCCGAGGCGCAGCAGATAGGGGCGCAGCCGGGTGTAGCGGATGGCGGTGACCGAGCAGGGGTCGGCGGTGATCCGCTGGAAGTGGTCCAGGTGCAGGCCCAGGGCGTCGGCGACGAGCGACTTGATCAGGTCGCCGTGGGTGCACACGAGGTAGGCGGCGTCCTGGCCGTACTCCCCCTCGATGCGCTCGTTCCACTCCCGTACGGCGTCGACCGCGCGCGCCTGCATGGCGCGGACGGACTCCCCGCCGGGGAAGGCGGCCGCGGCGGGGTGGCGCTGGACGACCTCCCACAGCGGTTCGCCGGCGAGGTCGGTGAGTTTGCGGCCCGACCAGTCGCCGTAGTGGCACTCGCCGACGCGCTCGTCGGTGTGCAGCGGCAGGGAGGGCCGGGCGTCGAGCAGCGGCTGGACGGTCTCGAGGCAGCGCTGCAGGGGGCTGGTGACGGCGGCGGCGAGGGGGACGTCCGCCAGCCGGGCCGGCAGGGCGGCGGCCTGGGCGGCGCCGCGCTCGTCCAGTGCCACGCCGGGGGTCCACCCGGCGAGCACTCCCTGGGTGTTGGCGGTGGACCGGCCGTGCCGGACCAGGATCAGCGTGGGCATGGCCGCCAGCCTACGACGCCGCCCGGTGCCGTCGGAGTGTGACGGAAGTGTCGTGGGAATGGGCGTGCGGGGGAAGGCGCGGGGGGTAGTTTTCCGGGAACGTTCCAGGAAAGGCTGTCTCGCGTGATCGTGGACTGCGCCATCTACCGCGACGGGCACCGCACCGAGGGGCCCGCCGACTTCTCCGACGCGCTGGACCAGGCGCGCGCCGACGGGAACTCGTTCCTGTGGATCGGCCTGCACGAGCCCACGGAGAAGGAGTTCGAGCTGGTCACCAGCGAGTTCGGGCTGCACCCGCTGGCCGTGGAGGACGCCCTGCACGCCCATCAGCGGCCGAAGCTGGAGGTCTACGACGACTCGCTGTTCATGGTGCTCAAGCCCGTGGTCTACGACGACGAGGCGGACACCGTCACCACCGGCGAGCTGATGCTGTTCGTCGGCGACTCCTTCGTGGTCACCGTGCGGCACGGCGAGGGCAGCCCGCTGGCGCGCGTGCGCAAGCGGCTGGAGCAGGACCCGGAGCTGCTGTGCCACGGGGCGACGGCGGTGCTGTACGCGGTCAGCGACGAGGTCGTGGACCAGTACACGGAGGTGGCCGCGCTGCTGCAGGCGGACCTGGACGAGCTGGAGGCGGAAGTGTTCGCGCCGCTGGGCGGGGACACCAAGCACACCGCGTCGCGGATCTACTCCTTCAAGCGGCAGGTCGTGGAGTTCCGGCGGGCCACGATCCCGCTGACCGAGCCGGTGGCGCGGCTGGCGTCGGCGGGGCTGCCGTTCGTCGACGACCGCTCGCGGCCCTTCTTCCGCGACGTCAGCGACCATCTGGCGCGGGCCAACGAGTCCGTGGAGGGCCTGGACCGGCTGCTGACGGACATCCTCTCGGCCCACCTCGCGCAGATGGGCGTCCAGCAGAACGACGACATGCGCAAGATCTCCGCCTGGGCGGCGATGGCGGCCGTGCCGACGATGGTCGCCGGGGTGTACGGCATGAACTTCGACCACATGTGGGAGCTGCGGCAGCCGTGGGGCTACCCGGCGGTCGTGGTGCTGATGGTCTCTCTGGTGTTCTGGCTGTACCGGATGTTCAAGCGGCGCGGCTGGCTGTAGGAGAGCGCCCCGGCCGGCGGCTCAGGCGAATTCGACGGCCGTGGTGGGGGCACCGCCCAGGGCGTCCCGCCGCTCCGGCATGCGCAGGGAGACCATCCGCCGCCAGCCGACGAGCCGTTCGTAGGCGTACACGGCGTGGACGGCCGCCGCGAGCGCGGCCGACTTGGGCTTCGGCCAGCGCAGGATGCGGCCCATGCGGCTCATCACGGCGAGGCTGACGTCCCGGTAGACGGCGATCTCCGCGAGCGCGCTCTCCCGCAGCAGGGCCTGGATGGTCCGGCCGTGCCCGGCGGCGGCGAGGCGCAGCAGTTCCTCGTGGCAGTAGGCGAGGTGGTTGGCCTCGTCGTCGCCGATCATGCGGACGGCCCTGCCGACCTCGGGGTGGTCGCCGAAGTACGTGATGAGCAGGGCCATCTGCTCGGAGGCGCGCTGCTCGGTGACCCGGCTGTGGGCGAGGTAGGCGATGATGTCGCGCTCGGTCAGCGGCTCCTCGCCGCGCAGCTTCCCGTGCGGGAGGCCGATGCCCTCGCGCTCGAGGATCATGGTGTAGTCGGTCTCCGGCGGCGCCTCGATCCGCGTCAGTCCGCGCTTGTGCAGCAGGGCCTGGAAGATCCGTCCGTGCTTGTCCTCGTCGGCACCGTGCCGGGCGATCTTGGGGGCGAGCGTGCGCCGGCTCTCCGGCACCAGGGCGGCGATCCGGCCGTTCTCCCAGCCGCCCTGCTGCTCACCGCTCGCGGCGATGGAGCAGAACAGCTGATAAGCCTCGTCGTTGTCGATGATCTCCTGGAACAGACTTCTGGCCGTGAGCATGGCCCTCACCTCCGTCTGCACCGAGTCAACGGCCCCGCACAGGGCGCGGCAATCAGGGACGGCGCACGCTCGGCCGAACGGAGGAGTTCGGGCGGAGATTCGAGGGTTCCCCGGCGCGTAACCACCGGGGCGCCCGGGCGTTGTGTTCGGTGTCGGCCGTGGCGGGGAAGACGACCCCCGAGCCCCCACCACGGCCGCGGCCCCTCCTTCGAGGGGCCGGTCGGGGTCCGCTCAGGCCAGTCCGGCCCGCTCCAGCGCCTCGACGCCGGTCCGCAGGCTCGCGAGCCGCTCCTCCCGGGTGAACCCGGCGGGGGCCAGCGACAGGGTGGTGACGCCCGCGTCGGCGTAGGCCTGCATGCGGTCGGCGATGCGCTCGACCGGCCCGAGCAGGGACGTGGAGTCGATCAGCTTGCGGGGGACGGCCGCGGCCGCGCCGGCCTTGTCGCCGCTGAGGTACTTCTCCTGGATCTCGGCGGCCTCCTTCTCGTACCCCATCCGCTGCGCGAGCTTGTTGTAGAAGTTCTGCTTGGCGCTGCCCATGCCGCCCACGTAGAGGGCGGTGTAGGGGCGGAAGAGGTCGGCGAGGGCGTCGACGTCCTCGCCCACGGCCATGGGGACGGTCGGGGCGAGGTCGAAGCCCTCGAGGTCCTTGCCCGCCTTGGCGCGGCCGGCGCGCAGGGCGCCGAGGGTGGTCTCCTCGGCGTGCTCGGGGGCGAAGAAGACGACGAGCGCGCCGTCGGCGATCTCACCGGTCTGCTCGAGGTTCTTCGGGCCGATCGCGGCGATGTACAGCGGGATGCGCTCGCGCACGGGGTGCACGGTGAGCTTGAGGGGCTTGCCGGGGCCGCCGGGCAGCGGCAGCGTCCAGTGGTCCCCCTCGTGGGTGACACGCTCGCGGGACATCGCCTTGCGGACGATCTCGACGTACTCGCGGGTGCGGGCCAGCGGCTTGTCGAACTTCACGCCGTACCAGCCCTCGGAGACCTGCGGGCCGGAGACGCCCAGGCCCAGCCGGAAGCGGCCGCCGGAGAGCGAGTCGAGGGTGGCGGCGGTCATCGCCGTCATCGTGGGCGTACGGGCGGGGATCTGCAGGATCGCCGAGCCGACGTCGATGCGCTCGGTCTGTGCGGCCACCCACGACAGCACGGTGGGCACGTCCGAGCCGTACGCCTCGGCGGCCCAGCAGACGGAGTAGCCGAGGCGGTCCGCCTCGCGGGCGACGGCGAGGTTGTCCGCGTCCATCCCGGCTCCCCAGTAGCCGAGGTTGATTCCGAGCCTCATCCCGCTCACGGGCACCCCTTACTCATCAGTAACGTCGTTGTCGCCGGACTCTAGCGCGCGGACCTGGGGTACGTCATCGGGCAGTTCACCGGGCCCGGCGGCGGCACGGCGACGCGGTGCGACGCGAACAGTACTCTCAGCGCTCATGGAACAAAGGCATCTCGGCCGCACTGGCCTGCGGGTATCCCGGCTCGGGCTCGGCACCCTGACCTGGGGCCGGGACACCGGGGAGCACGAGGCGGCCGGGCAGCTCAAGGCCTTCTGGGAGGCGGGCGGCACGCTCGTGGACACCGCGGACGTCTACGCGGACGGCGGCGCCGAGTACCTCCTCGGGCGGCTCCTGGAGGACCTCGTACCGCGCCGCGACCTGGTCATCGCCACCAAGGCCGGCAGCGTGCTGGACCCCGACCGGCGCGTCGACTGCTCGCGCGGCCACCTCCTCGCGGCGCTCGACGCCTCCCTGGAACGGCTCGGCACCGACTACGTCGACGTGTGGCAGATACACGCCTTCGACGCCGCCACCCCGGTCGAGGAGACGCTGCAGGCCGTCGACCTCGCCGTCCGCAGCGGCCGGGCCCGCTACGCCGGGGTCGCCGGATTCTGCGGCTGGCAGCTCGCCAAGGCCGCGACGTGGCAGCTCGCGGAGCCCGCGGTGCGCACCCGGCTGGCCTGTACGCAGATGGAGTACTCGCTGCTGCAGCGCGGCATCGAACGCGAGGTCCTGCCCGCGGCGCTCGACCTCGGCATCGGCGTGCTGCCGTCCTCGCCGCTGGGCCGGGGCGTGCTGACGGGCAAGTACCGGCACGGCACCCCGGCCGACTCCCGGGGCGCCTCCGAGCACCTCGCCCCCTTCGTCGCCCCCTACCTGGACGACACGGCGGCCCGCATCGTCGACGCGGTCACCACGGCGGCCCACGGCCTCGCCGTCACCCCCCTGCAGGTGGCCCTGGCCTGGGTCCGCGACCGCCCCGGCGTCGTCGCCCCGCTCGTCGGCGCCCGCACCACGCAGCAGCTCGGGGCGGCACTGTCAGTGGAGACCCTTAGTCTTCCGGACGAGATCTGCCAGGCGCTCGACGACGTGTCGGCGCCCGTGCACCGCTACCCCGACCAGGACTGGAGCACGCTGTGACCAACGACCGCGGTCACCTCGCCGGTGAACCCACCGCCGCGCCCGCGGAAGAGGCCGCCCCCCGCCCGACCGGCCCCGCCCCCGAGGCGGCCGAGGCATCGCACGGCAGCACCGACGACGCCGGCGCTACGGAGCCGGCCGCGCCCGGCGAGGGCGGCGGCGCCGAGGACACGGGTGCGGTGCGGGCTTCGCACGGCGAGGGCGGCACCGACAGCGGGGGCACGGCGCCGGACGTCCCCGGTGCGGCCGGCACTCACGCCGCGGCGGACGCGGAAGGCGGTGCCGAGCGCGGCAGCGACGCCGGGGCGGACGCGGGCGCGGTGCCCGCCGCGCGCGGCGAGGGCGGCGAGGGCGGCGAGGGCGGCGGCCAGGCGCGGTCGGCCGTGGCCGAGGCGTTGGCGGCCGCGGTGCGGGCCGTGGAGAGCGGGGAGCGGTCCGCGGCGTCGTTCTTCAACGAGCCCAAGCCCAGAACCAGGCCGGTGGCGCGGACCTCGCCCGCCCAACCCGCCCGGCCCGTACCGGCCCCCGCCGCCCGGGCGGCGGTCGCCCCCAGCGCGGGCCTCGTCGAGGTGCTCGCCGCGGGCGGCGCGCCGGAGCAGCTCGCGCCGCAGGCCGCGCAGGCGCTCGGCGAGCAGGCCGCCGGCGTCCTCCGCGAGGACCCCTGGCGGCTGCTCGCCGTGCCCGGCGTCCGGCCCGAGCAGGCCGACGGCTTCGCGCGCGCCCTGCTGGGCCCCGAGTGCGGGCCGGGCGACGAGCGGCGGGCCCAGGCGCTCGTCGTATGGCTGCTGGAGCGCGCCGCGCTCGCCGGGCACACCGTGCTGGACGCCCCGGCGCTGCGCGCCGAGCTCGCCCGGCGCTCGGTACCCGACCCGGACGAGGCGCTGCAGAGCGCCATCGCGGAGGGCGCGGTGCTGGTGTTCCAGGAGGGACCGGAGGGCGAGGGCGAGAGCGAGGAGGGCGACGCCGGGTCCCCGGTGTCCCTGCTGCTGGGCCTGGACCGCTACGCCATGGCGGAGGAGAGCCTCGCCGACGGCCTCGCCCGGCTGATCGCCGCCACCCTGCCCGAGGCCGACTGGGAAGCGGCGGCCGGCGCCGCCCCCTCCCCCTCCGCCGCCGAGCTGATCCGCGCGGCCGGGGCCTGCGGCCTGGTCGCGCACAGCGGCGGCGAGGCCGCCCGCGCCGAGCCCGCCGCACTGATCACGGCGGCGGCCGGGCTGGGCCTGCGCGCCTGCGCCGCCGCGCACACCGAGGACGGCCGGCGCCGCCTCACCGAGCTGGGCGTCCCCGACGCCGTCACTGTCGGCGGGCTGCTGTCCGGCCAGGAGGGCCCCGGGCGCGACGAGGACGACTGCCTGGCCCTGGACGTGCTCGCCGTCCTCGACGCCCCGCAGCTGGACGTGGAGACGGCGGCGCTGCTGGTGGAGTCGCTCGCGGACGGCACCCGGCTGGTGCTCGGCGGCGACCCCGGCGTGCTGTGGTCGGCGGGCCCGGGCCGTGTGTTCGCGGACGTCGTGGCGGCCCGCGCCTGCCCGGTGGTCGTCTCCCGCACCCCGGACCCGGGCCCCCTCGGCGAACTCGTCTCGGGCATCGGCGTCGGCGAGCTCCAGCAGGTGGCCGCACCCGGCAAGGAGGTCGTGATCGTCCCGGTGCGGGACCCGGGCGAGGCGGTGCACCGCACGGTGCAGCTGGTCGCCGACTCCGTGCCGCGCGCGATCGGCGTGCCCGCCGACCGCACCCAGGTGATCACCCCGGGCCATGGCGGCCCCGCCGGTACCCGCGCGCTCAACGCGGCGCTCAAGGAGCGGCTGAACCCCGGCCCCGGCCGGTTCGGCGGCTTCGACCCCGGCGACCGCGTCGCGTACGTCCCCGCCCCCGGCCGCATGCTCCCCGGGACCGTGACCTCGGCGGACGCCGAGGGGCTGCGTCTGGACTGCGGCGGCACACCCGTGGTCGTACCGCCGGACCGCGTCGCGGACGAGGTGCGCCACGGCTGGGCCGTGACCGCCCACCAGGCGGCCGGGACGCGCTGGCCCGCGGCCGTGGTGGTCCTGCCGGGCGACGCCGCCGCGTCGCTGACGCGCTCGTGGGTCTATACGGCGTTCAGCCGCGCCGAGCGGCATCTGTCGGTGGTGCACGGCGTGGACCAGGCGCTGCCCCGCGCCGTCGCCGAGGTGCCGGCGAAGGAGCGGACCACCCGCCTGCAGTCCCTGCTGCAGGCGCAGAGCCGCCCCGCCGAATGAGCGACGGCCGCCCCGCCGGCTCCGTCAGGAGCCGCCGCGGCGGCCGGAAAAGCCGAGGTCAGCGGCGTGGGCGCCGCACGGTCCGGCCGTCGTCGCCCTCCCCGTCGTCGACGTCGAGATCGTCGTCGAGGCCGTCGTCGTCCTCGTCGTCGTCATCGCCGTCCTCGATGCCCAGCTCCTCGTCGAAGACGGCGCTGACGTCGAAGCGGCAGATGACCCGCTGCGGATCGGCCTGGTCGAAGGGCTCGCCCAGCCACTCC
Source organism: Streptomyces sp. NPDC053079 (assembly GCF_044546695.1). Taxonomy (NCBI): domain Bacteria; kingdom Bacillati; phylum Actinomycetota; class Actinomycetes; order Kitasatosporales; family Streptomycetaceae; genus Streptomyces; species Streptomyces sp. NPDC053079. The sequence goes on from NZ_JBITZJ010000008.1 coordinate 363,977, forward strand.
CCCGGCTCGGCCGGTTCGTCGGCGGCCGACACCCACAGCGTGGAGTCGCCCTCCTCCAGGCCGAACTCCTTGTGGCGGGAGGCGATTTCGTCCGGCTCGTACTCGCCGAAGAGCACCCCGAGGGCGGCGTGCACGCTGTGGCCGACGATGCCCGCCGCGCCGCCGTGCCCCCCTGCGTCCGTGTCGACGTCGACGTCCGGATCGAGGTCGGCGACGCGCTGGGCCTGGGCGAGCAGCCGCTGTGGCTCGACCACCGCGTAGTCCCTGCGGATCAGCACGCTCAGCGCGCTGGGCTCGTCCGGCCCGGCGTAGGCGGGCAGCGTGTCGTCCCCGGGGATCTCGAAGGGGGTGACCTCGTCATAGGCGTCGTAGAGCAGCTCGTCGTACGCCTCGGCTGTCGCGGCCAGCTCGTTGAACGCGGCGTAGACGGCCGGGTCGTCCTCCCCCGAACGGCGTTCGACGGCCTCGAGGTGGCGGTCCAGAGCGGCTTTGACCGCCTCGGCGGCGGCCCGTACCTCGGCAGCGGTTGGCTGCGCAGCATCAGACATAGTGCAGACGCTATCCGCACCGGGCCCGTTCCCGCACAATAGATGCGATGCCGGAATACGAATTCTGCGATGTGTATGTGCCCCGGGGCGTCTCCCGCGGGGCGACCACACGCCTGCTGACCGAACACGCCGAGTACGGACACTGGGAGTTGGACCGACTGCGCCTCTATCCCGACGGCAGCCGCAGGGTGCGGCTGCGCCGACGGATCATCCGCCAGATCCGCGCCACATGGTGACCCGGTACCGCGTCGCGGTACCGCACGGCGACCGGGTGAGCACCCGGGCGTGAACGCATACGGAGCGGGCCCCGCGACCGCGGGACCCGCTCCGTGCCGGTGCTGGACCGGCTCAGCCGTTCAGGCGTGTCAGCCCTGCGCCCCACGGGCACGGCGGTAGAGCATCGCACCGCCGAGCAGCAGGCCCGCGCTGGCGGCACCGGCCGCACCCAGCTGACCGGCACCGGTGTGGGCGAGCTCCGCGGCCTTCTGGGCGACCGTGGCCGGACGGTGCTCGGCGAGGGGCGCGGCGGGAAGGTGCGCGTCCTTCACCTCCATGGCCGGCTTGGCCTGGTGGTGACCCGGCGCGCCGGGGTGGCCGGCCGGCTCGTCGTGGTGCTTGGCCGGCGGCTTGTGGCCGGGCTTCTCCTCGGTGGGCGGGTTGTGGTGCCCGCCACCGGGCTTCTGCGGGCCCGGGTGCCCCGGCTTCTCGCCGTGGTGCGGCGGCTTGTGGCCGTGGTCGTGGTCGTGACCCTGCTGGGCCGGACCGTGGCCGTTGTTGACGCACGTGTTGCCGTGCGTGGAGTTACCGATCCCGACGACGTTGACGCTGTTGCCGCACGCGTTGACCGGGATGCTGACCGGGACCTGCGCGGTGTTGCCGGAGGCCACACCGGGCGAGCCGGCGCTGTGGCCGTTCGCCAGCGCGCCGCCGTTGCCGTGGCCGCCGTGGCCCTTGTGGCCGTGGCCGCCGTTGGCACAGCGGTTGCCCGTCGCGGGGTTGAGCAACCCGACGACGTTCACGGTGTTGCCGCACGCGTTCACCGGCACGTGGACCGGAACCTGAACGGTGTTCCCCGAAGCGACGCCCGGGGAGTGCGCCGCGGCGCCGTTGGCACCCGAGTCGGCGTGAGCGTAGCCGCCGGTGACAGCGGCGATGACCCCACTGGCCGCCGCTACGGTGATCAGGCCCTTCTTGGTGACCTGTCGCATTTTCGTCTTGCCCCTCTGCTGCTCTGCTTGCCATGCGGAATGCGCAAGGGCGTACATTTCCCCACCCATGCGCGGAAAACCTGGTCCCATCCCTATGGCCCCAAAGCCCGGCGGCCCCGGAGCGCATGGCGCGCGCTCCGGAGCCACCGCGGTTCAGTCCCTCGGGTGGGGACACGGCGTCACTTGTTGACGCAGGTGTTACCGGTGGCGGGGTTGAGCAGCCCGACGACGTTGATCGTGTTGCCACACAGGTTCACCGGCACAGCCACCGGGACCTGGATGACGTTGCCCGAGACGACGCCGGGAGAGTTCACGGCAGCACCCTGGGCACCCCCGCTGGCGGCGGCGACGCCCGCGCCCACGAGTACGAGACCACTGGTGGCTGCCGCGGCGGCGACGACCTTCTTGAGCATGGATTCCTCCTTGTTGGCAATGCGGTCCCAGCCGCGGACCGCACACCTGTAACGACGAGGAGGAATAGGGGCTACGTAAGGACGTAGGCGTTCACTCTTTCCGGCGAAGGAAGCGCCAAATACGCGCAGCCTGACGCCCTTTCAGGACTGAAGTCAGCACTCATCCAGGAAGCGGTCGAGCACCCGCGCACCGAATTTCAGACCATCGACGGGCACGCGCTCGTCCACTCCGTGGAACATCCCGGCGAAGTCCAGCTCCGGCGGCAGCTGGAGCGGGGCGAAGCCGAAGCAGCGGATGCCCAGGTCGTCGAAGTGCTTGGCGTCCGTGCCGCCGGAGAGCATGTACGGGATGGCGCGGGCGATCGGGTCCTCGGCCCGCAGCGCCGTCTGCATCGCGTCGACCAGCTTGCCGTCGAAGTCGGTCTCCAGCGCCTTGTCCAGGTGCGAGCGCTCCTGGTCGATCTTCACCCGGGGGCCGAGGATGCGGGCCAGGTCGGCGTGGAACTCCTCCTGGTGCCCCGGCAGGAAGCGCCCGTCGACATGGGCGCTGGCCTGGCCCGGGATCACGTTCACCTTGTAGCCCGCGTCCAGCATGGTGGGGGCGGCGGAGTTGCGCAGCGTGGCGCCGACCATCTTGGCGATGCCGCCGAGCTTGGCGAGGGTGCCCTCCATGTCCTCGGGGTCCAGCTCCGTGCCGAGCGCGTCGGAGAGCTCGTCCAGGAAGGACCGCACGGTCTTGGTGACCCTGACCGGCCACTCGTACCGCCCCAGCCGCCCCACGGCCTCGCACAGCTCCGTGATGGCGTTGTCCTTGTTGGTCATCGAGCCGTGCCCGGCCGTGCCGTCCACGGTGAGGCGCATCCAGTGCATACCCTTCTGGGCGGTCTCCACCAGATAGAGCCGGAGCTGCTCGTTGACGGTGAAGGAGAAGCCGCCGACCTCGCCGATCGCCTCCGTCACGCCCTCGAAGAGGCCCGGGTGCTTGTCGACCAGGTAGCGCGCGCCGTACGTGCCGCCCGCCTCCTCGTCGGCGAGGAAGGCGAGCACGATGTCGCGCGGGGGCTTGCGGCCGCTGCGCAGCCTGTCCCGTACGACCGCGAGGGTCATCGCGTCCATGTCCTTCATGTCGACCGCGCCGCGCCCCCACACGCAGCCGTCCGTGATCTCCCCGGAGAACGGGTGGTGCGTCCAGTCGTCGGCGTTGGCCGGGACGACGTCGGTGTGGCCGTGGATGAGCAGCGCGGGCCGGGACGGGTCCTCGCCCTCGATGCGGGCGATGGTGGAGGCCCGCCCCCGGTGGGATTCGAGGATCGTCGGCTCCAGGCCCACCTCGGCGAGCTTCTCGGCGACGTACTCGGCCGCGGCGCGCTCGCCCGGGCCGGAGTGGTCGCCGTAATTGCTGGTGTCGATCCGGATCAGGTCGCGGCAGAGGTCGACCACCTCGGCCTCGGCGTTGCCCGCGCTCCTGCCCGTGCCGGCGGTGGCCGGCTTCGACTCGCTCACGCTGCCTCCTCGTGGTTCGCCGCCGGTCGGCCGCGGCAGGTGTGCGCGGCCCCCGGCGTGGGTCCACGGCCATCCTCCCCCTCCCGTTCCCCCAGCCCAAGGCCGCAATGCGGCCGACACACGCCCGCAACGACCGGCGCCGCCGGTGGCCCGGGAGCGTGATCGAGCACCGCTGAATGTTTGGTATTGTTTTCCATGTCGCCGCGGGGAACACCCCGCGAAGACAGACACCTGGTCCGGGTGGCGGAATGGCAGACGCGCTAGCTTGAGGTGCTAGTGCCCTTTATCGGGCGTGGGGGTTCAAGTCCCCCCTCGGACACCAGCGGGAACCCCAGCTATCAGCTGGGGTTCTTCTGTTTTCCCGGCCCTTTCGCGCCGGTGCCCCCCGGCGACCCCTCGTGCTGGCGTTCGACCCTGCGTAAGATCATCCGGATGACGCCCCAGAGCCCCCGCAGCGCCGCCCCGTCCGCCGCACCCTGCCGGGTCACCGTGTGCCGGGGTTGCTGCTGCGGCGACCCCGCGAAGGTGCCGGGCGTGGACCACGCGGGGCAGATCGCGCGGCTGCGGCGGGCCCTGGGGGATGCGGCGCCGGTGCGGGCCTCGGAGTGCCTGGACGTGTGCGACCAGGCGAACGTGGTGGTGGTGCAGCCGTCGGCGGCGGGGCGGGCGGCCGGGGGCCGGCCGGTGTGGCTGGGCCTGGTCAACGACGACGACGCGCTGGCGGACATCGCCGCGTGGGTGCGCTCGGGCGGACCGGGTCTGGCGGAGCCGCCCGGGGTGCTGGACCTGTACGAGTTCACCGTCTCGCGGCGGGTGGGGAAGGCGCTGGAGAGCTGAGGGCGCGTCCTCCCCCGGGCGTCACACCGCGCGGTGGCCGCGGCCCTTCTCCGCGGGCAGGTCCAGGGCGGGGTTGCGGTCGAAGAACCCCGTGGGCTTGAGGGAGAAGCCGGTGGGGTCGACCGGCATGACCGGCCACTCCTCCAGGCGCGGCAGGTGCGTGGGCCCGAAGGTGTGCCAGACGGTCAGCTCGGTGTTCTCCAGGTTCTCGCCGCCGGCGGTCCACTGCGGCAGCCCGGCACCCCCGGGGTGCTGGTTGGGGTAGTCGCCCGCCGGGTAGCGCCGGTCGGCGCGGTGGCGGGTGACCCACAGGTGCTTGGCGCCGTAGGCCGTGCGCCGGGCCACGGCCGAGTCGGGCCGGGCCAGGACGAGCGGCCCCGGCTGCGGTACGAGGGTGTAGGCGACGGGCTGTCCCATGCGGTTGTGCGAGCCGGGGTTGGTGATCCGCCAGCGCCGCCCCGCCGCGGGGTCGGCCACCCGGCCGCCGTCCGCGCTGTCGGCCAGGACGGTCGTGCGGGTGGTGAAGGCGTTGCCGGCGGGGTTGCCGGGGCCGGCGGGGACGGGGACGACGTCCACTTCCTCGACGGTGTTGGCGAGCCCGTCGACGGCTACGTCGAGCCGGACGCAGAACAGGTGCTGGTGGTACGGGGCGAGCAGGCCCGGCGCGACCTCGGTGCCGTGGGGCGAGCCGGCGCCGGGCTCGACGGCGGTGGTCTGCACCATGCCGGTGGACTTGGCCTCGAAGGCGATGGTGCCGTCCTGGTGGAAGTACCAGTAGAAGCCGTAGTCGTAGTTGCCGACGGTCGCGATGAAGGAGATGACCAGGCGGCGGGAGCGGCGGCTGTGGGCGGCGTTGTCGTTGAAGATGTCGGTGTGCTTCCACAGGAGGCCGTGGTCCTCCTCGTGGATGCAGATGGCGTTGGACAGGGTCTCGGGGTGGCCCGAGTCGTCGGCGACGACGGCGTCCAGGTAGCGGATCTCGCCGAGGCAGTCGCAGCCGAGCCGCAGGGCGTTGGCGTTGCGGCCCAGGGAGTACTCGCCGGCGTCGAGGAAGGCCACCCAGTTGCGGCTCTCCTCGGGCTCGCCGTAGGTGACGGCCATCTCGGCGAGGGAGGCGCGGTGCAGGACCGGCCGCTCCCTGCCGTCCTGCCCGTCCCGGTGGGTGATCCGGTGCAGGACGAGGCCCTCCCGCGCGTTGAAGTCGACGCGGAAGCTCCAGTTCTGCCAGGTCAGCAGGGGCCCGTCGAGCCGGAAGGACGGCCCCTCGGGCTGGGTGATCTCCAGCGGGCGCAGGTCGGTGCGGGGCGGGCCGGTGAACTCGGGCTCGTACCGGCCGCATTCGGTGGGTACGGGCACCGCTCCGGTGTCGATGATCCGTACGACGCGCCGCTCGATGACGTCGACGTCGGCCACGAGGCCGCCCACGGGGTGGGCCCAGGCGTTGTCGGTCGCGTCGCAGCGCAGCCAGGTCAGGCAGCGCAGCAGCCGGCGGCCGGGCCGGTCGAGCACGAGGTCGCCGGCCGCGAGCGGGGCGCAGACGGCCAGGCCGGTGTCGTCCACGCCGCGCTCGGCCATGGCCTTGCGCCAGCCGGGGTCGGCCTTCACGATCGCCTCGACGACCGGATACTCCTCGAACATGACCTGCGGCTGGCCGTCGGTGGCCACGTCCAGGGCGCGGTAGGAGAGCAGCAGGGCGCCGGTGACGTCGACGAGCGCCTCGGCGGCCGCGCCGGTTAAGGAGTCGAGCAGGGTGACGCGCAGCCGCCGTACGACGGGGTCGCCGGGCCGGTGGACGGCGGCGGTGTGCCGGTCGGGCTCGTCGAGCAGGACCAGCGGGAAGCGGGTGGACGGTGAGACCTTGCCCGCCTCCTCGAGCACGCGCCGGGCCGTCGCGATCTCGGCGGCGCTCAGCGGGTCGAGCGGATGGGGCGCGACGGCCGGGGAGCCGGAGGGGCAGCACGTCATGAGGAAACCTTTCTGGATGTCGTGGGACCGGTGGTTCCGGAGGGCTCCGTGGATGCCGCCTCCTTGGCGGCCTTCTCCAGCTGGAACGCCTCGTTGCCGAGCCCGATGCGGGCGTGCACCTGGGGGCGTACGGCCTTGAGCACGAGCCCGTAGCCGAGCCCGAGGACGACGGCCGCGCCGATCAGGCCGGGCAGGATCCAGGCCAGGACGCCGCCGGGGCCGGCGCCGAGCAGGACGTCGAAGTCCTTGACCGCGTAGCCGACGATGACCAGCAGGATCAGCCCGGCGGTCCCGGAGGCGATCAGCCGGGGCGCCTGGGCGCGGGCCGCGCCGCGGCGGACGAAGAAGACGATGACGGCGGCGCTGGCCGTGGCCATCAGGACGATGACGCCGAGCGCGCCGACGTTGCCCATCCAGGTGAACAGCCGCAGGACGGGCGCGGTCGGGTCGCCGTGGGGGCGGTCGTCGGTGAAGGCGAAGAGCGCGACGGCCAGCAGGGAGACAGCGCTCTGCAGCAGCGAGCCGTAGGCGGGCGCGCCGCTGGTCCTGGAGGTGCGGCTGACGGCGGCCGGCAGCAGGCCCTCGCGGCCCATGGCGAAGGCGTAGCGGGCGACGACGTTGTGGAAGCTGAGCATCGCGGCGAACATGCCGGTCACGTAGAAGAGGTGCATGACGTCGGTGAAGGTCGTGCCGAACCGTTCCTCCGAGAGGGCGAAGAGGAGGTTCGGGCCCTGCTTCTGCGCCAGCGCGATGATCTGCGAGGGCCCGGCGGCCACGCTCAGCGCCCAGGAGGCGAAGGCGAAGAACAGGGCGACGAAGCCGACGGCGAGGAAGGTCACGCGGGCGACGGCCACCTGGGGCCGGCTGGTCTCCTCGGCATAGACGGCGGCCTGTTCGAAGCCGACGAAGGAGGCGATGGTGAAGCACAGCGCGGTGCCCAGACCGGCGCCGGAGAGGGTGGCGGGGTCGAAGGCGTCGAGGGAGACACCGTCCGGGCCGGGGCTGCCGAGGGCCGCGGCGTCGAAGACGACGACCATGGCGCACTCGACGAGCAGGAGCACGCCGAGGACCTTGGCGTTGAGGTCCACCTTGAGCCAGCCGAGCGCGCCGACGAGGGCGACGGCGGCGAGTGCGGGCACCCACCAGGCGACGGCGATGCCGAGGTGCTTCCCGAGGAGCCCGGAGAGCTCGAAGCCGAAGATGCCGTAGATGGCGAACTGCATGGCGCTGTAGGCGACCAGGGCGACGACGGAGGCGGCGGCGCCCGCGGTGCCGCCGAGGCCGCGGGCGATGTAGGCGTAGAAGGCGCCGGCGTTGTGGACGTGGCGGCTCATCTCGGCGTAGCCGAAGCTGAAGAGTGTCAGGACCACGCCGAGGATGACGAAGAGCAGGGGCTGGCCGACGATGCCCATGGTCCCGTATGTGGTGGGCATGACGCCCGCGGTGACCATCAGCGGGGCGCTGGCGGCGACGACCGACAGCAGCAGGCCGGCCACTCCTATGCGGCCTGCGCGCAGGCGTCTCTCCTGCCCTTTGAAGGTGCTGATCTCGCTCGTGCTGCCCGTCGACATGGCGGGGCCGTCCTTCCCGTGGGGGTGAGCGGAGCCGGGGTGGTGCGGGTGGTGCGAGGCGGTGCGGGCCGCGGTTCAGGCGGCGCCGAGGGCGGCGCGGCGGGCGGCCCGGAAGCTCTTTCTGGGGTCCCGGTCGGGGTAGGACCAGGGGGCGTGCGTGGCGTGCGACCCGATGCGGGTGAGCAGCGCGGCGGCCTCGGCGGGCCGGCCCTCGTGCAGCTTGGCGTGGGCCAGGTAGTTGAGGTCGACCTTGCGTCGGGGGTGGGACGTGGTGCCCGCCGCGTCCGCCGTGTCCGCTGCGTCCTCATCGATGTCCCATTCGAGCCACCAGTCGAACGCGGCCTTCATCACCTGCCGGGCCCGGCGGGTGGACCAGTGTCCCGAGCGGGCGGGGTCGGCGGGCTCGAGTCCGGCGCCGGCCAGGACGCGGTAGCGCTCGGCGTGGGCGACGACGGGCAGCACGGCCAGCGGGGAGTCGGCGGGGGCCTGTTCGGCGGCCCAGGAGGCGAAGTCGTAGACCTCGTGCAGCGGGTCGTCGCGGTCGCCCTCCTGGCGTTCGGCCAGGCAGGCGGCCATCAGGTGGTGGGCGTGGTGGTGGTCCCGGTGCCGGGCGCGCACCTGGTCGAAGGCGCGCACGCGCTCGTCGTCGGTGCCGGTGCGGCGGGCGAGGAGGAGGATGGCGAGCCAGGGCGTCGGGTCGCGGGGGGCCATGCGGGCGGCGGTCAGGCACAGGGCGCGGGCGGCGTCGGGGCTGTCCTTGCCGTGCAGGGCGCGGACGACGGTGGAGCAGGCCAGGAGGGCGGCGGCGTCGGGGCTGTCGGGCTCGGCGAGCTGCCACTCCCGGGCCCAGGCGGCGCTGGTGGAGCCCTCGGCGAGGACGACGAGGCGGTGACCGCGGCGGTCCCAGTCGTCGCCGGTGCGGGCGAGCAGGGTGCGGGTGTCGGCCCAACGGCCCCGGATCAGCGCGTCGCGTACGGTCGCGAGTTCGCCGTCGTCCAGGGCGGGGTCGAAGTTCGGCCCGTCCTTGTTCCGGGGGCGGCCCAAGGGGGGTGGGGGCGTCATCTGCGGGGTTCCTCCACGGCGTACGTCCCCTCCGGGCGCCGGGTCGGGGGCGTCCGTGCGCATGCGTTCTCGATCACGCACAGCAAACCGGTAGTCACGGCTCCGAGTCAAGGCCGGTCTTGATGCTGACATTACGTCAAGTAACGTACCGTCAGCCCCAGTTGCCGAAAGGCCCCCGAGCGGGGGATGCGGAACGTCACGGGCATGCACACCTCTGCGAACTAGTGTTCGAAGAAGCCCGGGAATCGTCAACGCCCCGACCGGATGAAAGCCCTGAAAAGGGGTACTCGACCGCCACGTCGTCCCCTGCGGCGGCTATCGTCTGTGGTGTCAAGTCTCCGACGACCGCTCGGTCTTGAGGTGCGCGACGTGATGGTCTTCGCCTTCGCCGTGAGCGCGGCATGCTTCCTGGGTGTGGGGTTCGTCCTCCAGCAGGACGCCGCGCAGCGGGCCCCCATGAGCGACTTCCTCTCGCTGCGGCTGCTGCTGGACCTGGCCCGCATGCCGCGCTGGCTGGCGGGCATCGCGCTCATGGTGTGCGGCATGGCACTTGGCGCGATCGCGCTCGGCCGGGGCGAGGTCTCGCTGGTCGAGCCGCTGCTGGCGACGAACCTGCTGTTCGCGATGGCGTTCTCCCGATGGCGGACCAGAGCGCCGCTCGGGCTCACCGGCTGGGGCGGCCTGTGGCTGCTGGCGGGCGGGGTCGCCGCCTTCATCGTCGCGGGGCGGCCGCACGGCGGGCGCACCGTGACCGATCCGCTGCGCCACTGGCTGGTCGTCGGCGTCATGGTGGGTGGGGCCCTGCTGCTGGCGGCCCTGTCCAAGCGGGTGCGGATGAGCACGGAGGCGGCCCTGCTGGCGGTGGCGGCCGGGCTGCTCTACGGCGTGCAGGACGCGCTCACCCGGGTGTGCGGCGGCCTGCTGGGCCAGGGGTGGACCGTCCTGGCCACGAGCTGGCAGCCGTACGCGGTGGCGGCGCTCGGTGTGACGGCGCTGGTGCTGGTGCAGAGCGCCTTCGAGACGGCTCCCCTGCGGATGTCGCTGCCCGCCCTGACCGCCGCCCAGCCGCTGGCGGGGATCGCCTGCGGCGTCGGGTTCATGGGCGACCAGCTGCGGACGACGCCGGGGGCGCTGGCCGCCCAGGCGGCGGGCGTGGTGGCGATCGTCCTCGGGATCGTCCTGATCGGCCGGCATCCGGCCATGCCCTCGGGGACGGCGGCGCCCGGCCAGGTCCGCGACCTGCAGCCGCACTGACCCCCGGCTGGTTGGATGGCCCCATGACCGATCAGCAGCCGCTCGGGGCCGATGAGGTGCTGGACATCGTCGACGAGCACGACAGGGTGGTGGGGCAGGCGCCGCGGGGCGAGGTGTACGCGCGGAAGCTGCGGCACCGCTGTGTGTTCGTCCAGGCGCGGGACGCCCGGGGGCGGATCTTCGTGCACCGGCGCACCGCGCGCAAGCTCGTCTTCCCCTCGCACTACGACATGTTCGTCGGCGGGGTCCTCGGGACGGGCGAGTCCTACGACGGGGCCGCGCTGCGGGAGGCGGAGGAGGAGCTGGGTGTCAGCGGCCTGCCCGCCCCCACGCCGCTGTTCCGTTTCCTCTATGAGACACCCGAGCACAGCTGGTGGTCAGCGGTCTACGAGGTCCGCTTCGACCTTCCGGTCCGGCCCCAGGAGGAAGAGGTCGCCTGGTACGGCTTCCTGTCCGACGAGGAGCTGGGGGCCCGCCTGGACGACTGGCTGTGGGTGCCGGACGGGCTCGAGGCGTACCACCGGCTCGTAGAACACCGCGAGGCCCGGGGATAGCCCCCGGGCCCCGCTCGGCGGGCGGGCCGGCCCGCCCCGTACTCAGTCGACCGTGACGACGATCTTGCCTCGCGTGTGTCCCGCCGCGCTCAGGCGCTGGGCGTCGGCCGTCTTCTCCAGCGGGAAGACCTCGGCCACCTCGACCGACAGCACGCCCTGCTCCGCCAGGCGGCTGAGCGCGGTGAGGTCGGCGGTGTCGGGGCGCACCCACAGCAGGCGGCCGCCGAGGCCGGCGACGGCCGGGTCCGCGATGGAGACCAGGCGGGCGCCGTCCGCCGCGACCTCGGGCGAGGTCTCGATCGCCCCGCCGCCCACCAGGTCGAGGACCGCGCTCACGCCCTTGGGGGCCAGGGCCCGTACGCGCCCGGCCAGGCCCTCGCCGTAGGTGACGGGCTCGGCGCCCAGGGAGCGCAGGTAGTCGTGGTTGCGCTCGCTGGCCGTGCCGATGACGCGGGCGCCGAGGTGCCGGGCGAGCTGCACGGCCATGGTGCCGACGCCGCCGGCCGCGGCGTGGATCAGCACGGTGTCGCCCTCGCCCGCGCCCACCGCCTTCAGGGCCTGGTAGGCGGTCAGGCCCGCCAGCGGGATGCCCGCGGCCTGCTCGAAGGTGAGGTTGGCGGGCTTGGGCGCGAGCGTGCGCGCCGGGGCGGCCACGTACTCGGCGAACGTGCCCCGGGAGAGGAAGTCCTCCCGGACGTAGCCGATGACCTCGTCGCCCACCTGGAACTCGGGGGTGTCCGCGCCGAGCCCGACGACCACGCCGGAGACGTCCCAGCCGGGCACGACCGGGAAGACGGGCTCGATCATGCCGTCGAGGTAGCCGGCCTGCGCCTTCCAGTCGACGGGGTTGACGGCAGCCGCCTTGACCTTGATCAGGACGGCGTCGGGGCCGACCTTGGGCCGGGGGAGGTCGCCGTACTCGAGGACCTCGGGGCCGCCGTAGGTCCGGTAGCTGACAGCCTTCATCGTGCTGGCTCCTTTGATGCTGTGGGCGGTGTTCAGCGTGTGGCGGGTGCGGTTTCAGCCTGGGACGCGCCGGCCGGGCCCGCCACCGCTGCCGGCCGCAGGGTCCGGATCTTCCGCAGGCCCAGCCAGGCCACGGCGGAGACCAGCAGGAACGCGGTGCCCGCGATGACGAAGGTCAGCGTGAACTGGCTCTCCGCGGGAAGCTTGGGCGCGCCCGGCGGCAGGTGCTCGATGCTCTTGGAGGCGAGGACCGTGGTGATCATCGCGCTGCCGATGGCGCTGCCGGTCGAGCGGGAGATGGAGTTGATGCCGTTGGCGATGCCGGTCTGGTGGTGCGGGACGCTGGCGACGATCACGGCCGGCATGGCGGCGTAGCCGAGGCTGATGGCCGCGCCGACGAACATGCCGGCGGCGATCACGGAGAACGTGTGCTCATGGTCGAGGGCGATCCACACGAAGCCGGCGGTGCCGATCAGTGAGGCGAGCAGCAGCACCAGGCGCGGGCCCTTGTGGCGGACGAGCTGGCCGCCGACGGGGGCCGCGAGCAGCGAGACGATGGTGCTGGGCAGCAGGTACTCGACGGAGGCGCGCAGGACGCTGGCGTCGAAGCCGTAACCGGTGATCTTCGACGGCATCTGGACGAGGTAGGAGACACCGATGAAGAGGGCGAAGGAGCCGAAGCCTACGAGGAGGCCGGCGAGGTTGGCGAAGAGCACCGGGCGGTGGGCGAACATCTTCATGTCGACCAGCGGCTCGCGGACCTTGCGCTCGACCAGCGTCCACACCGCGGCCATCACGACGGCGCCGGCGAAGCAGCCGAGGGTGCGGGCGGAGGACCAGCCCCACTCGTGGCCCTGGGTGATGGGCAGCAGGAGCAGCACCAGGGTGGCGGCCAGGGTGAGGGCGCCGAGGACGTCGGTGCGTCCGCCGGTGGTCTCGCGGGTGGCGGGCACCAGGGTGACGACGGCGATCAGGGCGAGCGCGGCGAGGCCGGTGGCCAGCCAGAAGGCGCTGCGGTAGTCAGGGTCGTCACCGGAGGTGAGCAGGCCGGTGGCGACGAGCGCCAGGCCGCTGCCGAAGGCGAGGGTGCCGCTGACCATGGCCATCGCGCCGGGCAGCTTGGCCGGGCGGACCTCCTCGCGCAGGACGGACAGCGCGAGCGGGAAGATCGCGGTGGCGGCGCCCTGCAGGACGCGGCCGACGATCAGCCAGAGCAGGGAGTGCGTCACGGCCGCGAGGACGGATCCCGCGACCATCACGATCAGCACGCCGACCAGCGTCTTCTTCTTGCCGTGCTGGTCGCCGAAGCGGCCGAGCAGCGGGGTGAAGACGGCGGCGGAGAGCAGGGTCGCGGTGGTGACCCAGCTGACGTTGGCGGAGGTGGTCTCGAGGTCGTTCTGGATGAGGCCGAGGATCGGCACGACGAGGGTCTGCATCATCGAGACGACCATGGCGGCGAGGCTCAGGGCGAAGACGATGACGGTCTCGTTCCGCGTGCCGGCCGGTCCTGCGGGCGCTTGCGAGGTCATGAGGGGGTGGGGTTCCTTCGGGCTGCTTCTCGTTACTTCACGACATTGATGCTTGAGATCGTCAAGCAACTCACACCACGGTATGACCCAATACTTCACATAGTCAAGTTAATGATTTAAGCCATCAAGCTCTTTGAGTACACTCGACCCATGACCGGCCCGAACGCACCGCACCCGACCAAGGCCCAGCTCCTGGAGCTGGTGGCCGCACTCGGCACCGCCCAGTGGCAGGACTTCGCGGCCGCCGCCGCCCGCCACGGCCTCACCTCCGTCCAGGCCAAGCTGCTGGCCCAGCTCAAGGGCCCGGTGCCGATGCGGGGCCTGGCCACGCTGCTGGTCTGCGACGCCTCCAACGTCACCGGCATCGTGGACCGGCTGGAGGCGCGCGGCCTGGTGCGCCGCGAGCCCGACCCGGCCGACCGCCGCGTGAAGAACGTGGTCGCCACCGACGAGGGCCACGAGATCATCCGCCGGGTGCGGGCCGAGATGCAGGCCACACACAGCGCCCTCGACGCCCTGGACGAGGACGAGCGCGCCACGCTGTTCACCCTCCTCGAACGGCTGCGCCCCGGACTGGAGCACCGCGCCTGACACGCGCCTGACACGCGGCCCCACCTCCTCGCCCACGCCCTTCCGGCCGCCCGTATTCTGACGGTCGGTCGGATCCGCCCAGCCGTGCGGCGGACGGCAAGGGAGGCCATCGATGACCACGACGCACAGCAGCGTGCCCACCGACGGGACGGCGGCCACCGAGCCGTACACCGTCCCCCTCGCGCCCGGCGTGAGCGCCTTCATCCAGCCCGACGGCGGCTGGTGCCTGAACAACGCGGGCTTCGTGACCGACGGCGGCCGCACCCTGCTGATCGACACCGCCGCCACCGAGCGGCGCGCCCGTCTGCTGCGCGACGCCGTGGCCGCGAGCGGCGCGCCGCAGCCGCAGCTTCTGGTCAACACCCACCACCACGGCGACCACACCTACGGCAACTGCGTCTTCACGCCCGGGGCCACGGTCATCGGCCACACCGACTGCCGCCGCGAGACCCTCGCCTGCGGCCTGCAGCTGCACCAGGCCTGGCCCGGCGTCGACTACGGCGAGATCGAGGTCAGCGCCCCGAACCTCACCTACACCGACACGCTCACCGTGCACATCGGCGACATCGAGGTGCGGCTGATCCACCCCGGCCCCGCGCACACCGTCGGCGACACCATCGCCTGGCTGCCCGAGCAGGGCATCGTCTTCACCGGCGACCTCGTCTTCAACGGCGGCACCCCGTTCGTGATGATGGGCTCGCTCAGCGGCTCGCTGCGCGCCATGGAGACACTGCGCGCACTGGACGCGCAGACCGTCGTGCCGGGGCACGGCCGCGTGACCGACCCGGGCGTCTACGACACCGTCGAGCGCTACCTGGCTTACGTCGAGGAGCTGGCCCGCACCGCCCGCGCCGCCGGCCGCACCCCGCTGGAGGCCGCGCGCGAGGCGGACCTGGGCGAGTTCGCCGCCCTGCGCGAGAGCGAGCGGCTGGTCGCCAATCTGCACCGCGCCTACGCGGAACTGGACGGGCTGCCGCTGGGCTCGCCGCTGGACCTGATGCCCGTCCTCGGCGACATGACGCAGATGAACGGCGGCAAGCCCCTGCCCTGCCACGCGTGATCCGGCCGGGGTGACCCCTGGACGGCATACCGACTGGTCGGCATGATGAGGCCGGTCGTCATGCCGTCCGTCCACGGGACGTACGGCCGTTACGTTCACCTGCGCGTGGAGGGGCACTCGATGAGCAAGGACAACCTGCCGGGGCTCGACACGGAGCGGCTGCGCGCCCATCTGGAGCGGGAGCGCCCCGGGCTGGTCCGGGGAGCGCTGCGGGCCGAGCTGATCGAGGGGGGCCGGTCCAACCTCACCTACGCGGTGCGCGACGAGGGCGCCGGGCGCTGGGTGGTGCGCCGGCCCCCACTGGGGCACGTGCTGGCCACCGCACACGACATGCGGCGCGAGCACCGGGTGATCGGCGCGCTGCGCGGGACGGCGGTGCCGGTGCCCGAGGTGCTGCTGCTGTGCGAGGACGAGGACGTCATCGGGGCGCCCTTCTACGTCATGGAGTTCGTCGAGGGCACGCCCTACCGCACGGCGCGCCAGCTCACCGCCCTCGGCCCGGAGCGCACCCGCACGGTCGTGCTGGGCCTGGCCGACACGCTCGTCGCGCTGCACGCCGTGGACCCGCAGGCGGCCGGGCTGGCGAACTTCGGCCGGCCGGAGGGCTTCCTGGAGCGGCAGCTGCGCCGGTGGGGCAAGCAGCTGGAGGCCTCGCGCGGGCGCGACCTGGCCGGCATCGACGAGCTGCACCGCACGCTCGCCCGGGCGCTGCCCCACTCCCCCGCGCCCACCGTCGTGCACGGCGACTACCGCCTCGACAACGTCCTGGTCGGCGCCGACGACACGATCGCCGCGGTCCTGGACTGGGAGATGTCCACCCTCGGCGACCCGCTCACCGACCTCGGCCTGCTGATGATGTACAGCGGGCAGCGGGAGGTCCCCGGCTCCCCGCTCGCCACCACGCGCGGCGCTCCCGGCCACCCCGAGCCCGCCGAGATCGCCGAGCGCTACGCGGCCCGCTCCGGCCGTGACGTCTCGGCGCTGCCCTGGTACACCGCCTTCGCCTACTTCAAGCTCGCGGTGATCCTGGAGGGCATCCACCGCCGCTACACCCTCGGGCAGACGGTCGGCGACGGCTTCGACCGCATCGGGGAGCTCGTCCCGCTGTTCATCGGCAACGGACTCACCACCCTGCGGAAGGGCTGAGCGCGCCATGGACTTCGCATTCGACGCCCGCACCGAGGAGCTGCGCGGCCGGCTGCTGGCCTTCATGGACGAGCACGTCCACCCGGCGGAGGCCGTGGCGGCCGGGCAGCGCGAGGCGGCGGCCTCGCCCTGGGACGTCCCGCCGGTGGTGGAGGAGCTCAAGGCGGAGGCGCGCCGGCAGGGGCTGTGGAACCTTTTCTTCACCAATGAGCACAGCCTGCCCGGCCCCGTGCACGGCGCCGGCCTGACCAACCTCCAGTACGCCCCGCTGGCCGAGATCACCGGCCGCAGCCCCCAGCTCGCCCCCACCGCGCTGAACTGCGCGGCCCCGGACACCGGGAACATGGAGCTGCTCGCGCAGTTCGGCACCGAGGAGCAGCGAAGGCTCTGGCTGGAGCCGCTGCTGGCGGGCACGATCCGCTCGGCGTTCGCGATGACCGAACCGGACGTGGCCTCCTCGGACGCGACGAACATCGAGACCCGCATCGAGCGGGACGGCGACGCGTACGTCGTCACCGGCCGCAAGTGGTACATCTCCGGTGCCCTGCACCCGGATTGCCGGATCTTCATCGTGATGGGCAAGACCGACCCCGGCGCCGCGGACATCCGCCGTCAGCAGTCCATGGTGCTCGTCCCCCGGGACGCACCCGGCGTTCAGGTCCGCCGCGCCATGCGGGTCTACGGCTACGAGGACCATTACCACGGCGGGCACGCGGAGGTCGTGTTCGACGGCGTACGCGTCCCGGCGGACCACCTGGTCGGCGAGGAGGGCGGCGGCTTCGCGATCGCCCAGGCCCGGCTCGGCCCGGGCCGGATCCACCACTGCATGCGGCTGATCGGCATGGCCGAGCGCGCCATCGAGCTGATGTGCCGGCGGGCGGTGGCGCGCACGGCCTTCGGTGAGCCGCTCGCGCGGCAGGGGGTGGTGCAGGAGTGGATCGCGGACGCGCGCGTGGCCGTCGAGCAGCTGCGTCTGCTGGTGCTCAAGACGGCGTGGATGATGGACACGGTGGGCAACCGCGGCGCCCACACCGAGATCCAGGCCATCAAGATCGCCACGCCGCGCACGGTCGTCGGCATCATCGACCGGGCGGTGCAGTTGCACGGGGCGGGCGGGGTGAGTCAGGACTTCCCGCTGGCGGAGCTGTGGGCGGCCGCGCGGACGCTGCGGCTGGCGGACGGGCCGGACGAGGTGCACCAGCGGTCGCTGGCGCGGCGGGAGCTGGGGCGGTACCGCTAGCGCCGCGCGCGTGCGGCCCGCCGGTCAGGGCCGCAGCGCCCGCATCAGCAGGTCCGCCAGGTGGTCGGCGACCTGCCGGGCGCTGAGCGGGCCGTCCGGGCGGTACCAGCTGGCCAGGTGGTGGACGGAGCCGAAGTGGTAGTCCACCACCAGGTCGGCGGGGGTCGCCGAGCCGAACACCCCCGAGCGCTGGCCCTCCTCCACCAGCGCCCTGAACCGCTCGTGGTAGCGGCGCCGCTCGGCGCGCACCTGCTTGAGCTTCTCGGGGCCCAGGTGGTGCATCGACCGGAAGAAGATCTTCGTGTCGTCGAGGTTCTCGATGGTCGTCACCACGACGTCGGCCGCCGCGTCCCGCAGCCGCCGCTCGACCGGCGCGTCGGCGCCCGCGAAGGCGTCGAGCCGCTCCTGCTGCAGGCGCAGGACCCTTCCGTACACCTCGTGCAGCAGATCGTCCTTCGAGCCGAAGTAGTGGTAGAGCGCCCCCTTGGTGACCCCGGCCGCCCGCACGATCTCCTGCACCGACGTGCGGTCGTACCCCTGCTCGGCGAAGAGCCGGGTGGCGGCCGCCAGCAGCCGCTGCGGCACGGGCCTGCCGCACTTGTCCGTCGCTCCGGCCACCGCCGTCGTGGCAGTCATCGTCACCACCTGCCTTTCCGTGTCCGGCACACTAACCAGTCGGTATGCCGGGGCGGAAGACCCTCACGGACGGGTGAAGTGGCCGCGGGAAGGCTGGACACGCACCCTTGACGGCAGGACGATGCGCGCACATTCGGACCGGCCGCAGGGGGACAGCGTGACGGGCATAGGCGTGGAGCCGTACTGGGAACTGACGTTCGATGCCGAGGGAGACATGGCCCCGGCAGGGCGGGATGCCCTGGTCCGGGGCGTGGCGGACGCCCGCCTCACCGATCTGGTGATCTTCGCCCACGGCTGGAACAACAGCCGCACGCTCGCCAACGACCTCTACGGCCGGTTCTTCACCCCCTTCCCCGCCGTCCTCGCCGCCTCCGGGGCCCCCGCGCGCCTCGGCTACGGCGGCGTGATCTGGCCGTCCATGCGCTTCACCGACGAGCCCATACCCGACTTCCCGCGGCAGCCCCCCGCGCTCGCCGGCGCCGGCCCGGTGCTGGAGCCCGGCACCCTCCAGGCGCTGGCGGGCGTCTTCCCCGGCAGCGAGGCCCTGCTGGACCGGATGGCCGAGCTGATCGAACGGCGGCCGGAGGAGCCGGAGCGGCTGGAGGAGTTCGCCGGGCTCGTCCGCCGGCTCGTGACCGGACCCGGGCGGGGCGCGGTGGCCGGCGCGGCGGACCCCTGCCTCCACGACACCGAGCCGGGGCCGGACGAGCCCGGGGAGCCGGCCATGTTCACCGACGGCGCGGCGGCGGTGTGCGGGCGCTTCGCCGACGCCGTGGCGCCCGGCGGCACGGCCGGGGGCGAGCTGTTCGGGGGGCTCGGCCGGCTGTGGGCCGGCGCCCTGGAGCTGCTGCGCCAGGGCTCGTACTGGGAGATGAAGCGGCGCGCGGGCACGGTCGGCGAGGGTGGTCTCGGCCCGGTCGTCGGGGCACTGGCCGAGGCCTCGCCGGACCTGCGCGTGCATCTGATCGGGCACAGCTTCGGGGGGCGGCTCGTCGCCTTCGCGGTGCGCGGCCTTGCGGAGCGCGCACGGTGCGTGCACTCCCTCACCCTGCTTCAAGGCGCCTTCTCGCACTACGCGTTCGCGCCCCGCCTGCCGTTCGCCGCGGACCGCTCCGGGGCCCTGAAGGACGTGCACCGCACGGTCTCGGGCCCGGTGCTGTGCTGCCATTCGCGCCACGACCTGGCACTGAGCGTGCTCTATCCACTGGCGTCCCGGCTGTCCGGGGACAGCCAGTCGGCACTGGGCCTGAAGGATCCCCGCTGGGGCGCGATGGGCCACGACGGCGTCCAGGCCGTGGACGGCTCCCTGACGCTGAAGCTGGAGCAGGCACTGGCCGGACCGCTGCCGGAGCGCGGCTGCGTCAACGTCGACGCCGCGGCGGTCGTACGGCGCGGAGGCCCGCCGTCCGGCGCGCACAGCGACATCTGCCACGGGGAGCTGGCCCGTCTCGTCCTGCTGGCCGGGAGGGTCGTGCGCTGACCGGTGGACGAGGATCCGCCACCTTCGCACGGGCCCACATCTGTGCGCCCGATGGGGGTAGCAGAGCGGAGTCGGCCGCGTATCGCGTCCGGGTTCGCATATCCGATGGATCCGAATCGCGACGGGATACGTCCCTTCCATGTCGATCCGAGTCCGCGCCGCCGGAGGTGGGATGCAGTGGCAGGTTTCAGAGCACTAGCCCGGGAAGTCCGCAATCCACGGAACACCATCGCACTGCGACGGACCTCTTTGCGCAAATGCCTCGAGCGCTTCGCTCCCTACGGGCACCGGGCGACCTGGCGCCATCTGTGCGCCCGCGCCGGCCTCGCCCCTGACGACCGCGCCCCCGACCCCGCGCTGCTGATCGCCGCGCTGTCCGAGCTGGAGGAGGCCCGCGAGGTCTGGCTGGCGTACGAGGCAGAGTTCGCCGGCCGGCGCCGCAAGGAGAAGCACGACGGCATCCGCCAGCCCAGCGCCGTCGACGACTGGCACCGCAACACCTGGGGCGGCTGCGACATCGTGCCGTGCGCGTCACCGGAGGTGCAGCCCGACGCCCGGCTCGCGGAGGTCCTGCGCCGGGTGATCAGGGCCATGGAGTCCGCTCCCGGCGACGCCTGCCCGGTGTGCGCCCAGGAGCGCATCGAGTGGCGCACGGACCTGGAGCGCTACCCACTGGAGGGGCCCGTCTGCACGGACTGCGGCATCGTGGTCCCCGTGCCCGTCCTCACCCCCGCCGCGCTGTCCGCGGCACGGCGGTACACCTTCGCCGAGCGCTACGCGGCGGTGTGACGGCGTTCCCCGGGGCGCCCCGGGGGACGTCCGGACCGGGCGCGGGATCAGGTGTTGCGCTGGCCGTACAGGATCGAGCCGGTGCCCAGGGTGCCGAACCGGTCGTCCGGGTTGGACAGGGCGCACTTGTCGAGCGAGAGGCAGCCGCAGCCGATGCAGTCCTCGAGGCGGTCGCGCAACGCGTTCAGCTGCTGTATCCGCTGGTCGAGCTCCACCCGCCAGACCTCCGACAGCCGGGCCCAGTCGGCACGGTTGGGGGTGCGCTCGTCCGGCAGCTCGGCGAGCGCGTCACGGATCGTGGCGAGCGGGATGCCGACGCGCTGGGCGGCGCGGATGAACGCGACCCGGCGCAGCGCGTCGCGGTCGTAGCGGCGCTGGTTGCCCGCTGTTCGACGGCTGTTGATGAGCCCCTTGGTCTCGTAGAAGTGCAGTGCGGAGACGGCCGCGCCGCTGCGCGCGGAGAGCTGCCCGACGGTGAGCTCGTGAATCTTGTTCGAAATCTGCGGCACGGCTCAGACTGTACGTCAGCACTCGTCGGGCAGGGGCCCGCCGTGTCCCACCATGCGCAGCACCAGGCCCGCGTGGAGTTCGCCGACCTCTTCGGGGGTGCGCTTGCCGTCCGCGTTGAACCAGCGGGCGACGTCGATGCACAGGGAGAGCACGGCCAGGGTCGTGCCGCGTACGTCGGGGACGTCGAAGTCGCCCGAGGCGACGCCGTCCTCGATGATGGCGCGGACCGCGGCGTCGGTCTCGCGGCGCATGGCGAGGATCTCGGCGTAGTGCTCCTCGGAGAGCGCCCCGAGTTCGTACTGCACGACGCGTGCGGTGGTGTGGTGCTCGGCGTGCCAGCGCACGAAGCGGCGCACGGCGGCGGCGAGCCGCTCGGCGGGCGTGCCGGCGCCGTCGTGGGCGCGGCGCAGGATGTCGAGGGCCAGCCGGTGGCCGACTCCGCTGATGCGGAAGAGGAGTTCTTCCTTGGTGCGGTAGTGGATGTAGAGCGCGGCGGGACTCATTCCGGCGCGGCCGGCGATGTCGCGGGTGGTGGTGGCGTGGTAGCCGCGCTCGGCGAAGGCCTGGACGGCGGCGGTCAGCAGCCGCCTGGCGGCGTCGGGCGTGACGTCGGCCCACTCCTCGCTGCGCTGCGCCTGCGAGCCCATCGTGTGCCCCGCTCTCCGGGCCCGCTCCGGGCCCCTCGCCGACAGAAGAACGAACACCATACCCCGGAGCTGAGCAAGCGCTTAGGCGGGCGTACGGGTCCGGTCGCAGGGGAAGGAATCGCCTTATGACCGCTGAGCGCACCCTGCCGGTGGCGGCCACGGCTCTGACCGCCACGGTGGCGGTCTACATCACCCTCGTCGCCTTCGGCAACATCACCGACTTCGGCACCAACCAGGAATTCGTGCGGCACGTCCTGGCCATGGACACCACGTTCCAGGACGAGGACCTGATGTGGCGGGCCGTCACGAACCGCACACTGCAGGACGCCGCCTACGTCCTCATCATCGGCTGGGAGGTCGCCTCCGCCGTCGTGCTCGTGGCGGCCACGCTGCTGTGGATCCGCGGCCTGACCCGGCCCGGGCACGGCTGGGCCCCGGCCCGGCGGGCCACCACGCTGGGGCTGCTGATGCTCATGCTGCTGTTCGGGCTGGGCTTCATCGCCATAGGCGGCGAGTGGTTCGCGATGTGGCAGTCGGCCAAGTGGAACGGACTGCAGGCCGCCGTCCGCACGGTCACGCTCGCCGGGTTCGTGCTCATACTGATCCATCTGCCGTCCCCGCAGTGGCTCCGGCGCTAGCCCGGGAAGATCACCAGGGTCCGGCCGCCGCGCCCCGCCAGCATCGCCGAGAACGCCTCGGCGATGCCGTCGAGCCCCGTGCGCGCCGTCACCATGCCCGACAGGTCGAACCGCCCGGCACGCACATGGGCGGCGACGGCGGGGAGGTCCTTGGCCGGGTCGCTGTTGCCGTAGACACAGCCGGAGAGGCTGCGGCCGAAGTGGAAGAGCTCCAGCGCCGAGAAGGCCACCTGCTGGTCCCGGCCGCCGATGCCGACGACGGTCGTACGACCGCCCCGGCGCGTGGAGGACCAGGCGGTGCGGATCGCGTCGGCGCGCCCGGCGCACTCGATCGCCACGTCCGCGCCGTGCCCGCCGGTGAGCTCGCGCACGGTCCGGGCGGTGTCCTTGGACGCCAGGAGGAACTCGGTGGCCCCGGCCGCCCGCGCCAGCTTCTCCTTCTCCGGTGAGACGTCCACCGCCACGATGGTGCGCGCCCCCGCGATCCGCGCGGCCTGCAGCGTCGCGAGCCCGACCCCGCCGGCGCCGAACACCGCCACCGACTCGCCGGGCCGCACGCGGGCGCTGTGGTGCACGGCGCCGTAGCCGGTGAGCACCGCGCAGCCCAGCAGGGCGGCCTCGGCGAGCGGGACCCCGTCCGGCAGCGGCAGCACGGCGTTCGCCCGCACCACGGTCTCCTCAGCGAAGACCGCGGTGCCCAGGGCGGGGTAGAGCGGGCTGCCGTCGCGGCGCAGCGTGGCGTACGGGGTGCCGGCACCGGCGGCGGCGTCCGTGCACAGCCAGGGTTCGGCCAGGCCGCAGAAGTGGCAGTCGGCGCAGGCGGGCGCCCAGTTGAGGACCACCCGGTCGCCGGGCGTCACCTCGTGCACGCCCTCGCCCACCGCGGTGACGGTTCCCGCGCCCTCGTGGCCGAGCACGGCCGGGACGGGCTGGCGCAGGGTGCCGTCGGACAGGGAGAGGTCGGAGTGGCAGACGCCGGCGGCGGCGAGCCGGACCCGCACCTGGCCGGGCCCGGGTGCGGGCAGGTCGATCTCGGTGATCTCCAGAGGGGCGCCCACGGCGGGCAGTACGGCGGCGCGGACCATGACGAACCCTTTCTTCGGCGGGGGCGGTGCGAAAGGCGGGTCAGAACTGGAGCGACTTGGTCTGCAGGTACTCCGTCAGGCCGTGGACGCCCAGCTCGCGGCCGATCCCCGACTGCTTGTGGCCGCCGAAGGGCGCGAGCAGGTTGAAGCGGCCGCCGTTGATGTCGACCTGCCCGGTGTCCATGCGGCGGGCGAAGGCGGCGGCGTGGTCGTCGTCGCGCCCCCACACCGCGCCCGCGAGGCCGTAGACGGTGCCGTTGGCGATGCGCAGGGCCTCCTCCTCGTCCTCGTACGTCATGACCGAGACGACGGGCCCGAAGATCTCCTCCTGGGCGATGGTCATTCCGGGCGTGACGTCGGCGAAGACGGTCGGCCGGACGTAATAGCCCTTCTCGAGACCCTCGGGGGCCCCGGGGCCGCCCTCGACGAGGCGGGCGCCCTCCTCGACGCCCTTGGCGAGGTAGCCGCGGACCCGCTCGCGCTGTGCGGCGCTGACGAGGGGGCCGAGGCGGGTCGCGGGGTCGGTGGGGTCGCCGGGCGCGAAGCCGCGCGCCGCCTCGGCGGCGAGCCGGACGGCCTCCTCGTAGCGGTCGGCGTGGACCAGCAGCCGGGTCAGGGCGTTGCAGGACTGGCCGGTGTTGCGCATGACGTCGGCGACGGTGACGGTGACCGCCTTGGTGAGGTCGGCGCCGGGCAGGACGACACAGGCGGACTTGCCGCCGAGCTCGAGGGCGACGCGCTTGATCGCCGCGCCGGCGGCCGCGGCGACGGTTCTGCCGACGGCCGTCGAGCCGGTGAAGGAGACCAGGTCGACGCCGGGGTGCTCGGCAAGCGCCCGGCCGGCGACCGGCCCGAGGCCGGTGACCAGGTTGACCACGCCGGCCGGCAGGCCGGCGGTCGCCACGCACTCGGCGAACAGCTGCGCGGTCAGCGGGGTGTCCTCGGCCGGCTTGAGCACGACCGTGCAGCCCGCGGCGAGGGCGGGGGCGACCTTGGCGACGATCTGGTGGAGCGGGTAGTTCCAGGGCGTGATCGCGCCGACGACGCCGACCGGCTCGTGCAGGACGGTGGAGTGGGCGATGCGCTCCTCGAACGCGTGGGTGGCGGCCAGCTCGGCGTAGGAGCCGGCCACGGCGACCGGCACGCCGGCGTGGACGCGCTGCGCGAAGCCGATGGGCGCGCCGAGCTCCGCGGTGACGGTGGCGGCGATCTCCTCGCGGCGGGCGTCGAGCGCGTCGCGCAGGGCGGCCAGGTGCTCGCCGCGCCGGGCGGGCGGGGTGGCGGCCCAGCCGGGCAGGGCGGCGCGGGCGGCCCGTACGGCGGCGTCGACGTCCTCGGCGGTGCCCGCGGGGACGGCCGCGATGACCTGTTCGTCGGCCGGGTTGATCACCTCGATCGTGTCGGTGCCGGCGGCGGGCCGCCAGCTGCCGTCGATGTACATCCCGTCGTGGGCGATCACAGGTGCTCTCCTCGCGGTGTGGGTCGCTCGGTCGCCTTCGACCCTACCCACCGGTAGGGACAACTGACAGGGGCTTCGACGGATTTGGCCGTTCCGGGGCGATTCCCGGGCAGCTCCGCGCGTCGGGGCAGCTGATCCATTGACGCGCCGGGCCGGGAATCCTACGGTCTCCCATAGGAATCCACCGGCAGCAGCGGGAGCACGCGATGAGCGGTAGGGGCAACGAGCAGGCGCGCAAGACGGCCGAGGGGCTGACGTACCTGTCCGGCTTCGGCAACGAGCACAGCAGCGAGGCGGTCCCCGGCGCGCTGCCGCACGGGCGCAACTCCCCCCAGCGGGCCCCCCTGGGGCTGTACGCGGAGCAGCTGAGCGGTTCCGCCTTCACCGAGCCCCGCGGGCACAACCTGCGGTCGTGGCTGTACCGCGTCCGCCCCTCGGCCGCCCACCCGCCGCTGACCCGGACCGACAGCGGCGCGCTGCGCGGCGCTCCCTTCACCGAGACCGTCCCCGACCCCAACCGGCTGCGCTGGAACCCGCTGCCGGAGCCCGCCCCGGGCACGGACTTCGTCGCCGGGCTGTGGACGCTGGGCGGCAACGGCGACGCCGCCCAACGCACGGGCATGGCCGTGCACCTGTACGCCGCCAACGCCTCGATGACCGACCGCGTGTTCAGCGACTCCGACGGCGAGCTGCTCATCGTGCCCGAGCGCGGCGGGCTGCTGCTGCGCACCGAGTTCGGCCTGCTGCGCGCCGAGCCGGGGCACGTGGCGCTGATCCCGCGCGGGGTGCGCTTCCGCGTCGAGCTGCTGGACGCCGGCGCGCGCGGCTACGTCTGCGAGAACTACGGCCGTCCCTTCGTCCTGCCCGACCTCGGCCCGATCGGCGCCAACGGGCTGGCCAACGCCCGCGACTTCCTGGCGCCGGTGGCCGCCTACGAGGAGGCCGAGGGACCGGTCGAGGTCGTCACCAAGTTCTGCGGCAACCTCTGGACGGCGACGTACGACCACTCACCGCTGGACGTCGTCGCCTGGCACGGCAACTACGTGCCCTACGTCTACGACCTGCGCCGCTTCAACGTCATCGGCTCGATCAGCTACGACCACCCCGACCCGTCGATCTTCACCGTGCTCACCTCGCCGTCCGACACCCCGGGGCTGGCCGGCGTCGACTTCGTGGTCTTCGCGCCCCGCTGGCTGGTCGGCGAGGACACCTTCCGGCCGCCGTACTTCCACCGCAACGTGATGAGCGAGTACATGGGCCTGATCGAGGGCGCCTACGACGCCAAGGCAGAGGGCTTCGTCCCCGGCGGCGGTTCGCTGCACAACATGATGTCGGCGCACGGCCCGGACCGGGAGACCTTCGAGCGGGCCAGCGCGGCGGAGCTGAAGCCGCAGAAGGTGGACGACGGGCTCGCCTTCATGTTCGAGACCCGCTGGCCGGTGACGCTGACCGGGCAGGCGGCCGGCGCCGACCACCTGCAGACGGGGTACGACGACGTGTGGCAGGGTCTGCAGCGCCACTTCGACCGCTGACGCCTGGAGAGCCGGAGCCCCCGTGACCACCTTCGCCCCCGACTCCCTCGCACTCAACCGCAAGCTGCCGCTGTGGTACCAGGTCTCGCAGTCGCTGCGCGCCTCCATACTGGGGCGGCGCCCGGACGATCCGCTGCGCCTGCCCACCGAGGACGCGCTCGCCGAGCACTACGGCGTCAGTGTGCTGACGATGCGGCAGGCGCTGAAGGAGCTGGAGACGGAGGGCCTGATCAGCCGGCACCGCCGGCGCGGCACCTTCATCGAGCCGAGCGCCCGGCGGGGCTCGCCCGTACGGCTGCTCGGCTCGGTGGACACGATCGTCGCCCAGCAGTCCGGCGAGCGCACATCGGTGCTCGGCCACGGCCCGGAGCCGGTCCCGGCCGAGCTGGCCGAGCACTTCCCGGGACTGAAGGAGGCCATGGCCTACCGGCGGCTGCGCTGCGACGAGAAGTCGGGAGAGCCGACGAACTGGGCGGAGAACCTCGTCCGCCCCGAGCTGGCCGACCGCATCGACCTCGCGGACCTCGCCCGCTGGCCGATGACGAAGGTGCTGCGGGACACCGTGGGCGTGACGATCAGCCGCATCACGGACACGGTGGAGGCGCGGCTGGCGGACCCGGAGACGGCCCGGCTGCTGCAGGTGCCGCTGCTCAGCCCGATCCTGCACTACACGGGCGTCACCTACGACGATGCGGGGCGGGCCGTGGACGTGGCCCGCATCCGCTACCGCGGTGACCGCTTCTCGTTCACGGTCACGCTGGACGCCCACTGATCAGGCGAGCGGGTCGGGGTGTCGCGCCGGGTGAGGTGTCGAAGGGTGCCGGGGATGCCGGGGGAGCCGACCGGCATGCCCCGGGGGTAGGGCAGACCGCACGGGCCGGGGTCAGGCGTGGTGGTTGCCGCCGTGGCTGCCGAAGAGCGAACGGCGCAGCCGTCGCAGCGGGGCGAACAGGGAGACCCGGGCGGTCCGGCTCTGGCTCCCGCCCTGTCCGGCACGGACGTGATCACGCGAGGTGAGCTCGCGCATCAGCACGGTCGCGCCCTCGACCTCGCGCTGCGGCAGGGCGGGCCCGCCGAGCACCGCGAGGTGACGGTCCAGGCGCGCACTCGACGCGCCGCTGCCGTAGCTGATGGCGGGCACACGTGCCCTGCTACGCATTGCTATCTGATCCATGAGACTCCCCACCCGTACGAGGCACCCGGCCCAGGCAGGGTAACCCTATCGCCCCATCGCGTCACCCGCGCATCGGCGGGTCCGATTCACCACCCCGTCAAGGGGGTTGACAGGCATGGCGTGAACCTGACGTCACTGTGCGCGAGTTGACCAGGACAATACGGCACGAGGGCGAGGCAATCACGCTCCGTTGCGGTACATTCACCCCGAATTGCTCTCGGGGGAGGGACACGGCATGGACGCGAGTTCCGGCGCCGGGCGGGTGCTGGCGGGCCGTTACCGGCTGCTGGACGAGCTGGGGCGCGGCGGCATGGGCGTGGTATGGCGGGCACGGGACGAGGTGCTGGGCCGCGAGGTGGCCGTCAAGGAGGTGCGGGCGCCGGCCGGGCTGCCGGCCCCCGACGTGCGGCATCTCTACGCCCGGCTGGAGCGCGAGGGGCGCGCGGCCGCCCGCATCTCGCACCGCAACGTCGTCACCGTCCACGACGTGGTCGACGAGGAGGGCCGCCCCTGGATCGTCATGGAGCTGGTGCGCGGCATGTCCCTGGCGGACCTCCTGCAGGCGGACGGCCCCCTCGACCCGGCCCGCGCGGCGCACATCGGCGCGCAGGTACTGGCCGCGCTCCGGGGCGCGCACGCGGTGGGCGTACTGCACCGCGACGTGAAACCGGGAAATGTACTGATAGCCAACGACGGGCGTGTCGTCCTCTCCGACTTCGGCATCGCGGTGATCGAGGGCAGCTCGGCGCTGACGGCGACCGGACAGCTGGTGGGCTCGCCCGAGTACCTGGCCCCGGAGCGGGCGCTGGGGCACCCGCCGGGGCCGGAGTCGGATCTGTGGTCGCTGGGGGTGACCCTGTACGCGGCGGTGGAGGGCATGTCGCCGTTCCGTCAGGACACGCCGCTGAGCACCCTGCGCGCCGTGGTGGACGCGGAGCTGCCGCCGCCGCGCCGGGCGGGCGGGCTCGCGCCCGTACTGGACGGGCTGCTGCGCAAGGACCCGGCGCTGCGGCTGGGCGCCGCCGAGGCCGAGCGGCTGCTGCGCCAGGTGGCGGCCGAGCGGCCGGCGCGCCCGGCGCCGGGTGCCTACGCCCCGACGGTCGCGGCACCGCAGGCGCCTTCGCCGTCGCAGGGCGCGGCGCACCACGGCGGCGGACCTGTGCCGCCGGCGGCGCCGGAGACGGGCGGGAGCGCCCCGGGTACTCCCGCGCCCGGCCGGCGGCGGGCGGCTCTCGTGGCCGGGGCGCTGGTCGCGGTGCTGGCGGTGGGCGGGTTGGTGTGGGCGCTGACCGGGGGCGGCGGGTCGGACGGCGGGGGCTCGGCGGGCGCGGGCGGGGCGAGCGGCAGCGGCGAGAAGAACGCGGGGGCGGCTTCGCAGGGCGGCGGGACGGCGGCCCCGTCGTCGGCCGGTTCCGGCCAGGGCGTGACGGGTGTGACGCTCGCCGCGCTGCGCGACCGCTACTCCGGGCCCTGTCCGCCGCCGGAGGGGTCGGCGCCCGCCTTCCAGGCGGCCGTCACCGTGGACCGCTCGCCGGTGGACGTCGTCTACCGGTGGGTCACGGGCAGCGGGAGCGTGACGGACGGCGGCTGGAAGACCGTCCGGGCCGGCGAGGGCACCCGGGCCCTGGTGCTCAAGCACACCGAGGTGAGCCACCGCGCCACCGACCCGGACCAGGACTGGATCGCCCTCGAGGTCAGGAGTCCACGGCAGCTGACGTCCCGTCGGGTCGCGTTCACCGTGTCGTGCGCGAGGCCCCCGACGGGTGGGGCGTCCCCCTCCGGTTCCTCCACCTGGTCCGGCTCCCCCCGGCCTTCGGCGTCCTCCGGCTATCCGGCCCCCGGCCCGTCGGCGGTCTCGCCGACGGGCCAGGCCGCCTACGGCGGGGTGTACGGATCAGGCCGCTGAGGAGAAGACCGGCAGATAGCCGCCCGACTGTCCGGCGGCGTTGGGGTGGTAGGACTCCTCGATGGGGAAGGCGACGCTGTGCAGCCAGGAGTTGCCGGAGCAGATCTCGTGTCCGGCGAAGGTGGTGTTGACGTCCCCGTAGGCGAAGCCGTGGTCGGCGGCGCGCTTGGCGATGACGGAGTTGATGTGGTCGGAGGCGGCGTTGATGGCCTTTCTCTTGGTGTCGCTGAGGCCGACGCAGGTGCCGCCGGTCCTGTAGAAGCGCGGGTAGCCGAGGACGACGACGTGGGCCCGGGGGGCTCTGGAGTGGATGGCCGTGTAGACGCCGTCGAGCTTGGCGGGCAGTTCGTTCTGGATGAAGGTGCGCGCCGTGGCGATGCGGTTCAGGCAGGCGCTGTCCGTGCCGAGCACACAGGACGTCATGGTGTCGGCGAATCCCGCGTCGTTGCCGCCGACGCTGATGCTGACGAGGCCGGTGGAGGCGTTCAGCGGACCGAGCTGACCGCTGAGGACATCACCCGTTCGGGCGCCGGAACATGCGGTGAAAGCGAAGCTCGCGGGGGCGTGCGCGGCTGCCCATAGCGCTGGGTAGGCCTTGCTGCTGCGCTTGCAGCCACCGCTGGCGGAGTCGTAGCCGCCGGCGCCGACGCCGGACGCGTAGGAGTCACCGAGCGCTACATAGGCGGGGGTTGACGACTGTTGGGCGGAGTGGGCGGTGCCGGCGCCGCCGAGGGCGAGGGTGGTGGACAGGAGCAGGGCGGACAATGCACCCGCGCAACGGGACAGTTTCATGGAACCTCCTTTAGCAGGGTTTTCAACTACCTCAGTGGTAGCAGCAACCCTGTGTCACTGGAAGTGTCCATGCCAAATCTGACATCAAGCTGGCAACACATTGCGTGACGGGGTGAGTTGACGGTCGGCTGACCATACGTCGTACCGTCGGACGGCATCGCCGACTGTTCATCCGGCGGACAGCCTCCGGTTGTGGCGGCGCCGTCCGGCGGGGGCTTTTCGCATGGCCTTCACACCTTGACGGGCCTTCGTCCGCTGCGCGACATTGAAGCCCGGCATCCGGCGCTTCGGGGGGCAAAGTCGCCAATGCAGAGCTTCACAGATCTCACCGGGCTTGATGATGCGAAGGAACCGGGCAACGGGAACGGGAGCGACGAGCGCACCGGACGCGGGACGACCGCAGGGGACTCGCTGGCGGTGGTGGCGGGTGCCGCGGTGGCCATCGCGGGGGTGGGCGGCGCGCTGGCGCTCGCCGACATCACCTCACCACTGCGTGCGCCGTTCACGCTGTTCTTCCTGATCGTGGCGCCCGCGTGCGCCCTGGCGGCCGCCCTGCGCGGCCTCGACCCGCTCAGCCGGGCCGTGGTGGCCACCGGCGGGGCCGTCGCGGTGGACCTGCTGATCGCCCAGACCATGCTCGCGCTGCACGCCTGGACGGTGCGCGGCGGCGTCGCCGCGGTCGCGGCCGTCAGCGCCGCAATGCTGCTCCTTTCGTTCCTGATGGCACAGGCACGGCGACACCGGGGCCGCGCCGCGAGAAGTCGGGCTTCCTGAGGTGGACATCAGCGTGTACCGGCCCGGCGAGCTCACCGCCGCCGACCGGGCGGCATGGACGGCCCTGCAGGCCAGGGCGGTGGAGGACGGCTCGCCACAGCTCGCGAATCCTTTCCTCGCCCCCGAGTTCGCCCTCGCCGTCGGCCGCTGCCGGCGCGGGGCGCGCATCGCGGTGGTGCGCGAGGACGGCGAGCCGGTGGCGTTCTTCCCGTTCCAGCGCTCCCCCCTGGGGGTGGGGCGGGCGATCGGGCTGGGGGTCTCGGACGCCCAGGGCCTGATCCACCGGCCGGGCTTCCAGTGGGACACGCGCGAGCTGCTGCACGCCTGCGGGCTGTCCCTGTGGGAGTTCGACCACCTGGTCGAGGGGCAGAAGCCGTTCGAGGCCACGGCCTCCGGCGCGTACGCCTCGCCCGTCATCGACGTCGACCAGGGCTACGACCGCTATCTGGCGGCGCTGCGCAAGCAGTCGCCCAAGTTCACCCGCACCACGCTCGCCAAGGAGCGCCGGCTCGGCCGGGACCTGGGCGAGGTGCGGTACGTGCACGACGAGCGCGATCCGGAGGCGCTGCGGGTCCTGACGGCCTGGAAGTCGGCGCAGTACCGAAGAACAGGGCGCGCAGACCGCTTCGCACGCCCCTGGATAGCCCAGCTCGTGGAGCAGCTGTTCCACACCCGCACGGAGTCATTCGCCGGCCTGCTGTCGGTGCTCTACGCCTCCGGCCGGCCGGTCGCCGCCCACTTCGGGCTCCGCTCGCAGACGGTGCTGGCCTGCTGGTTCCCCGCCTACGACCCCGAGTTCGCCAAGTACTCCCCCGGTCTGGTGCTGCACCTGCGGATGGCCGAGGGGGCGGCCGCCGACGGGGTGGCCTACCTGGACCTGGGCCGGGGCGTGAAGGCGTACAAGGACTCGCTCAAGACCCGCGAGCTGAGCGTCTCGGAGGGCTGGGTGACCCGGCGGCACCCCGTGGCGCTGGGGTACCGGGCCCGCCGGGCACCGGTGCGGGCGCTGCGCAACACGGTGCTGGCACGGCCGGAGCTGTTCGAGCCGGCGGACCGGCTGCTGAAGCGGATGGGGCGGCTGCGCGCGGGCGGTTGAGTGACCCGCCCATGACGAAGGCGGCGTCAATAGCTCAGCCCGTGCGGATGGTTGCATAGGCGCAAAAAACACCAAAGGAGGAGTCTCCGCCCCACCTCTTGCCATACGGTCGCAAGCTTCAATACCGTCGTACATCTACCCGCATCGGCCCATCATGTCTGAGCGGCTCCGGGGAGGGCTTCACAAGCGTCGCGATGGTGTCCGGCGCGGGGCGCGGCAGGGGGTGCCGCGCTCGGCCAGTCAGCAGTGCCGAGTCGCGAGCCGCGCGACCGGCGTTACTTGCCAACTCACCCTGCCCGTACGGCGTCCTGTCGTCGCCGGGCGGGGCGAGTACCCCCTTTTCGAACCGGATAAACGATCGGACCGCTGGGGCAGGCGGTCCACCGGACGAGAGGGAAACGAAGACACATGAGTGCCTTTCTTCGGCCGGCGGCCAGCGAAGAGGATCCCGAGTCACCCGGCCGGTACCGGCCGGTGACCTCGCACTTCGCGATAGCGCCACCGGTGAGCGTCGTCATTCCCGCCATGAACGAGGCGGAGAACCTTCCGTACGTCTTCAAGACCCTGCCCGACTGGATCCACGAAGTGGTTCTGGTCGACGGCAACTCCACCGACGACACCGTCCGGGTGGCGCGCGATCTGCGCCCGGACGTCAAGGTCGTCGGGCAGCTCGGCAAGGGCAAGGGCGATGCGCTGATCACCGGCTTCGCCGCCTGCACCGGCGAGATCATCGTCATGGTCGACGCGGACGGCTCCGCGGACGGCGGCGAGATCGTCAGCTATGTCTCCGCGCTGGTCGGCGGCGCCGACTTCGCCAAGGGCTCCCGCTTCGCCAACGGGGGCGGCACGGACGACATGACGCTGATCCGCAAGCTCGGCAACCGCGTGCTGACCTCCATGGTCAACCACAAGTTCGGCGCCCGCTACACCGACCTGTGCTACGGCTACAACGCGTTCTGGAAGCACTGCCTGGACGAGATCGCACTGGACTGCGCCGGCTTCGAGGTCGAGACCCTGATGAACATCAGAGTGGTGAAGGCGGGCCTGCGGGTCCAGGAGATTCCCAGCCATGAGTTCGTGCGCATCCACGGCACGAGCAACCTGCGGGCCGTGCGCGACGGGCTGCGGGTGCTGAAGGTGATCCTCCGTGAACGCGGCTCCCGCCGCGGCCACCGCCGGCGTCCGCTCGCCCTGGCACCGACGGCGAACCACGGGGAAGTCTCTTGAGCGCTGCACCGACCGGACGGACCGGTGCACCGAGCGTCTCGGTGGTCATCTGCGTCTACACCGAGGACCGCTGGGGCGACATCCTCGCCGCGGTGGCCTCGGTGCGCGACCAGTCCTACCCCGCCCTGGAGACGCTGCTCGTGGTCGACCACAACCCCGCGCTGCTGCGCCGGCTCGCCAAGACCTACGGCGACGACGGCGCGGGGGCGCACCGGGTACGGGTGCTGGCCAACGCCGGGCCCCGGGGGCTGTCCGCCGGCCGCAACACCGGGGTGGCGGCCTCCTCGGGCGAGATCGTCGCCTTCCTCGACGACGACGCGGTGGCCGAGCGGGACTGGCTGCTGCACTTCGCCGAGGGGTACGCCGATCCACGGGTGATGGCCGTCGGCGGCCGCACCCAGCCGGTCTGGGCCTCCCGGCGCAGGCCGGCGTGGTTCCCGGAGGAGTTCGACTGGATCGTGGGCTGCACCTACCGGGGCCTGCCGCCGGGAAGAGTGGCCGTCCGCAACGTCCTCGGCGGCAACGCCTCCTTCCGCCGGACCGCCCTGGAGGCCGTCGGGGGCTTCGCCAGCGGCATCGGCCGCGACGGCCACCGGCTGCCGCTGGGCGGTGAGGAGACGGAGCTCTGCATCCGGCTCACCCGGGCGCTGCCGGACGCCGTCCTGCTGATCGACGACCGCTCGGTCATCCACCACCGGGTGCCGGAGGGCCGCGAGCGGTTCCGCTACTTCCGCACCCGGGCGTACGCCGAGGGCCTGTCCAAGGCCCTGGTGGCGCACAGCGTGGGGGCCCGGGCCGGACTGGAGAGCGAGCGCCGCTACACCACGCGCGTGCTGCCGGCCGGCGTCGCGCGCGGGGTTCGCGACGCGCTGCTGGGCCGGGCGGGCGGCGCGGGGCGGGCGGGGGCGATCGTCGCCGGGGTGGCCGTGGCGGCCGGGGGCTACGCCCTGGGCAGCCTGCGGGCGCGCCGGGGCGGCGGCCGGTTCGCGGTGGCCGCGCTCGAGCCGGCGGCCGGGCCGCCGTCCCTCGAAGGGGCGCGTCCACGCGAACGCCAAGGGGACAGAGCATGAGCGCGGTCCCGGTGCCGATCCTGATGTACCACGCGGTGGCGTTCTCGCCCGCCCGCGCGGCGTACGGGCTGTCGGTCTCCCCCGGCGCGTTCACCGAGCAGATGCGGCTGCTGGCCGGTTTCGGCTTCACGCCGCTGACGGCCCGGCAGCTGGCCGACGCCTGGCGCGGGGGCGGCCGGCTGCCCCCGAAGCCGGTGCTCATCACGTTCGACGACGGCTACGAGGGCGTGCACCGCTACGCCCTCCCCGCCCTGGTCGAACACGGCTTCGTGGCCACGCTGTTCGCCTCGACGGGCTGGCTGCGCGGTGCCCACGAGGCGGGGGGCGCGCTGGACCTCATGCTGAGCTGGGACCAGGTGCGGGAGCTGGCCGCGGCGGGCATGGAGATCGGCGGCCACAGCCATACCCACCCCCAGCTCGATCAGCTGACCGACGAGCGACTGTCGTTCGAGGTACGGCACTGCCGGGACCTGCTGACGGCGGAACTGGGTCACCCACCCGTGTCGTTCGCCTACCCCTACGGCTACTCCAGCCGCAGGGTGCGCGGTACGGTGCGCGCGGCCGGGTTCGGGGTCTCGCTCGCGGTGGGCAACGCGCTGGCCGCGCGCCGCCAGGGGCCGTACGCCCTGGAGCGGGTGACCGTGCGCCGCACCACGGGGATCGCCGAGTTCGAACGGCTCGTCGAGGGCCGGGGGCTCGGCCGGCTCTTCGCCGGCGACCGGGCCCTGACCAAGGGGTATGCCGTCGTCCGCAGAAGCCGCAGCGCCATCAGGAAAGCGACCGAAGCCCGTGCCTGACACGACCGCCCGGCCCGAGGAACGCACCGGGGAAAGAGCCGTGGAACCGACCGCCCGGCGGCTGCGGCTGCCCGGGCGCGGCGTCGGCACCCCACTGTTCCGCAACGCCTTCGCGCTGATGCTCAACACCGGCATCAGCGCCGTCCTCGGGGTGGGGTTCTGGCTGGTCGCGGCCCGCTACTACAGCGAGGAATCGGTCGGCCAGGGCTCGGCGGCCATCGCCGCGATGAAGCTGCTGGCGGGGCTCACGGCGGTGACGCTCACGGGGGCGCTCGCCCGCTTCATCCCCGTCGCGGGGCGCTCGACGGGGCGGCTGGTCTTCCGTACGTACGCGGGCAGTTCGGTGCTCGTCGCCCTCGCGGCGGGCGTCTTCGTGCTCACGCTCGACCGGTGGGGGCCCTCGTACCGGTTCCTGGACGGGCCGCTGCCGGGGCTGGCGTTCGTCGCGGCGGTCGTCGCCTGGTCCCTGCTCACCCTGCAGGACGGGGTGCTGACCGGGTTGCGCAGCGCGCTCTGGGTGCCGGTGGGCAATACCGTCTTCTCGGCGGTGAAGCTGGCGCTGCTGGTGGGGCTGGCGGTGGCGCTGCCGGTGTCCGGGGTGTTCGTTTCCTGGGTGGTCTCGATCGCGGTGTCGGTGGTGCCGCTGGGCTGGCTGGTGTTCCGGCGGCTGGTGCCGGCGCACGTCCGGGCGACCGAGGACAGCGCGCGGCCGGCGTCCTGGCGGGAGATGGGCCGCTTCCTCGCGGGGGACTACACCGGCTCGCTGTTCTCGCTGGCCGTGGTCTATCTGGTGCCGGTGATCGTCGCCGCCCAGGTCGGCTCCGCCGACAACGCCTACTTCTACATCACCTCCACCATCGCCGGCACGGTCAATCTGCTGGCCATCAACATGGGCGCCTCACTGACCGTCGAGGGCTCGCACGATCCGGCGCGGCTGGCGGAGAACTGCCGGGCCGCGCTGCGCCGGATGGCCAAGATCATGGTGCCGGTCTGTGTGCTGCTCTTCCTCCTCGCGCCGTACGTCCTGGGCCTCTTCGGGCGTGGGTACGCCGAGGCGGCGACGCCGCTGCTGCGGTGGTTCGCGGTGGGGGCGGCGCTGCGCGTGGTGATGGAGGTCTACTTCGCGGTGCTGAGGGCACAGAGCCGGACGGCCGGGCTGGCCTATCTGCAGGGTCTGCTGTGCGTGCTCGTCCTGGGGCTGACGCTGGTGCTGCTGCCCCGGATGGGGCTGACGGGCGCGGGCGTCGCGGAGATCTGCAGCCTGACGGTGATCGCCGCCATAGCGGCGGTGAAGCTGCGGGGCGTGCTCAAGGCGGCGTCCCGGTCGCCGGCGGCTCCGCCGGCCGCCGGCGACGACGAGGCGCCGCCGGACGGGGACCTGGCCGACCTCGCGGTCCACGGCGACCGGCGGGACGACGGTGCCAAGGACCGCCGGACCCGCGCGTTCGGCACGCGCTGGGCCCTGCGGTCGGCGCTGGACGCGGACACGATCCCGCTGGGGGTGCGGCTGGACATCGACCACCTGGAGCGCCGGCCCGACGTGCGGCCCGCGCCCGAGGCGACCGGGGCGCCGGCCGCGCCCCCGGCCCCGCCGGTGGCCGCCGCGCCGCGTCCCGCCCGCCGGTGGCGTACGCCGCAGGCCGCGCTCTGGCTGCTGCTGGCCGCGGCGCTGGCGCTGTACTGGGTACCGCTGAAAGCCGTGGGCGAGGTGGACCTGGACGGCATGGGCGGGTTCGGGCTGGTGTCCGTGCTGCCGGTGGCGACGCTGCTGGGGGCCGGGCTGCTGGTGACCGCCTTCGCGGGCACCCTGTGCCTGGAACGGCCGCACCGGTGGCTGCTGGCGGCGGTGCTGCTGGCGACCGTGGTCTCGCTGCACGCCGTGCCCGCGCTGCTGGAGGACCGGCCGCGCTTCGCCACGGCCTGGCAGCACCTGGGCTTCCTGGACTACCTCGACCGCACCGGCACCGCCGCGCCCGACCTCGACGCGCGCTGGAGCTGGCCCGGCTTCTTCGCCCTGGCCGCGTTCGCGGCCCGTGCCTGCGGCGCCGGGGACCTCACCGAGGTGCTGCGCTGGTGGCCGCTGGCCGTCCAGCTGCTCTGCCTGGCACCGCTGTACGTGCTGTTGCGGGCGGTACGGGCGAGCTGGCGGGCGACGTGGACGGCGCTGTGGCTGTTCGCGCTGTGCGGCTGGGTCGGGCAGGACTACTTCTCCCCCCAGTCGCTCAACTACTTCTTCTATCTGCTGTTCGTGGCCGTCCTGCTGATGTGGTTCCGCTGGCCCGGCCAGCTGCGGGGCAGACTGCTGCCCGGCGAACGGGAGGTCGCCCCGGCGGGCCGCGGTGCCCGGGTGGCCCTGCTGGCGCTGGTGATCACCCTGTTCGCCGCTTCGGTCGCCAGCCACCAGCTGACCCCGTTCGTCATGCTCGGCGTCGTCACCGCCCTGGTCCTGGTGCGCCGGCTGACCCCGGCCGGGCTGCCCCTGCTGTGCGCGGTGCTGCTGGCGGTGTGGGTGGGGTTCCTGGCGGAGCCGTACTGGTCGGGGCACTTCGACGACCTCTTCGGCGGGCTGGGCTCGCTGGGCGGCAATGTCTCCTCGTCCGTCTCGGGCCGCATCGAGGGCGGCAGCAGCACCCACAAGATGGTGCTCTACGTCCGCGTCGCGCTCGCGGCCGGCGTGCTGGCCTGCGCCGCGCTGGGCTGGTGGCGGCGGCGCCGGGCCGGGCTGCGCGACCTCTGCCTGGCGGTGCTGACCTGCGTGCCGTTCCTCGCCTTCGGCATGCAGTCCTACGGCGGCGAAGTGGCCCTGCGCGTCTTCCTCTTCGCCCTGCCGGGCGCCTGCGCCCTCGCCGCGCTCGCCCTCTTCCCGCGCCCGGAGCCCGGGCGCTCCCGCGTGTACAGGGCGCCGCTGGCGGCGATGCTGGCCGGGCTGGTACTCGTCCTGGGCTTCCTGGTGGCCCGCTGGGGCAACGAGCCCTTCGAACGCGTCCGCGCCGGCGAGGTAGCGGCCATGGACTACGTCTACCGCCACGACCGGCCCACGGCACGGCTGCTGTGGCTGAGCAGCGACACGGTCAACGACGTCACGCCCGCGATACCGTGGGGCGCGCGCGACATGGAACGGGTGCTCTACGAACCGGTGCTCGCCCCGCGCGATTCCGGGCAGGTGCCCGACCTGGTGGCGGCCCTGCGCAAGGCCGGGCCGAACGCCTATCTGATGGTCAACCGCGGCCAGTCCGTCTATCTGGAGCTCAGTGCGGGGTACGCCCCCGACTGGGCACAGCGGCTGCGGCGCTCCCTGGACGGCCGACCGGAACTGCACCGAGTGCTCACCAACGACGACGCGGTGCTCTACGCGCTGAAGGACCGGCCCGCCGGCAGCGCGCCGGAGCCCCGCCCCGGCCCGGCCGGGCCGCGGGTGACGTGGACGCCGGGGTCGGTGGCCGGCGCCCTCGCCGCGGTGGCGCTGCTGGTGCTGCTGACGGTCCGGGAGCTGGTGCGGGTGGGGGTGCGGCCCGGGGTGGGGCAGCTGCGGTGGCTGCAGGCCTCCTTCTGGTTCTCGCTGCCGCTGCTGGCCGTGGTGCTGGGGTCGTTGCTGTGGCGGCTGGTGACGATGTCGTAGGGGCGCGGCTTTTAGAACAGGGGCCGGTAGCACAGGGCCGCGACCGCGTTCGGTCCGGTCACCGGGCGTCCGGGCCGGTGGTGCGGCAGGACATGGCCGTCGAGGGCGGTGACGCCCGTGTGCGGGTAGGTGACGCGCGTGCCGCCGGTGCGGTCCCAGCGCGGATCGCTCTCCAGCGCACCGAGCTGTTCCATGGTGGCGCCGATCAGGCCCGGGTGGACGTGCAGGGGACCGACGTCGCCGAACGCGGTGGTGAGCAGGGTCAGGTCGCACTGTTCGGTGTCGATGTGCAGGAAGACCTCGTCGTCGCCTTCGTAGTAGCCGTACGCGGCGAAGGTGGGCACCAGCAGCCGTCCGGTGAGCGCCCGGGCCAGTCCGGTCAGCGACAGATGGACCCGGGCCAGCAGCGGGCCGCTCGCGGCGGGTGTGCCCCGGCGGGGCAGGCGCCGGGCGGTGACGGGGGTGCGCGGCCCGCGCCGCGGGACCTCGGCCACGGCGTGCCGCTCGCGGCCCTCCGCGGCGATGCCGTCGGCCAGCGCACGGTCCCACAGCCCGGGGAGGCGGACGTGGCCGTGGGCGGCGAAGGACCGCTGCTCGGCCCGGGTGACGGTGGTCCGGGACAGGAGGGCGGCCATGGTCAGGAGGTGGTCGCGACCGGCCAGGAGGCCTCGGGGGTGTAGTGGGCCATCTCGTCCTCGTCGGCCAGGTTCAGCATGCCGGCGAAGCAGTAGCCGTCGGCGAGCGGGATCTTCGGGTACGGCCTCAGGTGTGCCTCGATGGCGGCCTTGGCCTCGGGCGCGGCCTTGGCCGTCTCGACGGCCTCCCGGGGCAGGACGTAGTAGTTCTCCTCCGCGTCGACGATGACCAAGGCCTGACGTGCGTTCTGGGGCACGACGGTGTTCCTTTCGCTTCCGCTCGGTGACGCCGCTGGAAGTCTTGCCGCGCCCGGGTCGGATGACAACTGCCCGGACAAGCCCCGGAAGGATGATTCCCCGGCCACCTGTACGCCGTCACAGCCAGCGGGTCTCGAAGGCCCCGAGCTCGACCTGACGGCCGTCGACCCGGGCCGTGACGGCCCGGTCCTGGGTGTTGACGGCCAGCACGGAGGTGCCGGCCGCGAGCACCTGCACCCGCGCCGCGTCCTCGCCGCCCACCTCGGCGTCGCGGAAGGCCGTGCCCGGCGGGAAGGCCTTGGCGAACCGCTCCAGCAGGTCGAGCATCGGCAGCCGGCTGCCGCCGTCGGCGAGTTCGGTGCTTCGCCACAGACAGCCGGGGCAGTCGCTGCCCTCTTCCTCGGGGTTCCAGTAGAACGCTCCGGCCGCACCCGCCGAGGCCAGTCGCATCAGCGCGCTGGCCTGGACGGCGACGCGGTGCGGCTCGGTCCACGTCTTGCGGCCGTCGTTCTCGTCGGCGGGCTCGACGTACCACTCGGCCCACCACACCGGCAGGCCCGTGGTCCTGCTCAGCCACGTGGTGACGTCGGCGAACTTCCGCGTGGCCCGGAACTCGTCGGGGACGGGACGGTTGCCCGTACGGGTGTAGCTGGCGCCGTCGACGACGACGAAGTCCGCCCCTTCCTTGTGCTCGTCCCAGTACTCCACGGCGTCGACGGCCCGCTGGTCCACCGCGCCCCAGTCCCCGCTCACCCGGGAGGCGTCGGAGCCGGCGCCGGGGGCCTCGCTGTCCATGACGACGTACGGCCCCCCGACGAGCGCGTGCCTGTTCCGCTTCTTCAGCTCCTTGTAGACGAGGTTGTAGAGCTCGGTGTACCCCTCGTAGTCCCAGCGCTTCCTCGATTCGTCGTAGAAGCCCTTGAACTCGTTCCAGACGATGAAGTGCCGTACGTCCGGGTAGCGTTCGGCGATCACCCCGGCCAGCTTGGCGAAGTCCTTGTAGTGGGCCCGGTCGGGGGCGGTCTCCAGGGACTTCTGCGACCAGTTCGTCCGCTCGCCGCCGCCCTTCATCCAGTCCGGGGCGCAGCACAGCGTCAGCACCGGCGTGGTGCCCGTACTGCGCATGAGCGCCACCCGCCGGTCGAGGTCGGTGAAGTTGTACTTTCCCGGCCGGGGTTCGGGGTTGTCGGCGCCCCAGCCCATGATGTGCTGGTTCTGCGGCATGGGGGCGCCGGAGAGGGTCTTCGCGGCGTTGCGGCGGGCGGCGTCCTGGCCCCGGTCGGCGCTGTGCTGGGTGTGGGTGAAGCCCCAGCCTATGGTGGCCGCGGCGGCGTTCGGGCGAGCGGGCCGGTCCCGTGCGTGCCAGGCCTCGAGGGAGACGGTGACCAGCGCCGCGAGGGTCAGGAGGGCGGCCGAGAGCAGCGCCGTGAGCCGCCACCGTGACGGCCGCGACCGCCACCGCGTCCCCTTCGGCTGCCACCGCGCCGGCCGGGGCGACGGCCGACCTTCACCATGACGTCCCATCACGGAAAGGGTAACCGCGGCGGAAACGGTGTGCGGCGGCTTCTCGGCCAACGGGGGCGGAACCGGGGAAAACCAGGGTGCGCCGGGGCGTTCCGTGCCGGATCATGGGCGGCATGTGTGCCGACACGAGTGCCGAACGCCCGCCGTCCCCGCTCATCCGGCTGAACGTGGACGGCGACACTCCCGCCGACGTCATCGACGCCCTCTTCCTCGGCCCCTTCACCCGCGGCGAACAGCCCTACGCGCGGGGCCACTCGGTGGAGCGCGTCCGCTCCGGCGCCTCGCTCCTGCCGCCGGAGGCGCGCGTGGTGCGCTCGGCGCGGGACGACGACCGCAGGGCGCTTCTCGCCGAGGGGGACGGCTGGTCGCTGCTGGCGGCCCGCTGGAACCGCAGCGCGGACGTGACGGTGACGGCCGTCAGCGACGAGCTTGCCAAGAAGGTGCTGGAGCAGGCGGTGGAGGGCGCCGAGGACGACCCCGAGCCCCAGCCCGAGCACGTCACGATGGGGTTCTGGTACCTCTCCCCCCGGCGCGGCCCGTACCGCACGACCCGGCAGATCTCCGCCGGCACCTGGGAGGAGGTCCGGGCCAACTACACGGCGCCGGTGGCCGAGGCGATGGACGGGCTGATGAAGGTCACCCCGGACGACATCGCGGGCCGGCTGCTGCTCCTGCACGGCCCGCCGGGCACCGGCAAGACCTCCGCGCTGCGGACGCTGGCCCGCTCCTGGCGGGACTGGTGCCAGGTGGACTGCGTGCTGGACCCCGAGCGGCTGCTGAACGACGTCGGCTATCTGATGGACATCGCGATCGGCGAGGAGGACGGCTCGGCGAAGGGCCGCTGGCGGCTGCTGCTCCTGGAGGACTGCGACGAGCTGATCCGCGGCGAGGCACGGCACGCGGCCGGCCAGGCGCTCTCGCGCCTGCTCAACCTGACGGACGGCCTGCTGGGGCAGGGCCGCAACGTCCTGGTGGGCGTCACCACCAACGAGGACCTGGAGCGGCTGCATCCCGCCGTGGTGCGGCCCGGGCGCTGTCTGGCGCGGATCGAGGTGGGACCGCTGACGCGGGCGGAGGCGGTGGGCTGGCTGGGCCGCGAGGAGGGCGTGGGCCGCTC
Source organism: Streptomyces sp. NPDC053079 (assembly GCF_044546695.1). Classification (NCBI taxonomy): domain Bacteria; kingdom Bacillati; phylum Actinomycetota; class Actinomycetes; order Kitasatosporales; family Streptomycetaceae; genus Streptomyces; species Streptomyces sp. NPDC053079. The sequence continues at coordinate 406,189 of NZ_JBITZJ010000008.1, forward strand.
GGGAGCGACCCTGGCCGAGCTCTTCGCCCTGCGACGCGGCACGGGGCCGACCTCGGTGCCGGCCCAGCAGGAGGGTGCGGATGCGGGGTTGTACCTGTAACGGGATTTTGCCCCTGCCCCGCCCTTTCACCGTTTCTTGTCCTCAAGCGCCGGACGGGCTGGATTTTTCGCCGGCTCCGGGCAACAGATCCGCCGGTTCGGGCAACAAAATCAGCCCGTCCGGCGTTTGAGGACCGGGGGTCCGGGGGCGGAGCCCCCGAATCAGTCGCCGTAGGCGACGCGCAGCGCGTCCTGTACGGCGGCCAGCGCCGCCCCGGCGTCCAGCCCCAAACGGTGCGCCCGCTGCGCATAGGCGGCGGCCGCCGCCGCCGCTTCGCGGTCGGCCGTGTCGCCCGGCGCCGCGATGAACGTGCCGTTGCGGCCCCGCGTCTCGATGACCCCGTCCGCTTCGAGCGCCCGGTAGGCCTTGGCCACGGTGTTGGCGGCCAGGCCCAGTTCCTCGGCGAAGCCGCGCACGGTCGGCAGCTTGTAGCCCACCGGGAGCGCGCCGGAGCGGGCGCGCTCGGCGATGCGGGCGCGGATCTGCTCGTAGGGAGGTTCGGCGGCGTCCGGGTCGACGGTCATCTGCAAAGCCATACGGCCATTGTGCGCTACAGCTCCAGTGCGGCGCCGTAGCCCCGCAGCCAGGTGTCGATGCCGAGGACGACCTCGGTGGCGGAACGGAAGGAGTCGCCCGCGTCCTCGGCGAGGGCGCGGGCGACGGTGCCCTGGTCGAGCAGGGGGCGTACGGGCGCGTCCGGGTCGGCGAGCACCTGCCGCAGCCTGGTCTGCAGGGCCACGGCGTAGCGCGGGTCCTGGGTGCTGGGGTAGGGGCTCTTGACCCGGTCGGCGACGGCGGCGGGCAGCAGGTCGCGGGTGGCAGCGCGCAGCAGGGACTTCTCGCGGCCGTCGAAGGTCTTCATGGACCAGGGGGTGTTGAAGACGTAGCTCACCAGGCGGTGGTCGCAGAAGGGGACGCGGACCTCCAGTCCGGTGGCCATGCTGGCCCGGTCCTTGCGGTCGAGGAGCATCTGCACGAAGCGGGTCAGGTGCAGGTAGCCGATCTCCCGCATGCGCCGCTGCAGGCCGCTCTCACCCCGCAGACGGGGGACTTCGGCGAGGGCCTCGCGGTAGCGCGCGTCCTGGTAGCCCGGCATGTCGATCTTGGCGAGGAGGCCCTTGTCGAGCAGGGCGACGCGGCCGCCGCTGTTCTCGCCGGAGAAGTGGTCGGCGACGCCCGCGGCGATCCACGGGAAGGTGTCGGCGTGGACGGACCCGGGGTCGTGGAACCACCGGTAGCCGCCGAAGATCTCGTCCGCGGACTCGCCGGACAGGGCGACGGTGGACTGTTCGCGTATGGCCTTGAAGAGGAGGTACAGCGAGGTGTCGCCGTCGCCGAAGCCGGCGATGGGCAGGTCGCGGGCGGTGAGGACGGCGTCGCGGTGGGCCGGGTCCATGAGGGCGGCGGTGTCGAGCACGATGTCGGTGTGGTCGGAGCGCACGTGTTCGGCCAGCGCGTGGGCGTAGGGGCCGTCGGGGGTGGGCCGCAGGGCGTCGGCCTTGAAGTGGTCGGTGTGGCCGGTGAAGTCCACGGAGAACGAACGCACCGGGCCGCGGCCGGTCTCGGCGAGGCCCTTGGCGGCGAGGGCGGTGATGGCGGAGGAGTCGAGGCCGCCGGAGAGCAGGGTGCACAGGGGGACGTCGGCGACGAGCTGGCGGGCGACGATGTCGTCGAGCAGCTCGCGCACGTGCCGGACGGTGGTGGCGGTGTCGTCGGTGTGCTCCCTCGCCTCCAGTCCCCAGTAGCGGCGCACTGTCAGGCCCGTGCGGCGGATGCGCGCGGTGTGGCCGGGGCGCAGCTCGTACATGCCCTTGTAGACGGCGTGGCCGGGGGTCTTGGTGAAGGCCAGCAGCTCGGCGAGGCCCTCGGCGTCGACGGCGGGGCGTACGGCGGGGTGGGCGAGGACGGCCTTGGGTTCGGAGCCGAAGAGCACGCCGTCGGGGGTGGGGTGGTAGTAGAGCGGCTTGATGCCCATGCGGTCGCGGACCAGGAGGAGTTCCTCGGAGCGCGGGTCCCACAGGGCGAAGGCGTACATGCCGTTGAGGCGGGTGGTGAAATCCTCGCCCCATCGGAGGTAGGCGTGGAGGACGACCTCGGTGTCGCTGTGGGTGCGGAAGGTGTGGCCGTGGGCCTCGAGTTCGGCGCGCAGCTCGCGGTAGTTGTAGACCTCGCCGCTGTAGGTGAGGGCGAGCCGGGTGCGGCCGTCGTGCTCGACGAGCATGGGCTGGCGGCCGCCCTCGATGTCGATGACGGCGAGGCGCCGGTGGCCGAGGGCGGCGTGGGTGTCCAGCCAGATGCCGCCGGCGTCGGGGCCGCGGCAGATCATGGTGGCCGTCATCGCGTCGAGGGTGTCCCGGGCCCCGGGCAGGCGCGTGAGGTCCTGGTCGTAGGAGATCCATCCGGTGATGCCGCACATGGTCGCGGTGTCCCCTTTCGGTAGGCCACCCCGGAGGTGCCGGGGTGCGGCTCGAGCCCCCGTGGTCGCGGTCCGCACCGTCCCTTTCCGCGGACCGCGACTGCGACGCTACGCCTACATAGATGCATCCACCATCTACATTTGGCAAAGTCGTGGGGGCCCGGCCGGCCTCACGTCAGGAAGTGGAAGGTCGGCGCCGGGTGCATCAGGAACTCGTGGTGCGAGATGTTCCACGCGTAGGCGCCGGCCATGGTGAACGCGACCCGGTCCCCCACCCTCAGCTCCGCCACCGGGACCCGCGCGGCGAGCGTGTCCTTGGGGGTGCACAGCTGTCCGCTGAGGGTCACCGGCTCGTCCAGGGCGGCCGGGCGGGGCCAGGGGCGGTCCCACTCCTCGACCGGCAGCACGGTGAAGGGGTGGTCGTGGCCCTTGGCGGCGGGGGTGCGCATGTGGTGCGTGCCGCCGCGCAGGACCGCGAAGGCCTCCCCGTGGCTGTGCTTGAGGTCCAGGACCTCGGTGAGGTACCAGCCCGCGTGGACGGTCAGCGCCCTTCCGGGCTCGATGCGCAGGGTGTAACCGGGGTGGCGGCCGGCGAGTTCGGCCAGGCCCTTGCCGTAGGCGGCCCAGTCGAAGGGGAGGTGCGGCCGGCCGTAGTCGACGGCCATGCCGCCGCCGACGTTGACCTCGCTCAGCCCCAGGCCGTGCCGCTCGTCCAGGTCCCGGGCCCAGTCGGTGACGCGGGCGGCGACGGCGAGCTGGGCGGCCGCGTCCAGGCCGCTGGCCAGGTGGGCGTGGATGCCGCGCAGCAGCAGCCGGGTGCCGCGCAGCAGCGGCAGGCAGGCCTCGGCGCGGCGCGGGTCCAGGCCGAAGGGGCTGGGCCGGCCGCCCATGGCCAGCGCCGCGCCGCCCAGGTCGCCGTCCCCCACGGGGAGGTTGACGCGCAGCAGCACGTCCACGGGGTCCTGGCCGGGCCGTTCGGCGGCGAGGGCGGCGAGCAGCCGCAGCTCCTGTTCGCTCTCGACGTGGAAGCGCTCGACGCCCAGGTCGAGGGCCAGGCGCAGCTCGGCCTCGGTCTTGCCGGGGCCGCCGAAGGCGAGCGGGAGGCCGGGCACGGCCTCGCGGACGTGGGCCAGTTCGCCGCCGGAGGAGACCTCGTAGCCGCTGACGTGCGGGGCGAGGGCCCTGAGGATGTCGGGGGCGGGGTTGGCCTTGGCGGCGTAGTACAGCTCCACGCCGTCGGGCAGGGCGGCCCGCACCGCGCGGGCGTGCTCGTCCAGGGCGGCGAGGTCGTACACGTAGGCGGGGAGTTCGCCGGCCGGCAGGCGGGTGGCGTGGGCGGCGACGCGAGGGGTGATCACAGCGTGGTGCTCCAGGGTTCGGTCCGGGAATCCGTCGCGGCCAGCACCGTCAGCAGGTCGGAGACCAGGGGCGAGCCGATGCGGACGTATCCGGCGTGCCGGTCCGCCTTGCGCTCCCAGCGGGTCAGCAGGTTGGCCTTGGCGGGCAGCGGCACCCCGGCGACCAGGGCGCGCAGCAGCGGCGGGTTGTCGTGGGCGGCGGCCCGCGCGGCCAGCACCCGGCGGACGGCGGACCACAGTTCGGGCTCGAGGTGGGGGTGGCGGTCGGCGAGCGCGGCGAGCATCTCGGCGAGGTGGTTGACGAGCAGGCAGTACACGACGCGGTCCCAGCCGCGTTCGCGGTCGTACGTCATGGGGCCGGCCACGTCCTCGGGGAGCGCGGCAAGGGCGTCGGCGTGGTGGCCGGGGAGCAGCTTGGTGCCCTCCAGGTCGCGCAGCAGGACCTGCCGGGGCATGCCGTCGGCGTCGACGCCGATCACGACGTTCTGCAGGTGGGGTTCGAGGACGACGCCGTGGTCGAAGTAGGCGGCCAGCACCGGGGGAACGAGCAGCCCGAGGTAGGCGTTCCACCAGGCGAGGGTGGACTCGGGGCCGGTGCCCGCCAGGAGCCTGGAGAGCTGGGCGCCGCCGGTGGGGTACTCGTCGGCGACGGCGGCGGCGAGCAGGGCGGTCAGGCCGGGGGCGAGCCGGGCGTCGAGGCCCTCGCGGACGATGACGCCGAAGCCTTCGGCCAGCTCGCGGCTGCCGAGGTCGAGGGTGCGGTAGCCGGGCTCGCGCAGCAGCTCGGTGCCGGGGAAGCGGGCGGCCAGCTCGGCGGCGACCGGCTCCAGGATCCGGGTCAGGGCGACGGCGCCGGTCAGCTCGTACTCGGCGTTCTTGCGCAGGCAGTTGGTGATGCGCACGTTCAGGCTGAACTTCAGGAAGTCCCGGCCGTCGTAGAGGGTGCGCACGGAGGCGGTCGGCCCGAACTCGGCGCCGCGCGGCCCGAGCTCGAGGACGTCCCCGCGCCTGATGGCCTGGCGCAGGACGGGGTGGTCCCGGAGCATGCCGTACTGCCAGGGGTGCACGGGCAGCAGGACGTACCCCTCGGGCACGCTCCCCTGCCGGTCGAAGGCGTCCAGGGCGGTGGCGGTGGCGGCCTCCTGCCGTACGAGGTCGCGGCGTACGGCCAGGTGGTGCAGGGCGAAGCGGGCGCGGGCCTCGGGGGCGAAGCGGCCCCAGTCCTCGGGGGCGCCGGTGCGGGCCTTGGGGGTGGGGTGGAAGCGGTGGCCGAAGAGCAGGGACTGCTCGGAGTCCATGTAGCGGTCGGCGGGGGCGGCCGGCCCCTCCTCCCGGGCCTTGCCGGCCGGCGGGCGGGCGGCGAGGGCGGCGCTGGTGCCGGCGTGGCTGGAGGCCACCTGGCCGAGGAACTCGTCGTTGCGGACGCCGGTGCGCAGCTCCAGCTCGCGGTGGATGTACTCGGCGAGCCTCTGCCAGGGCAGCTCGTGCCAGGCCCCGTCGCGCTGTTCGCCGACTCCTCCGGTGAAGCGGTGGGCGCCGATGAGGGAGGCGCGGCGCAGCCGGACCCGCAGCAGGGTGTCGCTGCGGGGCAGGCGCAGCAGCAGGTGCCCGTCGGTGACGGCGGTCTGGTGCTCGGGGCCGGAGACCTCGCGCAGCAGGCAGTTCAGGAGGGTGTGGGCGACCACGTCGTCGGCGGTGGGCGTGCCGGCGACGGCGGAGGGGAGCACTGCGGCGGCAGGGGAACCGGAGGCAGAGGGGGCTGAGGACATTTCAGCGACTCCAGCGGAGGAGGGAGGACGTGCTGACGAGCGCCGTCAGGGCTGCGACGGCGGATCCTGCGACGATGGGGGCGGCCGGGCCCCAGACGTCGTTGGAGACGGCGGCGACCGCTCCGGCGACGACGGCCCCGGCCTTGGATATGAGCTCCAGGGACCCGAACAGCCGGCCGGGTCTGCGGCCCTTGCAGGCCTCGGCGGCCAGCGCCGACAGGCTCACCAGGCCCAGGGTCATGCCGGCGCCCAGCAGCAGCCGCAGTACGACGAAGGAGGGCAGGGACTCGGCGCCCCAGTGCCCGGCCAGCGCCGCGGCCACCAGGGCGAAGCCGGTGGCGGCGCCCAGGTGCGGGCGGGTGGCCACGAGCGTGTGCACGGGCTTGGCCAGCAGGGGGTAGCACACGTGCGGCAGGGCGAACAGGAGCCCGCTGACGGCGGAGCCGAGCCCGGGCAGCCGCCCTTCGACGAGGGTGATCAGGTAGGGGTAGGAGATGACGGTGGCGAGGACGAAGGTGAACTCGAGGACGTAGAGGGTGCGCAGGGAGCCGCGGCCCCCGCGCCCCGTCTGCGACCCGGCCCCCGTGTCCTCGGGTCCCTGCGGTGCGCCGTCCTCGGAGCGCGGGGGCTCGGGGAGCGCGGCCAGCATCACGGCGGCGGCCAGCGGCAGCACGGCGAGCAGCGCGTACTGGCGGTGCGGCGAGACCCAGGGCGAGAGCGTGCCCACCACGATCGGCGCGGCGACGAGCGCGAGCCGGGCGGCGCCCTGCATCAGGGTCAGCGCCCAGGACAGGCGCTGTCCGTCGAGGGCGGCGGCGAGGTAGCCGTTGGAGGCGGCGAAGGTGCCGCCGAGGATGCCCTGCAGGACGAGGGCGGCGGCGAAGGCGGGCAGGCTGTCGGCCCAGCCGGCGAGCAGGAAGGAGACGGCGAGGCCCAGCTGGGCCCGCAGCAGCAGCCGTTTGCGGCCGTAGCGGTCGGCCAGCCGCCCCCACAGGGGGGCGCCGATCGCGCCGAAGACGGTCGGCACGATGTAGAGGAGCCCGGCCCAGCGGGCCTGGTGGTCGCCCAGGCCCGGCAGGATCGCGGTGAGATAGGGGGGCAGGCCGAGGGCCGCGAAGGAGGCGACGAAGTAGCAGGCGGCCACGGCGTGGATCTGCCGGGTGCGCAGGGCGGCGGGCGCCCGCTGCTCGGTGCGGTCCAGGACGGCGGTCACCGGGCGCCCTCCCGCAGGTAGTTGGGCCCGTCGACGTAGTGCTTGTTGATGTCGGCGGCGCCCGAGCGCTCCTTGGTGAGCAGCGTCCCCGCGGTGATCATGGCCTTGACCGGCAGCCGGCCGGCGTCCAGCACCCGGGCCCGCAGGACGGCGGCCGCCCCGGGGGCGAGCCGGGCCGTGGCCTCGGAGAGCCGCTCGCGCAGTTGCCGCAGCCATCCGTCGAGCGGTCCCCGGCCGAGGCGGGCCAGCTCGAAGGCGAGGGCGCCCGCGCACAGGTGGACGGTGATGGTCGCGAACACGTCGGCGACCGGGCCGTCGCCCGCCACGAGGATGCGCCGGTCGTCGAAGCCCAGCAGGTCCGCGGCCTCGCCGCCGAGGCGGGCGGCCAGGCGCACGGCGTGCACCCGCGGCCCGTCGTTGTCCTTCAGCAGCAGCCGCAGCCGGGGCCTTCCGTCGATCTCGTCGAGCACGACGGAGGTGTTCTGCTGGTGGGACTCCAGGGCGATGCCGTAGGAGAAGAGGGTGGTGTGCCAGTCCAGGAGCAGGGTCAGATAGGCGTCCACGAAGGCGACGAGCGAGCCGCCGTAGTAGCGCTCGGCGAGGGCGTCGGCGACGAGGCGGCCGTCGGGGGTGCGGGCGAGCAGCCCGGCGACGGTGACGACGTGGGCGTCCTGCAGGCCGGCCGGGTAGCGGCGCACGAGGGCGGCGAGGAGTTCGTGGCCGGCGCCGAGGTGGGTGCGTTCGTCGGCGAGGAGCACGGTGCCGGCGAAGCGCGGCTCGTGGGCGATGACCTCCTCGAGCAGCCGCTGGCCGACCTCTCCGTCGAGGAGGGTGCCGGGCTTGATGGTGCGGCGGTTGCGCTGGCCCAGGGTGGCGGTGGCGAGCGGGAGCTTGAGGTGGACCTCCGGGTCGTCGGCGACGGCGACCGTACGGGTCGACAGGGTGGGGGTCACCTCCAGCCAGGGCTTCTCGGCCAGGTGTGCGGAGCCGGTGAGGCCGGTGGCGCGCAGGGCGTCGGCCAGCGGGGCGCCGGCGGTGAGGGGGTGGACGGGCAGCGCCAGGTGGGTGGCGTCCAGGCGGGGCAGGCCGAGGGCGGCGGGGGTGGGCCACCAGTGCGGCAGTGCGGCGTGCTCGCCGGTGACTGCCTCGCGCGGCAGGGCGAGCCAGCGCAGCGGGAAGGAGGGGTGGAACTCGGGTGCGTACGCGCGTAGTTCACGTTCACTGAGGCCGGAGCGGGCGCGGCCGGTGGGGTAGACGGGGTGGTCGCGGAAGGCGGCGAGGGTGTCGTAGGCGAGGGAGCCGCGCAGCCCCGTCCAGTCGGCCACCGTGTGCCCGTACGTCCCGGCCAGCGCCCCGACGACGTCCTCGCGCACCCGGCCGTGCAGCCGCATGGCGGCCAGCGCCTCGTCGCACTCGGCGAGGAAGGCGTCGAACCCGGCCCGGTCCTCGGGCTCGGCGGCCGCCCGCAGCCGGGCGAGGACCGGCCGCAGGCCGCGCACCGGGCCGTTCGCCGTCTCCAGGAGGGGCTCGCGGGCCTGGACCTCGCACTGGAAGCCCTCGGGGCCGACCGGGAGCAGCAACGTTTCGCCCGTGACGGGGAGCCGGAGCCAGTCGCCGTCGGGGCGCGCTTCGGCGACCGCCTTGCTGCGCAGCCGGTAGGCGTCCTCGCGCAGCAGGGTGCTGAGCACCCGGCCGAGGAGTTCGTCCTCCACGGCGTCGGGGGCCGTCGCAGCCGCGCTCATGAGACGATCTCCCATCGGTGGGCCGCCAGGAATTCCGCGACGGCACGGTCGATCCGGTCCTCGTCGGTACCGGTCGCCCGCAACACCCCCAGGTAGTCGCGGTTCGTGCGGTAGAGCGGGTGTTCCTCGCCGAGCTCGCGCCAGGGCCGGTAGACCAGCCGTACGCCGTCGTGCTCGGTGTCGCTCGCCCCGGGCGCGGCCTTGAGGGTGCCGGCGCGCTCGGCGCACACGTACTCCATACGTACCCGGCCGTCCGTGCGCCCACCGAGATCGGCCGGAAGCGGCTGTCCGAGGTGGGTGCGCAGGGTGTGCTCGAAGAGCGGAATGCCCAGCAGCCCGGCCAGGACGAGGTCGCACTGGTCGCCGATGGCCCGGTAGTTGACCTCGATGATGCGGGCGCGGTCGCCCTGGGCCACGTACTCGGTGTGGCAGATGCCGAAGCCGATGCCGAGCGCCTTCAGCTGGGCGATGACCTGCTCGCTGTGGGGCTGCGGGAGGGCGGGCAGCAGGTCGAGGCGTTCCTCGATGAAGTACGGCGGTGGGGAGAGCCGGGTGCGGAAGGCCGCGAAGGCGTGCAGGGCGGTGCCGTCGCCGAGGGTCTCCAGGGTGTGCAGCTGCCCGTTCAGGTACTCCTCGACGACCAGGGCGGCGTCGGGCCGCCGCGCCCTGATCTCCCGGCAGCGGCTCGCCAGTTCGCGCGCGTCGCCCACGAGGACGACGTCCTCGCTGGCCACGCCCTCGCGGGGCTTGAGGACGCAGGGGAAGGGGGCGCCGTCGAGGCGGCCGTCGCCGAGGGCGTCCGGGTCCTCGCCGGGGGCGAGTTCGGCGCAGAAGACGGCGTCGAGGCCGGCTTCGGCGAGGCTGCGGCGCAGCTGGGCCTTGTTCTTGGCGCGCAGGGCGGCGCGCCAGTCCTTGCCGGGGAGGCCGAAGTAGTCGGCGGCCAGGGCGGCCTGGGTCTGCAGGTGGTCGCTGTTGGTGAACACCGCGTCGGGCCGGCCGAGGGCGGAGATCCGGCCTATGACCTCGCGGAAGTCGCGCACGTCGCAGAGGTGGACGTCCAGCTCGGGCAGGGGTTCGCCGCCGCCCGCTGCGCTTTCGGCGTGTCGCTCGTATGCACGCCGGTGGGCGTCGGGCTGGTCGGTGAGGAGGGTGACGGCCAGGCCGAGGCGGGCGGCGGCGGGCAGGAAGCCCTCGGTGACGGAGTCGGTGGGGTTGAGCGCGAGAAGATGCAGCCGCACGGGGGCACCTTTCGGGGGGCAGGGGTGTGGGTGAGGGCGTCCGTGCCGGGCCGCGCCGCACACGCGGCCCGGCACGGAGGGTGGGGAGGTGGAGCGAGGGGTCTTGCGGTGGGGGGTGTGACGGGGCGGCCTGCCGGGTGGGGAACCGGCAGGCGCGGGCGGCTACTTGGGCGCGTCGACGCCGGCGGCCTTGGCGATGTCGTCGAGGACGTGGTTCGCGGCCTGGATGCCGATGCCGGACATCCACGTCTCGTCGGGCACCTGGAAGACCTTCTCGTTCTTGACGGCGCCGAGGCCCTTCCAGAGCGGGTTGCCCTGGACGGCGTCCTGCTGGGTCTTCTTCGGGTCGTCGGCGACGGTCACGAAGACCAGGTCGGCGTCGGCCTTGTCGATCTGCTCCGGGGAGACCTCGAGCATGGGCTTGTCGACGTCCTGCGACTCGGGGCGGCGCAGGCCGGTGTCGCTCAGGACGATGCCGCTGAAGGACTGCTTCTGGTAGAGGCGGGTGGGGCCGGCGACGAAGCGGACGACGGAGGCGGTGGGCGCCTTGCCGTCGTTCTTCTTCTTGATCTCCTCGCCGAGGGCCTTGGCGCGCTTCTCGTAGGCGTCCATGGCCGAGGCGGCCTCCTTCTCCAGGCCCAGGGCCTGGGCGTGGACCTTCAGGTTCTCCTTCCAGGGGGCGCCGGTGGTCTCGGTGAAGACGGTGGGGGCGATGCCCTTGAGCTTGTCGTAGACCTTGGCGTGGCGGACCTTGGAGGACAGGATCAGGTCGGGCTTGAGCGACATGATGCGCTCGATGTTGGGCTCCGCCATGGGGCCCACGTCCTTGGTGTCCTTCGTCTTGTCGCCGAGATAGGAGGGGAAGCCGCCCTCGGTCTTCATGTGGGGGGAGACCGCGCCGACGGGCTTGATGCCGAGCATGGTCACGTCGTCCAGCTCGCCGGTGTCGAGGACGACGACGCGCTGGGGCTTCTTCTTGATCTCGGTCTTGCCCATGGCGTGGGTGATCGAGCGCGGGAAGCCGGTGTCGGAGGCGGCGGGCTTGGACTCGTCCGACTTCTTCTCGTCGTCGCCGCACGCGGCGAGCGCGCCGGCGCCGATGATCACTGCGAGAGACGTCGCGAACACTCTGCGCATACGGGTGTGGGCCGGCCGGAGCACGGTCATGGTGGGGTCCCTCTCGAGCGGTGGTGGGTGGTGGGGGGCGTCAGGAGGCCGCTGATGCCGCGCGTCTGGCGGACCGGGCGCGGGGCACGACCAGGGGGGTGCCGGTCTCGGGATCGGGGACGACCCGGCACTCGACCCGGAAGACCTTCTCGACGAGTTCGGCGGTGAGGACGTCCGCCGGGGGCCCGGCCGCGGCCGGGCGGCCGTCGCACATGACGACCAGGTGGTCGGCGTAGCGGGCGGCCTGGCCGAGGTCGTGCAGGACCATGACGACGGTCCGGCCGGCCTCGGCGTTGAGCTCCTCGACCAGATCGAGCACGTCGAGCTGGTGGCGCAGGTCGAGGAAGGTGGTGGGCTCGTCCAGGAGCAGCAGCGGGGTGTCCTGGGCGAGGGCGAGGGCGATCCAGGCGCGCTGGCGCTGGCCGCCGGAGAGTTCGTCGACGGCCCGGTCGCGCAGCGCGTCGGTGCCGGTGCGGGCGAGCGCGTCCTCCACGGCGTTCTGGTCGGCCTTCGACCAGGGGGTGAGCATGCGCTGGTGGGGGTAACGGCCCAGGCGGACGAGCGCTTCGACGGTGATGCCCTCGGGGGCGACGGCCTGCTGCGGCAGCAGGCCCATGCGGCGGGCCAGGGCGCGGGCGGGCATCCGGTGGATGTCGCTGCCGTCGAGGGTGACGGTGCCGGCGGCGGGGGCCAGCAGCCGGGCCATGCCGCGCAGCAGGGTGGACTTGCCGCAGGCGTTGGGGCCGACGACGGCGGTGACGGCGCCGCCGGGCAGCGTCAGGTCGACGCCGTCGACGATGACGGTGTTTCCGTAGCCGAGCCGCAGGCCGTGGGTCGCCAGCTCGTTGGCGTTCGTCGTGGCGCTCATCGGGTGGCACTCCCAGCGTTGGGCTTCATTTGACGCAGCATCAGTACGAGCAGCCAGGGCGCCCCGAGGGTGGCGGTGACGACGCCGACGGGCAGCCCGTGCACGGGCAGGACGTGCAGGACGACGAGGTCGGCGCCCAGCAGCAGGACGGCTCCGGTGAGCGCGGTCAGCGCGAGGGTGCCGGTGGTGGGCGGTCCGGCCAGGAACCGCACGATGTGCGGTACGGCCAGGGCCACGAAGCCGACGGGCCCGGTGAGGGCGGCGGCGACCGAGGCCAGCACGACGGCGAGGAGCAGCAGGTGCAGCCGGGCCGCGTTGGGGGGCAGGCCGAGGGCGCCGGCGCTGTCGTCGCCGAGGTCGAGGACCGCGATCCTGCGGTGGCAGACCAGGGCGAGGACGAGCCCGGCGAGGATGACGCCTCCTCCGGCCTCGACCTCGGTCCAGGTCCGTCCGTACACCGAGCCGGTGGTCCACTGCAGGGCGGAGGAGGCGAGTTCGGCGGGGAAGCGGACGATGAGGAGGTTCACGGCGGCGGCGAGGCCGGACTGCACGGCGAGGCCGACGAGGACGAGCCGGGAGACGGTGAACCCGCCCCGCCAGGCCAGCAGTCCGAGCAGGCCGGCGGCGAGCAGTCCGCCGCCGAGCGCGGCGGGCGAGATCAGCGAGGCCGAGGTGCCCGAGGCGATGACGGCCATGGCGCCCAGCGAGGCGCCGCCGGTCACCCCGACCACGTCGGGCGAGGCGAGCGGGTTGCGGGCGACGCGCTGCAGGATCGCACCGGCGACGCCCAGCCCCGCGCCGGCCACGACGGCGGACAGCACGCGGGGGGCGCGCAGTTCCTGGACGAGCATGACGTTGCCCGGGTCGCCGAGGCCCAGCAGGCCGCGCAGGGCGTCCAGCGGTGGGATCGAGACCTCGCCGGTGCCGAGCCCGATCGCCGTGAGCACCACGAGCAGGGCCGTGGCGGCCGCGCTCAGCAGGGCGGTCCGCCGGCGCTGCCGGGCGAGCGCGCCGCCTGCCGTGCGGGGCGCGGCATCGGTCGCAACGGGGGTCATCGCGCCACCTTCCGGGCGAGGAGGGCGAGCAGGGGCGCGCCGAGCAGGGCGGTGACGATGCCGACTTCCAGTTCGACGGGGCGCAGCACGAGGCGGCCGAGGACGTCCGCGGTGAGCAGCAGCAGCGGGCCCGCGATCAGGCAGCCGGGGATGAGCCAGCGGTGGTCGGCGCCGACGAGCTTGCGTACGAGGTGGGGGGCGGCGAGGCCGACGAAGGAGAGCGGGCCCGCGACGGCCACGGAGGAGGCGGCGAGCAGGATCACGGCGATGCCGCCGGCGGCGCGCACCTTGGCGACCGGGACGCCGAGGGCCTGGGCGGTCTCGTCGCCGAGGGCGAGGGCGTTGAGCGCGGGGGTGACGGCCAGGGCCAGGACGAGGCCGATGACGAGCGGGGCGAGGACGGGCAGCAGGATGTCGGTCTGCCGCCCGGCGAGCGAGCCGGCGAGCCAGAAGCGGGCCTCGTCCAGGGTGCGGTGGCTGGTGAGCATCACCGCGGAGGTCCAGGAGATGAGCACGGCGTCCAGCACGGTGCCGCCGAGCGCGAGCCGTACGGGGTCCAGGTCGCCGGCGCGGCGGGCGAGGGCGAGGACGGCGAGGGTGGCCAGTGCCGCGCCGGCGAAGGCGAAGGGCAGGTACTGGGCCGGGTGCGTCAGGTGCAGCGCGTAGCTGGCGACGACCACGGCGAAGCCGGCTCCGTGATTGATGCCGAGCGTGGCGGGCGAGGCCAGGGGGTTACGGGTGATGCCCTGGGCGAGGGCGCCCGCGACGCCGAGGGCGGCGCCGACCACCACGCCGATGACCGTGCGCGGCACGCGCAGCCCGGTGACGACCAGGCCGTCGCGGCTGCGGTCCCCGTCGGCCAGGGCGTGCCACACGGTGCTCAGCGGCACGGCGCGGGAGCCCGCGGCGAGGCTCAGCGCCACGCACAGCACGAGCAGCACCAGGCCGCCCGTCAGCAGCAGGACCCTGCGGAGTGCCGCCGGGCGCCCGGCGACGGGCCGGGGTGGCCGGACTGGCCGGACATCGGTCGCGTTCACGGGGATGACCTTAGGTTAGGCAAGCCTAAGTTTGTCAATTCCCGTTGAATGCTTGCCCGCAATGCCCGTATTTCTTTATGACGAGCTGCCACCTGCGCCACCGAGGCGCCGATAGCGCGCACGGCGTCCCGAGCGCCGCTCGTGCTGGTCACACGCCCTGAGAGCAGCCATTTCCGCTCCGATCACCCGACCCAGGACCAAAAGGAAGTTCCCTTCCTCTTCTACGATGCGGTCCACGATCCCGTTCGCCAAGAGGTCGGCGGAGCGCACTCCCTGGCGCCCCGCGACCTCGTAGGCCCGCTCCGTCGTCCGGTGCAGGATCGCCGACGCCCCCTCGGGCGGCAGCGGCGACAGCCAGGCGTGCCGTGCCGCCACCACCCGGTCCGCCGGCAGCAGCGCCAGGGCCGCCCCGCCCGCGCCCTGACCCAGCAGCAGGCACAGGGTGGGCGCGGACAGATCGACCAGGTCGGCCAGGCAGCGGGCGATCTCCCCGGCGAGCCCGCCCTCCTCGGCCTCCCGCGAGAGGGCCGCCCCGGCGGTGTCCACGACGGTCAGCAACGGCAGGTCCAGTTCCGCGGCGATCCGCATGCCCCGCCGGGCCGCCCGCAGCCCCGCCGGTCCCAGCGCCTGCCCGGTGGCCGGGTCGGGATGGCTGCCGCGGTCGTGGCCGAGCACCACGCACGGCGTGCCGTCCACGCGCGCGAGGGCGAGCAGCAGCCCCGGATCGCGCTCCCCCGCGCCCGTACCGCTCAAGAGCGTGACGTCGGTGGCGGCGGCGCGCAGGAACTCCCGTACGCCGGGCCGGTCGGGGCGGCGCGAGCGGCGGATCGACTCCTCGGCCGGGGGCGCCTCGGCGCTCGCCCCGGGCGCGGGATCCGGTGCGGGCTCCGCGGGCTCCGCGGCGTCGTCGCACAGTACGGACAGCGCCCGCGCCGCGACCTCCGACAGCCGCCCCGCGGGCAGCACCGCGTCCACCAGGCCGTTCGCCAGCAGGTTCTCGGCGACCTGTACGCCCGGCGGGAACTCCTCGCCGTACAGCGCCTCGTGCACCCGGGGCCCCAGGAAGCCGATGAGGGCGCCGGGCTCGGCGGCGGTGAGGTGGCCCAGCGAGCCCCACGAGGCGAGCACGCCGCCGGTCGTGGGGTGCCGCAGATAGACGAGATAGGGCAGCCCGGCCGCCTTGTGGTCGGTGATCGCGGCGGTCACCTTCACCATCTGCAGGAAGGCGATGGTGCCCTCCTGCATCCGGGTGCCGCCCGAGGCGGGCGCCGCCAGCAGCGGCAGCCCCTCGGCCGTCGCCCGCTCCACGGCCCGCACCAGCCGCTCCCCCGCCGCGACCCCGATCGACCCGGCCAGGAAGCGGAACTCACAGGCCACGAGGGCCACCCGGCGCCCGGCCACCCGCCCCTCGCCGGTGACGACGGACTCGTCGAGCCCGGTCCGCTCACGCGCCGCCAGCAGGTCGGCGCGGTAGCCGGGGTCGTCCGCCGTCACCGCGACGGGGGCGTCCCAGCACCGCCAGCTGCCGGGGTCGACGGCGGCCAGGATCAGATCGAGCGCGGACGTGCGATTGCTGGAGTCGGCCATGGTGACAGCCTGTCACGTCAGGGCGAGAAGGCCACCGAGGCCGCCCGACCGGGCCAGCGCCTCCAGCTCGTCCAGCGCCGAGCGGGCCGCCCGCGCGGCGTCGGGGTCGCGCCCGTCCAGGCCGCTGTCGGCGAACTCGTCCTCGTCCAGGCGCAGTACGGCGGAGCCGTCCGCCGAGACCCACAGGTCCAGGTCGAGGTCCTCGACGACGATCGCGCCCTGCTCGGCGTGCGCCGGGCGGGTGACGTCGCAGTACCAGCCCTTGAGCACCCCGCCCGCGTCCCGCACCTCCTTGACGGCGTACCAGCGGTCGCGCCAGTAGTGCTCGGTGAACACGTCGCCGTCCTCGAACCGCACGAAGCCGAAGTCGCGCGTCTGCGCCCCCGCCCACGGCGCCCGTACGACGACGTGCGTGCCGTCGTCGTGGACGACGGCGGCGGAGTAGCGCACCTTGATCCGGCCCGCCTTCCGCAGGAAGACGGCCACCGTGGCCCCCGTCGTCAGGGTCGCCGCCGCTGTGCTGGTCATGATGAGGAAGCCTCCGTGCTCGCCGCTGGTCAACGGCGGCAGCGTCTCCCGGCGAGGGGGTCCGGAGCCACTGATTTACCGGGCGGCCCACGGCCGGCGAGGTGCTCGCGGCAAGGCCGACGGGAACCGACCGCACCGCCGCGGGTATAGAAGGACGTGGACACCTCGGGGGCGCCCGACACGCGAGCAACGGACCAGGAGTTGTGGGACCGGGTCCGGTCCGGGGACAGCGAGGCGTTCGGCCTGCTGTTCGCCCGGCACGGCCCCACGGTCTTCTCCTACTGCTTCCACCGGACCGCGTCCTGGGCCACGGCCGAGGACCTGGTCTCCACGGTCTTCCTCGAGACCTGGCGGCTGCGCGAGCGGTTCACCGTGGAGGACACGGCCGTCCCGTTACTGCTCGGCATCGCCCACCGCGTGACCCAGAAGCACCACCGCTCGCTGTCCCGGTACCGGGCCGCGCTCAGCCGCCTGCCTCCGGAGGCCGACGAGCCGGATCCCGCCGACCGCGTCGCCTCGCGGCTCGACGCCGAGCGGCGCATGCGGCGGATCCGTGCGGCGCTGCTGGCGCTGCCGCGGCGCGAGCGCGAGGTGGTGGAGCTGTGCGTGTTCGGCGAGCTGGAGTACGCGGCCGCCGCCCGGGCGCTCGGCATCCCCCTGGGAACGGTGCGCTCCCGGATGTCACGGGCCCGGAGCCGACTGCGCCACCTCACCCTCGCCGACCCGCTCTCCCCCCACCCCACCCCGGCCCCCACCGCAGGAGTCTGCCGATGAACCTTCCCGACGCCCCGCACGTGGAGCTCTCCCCGATGCGGCTCGAACAGCTCAAGGCGTTCGTGGTGCGCGAGGCGGAGAACCGGCCCCGGCCGGCCCGGCTCGCCTCCCGGCGGACCCGGGCGGTGCTGGCGACGGCCGCGCTCGCCGGCGTCGTCGGCGGCTGGCAGGCGGTGGGCCTGCTGTCCGGCGCCGCGCCGGCCGGTGCCGCCTGGTCCGCGGTCCCCCGGCCCCTGGCCGCCCCCGACGCCGAGGAGCTGGCACGCACCTGCTCCGCGCGGCTGCCGGCCGGGACCACGCCGGGGGGCACCAGCACACCGGTGACGCCGGTGCTGGCCGAACGCCGCGGCACGTCCTCGGCGGTGCTCATGGGGGGCGCCGACAACGCCGGCGTCTGCCTCCAGGGCCGGAACTTCTGGGCGGCGGGACGCACCGAGGCCCCGCCGCTGAAGGCCGGTCAGGCCCTGGACGTCCAGGAGAACGGCGGCAACGTCACCGAGGGCGACGCGGCGCGGTACGTATACGGCCGCGCGGGATCCGCGGTGACCGCCGTGACGGTCGACACCTCCGACGGACGGCGGGTCACGGCCACCGTCAAGGACGGCTTCTTCTTCGCCTGGTGGCCCTCCGTCGCGGACCCCACGACGGTCACCGCGGCTGACGCGACAGGTGAGAAGGTCGGCTCCGTTCGGACGCCGAAAATCCGGCACTGATGCGAATCCGCCGTCCCTCGTCCGACGGTTCGAAGCTCCTCAAATGTTCTTGTTGCGCGTACGTCACGCGTGGAAGCGTCGCCTGCAACCACGGGGGTGGGAACGTCAGTTCCGAACTCCCCTGCCTTTTCGAGCAGGAGGATGCTCATGCGCACAAGACGCACGACCCTGGCCGCAGCCGTTCTGGGTGCCGCGGGTGTGATGGCGACCCTCACGTCCACCGCGCAGGCGGCGCCGGCGCTGGACGGGATGGCCCTGAGCAAGCAGGTGGCCTCTTCTTCCGACCCGGGCCGGGCCTACTCCGCCCTGTCCGCGGCGCAGCTGGCCGCCGTGAAGAACGTGAACGACCCGGTGTCCGAGACCGTCGAGACCTCGGGGATCAGCGAGATCCCCAAGGACAAGGGGGAGGTGGCCACGGCGCGGTGCTACACCGCACGCGTCACGTACAAGGCCAAGGCCGCCGCGGGCAACGTCATCTACACCTACTGGCAGCGCCTGAACTGGTGCCACAACGGCTCCAAGGTCACCAGCTGGAAGGTGGCCGAGCGGGGCGGGGAGACCTCCACGCCGCTGTGGAGCTACGAGGGCCACGCCGGGAAGGGCTCCCACAACGTCGGCTGGGAGATCCGGTCCTGGACCCAGGAGCGCTTCAAGTACGGCTTCGGCCCCGTCAGTTCCACACAGACGCCCTGTGTGCAGATACGCGGCGGGAAGGGCCTCTACTCGTACCAGAAGTCCTGCAACACCGGCTGATCCGCAGGCCCTGAGACCTGCGGAAGCGAGACGAGAGGGAGAGCGATGACCATGGTTCGCACCAGTGACCGGCCCGCGAGCCGGAGCGATGTCACGGCGGTGGCGCTGGCGGCGGCCGGGCTGGCCGTCGCCCCGTTCGCCTGGTACGTCGCGGCGGTCCTCAGCGTCCTGGCCGGGGCCGTCCTCGGCGTCGCCGTGGGCCTGCGGCACCACCCGCTCTCCCGCTGGACGCGGGCGGGGATCTGGCTGGCCGGCGCGGGTCTGCTGCTGGAGCTGGTGATGCTCCTGGCGTTCACCCCGCTCTCCGTCACCTCGACCACGAGCGGATAGCTCCCTCGCGTCCGCGAAAGGGCGGGCCCGGCCGACTGCAGCGGCCGGGCCCGCTCTCGTCATGTCCGGGCCCGGCGCACGACCCGGTGGCACCGGATGGCACCGGATGGCACCATGTGACGCCACTTGGCGCCATCCATGCGCCACCATGACTTGCGATGGCGCCATAGTGGTGCCATGATGACGTCATGGACCTCACGCCCTATGTCGACAACCTCCGCCACGAGCTCGCGGTCGCCGCCGATGCGGGCGGGGAGGACGCCCGTGCCCTGGCCGAGCGGCTCACCGCGCCCCTGGAGTCGGCCACTCGGCTGACCCTGCTGAACGCGCTGTCCGCCGCCATGGACGAGGTCACCCGCGACCTCGCGCCGGGCTCGGTCGACGTACGGCTGCGCGGGATGGACCCCGAGTTCGTGGTGACGCCGCCGCCGGCCCCGGAGGCGTACGAGCGGGGCGGGGAGCCCGAGAGCGTGCCGGCGCCCGCGCCCCCCGTCGCCGCGGACGGCGACGAGGGCGGCACGGCGCGCATCAACTTCCGCCTTCCCGCGCACCTCAAGGCCCGGGTCGAGGACGCCGCCGGACAGGAGGGCCTGTCGGTCAACGCCTGGCTGGTACGGGCCGTCGCCACCGCCCTGGAGCCCGGCAAGCCCACCCGCCCCGCAGGCGGCAGCCGCCATCAGGGCCGGCAGAGCTTCACGGGCTGGGTCCGCTAGCCGGACCGGCCCTCCGCACCACTTCTTCCTCACCCGCCCCACCGGCGGGAACACACTCCACAGCCGCGAGGACGGAACCGCCATGCCTTCTTTCGACACTCCCGAACCGATCTCCCTCGTCCTCGAATTCGACCTGGGGACCGCCCGGATCACCGCCTCGAAGCGCATCGACACGGTCGTCGAGGTGCTGCCGGCCAACGCCGCCGCGGACCTCGACGTACGGGCCGCGGAGCAGACCAAGGTCGTCTTCTCGGGCGGCACGCTCTCGGTCAAGGGCCCGAAGAAGCGCTCCCTGTTCGGCAAGAGCGGGGCGCTCCAAGTGAGCGTCGAGCTGCCGGCCGGGTCGGACGTGCGGGGCACCACGCCCATGGCGGACTTCCTCTGCGAAGGCCGCTTCGGCGAGTGCCGGATCAAGACGTCCATGGGCGACATCCAGCTCGACGAGGCGACGACCGTGAACCTCAGGAGCAGCTGGGGCGACATCCGGGTGGACCGCGTGTCGGGCGACGCCGAGATCGTCGGAGCGGGCCGGATCGAGGTCGGTGAGATCGCGGGCGCGGCCGTCGTCAAGAACGGCAACGGCGAGACCTCGATCGGCTCGGTCACCGGCGACCTGAGGGCCAACTCCTCCAACGGCCGCATCTCCGTCGACGTCGCCCACGCCTCGGTCAACGCCAGGTCCGCCAACGGCTCCCTGCACGTCGGCAATGTGACGCGTGGTCAGGTGACGCTCCACACCGCCGCGGGCGACGTGGAGGTCGGCATCAACGACTCCACCGCCGCCTGGCTCGACGTGCACACCGGCGCCGGCGGCGTGCACAACTCCCTCGGCGCCTCCGACGGCCCCGGCGCCGCCCAGGAGACCGTCGAGGTGCGCGCCCGCACCGGGGTCGGCGACATCGTGATCCGCCGCCCCTGACCGGATGACCACCCCCTCCCGGCGATACCGCACACAGACAGGACTGTCATGATCATGACCAATGCTGCGCTCTTCGCGCCCCCCGTCACGCCGGCCATCACCGCCACGGGACTGTCCAAGTCCTACGGCGGGAAGACGGTGCTCGACGGCATCGACCTGACGATCCCCCGGGGCACGGTCTTCGCGCTGCTCGGGCCCAACGGCGCGGGCAAGACCACCACCGTGCAGATCCTCTCCACCCTCATCCCCGCCGACGCGGGAGAGGTGACGCTCGCCGGCCACGACCTGGCCCGCGAGGCCGACGCGGTCCGCGCCGCGATCGGCGTCACCGGCCAGTTCGCCGCTGTCGACAACCTCCTCAACGCCGAGGAGAACCTGATGCTCATGGCGGACCTGCACCATCTGCCCCGCCGCGAGGGCCGCCGACGGGCCGCCGAACTGCTGCGCCGCTTCGACCTCACCGAGGCCGCCAGGAAGCCGGTCACCACCTACTCCGGCGGCATGCGCCGCAAGCTCGACCTCGCGATGACCCTGGTCGGCGACCCGCGCGTCATCTTCCTCGACGAGCCCACCACCGGCCTGGACCCGCGCTCCCGCCGCACCATGTGGGAGATCATCCGCTCCCTGGTCGCCGACGACGGCGTGACGATCTTCCTCACCACCCAGTATCTGGACGAGGCCGACCAGCTGGCCGACCGCATCGCCGTACTGGACGGCGGAAAGCTGATCGCCGAAGGCACCGCGGAAGAGCTCAAGCGCCTGATCCCCGGCGGCCACATCTCCCTGAAGTTCGCCGACCCGGCCGCCCTGGACCTGGCCGCCTCCCGCTTCCCCGCCACCAGCCGCGACGACGAGGAACTGACCCTCCAGATCCCCTCCGACGGCTCCGTCCCCACCCTCCGCGCCGTCCTGGACGTCCTCGACGACGCCGGCATCACCCCCGAGGCCCTCTCCCAGCACACCCCGGACCTCGACGACGTCTTCCTCACCCTGACCGGCTCCGACCAGCAGGAGATCTCCCGATGAGCGCCCTCTCCTACGCCGCCCGCGACTCCGTCACCATGTTCCGCCGGAACATGAAGCGCGCGGTGCGCTACCCGTCCGTGGTCGTGACCATCGTCCTGATGCCGGTCCTCTTCCTCCTCCTCTTCACCTACGCCTTCGGCGGCGCGCTCGGGACGGGAATCCAGGGCCCCCAGGTGCAGGGCGACTACATCGACTACATCGCCCCGGGGATCATCCTGATGACCGTCGCCACCGGCTCCATCGGTGCCGCGCTCGGCGTCTGCATGGACAAGACGGAAGGCATCGTCAACCGCTTCCGCACCATGCCCATGTCCCACGCCTCCTTCCTCACCGGCCATGTCCTCGCCAACCTCGTCCAGACCGCCCTCGGCACGGCCGTGGTCACCGCCGTCGCCTTCGCGATCGGGTTCCGTCCCGACGCCACCGCACTGGAGTGGCTGGCCGCCACCGGCCTCCTCGCCTTCCTCGCCTTCGCGCTGACGTGGATCTCGGCCGCCATGGGCCTGATCGCCAAGACCGTCGAGTCCGCCTCCAACCTGCCCATGCCGATCACCCTCCTGCCCTTCCTCGGCAGCGCCATCGTCCCCACCGACACCATGCCGTCCTGGATGCGCTGGTTCGCCGACCACCAGCCCTTCACCCCGGTCAACGAGACCCTCCGCGGCCTGCTGATGGGCACCGACATCGGCGACAGCGGCGTCATCGCCCTCGCCTGGTGCGCCGGCCTGAGCCTCGTCGGCTACCTGTGGGCCCGCTCCGCCTTCCACCGCGGCGCCCGCCGCTGAACCGCCCGTCGTCCCCACCACCACCCTCACCGGAGGACACCATGCGACGAGAAACCCCGGCACACTCCCCCGAGCAGACGGCCCAGGTGGTCGAGGAACTGCCGACGGGCCGCCCCGCGGGCTGCCCCTTCGACCCGCCCGCCGGGCTGGCGGAGCTGCGCGAACGGCAGCCGCTCGTGCGGATGCGCTACCCCGACGGCCACTTAGGCTGGCTGGCCACCGGGTACTCCACGGCCCGCGCCGTCTCCTCCGACCCCCGCTTCAGCTCCCGCTACGAGCTCATGCACTCCCCCTTCCCGGGCACGGAGGAGCTCACCGCGATCCCCCCGGCCCCGGTCGGCGACCTCACCGGCATCGACCCGCCCGAGCACACCCGCTACCGGCGGCTGCTCGCCGGCAAGTTCACGGTCCGCCGGATGCGCGAACTCACCGCGCGCGTCGAGCGGATCACCACGGAGCACCTCGACGCCATGGAACGGAACGGCCCGGTGGTGGACCTGGTGGAGGCCTACGCACACCCCGTCCCGGCCCTGATGATCTGCGAACTCCTCGGCGTGCCCGAGGCCGAGCGCGAGGTCTTCACCTGGCGCGCCGCGGCGATCAGCGACCCGTCCTCGACCGTCGAGCAGCAGATCGAGGCCGTGAACGCGCTCGCGGAGTTCGTCCACGAGCTGGTCCTGGCCAAGCGGGCCGCCCCCACCGAGGACATCCTCAGCGACCTGACCACCACCGATCTCACCGACGCCGAGCTCGCCGGCCTCGGCGGCTTCCTCCTCGCCGCGGGCCTCGACACCACCGCCAACATGATCGCCCTGGGCACCTTCGCCCTCCTCGGCAACCCCGGGCAGGCGGCCGCCCTGAGCGCCGGACCCGAACTCGCCGACCAGGCCGTAGAAGAGCTCCTGCGCTATCTGAGCATCGCCCACACCGGGGTCCGGGTGGCCCTGGAGGACGTCGAGCTGGACGGCAGCCTCATCAGGGCCGGCGAGTCGGTCACCGTCTCGCTCCAGGCCGCCAACCGGGACCCGGCGCGCTTCCCGGACCCCGACACCCTCGACCTGCGCCGCAAGGCCACCGGCCATCTGGCCTTCGGCCACGGCATCCACCAGTGCCTGGGCCAGCAACTTGCCCGCGTCGAGATGCGGGTCGCCCTGCCGGCGCTCTTCACCCGCTTCCCGGACCTGCGCCTGGCCGTCCCGGCCGCGGAGGTGCCCCTGCGCACCGGCATGAGCATCCACGGAGTGCACCGGCTCCCCGTCACCTGGGACGAGGAACCGGCCTGACGCACGGGACGCGAGACCCCGTCAGCTCACCATCGACGCGCAGTTCGCCGGGGTGGCGTTGGCGGGGTCGAGGGCGTTGGCGGCCTCGTGGAAGGCGACGCGGTCGATCGTGCCGAGGGTCAGGTGCATGGAGATGTCGACCGGGCACAGGTCCTGGACCAGGACGTTGCGGACGTTCGGCCCGGAGAGGAACTGCGTCTCGTAGGGCGTGACGACCTCGTCGTAGCGGGTCGCGATGACGGTGTAGCGGACGCCGGGGACGGTGTCGCCGCCCTCGTTGAGGCGCTTCATGAAGTCCGAGCCGACGACCTGGTCGGTCAGGCCGGGGGCCGTGCTGCCGATCACGCCGCGGGCGCCGGGGACGATGTCCAGCAGCTTGGTCAGCCCGGACAGGGTGGTGCCGTGGTTGTTGGGCGCGATGCCGACCAGGGCGCCCACCTTCTTCGCACCGCCGTTGAACTTCATGTACTGACGGGGGAGCATCCCGCCCTGCGAGTGGCCGACGATGTCGACCTTGTCCGCGCCCGTGGCGGCCAGCACCTTGTCGACGTCCCCGGCCAGTTCCTCCGCCGACTTCGCGACCGGCCCGAGGCCGTGGAAGGCGGGGACGCCGGGCAGCTTGCCGTAGTCGAAGGAGAAGACGCAGTAGCCCCGGTTCACCAAGTAGGGCGCGAAGGCCCACCAGTTGCTCTTCGCGTTCTCGAGCGTGCCGTGCACCAGGACGACGGGCCGGGGGTGGGCGGCGGAGGGCTTGCAGGAGTAGTCGTTCCAGCCACGGCTGACGGTCTCCGCGGCGCCGGGAGCGGCTGCCGCGGTCCCCGGAACCGCGGCGGCCGCCAGGGTCAGAGCCAACGCGGACAGGATCGATCCGAACGGTCTACGGGGTCTACGGCGCGTCACTCGAACTCCTCGCAGGTGGGGGGTGGGTATGCCGAACAGCACCGGCAACTGTGTTGCGGGCGCATTAAATGGGCGTTAATTACTGTTCAGTAGGGTGCGGGCAATCTTTTGCTTTCGTCAAGCAAGTTCCAACAGTTGCCCACGAAATATTCAGGCCACGTACAAGGTGGCGGCGGGCCCCACGGCCCCCACGCCGAAGCGCGCCCGCGCCCGGTCGACGGCGGCCTCCACGCGCCGCGCCTTCTCGTCGGCGGGGTCGAACGTCAGCTGGTGCGCGGCGAGGCACGCGTCGCACAGCCCCTCCGCGCGCAGTGCCACGGCCCGCACCCTGGCCCGCTGCAGCGCGAGGGAGGCGTGCAGCGCGTAGGCCGCGGCGGTCAGTTCGGGGGTGTGTGCGGTCGGCTCGGCGAAGGTCCGGGACCGGGTCGTCGACGAGCCGTCGGCGTAGCGGACGGTGAGCTTCAGCCCCCGTGCGACCTGTCCGCTCCCCCGCAGCCGGGCGCCCAGCCCGTCGGCGAGCGCGAGCAGCGCGTGGCGCCGGTGTGCGGCGTCCAGTTCGTCGCCGCCGAAGCGGTGCTCCGCTCCCATGGAGCGGGCCCGGGCGTCCGGGGTGACGGGCGTGGGGTCGAGGCCGCGCGCCCGCTCGTGGATCCGCCGCCCGGCGGCCGCGCCGAGGATGCGCTGCAGCGCGCCCAGCGGCGCGTCGGCGATCCGCCCGATGCTGTCGAGCCCGTACGAGCACAGGGTGCGGGCGGTGGCGGGCCCCACCCCGTACAGCGCGACGGCGGGCTTGCGGGCAAGGAACGCGGCCACGGCCTCCGGCTCGCCGGAGAGCGTACGGACCGCTCCGGGCGCCCCGTCCTGCGCGGCCATCCGCGCGAGCATCGGATTGCCGGCGATCCCGATCGTGCAGTCCACCCCGTACCGCGCGAGCGTGCGCACCCGCAGCAGCTCCGCGAGCTCTTGCGGCCCGTGCCCGAAGTAGCGCACGGCGCCCCGGACGTCCATGAGCGCGGCGTCGGGCGGCAGCGCCTGCACGACGGGCGTCACCTCGGCGAGCAGCGCGAGCAGCCCGTCGTAGGTCTCCTCGTCGGGGGACGCGCCCATCCCGCCGGCGGGATGGAAGTGCAGGTACAGGACGGGGGCTCCGCCCCCGGACCCCCGGTCCTCAATCGCCGGACGGGCTTGATCGTCGCCCGGAACCAGGGAAAGCCTTCGCGTGTTCATCCGGCACTCCCCTGACTCGCATGCCACAACTTGCGCCCCGTGGCCGCCCCTTCACCCGCCGGCTGCAGGTCCGCCCACGGATGCATGGCGTACCCGGTGGACATCCGGATGCGCCGCTCCGGAACCGCACCGGCGGAGACCGCAGGATGCGCCAGCACCTCCGCCACCGCCCCCAGTCCCCCCTCCGCCCGCAGCGCCGTGAGCTCCGCCAGATCCCACGCCGCCGCGCCCACCACGCTCAGGCTGCGCGGCCCGCGGCGCTGGACCACGCCCCGGACGAGCAGCAGCCAGGAGTGGAAGACCGTGTGGGCGCACGCCTCGTGGCTGTCGTCGAAGAAGGCGCAGTCGACCAGGCCCGTGCCGTCGTCGAGGGTGGTGAAGATGACCCGCCGGCCCGAGCGGACCGGTGGCGTCTGGGTGGCGGCCTTGGCGCCCGCGACCAGGACGGTCTCGCCGTGCCGCGCGTCGCGCAGCCGCCGGGCGGGGATCGCGCCCAGCTCCGCCAGGAACGTCCGGTGGTCGGACATCAGGTGGCGCGAGGCGTCCATGCCGAGGACGTTCAGCTCCGCGCCGAGCCGCTCCCGCGCGTCGAGGTCGGGCAGGCCGACCGGCTCGGCCCGGGCGCTGTCGATCAGCGTCGGCTGGGCCGTGGAGCCGGCGCGGTGCCGCGCGTGCAGCTCGGCGATGTGCAGCAGCAGGTCCCGGCGGTTGGTGCCGAAGGCGTCCAGCGCGCCGACCCGCGCCAGCCGTTCGGCGACGGGCCGGGCGGGGTGGGCGCGCTGCCACAGGTCCTGGAGCGAGGTGTACGGGCGTCCGTCGACGATCCGCCGCACCTCGGCCCCGGAGATGCCCTGCACCTCGGAGAGGGCGAGGCGGATGCCGAAGAGGCCCCGATTCCCGGACATCAGTTCGATCGAATAGGCGGCGTCCGACCGGTTCACGTCCAGCGGCAGGATCGGCACCCCGCGCCGCCGCGCGTCCGCGAGCAGCAGCCGCTTGGGGTACATCCCGGGGTCGTGCGTGAGCAGCCCGGCGTAGAAGGCCGCCGGGTGGTGGGCCTTGAGCCAGGCCGACTGGTAGGTCGGCATGGCGAAGGCCACGGCGTGCGCCTTGCAGAAGCCGTACGAACCGAACGCCTCGACGATCTCCCAGGTGCGGTGGACGACCTCCGACGCGTAGCCCCGCTTCCCCGCCCGCTCCGCGAACCAGGCCCGTACCCGGCCCAGCAGGGCGGGGTCGGACAGCGCGCGCCGGGTCTCGTCGGCGAAGCCCCGGTCGCAGCCGGTCATGATCCGCAGGATCTCGATGATCTGCTCGTGGAAGACGACCACGCCGTAGGTCTCGCGCAGCACGTCCGCCAGGTCGGGGTGCGGATAGCGGGCGGGGGCCCGGCCGTGTCGGGCCTCGATGAAGGGGCGGACCATGTCGGCGGCGACCGGGCCCGGCCGGAACAGCGAGATGTCGACGACGAGGTCGTGGAAGGTCGAGGGCTGCAGCCGTCCGATCAGGTCCCGCTGGCCCGGCGACTCGATCTGGAAGCAGCCGAGGGTCTCGGCGGAGCGGATCAGCTCGTACGTCCCGCGGTCGCCCGGCGGCACCTGCGCGGGGTCGTCGAGGTCGATCCGGCGCCCGGTGGCCCGTTCGATCTCCCCCACCGCGTGCGCCATGGCGGACTGCATCCGCACGCCCAGCACGTCGAGCTTGAGCAGCCCCAGCTCCTCCACGTCGTCCTTGTCGAACTGCGACATCGCGAACCCCTCGCCGCTGGTGGGCACGATGGGGGTGCGCCCGCGCAGGGAGGCGTCGGAGAGCAGCACTCCGCAGGGGTGCATGGCGATGCCGCGCGGCAGCCCGTCCAGCGCCTCGACCAGCTCCCACAGCCGGCCGTGCTCCTCCCCGGCCACGCCGCGCAGCTCGGGCAGTTCGGCCAGGGCCGCGCGGGCGTCGCGGGCCCGGATGTGCGGGAAGGCCTTGGCGAGCCGGTCCACCTCGGCGGGGGCCATGCCCAGCGCCGCGCCGACGTCCCGTATCGCGTGCCGGATCCGGTAGGTCTCGGGCATGGAGACGGTGGCGACGCGCTCCTTGCCGAAGCGGTCGAAGATCGCGCGGTAGACGTCCAGGCGCCGGGCGGACTCGACGTCGATGTCGATGTCGGGCAGCGCCTTGCGGCGCGTGGACAGGAAGCGTTCCATCAGCAGGCCGTGGGCGACGGGGTCGGCGTGCGCGATGCCGAGCAGATGGTTGACCAGCGACCCCGCGCCGGAGCCCCGGGCGGTGACGCGGATGCCCAGCGCCCGGGTGTCGTCGACGACCTGGGCGACGGTGAGGAAGTACGAGGGGAAACCGCGCTGTTCGATGATGCGCAGCTCCTCCTCCAGCCGGTCCCAGTAGCGGCGGTCGCGGTCGTATCCGCGCAGCACCATGGCCCCGGCGCAGCGGGAGCGCAGCACCCGGGCGGCGGTGCGCCGGCCGGCGCCGACCAGGTGCGGCTCGGGGAAGTGGACGGACCCCAGGCCCAGGTCGTCCTCGGGGTCGACGAGGCACTCGGCGGCGGTCTCCTGCGTCATGGCGAGCAGCCGGTGCGCGGCCCCGCGGCGGAATCCGGCGGCCTCCGCGATCCGCTCGGCGGCGGCGGCCATGGCGGCCGGGTCCTTGAGCCAGCGCTCGCCGCCGTCCAGGGCCCCGGGCCTGCGGCGGTCGATCGGCACCAGTCGGCGGGCCGCGTCGAGGACGTCGACGACGGGCCCCTGGCCGGGGTCGGCGTAGCGGACGGCGTTGGTCAGTACGGCCCGTACGCCCTGTTCGGCGGCGAAGCCGGCGGTGCGGGCGGCGAGCCGCAGCGAGCCGGGGCCGGTGCCGGCGCGGCCGTGCCAGACGGTCTCCAGCCGCAGGGAGTCACCGAACATTTCGCGCCAGGGCAGCAGGAGCCGTGCGGCCCGGTCGGGGCGTCCGGCGGCCAGCGCGCGGCCGACCTCGGAGTCCGGGCCGAGCAGGACGGTCAGCGGGGCGCGGGCCCCGCCGGCGGCGGCCGCGAGGTCCTCCCGGGTCAGCTCGGGCCGCTCGGTGCCGCCCGCGTGGGCGGCGGAGACCAGCCCGCACAGCGCGGCCCAGGCGGGCGCCCCGGCGCGGGCGAGGAAGACGGCGCGGGGTGCGGACTCGTCGACGAAGGCGCCGCCACGCACGGGGGCGCGGCGGCGCACCGTGGGCCCGGGCTCCGGCAGCGGCTCGCGTACGGCCAGGTCCACGCCGAACAGCGGCCGCACCCCGGCTTCGGCGGCGGCCCTGGCGAACCGGACCGCTCCGGCCAGGCTGTCGCGGTCGGTGAGGGCGAGGGCGTCCATGCCGCGCTCGGCGGCCCGCTCGGCCAGCCGTTCGGGGTGCGCGGCCCCGTACCGCATCGAGAAGCCCGAGGCGGTGTGCAGGTGCGCGAACGCCGAAGGCCTTGCCATCGCACCCTCCTGCCGTGCTCACCCCCTGACCGAAAACCGCCCCTCCTTATCCACCATAGACCACTTCTCGAACGTTCGTACGAATAGAACGGGCGGTCGCCCGGATGGCCCACACCGCCTGCGCCGCACCCCCGTCTCTCGCAGGCTCGAGGCATGGTCCTCTCCCCCAGCGGCGGCGCCCGCTTCCTCCAGGAGGTGCGGGAGGGCGTGACGGGCCGGGCCGCGCTCCTGGTCATCGGCGTGCTGGTGCTGCAGCTCGCGTTCATCGCCTCCTACGTCGGCGCCTTCCACAGCCCGAAGCCCCAGGACATCCCGATCGGCGTGGTCGCCCCGCCGCAGGTGGGCGATCGGCTGGTGGAGAAGCTGGCCGCCCTGCCCGGCGACCCCCTGGACCCGCGCACGGTGCGCGACGAGGCGGCGGCCGTCGCCCTGATCCGCGACCGCGAGCTGGACGCGGCGCTGATCGTGGACCCGCGCGGCAGCACCGACACCCTGCTGGTCGCCGGCGGCTCCGGGGCCTCGCTCGCCCAGGCCACCGAGGCGGTCGTCACCCGCGTCGAACAGGCCCAGCAGCGCAGGGTGAAGGTCACCGACGTGGCCCCGGCCGCCTCCGGCGACTCCCGCGGGCTGACCTCGTTCTATCTGGTCGTGGGGTGGTGCGTGGGCGGCTATCTGTGCGCCGCGATCCTCGCCATCAGCGCGGGCGCGCGGCCCGCCAACCCCCACCGGGCCGTCATCCGGCTCGCGGCCATCGCCTTGTACGCCATCGGCTCGGGCCTGCTCGGCGCGGTCATCGCGGGCCCGGTCCTGGGGGCGCTGCCCGGCGGCATCGTGGGCCTGTGGGGGGTGGGCGCGCTGGTGGTCTTCGCCGTGGGGGCGCTGACCCTGGCCCTGCAGGGGCTCGCGGGGGTGGTGGGCATCGGGCTGGCGATCGCGATCGTCGTGGTGCTGGGCAACCCCAGCGCGGGCGGGGCGTACCCCTATCCCCTGCTGCCGCCCTTCTGGCGCACCATCGGCCCGGCCCTCCCGCCGGGCGCGGGCACGTGGTCGGCCCGGTCCGTCGCCTACTTCCGGGGCAACGCACTGACCTGCCCCCTGCTGGTGCTGTCCGCCTGGGCGGTCGCCGGCACCGTGGCGACCCTCTGGAGTGCGGCATTCCGGGCCCGGAAGGGGGAGACCGAACGGTCGGTCTGAGCGGACTTCGGCCATTGCTGCGGACGCTCCGCGATCGCTTCGGACGCCCCGGAGCCGGGCACCGAGCCGCTTTTCGGCCGGACAGCGGAGGTTGGGCCAAGGGGCCCTTGACCCCTTGAATTCAACGCCAGGACCCCTAAGGATCAACTATTCCTAAGCCGGACTTGACGCATCGTCAATGATTACAAGGCATCTCCGCTGGTCAACACTCCTGAAACATTAATCCCCCTCCTTCCCGCACAAGTCGGGCATCAAAGAGCGCCCTATGTTTCCCCGGTTTCGCTCGGGCGACCTTGCCCCCATCGGATCCGGCCAGAACCAAGCGCTACTGAGGGTTTTCATCCGACGACTGAAAGTGTTCGATCGGGGTGCGTTCATGCCCGAGTTGGGCAAGACTGCCGTCCGTTATCTGCACCGACGAACAAGGGAGTGTTCGGAATGCGGTACATCACTGGGGGGATCGCGCTGGGAGCCGCGCTGGCACTGGGCGGCCTGGTGGGAGCCGGAACGTCGGCGAGCGCCGAACCCGCGCCTGCACCCGCGGCACAGACGCAGAGTCTGTACGCGCCCTCCGCACTGGTGCTGACGGTAGGTCAGGGCGACTCGGCGGCGACCGCGGGCATACAGCGCGCGGTGACGCTCACCTGTATGCCCAAGGCCGACGGCACCCACCCGAACACCCGCGGAGCCTGCGCCCAGCTGCGCCTGGCCGGCGGCGACTTCGAGAAGGTCACCAAGATCAAGGAGGGCACGGCCTGCACCCGGGAGTGGAACCCGAGCGTGGTCACCGCCGAGGGCGTCTGGGAGGGCCGTCGGGTGAGCTTCGAGCGCACCTTCGCCAACCCGTGCGAGATGAAGGCGGGCAAGGGCATGGTCTTCGAGTTCTGACCCCCTAGCGGTCGGCACCGAACGTGCAGCGGCCCCCGGACACCGTGGAGGTGTGTCCGGGGGCCGCAGTCCGTGGGGGCGTCAGCCGAGACTCGCCCCGTAGGCGTCGAGGGCGGCCTGCACCGGTTGGTAGTAGGTCACCTTCGACGGGCTCAGCAGGCCGCAGCTGCCGCTGCCGCCCGAGAGGAGCCCCAGCGCCTTGGAGCCGTCGAAGAGAGGGCCGCCGCTGTCGCCGGGCTCGGCACAGACGTCGGTCTGGATCAGACCTTTGACCTGTCCCTGCTCATAGTTGACCGTGGCGTTGAGGCCGGTGACCTTGCCGCCGTGCAGCCCGGTGGTGGAGCCGCTGCGCTGGACCGCCTCACCGACGGTCGCCGCGCCGACCGAAGTGATGGCCTGCGACCGGCCGTTGTGGAGGTCCACGGCGCCCGGGGCCTCGGCGGCCGCGGTGTAGAGGGCGATGGCGTGGTCGCCGCCGGGGAACGTCGACGCCTCGGTCCTGGCGATCTGCGCGCCGCCCTGGGTGTCGGACCAGGTGGCCACGGCGTTGCCGCAGTGGCCGGCCGTGAGGAAGCCGGGCTTGCCGGCCTGTTTGACGTTGAAGCCGAGCGAACAGCGGGCGTTCGGGCCCCAGATGGCGTCGCCGCCCTCGATGAACCGGGTGAGCCGGGTGGAGATCCTGCGCACCGTCACCGTCTCCCCCAGGCCGGAGACGACCTTGTCGAGCTGCGCCCGCTTCGCGCCCGTGACGGTGGGGTCGGCGGTGACGACGACCCGGTTGACTCTGGGGTCCTGCACCCAGGCGGTGCCGGGAATGGCGGCGCGCTCGTTCAGCGCCAGCAGGGTCGAGTCGAGCCGGGCCTGGGTGAACCGGACGCGCTGGGGCCGCGCGCCCGCCGCACGCACGATCTTCTCGGCGGTCCGGTCGACGACGTTGACCACGAGGGCGCCGGCCCCGTCGTCGTAGTACGAACCGGCGACGGAGTCCTGGAGCCGGTCGGTGAGCGATACGGCGAGCCGTTGGGCGGAGAGCGGGGAGAGGGTGGCGGAGACCGGCCCGGGGGCCGCCTGGGCCTGTTGCGGGGCCAGGGTCACGGCGGTGAGGGCGACGACGGCCGCGCCGGCCAGAACAGCCCGCACGGACACCCGAAAGGACTTCAACTCGGCACCTCCAGTGGGGGGTTGGGCCCGCACTGAAGCCTGCGGGCCCGGAGGACGAACGACACAGCCGCACCCCCGATAGGAGGTCGCGTCCATGCCAAGTTGGTCCGTCGAGTGTCCCGATCGGGCAAGGGAGTGCACAAGGGCGACTTCCAGTCGCGCGTATGGTCATGCGTACGCCCCCCGCGTGCGCGACGCGCCGCCGGGGGACTTCCGCTCCGGCGGCGCGGTGGCCGGGGGAGTTCACGGGCACGGCACGTGGCGCGGCCCGGGGGAGGTTACCCCCGGGAAGAGGCTCCTAGGCGTGTCCGATACTCGCCTCGCCCTCCCCGGTTTCCGGACCGGGGGGCGCGACCGCCGGAGCGGGCGCCCGCTCCGCGCCCTCCGCGCCCGGCTGTGCCGAGCGCTCCAGGAAGCGCAGCAACTCCACGGGGAAGGGCAGCACCAGCGTGGAGTTCTTCTCCGCGGCGACCGCCACGATCGTCTGCAGCAGCCTCAGCTGCAGCGCGGACGGCTGCGACGACATCGTCTGCGCGGCCTCGGCCAGCTTCTTCGAGGCCAGCAGCTCGGCGTCCGCGTTGATCACCCGGGCCCGGCGCTCCCGCTCCGCCTCGGCCTGCCGCGACATCGACCGCTTCATCGTCTCCGGCAGCGAGACGTCCTTGATCTCCACCCGGTCGATGTGCACGCCCCACCCCACGGCGGGGCTGTCGAGCATCAGCTCCAGACCCTGGTTGAGCTTCTCCCGGTTGGAGAGCAGATCGTCCAGGTCGCTCTTGCCGATGATCGAGCGCAGCGAGGTCTGGGCCATCTGGGAGACCGCGAAGCGGTAGTCCTCCACCTGGATGACGGCCTCGGCGGGGTCGACGACCTTGAAGTAGACGACCGCGTCGACCCGCACCGTGACGTTGTCCCGCGTGATGCCTTCCTGGGCGGGCACCGGCATGGTGACGATCTGCATGTTCACCTTCCGCAGCCGGTCCACACCCGGAACGATCAGGATGAACCCCGGCTGACGGATCTGGGAGCGCAGCCGTCCCAGCCGCAGCACCACTCCGCGCTCGTACTGCTTGACCACCCGGGCCGCCGCCGCCAGGTAGACGGCACCGGTCGAGGCGACGGCCACTCCTGCCACCACGAGGTCTTCGACCATCACGGCCCCCTGCGTTGCACGTCAGGCGATACGTCCACGGTATGCCCGCGCCGGACCGTGGTCGAGCCCCCGGCCCCACTGGGGGGGCCGGGGGCCCTGTGCTGCTGGCCGCAGGCGTGGGGAAGGGCGGAGCGCGCTCGCGGTCAGACGCCGGGGACGGTCACGTACGGGGTCAGAAGATGCTCACCCCGTAAGCGCTGAGCGCCTTGGTGACCGGCTGGAAGAAGGTCGTGCCGCCGGAGCGGCAGTTGCCGCTGCCGCCGGAGGTCAGGCCCAGGGCGGTGGAGCCGGCGAAGAGGGCGCCGCCGCTGTCGCCGGGCTCGGCGCACACCGTGGTCTTGATCAGGCCGCGGACGACCTGGCCGCTGCCGTAGTTGACGGTGGCGTTCAGTCCGGTGACCTTGCCGCTCTTGAGCCCGGTCGTGGAGCCGCTGCGCTGGACGCTCTGGCCGACGGTCGCGTTGCCGGCGCCGGTGATGCGCTGCGATCCGCCGTTGTAGAGGTTGACCGCGCTGGGGTGGGCGATCGAGGTGTTGGCGTACTGCACGATGCCGTAGTCGTTGCCCGGGAAGCTGGTTCCGGTGGTGGGGCCGATGCTGGTGGTGTGGGAGGAGTTGGCGTAGTACTGCGGCTTGCCCTCGGTGCAGTGGCCCGCGGTCAGGAAGTAGTAGGTGCTGCCCTTGCGCACGTTGAACCCCACCGAGCAGCGCCAGCTCGGGGCGTAGACGGCGTCGCCGCCGGCCAGGAGCTTGCGGAAGGTGCCGGGGGTGCGCTCGACGCGCAGCGCTTCGGCACCGGGCCCGGCCTGGCGTCTGATCCGGGCTATGGCCGCGTCGGAGACGCTCGAGTCGGCGGTCACCACGAGCGTGTTGGTCCGCGGGTCGACGACCCAGGCGGTGCCGGCGACGTCCGCCGACTCGACGGCCGTGCTCACGGCGGCCAGCTGCGCTGCCGAGTGCGCTGCTGCCGTGGCGTCCTGGGCGTGGGCGTCGGTGGCGGCGAGGGCGGAGACGGCCGCGAGGCCGGAGGCCACCGCGGCGATGCGGGCTCGTCTGACGATGCCGGCGCGGGGGGTGGTGCGCTTGATCCTCACGTTGTTCCTCCCGAGTGGGGTCGGGGGCCCGGGTACGCGGACCCGTGAGGCGCAGCCAAAAGGACACCACGGTTCCACTTTCGCCGTGCCCCTGACAAGCGCTGTTCGGGAGTATTCGGGCCCCGCACCGCACGGCGCAAGAGCACCTTTCGGACGCGCCCCCGGCGCACGCCAAGTAGCCCCGACGGCTCGTGTGCCGCCGGGGCCGCGCAGGAGGCGGTCCCGCTCGCCGCTTCGACGCGTCAGCGCGTGCGCAGGTTCCGCTCCCCCGCCGGGACGTCGAACGGCAGCCTGTTGCCGGGCGGAGGGAAGGGACAGATGAAGTGGTCGGCGAAGGCGCACGGCGGCAGCACCGCGCGGTTGAAGTCGATGCTCACGCTCCCGTCGGCCGCGGGCGGCGGGGGCTTGAGGAAGCGGAAGCGGTAGCTGGAGACGCCGCTGGTGCCGTCGGCGAAGACGGCCCACATCGCCCCGTCCGCCTCCGCCGAGACCTGCAGCGTGTACTCCTCGCCGCCGACACCAAAGGCCAGTTCACCGGCGAGGTCCAGGCCGCGCCTGAGCCCGTCGGCGTTCTCCACCGCGATCGTGCGCTCCCGCTCGTACGGGCGGAACACCCCGGGCAGCGCCCAGCGCTCGTCGTGGTCGAAGGTGTCGATGCCGGCGAACGCCCGGCGGCCCGGCGACTGCGGGTCGTAGACGCGGACCGCCCACTGCCCTTCGCGGCGCATGACCAGCAGCTTCCGGGCGCCGTGCGCGAGGCGGGCGGTGGCCGGGCCGCTGTCGGGGCGCAGCAGCGCCTCGCCCTCCAGCGGCCGCCCGTCCAGGGTCAGCCCGTCCTCGGGACCGGCCGTCAGCAGCACACCGCCGCCTTCCCCGGGACGCGCGGTCCAGCGGCCGGGGATGGCCGGGATCCGACCGTCCGGGACATCGCCCAGCCAGTGCGTACCGGTGAGGGCGAGCGGCCCGTAGGGGGCCGAGACCGTCTCGGTGCGCTGCTCGCGCCACGCCTGCCACTGTCGTTGCGCCTCACTCGTGCTCATGCCGGTCAACCCTTCCATACGGGCAGCGGCAGCCCGAGGTGCTCGCGGAGCGTCGGGCCCGCGTACTCCGTACGGAACACGCCACGCTCCTGGAGCAGGGGCACCACGCGGTCGACGAAGTCGTCGAGTCCGCCGGGGGTGAGGTGGGGGACGAGGATGAAGCCGTCGGCGGCGTCCTCGGCCACGAACTCCGCGAGCCCGGCGGCCACCTGTCCCGGGGTGCCGACGAAGGTCTGCCGGCCGGTCGTCTCGAGCACGGTCTGCCGGATGGAGAGGCCCTTGGCCTCCGACAGGGCGCGCCACCGGGCGGCGATGGCGAGCGGGTCGCCGTGCCGGACCCGGCCCTGGGCCACGACCCCCGTCGGGTCGGGGTCGCTCTCCGGCAGCGGACCGTCGGGGTCGTAGGAGGACAGGTCGCGGCCCCAGACCTGTTCCAGCATCAGCAGGGCGGTCTGCGGGGATATCTGCTGCCTGCGGATCCCGGCGGCCTTCTCCTGGGCCTCGGCGGCGGTGTCGCCGAGGACGAAGGTCACTCCCGGCATGATCTTCAGATCGCCGGGGGCCCGGCCGTACGCGGCGAGCCGGCGCTTGACGTCGGCGTAGAAGGCGCGGCCGGCCTCGAGCGTGCCGTACCGGCAGAAGACGACGTCGGCGGACGAGGCGGCGAACTCCCGGCCCTCGTCGGAGTCGCCCGCCTGGATGACGACGGGGTGGCCCTGCGGGCTGCGCCCCACGTCGAACGTCCCGGAGACGGAGAAGTGCCGCCCGTGGTGGGCGAAGGGGCGCGGGGCGCCTCCGGGCGTCCAGGAGTCCCACAGTTCGCGGGCGGTGGCGACGAACTCGGCGGCGCGGGTGTAGCGGTCGGCGTGGCCGAGGTAGCCGCCGCGCCGGAAGTTCTCCCCGGTGAAGGCGTCGGAGGAGGTGACGACGTTCCAGGCCGCGCGGCCGCCGCTGAGGTGGTCCAGGGAGGCGAGGCGGCGGGCGAGTTCGTAGGGCTCGTTGAAGGTGGCGTTGACGGTGGCGGCCAGGCCGAGGTGGTCGGTGACGGCGGCCAGTGCGCTGAGCACGGTGAGCGACTCGGGGCGGCCGACGACGTCCAGGTCGTGCACCTTTCCCTTGTGCTCGCGCAGCCGTAGCCCCTCGGCGAGGAAGAAGAAGTCGAACAGGCCGCGTTCGGCGGTGCGGGCGAGGTGCTCGAAGGAGGCGAAGTCGATCTGGCTGCCGGCGCGCGGATCCTGCCAGACGGTGGTGTGGTTGACGCCGGGGAAGTGCGCGGCGAGGTGCAGCCGCCTGCGTGCCGTCATGCCGTCTCCTTCGTGGGGGCGTAGCGGTTGGCCGGGCGGGGCAGGCACAGGTGCTCGCGCAGGGTGCCGCCCGGGTAGAAGACGCGCAGCAGGCCGCGGTGCTGCAGCACGGGCACGGTGCCGTCGACGAGCAGGGCCAGGTCCCGGTCCGGGTCGGCGGGCCGGAAGTGGAAGCCGTCGGCCACGCCGTCGGCGTACCAGCCGGCGACGAGGTCGGCGAGGGCGACGGCGTCGGCGGCGGTGTGCAGTGCGACGGGCAGGGAGGCCAGGACGACGATCCGGCCCCCGGCGCTTCCCGGGTCGCGGCCGTGGGCGCGGGCGCGGCGGCGCAGGTCCTCGCGGGCGGCGCGCAGCGAACGGACGGCGCGGGCGTCGGGGGCGGGGCCGGTGCGGACGTAGGCGATGTCGGCGTACCGGGCGGCGGCCTCCCGGGGCAGCGCGGCGGTGGCGTCGACAGCGGTCACGGGGTGGCCCTGCGGCGGCCGGGGCACGATGGCGGGGCCGCGCACGCCGAAGCCGGGGCCTGCGAAGTCGACGTAGTGCAGCTTGTCGCGGTCGATGAAGCGGCCGGTGGCCGCGTCGCGGATCTCGGCGTCGTCCTCCCAGCTGTCCCAGAGCCGGGTGACGACGTCGGCGACCGCCCCCGCCTCGTGCCACAGGACGTCGGCGGGCGGCGCGGCACGCCGGCCGAAGGCGCCGGCCTCGTCCTGGCCGGGGGACACCCCCACGGTCCAGCCGGCGCGCCCCCGGCTCACCCAGTCGAGCGTGGCGACGGCGGAGGAGACGTGGAAGGGCTCGGTGTGGGTGGTGGTGACGGTGGGCACCAGCCCGATCCGGCCGGTGGCGGGCGCGAGCCTGGCGAGCACGGCGAGGGCGTCGAGCCGCCCGGCCCCGCCGACGGGCGGCCCGAAGGAGTCGCCGAGGGTGACGAAGTCGAAACACCCCCGCTCGGCAAGCCGCACGGCATCGAGATACGGCCCGGCGGCGAAAACACCGGCCCGATCGATGGCGACGGCAAGATGCAGGGGACGAGTGGGTTCAGACATAAGGGATCCTCGGAGTTGTGGGCAATCGTTCCGCTGGGCTGGGGGCACCTCCCAGCGGTAGCTGGGGGAAGGTGGGCACAACGGACCTGCAGGCAACGACCGCCCTCAGCGCAAACGCAAGGCGCGAAGCGCCTCACGCACCACGGCATCGTTCTGCCGAAAGGCCACGGCATTGGACCCCGGCCGCCCGAACGCCCCCGCCGACCGCGCATCGGTATGCGGCCCGAGCGCGAACCGCCGCGGATGCGGCCGCCCGTCGCGCCCCAGGACGCGGCCGTCCCCGGGATGCACGGCGAGCAGCCCGGCCGGCGTGACGCTCACCTCGGTGCGGAGCCCGCGCAGCAGGGGATCGCGGGAGCGGACGACGGTGGGGGCGGGCAGCCGGGCCTCGACGAGGGCCCTGGCCTCGACCGTCCGGCCGGGCACGCTCACGCTGCGGGCCAGGAACGTCCCGCGCTGCGGATCGGCGTCGACGGTGGTGTCCGCGCCGAGGAACCGCACCACCCCGGCGCGGGAGAGCGCGAGCAGCTGCCGCAGCCGGGGGCCGGGCGGCCCGGAGGCGAGGTAGCTGAAGAACCCGGGCCACTCGGCGCCGGTGTCCCCGAGCCCGGCGAGCCGGCCGTGGACGGAGAGCAGGGCGAGGAAGACGGCGAGGTCGGGGCTGTGGCAGGGGTTGTGGCGGCGGGCGAGGTCGGCCTCGATGTGGGAGCGCAGGGCGTCCTGCAGCGCGTCCCCGTCGGGGAAGCGCAGCCCGGCGAGCGGGGTGTCGAGCGCGTCGAGGTCGAGCCGGTCGGCCGGGTCGGGCACGGAGGAGGTGACCAGGACGTCGAGTTCGGCGCTGCCGGGGGCGCAGGCGGCGTACTTCTCCTCGAAGTCGGGCCAGGCGACGCGGGTACGGGCCGGGTGGGCGGTGAACAGGCGGTGGTAGTGGGCGAAGCCCAGTTCCTTCTCGACGAGGGGCCGGATGTCGCGGCGGTAGTCGAGGGGGCCCGGGCGGCGGCGCAGCTCCTCGATCCGGTCGGGGCCCAGGAAGCGGGGCAGCGGGGGGAGTTCGCCGTGCCAGGTGTAGCCGGTCTTGGCGCGGTACGGGACGCCGCGCCGCGACCCGACGTGCAGGACGGGCTCCTGCCCGGAGGGGTGGTAGGTGAGCGCGCCCGTCCCGGTGGCGTCGGTGCTGAAGCGGCCTCCCCTTCCTTCGGTGAGCAGGGCCATGAGGTCGATGAAGGCGAGGCCGAAGCCGCGGACGAGGACCGCTTCGCCGGGGCGGAGGCCGTCCAGGTCGCTGTCGGCGGTGAACTGGGGCGGCAGGTAGGTGAGTCCGTGGGTGGCCGCGAAGGCGGCGAGGTCCTGTTCGCCGGGGTCGGGCTCGGCGTCGAGGTGGCCCAGGGCGAGGACGACGATGTCGGCGACGAGGGGCCGGGGACGCCCCTGGAGCCACAGCAGTTGCCGGCCCGCGCGGGGGCCGGAGAGCCGCAGGGCCCGGCGGCGGTGTTCGTGGACGGTGACGCCGCTCGGCAGGGCGGCGACCGCGCGCCGGTACACCCAGGACAGATAGGCGCTCTGCAGCCGGCGACCGGCGAAGTCCCGGGGCCCTAACCGGCGGGCCTCGGCGGCGGTCGGCGGGTCCAGCCGGATCGTTTCGTCACCGTCGCGGAAGCGGGCCGCCCAGGTGGCGAGGGAGGGGCCGTTCCATACCGGGCCCTCCTGCTCGACGGAGGCGTCGGAGTACATGGTGACGTCCTCGGCCATGGAGTTCATCCACAGCAGCGGCGACTGGTCGTGCCGCCAGACGCGGCCGCCGCCGGGCGGGTACGGGTCCACGATGTGCAGGTCGAGCCGGGCGCCTCCGAGGAGTTCGGGCGCGTTGGCGGCGATCCGTTCGACGAGGCAGGTGCCGCGCGGGCCCGCGCCGACGATGGCGAGGGAGGGCGCGGGGCCGTGGACGTCAGGGGTGTGCGGAACAGGGGTCGCGGGCATGCGAAGGCTCCGTGGATGCGGGGATCGAACACGGGACGTGCTGCCTTCACATGGGCCGCGCCCCTCAGCACGGCCTGGGCCGAGGCTAATCCGGAGCAGCGGCCCACTGTCAACCCTGTCCATATGGATGTCCACACTGTGGGCGCCGGCACCCAACTCGGTTGACGCACAAACGGATGGCTGCTCCACTTGGGCTTATGCGTCCACGGCAGCGGCTGGTCACCCGCGACCACATCGACTTCGGTCGGGTGTGGTCCGCCTCCTGTACGGGCTGACCCCGCTCCCCCGCCGCGCGCTCGTCCGCGCGCGGCCCCGCTGCCTTCCTCCGCGCGGCAGTTCAGCCGCTCCCTCCCCTCGCGCTTTCAGCAGCCGCAGTCGCAACCACAGTCACAGCCGTCACAGCAACCGCCGCCTTCACCACCACCCTCACCACAGCTGCCACAGCAGTTGCAGCACTCCCCGCAGTCGCCACAGTCACCGCAGGAATCACAGCACTTGGCACACCAGCCCTCGCGCGGCCGCCCGTCCCACGGGTCGTGGTAGGGGTCCTTGCAGCACACCTGACCGGTGCAGAACAGCCCGGTCCACACGGCGCATCCGGCGATCAGCCCACGCCGCCGCCCGCCCCGGGGCGGCCCCGGCGGCGCGGGCGGCGGGGGCGTCGGGGGCGCGCCGTACGGGCCGTACGAGCCCTCCGCCTCATGGCCGGGGCGGTGTTCGTGCTGCCCGGGCACCGCACAACCCCCGCCGGCGAAGGCCCGGTCGACGGAACGTTCCAGCTCGTGCGCCAGCAGGATGTGCGCCAGCCTGCCCTGCGCCTTGCTCGCGAAGTCGACCTCGCGCAGCGCCAGCCGCACCCCGTGCACCGCGTCGTCGCACAGCCGCCGCACCTCGGTGAGTTCGGTACCCGTGGCGGCGATGGGGTTCCAGGCCCCGGTGCGGGTGTCCTCGTCCAGGTCCTCGACGGCGTCGAGCAGATGGGCGAGGCGCCCGAAGAGCCGGCCCGCCTCCTCCAGCGGCGCCCGGTTGGCGGGCCGTCCGGCCAGAACGGCCGTATAGGCGAAGGCGGCCGCGGTGGCCGTCTCGGTGGGCTCGGTCACCTCCAGCAGCGAGGTGCCCGTCCGGGCCAGCGCCTCGATCCCGGCCTGCCGTTCGACGGCGTCGACCAGAACGGCCGTGTCGAAGCCGAGTTCCGTCCCCGTACGGGCGCCCGCACGGTCCCACCTGGCGGCCACCCTGCGCGCCGCCGCCGCGACCGGGCGGCGCGCCAACATCCCGTCGCCGTCGGCGACATGGTCGCGCATCTTCGCGGACGCCAGTACGAGCGATACCGAAGCGGCCAACCGGGCGCCCTCGCCCTGTGCCACGGGCGCGGAGCGCATCCCGCGCAACGGGCAGGGCCCCGCCGTGCGCCGCCAGGAGTCGGCACCCTCGGCGGCCGACGACTGCGCCTCGACGAGCACCGATATGACCAGCCCGTCGTAGTTGGTGGCTATTCGAGCAAACTGCCCGTGATCGCCCTTCAGTGCCAGGCAGAGGCCGCAGAGATGGGCCATCCACTCGGTTCGCATGCTCTCGGACAGCCGATGACGGCATGGCCTGATGATCCCGAACAAAACGTGCCCCCGTGTGTGGTGTCGATGTGCCCGGGCATCCTATTCACCGGGGACAATCGAGCTGGGCCGGAGCCCGCTCCCTAGAACCATGCCGCATATGCCCAGGTCCAGCGCCTGCGGCCAACTAACAGGGGTTTCTGACGCACCGCCACCCGCTTTGCACCAGATGCGTCACGAAATCCCCGCATGGCCGCCATCCACTTGGCACATCATCCGCATCATGGACGACCATAGAGGAGCGGGCGGAACACACCGCGTGTGAGAGGAGGCGTCCATGGGATCGGTGCGCAAGGCGAGTGCCTGGCTTGGCCTCGTCGACGACAGCGATGACGAGCGCTACTACGGCGGCTACGAAGAGGACTCGGACGAAGGGCCCGAGCCCGGCGACTCCTGGGTGACCAACCCGAAGGTGCGTGTGGCCGACGAGGTCGCACAGGAACAGGGCACCCGCATCGCCACGGTCACCCCGGACGGCTTCCGGGACGCCCGGGGCATCGGCGAGCTGTTCCGGGCGGGCGTCCCGGTGATCGTCAACCTCACCGGCATGGAGCCCAGCGACGCCAAGCGGGTCGTGGACTTCGCGGCCGGCCTGACCTTCGGCCTGCGCGGCTCGATCGAGCGGGTGGCCAACCGCGTGTTCCTGCTCACCCCGGCCGACTACAAGGTCGTCAGCGGCGAGCAGCCCGGCCGCGCGAACGGCGGCTTCTTCAACCAGAGCTGACGGCCGGAGGTCCGGGGGCGCCCCCCGGATAGACACAGCAACCAGAGCTGACGGCCGGCGGCCGACTGGGCGGGGGCTTACCGGAACGCGTCGAGACCGGTGAGTGCCTTGCCCAGCACCAGCTGGTGCATCTCCACGGTGCCCTCGTACGTCAGCACCGATTCCAGGTTCGTCGCATGCCGCATCACGGGGTACTCCAGCGAGATCCCGTTGGCGCCCAGGACCGTGCGGGCCGTACGGCAGATCTCGATCGCCTCCCGCACGTTGTTCAGCTTCCCGAAGCTCACCTGTTCCGGCCGCAGCCGTCCCGAATCCAGCCGCCGCCCCAGATGGTGGGCGAGCAGAACGCCCTTGTGCAGCTCCACCGCCATGTCGGCCAGCTTGGCCTGCGTCAGCTGGAAGCCGCCGATGGGCCTGCCGAACTGCTCCCGCGTCCGCGCGTAGTCGAGCGCCGACTCGAAGCAGGTGCGGGCCGCGCCCATCGCTCCCCACACGATCCCGTACCGCGCGTGGTTCAGACAGCCCAGCGGCCCCCGCAGCCCGGTGGCCTCCGGCAGCACGGCGTCGGCGGGCAGCCGCACCTCGTCCAGGACCAGCTCGCTGGTGACCGAGGCGCGCAGCGACCACTTGTGCTTGATGTCCGGTGCGGAGAAGCCGGGGCTGTCGGTGGGTACGAGGAACCCCCTGATCCCGGCGTCGGTCTGCGCCCAGACGACGGCCACCCCGGCCACCGAGCCATTGGTGATCCACATCTTGCGCCCGGTCAGCACCCAGTCGCCGCCGGCGTCGCGCTTGGCGTAGGTGCGCATGCCGGCGGGGTCCGAGCCGTGATCGGGCTCGGTCAGACCGAAACAGCCGATGATCTCACCGGCCGCCATCCCCGGCAGCCAGCGCTGCTTCTGCTCCTCGGAGCCGAAGCGGTGGATGGCGTACATCGCGAGGGAGCCCTGCACGGAGACCAGGGAGCGGATGCCGGAGTCGGCGGCCTCCACCTCCAGGCACGCCAGCCCGTACTGGACGGCGCTCGCGCCGGCGCAGCCGTAGCCGGTGAGCTGCATGCCGAGGGCGCCGAGGGAGCCGAGCTCGCGGGCGAGTTCACGGATGACGGGCAGTTCGCCGCTCTCGTACCACTCGGCGATGTACGGCAGCACACGGTCCGCCGCCCAGGAGCGCATGGTCTGGCGCACCGCGCGGTCCTCGTCGGTCAGGAGGTCGTCGATGCCGAGCGGATCATGCGGGTCGAACACGTCAGCCTCCGGCCGGGCGCGGGGTGATCATCGGTCACCACCGACGCTACGACCGGGTAACCCCCGGCGTCCAGACCCGGCGGCTGCCGGTCCGGCGCCGCCTCAGGCCGCGGGCACCCCGTCCGGCGGGGCCACCGCCGCGGGGGACGCGTCGGCGTCGGCCGCGACGCGCGGCAGGCGCAGTGCGGCGAAGGCGCCGAGCAGGAGCAGTGCGGCGCTGACGGCCAGCGTGATGTGGAGGCCGTGGACGAAGGAGTCCCGTGCCGCGGCCCGCAGGGCCGCACCCGCGGGGCCGCCGAGCCGGTCGGCGACGTCGTACGCCTCCCCCAGCGAGTGCCTCGCCGCGGCGCCCGCCGCGCTCGGCACCCCCGGCACCGCGGCCACGCCCGGTGCGTACGCGGCGTTCATGACGCTGCCGAGCAGGGCGATGCCCATGCCCGCACCGAGCTGGTAGGAGGTCTCGCCGATCGCCGCCGCGCCGCCCGCCGACTCCGCGGGGGCCTCGCTCAGCATGGACTCGTACGCCCCGAAGAGCGTGGTCTCCAGGCCGAAGCCGAGCAGGACGAAGCCCACGACGAGGGCGACGGGCCGGTCCTCGCGGCCCATGACGGTCAGCGAGAGCACCGCCATCGCCGTCAGCACGAACCCGGCCGCGACCATGGTGCGCGGTCCGAAGCGGTGCAGCACCCGGGAGCCGGCCAGCCCCGCCGCCATCGCGGCGAGCGTGAGCGGCAGCAGCCGCAGGCCCGTCTCGAGCGGGGTGAGGCCGAGCACGAGCTGCAGATACTGGGCGGCGACGAGCTCCAGCCCGACCAGCGCCAGCATGGCCAGCACGATGCAGCCCACGGACGTGCCGAACGCGGGCCGGGTGAACATCGCCAGGTCGACCAGCGGGTGCTCGCGCCGGCGCTGCCGCCGTACGAAGAGGACGATCAGAGCGGCCCCGAGGGCCGCCGGGACGACCGTGCCCAGGGAGAGCGCGTCGGCTCCGCCGACCCGCTTGACGCCGTAGACGACGCCGAACAGCCCGAACGCCGCCATCAGCGCGCCGAGCACGTCCCACGGTCCGTTGCGGTCGCCGGTCGACTCGGGCAGCAACCAGCGTCCGATGGGGAGGCTGACCGCCATCAGCGGAATGTTGATGAGGAAGACCGAGCCCCACCAGAAGTGCTCCAGCAGGAAGCCACCGAGCAGCGGTCCGACCGCCGCGCCCACCGCCGCCACCGCGCTCCACACGCCGATGGCCACCGCACGCTCCCGACGGTCGGGGAAGACCTGCCGGAGGATGGACAGCGTCGCCGGCATGATCATCGCGCCGCCGACGCCGAGCAGGGCCCGGGCGGCGATCAGTACCTCGGGAGCCGTCGCGAGGGCGGCCAGCGCCGAGGCCACGCCGAAGAGCGCGTAGCCGAACAGCAGCACGCGGCGGCGGCCGACGCGGTCGCCGAGGGTGCCGAAGAGGATGAGCAGCGAGGCGCAGACGAGCGGGTAGACGTCGACGATCCACAGCAGCTGTATCGCCGACGGCCGCAGGTCCTCGGTGACGGCCGGCACCGCGACGTGCAGCACGGTGGCGTCGACGGCGACGA
Source organism: Streptomyces sp. NPDC053079 (assembly GCF_044546695.1). NCBI lineage: Bacteria > Bacillati > Actinomycetota > Actinomycetes > Kitasatosporales > Streptomycetaceae > Streptomyces > Streptomyces sp. NPDC053079. Next base: position 451,168 of record NZ_JBITZJ010000008.1, read on the forward strand.
GGAGCAGGCTGACACAGAGGACGACGAGCACGGCCCAGCGGTTGGCGCCGGCGGGACCGTACCCGTCCGCGCGGCGCGGCCGTGGCCGCTGCCGGGGAACGCCGACCGGCCGTCGGGGGCCGGCGGTGGTCGTCCCGGACATCCACACACCTCCGTGTCGTGCGCTCGCGGCCGCCGATGGCCTGGAAATTATGGGGCCCCGGCGGAGTCGAGGGGCGAGTGAGTCGACAGAGTACGCGAGTCCCGCGGGAAGCCACGTGGCCCGCCTCACGTCGCGGGGCTGGGACAATCGACCGATGACCGATCTCGCCACCCCCTCCGGCATAGCCCCCGGCGCGGCGGCCGCGGCGCCCCGCGGCCGCGCCGCGCTGCGCCGCGCCGTCCCCGCCCTGCTGCTGTTCGCGGCGGTGCGGGCGCTGGGCGTCGTGGCGCTCGCCCTGTGGGGGCTGGCGGACGGCAAGGGGGCGCGGCACCTTCTCTCGGCGCGCTGGGACTCCATCTGGTACGCCCGCATCGCCGAGCAGGGGTACGGCTACACCCTCCACCTCCCGGGTGGCAAGGTCCACTCCGACATGGCGTTCTTCCCGCTGCTGCCGTGGCTGGAGCGGCTGCTGTCGGCCGTCCTCCCGCTGTCGGTGCCCGACGCGGGGCTGGTGGTCTCCGCCGTCGCGTCGCTGTGCGCGGCCTGGGGGATCTTCGCGGTCGGCGATCACCTGTACGGGCGGCGGACGGGTGTGGCGCTCGTGGTGCTGTGGGCGGCCCTGCCGGTCGGCGTGGTGCAGTCGATGGCGTACTCGGAGTCGCTCTTCACGGCGCTGGCGGCGTGGAGCCTGTACTGCCTGCTCACCGGGCGCTGGGTGTGGGCCGGGGCGTTCGCCGCGCTGGCCGGGCTGACCCGGCCGGTGGGGGCGGCGGTGGTCGCGGCCGTGTGGATCACGGCGGCGGTGGCCCTGCTGCGGGCGCGCCGCGCACCGGACCCGCGGCCGCCGCTGCCGCGCCTGCTGCTCGGCGTGGCGCTGGCGCCCCTGGGCTGGCTGGCGTACTTCGCCTGGGTCGGGGCGCGCACCGGCAGCGTCACCGGCTATCTGGACGTACAGGGCGGCTGGGGCAACGGCTTCGACGGCGGGCTGGCCTTCGGCTCCTTCGTCTGGGAGCGGCTGGCGGGCCCGGCGTTCCCGGCGGGCCTGGGCCTGCTGGCCGGCGTCGTCCTGGTGCTCGTGCTGTACCGGGCCGGGGTGCGGCAGGGGCAGCCGCTGCCGCTGCTGTTCTTCACGGGCACGGTCCTGCTGCTGGCGCTGACCGCCAAGGGGTACTTCGGCTCCAAGCCGCGGCTGATGATGCCCGCCTTCCCGCTGCTGCTGCCCCTGGCGGCGGCGCTGGCCCGGCTACGCACGGTACGCGCGGTGTCCGTGGTGACCGTCGTCGCACTTGCGTCGGCCGTCTACGGCGCGTTCTGGCTGCACGGCTCCGGACCCCCATGATCATATTTTCGGGACGCGCGGCGGGCCGGCGGATAACGCCGCGGAACTCCTCGGCCAATCGCCGATAAACGCCTTCGTACGGAATGGAATTAAAGCGGTCCGGTCCCTTGCCCGGGAGGGCTGACGATTCTTTAGCTGTTTCTTATTCCGGCGTTTCAAACCTGAGCCTCCGCCACGATTGAGACGCATTCCACATCACATCGTCATCACAAAGAGCCCCGAACGGCCTAAGCCTCCCGTCACGCAATGTAACGTCGATTGAGTGCGTACCGATGACGAGCTCGTCCCCGTGGAGGAGCACCCGACCGAGCCCGTGCGGCCGCGGATGACCCGTACCCGCCTGGGGATCTTTGCCGCGACCTCCGTGGTCTACGCGGCGATCGTGGTCGGCGTGGTCACCACGTCCTGGCCGGTGCGGTTCGACTGGCAGGTCATGCTCTTCCGGCCGTACAAGCAGTGGCCGGAGATCCATGCCTTCCTCGACTACTTCGTGGTCCTGGGCCAGCGCGGCCCGACCGCGGTGGCCGTGGCGGCCTGGCTGGGCTGGTGCACGTACAAGCACAGGACCCTGCGTCCGCTGCTGGTGCTGGGCACGTCGTTGCTGCTGCTCAACGCGACCGTGGGCGCCGCCAAGATAGGCATGGGCCGGCTCGGCCCGCACTACGCCACCACCGTCGGCTCGAACGAGATGTTCGCCGGCGGCGACATATTCCCCTCCGGTCACACCGCCAACGCCGTGGTGACCTGGGGCGTCCTCGCCTATCTGGCCACCACGCCGCGTGCCCGCCGGATCGCCTCGGTGGCCGCCGCGATGCTGGCCCTGGGCGTCGGGATGACGACGGTCTACCTGGGCACGCACTGGATGAGCGATGTGACCCTGGGCTGGACCGCGGGCCTGCTGGTGCTGCTGGTCCTGCCCTGGTTCGAGCCGCTCATGGCCCGCACCGACGCCTGGCTTCTGGGCCTTTGGCAGCGGCTGCGCGGGCGCCGCGCGCTCGTCCCGGCCGCCGTCCCGGTGGCCGCCTCCGTCCCGCTGGGCGCTCCGCGCGGCCCGGTCGACGACGAACTGCCCGTCCTCGAACCGGTGGCGGCGGGCAGCCGCCAGGGCGCCGGTGCCTCGGTCCGCGTCGCCGACGGCAGACCGCACCTGTCCCCCCGGCCGCACACCGCACGCTCCGAGCGGACGCCGGTCACCCCCACCGGCAGCCGCCGGCCGCCGCACGCCGACCGCGCGCCGCGCACCTCCCCACTGGGCCCCGGCGCCGGCCGCGGCCGCGCCGCCGGGAACTGACGGCCCCGTACCGCACATGACGTGAAGGCGGCCCCGGAATCCCCGGGGCCGCCTTCCGTCGTGTCGCGGCCGTGCGCCGCCCGCCGGGTCAGCCCTTCCAGCAGCGCTCCACGACACCGGCGCGGACCTCGAAGTTCAGCCGGCCGATCCGGTACTCCATGGTGATGATCGCGCCGGGCGGCAGGGCCCGTACGTCCGTCCAGCCGAGGGCCCGCGCGCGGACGGCGGCCGCTTCCTCGGGGAGGCCGACGTAGGCCCCGGTGTCGTCGTCGGGCTCGCTGGGGAGGTTGGGGAGAGGTGCCATGGCAGCCACCGTAGGCGGCGCCGCGCGGCGGCGGAAGCCGGGGCCGCCCGGGCGCGGAACCCCGCCCAAGGCACCACTGGTCACACTTCTGTCACAGAAGACCCGTCGGGGTTTGGCCCGGAAGACCTCACCCGTGCGAGCACTCCGCTTTCTCCCCAGCGCTTGCGCAAAACCTCTGCGGTGAATTCACCTATCCGTTCCGGAACGGAGCCGCTAACCGAGCTTCCCGCACCTCGAATTACCGGGCCCGGGCCCGCCGGGATATTGATCCACTTTGGTGCGCTATTGATCCCGGGGCGAATTCCCCGACGCCCGGCCACCGGAGGCCCAGCACACCCGGAATATAAAGTTCCGGGACATCACTCGCCGTCCATGGGCTCCGGTTTGACACGGTGTCGGGGAGGCACCCTCGCGCGGTGTGCTCCCGGCGGAGCATCATGGCGATACCCGAGAGAGCACCTGTGCACGAGTAGCCCGTGTGGGCCGACAGCGAGGGGGCACGGATGGGGACCGGGACCGCGCAGAGCACCGCAGCGGATCCGGCCGGAGCCCGGCGGCCCGGCCGGATCGTCGTGGACTGGCTGACGACCACCGACCACAAGAAGATCGGCCACCTCTACCTGATCACGTCGTTCGGCTTCTTCCTCGCCGCCGGCCTGCTGGCCATGCTGATGCGCGCGGAACTGGCCCGCCCGGGCCTGCAGCTGATGACCAACGAGCAGTTCAACGAGGCGTTCACCGCCCACGGCACGATCATGCTGCTGCTGTTCGCCACCCCGGCCTTCGCCGGCTTCGCCAACGCGATCATGCCACTGCAGATCGGCTCGCCGGACGTGGCGTTCCCCCGGCTGAACATGTTCTCGTACTGGCTCTACCTCTTCGGCGGCCTGATCGTGGTGGCGAGCCTGCTGATGCCGCAGGGCGGCGCGACCTTCGGCTGGACCGGCTACGCGCCGCTGAGCAGCATGGCCCGCTCCCCCGGCATCGGCACCGACATGTGGATCATGGGGCTGGCGCTGTCCGGCTTCGGCACGATCCTCGGCGCGGTCAACTTCCTGACCACCGTCATCGGCATGCGGGCCCCCGGGATGACGATGTTCCGGATGCCGGTCTTCACCTGGAACGTGCTCTTCACCTCGATCCTGATCCTGCTGGCCTTCCCCGTGCTGGCAGCGGCCCTGCTCTGCCTGGAGGCGGACCGGCGGTTCGGATCGGTGGTCTTCGAGGCCGAGTGGGGCGGGGCGCTGCTGTGGCAGCACCTGTTCTGGTTCTTCGGCCACCCCGAGGTCTACATCATCGCCCTGCCGTTCTTCGGCATCATCACCGAGATCATCCCGGTGTTCTCCCGCAAGCCGATCTTCGGCTATCTCACGCTGGTCGGGGCCACCATGACCATCACCGCCCTGTCGGTGGTGGTCTGGGCGCACCACATGTTCGCGACGGGCGCGGTGCTGCTGCCGTTCTTCTCCTTCATGTCGTTCCTGATCGCGGTGCCGACGGGCGTGAAGTTCTTCAACTGGATCGGCACGATGTGGAAGGGCTCGCTGTCCTTCGAGACACCGATGCTGTGGGCGGTGGGGTTCCTGGTGAGCTTCCTCTTCGGCGGGCTGACCGGGGTGATCCTCGCGTCGCCGCCGCTGGACTTCCACGTCACGGACACCTACTTCGTCGTCGCGCACTTCCACTACGTGGTGTTCGGGACGGTGGTGTTCGCGACGTTCGCCGGCTTCTACTTCTGGTGGCCGAAGTTCACCGGGAAGATGCTGGACGAGCGGCTGGGCAAGGTCCACTTCTGGACCCTGTTCGCCGGCTTCCACACCACGTTCCTCGTCCAGCACTGGCTGGGCACCGAGGGCATGCCCCGCCGCTACTCCGACTACCTGGCGGCCGACGGCTTCACCGCGCTCAACACGCTCTCCACCATCGGCGCGTTCCTGCTGGGCCTGTCGAACCTGCCGTTCTTCTACAACATCTGGAAGACCGCGCGGTACGGCAAGAAGGTCGGCACGGACGACCCGTGGGGCTATGGCCGCTCCCTGGAGTGGGCGACCACCTGCCCGCCGCCCCGCCACAACTTCCTCACGCTCCCCCGCGTCCGCTCCGAGTCCCCCGCCTTCGACCTGCACCACCCGGAGGTGGAGGCACGGGTCCGGCCGCCCGCCGCGGCCGGACCCACCCCACGATGACCGGGGCGCGCTACCGGGCGGCGGCCACCGGCGGCCGCTCGTCGACCTTGATCGAGAGGTCGTTGTCGACCGTGTAGTACGGGCTCACCCGGGCAGGGGCGTAGGAGGCCGCGTAGGGCTTCGCCGGGTAGGTGAAGATCTGCTTCTTGTCGGCGACGTCGTCCAGGATCCGGGCGATGCGGACCGGCTGCGAGCCCTCCGGCCCGCGCAGCCACAGGTCCCACACGTCCAGTCCGCCCCGCCACTCCTCGCACAGCTGTGCGTAGGAGAGGGCGAAGGTGAAGTCCTGGCCGTCGGCGGTGACCGGTGCGGTGCGCACCAGCTCGGGGGCGCGGCGGCAGCGGGCCTCGACGACGGCCCCGGCGAGCCAGGCGCCGGGGTCCTCGACCCGGTAGAGGCTGCCGTGGCCGGTTATGCCGGAGTCCTCGACGAGCACGTCCCCCGCCTCGGCGTGCGGGGCGCGCAGCCAGCTGCGCAGGGAGAGGTTGCCGTGCTTGGTCGCGTACGGGATGCGGACCGCCAGCGGCGAGGTGCTGGGGCCGGGCCTGCGGTCGACCAGGGAGCGCAGGTCGGCCAGGCCCGGCAGCAACCGCTGCGGGGCGGCCTCGCCGCAGGCCACGTGGACGTCCCAGCGGCCTTCGGGGAGGGCGACCGTGCTGGGCAGGACGGCGCGCACCCGGCCGGCACCGCTGGGCGCGAGCGGCAGACGGACCTCGTCGGCGTCGCCGGGCGCCTCGGCCGGGGCACTGCCGCGGCGGCGCAGCACGAGGGCCGCGGACCAGTGGGCGGCCGCGTCGGCGCTGCCGGGGACGTCGAGGTCGAAGGTGAGTCCGCCCGCGGAATCGGCGATGCAGTCGGCGCTGGGGTTTTCCGCGCCGAAGGCCAGGGGAGGGGCAGACACGTCGGTGCACTCCTCGGAGGTGGTGGTCGAAGGAAAGCCGGGAGGACGCTCGTCGGGGCTCCCGGGCACGGTGGGCTGGTTCGGCGGTGTCACGCGGCACGCACCCTTCGCAGCGCGGAGCGGGAGAGGTCCTTGGCCTGGAAGGCGCTGCTGAGCAGGGCGCCGCGGGTGCGGTGCAGCGAGCCGCGCAGGCTGCCGCGGGCGAGGAGGTCGGTGAACAGGCTCTCGTAGCGGCCGGCGACCCGGGCGGGGTCGAAGCGTGCCGAGCTCGCCAGGGCCTCGCGTCCCATGCGGGCGCGCAGCTCGTCGTCGTTGATGAGCTTCAGCAGCCCGGCGGCGACGGCGTCGGGCTTGCCGACGGGCACGAGCAGTCCGTCGACGCCGTCGTTGATGATCTCTCCGGGGCCGTGCGGGCAGTCGGTGGAGACCACCGGCACCCCGCAGCGCATCGCCTCGACGATGGTCATGCCGAAGGACTCCAGGCTGGAGGTGACCGCGCCGATGGAGCCCTTGACCCACTCGGGGTCCAGCGGCGTGGCCGGGCCCATGAGCAGGACGTGGTTGTACAGGCCGTGCTTGTCGATGAGGGCGCGCAGCTTGGCGCGCTCGGCACCGGCGCCGTAGATCCGCAGCCGCCAGTCGGAGCGCTCGGCGACGACCTTCGCGAAGGCGCGGATGAGGATGTCGTAGCGCTTGGCGGGGGCGAGCCGGCCGGCGGCGATCACCCATTTGCCGCTGCCGTCGGCGGGCTCGAGCGCCGGTGCGGGCACGCTGTTGGGCACGGCTTCGACGCGTACGCCCGGCAGCCGCATCAGCTTGCGGTAGGTCTCGGCGTCGGCCTCGGTCACGGTGGTGACGGCGTCCAGGCGCGGGTAGTGGGTGCGCAGCGTCAGCTTCAGGCGCGGGGAGTGGGTGCCGAGCGTCAGGTGCTCCTGGCCGACGCGGACCGGGCCGCGGCGGGCCTGCTGGGCGATGTGGACGTTGAGCCCGGGGCGGGTGCCGACCACCACGTCGCAGTCCAGGCCCCGCAGGTGCTCGGCGATCCGCCGGTCGGTGAGGGCGCTGTACTGCTTGTAGCGGCCCTCGGTGGCCGGGAAGACCGACGCCGGGCGCTGGTAGTCGGGGTCGTCGCCCTCGTAGCCGGGGCTGTCCTTGCGCAGATCCACCAGATGGCGCAGCCGCACCTTGGGGCTGGGGGTGAAGACCGGCTCCTGGCGGTGACGGAAGACGGAGACGATCTCCACGTCGTGCTGCTCGGCGAGGGTGCCCGCCAGGTTGTACGTGGTGCGGATCGTGCCGCCGATGCCGTACGCGTTGTGAATCAGGAATGAGATGTGCATTCGTCCCCATGCAGCCGGTATGCCGCGGACAGTCCTGGTAGCCCGCCTCCACTGAGAGGTTAGACCGTGGGGCGGGCCGGCAGGTTGGCCTTGATCACCAAGTCGTTCTTCAACAGATGGCGAATCGGTAGCGGATCCGGGAACTTTTCCGGGGCGTGACCCAGGCCATGGATCGTCCGTTGTCTCCTTACGAGCCGGGTTCCGCCATGCTCACCCCGCGTAGCGATCCGCAGTGCTTGCCCACCGAGTGTCACACCAAGTTTTAGAGGAGACCCCGTGCCGCGCATGCTCGATGTCAGCGACGAGGTACGCGCCGAGATCGGCGCCGAGGAAGCGGAGCGTCTGCTGGGCGGCGACAGCGCCCCGGGGCCCTACGACTGCACCTCCTGCCGCACCCCCGGCCACACCGAGAAGGAGCGCACCAGCACGGTGCTGTTCGTCGGGGACGAGACGGCCGTGCTGGCCTTCGCCCACGCCGCCTGCATCCCCTCCCAGGTGGTCCCGGTCTCCGAGGAGCAGCTGCAGGGCGCCGTGCGCTCCATCACCGGCGAGGGCGAGCCGGAGGTGCCGCTGCAGGCCGAGCTCGGGGTGACGAGCGGTCTGGTGCTGGTCAGCGGCAATGTGCACCCCGCACTGGTGGTGGAGCCGCTGGGGCCGATCGCCCGCCCGGGCACCACGGGCCCGGTCGACGTCTTCCTGGAGCTGCTCACCGAGCAGGGCTTCGCGCCCGTGACCGACGTCGACGAGGAGCCGCCGCCGCTCCCGGGCTGGTCGGTGCTGGTGGCCATGGGCAAGCTGCACGCGGTCATGCAGCCGCCGGCCGGGGGGACCACGCCCCAGGCCTGGTGGCAGGCGCACCAGGCGATGCAGGTCGCCGACGAGTGGCGGGCCGCGGTCAACAAGACGCGCCAGGTACTGGTCTTCTGTGCCCCGGTCGGGACGATCGGGGCACAGCCGCGCGAGGACCTGCTGCGCGAGGCCCTGGACCGGGCGGCCGCGGGCGGCCGGCTGGTGGGGGCGGCCATGCCGCTGGCGGGCACATGAGCGGCGACCTGCGCCCCGTCGTGCACCCGGCGGGCATCCTCCCGGCGGGCCATTCGCGCCCCGGGCCGCATCCGACGGGCCTCGAGGTCGTTGGCAGGGATGTGTACTCATACGAACCCGCCCGGACCTCGTACCCGAACCACATTCCCGGCATGCGGCCACCCCGCGACGCCTCCACGGAGAGTCACCCCGCCTCGGTCACCCCGATCTACGACGCTCTCTGCTCCGAGTACCGCCGATCCTTCCGGGCCCTGCCCGGGGACCGCTCGGGCGAGGAGGACCTGCGGTTCAAGGCCTTCGGCCCGCACCAGGGCGGGTACGGCTACGCCGGGCAGCTGACGGGGCCGTCCGCCTATCCGGGTCAGTCGGGGTACAACGCGGTGTGGGAGTCGTACTACGGGCGCCCGCGCGGCAGTCAGCTGCCCGCCCTGCCGCCCGCCCCGCGCGACGGCCACTCCCGCGGCTTCTAGCCGCCGCCCCGCTCCGGCACACGACGGAGCCCCGGACCCCGGTGGGATCCGGGGCTGCCCGGCGTCGTACTACCGTCCCGCTTCTCGCCTACTTCTTGCGACCGCGCTTCTCACGCACCCGCACCGACAGGTGGATCGGGGTGCCCTCGAAGCCGAACTCCTCGCGCAGACGGCGCTCGATGAAGCGGCGGTAGCCGGCCTCGATGAAGCCGGAGGCGAAGAGCACGAAGCGCGGGGGCTTGGTGCCCGCCTGGGTTCCGAAGAGGATGCGGGGCTGCTTGCCGCCCCGGATCGGGTGCGGGTGGGCCGCGACGAGCTCGCCGAGGAAGGCGTTCAGCCGACCGGTCGGCACCCGCGTCTCCCAGCCCTCCAGGGCCGTCTCGATCGCCGGGACCAGCTTCTCCATGTGGCGGCCCGTGCGCGCCGAGACGTTGACCCGCGGCGCCCACGCGATCTGCTGCAGCTCGGTCTCGATCTCGCGCTCGAGGTAGTAGCGACGCTCCTCGTCGAGGGTGTCCCACTTGTTGAACGCGAGGACCATCGCCCGCCCGGCCTCGACGGCCATGGTGATGATGCGCTGGTCCTGGACGCTGATGGTCTCGCTCGCGTCGATGAGGATGACCGCGACCTCGGCCTTCTCGACCGCCGCGGCGGTGCGCAGGGAGGCGTAGTAGTCCGCGCCCTCCTGCAGGTGCACGCGCTTGCGGATGCCGGCGGTGTCGACGAACTTCCAGGTCGTGCCGCCCAGCTCGATCAGCTCGTCGACCGGGTCACGGGTGGTGCCGGCCAGCTCGTTGACGACGACCCGCTCCTCGCCCGCGACCTTGTTCAGCAGGGAGGACTTGCCGACGTTCGGGCGGCCGATCAGCGCGATGCGGCGCGGTCCGCCGGGGGCGGTGCCGAAGGTCTGGGCCGGGGCCTCGGGCAGGGCGTTGAGCACCTCGTCGAGCATGTCGCCCGTGCCACGGCCGTGCAGCGCGGAGACCGGCATCGGCTCGCCGAGACCGAGCGACCACAGCGCGGTGGCGTCGGCCTCGCCGGACTGGCCGTCGACCTTGTTGGCGCACAGCACGACGGGCTTGCCCGCGCGGCGCAGCAGCTTGACGACGGCCTCGTCGGTGTCGGTGGCGCCGACCGTGGCGTCCACGACGAAGACCACCGCGTCGGCGGCCTCGATCGCGTACTCCGCCTGGGCGGCGACGGACGCGTCGAGCCCGAGGACGTCCTGCTCCCAGCCGCCGGTGTCGACGACCTTGAAGCGGCGGCCGGCCCACTCGGCCTCGTAGGTGACGCGGTCGCGGGTGACGCCCGGCTTGTCCTGGACGACGGCCTCGCGGCGGCCGATGATGCGGTTCACCAGCGTCGACTTGCCGACGTTGGGGCGGCCGACGACGGCGAGCACGGGCAGCGGGCCGTGGCCGGCGGCGGCGAGCTCGCTCTCGACCTCCTCGGCGTCGAAGCCCTCCTGCGCCGCGAGCTCCATGAACTCCGCGTACTCGGCGTCGCCAAGCTCACCGTGCTCGTCGCCGGAGTGGATCTGGTCGTTCATGAAGTCAATTCCCTGCTTTTGAAGTGCTTCGTCATCGGACGGACCGCCCGTGCGGGCCGCTACTCAAGTCTCGTTGGTCGTACGACCGGTCAGCCGCCTGGCTTCCGCCAGGTGTGCGGCCAGCCGCTGCTGGACCCGGGTCGCGGCCGCGTCCAGCGCGGTCCGGGTCCGCTTCCCGCTGCCGTCGCCCGCCTCGAACGGGTCACCGAAGACCACGTCGATCCGGCTGCGCAGCGGAGGCAGCCCGGGGACCAGCCGGCCCCGCTCGCGGGCGCTGCCCAGCACCGCCACCGGCACGATCGGCGCCCCCGACCGTACGGCGAAATAGGCCAGCCCGGCGCGCAGCGACGAGAAGTCGCCCTCGCCCCGGGTGCCCTCGGGGAAGATCCCCAGGACGTGGCCGCGCTCCAGCACGGCCAGCGCGTCGCCGATGGCGGCCCGGTCGGCGCTCTCGCGGTCCACCTTGAGCTGGCCGATCCCCCGCAGGAACGGGTCCAGCGGGCCGGTGAACGCCTCCTGCTTGATCAGGAAGTGCACCGGGCGGGGCGCGGTGCCCATCACCATGGGGCCGTCGATGTTGTGGGAGTGGTTGACGGCCAGGATGACCGGCCCCGCGGTGGGCACCCGCCAGGCGCCCAGGACGCGGGGCTTCCACAGCCCGTACATCAGCCCGATCCCGATCCGGCGGCCGACGGCGGCCCCGGCCTCGGTTCCGGTGACAGGTCCGCTCACGCCGCTGCCCGCCGCTCCCCGCCCTCGGTCGCGCTTCATCTCGACTCCGCTCCGGCCGAGTGCCCCTCCCTCGTCCCTCGGTCGGAACCCTCGACCTGCGCTGCGTCTCGATTGCGCCGCTCCTCCACGAGCGTGACGACGCACTCGATGACCTGCTCGAGCGTCAGCTCGGTGGTGTCGACCTCGACCGCGTCGGCGGCCTTGGCGAGCGGGGAGGTCTTGCGGCCGGAGTCGGCCGCGTCCCGCTTGATCAGGGCGGCCTGGGTGGCGGCCAGGTCGGTCGCCTCCTTGCCCTTCAGCTCACCGCTGCGGCGGGCGGCGCGCGCCTCGGCCGAGGCGGTGAGGAAGATCTTGAGGTCGGCGTCGGGCAGCACGGTGGTGCCGATGTCCCGGCCCTCGACGACGATGCCGTCCGGGGCCTCGGCGGCGATGGTCCGCTGCAGCTCGGTCAGGCGCGTGCGCACCTCCGGCACCGCGCTGACGGCGCTGACCGCCGCGGTGACCTCCCGGGTGCGGATGGGCGCCGAGGCGTCCGCCCCGTCGACGGTGATGGTGGGCGCGGCCGGGTCGGTGCCGGAGACGATCTCCGGCTTGGCGGCGGCGTCGGCCACGGCGGCGGCGTCGGCGACGTCGATGCCGTTGCTCAGCATCCACCAGGTGATCGCCCGGTACTGGGCGCCGGTGTCCAGGTAGCGCAGGCCGAGCTTGGCGGCCACGGCCTTGGAGGTGCTGGACTTGCCCGTGCCGGAGGGGCCGTCGATGCCGACGATGACAGCTGCCGGGGCGGTCCGGGCGGCGGTTTCCACGGTGTCAGACACCTTCCTTGTGCACGGGGCGGAGCGGATGGGCCCATATCAGGCTCACCCAAGGTTACTGGCTCGCCGGACCGCCCCGCGCAGCCGTACGGTCCGGGCGGCTACTGGCGCACCGCCCAGCCCCGGTCCCGGAGCGTCGCGGTGAGCCCCGCCACGGCCGCCGGCTCGACCATCAGCTGGATCAGGCCCGCCTGCTGGCCGGTGGCGTGCTCGATGCGTACGTCCTCGATGTTGACGCCCGCCCGGCCGGCGTCGGCGAAGATCCGGGCCAGCTCGCCCGGCTGGTCGCCGATGAGGACGCTCACGCTCTCGTAGGCCGCCGGAGCCGCGCCGTGCTTGCCGGGGACCCGGGAGCGGCCCGCGTTGCCGCGCCGCAGGACGGCCTCGATGCCGGCCGCGCCGCCCAGGCGCTTGTCCTCGTCGGCGGAGTCCAGGGCGCGCAGGGCGGTGACGGTCTCCTCGAGGTCGGCGGCGACGTCGGCGAGGACGTCGGCGACGGGCCCGGGGTTGGCGGAGAGGATGTCGATCCACATGCGCGGGTCGGAGGCCGCGATGCGGGTGACGTCGCGGATGCCCTGGCCGCACAGGCGCACGGCCGTCTCGTCGGCCTCCCGCAGGCGGGCGGCGACCATGCTGGAGATCAGCTGCGGGGTGTGCGAGACGAGGGCGACGGCGCGGTCGTGGGCGTCGGCGTCCATGACGACGGGCACCGCCCGGCACAGGGCGACCAGTTCGAGGGCGAGGTTGAGGACCTCGGTGTCGGTGGCGGGGGTCGGGGTCAGCACCCAGGGCCGGCCCTCGAAGAGGTCGGCGGTGGCCGCCATCGGGCCGGAGCGCTCGCGCCCGGCCATCGGATGCGTGCCGAGGTAGCCGCTGAGGTCGCAGCCGAGCTCCTCGAGCTCGCGGCGCGGACCGCCCTTGACGCTGGCGACGTCCAGATAGGCGCGGGCGAGGTCGTCGCGGATCGCCTCGGCGAGGGTCATGGCGACGTGTGCGGGCGGTACGGCGACGATCGCGAGGTCCACGCGTCCCTCGGGCGCCTGGTCCGTGCCGGCGCCGCGTGCGGCGGCCGTACGGGCCTGGGCGGGGTCGTGGTCCATGAGGTGCACCTGGACGCCGCGACCGGCCAGTGCGAGGGCGGCGGACGTGCCGATCAGTCCGGTTCCGATGACAAGGGCGGTTCTCACGGCCCCAGCCTAATGGGGCATCAAGGAGGTGCTGATCTCTTGCCCCCAGCCAGAAGGCCTTGAGCCCTATGACTAGAGCGAGGCAGTGCCGCCCCTGTCGGTCAGGGCCAAGGTCTGGTCCGCCACCTGGACATGAAGTCCTTTAGTGAGAGCGATCTCGCCCTGACCGGCATCAATCACGTCCGCCCACACCGCTGGGCAGATTGCACACACGGCGGCACGAGCTGAGACAGATTGGTTCATCGTGCCCGCTGTGGTGCTTCGGAGAGTTTTGTTGTCCGTGGCTTGAGTCGGCCGTGCGGATCACCTCTCACCACACCGAGGGCCATCGAGCTCTGGTTAAGAGCGAGGGCCGCGCGGCTCGCTGGGGTTGCGAACGGCTGGTGGGATGTTGTGCCCGTGAGCACTGCCATTAGGGAGCACGCGCACCCTGCACAGGCTCTGGCCTGCGTAAACGCCTGAGCACGAGGAGAACACGATGGAGATCACAGGGTTACCGGCGCCGGTGTTCTGCGGGGTGGACTGGGCCGAAGACCATCATGACGTCGCACTGGTCCGAACCGACGGCAAGCAAGTCGCCAAACTGCGGATCAGCGATGACAAGGCCGGTTTCGCCCAGCTCACCGCGCTGCTGAGCGAGCACGGTGACAGCCAGCAGTGCCCGATCCCAGTCGCGATCGAGACCTCACGCGGCTTGCTGGTCGCCTGCCTGCGAGCGACCGGCCGCCCGGTGTTCGCGATCAACCCGCTCGCCGTGGCCCGCTACCGGGACCGGCACTCGGTAGCCCGCAAGAAGTCCGACGCGATCGACGCTGCCACCCTGGCCAACATTCTGCGAGTCGACATGGCCGAGCACCGGCCCCTGCCGAAGGACTCCGAGCTCGCCCAGGCGATCGCCGTGCTCGCCCGCGCTCAGCAGGACGCGGTCTGGGCCCGCACCCAGTCCCACAACAAGCTCCGCTCCCAGCTGCGCGAGTTCTACCCCTCGATCCTGGTGGCCTTCGCCGACAAGCGCGATGGCGTGTCCTCTCGAGAAGCCCGCACCATCCTGGCCGCGGCACCGACCCCGACCGCAGCCTCCAAGCTCACACGCCGGCAGTTGCAGGCCCTTCTCAAGCGCGCTGGACGTATCCGTGGCATCCCGGCCGAGGCCGACCGGCTCCACGAGATCCTCCGCCGCGACTACCTGCACCAGCTGCCAGAGGTCGAGCACGCTCTCGGACAGCAGGCCGCCGCCCTAGTGCGGCAGCTGGAGACCGCTTGCGCCAACGCCGAGGATCTTGAGGCCGCCACCGTCACAGCGTTCGACCAGCACCGGGACGCGCAGGTCATCGCCAGCTTTCCGGGACTGGGACGATTAGCCGGCGCCCGCGTGCTTGCCGAGATCGGGGACGACCGATCCCGCTTCGCGAACGCCTCCTCCATCAAGGCCTACGCCGGAAGCGCACCGGTGACCCGGTCCAGTGGCAAGAGCTGCGTCGTGATGAGCCGCAAGGTCAAGAACCAGCGCCTGGCCGCCGTCGGCTATGTGTGGGCCTTCGCAGCCCTCACCGCCTCCCCCGCCGCCAGAGCTCACTACGACCGCCGCCGGGAGGCCGGAGACCGGCACGTCGCCGCCCAGCGGCATCTCTTCAATCGCTTCATGGGAATGCTCTTCCACTGCCTGCAAAACGATCAGGGCTACGACGAGACGAGGGCCTTCCCGAACCAGCCGTCGAAGGAGATCGTCGCCGAAGCCGCTTGACGCGTTCAGTGCGTGGGATGTCTAGTCAGCCCGCCGCCCGGGACTGGCGGGGCCCTCGTCGGGTACAACCGTGTTCATGATCTATCACGTGGTGCCGCTGGACGACTGGCTGACCGTGCCCGACCGCCCCTACTCCCCCGCGTCCCTCGCCGAGGAGGGCTTCGTCCACTGCTCCCCCGACGAGGCGACCACGCTCGCCGTGGCCACCGCGTTCTACCGCGAGGTGCCCGGCCCGCTGATGGTCCTGCTGATCGACGAGCACAAGCTGGACGTGATGGTGCGCTGGGAGGCCGCCGTGCCGGCGCCGCCGCCGGGGGTGGCGGCGGGCACCCTGTTCCCGCACGTCTTCGGCAGGATCACCCGTGACGCGGTGGAGGGCATGATGGAGATCCAGCGCGACGAGGAGGGCCGGGCGACGGGCCTGGCGGTGTGGTCGTAGCCCACGGGCGGCACGAGCGCCGCACGACCGAACGCCAGGGCGGGCCGTGCGGCCCGCCCTGCCGGGTGGTCTAGAGGTCGACCTCGCGCATGAGCATGCCGACCTCGGTGTTGGTCAGGCGGCGCAGCCAGCCGGACTTCTGGTCGCCCAGGGGGATCGGGCCGAAGCTGGTGCGGACCAGCTTCTCGACCGGGAAGCCGGCCTCGGCGAGCATGCGGCGCACGATGTGCTTGCGGCCCTCGTGGAGGGTCACCTCGACGAGGTAGTTCTTGCCGGTCTGCTGGATGACGCGGAAATTGTCGGCGCGGGCCCAGCCGTCCTCGAGCTGGATGCCGCTCTTGAGCTGCTTGCCGATGTCGCGCGGCAGCGGGCCCGTGATGGCCGCCAGGTACGTCTTCTGCACGCCGTACTTGGGGTGCGTGAGGCGATGGGCCAGCTCACCGTGGTTGGTGAGCAGGATGATGCCCTCGGTCTCCGTGTCGAGACGGCCGACGTGGAAGAGCCGGGTGTCGCGGTTGGTGACGTAGTCGCCGAGGCACTGGCGGCCGTCGGGGTCCTCCATGGTGGAGACGACGCCGGCCGGCTTGTTGAGCGCGAAGAAGAGGTACGACTGGGTGGCGACCGTCAGGCCGTCGACCTTGATCTCGTCCTTCTCCGGGTCCACGCGCAGGCCCTGCTCGGTGACGATCTCGCCGTTGACCTCGACGCGCGCCATCTCGATGAGCTCTTCGCAGGCACGCCGCGAGCCCATGCCGGCCCGGGCCAGCACCTTCTGCAGGCGCTCGCCCTCCTGCTCGGCGCCGGGGAAGGTCTTGGGGGTCTTCACCTGCGGCTTGTTGTGCCGCTCCCGGTTGCGCTCCTCGATCTTGGCGTCGAGCTCGCGCGGGCGGGCGGGGGCGTAGCCGTGACCGCGGGCGGGCCCGCTGCTGCGACCGCCGGAGCCGGCCGTGGAGCTCCGCTTGGGGCCGCCCTTGGCACCGCCGCGGGCCGCCGCGCCGCGACCGCTGGTGGGGCCGCTCTGACGGCCGCTGGTGGCGCCGCCGCGGGTGCGCTCGGCGTCCGGGCCCACGTCGTAACGGCGCTCCTCGGGGCGCGGACGACGCGGACGCTCCTGCTGCCGGTCATCGCGACGGTCGTCGCGGCGGTCCCCGCCGCGACCGCCCTCGTAACGCCCGCCCTCGGAGCGGCCGCCGTAGCTGCCGCCGCCGGAACGACCGCCGCCGTAGCTCCCGCCACCGGAGCGGCCGCCGCTCTCGGGGCGTCCGCCGCCGGAACGGCCGCCGCCCGCGCGCCCGCCCCCGGACGCCGGACGGGAAGACCCTGCCCGGCCGCCCCGGTCGTCCCGGTTGCCGCTTCCGCTGTTCCTGCCGCTGCTTCGCATCAAAGTTCCGTCTTGTCGTCTGCGTCGGTGTCCGGTGCGTCCGGATCGAACGACGGCACACCTTCCTGAGTGTCGCCCTCGATCGCTTCCGCCTCGGGGAGGAAGGGGGCGAGCTCCGGGAGCTCGTCCAGGCCGCGCAGGCCCATGCGCTCCAGAAAGTAATTCGTCGTCCTGTACAGGATCGCACCTGTTTCGGGTTCCGTCCCCGCCTCCTCCACCAGACCGCGCTGGAGGAGGGTGCGCATGACGCCGTCGCAGTTCACGCCGCGTACGGCCGAGACCCGCGAACGGCTGACCGGCTGACGGTACGCGACCACGGCCAGGGTCTCCAGCGCGGCCTGGGTGAGCCGGGCCTGCTGCCCGTCGAGGACGAAGGCCTCGACGGCGTCGGCGTACTCGGTGCGGGTGAAGAAACGCCAGCCGCCGGCCACGTGCCGCAGGTCGAATCCGCGGCCCTGGGCGGTGTAGTCGTCGGACAGCTCGCGCAGGGCGGCGGCGACGTCGCGCCGGGGCCGCTCGAGGACCTTGGCGAGGTGGTCCTCGGTGGCCGGCTCGTCGACGACCATGAGCACGGCCTCCAGGGCCGGCTTGAGGGCGAGCCGCGCGAGGGCCGTCTCCCCGGCCAGGTCTTCGGTCATCTCTTCGGCCATGTCGTGGATCACGTCTTCGGTCACGGTGTGCTCTCCTCCGGCTCCGGCCCGGTCCCGGTGTCCCGTCCGGCCTCCGGCTCGGTCTCCGGCTCGCGGTCGAACTCGTCCGTCACCGTCGGGCGGGCGTCCTCCGCGCCCGTCCAGCGGACGTTCAGGGCCCCCAGCGCCTCGTCCTGGTCCAGGGCGACCACCCGCTCGCGGTAGAGCTCCAGAAGGGCCAGGAAACGCGCCACGACGGTGAGGGTGTCCGGTGCGTCCTCGGTGAGCTCCCCGAAGCTGGCCTCGCCCGCCTCGCGCAGCCGGGTCACCACGACTTCGGCCTGCTCCCGGACGCTGACCAGCGGCGCGTGGATGTGGTCCACGTACACCTGGGGCGCGGGCTTGGGCCGCATGGCCTTGACGGCCAGCTCCGCCAGCCGCTGCGGCCCGATGCCGAGGACGACCTCGGGCAGCAGCTCGGCGTGGTGCGGCTCCAGGCCGACCGTACGGGGGTGGCGGCGGCCTTCCGTGGCCAGCCGCTCGCTGAAGATCTCCGCGATCCGCTTGTACGCCCGGTACTGCAGCAACCGGGCGAAGAGCAGGTCGCGCGCCTCCAGCAGGGCCAGATCCGCCTCGTCCTCCACCTCGGCGGCGGGCAGCAGCCGGGCCGCCTTGAGGTCGAGCAGCGTCGCCGCGACCACGAGGAACTCGGTGGTCTGGTCCAGGTCGAAGTCCGGTCCCATGGCACGGATGTGCGCCATGAACTCGTCGGTGACCTTGGACAGGGCGACCTCGGTGACGTCCAGCTTGTGCTTGGCGATCAGCTGCAGCAACAGGTCGAAGGGCCCCTCGAAGTTCGCCAGCCGGACGGTGAACCGCCCGTCGTCCGCACCACCGGCGGCCGCGGCGGCCTGCGGCACGTCCGGCCCAGGACCTTCCGGCTCCGGGGCCTCGTCGGCAGCCGGCGCCTCCGGCTCCGGCTCCACCGGCCGGTTCCCCGGGCCGCGGCCCAGCGGACGGCGGGCCGGAGAGGGAGCGGCTGCGGGCATCGGGGTTCCAGGGTGCGGGGCGGGGCGGCGGGCCGTGCGGCCCGGGGTGCGGGGACGGCGTTCGACTGCGGTTGACGGCAGGTTAGCGGCCGCGCAGGCGCCGCACGAGGATGCTCGCGTCGCCGCGCTGTTCCAGGTCGGCGAGGACGACGGCGACGGCCTCGCGGACGATGCGGCCGCGGTCGACCGCGAGCCCGTGTTCGCCGCGCAGCACCAGCCGGGCGTGCTCGAGGTCCATGAGCTCCTCGGCGGAGACATAGACGGTGATCTTCTCGTCGTGGCGCTCGCGCCCGCTGGGCCGGCGGTTGGCGGCGCGCCCGCGCCGCTTGCCCTGGGTGGCGGGCTCGCCCGCCGCACGGGCGGCGGCCGCGCGCTCGCGGCCGTCCACGGCGCGGCGCTCGGCGTCCTGCTCCTGGCCCGTGGCCGCCGCGGCCGCGGGGGCGGCCGCACCGCGCCCGTCCCGCTCCGCGCCCTTGGCCGGGCGCTCGACGTCGGGCCCGTCGCCCGGTCCCGGCACCCGCGGCTCGCCGTTCGCCTTCCGGCGCGGGGAGGAGGACTGCAGCCCCATCCCGCCGGTGGTGCGGAACAGCTCGTCGGCACCGGGCAGACTCACTCGGCGTGACACCGGGCGAGCACCTCCCTGGCCAGCTGACGGTACGCGGCGGCGCCGACGGAGTTGGACGCGTACGTGGTGATGGGCTCGCCCGCGACCGTGGTCTCGGGGAAGCGGACCGTACGGCCGATGACGGTGTGGTAGACGTGATCGTCGAACGCCTCGACCACGCGCGCGAGGACCTCACGGCTGTGCACGGTCCGCGAGTCGTACATCGTGGCGAGGATGCCGTCCAGCTCGAGTTCGGGGTTGAGCCGCTCCTGGACCTTCTCGATCGTCTCGGTGAGCAGCGCGACGCCGCGCAGCGCGAAGAACTCGCACTCGAGCGGCACGATCACCTTGTGAGCCGCCGTCAGCGCGTTGACGGTGAGCAGGCCGAGCGAGGGCTGACAGTCGATCACGATGTAGTCGTAGTCCGACATCAGCGGCTTCAGGGCGCGCTGGAGCGTGGATTCGCGGGCGACCTCGCTGACGAGCTGGACCTCGGCCGCCGACAAGTCGATATTGCTGGGCAGCAGGTCCATGTTGGGGACGGCCGTCTTCAGCAGCACCTCGTCGGCCGACATGCCCCGCTCCATGAGCAGGTTGTAGACCGTCAGATCGAGCTCCATCGGGTTGACCCCGAGGCCGACCGAGAGCGCGCCCTGGGGGTCGAAGTCGACCAGCAGGACCCGGCGTCCGTACTCCGCGAGCGCGGCGCCCAGGTTGATGGTCGAGGTGGTCTTGCCGACCCCGCCCTTCTGGTTGCACATCGCGATGATCTTGGCCGGGCCGTGATGGGCCAGCGGGCCGGGGATCGGGAAGTACGGCAGGGGACGCCCGGTGGGGCCGATGCGCTCACGGCGCTGGCGCGCGGCGTCGGGTGCGAGCGTCGCCGCGTACTCGGGGTCGGGCTCGTACTCCGCGTCGGGGTCGTAGAAGTGCCCGTCCGGCACTTGCTCGTAGTCGGCGAGACGGGTGGATTCCGCCCCGCCCCGGTCGCCGGCCATGGCGTTCACGTGTTGACCGTCCATGCTCTGGTGGGCTGTCGTCATGCTCTGGATGTTCTGGTGGGCTGCGAAGGTGTGGACAGCGACGGAGCCGACAGCTTGGAGTCCCACGGGACTCTGGCCCAGCGCAGGCATTCCTGGGTGACCACCCCCGGGAGCAAATGTCGACTCATTCACAAGTCGTCCTACCTCCTTGGTGACCAGGAAACATCTAGATACGTCAGCGTGGCACCATGCCGACGGTTGGCGACTCTATGGCGTGTCGGCGGTCCGCAGCAACACAATCCGCCGGAGACGGCACGATGTGTCGGCAATCGAACACCCTTCTGTCAAGGGTGTACGGCGGATAACCCGGAAGAATCACGGGCAGGTCAAAGCACGGCAAAACACCCCGGCCGGACCTTGCTCGACAAGGCCCGGCCGGGTGCGTGCTCTTATGGGTTACGCCATGACGGCTCAGCCGAGCAGGGTGCTCAGTTCGACGTGCGGCAGACCGTGCGCCTCGGCGACGGGGCCGTAAACGACCTGACCCTCATGCGTGTTGAGACCCTTGGCGAGCGCGGCGTCGCGACGCAGCGCCTCCTGCCAGCCGCGGTTGGCCAGCTCCACGATGTAGGGCAGCGTGGCGTTGGTCAGCGCGTAGGTGGAGGTGTTCGGCACCGCGCCCGGCATGTTGGCGACGCAGTAGAAGACGGAGTCGTGGACCTGGAAGGTCGGCTCCGCGTGGGTGGTCGGCTTGGAGTCCTCGAAGCAGCCGCCCTGGTCGATCGCAATGTCGACAAGTACACTTCCGGGCTTCATCTTGGCGACGAGCTCGTTGGTGACCAGCTTGGGGGCCTTGGCGCCCGGGATGAGGACGGCGCCGATGACCAGGTCGGCCTCGACGACGGCCTTCTCCAGCTCGTAGGCGTTGGAGACGATCGTCTGCACCTTGGTGCCGAAGACCTTGTCGGCCTCGCGGAGCTTGTTGATGTCACGGTCGAGCAGGGTGACGTGGAAGCCCATGCCGACGGCGATCTGCGCGGCGTTCCAGCCGGAGACGCCGCCGCCGATGACGACGGCCTTGCCCGCCGCCGTGCCCGGGACGCCGCCCGGCAGCACGCCGCGGCCGCCGGCCGAGCGCATCAGGTGGTAGGCACCGACCTGCGGGGCCAGCCGGCCCGCGACCTCGGACATCGGGGCGAGCAGCGGCAGCGCGCGGTTGGCGAGCTCGACCGTCTCGTACGCGATGGCGGTGGTGCCCGACTCGAGCAGCGCGTCCGTGCACTCGCGGGAGGCGGCGAGGTGCAGGTAGGTGAAGAGGGTCTGGCCCTTGCGGAGGCGGTGGTACTCCTCCGCGATCGGCTCCTTGACCTTCAGCAGCAGGTCGGCGGTGGCCCAGACGTCGTCGGCGGTGTCCAGGATGGCCGCACCGGCGGCCACGTACTCGGCGTCGGTGATGGAGGAGCCGACACCGGCCCCCTTCTCGACGAAGACCTGGTGGCCGTTGCGCACCAGCTCATGCACGCCGGCGGGCGTGATGGCCACGCGGAATTCGTTGTTCTTGACCTCGCGGGGGATGCCGACCTTCACGTCGATCACGGTCCTTATATCAGAGAATGACAGGCTAATCCTGATATGCCGGGCACACCAGAGCAGACCGCGTCGACCGCGGCGTTGCCAGTCTAATGAAGGATTGCGCGCTGTCTAGCCTTGCAATGCACCAATCTTTGCGCCAACCGCCATCGGTTTCTTAGGTCGAAGATCCGGTACCCTGCGTAACCCCTACCGCACCTCCGCCGGCACTCCTCTCTCTAAGGCTCTCCCGGAGGAGCACCCGCCGCCTCTCCTGCGGGCCCCTGGGCTCCCTCGCCCCCGGCCCCCAGCAGCCGCTCGGCGGTCTGCCGGTGCTCGTCCGCCGAGGCCGGGTCGCCCAGCCGCTCGAGGGTGTCCGCCAGCCGCAGCCGCACCGCCGCCTCCAGCCGGGCGTCGCCCGCGCCCCTGGCGCACTCCACCGCCTCCAGGCAGGTGCGCAGCGCCTCACGGGGCCGGCCGGCGTGCTCCAGCACCCGGGCGGCCTCGCTCAGCGCCCGGGCGTGCCCGGGCTGGTCCCGCAGCCTGCGGCAGGCGGCGGCCGCGGCACGCCAGTCGCGCAGCGCCTCCGCCCACTGGCCGGCGTAGCTGTGCACCGCGCCGAGGCGCCCGTACAGCCGTGCCTCGTCGGCGAGCTCACCCCGCGTCAGCCGCAGCTCCAGCCCCCGCCGGTACCAGTCGGCCGCCCGCTGCCAGTCGCCCAGCTGCTGATGGGCGGCGGCGATGGACTCCAGCGCGCGGCTGGTCGCGTACGGATCGCCCGCCTCGCGCGCCGACTGCAGCGCCTGGCGGTAGCGGTCGAGCGCCTCGGCGGTGCGCCCGGCCCGGGCGTCCAGGTCGCCGAGGTTCAGCAGCGCCGCGGCCTTCTCCAGCGGCATCTCGCAGCGCCGCGCCACGTCGAGGACGAGCTGGTGCAGCCCGTACAGCTCGGGCGCCGCCGCCTCCGGGCCCAGGTGGGCGGTGAGCGCCCGGGTCAGCGCGGAGACCAGCCGCCGCGCGAGGGTGTCGAGCCGGCCGTCCTCCACGGCCAGGCGCGCGGCGGCCAGCAGCGCCGGCAACCGCGCCAGCAGCCATTCCTCCGCGGCCCGCTCCGAGGAGAAGCGCAGCGGTCTGGGCAGCTGTTCGATCCGTCTGCGCACCGCCGGATCGTTCCGCTCGGTGGCGGCCCGGCAGGAGTGCAGCTGGCGCACGGTGCGCTCCAGCATCCGGGCGCGCGCCAGCTCGATCTCGGCGGGCCGCTCCTGCGCCTGCAGCAGCGCGCCGAGCAGCGGGGCCAGGCAGCCGGGCACCCGGTACTGCGGCGGCAGCGCGCCCGAGTCGCTCTCGGGTGCCTCCGGGCGCAGCAGGCCGCGGGTGGTGAGGTCCTCCAGCGCGGACTGGGCGGTGGCCAGCGAGGAGCCGGCCAGGGCCGAGGCGGTGTGCGCGTCGAGCAGCCCGGCCGGGGCCAGTGCGAGGAGGTGCAGGGTGCGGGCGGCGGGCGGCGGCAGCGCCTCGTAGGCGAGCCAGAAGGCCCGGGCGAGCGGCCGGCCGGCGTTCTCGTAGCCGTCGACGGCGGGCGGCAGTTCCCGCAGCCGCTTGGCGACGTCGACGATCGTCATCTTGGTGCGGGCCGCGAGCCAGCCGCCGACCAGCACCAGGGCGGCGGGCTGGCCGCCGCACTCCTCGACGACGGCGGCCGCCGCCACCGGGTCGCAGGTGATGCGGGTCGGGCCGGCGTACCGCTCCAGCAGTTCGACGGCCGCGGCCGTGTCCAGCCCGCCGAGGGTGCACGGCCGGACGTCGGGCACCCCGGTCAGCGGGCCGCGCGAGACGGCGACGACGAGGCAGTCGGGTTCGTCCGGCAGCAGCGGGTCCACCTGTTCGGCGCCCGCGGCGTCGTCGAGGAGCAGCAGCACCCGCCGCCCGTCGAGGGCGGCCCGCAGGGCCTGGGTGAGTTCGTCCTCCAGGGCGCCCGCCGGTACGGGGGCGCCGAGCTCGGCGAGCAGGGCGCGCGCGGTCCGTTCGGTGGGCACGGGGGCGCCGTCGGCACCCGTGAGGCGGGCGCGCAGTACTCCGTCCGGGTACTCCCTGGCGAGCTGCCGGACCAGTGCCTCGGCGAGGGCGGTGCGCCCGGAACCGGGGCGGCCGGCGATGAGCAGCACCCGGCTGCGGGGCTTCTTGCGGCCGGAGAGGGTGTCGAGCCCGGCGCGGACGATGTCCTCGCGCAGCTCCTTGAGCTCGCGCAGCCGTCCGACGAACCCCTCCGGTGCCGGACCCGCCGGCCGGGCGGGTGTCTGACGGGGGCTCACTCCCGTGCCCGGGGCGGGCAGCCGTCGCTCGGGCGGGGCCGCCGCCGGTCCGCCGGTTTCCACCGTCCGCTCCGCCACGGGTCCACTCCCGTTCCACCTGCACACTGCACGCACGAGCCCGCCGCGGCCGCGGTCGGGAACACAGCGAGCCTAGTTCACCGTCCGCCGCGCTCCGGGGAACGCGGAGCCGCCATGCTGAAGATCACCTATTCGGGTTGCATGACGATCGGACCGCGGAGGGTGTTCCCGGCGGGTCGTCAGGCCTCGAACGGGCGGGCCGGCCAGGGCGCGTCCGCCGGGCGCAGCGCGTCCAGGCCGTCGCCCGCAAGCGCGGCCAGCACCGAAAGGACGCCGACGACGAGGGAGTTGTTGTGGAGCTCGCCGGCCAGGATGCCGCGGGCCAGCAGGGCCAGCGGGACGCGGTCCAGCTGCATGTCGAGCTCCTCGTGCTCGACGGCGAAGCGGTCGCCCTCGACGTCGGAGATGCCGCGCGCCAGGAAGATCCGTACGGCTTCGTCGCAGCCGCCGGGCGTGGTGTAGACGTCGGTCAGCACCCGCCAGTCCTCGGCCTTGACGTGCGCCTCCTCGTAGAGCTCGCGCTGCGCGGCGTGCAGCGGGTTCTCGCCGGGGACGTCCAGCAGGCCGGCGGGGATCTCCCACAGCCGCTGCCGCACGGGGTGGCGGTACTGGTTCAGCACCAGCACCCGCTCCTCGTCGTCGAGGGCCAGGACGGCGACCGATCCGGGGTGCACCTGATAGTCGCGGGTGACGGGGGTCCCGTCCGGCATGACCACGGTGTCGGTGCGGACACTGGTCTTGTTGCCGGTGAACGGGGTGCCGGTGGCCGTGATCCGCCACTCGTCGGCGGTGTCCTGGATGGGTGCCTGCGCCATGTCTTCCTCCAGCAGATACGGAAACCGGGGTGAGTGCCTCCGGAAGGAGGCGCTCACCCCGGTCCACCGTATAGGTCAGCCCTGCTGGCGCTGCACGGCCGCCTTGATCAGGCCCGCGAAGAGCGGGTGCGGGCGGGTCGGGCGGGAGCGCAGCTCCGGGTGGGCCTGGGTGGCCACCAGGTAGGGGTGGACCTCGCGCGGGTACTCGACGTACTCGACGAGCTTGTTGTCGGGGGAGGTGCCGGAGAAGAGGATGCCGGCCTTCTTCTCGAGCTCACCGCGGTAGGAGTTGTTGACCTCGTAGCGGTGGCGGTGGCGCTCCTCGACGTAGGGCTGGTCGTCGTAGACCTCACGGACGATGGAGCCCTCGGCGAGCTTGGCCGGGTACATGCCCAGGCGCATCGTTCCGCCCATGTCGCCCTCGCCGGCGACGATGTCCATCTGCTCGGCCATGGTGGAGATGACCGGGTGTGCGGTGGCGGGGTCGAACTCGGTGGAGTTGGCGCCCTCGATGCCGGCCAGGTTGCGGGCGGCCTCGATGACCACGCACTGCAGGCCCAGGCAGAGGCCCAGCAGCGGGATCTTGTTCTCACGGGCGTAGGTGATGGCGCCGACCTTGCCGTTGACACCGCGGTCGCCGAAGCCGCCCGGGATGCAGATCGCGTCCACGTCCGAGAGCTGCTGCTTGGCGCCGGCCGGGGTCTTGCACTCGTCGGAGGCGACCCACTTGATCTTGACCTTGGCGCGGTTGGCGAAGCCGCCGGCGCGGATGGCCTCGGTCACCGAGAGGTAGGCGTCGGGCAGGTCGATGTACTTGCCGACGAGCGCGACGGTGACCTCGTGCGAGGGATTGTGGACGCGGTCCAGCAGGTCCTCCCACTGGGTCCAGTTCACGTCGCGGAAGGGCAGGTCCAGCTTGCGCACGACGTAGGCGTCCAAGCCCTCGGTGTGCAGGACCTTGGGGATGTCGTAGATCGAGGGGGCGTCGATCGCGGCGACGACCGCGTCCTCGTCCACGTCGCACATCAGCGAGATCTTGCGCTTGATGGCGGTGGGCACCTCGCGGTCGGCGCGCAGCACGATCGCGTCGGGCTGGATGCCGATGTTGCGCAGGGCGGCCACCGAGTGCTGGGTGGGCTTGGTCTTCAGCTCGCCGGAGGGGCCGATGTAGGGCAGCAGCGAGATGTGCACGACGAAGACGTTGTCGCGGCCGACCTCGTGGCGGACCTGACGCACCGTCTCCAGGAACGGCAGCGACTCGATGTCGCCGACGGTGCCGCCGACCTCGGTGATGACGACGTCCACGTCGTCGGTGGCCATGCGCCGGATGCGGTGCTTGATCTCGTTGGTGATGTGCGGGATGACCTGCACGGTGTCACCCAGGTACTCGCCGCGGCGCTCCTTGGCGATCACGGTGGAGTAGACCTGGCCGGTGGTGACGTTCGCCGAGCCGTCGAGGTCGACGTCGAGGAAGCGCTCGTAGTGGCCGATGTCCAGGTCGGTCTCGGCGCCGTCGTTGGTGACGAACACCTCGCCGTGCTGGAACGGGTTCATCGTGCCCGGGTCGACGTTCAGGTACGGGTCGAGCTTCTGCATCGTCACCCGCAGACCCCGCGCCTTGAGCAGCGCACCCAGGCTGGAGGCCGTCAGTCCCTTGCCGAGCGAAGAAGCGACACCCCCGGTGACGAAGAGGTGCTTGGTCGTCGTGGGCTTTGCTGCAATGGCCAAAGGGGGGCTCCCGTGGTCGCGAGTGAGGGTGCGTTCCGGCGATCACCCGGTTGTTTTCGGGGGTGCCGTCGCTGCGGTTGGGGGGTCTTGCGCCCACCGGTCCACGGGGTACCAGGGTATCAGCGCCCGGGGCCGTACGCGTCCGGTGACGCGGCGCGACGGCCCGCCGGACCGTGCGTCACGGACGTGTCGGCGGGCGTGTGCGGGGTACGCATCAGGCCACCCATTCGGCACAGATTCAACTCCCAACCGTCGCGCGTGTCCCAACTCCGCGTCGTATCCTGCTCGGACACACGCAGCGAGCCGGCCGGCACGGCACATCCCGCCTTCCCCCAGTTGCCTCCCCCAGCCACCGCCGGGGGTGCCCAGGGGGGGACCCCCTATCCGGAACAGAGCTCGTCGAAGATCGCTTGACCGCCAAGGCCCCCCGGGGTCCTGAGATGCCGTTCGACTGGAGATGACGTGGCCGGGCGTATCGAGGATTACGCACTCATCGGCGATATGCAGACCGCCGCCCTGGTCTGCCGGGACGGCACGGCCGACTGGCTGTGCCTGCCCCGATTCGATTCCCATGCGGCGTTCGCAGGGCTGCTCGGCGAAGAGGAACACGGCTTCTGGCGGATCGGCCCGTCGCACCCCTCGGGGGCCGCGCCGCCGCGGGCGGACCGCCGCCGGTACCGGGGGGATTCCCTCGTGCTCGAATCCGAGTGGGACACCCCGCGCGGCACGGTCCGCGTCATCGACTTCATGCCGCCGCGCGACGGCGCGCCGCAGCTGATCCGGATCGTGGAGGGCGTCAGCGGCCGGGTGCCGATGCGGTCCGCCCTGCGGATGCGGTTCTCCTACGGGCGGGTCGTGCCCTGGGTGCACAAGGTGGGCGACCGCACGGTGGCCGTGGCCGGCCCCGACTCCGTCTGGCTGGACACCACCGCCGACACCTTCGGCAAGGATCTGACGACCTACTCCGACTTCACCGTCTCCCCCGGCGAGCGCGTCGCCTTCACCATCAGCTGGCAGCCCTCGCACCGCGAGCCGCCGGCCCTGCCCGACCCCGAGGGGTCGCTGGAGACCACGGAGGAGTTCTGGCGGGAGTGGGTCGGCCACTGTACGTACCACGGCCCCTACCGGGACGCCGTGGTCCGCTCGCTGATCACGCTCAAGGCGCTGACGTACGCGCCCACCGGCGGCATCGTGGCCGCCCCCACCACCTCGCTGCCCGAGGAGATCGGCGGCGTGCGCAACTGGGACTACCGCTACACCTGGCTGCGGGACGCCGCCATCACCCTGTCCTCGCTGCTGCGCACCGGCTACCGCGAGGAGGCCCGCGCCTGGCGCGAGTGGCTGCTGCGCGCGGTGGCCGGGGACCCCGAGAACCTGCAGATCATGTACGGCATCGCCGGCGAGCGCGAGCTGAGCGAGGCCGAGCTGACCTGGCTGCCGGGGTACGAGAACTCCAAGCCGGTGCGGGTGGGCAACGGCGCGGCGGGCCAGCTCCAGCTGGACGTCTACGGCGAGGTCACCGAGGCCCTGCACCTGGCGCACATGACGGGCCTGGCCCGCAACGACTACGCCTCCGTGCTGCAGCTGCGCCTGATCGGCTACCTCGAGGACCACTGGAACGAGCCCGACGAGGGCATCTGGGAGGTGCGCGGCCCGCGCCGCCACTTCGTGCACTCCAAGGTGATGGCCTGGGTCGCCGTCGACCGCACGATCAAGCTGATCGAGTCCGGCGACGTCGACGGCCCGCTCGAGCGCTGGCGCGAGCTGCGCGAGGACATCCACCGCGACGTCTGCGAGAAGGGGTACGACAAGGAGCGCAACACCTTCACGCAGTCCTACGGCTCCAAGGAGCTGGACGCCTCCTTGCTGCTGATCCCGCAGATGGGCTTCCTGCCGCCCGACGACAAGCGCGTCATCGGCACCATCGAGGCCATCCAGCGGGAGCTGTCGACGCCGGACGGCTTCGTGCTGCGCTACCCCACCGCCGGCACGGACGCGGGCGTCGACGGGCTCGAAGGCGACGAGGGCGCCTTCCTCGCCTGCTCCTTCTGGCTCGCCGACGACCTGGCGATGATCGGCCGCGTCGACGAGGCCCGCCAGCTCTTCGAGAAGCTGCTGGCCCTGCGCAACGACCTGGGACTGCTCGCCGAGGAATGGGACTCCCGTCTCCAGCGGCAGGTGGGCAACTTCCCCCAGGCCTTCAGCCACGTGCCGCTGATCGACACGGCGCTGCGGCTGACCGCCTCGAGCGCCTTCGGCGGCTAGCGCCGGGGCGCCGGCACGCGGGTCGGGGCAGGGCGTGCGGCCTGTAGGTTCGCGGCCATGGAAACGCTCGCGCCCTCCCCTCCGCAGGGCACCATCACCGTCGCCCGGGCCCTCGAGCTGCCGGCCCTGCGGCGGGGCCTGCCCGAGGTGGTGGCCGCCGCCGACCGGCTGCACCGGCCGGTGCGCTGGGTGCACGCCGGCGAGGCGCCGAACATCGCCGCCCTGCTCAAGGGCGGCGAGCTGCTGCTGACCACCGGTCTGGGGCTGGGCAGCCGCCCCGCCGAGCAGCGCGCCTTCGTGCGCGGCCTGGCGGAGCGGGACATCGCGGCCCTCGTCGTCGAGCTGGGCTCGCGCTTCACGGCGCTGCCGGCCGCGGTGGTGGACACGGCCCGCTCCCACGGGCTGCCGCTGGTGCAGCTGCACCACGAGGTGCCGTTCGTGGCGGTGACCGAGGAGATCCACACCGAGCTCGTCAACGAGCACTACGCCCTGCTGCGCCGCGCCGAGGACGTGCACCGGCGCTGCACCGAGGTGCTGCTGGGCGGCGGCGGGGTGCCCGAGGTGCTGCGGCTGTTCGCGGACTTCGCGGGCAACCCCGTCTTCCTGGAGGCCTCGGACGGCCGCCTGCTGTACGCGGCCGGTCCGGCGCCGGCGCCGCCGGGGGCGGCCGATCCGCTCCAGGTCTGGGACGGGTTGCGGGCCGCCGGGCTGCCCGGGAGCGTCGTCGCCGACATCCCCGGCCACCATCCGGGCCACGGCCCGGGTCCGGGCGCGGTGCGGGCCCGGCTGACGGTCCTGCCGGTGAACGCGCCGCTCGCGCCCGTCCACCGCATCGCCGCGGACCGGGCGGCCGGGCTGCTGGCGGTCGTCCTGCTGCAGGCCCGGCAGGAGGAGGAGCTGGCCGCGCGCGGGCGGGGGGACTTCCTCACCGACCTCGCCGAGGACCGGCTGGCCGCGGCGGACGCGCCCGCGCAGGCCCGTGTTCTGGGCTTCCGGCCGGGTCCGGGGCCGCTGCTGCCGGTGGTGATGCGGATGGCGGCCGACCTGGTGCCGGCGGACAGCTGGGCGGCCGTGGCGGGGGCGGTCCACAAGGAGCTGTCGGGGGTGGGGGTGCCGGTGCTGCTGGGGGTGCGGCTGCCGGAGGGGCGGGTGCCGCTGCTGGTGGGGCTGCGCGAGGAGGGGGAACGGGCCGCGGTGGCCGACCGGGTGGCAGCGGCGCTGCGGGCGGGCGCGGAGCGGGCGTCGGCCCGGCCGCCGGTGGTCGTCGTCGGCGCCCCGGTGACGTGGGCGACGGCCGGCGCGGGCCTGCGCCACGCGGCGGAGGCGGCGACGGCGGCCCAGGGCCTGCCGGAGCGGCCCTGGCACGACGTGCGGCGGCTGGATGTGGACGTCCTGCTGTGGCGGCTGCGTTCGCACGGCGACCTGGCGGCGTACGTGGACCGGGTCATCGGTCCCCTGCTGGCCCATGACGCGGCGTCCCGGCCGCCGTTGCTGCCGACGCTGGAGACCTTCCTGGCCCGCGGCGGGTGCAAGGCGGAGACGGCACGGGAGCTGCATCTGAACCGGCAGACGCTCTACGACCGGCTGGGGCGGATCGGGCGCCTGCTGGGCACGGACCTGGAGGACCCGGAGACGGTGCTGGCCCTGAGCCTGGCGTTGCGGGCGCGGCGGCACGTCGGCTAGCGACGCGGCCGGTCACGGTCGTCGGACGAGCTCGTCGTAGACGCTCAGGACGTGGGCGACGGTGTCGTCCTCCGAGGGCCAGGAGGCCGCCTGTGCCCGGCCGGCGGCCACCAGGCGGGCGCAGCGCAGCGGGTCGTCGAGGAGGCGGGCCACCGCGTCGGCGAGGGCGGTGGCGTCTCCGTAGGGGACGAGCTCGGCGGCGTCGCCGAGGAGGTCGGGGACGCCGCCGACGGAGGTGGCGACCAAGGGGACGCCCGCGTGGAGCGCCTCCTGTGCCAGCAGGGAGCGGGCCTCCCAGCGGCTGGGCAGGATGGCGACGTCCGCCGCCGCGAGCAGCTCGGGCACGTCGTCGCGGCTGCCCAGGAGCATGACCGGCAGATGTTCGTCCTCGATCCGGCGCTGCAGACGGGGGCGTTCGCCGCCCTCCCCCGCCATGACGAGCAGCGGCTCGGGGTCCAGCTCCCGCCAGGCGCGCGCGGCGTCCAGGAGCGGCCCGTGGCCCTGGCCGGGTTCGAGGCGGCCGACGGTGACGAGCAAGGGGCGGGCGATCGCGCCGAGTTCGGCACGGGCCTTGTTCCGCAGGTGTTCGTCCTCCTCGGGCACGGAGGACGGGGCGGGCAGCGCCACGGGCGCCAGGCGGGCGTCGCGGGCACCGCGCCGCCGCGCCCGGTCGACGAGGTCCGGGGAGGCGCCGAGCACCACGGCGGCGGCCCGGGCGGCCTGGCGCTCCATGAGCCGTACGACGTGGGAGCGCGCCCCTTCGACGCGCACCGGGGCGTGCCAGGTGACCACCAGCGGCGTGGGCCTGCCGCGCAGCGCGAGGGCGGCCAGCATGCCGGAGCGCAGTCCGTGCGCGTGGACCACGTCGGCGTCCTCGCTCGCGGCCCGGATGGCGGCGGCGCGCAGGGCGCCCGCCCCCGCGCGCAGCGGTGTGAAGGCCGCCCCGGCGTCCGCGAGGCCGTACCGCTCGGCGGCGGCCGGGGCCCCGCACACCGTCACCCGCAGCCCGCGGGCCACCAGTCCGTCCGCCAGCGACCGCACGTGGGCACCGCTTCCCGCGCTCCCGCTGCCCAGGACCTGAACAGCGTGCAGAGGCGGCCGCCCGTGCGAGGGGCCGGGTGTGCTGCTCACGCGGGGGAAGCTCCTGTGTCGACGTCGGGCGGTGGCGTACGGCGAGGTGCTGCGCCCAGGATGCCAGCCTTCACCGACATCCCGGCACCACCGTTCCGAGGGCGGCCCGTCCTACCTCGCCCGCAGATCCCCGGATTCACCCACTTTGGGGATTCCGGCCGGATCCGGCGGCTGCCTCAGCGCCCCGCCCGGGCCGCCTCCAGCAGCTCCTCCGCGTGCGCCCGCGCCAGCTGCGAGTCCTCCTGGCCGGCCAGCATCCGCGACAGCTCCCGCACCCGTGCCTCGCCCTCCATCGCCTGCACCCCGCTGCGGGTGACGGCGCCGTCGTGGGTCTTCTCCACGACCAGGTGCCGGTCCGCGAACGCGGCCACCTGCGGCAGGTGGGTGACGACGACGACCTGGGCCGTCTGCGCCAGGCGCGCCAGCCGCCGGCCGACCTCCACGGCGGCCTTGCCGCCGACGCCGGCGTCGACCTCGTCGAAGAGGTACGTCGGCACCGGGTCGGAACCGGCGAAGACGACCTCCACGGCGAGCATGACGCGCGAGAGCTCACCGCCGGAGGCGCCCTTGCCGATGGGCCGCGGCTGGGCCCCGGGGTGCGAGGCGAGGAGGAGCTCGACGTCGTCCGCGCCGTGCGGTCCGTAGGCGACGGCGCGGCCGCCCACGTCGATGCCGGCGTCGGCGTCGGCCACCTCGTTCTGGCGGATGGCGAACGTCACCCGTGCGTGCGGCATGGCGAGCGAGGCGAGTTCGGCGGTCACCGCCTCGGCGAATCGCTTCGCCGCCTCCGTCCGGGCGTCGGTCAGCAGCTGCGCCAGGCCGCCGAGCTCGGCGCGCAGCGCGTCCCGCTCGGCGGTCAGTTCGCCGATGCGGTCGTCGTCGCCGTCCAGCTCGCCCAGCCGGGCGGCGCCGGTCTCGGCCCAGGCGAGGACCTCCGCGATGTCCTGGCCGTACTTGCGGGTCAGGTGCGTGAGCGCGGCGCGGCGCTCCTCGACGGCGGCCAGCCGGCGCGGGTCGGCGTCCAGGCCGGAGGCGTAGCCCGCCAGCTCCCCGGCCACGTCGCCGAGCAGGATGCCGAGCTCGCCGATCCGGTCGGCCAGGGCGGCCAGGGCCGGGTCGTGGGAGCGCACCGCCTCCAGGGCCCGCCCGGCGCCGGCGACGAGGGTGCGGGCGTCGACGCCCTCGGGGTCCTCGGGGTCGCCGGCCAGCGCCGCGTGCGCGACGGTGGCGGCGGAGGCGAGGGCCTCGGCGTGGCCGAGCCGCTCGGCCTCGGCGGCGAGTTCGAGGTCCTCGCCCGGCAGCGGCTCGGTGGCGGCGATCTCGTCCAGGCCGAAGCGCAGCAGATCGGCTTCCTGGGCGCGCTCGCGGGCGCGCGTGGTCAGCTCGGCCAGCTCGGCGCTCGCCGCGCGCAGCCGGCGGTAGGCGTCGGTGTACTTGGCCAGCGGCACGGCGACCGCGTCTCCGGCGTAGCGGTCCAGGGCCTGGCGCTGCCGCGCGGGGCGCAGGAGCCCCTGCTGGTCGGTCTGCCCGTGCACGGCCGCCAGGTCGTCCGCGAGCTCGGCCAGCAGCCCCACGGGCACGCTGCGCCCGCCCACATGGGCGCGCGAGCGGCCCTCCGCGGAGAGGGTGCGGCTGATGAGCAGCGTGCCGTCGTCGAGCTCGGCGCCGGCCTCCTCGGCCCGTACGGCGACGGGCGAGCGGCCGTCGACGGCGATGCGCCCCTCGACGACGGCGGCCTTGGCCCCCACCCGTACCAGCGCCGGGTCGGCGCGCCCGCCGAGCAGCAGGCCGAGGCTGGTGACGACCATGGTTTTGCCGGCGCCGGTCTCGCCCGTCACCGCCGTGAAACCGGGCGACAGCTCGACCACCGCGTCGTCAATGACGCCCAAGGACCGGATCCGCATCTCCTCCAACACGGATACGACCATACGAGGTTCCGGGGCCCCCTCGCGACGGCCTCCCCCACCGAGCACCCTGGGGAGAGCCCCACCACCGTTCCGGGTGACCGCTCCATCGCGCCCGCATCCCTTGGGGCGTCAGGCTGGATCCATGATCGATTCCGCGCGCGGCCGTCGCGCCGCCACTTTCGTTCTCGCCACGTCCGTCGCCCTCGCCACCTTCTGCGGAGCGCAGGGCGCCGTCGCCGGCTCCCCCCGCGCGTCCTCGGCCGGCTCGCTGGACGGGGTGTGGCGGATGGACGGCTACGGCACGGTCGTCTCCATCGAGGACGGGGGGCGGCGGATGCGCGAGTACGAGACGGCGGGCGCCGGCTGTCTGCCGGGCGACGTCACCGAGCTGACCGGCACGTCCGCCACCGTCACCCCGGCGGGCCCCGGCCGGGCCCGGCTCGGCTACGCGTCGAGCGTCGGCCACCGCACGCTGCGGCGCATCGACGCCCTGCCCGGGGCCTGCCGCGAGGCGCACCCCGCGAAGAACCCGCGGGCCGTCTTCGACACCTTCTGGCAGACGTATGCGGAGAATTACCCCTTCTTCGGTGCGAAGGGCATCGACTGGCGGGCCGTCCGCGACCGCTACCGGCCGCAGATCACCGACCGGACCACGGACGAGGAGCTGTTCGCCGTCCTGACGAAGATGATCGAGCCGCTGCACGACGGGCACACGTATCTGCGGAAGGGCCCCTGCGACGAGGACCCCGCGGGCTGCTTCGGCGGACACCGCGTGGACACCCCCTTCCCCACGCCCGAACTGATCAAGAAGATCAACACATCGGTCGCCGACACCGTCGGCGCCTCCCGCCTCCAGGAGTGGGGCAAGGGCAAGATCGCCTTCGCCGAGCTGCCGGACGGGATCGGCTATCTGCGCCTGACCGGCTTCGTCAACTACACCGACGAGCACACCTTCGCGGCGGACAGCGCCGAGCTCGGCCGCGCGCTGGACGCCGTCCTCGCTCCGGGCAGGAACCCGCGCGGCCTCGTGCTGGACCTGCGCTTCAACGGCGGCGGCTCCGACCGCCTCGGCCTGCAGGTCGCCGAACGGCTGACGGACCGCCCGTACACGGCCTATCTCAAGCACGCCCGGAACGACCCGAAGGACCCGCGCGGGTTCACGCCGGCCGAACCGGTGCGGGTGGTGCCGCACCGCGGCGCCGCCTACACGGGACCGGTGGCGGTCCTCACCGGCCGGCTGACCTTCAGCGCGGGCGAGACGACGACGCAGGCACTCATGGGGCGTACGCCGAAGGTGGTGCGGATCGGGCAGAACACGAACGGGTCGTTCTCCGACATGCTGGAGCGGCGCCTGCCGAACGGGTGGGGCTTCGGGCTGCCGAACGAGGAGTTCCTCGACCCGGCGACGGGCCGGTCGTACGACGGGGACGGGATCGCCCCGGACGTACGGGTGCCGGTGTTCACGGACGAGGAGTTCGCGTCGGGGCGGGACTCCGCGCTGGCGGAGGCGAGGAGGCGGCTGACGGGCTGGAATTCCAGCCCGTCCGGGGGCGCCTCCCGCCGGTAGCCGGGAAAGCTAGTGCGGCGCCCCGCGCCACCCCGCGACCGGCAGCGCGAACTTCGCCACCAGCCGGTCGGTGAACGACGCGTGGTGCAGCCGGGCCAGGCGGACCGGCACGGCGCCGCGCCGCACCTCCACCCGGGCCCCGGCGGGCAGCTCCACGGTCCGTCGCCCGTCGCACCACAGAACGCCGTTGGGGGTCTGCGGCTGCACCTCCACCGCCAGCACCGAGTCCGGCGCCGTCACCAGCGGCTTGGCGAACAGCGCGTGGGCGCTGATCGGCACCATCAGGAGCGCCTCGACCTCGGGCCAGACCACGGGACCGCCCGCGGAGAAGGCGTAGGCGGTGGATCCGGTCGGGGTGGCGCACACGACGCCGTCCCCGCCGAAGCGGGAGACGGGGCGGCCGTCGACCTCGGTGACGACCTCCAGCACCCGCTCGCGGGCGGCCTTCTCGACCGAGGCCTCGTTCAGCGCCCAGTCCGTGTGCACGACGTGCCCGTCGGTGCGGACGAGCACGTCGAGGGTCATCCGCTCCTCGACCTCGTAGGCGCGCGTGACGACCCGGTCGACGACCTTGTCCAGGTCGTCGCGCTCGGCCTCGGCCAGGAAGCCGACCCGCCCGAGGTTGACGCCCAGCATGGGCACCCCGGACCGCCGTGCGAACTCCGCGCCGCGCAGCAGCGTGCCGTCGCCGCCGAGGACGATCAGCAGCTCACAGCCCTCCAGGGCGTCCGGCTTGCCGGGACCCGCGTCGACGCGCTCCGCCGAACCCGGCAGCGGCAGGTCGGCGGCCTCCTCGGCCAGCACCCGCACCCCGATGCCGCAGCGCAGCAGCCCCTGGACGACGAGTTCGGCGCTGCGGATGGCCGCCGGCCGGCCGGTGTGGGCGAGCAGGAAGACGGTACGTCCGGACGGCTTTGCCGATGGTGCTTCTGAAGTGGTCAACGGGGCCCCTCCGCCACTGCACGGTCAACGTCCGCCGGGTCCAGGTCGGGCGCACCGGCGCGCAGCCACAGAAAGTACTCGACATTGCCCGACGGGCCCGGCAGCGGGCTGGCGGTGACCCCCAGGACGCCCAGTCCCAGTTCGGCCGCGCGCGCGGCGACCGCGCGCACCGCCTCGGCGCGCAGCTGCGTGCTGCGCACCACGCCGCCGGCGCCCAGGCGCTCCTTGCCGACCTCGAACTGCGGCTTGACCATCAGCACCAGGTCCGCGTCGGGCGCGGCGCAGCGCACCAGCGCGGGCAGCACCAGGCCCAGCGGGATGAAGGACAGGTCGCCGACGATCAGGTCGGCCGGCTCTCCGTCGATCTGCTCCAGCGTCAATTCGCGTACGTTCGTACGGTCCTTCACGGTGACCCGGTCGTCGCTCTGCAGGGACCACGCGAGCTGTCCGTAGCCGACGTCGACCGCGACGACGTGGGCGGCGCCCGAGCGCAGCAGGACGTCGGTGAAGCCGCCCGTGGAGGCGCCGGCGTCCAGCGCCCGCCGCCCCTCGACCTTCAGGCCGAGCGGGGTGAACGCGGCGAGCGCGCCCGCGAGCTTGTGCCCGCCGCGCGAGACGTAGTCGGGGTCGCTCTCGTCCTGGGTGACGACGAGGGCGGCGCTGGTCTCCACCTGCGTGGCGGCCTTGGTGGCCGTCGTTCCGCCGACGGTCACGCGGCCTGCGGCGATCAGCTGGCTCGCGTGCTCGCGCGAACGGGCCAGCTTGCGGCGCACCAGCTCCGCGTCGAGTCGGCGGCGGGTCACTGCCACGTGCGGTTCAGCTCCTGTTGTCGTACGGACGCGTGGGGCCCCCGGGCCCCGGGCGCTGGTCGAGCGCGGTGAGCGCGTCGCGCAGGCCCTGGTGTACATCCTCGTACACCTGCAGGTGACCGCTCACGTCGAGGTGGTCGGCGTCCGCCAACCGGGCCAGCCGTTCGTCCACGGCGGCATGGCCGGTGGGGGTGCGCTCCACGCCGAGGGGCTGCGGCGTCGGCGGCCGCGTCGGGTCGGTCATGGTTCCGACGCTACCCCGTGCCGGGGACATCTCCTGCGTTCCGGCCCCGCTGGGGTACCGTCCATTGCGATGGCGACCATTGAGGAGTGCCTGGACGCACTCGACCGGCTGGCGGAGAACCTCGCGGGCGCGGGCGGCGAGCTCCGCAGCGCCGCCGCGCCCGACCGCTCGCTCAGCTGCCACGTCACGGACCTCGACGTCACCTTCGTGGGCCACCTGCGGGACGGCCACATCAAGGAGGTGCGGACGGTGCCGGGCACGCCCGAGCAGCGGGCCGAGATCGGGCTGGAGATGACCGGCGACGACCTGGTGGCCCTGGTCGACGGCAAGCTGAACTTCGCGCGCGCCTGGGCCAGCGGCCGGGTCAAGCTGAAGGCGGGCCTGCGGGACGTGCTCCGGCTGCGGGCGATCCTGTAGCCGCGGCCGCCGTGCGGGGCCGGCGGGCGGCCGGTACGACCAGGGGGGTGCCCGTCTGCGGGTCGTCGATGACCTCGCAGCGCAGCCCGAAGACCCGCTCGACGAGCTCGGCCGTCACCACCTCGCCGGGCGGGCCCTCGGCGACGACCGCGCCGTCGCGCATGGCGATGAGGTGGGTGGCGTAGCGCGCGGCGTGGTTGAGGTCGTGCAGGACGGCGACGAGGGTGCGGCCCTGTTCCTCGTGGAGTTCGGCGCACAGGTCGAGGATCTCGATCTGGTGCTGGATGTCGAGGAAGGTGGTGGGCTCGTCCAGGAGCAGCAGCGGGGTGCGCTGGGCGAGGGCCATGGCGATCCACACGCGCTGGCGCTGGCCGCCGGAGAGCTCGTCGACGTACCGGTCGGCGAGGGCGGCGACCCCGGTGGCGGCCATGGACTCCTCGACGACGCGCTCGTCCTCGGGCGACCACTGGCGCAGCAGCCCCTGGTGGGGGTGGCGGCCGCGGGCAACGAGGTCGGCGACGGTGATGCCGTCGGGGGCGACGGAGGACTGCGGCAGCAGACCGAGGGTGCGGGCGACCTTCTTGGCGGGGTAGGAGCCGATGGCGGCGCCGTCCAGCAGTACCGATCCGGCGGCCGGCTTGAGCATGCGGGACAGGGCGCGCAGGAGCGTGGACTTGCCGCAGGCGTTGGGGCCGACGATGACGGTGAAGGAGTGGTCGGGGACGGCGACGGAGAGGTTCTCCGCGATGACCCGCCCGTCGTAGGCGAGGGTGACGGCGTCGGCTGTCAGTCGGCTCATGGGGGTGTTCCTGTCCTTGTGCGTGCTCATATCCGTCCCGCCTTGCGCTCGGTGAACAGCAGCCACAGCAGATAGCCGCCGCCGAGCATGCCGGTGAGGGCTCCGACGGGCAGCCGGTCCGCGCCGAAGAGGTGCTGGGAGGCCCAGTCGGCGGTGACCAGCAGGGTCGCGCCCGTGCAGGCGGCGGCGGTCAGGCCCGGCCCCGGGGAGCGGGTGAGGCGGCGGGCGAGCTGGGGGGCGGCGAGGGCGATGAAGGAGATGGGCCCGGCGGCGGCCGTGGCGGCGGCGGTCAGCAGCACGGCGGCCCCCATGCTCACCAGGCGGGTCCGTTCGACGGCCACGCCGAGCGCGTACGCCGAGTCGTCGCCCATCTCCAGCATCTTCAGGCCGCGGCCGTGGCCGAGGACGACGGGGACGAGCACGGCACACGCGGCCGCCGGCGGCCACACCTGCTCCCAGTCGCGGCCGTTGAGGGAGCCGACCATCCACATGGTGGCGCGGGCGGCGTCGGTGAGGCTGGCCTTGGTGAGCAGGTAGCCGATGACGGCGACGAGGACGGCGGACATGGCGATGCCGACGAGGACGAAGCGGTGGCCGTGCACGCCCTTCTTCCAGGCCAGCGCGTAGATCGCGGCCCCGGAGACGATGCCGCCGCACGCCGCCCCGAGGGCGACCGCCGTGGTGTCGCCCTGGAAGAGCACGATGACCAGGAGCGCCCCCACCGTCGAGCCCTGGGCCAGGCCGATCACGTCGGGGCTGCCGAGGGGGTTGCGGGAGACGGACTGGAAGACCGCGCCGGCCAGTCCGAGGGACGCGCCGACGAGCAGGCCGACCAGGACCCGCGGCAGCCGCAGGTCGTGGACGATGAACTC
The DNA here is from genome assembly GCF_044546695.1 of Streptomyces sp. NPDC053079. NCBI lineage: Bacteria > Bacillati > Actinomycetota > Actinomycetes > Kitasatosporales > Streptomycetaceae > Streptomyces > Streptomyces sp. NPDC053079. Next base: position 490,429 of record NZ_JBITZJ010000008.1, read on the forward strand.
CTGTGCCGTCGTTCCGCCGCCGGTCAGGGTGCGCACGACGGCGGCGGACGACATGGGGTAGTCGCCGGTGCCGATGAGGGCGACGGAGGCGGCGAGCGCGCCGGCGACGAGCAGCAGCACGACGAGCGCGGCCCGGGGGTCCACGCGCACGGAGAGCCCGCCGCGGGTGCGCAGCGCCTTCACGGTCTTCGTTGTCCTGTCGGCCTTCACAGCTGGGCCATCCTCCGGCGCCGTACGAGATGGATGAACAGGGGCCCGCCGATCAGCGCGGTGACGATGCCGGCCTGCAGTTCGGAGGGGCGTACGACGACGCGGCCGACGATGTCCGAGCCGAGCAGCAGGACGGGCGAGAGGATCGCCGCGTACGGCAGGACCCGGCGCAGGTCGGGGCCGGTGAACGAGCGGACGACGTGCGGCACCATCAGCCCCACGAAGACGATGGGCCCGCAGGCGGCCGTGGCCGCGCCGCACAGCAGGGTGACCGAGCCCAGCGCGAGGACGCGCGTGGTGGTGAGCCTGGTGCCGAGCGCGCGGGCCTGGTCGTCGCCGAGCGCCATGGCGTTCAGCGGCCGGGCCAGCGCCAGGGCGACGACGACGCCCACCGCGACGAAGGGCGCGACCTGGGTGACGACGGTGGAGTTGGCGGAGGCCAGCGAGCCGACCGTCCAGAAGCGCATCCGGTCCAGGGCGGCGGAGTCCAGCAGCTGGACGGAGTAGACGTAGCCGTTGAGCGCGGCGGTCACGGCGGTGCCGGCCAGGGCGAGGCGCACGGGCGTGGCGCCGCGGCTGCCGCCCAGCGCGTACACGACGACGGAGACGACGGCCGCGCCGAGGAAGGCGAACCAGACGTATCCGGTCAGCGAGGTGACGCCGAGGAAGCTGATGCCGGAGACGACGGCGGCCGAGGCCCCGGCGTTGATGCCGAACAGCCCGGGGTCGGCGAGGGGGTTGCGGGTGAGGGCCTGCATGACCGTTCCGGCGAGGCCGAGCGCGGTGCCGGCCAGCACGCCCAGGAGGGTGCGGGGGACGCGTACGTCCCGTACGACCACGTCGGTGGAGTTGCCGGTGTAGTGGAAGAGCCCGTGCCAGACCTGGTCCAGGGGGATCTGCTTGGCGCCGACGGCGATGGACGCCGCGACGACCAGCAGCAGTACGCCCGTTGCGGCGAGCAGCCCCACGACGTGCGCGGCGCCCCTGCGGCGGGGTGCGGCCTCGGGGGCGGCGGTGGGGGGAGGGGGACTGTCAACCAACACTCGGTTAGGTTAGCCTACCCTCACATCCCCCCTCGTTGAGAGAAGCACTGCCCCATGAGCACCACCCGCACCAAAGCTCCCTCCCGCCGCGGCTTTCTGACCGTGGGTGGCGCCCTGGGCCTCGGGGCCCTGCTCACCGCGTGCGGTGGCGGAAAGTCGGACTCCGACGAGGGCAAGGGCTCCGGTGCGGCGGGCGCCAAGGACGGTGCGTGGAGCTTCAAGGACGACCGCGGCCGGACCGCCAAGTCCCCGAAGACCCCCAAGCGGATCGTCGCCTTCACCGGCACGGCGGCCGCCCTGCACGACTTCGGCGTCGAGTGCGTCGGCGTCTTCGGCCCCACCAGGCTCGGCGACGGCAAGCCCGACCCGCAGGCCGGCGACCTCGACGTCGACAAGCTGACGATCCTCGGCAACGCCTGGGGCGAGTTCAACATCGAGAAGTACGCCGGGCTCAACCCCGACCTGCTCATCAGCAACATGTTCGAGCCCGAAGCGCTCTGGTACGTGCCCGAGGACAGCAAGAAGAAGATCCTCGGCCTCGCCCCCAGCGTCGGCCTCACCGCCGCCCGCGTCTCCATGCTGGAGCCCATCAAGCGCTACGCCGCCCTGGCCGAGTCCCTCGGCGCCGACCTGGGGAGCCGGAAGGTCCTCGACGCCAAGGCCCGCTTCGAGAAGGCCGCCGAGACCCTGCGCAAGGCCGCCAAGGCCAACCCCGTCAAGGTCATGGCCGCCTCCGGCAGCGCCGACCTGTTCTACGTCTCCAACCCGGCCGTCAACGCGGACCTGATGTACTTCCGCGAGCTCGGCGTCGACTTCGTCGTCCCCGAGAAGCTCGACCAGGGCGGCTACTTCGAGAGCCTCAGCTGGGAGAACGCCGACAAGTACAAGGCCGACCTGATCCTGCTCGACAGCCGCACCTCCGCCCTCCAGCCCAAGGACCTGGCGAGCAAGCCCACCTGGGGGCAGCTCCCCGCCGTCAAGGCCGGGCAGGTCAGCCCCTGGCTCAGCGAGCCGCGCTTCTCCTACGCAGGCTGCGCTCCCCTCCTCGAGGACCTCGCCGCGGCTGTCGAAAAGGCCAAGAAGACCTCCTGACCCTTCCGAACGCAGGAAAGGACCTCCTCCCACGATGAGCGACGCCCCTCCCCCGCCCTACCGCTGGTTCGACCTCCACGTCATACGGACCGAACGCGTCAGCCCCTCCCTCATGCGCGTCACCCTGGGCGGGGACCGCCTCGGCGAGATGGTCACCGGCGGCCGCGACCAGCGCTTCAAGCTCTTCCTGCCCCAGCCCGGCCAGGCCGCCCCGGTCCTGCCAGAGGACCTGGGCATCGGCTGGTACGCGGAGTGGCGCACCCAGGACCCGGCGGTGCGGGCCGTCATGCGCTCGTACACCGTCCGCGAACTGCGGTACGAACCCGCGGAGCTGGACGTCGACTTCGTCCAGCACGGCGAGCACGACGAGGGGACCGGTCACAGCGGGCCGGCCTCCCACTGGTCCCGCACCGCACGCCCCGGCGACCGCGTCGCCATCCTCGGCCCGATCGCCGAGGAGAACGGCGGCGTCGACTTCCAGCCGCCCGCCGGCACCGACTGGGTCCTGATCACCGCCGACGAATCCGCGCTGCCCGCCGCGGCCGGCATCCTCGCCTGGCTGCCGGCGGGCACCCCGGCCAAGGTCTGGATCGAGGTCTCGCACCCGGACGACGTCCAGGACCTGCCCACGGCCGCGGAGGCCGACATCACCTGGCTGATCCGCGACAAGCCCACCGACCAGCCCGTCCTCGAAGCCGTCCGCTCCGCCGACCTCCCCGCCGGCACCCCCTACGCCTGGATCGCCGGCGAATCCGGCACCATCCGCACCCTCCGCCGCCACCTGGTCTCCGACCGCGGCTTCGACCGCCGCACGGTCACCTTCACGGGCTACTGGCGCCGAGGCGCAACGGAGGAAGACCTCCTGGCAGAACTGGGCTGACCTGCTGCAAACGCCGGACGGGCTGGAAAATCCAGCCCGTCCGGGGGCACCTCCCAGCGGTAGCCGGGGGAGTTTGAGGACCGGGGGTCCGGGGGCGGAGCCCCCGGTTACGGGAAGGGGCGGGGTGGGGGAAAAGCCCCTACCACCCCAGGCGAGCCAGCACCTTCCCGGCATCCAGCGCACAAGCCCCATCCCCCGCCACCGTCCAAGCGGCAGCACACAGCGCGCGCAGCGCATCCACCCGGTCACCGTCCCCGTCAAGGACAAGCGCCCCACCGTCCACCGAAGCCGTCCACCCCCCACAGCCAAAACCGTCGGCCGAGCCGACAACCTCCGGCTGCCCCTCCAACAACCCCCGCAAATCCTCCGCCACATACGTCGGCCGATGCTCCGGCCGCGCCCCGATCACCTGCGCCGCCGTCGTCACCCCGGTCAACACCAACAGCGAGTCCACACCCCCCACATGCGCCCCCTCGATGTCCGTGTCGAGCCGGTCGCCGACCACCAGCGGCCGCCGCGCACCGGTGCGCAGAATCGTCTCGCGGTGCATCGGCGGCAGCGGCTTCCCCGCCACCTGCGGCTCCGCCCCCGTGGCTATCCGCACGACCTGCACCGCCGACCCGTTGCCCGGCGCGATGCCCCGCGCACTCGGAATCGTCAGGTCCGTATTGGAGGCGTACCACGGCACGCCCCGGGCCACCGCGTACGACGCCTCCGCCAGCCGCGACCACGGCATGTCCATCCCGCCGAACCCCTGCGCCACCGCGGCCGGTTCGTCGTCCGCGGACTCCACCGGCACCAGCCCGCGCTCCCGCAGGGCGACCCGCAGCCCCTCCGCACCGATCACCAACACCCTTGACCCGGACGGCAACTGATCGGCGATCAGACGAGCCACCGCCTGCGCCGAAGTGATCACGTCCGTCGGCTCGGCGGGGATGCCCAGCTCGGTCAGATGCCCGGCCACCGTCTCCGGCGTACGCGCCGCGTTGTTCGTCACGTAGGCCAGGTGCATCCCGCCTTCCCGGGCCGCCTCCAGCGACTCCACGGCGTGCTCGATGGCCTCGCCACCGGCGTACACCACGCCGTCGAGGTCGAGCAGCGCCGTGTCGTAGGCGGCGCTCAGCCGCTCGTCGCTGCCGTCGGGCCGGGTCCGGACGGTCTGATTCATGCTGTGATCGCTCCCTGTGCTGTACGTCTCTCTCACGATCATTGCTCATTTGGCCATGAGACATAACATTTCTGAATGAGCACTCCAGGCCACGGCAACGGCGCCAACGGCAGTCTCGCGGGACAGGGGCTTCAACTGGTCCCCTTCCGAGGACTGCGCTATGTCCCCGACCGGGTGGGCAGCCTCTCGGCAGTCACCTCGCCACCGTACGACGTCGTGGTGCGCCCCGACGGCCTGCGCCACCTGGAGACCGCCGACCCACACAACATCGTCCGGCTCATTCTCCCCCAGGCCGCCACCGCCGCCGACCGGCACCGCCAGGCGGCCGAGACTCTCCGCCGCTGGCAGGACGAGCAGGTGCTCGCCGCCGACCCCGAACCCGCGCTCTATGTCTACGAGCAGCGCGGCGACGGCATACTGCAGCGCGGCCTCATCGGTGCGCTGCGCCTCACCCCCCGCGAGGAAGGCGTCGTCCTCCCCCACGAGGACGTCATGCCCCACATCGTCGAGGACCGTGCCGCCCTGATGCGCGACACGGCCGCCAATCTGGAGCCCCTGCTCTTCTCCTACCGGGGCAACGGCAACGGCACCGAGGGCGCGGCCGGCGTCATCGAGCAGGTCATCCGCACCGAGCCGCTGCTCTCGACCACGACGGAGGACGGCTACGCCCACCGCCTGTGGTCCATCACCGACCCCCACGACCTCGCCGTCGTCGCCAAGGACCTCTCCCACCAGCACGCCCTCATCGCCGACGGCCACCACCGCTGGGCCACCTACCTGCGCCTGCGCGCCGAGCAGCCGGCTCCCGGCCCCTGGGACTACGGCCTCGTCCTGCTGGTGGACACGGCCCGCTACCCGCTGCGCGTACGGGCCATCCACCGGCTGCTGCACCGGCTGCCGGTGGCCGAGGCCCTGGCCCGGCTGGGCGACGCGTTCCGCGTGACCACGATCGACGGCCCGCTGCCGGACGCCCTCGACGTACTGGCGCAGGCCGCGTCCGGGCCGGGCAACGCCTTCGTCCTCGCCGGCGACGGCCGCTTCCACCTCCTGGACCGGCCCGACCCGGAGCTGCTGGCCCGTACGGTCCCCACCGACCGCCCGCAGACCTGGCGCGAGCTGGACGCGACGGTCCTGCACTCGGCGCTGCTGGAGCACATCTGGCAGGTGCCGGACGACCCCGAGCACATCGGCTACATCCACGAGACCGCGGCGGCCGTCAAGCAGGCCGAACTCCACGGCGGTACGGCCGTGCTGATGCACCCCGTCCACGAGGACGTCGTGCGTGAACTCGCCGAGCAGGGCGTCACCATGCCCCGCAAGTCGACGTCGTTCGGCCCCAAGCCGGCCACGGGGCTGGTCCTGCGGAGCCTGGCCCTGAACTGAGGCAGCCCCCCGGACAAAAAGTCGAGGGTGGGACCCCCGGTCGGTCCGGGGGTCCCACCCTCAACATTCAGCGGTCACGAGTGACCGAGCGGGCTCAGCCCTGGCTGCCGGAGGAGCCGGACTCGGGCTTGGACTCGGACTCGGCGTCGTCGGCCTTGACGTCCTCGGCCTCGGCGTCCGCCGTGGTCTCGGTCCCGGCCTCGGTCTCGTCCTCTTCCAGGGCGTCGGTGAACTCCACCCCGTCCAGCTCGGCGAGCCGGTCGGAGGCGTTCGTCGTACCGCCCTGGTCGGCCTCGAGAGCCTTGGCGAACCACTCGCGGGCCTCGGTCTCGCGGCCCACGTCGAGGAGCGCCTCGGCGTACGCGTACCGCAGTCGCGCGGTCCACGGCTGGATGGAGTTCGACGCGAGCTCGGGGCTCTGCAGCGTCACGACCGCCGCGTCCGCCTGGCCCATGTCCTTGCGGGCGCCGGCGGCGACCAGGCGCATCTCGACCTGGCCCGCCTTGTCGAGCTTCTGCACCTCGGGCTCGCCGGCCATGGCCAGCGCACGCTCGGGGCGGCCCATGCCGCGCTCGCAGTCGGCCATGACGGGCCACAGCTCCACCGAGCCGGTCATCCGGCGGGCGGCGCGGAACTCGGCGAGCGCCTCGGAGTACTTGGCGGTCGCGTACGCGGCGAAGCCGGCGGCCTCGCGCACGGCGGCCACGCGCGAGGCGAGCCGCAGGGCGATGCGGGAGTACTCGTAGGCCTGGTCCGGGTCCTCGTCCAGCAGGTTGGCGACCATGACCAGGTTCCGCGCGACTTCTTCGGCGAGGCCCTTGGGCAGGCTCATGAGCTCCTGCCGCACGTCCTGGTCGATCTCGTCGCCGGTCACCTCGTCGGGGATGGGCAGCCGCTTCACCGGCTCCCGCTCGCCGCGGTCGTGGTCGCGGTCGTCACGGCGGCCGTAGCCACCGGAGCGGTCGTCGCGGCCACGGTAGCCGCCGCCACCCTGCCGGTCGTCGCGGCGGCCGTAGCCACCGCCCGGGCGACCACCGCGGTCATCGCGGCCACCACGGAACCCACCACGGTCGTCGTCGCGGCGCGGGCCACGGTCGTCGCGGCGGAAGCCACCACGCTCGTCGTCACGGCGGGGGCCGCGGTCGTCACGACGGTCGTCGCGACGGAAACCACCGGGACGGTCGTCGCGGCGCTCGTCACGGCGGAAGCCGCCACGGTCGTCGCGGCGCGGGGCACGGTCGTCACGGGGGAAGGAAGGACGCTCGTCGCGGCGGTCGTCGCGGCGGAAGCCACCACGCTCGTCATCGCGGCGCGGGGCACGGTCGTCACGACGGAACGCCGGACGCTCATCGCGGCGGTCGTCGCGGCGGAAGCCACCACGCTCGTCATCGCGGCGCGGGGCACGGTCGTCACGACGGAACGCCGGACGGTCGTCGCGACGCTCGTCGCGGCGGAAGCCACCACGCTCGTCGTCACGGCGCGGGGCACGGTCGTCACGACGGTCATCGCGACGGAAACCACCGGGACGGTCGTCGCGACGCTCGTCGCGGCGGAAGCCACCACGCTCGTCGTCACGGCGCGGGGCACGGTCGTCACGACGGTCGTCACGACGGAAACCACCAGGACGGTCGTCGCGACGCTCGTCGCGGCGGAAACCACCGCGGTCGTCGTCGCGGCGGGGGCCGCCGTAGCCACCACCGGAAGGACGACCACCACGGTCATCACGACGCGGACCACCGTAACCGCCACCGGAGGGACGACCACCACGGTCGTCGTCACGACGGAAGGACGGACGGTCGTCACGACGGTCGTCGCGGCGGAAGCCGCCACGGTCGTCGTCGCGGCGGGGGCCGCCGTAGCCACCACCGGAAGGACGACCACCACGGTCATCACGACGCGGACCACCGTAACCGCCGCCCGAGGGACGACCACCACGGTCGTCGTCACGACGGGGGCCGCCGTAGCCGCCACCGGAAGGACGTCCACCACGCTCGTCGTCGCGGCGGAACGAAGGACGGTCGTCACGGCGGAAGCCGGGACGGTCATCGCGACGGAAGCCACCGCCACGCGAGTCGTCACGGCGCGGGCCGCGCGGGCCTCCGCGACGCGAGTCGCCGCCCGAACGATCGTCGGGAGAGTTGGTGGACATCGACGTGACTCCTGTCTTCGGGTACCGCAGTCATTCTCGCGCACTCAGCTGGCCGGCGCGCTTCGGCAAAAAACAAAAAGGACCCCTGGTCCCAGCGTGAACGCTGGGACCAGGGGTCCTTGAAAGATTGTTCGGCGGCGTCCTACTCTCCCACAGGGTCCCCCCTGCAGTACCATCGGCGCTGAAAGGCTTAGCTTCCGGGTTCGGAATGTAACCGGGCG
>NZ_JBITZJ010000009.1:0-423136 GCF_044546695.1 Streptomyces sp. NPDC053079
GTTACTATTCGCGCCGCCCGCTGGCCCGCGCCCGCCCGGGGGGCCCCCCCCCCCCCCCCCGCCGCCCGCCCCCCCCCCCCCCCCCCCCCCCCCCCCCCGCGCCCCCCCCCCCCGCCCCGCCCCCCCCCCCCCGCCCCCCCCCCCCCCCCCCCCCCCCCCAAACCCGGGAGATCACCGCTGTTTCAGCATGGCACTGGTTTCGGCCATACGACAGAGTCGTGACTGAATTTCGTAGGTGAGGCGGGTGGGCAGGTTGGGGCAGCTGAGCCTTGTCCGTTGGGCGCCGGCTGTGTGACCTCGGCACCGGCCGCGCGTTGAGATTCCGTGATGACGATGACGCTGCCGTGCACGCCGGTCATCATCTCCACCGGTCCACCGGCGCCGCAGCTTCCGGCGGATACGCCCATCTTCGAACAGCTTGTCGCTGACTGGACTGCAGCCGGACGGGCCGTCCCTGGCCACAACGACCCGGAGTGGTCTCGCCTCGTCGGGCAGTCCAGCCCAGAGTCAGCTTCCGCGCCGCCAGGGTCAGCGGGACCGTCAAAGCCACTCAGAAGCGAGCCGTTCTAGCGCCAGCAATGACCAATCAGGAACGAGTTTGACCGCCTCCGTCAGGTCTCTCGCCCAGGCCTCCGCATCTGAGGGACGATGAGGCCCTGCTCCCGCCAGCTCTGCGAGGAGGCGTCGATGCCCGACCACATACCGCCTCCGGACGACGGCCTGAAGCTGCTTCCGGACAATGCCATCCATGGTGTGCCCGGTGATCGCTTCGGATTCGCTCCGCATGCCCGCGTCCTGTGCAACGCCCTGGAGGGTACCGAGGATCTCCCGCTCACCGTCGGTATCTTCGGGCCTTGGGGGACGGGCAAGTCGAGTTTCATGAATGTCTGCCGCGACCTCCTCCGCCAACGGAACGTGCCGACGATTTGGTTCAACCCGTGGAAGTACGACCGGAAGGACGAGGTCTGGCACGCACTGATCCAGACGGTGCTCACCGAGATAGCCAGTGACCTGGAGAAGTCACGGGACAGTGGAAATGAACCATGGCGGGACCGGGTGACCCGGACCCTGGCCACGGTGAAACAGCTGAGTCGCACAGCAGCATGGCTGCTTGCCCGCAGTGCGGTGGGTCCGCTCTCTGGGGGCATCGTGAGGGGGGAGGACGTCGATCGTCTGCAGGAGACGGTCGACGAGCAGGGCACGGAAGCGTATGCGCACGTCAACAGGTTCGAGCAGGACTTCAGGGACGTCGTCCGCGACTATACCGGCGACGGCCGGCTGGTGCTGTTCATCGACGACCTCGACCGCTGCACTCAGGATGCGGCGATCACGGTGCTGGACTCGCTCAAGCTGTTCCTGGGCGAAGCCTCGTGCGTCTTCGTGCTCGCCATGGACCAGCAGGCAATCACAGAGGCGGCTGCTGCGAAGCTGAAGGACAGCTCAGCGGGTCTGGTCAAGGGCCAGCAGTACCTGGAGAAGTTGATCCACTTCCCGTACCACCTTCCCGGAGTACCGTTCGAAGCCCTATACCGCCAGTTTCAGACCGATATACGCCCTGCTGGACTGGCAAGTTCGCGTGAATTGTGGGAGCTGGTCCGGGTCGCCCTCGGCACCAACCCGCGGCGGGTGCGCCGCTTCATCAACGGCTTGAACCTGACGGCCGCCACCTACGCGCTGCACCACCAGCCGCCCTCGGTCCACCGGCTGCTGCAAGCGGCCGTCCTGCTGGTCCTGCGCATGCTGCACCCCGCCTTCTTCCTCCTCCTTCAGGAGGATCCCGAGATATGGAAACGCTTCAATGAGGCGGAGTTGAGGACAACGGGACCGATCGGGCCGGACGAAGTCATCGACAAGCAGAACCCCGGAGTACGACGGCTTCTGGCCGCGGTGTCCACCCACCGGGACGGTTTCGAGTTTCCGCCACCGCCCAAGGCCGAAGAGCTCCGGTTGCTGACCGAAGTCCTCACGGTCACCGGCGGGCTGCCCTCGGCCCCGGATGGTTCATCATGACGGACTCTTGTGTCGAGCAGGCAACTCGCTACGTGGTCGGGCTGGACATCGGTGACGGAGAAAGCGCCCTGTGCTGGCTGTCGACGGACACGGCAAGGCTCCGGGACCAGGCGAACATCTTCGTGCGGGCCACCGGTGAGAAGGGCATCATTACGGCGACAGCCTGGAAGCAGGGCGAAGACGGCCGGCCGCCCCGCCTGCTCTTCGGCGAGGAAGCCGTGTTGTCCAAGGACTGCTTCCAGTTCGGTGTTAATTTCAAGAACCCGCCCGATCCGTTGGACGAGGTGACCCCTCAGACGGTGCTGTTCGCCCAGGCGCTGCTGGGTGAGTTCTTCCGCCGCCATCCCGGGATACGCCGCCGGTGCGTGGTCTACATCGGGCACCCCACCGGGTGGCCCGACGATGTCGTGGCCGCCTACGCACAGCAATTTCACGCTCTCGATGTGCCGGTGCAGCTCATGCCCGAGTCGCAGTCGGCGCTGGTGCACGTCCGGGACCGCAGGGCCACTGACAGCAGTGACGAGTACGGGTACCGAGGGCTGCGGAAGGTGCTTGTGGTGGACATCGGATCGTCCACCACCGACTTCACGTTCGTTGACGACCTGGTGCCGTGCAATCTACCCACAGGAGCCTCCCTGGGCTGTCGGCAGATCGACAAGAAACTGGTCGAACGGGTGATGGCAGCTTCTGCACAGGACACGGGGTTCATCGAGGCCGTCAACTCACCCGGAGGCAAGGAGATGCTTCTCCTTGTGTGCCGCCGCGCAAAAGAGATCCAGTTTTCGCCCCTCGGCGACGACAGCAAGGAGGACCCATTCCTCCGCATGCCCTCCGCGTGTGATCCCCGGTTCTCGCCGATCATGGAGAGGGGCCGTGGCTGCCTGCGCGGTATGGATATACCCGGGCACGTCGTCGCAGCACCCGGTGGATGGGCCGACGGTTTCCGGGCCGTCCTTGCCGAGGTGGCAGAACAGCTTGAGGCGGCTGGTCCGGAACTGATCGTGCTCACCGGCGGTGGTTCACGGATGCCCGTTGTCCGTACCATTTGCATGGAGATTTTCCCGGACGCGCTCGTGGAGAACGACCCCCATCCGGGGCTGACGGTCGCCCGGGGCCTGGCGAGCGCCGGCCGTCACCGGGTCGCGATGGAACGGTTCCGGGACGACATCGGGGCCCTCAAGGAGCGGCCGGACTTCACGGGAAAGATCCGCGAAGCCCTGCTCGACTCCTTCGACGTGGTCAAGGCAAGGCTTCGACAGCGCTTGGAACAAGCACTTGAGGACGGCACGGCAAGCCGCACGCTGCTGGACGAACTCATCGACGAAACGACCGGTGGTGACGAGGTCCGGGAGCACCTACGGAAGGCACTGGAGACCTCGCTGATCCCACTCGTTCAGGAGATATGCCGCACCTACGGTGTCAAGGACGACCACTTCCGCCTCAATCTCGAGGTTCCGGACGTCGTCGGCAGCACCATGAGGGCGCGGCTGCTCACCATTTGCCGTGCCGTGGAATTCTCGAAGAACCTTCTGAAGGCAGCCCGAGCATTTGGCCAGGGCGGCAGCATCGTGATGCGCGGGGCCGTAGAACTGGTTCGAAGGGCCGGTTCGCTGCCGACGATCGCCTCGGCAGGAGTTGTAGGAACGGTCGCTGGCGCTGTCGTGGGAAGTGCCATGGGCGTGGAGAAGCTCGCTCGCCGGCGTCTCGACACGGTGGTTGAGACGGCACAGCTTGAGCCGGACCAGGTGCAACAGCTGGTTGAGCAGGTCGCTGAAGCAATCATGGTGCAGATGGACGCCCGGGCGGTGGAGATCGAACGCTTCCTGTTCTAGTGATCCACCCAGACGGGTATCGGAGCTGCTCGACAAGGCCCAAGATGACCCTGGCCGGCCTGCGCCAGATACCACGGGGTCATGGGCGCGGCCAGCCGCATGTTCGTGGAGATGGTGCGCCCCCAGGGCCGCACTTCGCTTGGATTAGGCCCGCGCCATCGAGGCCGCCAACGAGTCAACCGGCCGCACGGTCGTCCGCGCCTTACGGATCCTGCCGCCCAGCACGGTGCCCGTGCCCGAGCCAGCCGACGCTGATCCGGCGCCCGCCGCCGCGCCGCGCGGACAGGTGCACACCCGGGAGAACGCCTGCGACGGCTACCGCCGGGCGCTTGCCGCGCACCAGGCGGCAGGCCCGCAGCGCCGGGTGGACCCGGCCATCGCGGAAGCGGTGGAGCGGCAGACCGCCGCGATGCGGGAGCTGAGCCGTCGCGCGTTCCCCGAGTCGAAGGCAGCGGCGGACGATGCGCCGGCCCGGATCGAACAGGCCCACGCCCAGCGCCACCGCCAAGCCGCCGCGACGGAGTCGGTCGGCTGCGTCGGGCCCGTGCCGCGCGAGCCGGTGCAGGGGGGCGGGACTTTCGGCCCCGCACACAGCCATCTCACACTGTGCGCGATCTTGAAGTTACGTTCCGTCAATATTCTTGTCCCACCGGCTGGACGCCAGCGCGGCCCGCGACGGCATTACAGGTGAGAGCTCAACGCTCTCCCGGGCTGTTGGGGGGCTGTGAGTCCCGGAAGCCGGAAGACGAGACAGGGATACGTGATGTTCGACGGCACCATGCCGCCTGAGCGCTGTGTGGGGGAAGAGTTCCCCGGACGGCGAGATGAACAGCACCGTGTGCACCAGATGCCTACGGCGCGGGCCGTGCGAGGACGAGCGTGACCGCCAGGCACGCCGTGCTGCGCACGGCTGACCGGAGCTCGGTGGTGTACGAGTCGTTTGTCCTGCGCAAGCGGGACGGGTTCGTGAACTGGGCCTACACGAGGCTGTACTCGTTGGAGGATGCCCGCGAGGCCGCCAACGAGGCGCTGTTCAAGCTGTATCTGTGGTGGGATGACGCGCTGGCCAGCGCCAACGCCGACGCCTACGCATTCAAGATCCTCCGGGACGTGGTGGCCGACATGCTGCGAAAACGCGACCGCCGCCCGTCCGTACCCGTCGGCCTCGCCTTCGAAGCCACCGTCCGCCCGATCGCCGGCGTCCCCGACGAGGAGATCGAACAGGTGTCCGCCCGTCTGGAGATCCACCACGCGGTCACCCGACTGTCCGGCCGCCAACGCACCTGCATCTCCATGCACTACTTCCAGGGCTACGGCATCGAGGAGATCGCCGACATCACCGGTCTCGCCGACTCCACCGTCCGCTCCCACCTCGCCGCCGGCCGCAGCGCCCTGGCCCGACTGCTCGACGCGCCCGACGACGCGCCACCCGCTCATGAGAAAGGCCACCACGGATGATCGACGACATCCTGCGGGGGACACAGATCCGCACCCCCGCCTACACCAGCGAGCAGCGCGCCGAGGACGACCGGCAGCTGCGCGCCCGGATCGAAGAAGTCGAACGCCGACGCGCCCTCGCCGCGCGCAACACGGCCGGCGGCTGGCTCATGCCCACCTCTCCGGAGCTGGCGGCCCTCGTCCTGGAATCGGTCACCGAAGAGTCACCGGAGTCCATCAGCCGGCTCAAACAGCGTCTGTCCTGCGATCTGCAGACCCTGTGCGTCCAGGTCGCCGTCGCCCCCGGCGCTGCCAGCAGGCTGATCGAGTTCGCCGAAGCCGAACGCCCCACCGACCCGGTCGGAGCCCGCGGCCTGGGATGCCTGCTCTACCTGGCCGGCCACCACGAAGGCGCACGATTCTGGTGGCGGTACGCGGCCGGCGCCGACGACGCCACCGCCGCCTACTGCCTCTTCCTCGAAGGCCTGCTGCGCGACCAGCCCGGCGAAGCCGTCCACTGCTACCGCACCCTGAATGCCGGCTCGTTCCTGTGCGACGAGGACTGGGAAACCCCCACTACCCGGACGGCCCCGGCCAGGCCTACCTGGCCGGCCGAAGTCAACGAGCACATCTGCGAAGTACGCACCGGCCCCGGCACCAGCTCGGTACCCATCCCCGAGGGCTACCTCCAGGACGCCACCCCCCACGAACGACAAGAGCTGCTCTGCCACCACTGACCCGGCCCGCCCTCGTGCCCTGCGGCCGCTCGCCAGCCGCAGGGCACCGCCATGTCCGACATACCGAGAAGGGCCCCAATGCTCCGCCAACAAGTCTCCCAGCCTCCCCGCCGCAGGCGGCAGATGAGCCGGGCGGACCGGATCCAGATCACCGCCGCCATCCTCAGCGGCACCCTGCCCGCCCTCGCCATGATCCTCAGCCGGTACATCAGCCACTAGAGGTCCCGGTAGTACTCGCGGAAAACCAACGGAGTAGGCCCTGAACCGCGGCGATGCGGGATTTGAGGCTGATGCAAGCCGATCCGTTCGCGGTGAGCCGGAGGACGGCATAGGTGATCAGGATCCCTCCGCGACGGTGGCCGGGGTCTTCTGCTCGTCGTGTTCGCGCAGCATCCGCATAACGGTGGCGGGCGAGGGGTGCTGGCCTTTTTCTTGCCGTGGGTGATGACGAGACGGGCGGCGATGTCGCGCAGGCTCATCTCCTGGGTGCGCGGGTGGGGGGCCATGGAGAGCATGGCGTCGTCGGTGACGCCGCCGATGGTCTTGCCGCGTTTGCGGGCGGACCCGTGTCCTTCGAGGGTGCGCCTTCAGGGCGGGTCGCCATGGGTTCTCCGGACGGCCGCGGGTATCCCGTTCGTGAGGGGCGCCTCCACCGCGCGCTCGGTCTTGGTCCAGTGCCCGCGTCGGGTGATGATCTGCCACAGGGCCCGCCAGCCGGCCGCGAAACCCAGGTACATGCACACCATGACGGCGGGAGACCAGCAGACCGCCTTCCAGAGCGGCAGGTCGTCGGTGCGGCGCCAGTGGAGCAACGCCGAGGCCAGACAGATGACGAAGGACAGCGACTGCCAGACCAGGACGTTCAGCCACGCCGGACCGGACATGAGGCGAGGCATTCCGGCGCCATCCCCGCACAACGCCCGGAGGATCACGTAGTGCTGGACGATCGAGAAGGGCAGGGTGGCGAGGTACGGGCTGAGCAGGTAGCCGGTGAGTTCGATGCGGCCCGGGAGGCCGACGGCGGTCCGGGTCCAGAGGTCGGGCAGGCGCGTGATCGCGCTCATGTGGCCGTGGTACCAGCGGGTGCGCTGGCGCAGCAGGCGGCGTGGGCTGGTCAGTCCCTGCTGGGAGACGAAGGCCGTGGTGGTGGAGGTGACCGTCCAGCCCCGGGCCGCGAGGCTGATGCCCAGGTCGAGGTCTTCGGTCAGGGAGTCCGACCAGGGGCGCGGCCCGATGCTTTCGAGGGCGGAGAGCCGGCTGAACTGGCCGTTGCCGCCCATGCTCACCGTGCCGGTGGCGGTCCTGCCGATCTGGGTCAGCGCGCTCAGGGTCCAGAACTCCAGGTCCTGTAGCCACAGTACCCAGCGATGGCTGTCGCGGATGCGTACCGTCAGCTGGGCCCCGCCCACCGCCGGGTCCGCGAACAGCTCCGTCACCCGGCTCGCGGCGCCCGGCGTCATCCGGCCGTCGGCGTCCAGCACGCACACCAGCACCCTGCCCTTGTCCAGGCGTTCCTTCCCTGCGCGCTCACGCACCGTGCGCAGCCCGGCGTTGAGGGCGGCGCCCTTGCCCTGCCGGGCGGCGGGCGGTGCCCTGCGGACCAGGGTGACGCGGTCACCGCCGACGTCATGCACGATGCGGGCGGTGGCGTCGTCGCTGCCGTCGTCGACGACGACGATGCGCACGCCCGGCTGTCCGTGGAGCAGGCAGCGCAGCGTATTGGCGATGACGCGCTCCTCGTTCAGGCAGGGGACGAGGACGAAGACGCTCCAGTCGGCGGGAAGCGCGACGGGCCGCTCGTACGTCGGCCTCGACTGCCCGCGCAGTGAACCGTCGGCGCGGTGGGCGAGGACGATGCCCAGGGTGAGGAGCGAGATGTTGTAGGCGCCCGTGAACACGGCGATAAGAACGGCGATATATTGGGTTATTCTGTCTAATTCGGCCATGGGGAGCCTCCTTGTGGGCGCCGCGCACACCCTGGAGTGCAACCTCGCGGGCGGCACCGTTTTCATCGCTCTCGCCCGACCTTTGGACTACCCAGGCGAGATGCCCGATTCACTCCGGTTCATTCAGGTTCGGTGGTTCACGGATCTCACCGACGCACTCGGATACACCCCGGCGCACGATATGCGCCACGGCACGGCGGCCCTGCCGTGCGTCCGACGGTGCCACCGGCCGTACGGCTGAACGAGGCGGGTCCCCGCGGTACCCGGCAGCGGAGAGGGCAGACTGACGGCACTGCCGGCGCGAGGCGGGGGTGACCGGACGACGTGAACGGTACGGGCGGCAGCGCGAAACGTATCGCCCTCGTCGTCGGCACCCGGCCCGAAGCGGTGAAACTCGCCCCGGTCGCCCTGGAGTTACGTCGGCGCGCATGGGCCCGGCCGCTGATCATCACCACCGGTCAGCACGGCCCGGTGGTCCGCGAAACCCTGGCCTGCTTCGGTATCGGCCCGGACGTGGAACTGTCGGCGCCGCACGGCGCGGACAGCGTCACCGAACTGACCGCCGCTCTGCTGAGCGCACTCGGCACAGAGCTGCGCAGGCCGGACATCCACGCGGTCGTCGTCCAGGGTGACACCTCCTCCGCCCTCGCCGGGGCGATGGCGGGGTTCTTCTCCTCCGTCCCCGTGGTGCACGTCGAGGCCGGCCTGCGCTCGGGCGACCTGCACAGCCCGTTCCCGGAAGAGGCGCACCGTCGCATGATCTCCGAGGTCTGCGACCTGCACCTGGCGCCGACGCACACCGCCCTCGGGAACCTGCTGGCAGAAGGCATCCCCGCCCGGCGCATCCTGGTCACCGGCAACACCGTCGTCGACGCGGTCATCACCGCGAGCCGGCTGCCCGCGGACGGTGAGGACTTCCTGCCCGGCAACGCCACACCGCCGCTCGTGCTTGTGACGGCGCACCGCAGGGAGAGCTGGGGCGAACCCATCCACCGCATCGGCGCGGCCGTCGCCGAGATCAGCCGCCGCCACCCGGCCACCACCTTCGTCGTGGCCGCGCACATGAATCCCGCCGTGCGGGCCGAGATCGAGGGCTCGCTGCGCGGACTGCCCAACGTACGGCTGCCGGGTCCCCTGCCCTACGGGGCTTTCGCACGGCTCCTGGCGCACTCCGCCCTTGCGATCACCGATTCGGGCGGAATCCAGGAAGAGGCCGCCGCCCTCGGCGTGCCGGTGCTGGTCACGCGGGACACCACCGAGCGCGTGGAAGGCATCGCCTCCGGCCTCGCCCATCTGGTCGGCATCCACGAGCCCGGCATCATGGCGGCGGAGAAGGAACTCGCCCGCGCGAGCACGCTTCCGCCGGCCGCCCGCCGGCGGGCGGCGATACGCGGCAATCCCTACGGCGACGGGCGGGCGGCGGCCCGCTGCGCGGCCGCCTGCGGCTGGTTGCTCGGGGCATGCCCGAGACCGCGCGATCTGCCGGAACGCTGAATGCCCAGGGTCCATGGCACCAGGCGTGACCCGAGGGGCGGCCGGCGTCAGCTGACGTCGCTCGCCAGCTGAACCTTCGTCGGCCCGGCCCGCCGGAGAGCTCGTTCGTGGCTCTCCGGCGGGGCGGACAACGAGCCAACCGGCTCCATGGAAACGGCCAGGTCAGGGCCTACTCCGTTGGTTTTTCCGCGAGTACTACCGGGACCCCCACTAGGCACTCGCCGACAGGCCTGGAGCAGCACGGTGGATTGGTCGCGAGCCGGAACTGGGACGACCTGGGGCAGCTCTGGGCGGCGCTCGCTGAAGAGTCTCGTCATGGCGGATCGGGGCGGCTGGCGGACGGGCCATCACTCCCGGAATGGCCGTGGCGTTTGGACGGCGAGGTGGTGCTGGAGCCGGGCGTGCCGGAACTGGTAGAGGGCGCCGACCTGGCGGAGGATGCCGATGCGGTGGGCATCGGCCATGAACGGCTGGAGTCGCCACGGCAGCATGCCCTGGAGCGTGAGCAGGGCGCGGGCGGCGGTGTACTGCGGCCAGGCATGAGCCATGAGGGCAAGGATGAAGCCGCAGATGGCGACCAGGGGGAGTTCCAGCTATGAGGATGAGATCGGTTCGAGGGCGCCTTCTGTGGGGCTTGCTGTGATGGTCCTGTCCACTACTTCGAGGAAGGCCCCCGCCGCGTTGGCGGAGCCCGAGTGGGAACGAGTACGACAGACTGTTCGGCGATCGAGAATCGACCGGGCCGCTTGGGCGCTCTCCCGCTCTTTTGGGTGACCTTAAGGATTGCGTTGGATGCGAGGGGAGTCTCTGTCTTCAGAGGCATCGCCGACATGGGGAGGTCGAGATGAAGCGCATCCGCATCTTTGCTTGGTAACCATTCTTGCCGTGGGCGCAGGAACGGGCTTCGCCGCCGCGCAAGGCAATGCGGGCGGCAATCCTGCGGAGAGGCACCGCTCAGCACCGCTGGCTGCACATACCCGGCATGTCAGCAACATTGTCCCAATGCCAGCGGGGCAGACGGCCTTCGCTACGGCAACCTGCCCGGTAGGATCAGTGGTCACGGGAGGTGGCGGCCATGTGCTTGCTGACCCAGCCGTTGAGCCCCCAAGCGCCATCACCGGCAGCTTCCCTGTATCCAGCACCGAGAGCTGGACAATCAGAGCCACCAATAACAGCGAACATTCGGGAAATATCCAGGCCATCGTCATCTGCACCGTTTCCTAAAGCGCGTTCCGCAACCCGGTGAGCGGGCATCTTTCCTGTATGGCTGGGGTGTTGCGGGCCGAGCGGGTGTGGGTGGAGACGTTCACCGGGTTGCGGGCCGGGCAGTTCGAGCGGTTGTTGCGGGTGGTGCGCGAGCGGGGTGGTGAAGGTCCGCGGGTCGGTGGTCCGTGGGCTCTGCCGCTGGCCGAGCGGGTGCTGCTGGTGGCCGTGTACTACCGCACGAACCTCACCATGCGGCAGGTCGCCGTGTTGTTCGGTGTCTCGACCGCCGGCGTGTGCAGGGTGATTCAGCGGCTGGGGCCGCTGCTCGCGCTCGAGCCCGTCCGGCCCGCCGAGAGTGCGGTCGAGCGGCTGTGGATCGTGGACGGGACGTTGATCCCGGTGCGGGACCGCCATGTGGCCGCGTCCAGCCGCAACTACCGGTTCTCCGCGAACGTGCAGGTCATCGTGGACGCGGATACCCGCCTGGTGGTGGCCACCGGCCGGCCGGTGCCCGGCACCACGGCCGATGCCCGCGCGTGGCGGGCCTCCGGCCTGGCGGCTTCCTATGAGGGTGTGACCGCGCTCGGAGACGGCGCCTACATCAGCACGGGCCTGATCGTCCCGCACCGCAAACGGCCCGGCCGGCCCTTGCTGAAAAGCGAGGAAGAAGACAACGCAGCCCACCGCAAGGTCCGTGCCCGGGTGGAACACGTCATCGGCCGCATGAAGAACTACAAGATCCTCCGTGACTGCCGGCAACGCGGCGACAAACTTCATCCCGCAGTCCATGCCGTGGCCCACATGCACAACCTCGCCCTCGCCGCATGACCACCCCAAACAGCCTCATACCCGGCACCACA
The DNA here is from genome assembly GCF_044546695.1 of Streptomyces sp. NPDC053079. Taxonomy (NCBI): domain Bacteria; kingdom Bacillati; phylum Actinomycetota; class Actinomycetes; order Kitasatosporales; family Streptomycetaceae; genus Streptomyces; species Streptomyces sp. NPDC053079. The sequence goes on from NZ_JBITZJ010000009.1 coordinate 11,523, forward strand.
TCCTTGACGAAGGACATAGAGGCACCCCCCCGGCGCTGATGCAGGGACACCGGCCCCGCCGATCTCCTCCGGGACCGTCCCTCCCCGGGGGACACCGCGCCACCGGCCTCCTCGCAGACACCGGCGGGCCGAAGCCACAGGGCCCTGCCCTACCACCCGCCCGGCGGCCTGCACTGCCCCCTGCTAGATGACCCAGCACGCCTATCCCGCCCTCGTACGGACGGCCCTGTGTCACAGAGGCGGCGAGCTGGACCACATGGCAAACGCAGATGCCGAGGCCTACCATGACGGATCCAGAACCCTGGATCGAACAGTTCGGAGACCGATACCGAGGCCGACGGTCACACGAAGCACCGAGACACGCTCAGTGGAGGATCGACATGACGCTTCCCCCAGGCCAACGTGCCGTCGACGGATTCCCACGCTTCGGCACACATCTCCATCACCCGCCTCCGGCCGTCCCCGCCAACCCGGTGATCGAGATCGGCGGAGCTCTGACCGAGGCCATCACTCTGTCCGTGACCGACCTTGCAAAGCTGCCACGAAAAGAGCTCGGAGCCGACTTCCATTGTGTCGCCGGATGGTCGGCAACGGGCCTGCTGTGGGAAGGAATCGCGTTCGAGACCCTCTACCGCACACGGGTCGAACCGCTGCTCGAGCCGGACGCGTCGATCAGCCATATCGTCTTCGAAGGTCTCGACGGCCACCGGTCGATCGTATTACTCGAGGACGCCTTGGCCGACGATGTGCTCATCGCCGACCGTCTCGACGGGAAGCCGCTCGACAGCGACCATGGCGCTCCGGTGCGGCTGGTCAGCCCCGGCCAGTACGGCTTCGTCAGCACAAAGCACCTCTGCCGCATCGAACTTCACACATCCGAACCCCCGGATCCCGACCGGTGGTCACCCATCGCGGCGCACCGCAGGGCGAGGGTCTGGCAGGAGGAACGTCACCGTTATCTTCCCGGCCGCGTGGTGCGGCCGGTCTACCGGGCGCTGATCGGGCCGATCCGCGCACTGAGCGCCCGAGGCAGTCGTACACGGCCGCGGTGATGCCGCTCACCCCGCATCGTCTGACAGAGCCGGCGGCCTCAGGTGATCGTCAGCGTCGTCACACCGGTCGCCCCCGTGAAGCCGGTGGTGAGGCACTGCAGAGCCCCTGGCTGGGGAAGCGTGACGATCTGTAGTGCGGTCCGGCCCTGGAAGCGGCCTTGTGTGACAGTGCCGGTGATCGTGATGACGACTACTTCCCCGCCACCGGCAAGGACTCGGCTCCGGCGCGCCGGGCGTAGTCGTCGGCCGATGCCCAAGCCCCCTCCAGGGCGCTGACGCACCCCTCGTACGCGGCCATGCTCGAAGTGCCGTTGGGCGCTACCCGCATGCTCGCCTGCGGCTCTGCCAAGACGACCAGACGACCGGACCGGTGCGCCAGCCCCGTAGTCTCCTGATCATGGGAGCGGACAGTACGGCCCTCGTCGTCGAGTGGGCCCATCTGGAGACGATCCCCGTCCTCGAGCGCGAGAGCGTGCTTCTCGAGGCCGCGGACCCGGACGCCGATGACGGGACCGTCGAGGACGGCTGGGTCTGGCTGCCGCCCGCCGCCGAAGGGTTCCCGAGCTGGTGCGCGCGGTACGAGTTCGGCGGCACTCTGGGGTCGTTCAAGCCGCATTTCTGGGCGGGCGAGCGGTGGGAAGCTGTACGCGAGCACGCCCCGGCCGACGTGCGCGCCGCGCTCGACACCTTCCTCGCCGGGCTGTTCTGGGATCCCGGAACCGGCAGCGACCCGGACGAGGGCGAGGGCGACGCCGAGCCCTGGCACGGCGCCCTGTGGGGCTACTGCCTACCTTCCGGCGTCCCGGCCCTGGCACGGGCATGGAGCGTGGCCGGCCCCAGGCTCGAAGAGCTGCGTGCACCGTTCGCCGTCCACGCTGCCGACCCCGGAAAATGGGTCGGCCGGTTCGAGGAGTTCACCAGGCTGCTCCACGGGTGGGCCGAGGTCGTTGAGGAAGCCCACCGCCGCGGATGGGGGCTGGTCGGGCTACCGTACTGATCCCCTTCCGCCCCGCGCGAACCTCCGCGCCGCCAGGCTCCGCCAGGACGCACACGCGTCGCCCCTGGACTCCGAGGGCGCTACCCGGCGTCCCTGGCCTTCCGGCAACGCGCAGCGGCGCTGCATGTCAGTGGGCGCTGACATCACCGGCTGCCGACGGCGATTGGGCTGGTCCTGCGCGGGGATCTCGCACCCGCGATCCGTGACGGGGTGCCCTACTCGAAGCTGACCTCGGTATCGGCCCCGGCGGACCTCGCCGCGATGGACGCCCTGTGCGGCTACCTCACCCCGGCACGCGGACACCTGCCCCGGGACTGGCCGACCGTGCCCCTGCGCCGCCCCGACGTCGACGAGCGCGCCGAGGCCGCCCGCCGCCTGGACGCGGCCAGCCCCCTGACACCGGACCACAGGACGGCCGCGCCGAACTTCCCTTCCTCGTGGGAGGCCATCGCCTGCTCCGTGTCGGCGACCAGGGCGCGCGCGATGCCCTTGCCGCGCCACTCGTCGACCACGGCGAGGGAGTCCAGGGTGGCCACGAGGCCGGCAATGATGTGCGCGTTGGGTGATCCCTGAAGCATGGGGTGGGTGAAGGCCCACGCCGCCGGCAGTGCCATCGCGCCTGCGATCAGCGTGCCGGACGATGTCTCCTCCACGACGCGGACCGGCGTGTACTTGTCGGAGTCGAGACTCTGGCGGATCGCGGTCGGCAGCTGCCGCCAGGTGCCGTCGGGGTTGTCCGGGTCGGCCATCCGGATCACGGGCTCCAGCGGGGCCGCGTCGGATGGTGTCGCATCCCGGATCACGATGCCGTCCGGTAAGTCCGGCACGCTCACGGGGATGGTGGTGCCCGGCTGCACCGCGGCCCTGGGGGCTCCTGCAACGAACATGCGCTCACCCAGCACGTTCCCCGAATACAGGCGCTCCGCCTCCCGACGCGCCGGATTGCCCGACCGGCGGGCGCCCTTGCGCGCCCCGTTTCGCTTCCCCGCAGCGTCCCTCCCCTTGTCACCACAAACCTCCCCCACCCGAACTCTGCCTCACACCCGCTTCGACAGCCGGCTTGCCCACCGGAACCCGGTCTCCGTCCACAGGCGGCCCGTGGCCGACTTGGAGGCATGAACGAACACGAGCAGCAGCAGCCGGCCCCGCGCCGCGGCAAGGTCCTGGACGCCCTCGCACGGGCGGAGCGGAAGCCCGGCCGGGAACAGGGCACGGCGAGGGGCTATTGGTCGTACGCCCACGCGCGGCCGGTCTGCCGGTACTCCTCCACCGGGATCGGCTTGATGCCCGGCCGCATCCGGGCGGTGTAGAGCAGGCCGTCGAGATGGTCGATCTCGTGGGCGATGAGCCAGGCCAGGCCCCGCTCGTACACCGTGGTGACCTCGGTGCCGTCCAGGGCGGTGGTCACCACCGTGATCATCAAGGGGCGGGGAACCATGCCGCGGACGTCGAAGAGACTCAGGCAGCCCTCGTATTGCTCGTCCATCTCCTGGGAGCGGGCAGTGATGCGGGGGTTGAGCAGGACGATCGCAGCTACGGGCACTGAGCCATACCCGGAGCCCCGGGCCCCACCGATCCTACGAATGACCGGCCCGAGCCCACCCCTAAAACGTAGGACGGCCACTGACACGCCTCTCAACAGCACGCATCTGACCCACCAATCCCACCAGTTGAACCCTTAGATTGACAGTCCCGTCAGGAGATTCGTCAGCTGGTAGTGGTGGCGTCCGCTGTTGTAACTGCGCATCAGCCCGCGCTGTTGCGGGGGCATGCCATGACGACGCTGGGTGTACGAGCCCTCGTCGTGCAGCGTGCCGGCGTGATTGACGAGCTCGTCGAGAGCCGTGATGGATGGGTGCGGCGCAAAGACATTGTGCTGCAATTAGCAACGGGAGTCCTGCTAATAACAGGCCCTGGCGCTGTCGGGCATATCTGACCAAGACAGGGCGGCAGACTCAGAGACAGCATCGTTGCGCCGAGCCGCCAGTCAGACTAGAAGAGGCTATCGTCCAGCGGGCCCACGATGTGGTCGTAGACGGCCGCTGCGGCGGCGCGCTTGGCCTGGCCTCTACCTGTGTCGACGGCGGGGCTCGATGAGAGGCGCCAGCCCGCGGATCAGCTCACGGCAGACAAGGAAGTGGCCCAAGACACTGGAATGCCCTCCGGGACCATGTCAACGTACAACGTCCCGAAAACACCAGGTCAGCGGAGGAGCGAGGTGCATGCCACCCAAGCCGGAACGGGCATACCAGGCATCAGGTGCCCTCGGGTGCAGGCTGGCCCCTGCGCGGCTCCCCGCCTCGCCCGAGGCCGGAGATCCAAGGAACATACTTGTCCAACAGCCCTCTCTGCTCCCTGCAGTTCATCGCCCCGATCCTCTTCGCCCTCGGCACCCTCAACGCCTCCACCGCGCACCAAAGCTAGAACCATGGCGCGCTGGCTACTGCGCTCTGCCTCTGCGTCTGTGCGGCCGGGCTGGTTACCGAAGACTTCCTGCGACGCGACTACCGGCGTGACCGAGCCATCCTTTTGTACGTCGCTGCCCCACCCAGGTGTCGGCACTCGGCGCATTGCCTGTGCCGTCGACGCACACGAGCGAGTAGTAGTCCGAGCCTCACCCGCCTGAGGATGGTCTCCTCGTGTTGAACGCTGACGGCCCAACGCCTGAGCTTCACTCATACCGCCTGGCAGCCTGACCCCTCGACTCCGGGAGTGGCAGTGGTGTCAATTCGGCTCGGCGATACATAGCCGAGGATCCCCGGTTAGCAAAACCGGGGATCCACCGGAACATTGATGTCGTTCGCAGTTCGGCTGCGCTTCGCGGTGGAGCCGTGCGGACGCAGCTGGCAGTGCCGCACGCATTCACGAGGAGGTAATCACGCGGCTGCTGTCACAAATAAGTGGTAGTCGTCACTCCTTTTGCGCAGTATCTCGCTGCGCGCTGCCGCCGGTGACCGGGGCGCCATGTAGCGCCCGTCTGAGGATCCTCATGTTTCGATTTGTGAAGCCCCCTGCCGTTTTCTCGGCGCCTGCTGGAAATTCAACCCTCCTAATTGGCCTCGCGGAAACGTTCCGCCGATTTGGGGCGAAAAATGGTCACGGTTGCATCTCGGTGCAGGGGTGCAGTGCGTAAGTCTAAAACCGCCAGGGAGAGGTTTGTGGGGATTACGGAAGCGGCTGAATATCTTGACATGAGCGAGCGCTGGATGTATCGAGAATCTTTGCGGCATGGAATCCCGAGATATCGATTCGGTGGAAAGCTGAGATTTTAGGTTTCGGAGCTCGCCGATTGGGCTCGCCAGCAGCGCATCTCGTGAAACCGTCTCGGGATAGCGCAAGTCGTCGGTTTTGGCGTGGGAAGGTGTAGATTGGCTTCGCAGCTCGCCCGGGGCATGGACAGCTTTTTCAAGGACTGCGACTGCTCGAATCCTTCTCGTTGCGCACACGCTTATGTGCTCCGATTCCGGGATGCTACCGGAAGGCAGCGCGAGGAAACGGGTTACCCGACTCAGGATGATGCGATAGATCGGCTTATCGAGGCGTATAAGGAGAAGCGCAATACCCCTCGACAGAAGGCCGAAGTCAAGCGTGAGATCGGACGCCAAAAATTTGGCGAATACGCGGCGACATGGCTTACGCGACAGCGTCACTATGCAGTCGGCAGCGTGCGCACTGTTAAGGGGAGTCTGAATAGTCAGATCTTGCCGGTTCTTGAGTCGCGGCGTATGGATACCTTTACCTCGAGCGTGGTCGAGGACTTTATCCAGGCCATGGAAGAGAAAAAGGTCGGCCTAGGGGCTCAGCAGGCGGCCTTTGATACTCTCAAGAAGATACTGCGTGATGCGCAGCGTAAGGCGGGCTTCGTAGAGGACCCGTTCGAGGGTGTCGTGCCGCCCATGTATATACCGCAGCAGATCATTATCCCGACGCTTGATGAGATTTATGCACTCAAGGGTGTGGGTGACCTCGAGGTGAATCTCATCATAGACCTTATGTCTGGTTGTGGCATGCGGAATGGTGAGGCGTTCGCTGTAAATCTCAATCGAGTGGTCGCAGATGATGTTTACCGAATAACTGAACAGATTGACGGCAAGACTCGCAAACCGGCGCGCCTGAAGCACCGTAAAGTGGGGGAGTTTCGCGAGACCCCGATGCCGGGGAAGGTCCGTGAATCGGTGCTAGAGTATTCGGAGATGCGCAAGGCGGACTCAGCGGGCTACCTGCTGCGTACTCAGAGGAGCCCTCATTGGGGGCATAACACATTGCAATATCGGTGGGACAAGGTAAAGAGACTCGCTGGCATAACTAGGGGCTTGACTCCCTACTCGATGCGCCACTTTTTTGCATCAAACTGCCTTTCTCACAATATTCCGATCACTGACGTTGCGGAGTGGATGGGGCACTCCAGCATCGAGATCACCTTCAAGATTTATCGTCACCTCATGCCCGCCTCTATCGGTCGAGCGGCGAGGGTCCTGAACGAGGGCCTTTGAGGGGTGCCAGTCCATCTCGAATGATGCGGCTGCAACGAATGCATGCATTCAGAGGTATGCGCTCGCGAACCAAACCTGCGAGTGTGCAGGACGGACAGGCCCCGATTGCTGGGCCGCCTTCAAGCCGATGCGGGAGGCAACCGCCGGGCCGTGGGTTGTCGCAGCCCCGCTCCAGGCGATCCGCGCCCTGGCCGGCGGCCGGGCCTCTGCCCCCGCTGCCCGACGCACACTCCTTCGGGCCGTTAGCGCTGCGCCATTCGAAGGCCGCAAAGCAAGTCCCGCAGACGTCCAAAAGTAGTCCTGATTTCTGGCCACCTCGCCGAACACCTTTCCACCAATGCCTCAATCAGTTCACCTAGAGCTGTATCTGGCAGCCGCTCGGCATGGCCAACACCCGCTTCGGCTCCAGCCACCCGAGCTGGCCAAGCGCTGCGCTAGTTCCCCTCCCTCCCAGGCTTCTGTCGCAGCGCCCGGCCGATGGCCGGGACGTGCAGTGTGCGGCGCGCCCTGGGAGTCCAGCAGGGGCACGGAGTCCACGGCCCGGATGCCGATTCTCTGGAGGTGGGCGAAGTGTGAGGGACGTTTGCTGCGCTTGCCCCAGCAGGCGGTAGTGGCTCAACACCGCCGGCGCTGCGCTCTGGCTAGGTCGATCACTGATCGATGTCGTCGAAGACGCTGCGATGCGACCCGTGGGCCTGGTGTCTGCCCCGCTGACCGCCGTGATCGTCCGCAGCGGCAGGCTCCCAACTGTCGTTGCTGGGCGGCCGAGACCGACGCTCGTCGTTATAGAAGTCGCGTGCGTAGTCGAACTCTGCGGCTGCGTCTTCATCGCCTCGTTGGCCGAAGGCCAGGTAGTACCAGAACAAGGTGCTCTCGACGGGGTCGTCATCGTCTCCGGTAGCGTCCGAGAGCCATTCGCCAACCAAGTCGACAAGTCTTGGAACGAGCTCTTGGCGCACGTGCTCGAACAGATGCTCACGCTCCTCGTCGTTGAGGAGGCGATGCCAGACCTTCTTCTGCCAGTCCTCGTCCTCAATCCAGGAGGCGTCCGGACCGGAGACGGCAAGCTCTTTCATCCGGTCAATGGCGCGTTGCCGAATGTCCTCTGACAGAAGACCGGCCTGATGGAGCCGTGCGAGTACGGTCGTCCGGTTGTCGTACTGAGCGGGGGAGTGGAACTTGACGAGCGCTTCGCTCAGTTGCGGGTCTGCAGCCATATAGGCACGCAGGAACGTGTCGCAGCCGCGGGACACCACGTACGACAGGACAGCCTCTTCCGGAGGCAGATGTGCTGCCATGATGCGAGGCGGCCGTAGGGGTGGGCACGCACGGCGGCCAGACGTTTCGCTGCCTGGTTGTAGAGCGAGGGTGGAATACGCAGGAGGGTGCCTTCGCGCTGCTCACTGTCGCGGTCGAGGCAGTCGGTGCGTGACAGCAGAGCCTGGTCGGTCATGCCAGTGAGGACGACCGGCAGCAGGTGTGGCTGGGTGGTCAGCCAGGCGGCGAAACCTTCTCGAAGAGTGGGATGGTGGAAGGCCCAGTACTCCTGTCCGTCGGATGACGTGTTGAGGCGGAGAAAGGCACCGGTGAGCGCGGTCAAGGCTTTGCTGACGCCGGCCTGTGTAGAACCGGCTCGCTCGACGATGTCGCGGTCGCCGGCATCGAAGGCGATCGGGTTCGGCAGGCCGGGCAGTGTCTCGTCTCGGGCCGTTGCGTACGTGAGCGCGAGCGCCGCGTGGGCGTGGGTGTCCAGCTGGTCGTAGACATCGCCGAGCAATTGCTGGGACTGGGCCATGAACGTTGTGATGCCCTGCCGGGTCAGGGGCAATCTGGACGTGAACGCCTGCAGGCCCAGACGGCGCGCAGCCTCGGGGCGAAAGGGCGCGGCGTCGGCTGCCGCTTCCAAATGCGGTTTCATTTGGGCGCGCACGTCTTGGGGCTGGTCGCCGGCGGCGAGGTGGTTGTACAGGATCTGCTGCCGCTCTTCGCGCGTGAGGTCGGCGACGTCCACGGTGACCTGTTGCTCGTGCAGTCGGGGATAGGCGTACGACTTCAGCAGTGGGCGGGCTTCGTTGTAGATGTAGCTGCGGGAGGTCAGCACCACCCGGGCGCCGTTCTTGACCGCGCTCATCACGTGCGGCAGGTCGCGCGCCCAGGCGTGGGTGAGGTGTTCCTCGTGGCGGACCGCGCCGAAGGCGTCGTCGAGCCAGAAGAACTGATCCTTCTCGTGCGGATTCCAGCGTTGCACGAGTTCTTCGGAGGTCCGGGCCTTGATGGCCGCGCAGCCCCAGTTGTCGGCCGCGCTGATGGCCAGCATCAGGGCGATGACGGACTTGCCGACGGCCGGGTCGCCCAGCAGCAGCACGAAGCCGTGATCACGCAGCGCGCGGGCGGCCTTGCGGTAGGCGCCGGTGACGACGAACGTGGCCACCTGTTCGGGCGCGGACGCCATGAGTACCGATGCCTGGGCATAGGCGCGCTCATCGAGGATCTGCGACAGGTCGCCGAGCCCGTAGACGCGGGGGACGAACATCCGCAGCCCGCGATGTGCGGCGATCATGTCGCTCAGCCACTGCCCGTCCAGGACCAGCGGATGTGCCACCCCGGCCGCGCTCAGCCGACGGCGAATCTCCTCCTCGGAGGTGCCGGTGACCCGCGCGTTCGTCAGTAGAATGTACGTTCCGCACACGCCGCGCTTCACCAAGGCGCTGACCTTATCGAATTCGGCTTCCAGCTCGGACGGAGCGAGCGTGGCGTCAGCCTTCTTGGTGTGCTTGCACTGCAGCACGAACGGCCCTGGCGGAATGTCGTGCACGCTACTGGGGCCTGTAGGAAGCTGCCAGGTGCCGTAGAAGGCACCGTCCCGGCCCCCGTCGTTGGAGTCGGCGAATGCCTGCACCGACTGCCCCCATACCTCCCGCAGGACAGCCGCGCACAGGTCCTGGAAGGCCCGCCAGCCCAAAGTGTGCAGCGTAAACCGGGGCGAGCCGACAGCCACGACCTCGCCTGCGCTGCTCACGAGTCGTCCTCGCTGTCATGCTCGTCGGCGTCATAGTCGGCAAGCGCGGCCATGGCTTCCCACATAGCCTCATCGTCGTAGTCCGGCACCACCAGGTCAGGCGTCAGGTCGTCACTGTCGGGATCCAGATCCTCGGACTGAGCCAATACCTCGACCAGGAACCGCTGCGCAGCCTTCAGCAGGCTGGGATCATCCAGCCACAGTCCGAACTCCAGGCTGCGGCGGGAGCTCCCCGTGCCGTTGGCACTGCCCAGCCACAGCCGATGTGGCTTGCAGCCGGTGACATCTGCCACGCCCCCCAGGGCGTCCTCGTCGTGCCACCACAGTTCACCCAGCAGCAGCATCTTGGTGTGGAGAATCGGGACGAGATGGTTTCCGGCCTTGCGGTAGCCCAGAGCGCGCAGCGCTGGCAGCCGGACGTGTTCCTGCGGCGAGCCGGGGCCGAGCACTGGCGCCTTGCCGCCCTGATGGAACCGCAGCTCTTCCAGCTCGGGGAAAGCCTCGGCTGGGAAGCCGGCGGCATCTTTCACCGACTCGGCGACCTTCCGCAACCGCTCTGTGTGGTACTTGCTTCGCGACTGCTTGCTCACCACGACGCACGCGGAGGGAAACTCGGCGATGCGCTGCAGTAGCTCCGCGTCGTCCACCCACAAAAAGGCCCCAAGCATCGCAGGTCCCAGACTTCGCGACCGCCGCTGCTGCTCCAGATCACGGCGGAAGCCATCGATCCCCTCGACGAGACCTGCCAGCACGTTCGTCCCGAACTGGACGGGACGCGTCCCGCCCTCCAGGACTGCCTGCACGTCAAACTGGTTGGAAAACGACGCATCCATATGCCCTCTTGTGCCACCAGCATTATGACGCGACACCATGGATAGCCGGCTACTGAGCGGCGGCACCCTCGCGCTGACCGGCGTCCCCAGCATCCACAACCGACGGCGCCGCCGTCCCGGACGCCATGCGCGCCTGTCGAAGTGCAGCAACGCATCCGCCGTTCACAGTGCGGCGAGCACAAAGGTCAGCAGTGCCAGGGAGAGGGTGGCACTGCCCGCGAAGGCCACGGCACCCCGTAGCAGGGCGCTGGCGTAGGTGGCTCCGTCGATGCGAGCAAGCAGACCGGCCGCAGCCCCTACGAGGATGCAGAAGAGCGCGACGACTGCCAGGAGCAGGGCCAGGAACATCAGGTGGATGGATGAGGTGTTCATGCCTTCTTCCCAGGAGGATCGATGACGGTGTCTCCGGGGAATTTCGCGATTCTGCTGTTCGCCGCGGTTCAGGGCGAACAAAGATGAACGAAGACGGTCGCGGCGAGAGACGGAGGAGCAGGACATGAGGGACGTGCACGAGGATCCGTTGGCGGAACTCGCGCTGCGGCTGCGCACCCTCAGGGCGCAGCGGGGTCTGCAGATGGGCGGGTTGCAGCAGCGAACCGGGCTGGGGCGGACAACGGTCAGCCAGGCGCTGAACGGTCAAGTGGTGCCCTCCGAGGCCACGCTGGTGGCCTTGGCGAAGGCCCTGGGGGCGGATGTGAGCCCGATGCTGGCCCTGCGCGAAGCCGCGGTGCGCATACCGTCGGTCCAGGACTTGGCAGGAAAAGCCGTGCGCGGTCGGCCGATCAGCGACTGGGATCCCCTCGACCTGGAAGTTCATCCTGCCGCGCCCGCGCCGTCCGTGGCTCCGGCGGGGACATACAGTCCCTCCGGTCTACCCGGCTATGTACACCGACAGCACGATGAGGACCTGGCCAGGTGCGTAGCTGCAGCCGCCAATGGGACCAGCCAAATGGCGGTTCTGATCGGCTCATCGTCGACGGGCAAGACGCGTGCTTGCTGGGAAGCGATCCAGCCGCTGGCAGCTAACGGATGGTGGTTGTGGCGTCCTTTCGATCTCACCCGGCTCGAGGCCGCTCTGGCTGAGATCGATCAGCTTGGTCCTAGGACTGTGGTGTGGCTGAATGAGGCCCAGCACTACCTAGGTGCAGGGCACGGATTCGGCGAACGCCTGGCTGCAGCACTTGCCACCCTCTTGTCTGACCCGAGTCGGGGGCCGGTCCTGATTCTTGGCACTTTGTGGCCCGAACATGCTGATAGGTACATGGCCGTTCCGCATCCAGGACTGGCGGACCCGCACGCCCAGGTGAGGGCCCTGATCGCCAATCGCCGGATCAACGTCCCGAACAGGTTCGACGCTGGCGCCCTTGCCGCAGCACAGGCTCTTGCTGGTGCTGGCGACCAACAGCTCGCAGCCGCTCTTGAGCGCACGCGGGACGGGAACCTGGCGCAAGATCTGGCGGGAGGCCCTGAACTCCTCCATCGCTACCACACTGCCCAGCCTGCGGCCCGGGCGGTGCTGCAGGCCGCTATGGACGCCCGTCGTCTTGGCGCCGGTGTCCGTCTCCCGCTCGCATTCCTGGAGGGGGCAGCCGAGGACTATCTCACTGAGACCGAGTATGACACGCTGCCCGATGACTGGTTCGAAGAAGCGCTCGCTGACCTCGCCCGCCCTGTCCACGGCAACCTCGCCCCACTGCGCCGGATCCGCACCCGACACCCACGCCAAACCCCAGGCGTAACGTCACCGGTTTTCGCGAACCAGAAGCACGGTCCGGTGTACCGGATAGCGGATTACCTCGAACAGTACGGCCGCCACGAACGTATGTCGTTGTGCCCTCCGACTTCCTTCTGGCACTCCGCCCACGACCACATCACGGACTCCGATGACCTCGCGCAGCTCGCACAAGAGGCGCTACATCGCTACCGACTCTACTGGGCCTTCTACCTCCACCGTGCCTCCGGCGTCTGTGGGCCTACCGGCGGCGGCACCCAGACGTGTGTCGTACGAATGCGTGAAACCGCTGGAGATTCCGCAGGAGTCGATGCACTAGTTCACCGCGAAGCCAACGCCGGCAGCGTCTGGGCACTGCTGTGGCTCGCAGCGAATCGAGAGAACGCTGGCAAGCGAGACAGTGCTGAACACTACTTGAATAAAGCGGCGGATGCTGGCCACGTCGGCGCCCTCGTGCGACTCCTCGCACTGCGTAGAGACGCCGAGGATACGCGTGACGCCGAAAACCTCGCCCGTCGGGTAGTCCATGCCACCGGCTCTCCTCAAGACCTCCTTCCCAGCATGCTTCTGCGCACAAAAGGGGATGAACTCAAAACACTCAGGCGCAGTAGAAGGCTAGCCCCTTACATGGGCTACATCTGGGCCGCACCACAACGGCGGGTAGTGGCGAAGTCCGCCGACGATGGGGCACCTACCGAAATTTGCATCGAATTTACCGTAGATGGCGCACCGCTAATGGCAGCTCGAAACCCATGGTTCGATGAGGACCCAGAAGAAGCCGAACGCCATGCGCGTCAGGCCGCAGAAGTCTCGGGAGACAGTGACGCTTCGATATTTCTCGCGGACTTGTGCGCGAAGTCCGGAGACCTGCCTGGAGCGGAAGCTTTCGCTCGACGAGCCGCTGAACTCGGCGAACCTGACGCCCTGGTCGACCTCGCCCTCTGGTATAGCAAGGGCGGCAAATACGAGAAATCCAAGGAACTCCTCCAGGGCGCCATCAGCGCAGGCGCCAGCGATGCCCTAGTGGAGTTGGCCGACGTACTACGCCAGGCAGGGGACGAAGACTCAGCAGAGGCTCTCGCACAGCAAATCATGCAACTCGGAGACGTCAGTTCCTACATATTGCTAGCTCACTTGCGGTACCGCGCTGGAAAAGTTGAAGAAGCTCAGTCCCTTACCCGGCAAGCCGCTGACGCCGGCGCCTTCCCCGATGCATTCTTTTCTGATGGCGTGGAGCCGTGGCTTCGCAAGAGCGCAGAGCCATGGCTCATCGATAACATGACCGCGTGGTGGCCGTACGGACTCGACCCAGATGGGACACCAACGATGCCCTGGTGAGCAAGCTCGGCCTGTGCATCACTATCGGCCTGTGTATCACTACTCGCAAAGCCACTGGCTTCGTGACGAACGCGACGCGCTCTCTGTCAGGCGTCCGCCTCCCAGAACACTCGTCGCTCAAACTGTGTCCACCTTCAGATAACACTCTGCCCCTCGCCCAACACACTGCAGTTGGACAAGACAGCCGGCGCGGTGGTGTCGAACCCTGCCAGGACTTCGTGTCAGCGCTCTGAGGCGTGCTCGCCGCACAGTCAGTCCGCCCAGATACGCGTCGGGGTGGGTCTCAGGCTGGTCGACGTTCAGCTTCGCCGCGCCCCGTGGAGGGTAGTTGAGGGACTTGTACCGGGCTGCCGAGCACGCCACAGCCTACTGACTGCCGCCGGGCTCTGAGGTAGAGGAAGGCTGGCCTCAGGATGCCCGGGATAGGGCGGAGGTAGCGGGCCTCTGGCCGCTTCGCCAGCTGCATCCAGCGAGCATCGGTCGGCGGTTGCGGAGAGTTATCGCTGGCCTCTGGCGAAGCCGTCGGAGCGGGACCGGGTCGTCGCTGTCGCAGGGGTCCGTTTGCTGACCTGCTGACTCCGATTGCCCCTCTGACCTGCGAGAACGCTGAGTTCCAAGACGTTGATGAGCATTTTCATAGCGGGCTCCTGAGGCACTGGGAAGGTGGGGCGGTGACCTGCGTTTTTGCAGGTCAGTAGTGGTGTGGGCGATAGTCGACCTTCGCGGGCTCCGGTGGTACCGATGCTGACCAGACGCTGACTGGACTGACGGGCTGTCAGCGTGTCGGCTGAGGCGCTGGACCTGGGAACAGTATCGAGATCGGCGCTGGACGTGGAAGTGATGACGGGCCCGGTCGGTAACCGCGCCGATGCCCTCTTCGTGCGGGAAGCGGGCCAAGCTCGTCCTCGACGCGGCCACTACCTGGGTGTGGACACGGCGGGTGGAATGAGGTCACAGCCGGCCCTGGTGGAGCCTCTGCCAGCGCCTTGGTCATCCTGATCGGCGCGTACTTGGCCAGGACGTGCTCACGCAGGGGCCGGGGCCGGCCGGCTAGATAGTCGGCCGCCTGCCCGGCCACGGCCTCGGTGTCGAGATGCTCACCCGCGGCTTCGAAGAGGTCGTGCCCGCCGATGCGTCGCCAGACGATGTGTTGCGCGCCCCGCATTCGCTCCGTCCTGGACGACCAGGTCGCACGCCCGCCGGCGGACCGGGGTGAGCTCGTCGGTGACGGCCACTCGGCTGAGTGCCACCCCCTCGCGCTGCCCTCCGGTCAGGAGGTCTTCTGCAGCAGCCAAGCGTTCGGCGTGAAGGAGGAGTTGACGAAGACCACGCAGCCGCCGCTGTAGTAGGTCTGGACCTTGGTCCAGCCCTTCGGCGGTTGCGCGCTGGCGCAGGCGTTGACCTGGGTGCCGACGGGGAGGCCGTCCAGTTGCTTGATCATCTTGATGTTCGAGCCGCTCATCACGCGGCAGGAGGCGCTGGTGCCCCAGTTCACGTCGACCCAGCCGTCCGGGGTCATCGAGTCGGCGCACACCGTGCGGGTCTCGCCCGGTGACGCCTGGGCCGGGCTCGCCGCGACGGAGGCGACGAGCGTCGCGCCGAGAAGTGCCAGACCTGCGGTGCGGAGTCGTCTCATGGGGTGTCTCCCAAATGTAAAGAGTGCACTGATGCGCTGATGAGTGATCAGTGTTGGCCACGGCATTCAATGGCCTGTGTGAAGAGTTTGAGGAGAGTGTTTTCGGCCATGAAGGCCGCGAAGGGCCTTCTCAAGGTTTTCTCAAGGCTTGGAGGAAGCCGCGCAAGAGCCGCGAGGCGGTCCAGGTCGGCGGTGAAGCGGGGCCGGTACTCGGCGCGAGATCGTGATCACGTACGTCCTCGCTGGTTCGGCCGGCCCCGAAGTCGTGCCCCTCGCCGGATATCCTGAGTCCTTTGTGCTGGGAGGCATGGGGCAGATGGAATTCCGGTTGCTCGGAGCGGTGTCGGTCGTCACCGAGACGGGTGTGCTGCCGCTCGGCCCCGTCAAGCGGCGCAGTCTGCTGGCCGCCCTGCTGCTGCGCCCCAATTATCCGGTGCTGGTCGATCAGCTGACGGCCGCTCTGTGGGAAGAGAAGCCGCCGCCGAGCGCCCGCGGCGTCATTCAGGGCCATGTGTCGAAGCTGCGCACCCTATTGGCCGGTGCCGACGCCGGTGCGCACGGTGTCGAACTGATCACCCAGGGCGCGGCGTACGTCCTGCGCATGCCGCAAGAGCGGCTCGATGCACACCGCTTCGAGGAAATGGTGGCCCGGGCCCGTAGCCGGAGCGACCCGGCCGAGGCCGTGACGATGTACCGGGAGGCCCTGTCGCTGTGGCGGGGGCCCGCGCTGGCCGACGCCCGTCCGAGCCCACCGCTCCGGGCCGCCGCGCACGCGTTGGAGGAGCTCCGGCTGGCTTCGGTGGAGCAACTGGCCGCGAGCTACGTACAGGTGGGTGAGCACACCCGGGCCGTCGCCGTCCTGCACGCCGAGGCCTTCGCCCATCCGCTGCGCGAATCGCTGTCCGTCGCTCTCATGGGGGCGCTCCAGAGGGCGGGTCGCCGGTCGGAGGCGCTCGACTGGTTCCATCGCACCCGGCGGTTGCTCGCCGACGAACTGGGCGTGGACCCGGGCCGCGAGCTGGTGGACGCCTACGCCTTGGCCTTGTGCGGCGGGGAAGGAGAGGTGGCGAAGGCCACCGCAGGGGACATGCCGAACGCCGCCGCCACGGTTCCGGTTACGTGCCCGGCCACCGCGACGGACGCCCCGCTCCCTGTCCCCCTACCGGCTGCCGTTCCCCACGCCGGTGCGCCCGATCTGCTGCCGCGCGCGCCGCGCGGCTTCCATGGGCGGGCGGCGGAGCTCGCCGCCCTGTCCCGGGCCGCTGCGGGCGAGGGGCCTGTCTGTCTGGTCACCGGGCCTGCCGGGGTCGGGAAGACGGCGCTCGTGCTGCATTGGGCACACGACGGCCGTGCCGGTTTTCCCGACGGGCGGCTCTACGCCGACATGCGTGGCTTCGGCGATACGGGCGAGCCGGCCCTCATCGAGGTGCTGCGCGAGTTCCTGCTGGCGCTCGGCGTCGCGCAGCGCCGTATACCGGAGTCGGCGAACGGCGCGGCCGCGCTGTTCCGGTCGCTCGCCGCCGACCGTCGGCTCCTCGTCGTGCTCGACAACGCACGTGACTCCGAGCAGGTCAGGCCGCTCCTGCCGGGCGGTCCCCGCTGCGTCACCGTCGTGACCAGCCGGTACCGGCTGCCGGGGCTGATCGTCACCGACGCCGCCCGGCCCGTTCCCGTGGACGTACTCACCCCGGAGGACGGCACGGCGCTCCTCGCCGGAGTGCTCGGCGAGGAACGGGTGCGCGCGGAGCCGGTGGCCGCGCGACGACTGGCCGGGCTGTGCGACGGGCTGCCGCTCGCGCTCCGGGTGGCCGCCGCCAGGCTGGCGCAACGTCCTGGCTGGTCGCTGGGCGCGATGACCGCCGAGCTGTCCGACGAGACGCGCCGGTTGAGCCTGCTGGACGTGGAGGACACCGGCGTGCGGGCGGCGCTGCGCCTGACGCTGCAGCAGCTCCCCTGGCATGTCTCCCGTCAGTTCGCCCATCTCGGCCGGCATCCCGGCACGCACGTCGACCGGTACGCGGCGGCGGCCCTGGCGGACACGGACCCGGCAGCCGCCGAGAGGGCCCTGGAGCGGCTGGCCGTCGCGCACCTCGTCACGGAGACGGCGCCCGGCCGCTGGACGCTGCACGATCTCGTACGGCTCTACGCGCGTGGCCTGGACTCCGGGCCCGATGCGCTGAGGCGCGTGCTCGACCACTACATCGCCACCGCCCTCGCGGCTGTGGCGGCGGCCGAGCCCGGCAACGAGGAGTGCTTCCCGATGCCGGCGGATTTCCTGCCGCCCGCCGCTGTGCGGGAGTTCGGCGACCGGTCCGCCGCTGTGGCCTGGTACGCGGCCGAGCGGGACGACCTCACGCTGGCGGTGGCCGCGGCGCGCGCCGCCGGACTGCACGGCAGGGCCTGGCGGATCGTCCTGACGCTGTGGCCGCTGATCGTGTGGCGCGTGCGGGACGGCTGGGTCCCGCTCCTGGAGACCGCGCTCGAGGCGGCAGGGGCCGACGCCGATCAGCACGGCCAGTCGCGGGTGCTGAACGTGCTCGGCTGGGTGCTGATCGAGGAAGGGCGCGCCGCGGAGGCGCTCACCCGCCTGGGGGCCGCCTCCGCGATCGCCGCCCGGGCGGGCGACGTGGTCGCCGAGGCGAACGCGCTGATCGTCCTGGCCATGGCGCAAGCAGCGCTCGGCGACCCGGACGAGGCCGCGGAGGTCTGCGAGCGGGCGGTGGACCTGGCGCGCAAGGCCGGCGACCGGACCATCGAGAGACTGGCCCTGCAGCACCTGGCCCGGCATCGGGTCGACGCCGGGCAATGGCGCCCGGCCCTCGACACGGCGACCAAGGCCCTCGCCTTCAACGATCGATCGGGCACGGCCGACGTGCCCCGGATACTGCTGCTCATGGCGAGGGGAGAGGCGCTGCTGGGGCTCGGGGACGAGGCCGAGGGCATCCGGCAGCTCGACCTGGCGGCCCGGGAGGCGGAGTCCTCCGGCTACGAGGACGGCGCGGTACGGGCGCTCGGTGCGCTGCTGCGGGTATCGGCGGACGAGGGGTTCCGGGCACGGTACGACACGGCGCTGGAGCGGCTCACGGCCCGTCCGTGACTGCGCGTCGGCGGGGACGGTGGGACGCGCGTGAACGGAACACCGGTTCGACGCTTCCGCCGGGGCGCGACGCGACGTCGGCGCGACTGACGGCTCGGAGCCGGAACGCCGCCGGACGTGAGCGGGACATCAGCCGCACGTGTGCGGGACATCAGCGGGCCCGGCAAAGGTGATCACATCGTGCGAACGCGCCGTGAGATCCACGTTTTTACCCGGGGAAAAGGAAGACCGCATGGAGTTCCGCGTATTGGGGACGGTTTCCGTGGTGTCGGAGCGCGGAGAACCTCTCCCGCTCGGCCCCGCCAAGCGCCGCAGTCTGCTCGCCATGCTGCTGCTGCGTCCCAACACGGAAGTCGCCGTCGACCGGCTCACCGAGGCCCTGTGGGACGAGGAACCCCCCAGGCACTCCCGGACCGTGGTGCAGGGCCACGTCTCCCGGCTGCGGACCCTGCTCGACGAGCACCGGGCAGCGGCCCACGGTGTCGAACTCGCCACCCGGAGCGGGGCGTACATCCTGCGGATGCCCGACCCCGGGACACTGGTGGACGCCCGCCGCTTCGAGGAACTGCTCCGGCTCGCCCGGACACGGCACGAGCCGGGCGAGGCCGTGGCCCTGCTCCGCGCGGCGCTCGGGCTGTGGCAGGGCCCCGCGTTCGCCGGGACGGTGGGCAGCCGGGCGCTGGAGGCCGCCGCGCACGAGCTGGAGGAATTGCGGCTGGTCGCCGTGGAGGAACTGGCCGGCGCCCACGGGCGGCTCGGTGAGCACGGTACGGCGGCGGCCGTGCTGCGCGCCGAGGCCGTCGCGCACCCGCTGCGGGAACCGATGATCGCGGCCCTGATGCTGGCCCTGGGCAGAGCCGGCCGGCAGTCGGAAGCGCTGGACTGGTTCCACCGCACCCGGCTGCTGCTGGCCGATCAGCTCGGCGTCGATCCCGGAGCGGTGCTCACCGACGCGTACACCGCTCTTCTACGGGCCGATCTTCTCCAGGACGACGCCCCCACGGCCGCGGCGGTCCCGACGGCTCCTCCTACCGTGTCCGCGGTCGACGTGCCGCAGTTGCTGCCACGCCGGCCCGGAGGCTTCACCGGACGGCAGCCCGAACTGGCCGCGCTCGACCGGGCCACCGTGGGCGCGCCCGGCCCCATCGCCCTGATCACCGGAAGCGCCGGGGTGGGAAAGACCGCCCTCGCCCTGCACTGGGCGCACCAGCACGGTGCCGACTTCCCCGGCGGCCGGCTCTTCGCCGACCTGCGCGGCTACAGCTCCACCCCGGCCCGCGACACCACCCTGGTGCTCCGGGGGTTCCTGCTCGCGCTCGGCGTTCCGGCCGAGGCGATGCCCGAGACCCCCGAAGCCATGGGCGCCCGCTACCGCGCCCTCACCGCCGGACGCCGGATGCTGGTCGTCCTCGACAACGCCCGCGCCTCCGAGCACATACGCCCCCTGCTGCCCGGCGGGGAGCACTGCGTCACCATCGTCACCAGCCGCGACCGCCTCGGCGGGCTCGTCGCCTCGGACGCGGCCCGTCCCGTTCCGCTCGCCGAACTCCCGGCCGCCCAGTCCACCGCGCTGCTCGCCGCCGTCCTCGGCGAGGACGTCATCGCGGCCGAACCCGAGGCCGCCGCACACCTGGCCGGCCTGTGCGACGGGCTGCCCCTCGCCCTGCGCGCCGCCGCCGCCCGCCTCGCCACCCGCCCGCACGCCGGCGGCCTGTCCGCCCTGGCCGTTGAACTCGCCGATGAACAAGCCCGGTTGGACCTGCTGAACGTGGAGGACGCCGGTGTGGCCGCCGCCCTCGGCCTCACCGTCCAGCATCTGCCCGGCCCGGCCCGCCGGCTGTTCCGACAGCTCGGCCTGCACACCGGCCCCACCCTCGACACCCGCACGGCCGCCACTCTCGCCGACTGCCCTCCCGGCCGGGCCGCCACCGCACTGGATCAGCTCGCAGCCACCCACCTGGTCATCGAATCGGGCCCGCGCTCCTACGCGGTGCACGACCTCGTACGCCTCTACGCCCGCAGCCTGGCCTCCGAGGCGCGGGCCGACGGCTACGAGGAGGGCCGAGTCGCGGCGTAGGCAGCGCCGGCGGACCGTTGTTAGCGGACTGTTAGGGCACTGTTGGCGGGCGCTGGAAGGCTGACGTGAGCAAGCCGATCGCGCAGTCCGGAAGGAAGCCCGTGCGCAGTTCACCGTCACCGCAGCACCCCTCGCCCCGTTCCTCGTCGCCGAGCCGCCGCGCTTGGAGGGCCGGTGCGTACGCGGCGGCGGCCGCCGTCGTCACGGCGGCGGCCCTCACCGCCGGCCCCCAGGCGTCGGCCCGCCCCGCCGACCCGGCGCCCGCCGCCGCGGGCGGTACCGGGGCCGCCGACAACAAGCCGCCCGCGGGCTTCGCCTCCTGGGGCGAGCTGGCGGCCGCGCAGAAGCCGCTGAGCGAGGCCGCGAACGCCATCGAGGACGCGCTCGGCGACTCGCCGGCCTTCTCCTCCCTCACCATGTCCGTCGAGGACGGGTCGGTGACCCTCTACCACAAGGGCGGCGAGGAGCAGGTCGAGGCGGCCGTGGCGCCCCAGCGCGCCAAGGGCGTCCGGGTGGAGCTGCGTTCGGCGCCGTACAACAGGAGTGAGTTGAAGGAGGCGGCCGGCAAGATCATCGGCCAGCCGCTGACCATTGACGGACAGTCGACCACCGTGCACTCGGCCGGCGCCCGGTCCGACGGCTCCGGGCTCCTCGTCCAGGGCGAACCGCAGCGCGTCAACGGCTCGGCCCGCTCCGCCCCGCGCAGCGCGGACCCGGGGGTGCCGTGGACCGGCACGGTGGCCGAGGATTCGACGCCGCTGGAATCCCGCGAGCAGGACGCGCCCCTGCACTCCGCCGGGATGCTGCTGCGGGGGCGCTACAAGGGAGGTCCGATCTGCAGTGCGGGCTTCGTCGTCTCGTGGCCCCAGCGGAACACGGACTACCTGATGACCGCCGCGCACTGCGAGAAGGAAGGGGGCGCCGGCAAGCAGTGGTACGCCGGCGACCAGGACACCAAGCTGGGCCCGATATCGGACCGGTGGGAGGAGTACGACACCGCACTCATCCCGACGCACGGCGGCGGCCTGCACAACTTCACGATGTGGGCCGGCCAGCCGATCTACCGCCAGTCCCAGCGCCTCTTGAAGGTGACCCGCGCGGCGCACTCCTATGTGGGCGAGTACCTGTGCGCGTCCGGCTCCCTGTCGGGGGAGGTCTGCAACCTCAAGGTCGTGGAGGGCAGGCACTACACGCGGTACAAGGAATTCAAGGGCAACACCGAGGTCTACACCCTGAAGAACACGGTATCCAACGCCATCACCGCGATGAAGGGCGACAGCGGCGGGCCGGTCTTCAGCTACAACGTCAACGACACCGCCGTGGCCAGGGGCCTCATCAGCGCCGGCGCCGGAACGGGATCCACCTGCAGCAATCCCGCGGTGAACAATTCCCCGGTCGCGTGCTACCGCAACATCTACATGACCGATGTGGTCGACGTGCTGAACAAGAACCCAGGCATGAAGATCGCCGACTGATATCAGGAGACAAGAATAATGAAGAAGACGACCGGCCTTGTCGGCCTGCTCGCCCTGGCATGCGCGACCGTCGTGGCGATTCCGTCCTCGGCGTCCGCCGATGGCCGCGGTGCCATCGAGATCAAGAACGTGCAGACCGGTCTCTGCCTTGACGGCAACAACGCCGGCGGCGTGTACACCAAGGGCTGCGGCGGGAACAACCCGTACCAGCGCTGGTATCTCCACGAGGGCCCCAAGGGCGTGATGCTGCAGAGCAAGGAGACCGGCCTCTGCGTCTCGGGCAAGGGACCGGGGAACGACGGCCTTTACGGCACCAATTGCAACTCCGGCGACGACGCGCAGTGGTGGGAGCAGAGGAACGTTTACGGCAACAGCTACACGCTGCTGAACTACCAGAACAGGAAGGCTCTGGACTCCAACGCCAAGGGCTATGCGTACGTGCACCGGTACGGGGACTCGAACACCTACCAGCACTGGACCATGTGACGCCGTCAGCTCTGCTGATTCTCGTCCCTGTTCTCCGTTTCCGTCGGGCGCCACCCACCGTGTACGCAGTGGGTGGCGCCCGACGCCGTGGCGCGGGGATGCCGGAGTCGTGTACTACCTATGCATGTGGTGCCGAACGCCCAATGATTCCCTGGAGGTACGGTGAACGATCTCGCGGAGTCCATCGAGTCGGTGGAGCAGCTCGCTGCGGTCTGGCGGGCCATGGTGCTCGACCGTGATGCGGGTGCGGATGTGCGCGATCTTCCGGGTATAGCCGTTCGCTGGGCCGACTGCCGGTTCGCCTTCTGGAACTGCCTCACCTTGACGGAGGTGGGTGCGGACGCAGAGCTCATCGGGCGTCGGCTGCGCCGGGCAGCGGAGATCATGCGGGCGAAGAAGTACCCGGGCTTCCTGTGGCTCTTCGAGGACCTCCTCGACGAGGAGGCTCGTTCGGCGCTGGGGACGGCGGTGGAGGAGGCGGGGCTTCAGTACGCCTTTCCCGGCACGGGCATGGCCGGAGATCTGCTTCCCGTGCCCGAGCCGGTCCACCCCGACCTGACGTTCGTGCGGGTGTCGACCGACGAACAGTTGCGAGCCTACGCGGACCTCAACTCGCGCGCCTACGACTTCACCTTGGACGAGGGCCGTGACGGGCTCGTCGGATCCAGGCTCTGGAAGAACGAGGTGTTCGCCTACCTGGCTATGCGAGGGGACGTTCCCGTGGCGTGCGCCGGTGCGGTCGAAGCGGAAGGCCGGCTCTTCGTCGTGCTCGTCGCCACGGACCCGCGGTGGCAGCGCAGGGGCTACGGCGAGGCGGTCACGCGCAAGGCGCTGTACGAGGGCGCCCGGGCCACCGGGCTGACCCGTGCCGTTCTGCACGCCACCGCCGCCGGGGCCCCTGTGTACCCGCGTATCGGGTTCAAGCCGAACTCACCGATCCACTTCTACGCCCTGAAAGGCTGACCGGCTCAGCCGCTCCGGGTGCCGGCGTCGCACCACCAGCAGCACGCCCACTCCCAGCAGCAGCCATGCGCCCACGGCCGCGCCCGCGTACGAGACCGGTGGCTGGAGCGGGGTGACGAAGGAGAACACCGGCAGCCCGGCGGCGGTGAGCAGGGCCGGTACGAGGGCGGTGCTCGCCAGGGCGGGGATGAGGAGGTGGCGTACCGGGCGGAGCCCCGGATGTCGGAGGAAGTACCCCGCACAGGCCAGGTTGGCCGTGATGTACACGCCGACGACCACGATGACGACCCCCGTGGCGATCAGATAGAAGGCGGTGACAGGGTCGTACGCGAAGCCCAGTGCCAGGGCCACCGCGACGGTCACGACGGTCTGTGCGGCGAGGGCCGTCACCGGGGAACGGTGCCGGGGATGGACGGTGGCCAGGAGCCGTGGGAAGAGTCCGGCGCGGCCGAACGCGTAGGCCGTGCGCGTCGCCGCGTTGGCACCCGCGTTGGCGTTGGCGACGCAGGAGTTGACCACCGCCAGGAACACGGGCAGCCACATCAGGCCGAAGGCTCCGCGGGCCACCCCGTCCCACGACGCGTCGCCGTCCGCGCCGAAGCCCGCGAACCGGCCGGGCCCGTAGTAGACGGTCATGGCGTAGGTGGTCAGGACGTAGAAGGCGCCCACGCCCAGGGCCGCGCCGACCACGGCCCGCCGTATCGTCTGCCGGGGTCGGCGGGCCTCCTCGGCCAGCGGGGCGGCGGCCTCGAACCCCGCGAAGGCGAGCATGCAGTAGACCGATCCGGCGAGCACCCCTCCGGCGGCGGACTGGCCGGGGGCAGTGTGCGAAGGGGTGAAGACGGACAGGGTGTTGGCCTTCCCCGCCTGGACGATCAGCAGCACCGCGAACACGACGAGGGCGGCGATCTCGAAGACGCCGAGAACGGTGCCGAGCCGTGCCGAGGCCCGAATGCCCCGGTATCCGGCCGCGGCGACGGCCGCCGCGCCGGCAAGGACCCACGGCCACCACAGGTCCGCCGGGTACGCGGCCCACTGGCGGTGCAGCGTGCCCGCCATGGTGAAGCCGAGCTGGAGCAGCACCAGCGGTGGGACGAGCGCTTCGGCGAAGACGTACCCCCAGGCGACCAGGAAGCCGGCCGCGGGATGCAGTCCCCGGGCGGCGTAGGTCGCCACCGAGCCGGCGGCCGGCAGGTGCCGGGCGAGTTCGCCCAGCGCGGAGGCCGTGAGCAGCGACGCGGCCAGGGCGAGGAGAACGGACAGTGGCAGGCTGCCTCCGGCGAAAACCGCCCCTCCCGGAATCGAGGCCACCACGGCCGCCGCGGGCGCCATGGCCGTCACGCTCTGGAACAGCACCGCCGTCCCGCCCACGGCATCCCGCCGCAGCTCGGCTCCCGTACCACTGCCTCCCGCGTTCGCCATGCCCGCCTCCCCAGCAGTGCGACTGTTCCGTGGCCCAGTGGTGAAGTGGCGCGGGGGTCACGGTAGTGGGGTGGTTGCGGGGCGGGGAAGGAGGCCGCCTCACCCTGCGCCGCCCCCGCAGCGTGCGTCGAGCCATGCCCTGATCGCCTGCGCCGTCGTGTGGGCGTGCTCCTCGGTCATGCTCCAGTGGTTGCCGGGGACGTCCACGGCAAGGTGCGGCATGGGCCAGGAAGTTCGCGGCAGCGGGTCGGTGGCGCGGAGCAGGAGGGTGGGGACGTCGGTCGGTTCCGGCTGCCAGCCGCGGGCGATGCGGGTGTAGGCGCCGAGGGCGGCCATGGTCATGTCGTCCACGGCAGTGTCGAATCGCTCGCCCAAGCGCAGGGGGAGACGGGCCGGCAGGGCGAGCAGCCACGGCTCGTCCTCGAGGTCGGGGGTGACGTGGTAGGTGTCGATGAGGACGAGGCCGATCGGTGGTGTGCCGGTCGCCGCGAGGCGTGCGGCCACCGAGTGCGCCGGGCAGCCGCCCATCGAGGAGCCGAGTACGGCGTACGGGCGGTCGCCGAGGTGCTTGCGCACGGTGCCGGCGTGCAGGTCCACGAGGGTCTCCCAGTCGCGTGGCACGGCGTCGCCGTGGACGATGCCCGGGTGCTGGATCTCCAGGACGTCCCGCTCGCCGCCGAAGGAAGCGGCCAGCGTGGCGTGCCAGGGCCTGCCGAGAGTGGGCGAGAAGCCGGGCAGGCACACCAGAGTGGGACCGGTGGTGCCTTCTGCGAGCTTGAGGGGCGCGAGCTCGTGCGGGGCGCTGTCGGCGCGTCCGAAGACAGGCACGGCGATTGAGGCGGTCACCAGCAAGTGCATTGCCGACACCACGTCGCCCGCCTCGCACACGCGCCGGTAGAGGGAGGCGAGGCGCTGCGTCGGCCGTGCCGCTCCCGGTGGGGAGGCGGGCCCGGCGGCGGCCTCTTCGAGCAGGGCTCCGCCCAGTTCCTCGTGAAGACGGCCGGCCAGCTCCGCGGCGCTGGGCCGCTCGAACACGACAGAGGCGGGCAGCGGCAGGCCGGTGAGCGCGCTGAGACGGTTGCGCAGCAGTACCCCGGTCAGGGAGTCGAAGCCCAGCTCGACGAAGGGCCGGCCGGGGGGCACGGCGGCCGCGCCGGTATGGCCGAGCACCGTGGCGACTTCCTCACGGACCAGTTCCAGCAAGGCCGGTGCCCGCTCGGACGCGGGCAGTGCGGCGAGCCGTTCCCGCCAGGCCCGGCCCGCGATCGCGGGGTCGTCGCCGGCTCCGGCCGCGGCCCGGGCCGCTGACTGACGGGTCGTGCGCAGCAGCCCGCGCAGGGGCGGCGGCACCGACCGCCCGGCGGTCCCCGACGGCCGGGAACGGTCCAGCAGCAGCGGGGCGAGCACCGTTTCGCCGCTGCCCAGCGCCGCGTCGAACATCGCCAGCCCCTGTGCGGGGGAGACGGCGCGCAGCACGCCGTCCAGGGCCTGGCCGTGGCCGGTGGTGCGCGCCGCCATTCCCTCCCCGCCCGCCCACGGCCCCCACGCGAGGGAGAGCGCCGGCAGGCCGAGGGAGGCGCGGTGGTGTGCGAGCGCGTCCAGGAAGGCATTCGCGCAGGCGTAGTTGGCCTGGCCGGCGGTGCCCAGCAGTCCGGCCGCCGAGGAGAACAGGATGAAGTGCGACAGGGGCAGATGCCTCGTCAGCTCGTGAAGGTTCCAGGCGGCGTCCGCCTTCGGCCGCAGCACTGCGGTGAGCCGCCCGGGTGTCAGGGACTCCAGCACGCCGTCGTCCAGGACACCGGCGGCATGCACGACGGCGCTCAGTTCGTGCGCGTACGTCTTCACGACGTCGGTCAGGCGGGGGCGGTCGGCGGCATCGCGCGCGATCACCTCCACGTGGGCGCCGGACTCCTCCAGCTCTGCCGCCAGCCGCCGCGCGGCAGCCGACCGCAGGCCATGACGGCTGAGGAGGACGAGGCGGCGGACGTGGTGCCGGGTGACGAGGTGCCGGGCCAGCAGGCCGCCCAGGGCTCCGGTGCCGCCCGTCACCAGGACCGTGCCTTCTGCCGGAAGACTGCCCGGCCGGTTGTCCGAGCCGGCCAGTCGGGGGACGCGCACGGCTCCTTCCGCGAGGGAGAGCTGGGGTTCGCCGGTGGCGACGGCGGCGGGCAGCAGGCGCAGGGACTCGGGCCGGCCGTCGGTGTCCACGACCGTGAGGCGCCCGGGATACTCCGCCTGCGCCGAACGCACCAGGCCCCACACCGCCGCGGCCGGCAGGTCCGGCTCCGTCGAGGTGGCGCCGCGGGTCACCACGACGAGGCGCGACCCGGGCGCGGCCGGGGCGGACAGGCGGGCTCGCAGCACGGCCAGGGCACGTGCGGTCACGGCATGGGTGTCCGCGACGGGGCCGGCGCCCGAGGAGGGAGAGGACAGGGAGATCACCACCGTCCCGGGGGCGGTCCGCCGTCCGGCCGGCGGCGAGGGAAGCACGGCGCGCACGCCGATGTCGTCGGGTTCCGTCACGGACAGGGACGGCCCGTCGCCGTCGGCCGGAATGCCGACCCACCGCAGGCCGTACAGAGCCCCGCTCGCTTCCGCAGCTGCGGCGGATTCCGGTACCGGCCGGGTGGTCAAGGACTCCACCCCGGCCACCGGCCTTCCCGCGGGATCGGCGAGGTCCACGGCGACCGTGTCCGTGCCGGTGGTGCGTATGCGTACGCGCAGCGCCGTGGCACCGACGGCGTACACGCTCATGCCGCGCCAGGCGAACGGCATCCGGACGGGACCGGCCGGCGGCCGGGCGAGCAGCGACGCGTGCAGGGAGGCGTCCAGCAGCGCGGGGTGAATGCCGTACCG
The DNA here is from genome assembly GCF_044546695.1 of Streptomyces sp. NPDC053079. Classification (NCBI taxonomy): domain Bacteria; kingdom Bacillati; phylum Actinomycetota; class Actinomycetes; order Kitasatosporales; family Streptomycetaceae; genus Streptomyces; species Streptomyces sp. NPDC053079. Next base: position 38,999 of record NZ_JBITZJ010000009.1, read on the forward strand.
GCCGGCTTCCGCGCTCGTCGCCCCGGGCAGCCGCACGTCCGCGAACACCTCTTCATCCGGCCCGCGCCAGACCGCTGTGACGCCCCTGAAGGCAGGACCGTACGCGTAACCGGCGTCGGCCAGGCGCTCGTACGCACCCGTGAGGTCCACGGGCACCGCACCCGTGGGCGGCCACGCGGAGGCGCCGGAATCATGGCCTCCACGCCCGGTGGCCGGGCCGAGCCGTCCGGTCGCGTGGTGCGTCCAGGCACCGAGCGGGCCCGACTCCCGCGGGCGGGAGTGGACATCCGCGGTGCGGCGGCCCGAGGCGTCCGGTTCACCGAGTGCCACCTGCACTTGGATTTCTTCCCCGGAGCCGGACAGGGGCAGCGGCGCCAGCAGCACGAAGTCCTCGACGACCTCCAGCCCGCACGCGTCGCCCGCGTGGACCACCATGTCGGCGAACGCGGCGGAGGGTACGAGCACCTGCCCGGCGACGACATGGTCGCGCAGCCACGGCTGGGCCGTGACGGAGAGGTGACCGGTGCACAGCAGGCGTTCCGTGCCGGGCACGGTGGTCGTCCCGGTCAGCAGAGGGTGTTCGTCGCCGGCCGGGACGTGGGCGGCGGTGTCGTCCAGCCAGTGGCGTCGCCGCTGGAAGGGGTAGGTCGGCAGGTCCACCCGCCGGGCGCCGCTGCCCGTGAACACCCGGGGCCAGTCCACCGGCACGGCGTGCGCGTGCAGCCGGCCGAGCGCGGCCAGGACTGTCTCCGCCTCCGGCGCCCCGGCCCGTGCGGTGGCCGTGCACACCAACCCCTCGCGCTGCCCGGCAGCGCTGCTCATGGCAGCCGCCGTGAGCTGCGCGTCGGGGCCCACCTCCGCGCAGGCGGTCACCCGCTCGTCGTGCACGAGACGATGCAGGGCGTCGCCGAACCGTACGGCTTCGCGGGCGTGGCGCACCCAGTAGGACGCCGAGCGCAGGTCGTCCCCGTCCGCCCGGCGTCCCGTCAAGGACGAGATCACCGGGATACGCGGCCTGCTGTAGGTCACCGCGGACGCGACGCGGCCGAACTCGGCGAGCATCGGTTCCACCAGCGGTGAGTGGAAGGCATGGCCGGCGCGCAGCCGCGTGGCGCGGCGCCCGCGCCCGGCGAACCGGGACGCGACGGTGAGCACGGCTTCCTCCTCCCCGGAGACGACGACCGACTGCGGACCGTTCACCGCCGCGATCGCCACGCGGTGCGTCAGATCCGCCAGCTCTCGCGCCACCTCGTCCTCGGAGGCCGCCAGAGCCACCATGGCGCCCCTGCCGGGCAGTTGGCGCATCAGCCGCCCCCGGGCCGCGACCAGCTCCACCGCTCCCGGCTCCGACAGGACGCCCGCGACGTGAGCCGCCGCCAGCTCGCCCACGGAGTGCCCGACAACGGCGTCCGGCCGAACCCCCCAGGTCTCCAGCAGCCGGAACAGCGCCACTTCGAAGACGAACAGACCCGCCTGCGCGAAGTCGGCCCTGTCCAGCAGAGCGGCATCGCCGGTGTCTCCGTCCGCCCACAGCACGGAGCACAGGGGCCGCTCCAGGCTGCCGGTGCTGTCGAACCGTTCACACAGGGCGTCGAAGGCAGCCGCGAACGCGGGGAAGGCACGGTGCAGTCCCCGTCCCATGCCGGGCCGTTGCGCGCCCTGGCCGGAGAACAGCAGGGCCAGCCGTCCGGCATGCGGGACCGGCCCCGCCCCGGCGCCGCCAGGTCCGGCACCGGTCGCCGCCCACATGTCCAGAGCCTTCAGCAGCGCCTCGCGGTCCCCCGCGGTCACGGCTGCCCGGTGCGTGAGTGCCGCCCGGGTCGTGGCCAGGGAAAAGGCGACATCCAGCAAGGACAGCCCGGGTCGTTCCCGCAGCAGGGACGCGACCTGCCCGGCCCGCGCGCGCAGGGCTCGCGGATCCGCGCCCGACAGCAGCAGCGGTGGCACCGTACTCCAGGACCCTTCCGGAGGGGGCTTCTCAGCGGTCCCCTCAGCAGGCGCCTCAAGCACCTCTTCCAGGATGACGTGGGCGTTGGTCCCGCCGATACCGAACGCGGACACTCCGGCCCGGCGCGGGCTGCCGGGCGCCGGGTGCCACACCTCCTCCCGCGTCGGAAGCCGTACGGCGCCCGACGACCAGTCCACGTGCGGTGACGGCTCCTCGCAGTGCAGAACGCGCGGCAGCCGTCCGTGACGCATCGCCATGACGGTCTTGATGACACCGCCGACACCGGCCGCGGCCTGCGTGTGGCCGATGTTGGACTTGAGCGCACCGAGCCACAGCGGCCGGTCGACGGGCCGCTCCCTCCCGTACACGGCCTGCAGCGCCCGGGCCTCCACCGGGTCGCCGAGCGCGGTACCGGTGCCGTGCGTCTCGACCGTGTCGACGTCGGCCGGGGACAGCCCGGCGGCGGCCAGGGCCCGGCGGATCACCTCCTGCTGGGCCGGGCCGCTCGGCGCGGTCAGGCCGTTGGACGCGCCGTCGGAAGCGACGGCCGAACCGCGGAGCACGGCCAGCACCGGATGGCCGTTGCGCCGGGCGTCGGACAGGCGCTCCAGCAGGATCACCGCGGCGCCCTCGGCCCAGGCGGTGCCGTCGGCGGCGGCCGAGAACGGTTTGCACCGGCCGTCCGGCGCCAGACCGCGCAGCCTGCTGAACGCGACGAACGAGGCCGGAGTGGCCATGACGGTGACGCCCCCGGCCACGGCCAGTGAGCACTCGCCGGACCGCAGGGCCTGTGCCGCCGCGTGCACGGCCACCAGCGACGACGAGCAGGCGGTGTCCACGGTCACGGCGGGCCCGCGCAGGTCCAGGGCGTAGGCGATACGGCCCGAGGCCACGCTGCCCGCCGAGCCCAGGGCGAGGTGCGCCTCCAGCTCGTGCGGGCCGCGGTGCAGGAGACGGCCGGCGTAGTCGTCGTGCATCACGCCGACGAAGACACCGGTGTCGCTGCCGCGCAGGGCCGTCGGGTCGATGCCGGCCCGCTCGCAGAGCTCCCAGGTGGTCTCCAGGAGCAGCCGCTGCTGCGGATCGGTGGCCAGCGCCTCCCGTGGCGACATCCCGAAGAAGGCCGCGTCGAAGTCGGCCGCCCCGCGCAGGAACCCGCCGCGGAGGGTGACGGACCTGCCGAGCCGGTCGGGATCCGGGTCGTGGAGAGCAGACAGGTCCCAGCCCCGGTCGTCGGGGACGTCCGAGGTCGCGTCACCTCCGTCCGCGACCAGCTTCCACAGGTCCTCGGGCGAGGCCACGCCGTCCGGATACCGGCAGGCCATCGCGACGACGGCCACCGGATCCGCCGACGGCGTACGCGCCCCGCCGCCGTCCGGGGCCGGGCCACCGAGCAGCGCGGCCTCCAGGAACGCCGCCGCGGCGGCGGGCGTCGGGTGGTCGAACACCAAGGTGGCGGGCAGCTCCAGGCCGGTGGCCGCGCCGAGCCGGTCACGCAGCAGCACGCCCCCGAGGGAGGTGATCCCGAAGGCGGTGAAAGGCCGGTCCGGCGCCAGGTCCCGCTCCGGCACGCCGCTCGCGTGCGCCGTCGCGGCGAGGACGAGGCGCAGCACGGCGTCGGACCGCCCGGACGGGGTCAGCGCCGGCAGGCGCCCGCGCAGGGCCGACGCCGTGGCCTCGCGCGCCGACTCGAGCCGTTCGGCCAAGTGCCGGGCCAGCGCGGGACGATCGGTCTTGCCGGAGGGGGTACGGGGCACGGAGCCGGTCTCGTACACCTCGTCGGGCACTTTGAAGTCCGACAGCCGTTCCCGGCACAGGGCACGTACGCGGTCGGTGTCGACGCCGCGCCGCGCATCGGTGACCACGAACGCCACCGGCACCTCGCCCAGCACGTCGTGCGGCCTGCCGACGACGGCCGCGTCCACGACGCCGGGGCAGGTGAGCAGCACGTGCTCGACCTCGACCGGGTTGATGTTCTCCCCGCCACGGATGATCAGTTCCCTGACCCGGCCCGTGACGCGCAGACCGCCGTGCCGCCCGCGGCGACCGAGATCGCCTGTGCGGTACCAGCCGTCCTTGAACGCCCGCGCGGTGTCCTCCGGGCGGTTGTGATAGCCGAGCATCAGGTTCGGACCGCGGACCCAGATCTCCCCTTCGTCCCCGTCGGCGACGTCGTCACCACGGGCGGGGCCGGCCAGCCGTACCTCGACGCCGGGCACCGGCAGACCGCCGGCGCCGACGCCCCCGGAACCACCGAGCCGGTCGACCGTGATCTTCCCGCAGGTCTCGGTACTGCCGTAGCCGTCGAGCAACGGCGCACCCAGCAACTCCTCGACGTCCGCCCGCAGATCCTGGGGACACGGTGCGCCCGCGGTGACGCACAGACGCAGACCCTTCGGCGGCCGGGAGGCCTCGCGGACCGCGCTCGTGAGCAGACGGTAGGTAGCGGGCACACCGGCCACGATGGTGAAACGCTGCCCGGTGAGCGCCTGCGCGACGCTCGCGCCCCGGTCGAGGAGGTACGCGCTCGCACCCACGGCCACCACTCCCAGCACGCACAACGAGTGCGCGTAGGCGTGGAACATGGGCAGCGGCCACAGCAGCCGGTCCCGCGGCCCCAGGCCCCACAGCGGGACGTAGGCCGCCGCCACGGACCACAGCGCGGCGCGCTGGCTGGAGACCACGCCCTTGCTCCGTCCCGTGGTCCCCGAGGTGTAGAGGATCCAGGCCGGCTCGTCCAGACCGAGGTCGTCCCGGGGCGCGCACCCCGGATCCGCCCCGGCGAACTCTTCGAAGGAGTGGGTGGCCGCGGCTGCTCCGTCCGGTACGGCGCTCGTGCCCACCATCACGATCCGCGACCGTAACCGCGGCCGCAGCGCCGCCCATCGCGAGACCCGCGCCAGCAGTGTCTCCTCGGTGATCACCGCGACGGCCCCGCTGTCGTCGAGGAAGTGGGCGAGCTCCGCGTCCGCGGCCCCGGAATCGAGCGGGACCCCCACAGCTCCCGCCCGCAGAACCGCGAGGCAACCCTCTACCATCTCCACCCGGTTGCCCAGAAGGAGCGCCACCCGGTCGCCCCTGCGTACCCCCAGCCGCATCAGGTGGCCCGCCAGCCGGCGGGTCCGCTCCTCCAGCTCCTTGTACGTGACGCCCCGCCGTGCGTCGCGGAAGGCGGTCTTTCCGCCCACCCGGGCCGCGTGGGCCTCCAGTACCCCCGGCAACGCACGGATCAATTCGCCGCGGATCTCCGTCATTTCATCCCCACCCCTCCGCCTCGATGCGCGCGAAAGCGCCCCACGCGGACCACACCACGATCCTCGCCCGCGATGCCAGGGGGACTCGGCGGTCCCGGCCCGCCGGGCCGGTGCGTGCACTCACCTGATCGGGTGACCTCGATTCCCCCTGCGGGTAGCGGGGAGCGCGTCGGGCAGCCTCTCCCGGAGGCTTGCCGGACGGGAGGAGTCGCTGTTGTGGCACCAGGACTTACCCGAGCCGGACTGACCGATGTCGTGCGGCTGTTCGTGATCGGTGTGCTCCCCGCCTTCGCCCAGGGGTTCCTGATCCGTCGTCCCCTCGCCCTCCGGCTGACGGCCGCGCTGGACACCCACGCGTGGGGCTGCCGGGTGCTGGACGACCTGCGCGAGCGCCACGGTCCGGGACCCGTGCTCGCCACCGCTTTCGGCTGGACAGGGCTCGTTCTTCTTTCGGCCGATGACGCTCGCCGCGTGCTGGCCGAGACCGGTGTGTCGTTCACATCCGCCAACCGTGGGAAAACGGCCGCCCTGTCGCACTTCGAGCCGGATGCCGTGTTGATCACCCCGGGTGCTCTCAAGGTGGAGCGGCGCCGGTTCAACGAGGCCGTACTCGACGGTTGCGCGGCCGATCCGGGGTTCCGCGAGGCCTGCCGGGCAGTCGTCGAGGAAGAGATCCGGCCGCTGCTCGTGGAGGACACGCTCACCTGGAAGCGGTTCCACGCCGCCTATCAGCGCATCGTGCGCCGGATCGTCTTCGGCGACGCCGCCCGTGACGACGAGCGCATCACCGACCTGCGGGACAAGCTGCGAAGCGACGGCAACTGGGCCATGCTGCACCGCAAGCGCCACCGCCTGCGCGCCGAGCTGTTCGCCCGCACACAGAGCTACCTCGACCTGGCCGAGCCGGGCGGACTGGCCCGTGGAGTGAGCGCCACGCCCGCCGCGGCCGAGATCGAGCCCGTGGCCCAGATGCAGCACTGGTTCTTCGCCTTCGACGCGGCCCCCATCTCCGACTACCTCACGCTCGCCCTCCTCGCCTGCCGCCCGCAGCATTCGGCCAGGGCCCGCGCGGACCGTGCGTACCTCCGGGCCTGTGTCCTGGAGGCCCAGCGCCTGTGGCCCACGACCATGGTCATCCTGCGCGACACCACCGTCGAGACGCACTGGCCGGGCGGCTGGACCCTTCCCGCGGGCACGGCGGTGATCTTCTGCAACCCGTTCTTCCACCGTGACGCCCGGCTCCTTCCGTACGCCGACCGGTTCGAACCCGAAGTGTGGCTCGACGGGCGGGCCGAGGCACAGTGGTCGATCGCACCGTTCAGCCGCGGCCCCGCCCGGTGCCCCGGCAAGGAGATCGTCCTCTCCACCAGTGCCACGCTCCTCACCGAACTGCTCACGCGTGACTGGCACATCACCTCGCCGCACCGCCTGGGTCCCGAACGGCCTCTCCCGCGCACCGCCGATCACACGTCGCTGCGGTTCGCGGCGGGCAACCGCGCCGTCCACGGCTGACGTCGTGAGGGCATCTCCTCGGCCGGCTGCCCCTCCGGTTCCGTTGCGGGTGCCGTAATTACTTCCTGCAGCCAATACGGACCCCGGGACCGGAAATCTTCCTGACCTCGACCCCCGTCATTCACGGCGCCAGATAGGCGTGGAAGACGTTCTCCGGGTCCCATGCGGCCTTGAGTTCCTGCAGGCGGTCCCAGTCGGCGGGCGCGTACGAGAGCCGGGCCCGGGAGGCGTCGGCTTCCAGGTCCGTCTCGGCGATGTAGTGGCCGCCGTGGCCCGACGGATCGACCGAGGTCATGGCATCCCGCAGCCACTGCGTGTTGGTCCCGTCCGCGGCGGGGTCGTTCCAGATCGCGTAGCACACGAGGTAGGACTCGCCGAGCGGGGAGAAGGCCATGTTCCGCAGGAGAGCCGGGTCTTCGGATACGGGCAGCACCGGCGCGAGGACGACGGATTTGCCGGAGGGCGCGTGGGCTACCGCGTCGGCCATACGGTTCAGTTGCGTCTCGTACGTCTCCCCTGACCACAGCGTGTCCGCCGCGTACCGGTGAGCCGAGGGCCACACCGCGTCGGCGCCCTGGTGCAGGCGGGCGAACGACGTCGGTTCGGGCGCTGGTCGGAGGACGGCGCTCTCGGCGAAGGAGCAGGACTGCGCCGGTGAGAGAGCGGCGAGTGCCTCTTCGCGTGTCGTGGCGAACGCGGTCATGCCGACCAGGATCCGCGGACCGGGCGGGGCCGTGGCGGCCGGCTCACCGGAAGCGGTAAGGACGAGGGCCGTCTCGACGTTCGCCGGGAGTCCGCGTGCGACCCCTTCCGCCCAGGCCGCCACGGGGCCGGTCGCGGCCAGTGGGAAGGTCAGGCTGGTGGTCACGATGGCCCCCGGGTGGGGGTGCAGACCGAGCCGGAAGCGGGTGACGACGGCGAAGAAGCCGGGCCCCGCGCCGCGGGCGGCCCAGAAGAGGTCGGGGTTCTCGGTCTCGCTGCACGTGACCGTACGGCCGTCGGCGGTGACGGCCTGGATCTCCAGGACGTCGGCGCATGACGGTCCCCACGCGCGGGAGTTCCACCCGAGTCCGCCGCTGAGCAGGAACCCGCCCACCGCGACGGAAGGACAGTGGCCCACGGGAAAGGCGAGGTCGTACGGGGCCAGTGCCGTGACCAGGTCCCGCCCGGTGGCGGCGGGCCCCACAGTGGCCGTCATCGACCCCGGGTCGATGCTGCACTGGCGGAGCCCGGAGAGGTCGAGCAGCAGGCTCCCGTCGCGTAGCTGGGAGCCGGACCAGTTGTGTCCACCGGAACGCGTCGAGACGCGCATTCCCTCGGAGCGCGCGCAGGAAAGGGCCTCGGCGACGTCCCGCTCGGAGGCCGCCCGCACGATGGCCTCGGGGAAGCGCTCCGGCTTGAGCCCGTTCCACACGGCGGCGGCCCTGGCGCTGTCGTACGCGCGGTCGCCCCGCCGGATCAGGGCTCCTTCGAAGCGTGCTGCGGGAGAACACCCGGGCATCATGACCTCCTCGAGGGGCCGGCCGGTCGCGGCCGGTGGGTCGCGGTCGGCGGAGGGCCGGTCGCGGCCGGTCAGTGGACGGTCAGGCCGAAGATCACGATGAACAGCAGATAACAGAGCACCACTGCCGCCGCACCCGCCACATGGACGCGGACACTGCGCGCGCGGCTGGGCACGAGCCAGAACGCGAGACACTTGTTCACCAGAGGCATCAGCAGCCAGGTCAGTGCGCTGACGCTCAGCACATTGCCGATGAACAGGCCCACGTACCCCGGGACGTTGAGCTCGTCCAGCTCGGCACCCACGGTCAGGTTCAGCACCATGACGGTGGGATAGAGCGCCAGGATCACGGACATGGCCTGCTTCCAGTTGGGCGGAGCGGTGTCCTGCGCTCCTGTGCCGAAGCGGAACCAGCCGCTGAACGCGGAGCCGACCTTGTGCACGTCGTAGGAGACGAAGTAGGCGCGCCCTTCCTCGAGCAGTCCGCCGCGGACCTCGGACTCGAGCCATTCCTCAAGGTGCGCGGGGGAGTCGAACCGGAAGACGACGACCCAGCGCTCCTGGACCCCTTTGACCGGTTTGAACAACTCGGATCCCATGAATCCGGGGGACTTCTCCTGCGCCTTGAGGACCTTCTCCTGCCACCGCAGGAAGCCCTCTTCGCGTCCGGGCTTCACCTCGTGGGCGACGACGGCGGTGACGGTCTCGGGGGCCTGTTCGGCGGGGGCGCCGCCACGGAGCACCTCTTGTGTCGGTGGCCCTTCGAAGAATCTCCGGCCTTCTGCGAGAAGTTCCTGCCGGCGGTCCGATTCCAGCCAGGCGGTCAGGTAGCCGATCCCGGAAAACCGGAAGACCGTCACCCATTCGTTCTCGGAACCGGCGCCGGGCGGGTACACCTCGGAGCCCTCGAACCCATCGAATTCGCGGGCGGCCTCGTTCGTCCGGTTCTGCCAGCGCTGGTACTCGTCGACGTGGCCTTGGCGCACTTTCTGCGAGGTCACAACGGTGGCGTGATCGGCCGCGGAGTCACGGCTTGCACGTGGACTCACGTAGAGTAGCCTAGTCCATATAGTATTTATGCGGCAAACCGGGCATCCGATTGCTTGCTCCGCGAGCCCCTCCACAGCGGGAGACCGACTCCGATGGGAGCTCCGTGATGGAACACAAAGAACTCATCACCGAGGCGGTGCGCCTTGCCACCGAGTCCGTGGAGAACGGCTGGGGCGGCCCGTTCGGTGCAGTGATCACCCGCGACGGGGAGATCATCGCGCGTGGACAGAACCGGGTCCTCCTGACCGGCGACCCCACGGCCCACGCCGAAGTCGAGACCATCCGCAAGGCCGTGCAGTACCTCAACCCCGAGGCGCCGTCGATCGCCGAAGACCGTCAGAACGAGAGCACCCTGGCCTACGTCCCCCGCCCCGACGGCTCACCGGACCCCGTGCCCGAGCGGGCCCGCATGCTCCAGGGCTGCTCCATCTACATCAGCGGCGCTCCGTGCCCGATGTGCATGAGCGCCATCTACTGGTCCCGGATCGACGCCGTGTACTTCAGCCGCAGCCTGGAGGACACCCGAAGCATCGGCTTCGACGATTCGTTCCAGTACGAGGACTTCGGGAAGCCGCTCGACGAGCGGAGGATCAAGATCGAGCAGATCCATCCCGAAATCGGCGCCCACGCCTACGACGCGTGGACGAACAAGCCCAACCGGCACCCGTATTGAGCGGACGGGTGCGCTTCTGAACTCGCGAAGCCGGCACGGCGACCGCCTTCCGGCGCGTCAGCCACGTCTGGCGGCGCATGGTGATCAGGCCGACGAGGTCGAGGTTCTTCAGCACGAGATCGATGACGACCTGGGCGGCGATGTGCCACCGGGGAAGGGAATGCCGACGCGCGAATCTCCGTGCCGTGCCCGCCTGGCGCAGGACGTACCACGCCGCCACGGCAGCCGGCACGAGCGGCTGCCCGTTGACGGCCAGCACTACGAGGTAGATCTCGCACAGCCAGAACCCGCCGCGGCTGATGACATCGGTAAGCGTGCCGACGGCGAGGTAGGGATACCGCCAGACCCAGCCCGTGACGAGGGCGGTGAGTCTCACCCGCCAGAAGTTACGGGCGTTCCTCAGCCGTTGGCCGAGGAACTCACGGCCGGTGCCCGGGTAGCGTGACCACACCGTGGCAGTGCGCTGGAAGACGGTGCGGTAACCGGCCCGCAGGGTCAGCTCGGTGAGACGGGTGTCGTCCCCGACGACGCACCGGCGCCCGAGGAAGGACTCGTTCACGAAGGCGTCGGCGACCTCCGCGAGCACCGTACGCCGATAGACCGCGGTGCGCCCGATGAGGCACATCATGGCCCGGCCCGCCGCGGTGAACGCGGGCAACCTGCCCTGTCCCTTGAAGCGTTCTCCCGCGTACTCCCAGAAGCTGTCCGGATCGAGGGCGTACTGGGCGGTCGCGACGCCGCCCACCCGCAGGTCGGCGAAGGGGGCACACACCGCGTCCGCCACGCCGCGCGCCCAGACGACGTCGGAGTCGACGAGTGCGACCAGGTCGGCGGAGACGGCCTGCCATCCCCGTCGCAGCGCGTCGCGCTTGTCCGCCCTGTCGGTGGTGAGGACGCGCACGGGAAAACGGCGCGCCGTCTCGAGGCAGGCCTGGTCGTCCACGTGTATCACGCAGACGACTTCGGTCACCTCGTTGGAGAGCCATGATTCCAGCGCCCGCCGGAAGAGCACCGGGTCCTCACGGTAGACGGGCGAGACCACGGCGAGCGGCCGGCGGTAGGCGGCCGTGACGGGCCGGTAGCGTCGTCCGACCCGTCGGTGGGCCGCGTTCACGGCCCACCCGAGGGTGGCGAGGGCGGCGGGCGGCACGGCGGTCAGGAGGTACGGTGCGAACGAGGGCACAGGGTGGTCCTCCGCGCTCCGGCCGACGAGACGGCAGGACGTGATCGGTCGGTGTCCTTCGCCGTCCACGGTTCCCGTTCGCCGGGGGAGTCGAACGTGCCGCCGCCTTCATGTCCCGTTCTCGCCGGTCGGCCGACCGGTGGGTGCGAGGACATCGCGGGCCCGGTGTGAACCGCCGGGCGATCTGCCATGCTGCCGACCATGGTCGGCATATCTTCCTCGCCGGGGCCGCAGCGTGTTCCTGGACCACAGGAATCACCAGCACCGGCCCGCATCGTGCTGCATGCCATCAATGGCGTCGGGGCCGGTCACCTGGCCCGCCAGACCGCGCTGGCGCGGCATCTACGGTCGCGGCAGCCCGGGCTGGACCCGGTCATTCTCGGTTCCGGTCCCGCCGTGGAAGAGGTCTGCGGCGACGTGCCGGTGATCGAGCTGCCGTCGATGGGACGGGCGGGACGGTACCGCGACGAGCCGGCCCATCCCGACATGCTGGCCGCCATTACGGCGATGACGCACGCGGCTCTGGCGGGCCTGCGCCCCCGGGTGGTCGTCCACGACACCCTGGTATGGCCGACGGTCGAGCGGGCGGCGGCGCTGGTCGGCGCGCGGCAGGCGATCTGTCTGCGGCCGCGCCGGGATCTCGCCGACTACCTGGCCCGGCCGGACTGCCCGCTGCGGCGGATGGACTTCGTCTTCGTTCCCGACGATCCGGCCGGACATCCGGAGTTCAGGCACCAACTCGCGGCAGCCGGAATCCCGGCAGCCTGGACGGGGCCTGTCTTCCGGACCGCCGCGGCCGGACCGGCGGAGACGCGCGAAAGGCTGGGCATCTCTCCCGAGGAGCGGCTGGTGGTGGTGATGTCCGGCGGCGGGCGCGGCCACGGGCCCGAAGCACAGGAGCACTTCGACTACAGCCTGGCCGCCCTCGCGCGGGTGACCGGGCCCGGGCTGTCGGTCCTGCTGGTACTCGGCCCGATGTTCCGCTCCCGGTTGGAGATCCCGGCGGGATTCCCGCACCGCCTCACCGTGCTGCGCGGCTCCCGCGAACTCCCCGACGTCCTGAACGCGGCGGACCTGGTGATCTGCCGCGGAGGCTACGGGTCCTTGCACGAGGCCACGGCGGGAGGCGCAAGAGTCCTCGCCAGCCCCGCCCAGCGGAACTACGACGATCAGCGGGCCCGGGTCGAACAGTTCGCGACCGACAGCGCCTGCGAGGTGGTGGAAAGCACCGTCCCGGAAGACCTGGCGGTGCAGATCGGCCGCGCGCTCAAGGCCGGAAAGGTCCGGGGCGGGGCGAAGACACCGTGGCGGGAGTCGCTCGACCAGGTGGGAGAGCGGCTGGTGCACCTGTCGCGCCAGGACGGGGACGTTCCCCGGGGCCTGGCCGAGCAGTTCATGTACCGCTGAGCCGCAGGACGAGTCGGGAGAGGGCGAGATGCCGGGTTCCGTGGGGAAGATTTCCTACTGCACGACGTGCAAGAACCGTCTCTGGCAGCTTGCGGAAACGTTTCCCGGCAACCTGCAGCGCGTGGCCGAGGCGGGGAACAGCGAGATCGTTCTCGTCAACTACCACTCCGACGATGAGCTCGATTCCTGGATCCGGCAGTTCCAGCCCTCCATTGACAGCGGCATCCTGCGCTATCTCCATCAGCGAACCGAGCCCCACTTCCACGCCTCGAAGGCCAAGAACCTCGCGCATCTCGCGGCCACCGGCCGCTACCTCGTCAACCTCGACGCCGACAACTACCTCGGCGACACCATCCCCACCTGGCGCACCCTCTGGCGGGAACAACCGGACCTGCTGATCCACGGCTTCAGCCCCGACAAGAACCGCCCGCAACGCACCGAGGAGGAGGCGTCCCGTATCCGTCCGGACAGCGGCAACGGGACGTACGGACGCATCGGGCTGCCGCGCACCCGGTTCCTCGCACTCGGCGGCTACGACGAGCGCCTCCTGCCCTCGGCGCACGAGGACCAGGACCTGATGGACCGGGCCGCCACCACCGGCCTGTCCATCGTGCGCAGCCGGCAGTCCGGGCGGGTCGCGATCCGCAACAGCCACCGGGAAACCATGCGGTACTCGGGGATCCCCCTGGACTGGTGGGACGCGAGGGAGCTGAACAAGGAGAGATCGGCCGAGAACCTCCGGCTCGGCAGGCTCACCGCCAACCTCGGCCGCTCTCCGATGAAAGTGCTGCTGAACTTCAGCGAGGAGACCGCCTTCTGATGCCGACCGCGCAGCTACCGCCGGGGAAGATTTCCTACTGCACGACGTGCAAGAACCGTCTCTGGCAACTCGCGGAAACGTTTCCCGGCAACCTGCAGCGCGTGGCCGAGGCGGGCAACAGCGAGATCGTTCTCGTCAACTACCACTCCGACGATGAGCTCGATTCCTGGATCCGGCAGTTCCAGCCCTACATCGACAGCGGCATCCTGCGCTATCTCCACCAGCAGACCGAACCTCACTTCCACGCCTCGAAGGCCAAGAACCTCGCGCATCTCGCGGCCACCGGCCGCTACCTCGTCAACCTCGACGCCGACAACTACGTCGGCGACACCATCCCTATCTGGCGCACCCTCTGGGAAGAGGATCCGCACCTGGTGATCCGGGGTTTCAGCCCCAACGCGGACGGCCGGCTGGACCCGGGCAACGGTTCGTACGGACGCATCGGACTTCCCCGCGCGGCCTTCGACAAGCTCGGCGGATACGACGAGAACCTGCTTCCGATGGGCTGCCAGGACAGCGACCTGCTGGACCGGGCACGCGCCCACGGCATGCGCGTGGTCCGGGTGCCCCAGCAAGTGCCGTTCGCCATCCGCAACACCGATGCCGAGAAGGTGAAGTACACCGGAAGCCCCTTGAGCTGGCACGACATGTGGCAGCGAAACCTCCGCCGGGCCGAGGAGAACCTGCGTCTCGGACGGCTCACGGTGAACCACGACCGCACGCCGGTCAAGGTCCTGTTCAACTTCACCTGGCAGAGAGAACTCTGACCACGGGTTGAAGGATCCGGGGCCTCTGTCTGAGAAGCCCCGATGCGGCGCGTTCTGCGGCGCAATGCGCCTGTTGTGCTCATACGCGCCGCCATCGTGCTGACGAGGCGCCGTGCCGGCGGTGGTGCTGCCCGGGAAGCATGGGGCCCGTTGCGTGACCTGTACCTGTCGAATGGCGGGGGCCGAATCATCCTCGACAGCACTCGAGAAAGAGGGAGCGACATGACGGCGCAACAGGTGGAACAGGCGGAACAGGGGAAAGTCCAATCCCGGGACAACGGCCGTCTGCTCTCCTCTCCGTCCGCCGCAACCCTACGGTGGCGTGGACTCGTGGTAGCGGCGCTCATTTCGCTCTACGGCTTGATTGCCTGTTACGCGGCCGATTCATCGCTCCCGACCAATGCGCTGACGCTTCCCGGGCAAAATCAGCAGGCTATTCGCTCGCTACTCCCGGAAGGATGGGCATTCTTCACCAGATCTCCGCGCGAGAAAGATGTTCTGCTGTGGCGGCGGGTCGGAAACCAGTGGCAACAGTGGTCCCTGAATCAGGCATCCGCAACGGAGTGGTTCGGGGGGAAAAGAGAACAGCGCGCCCGGAGTGTTGAAATGGGGTTGCTTCTCTCGCGGGCTGTGGAAAAGGGCGCGCACTGGAGTGACTGCGAGGTCGTTGATGTGGCGAAGCCACTCGGGGAGATCGTGCAGCAGTGTGCGCATTCTCCAGGGAAAGCGGGTCCCCCGGTGAGGGTGCGTAGTGGGAGTCCAACGCCTACTTTGTGCGGTCCGATTGCCCTCACCAGGCAGGAACCATTGCCCTGGAGTTGGGCGCGTTTCGGCGTCGAGGAGCAGATGCCCGTGCAGCTTCTCCGCATGGAGGTTTCATGCTGAGGCGTGATCGTGATCCGCTGGCGCGGCTCGGAGGGTGGGCGACACAGACGCTGTGCACATCCCCCTTCACCAATGTTTATGGTGTCGCCCGTAGCCTGCTCGCTGCGGGAACCCTGATCACGTTGGTGCTGAACTCGACCGACACCCTCTTCACCGAGGGAAGCGGAATGGAGCCGCCGCCCCAGTGTGAAGGAATCTCAGCCGCTTCCGCCTATTGCTTGTGGGGGCCGGAGCCGGGTCGATGGTTCTCCATCGCCGTGCTTCTGGTGGTAATTACTGGGTTTTTCCCGCGATGGACGGTCGTACCCCACTGGTATGTCGCCTTCAGCCTGAACGTCTCGGCCTCCATTGTGGACGGAGGCGATCAGATCGCAGCCGTGCTGACGCTGCTGCTCATCCCTGTCGGCCTGTGCGATGGGCGGAGAACCCACTGGAGGGAACCGACGCCGTTCGACAGGGCCCCGGGCAACTGGAGGTTCACCGGATGGCTTGTGGGTTGGATCGGCATCTTCGCCATCCGCTGCCAGGCAGCCGTCGTGTATTTCCACGCCGGCGTCGCGAAACTCGGAGTCGCCGAATGGGCGGACGGAACTGCTATGTACTACTGGCTTTCCGATCCGGTGATGGGAGCGCCCGCCTGGCAGCGGTTCTTCATCGATCCGGTCATCCATAGCGATGTCACGGTCCCCCTCTTCACCTGGGCGGTCCCTCTGGGCGAGGTCGCACTGGCGATCGCGCTCGTGCTCCCGTCACGTCGTTGGCGACCCTTTCTATGGGGGGCCATCATCTTCCACATCGGCATCGCAGTGACCATGGGGCTCATTTCCTTCTCGCTCACGATGATCGCCCTGGACATCATCTTCCTGCACCGTGCCGATCAGCGGCTCTCCTGGCCGACCTGGATCAAGCCGATCCAAACGCATTCCCTGTCGACGGCGGAACTGACGAAGGGGCCCACGGAATGATGCGATCCAAATTGAAGCTGGTCTCGTGGGGGCTGGCCGTGTCGACGGCAGCAGGATGGCTGTGCGTGGCTTCGCCCACGTTCGCCAGTGAGCAGAGGGCGCTTTCTTCTGCTCGTCAAGACGCTGTCGCGTTCGATGCGCGGACCGTGTTCCGTGGTGTCTTCTTCGGGCATGGTCCGGTCGGAACCGCGCTGGCTCGCCACTTTCCTGGCCTCCCCGCTGCCACTCCCCGGTCGACCGCCGAGGAGAACAAGCTGATGGATCGGCTTGAGGAAACGCACCCGGGCGTCATCGAGGACTTCCGGGCAGCCGTGACCAGCGGCTCCCACGTCCGCACCAAGCAAGCACTCGTCACCACCAGCCGCGTCGTCGTCGACACCGTCCGGCCCAGCGGCAGCCCTCTCGATCCGGGTGACCCGTCGGGGAAGTGCCTCGCCCTCTACTTGGCGGTGGCCGTCTGGCAGTACGCCTACGTCGATACGTATCTGTGGGAGCTGTACAAGTTTTGGCGAGCGCAAGACGCGGATCGCGTTCTCAGGGCCGACGACCTGGTCCACGACGTCATTCGGATGTCGGGGGGCCACCGAACCGCTTACGAGCGAAGGGATCTGTGAGACGTGAGGAAACTCAGAGTGCGATGCGTGGCGTGGGGACTCGCCATGTCAATGGTGGCAGTAGGGCTGCATGCGGCTTCGCCCACGTTCGCCAGCGAGCAGAAGGTGCTTTCGTCCGCTCGTCAAGAAACCGTCGCTCACGATGCGCGGACCGTGTTCCGTGGCGTTTTCTTCGGGCACGGTCCGGTCGGGACCGCGCTGGCCCGTCACTTTCCCGGCCTCCCCGCCGCCACTCCTCGATCGACCGCCGAGGAGAACAAGCTGATGGATCGGCTTGAGGAAACGCACCCGGGCGTCATCGAGGACTTCCGGGCAGCCGTGACCAGCGGCTCCCACGTCCGCACCAAGCAAGCACTCGTCACCACCAGCAGCGCCCTGATTGACACCGTCCGGCCCAGCAGCGAAGAACTGGAAGACACACAGCCCAGATTCCTCTTCGCCTTCTTCTTCGTGCGCCTGGTGCTGGTGCTCTACGTTCGCGTCACGAAATTCAGGGCCGCTACGGAGGAAGGGGCTCTGGGCCTGGACACGTTGACGCATGACGTCATTACGGCGGCGCATGCCTGAGCCTTGAGCAACGAAGCCCCTCTCCTGGCGGCAGGAGAGGGGCACGAGATCACTTCTTGCGGCGCTTGCGGGGCGCGGGCACGGTCGGTGCCTCGGTCTCGCGGGCGGCGGCGAAGAAGGGCGCCATTACCTCTTCGTACTGCTTCAGGGATTCGGGACCCAGGTCGACCTCGAGCCACTTGGGCACCTGGATTTCCTTGATTTCCGTCACCGGGGAACCGTCCTCGTCCACCTCTCCGGTCAGGTCCTCCATTTCCTCGGCCACCGTTACGGCGAACTTGACCGTGGTCAGATTATCGGTGACCTCGGGGGCGAGGTCGTCGAAGTCGATCCGCTTGACGTAAATCGTCGTCGTGATCGTCTGACCGCCGACCTCGATCGTCTTCACGCCTTCTTCCACGCTGGGCTGACCCTTGTGGGATTCGTCGACCTCAATGAATTTGGTGCCCATGGACGGCGCCTCTCCTTTCTCACTGCTTGTGGGTAAAGTCTAGTGCAGCAAGGGTTGTTGACGCCAATTCAGATGCGGGTGTGCCGTCCTTGCCCGCCCTTTTCGTGTGGGAGAACCGCATCACGGGCTGTACGGATAACTACCTTTTGGTGAAAATTGTGAGTCCGTCACCACGGAATGCCGCTGGTGTGCTGCAGTCCCCGCCGCCCACGCGATCGGGACGTCAGCTCTCGCACGACTCCTCGAGGTACGTGCGTGCCATTGCGCCGGCACGCGTGAACCAGTCGGCGAGCACGGCGACTTCGTCCGGCGTGTAGTCCGCGAAGAGCTCCGCGAGGAGCGTGTAGTACGGCCCGTAGACGGCTCGCACCCGCTCGGCGGCCGCCGGGACGGCGACGACGCGCACGCGGCGGCGGTCGGCGGGGTCCGGCTGCCGGGTGACGAAGCCGCCGCGCTCCAGACGGTTGAGGACTCCGGTCACCGCACCCGTCGTGACGTGCGCGCGCCCGGCCAGGTCGCCGGCGGTGACCGGGGAATCCCCGGCCTCCAGGACGTACGCGAAGCAGATGAGGTCCGTCACGCTCAGGCCCAAGTTCCGTGCGAACTCCTGCTGTCCGACGATGCTCGTCGCGATGAGGCCGTCCATGGCGCTGATCGCGTCCGAGGTGGAGGCGGTGGGGCGGTTCTTGCCCTCCATTGAAAATCCCTTAGTGCGTAAGATAAATTCCTCACTTGCTAAGCCATCATAAGTCTGGCGCCGTAGCGGGGCCGCGGCATGCCGTGGGCCGGGCGGCGGGTGCGAGGGGGCAGGTATATGAGCGGACATCAGCACGACGAGGGCCACACCCTCGCCGGATGGATCGGTTGCGTCATCGCCACGACCGGGGCCGCGGTCACCGGCGCGGGCATCTGCGGCTGGCGCCCGGGGATCTGGCTGGGGCTCGGCGTCATGGCAGCGGCGGTGCCGGTCACTTGGGCCCTGCATCTCACAGGCTGGGGCAAGCCGCCCGGCCCGCGGCCCGCCGACCAGTGGGCGATGAAGGTACGGGACCGCGCCGCGCGCCACGGACACCCGGGCTGCCTCGGATGCCGGCTGGCCGGACGCCGCGGCGCCCCGCGACCTACGGACGTCGCGCCCGAGGCCATGCCCGCCGACATCGCCTCTCGTACGGGCGCGCCCGCTGATCTGTCGTCCTGACGGCAGTCAGGACGACATGACCGCAGCCGCCGCCGGCGCCCGGTTCCAGCGCATGCGGGACCACGGCAGGGCCAGGCGGCTCTGGTCGGACACCTCTCGCGGGGCGAGGTCCGTGATCGATGCGGCCTCGTGGTGGCGGGCGTAGACGGTGTCGACGTAGCGGTGGCCGGTGTCGGCGGCGATGAAGAGGACCGTTCGTCCGGGGGAGCGGTCGCGTTCGTGGCGGGCGGCGAGGTAGCCGGCTCCGGTCGACAGGCCCGCGAAGACCGCGTGCCGGCGCAGCAGGTCGACGCTGCCGGCCAGGGCCGCGTCGAAGGAGATCCAGTGCAGGGTGTCGTACAGCTCGTGGGAGACGTTCCCGAAGGGGATGGAGCTGCCGATCCCGGCGATGATGATCTCGGGGTCGGAGACGTGCTCGGCGCCGAAGGTGACGCTGCCGTACGGCTGGACGCCGACCAGTTCGACATCCGCCGAACCCGCCGATCCCGCCGGATCCGCACGCAGGTAGCGGGCCAGGGCTCCGGTCGAGGCCCCTGATCCGACGCCGCCGACGACGGTGAGCCCGTCCGTGCCGGTCGCCTCGCGGATCCGGTCGGCGATCGCGCGGTAGCCGAGGTAGTGGATGTCGTCGTGGTACTGCCGCATCCAGTGGTACTCGGGGCGTTCGGCGAGGATCTCGTGGATCCGCTCGACGCGCCGCTTCTGGTCGAGCTTGAGGTCGCTGCACGGCTCCATCTGCTCCAGCGTCGCCCCGAGTACGGCGAGCTGGGTGCGCAGCGTGTGGTCCACCGTCGTCGAGCCGACGATGTGGCAGTGCATGCCGTGCCGGTGGCAGGCCAGGGCGAGGGCGTACGCGTAGATGCCGCTTGAGCTGTCCAGCAGGGTGTCCCCGCGGCGCACCGCCCCGGTGTCCAGCAGGTGGCGTACCGCGGCGAGGGCGGAGACCACCTTCATCGTCTCAAAGCGCAGGCAGACGAGCCGGTCGTCGAGGCGTATCAGGTCCGGGCGGCCGATCGACTCCGCGATGTGCTGGTCCATCCAGGATCTCCTTGGTGGTGGTGAACGTCGTGAAGGTCCGGGTGGCGGGGATGCCGTGGGCGTCCAGGGCGCGCAGGCAGCTGCGGACGCGGTGTCGCAGGCCCGGCGCGGCCGGGTCGAACAGCACGCCCGCCACCGCGCCGCTGTGCGCGATCTGGACACCTGCCGCCCCGACCCGGCGGGCGATGGCGGTCAGCGCGTCGAACTCCTGGTGGCCGAGCACGTGTTGGCCGCGCCGCGCGCTGGCGGTGGCGACCTGGCCGAGCAGCCGTACGTCGCCGGTCGCCACCGCCCGGCGCAGCCGCGTGCGCATCCGCTCCCAGGCCCGTACGTCACTGTCGCCGGGTTCGCGTACGGGCAGGGACAGGGTGTCCACGGGCGCGCCCCCGCCGAGGGTGCAGCCCACCACGACCAGCGGCGGGAGGGCCGGGCCGAGGACCTCCAGGACCCGGCCCTCCCGTTGGGCGAACAGCACCGGGCGGCCGTCCAGCATCAGCGGATCGCAGGCCGACTCCGCGCGCACGGCCAGCCGGGCGACCGTGTCGGGTGCCGGTCGCAGCCCGTACGAGTCCGCGACCGCCCGCACGGCGGCGATCACGTCGCTGGTGGAGCTGCCCATGCCCAGGCCCACCGGTATGTCACCGGTGAGCCGCAACTCCCCGCCGCAGGGCGGCCGGCCGGTCCGCTCCGCGCACTCCGCCACCGCGAGGGCCGCCGCCCTCGCGGCCTTCGTACGGTCGGCCGGTACGACGCTGAGCGCCTCGGGCGCCGTGCCGGTCCGGCGGACGAACTCGGCGCTGCTGCCGGGCCCGGCCATCGGCAGGGTGACCAGGCCCGCGCATCGGCGCCCTTCGTCGTCGAGGAAGACGCCCTGGAGGATTTCGCCGTGGTGGCAGGGGGCGTACCCGGTGCCGGTGACCTCCCCACCGGCACCGGGCACGGCCGTGCGGGTGGCGGGAATCACGCGCCGCCCACCGTCCGGTAGCGGTACAGGCCCGTCTCCTCGGCGCTGAACTGGGAGAAGGGGAACGGTTCCGCGGACAGGGCGGTGACGCCCGAGCCGAGGAAGGCGCGGGCGACGGCGCTGCCGGTCTGCGCGTAGACGATCAGCGGGATGCCCCGGGACCGGCAGCGCTCCAGGATGGTGTCGAACGAGCTGTTGCTGAGGGTCATTCCGGTGGCGACGACGGCCTCGGCGCGGTCCAGCACCTCGTGCATGTCGTCGGTGACGGGGTCGCCCCACTGGGTGGTCTCGAGGTTGAGGTCGCAGGGCAGCGGTCGGCCGCCGCGCTCGCGTATCGCCGCGATCAACGGGTTGACGACGCCGATGAGGCCGACCTTCGCGCCCTCCTCGATGTCCAGCAGGCCGGCGATGGCCGCGTCGCGGGCCTTCGCACGGACCTCCGGGGTGCCGGCGGGGAGGATGACGGGCTCGGCGTCGCCCGCCTCGGCGGCCACGCGGTGGGGACGGGTCTCGGAGAGGTAGGCGTCGAGGGCGGCGATCCGCAGCGGACGCGGGGCCTCGCGCAGCAGGACGTCGAGCGGGGTGCCGGAGGAGTCGCGGCAGATCGCGGGGTCGATCTCGCCGGCCTCGAAGGCGCAGCCGCCGAACGAGCCGCCGAGGCGGACCAGGACGTACTGGTTGAGGTAGGTGGTGTCGCCGCCGGCCAGGCGGGTGCCGTGGTGGATCCAGAACACGCTGGTCGCGACGAGTTCGGAGGGGAGCGGGCCGTGTTCGCCCGCGAGGACGGCCTCGACGAGGGCGTCGACGGTCGGTGCGAGGGAAGGGGCGGGGGAGTTTTGGGTCATGGGATTCCTATTCATAGGGATTCACAGGGAGAGGTGGCGCGGTCCGCGGTACGTGACCACCGGGCGCCCCAGGGCATCGGTGGTGAGTTCGGCGTCCACCTCGAAGACCTCGGCGAGCCGCTCGGCGGTCAGGACCGCGGCGGGGGTGCCGGAGGCGATAAGGCGGCCGTGGTGCAGGAGCAGCAGCCGGTCGCAGTACCGGGCGGCGAGCGACAGGTCGTGCAGCGCGACCAGGACCGTCTGCCCGGTACCGGTCAGCAACTGCATCAGTTCCAGCTGGTGTTTGACGTCGAGGTGGTTGGTGGGCTCGTCGAGCAGGAGCCCGTACGGCTGCTGGGCCAGCGCGCGGGCGATGTGGGCGCGCTGCCGCTCGCCGCCCGACAGGGCCTTCCAGCAGCGGTCGGCGAGCGCGGTGAGTCCGACGCGCTCCAGCGCGGCGGCGACCACCGCCCGGTCGGTGGCGTCCGGTCCGCGCCAGCGGTCCCGGAACGGGGTCCGCCCCAGGCCCACGACGTCGGCGACGCGCAGATCGCTGTCCGCGCCCGAGTCCTGTTCGACGAAGGCGACACGGCGGGCGATCCGGCGCGCACTCCAGTCCCGTACGCACTCGCCGTCGTAGCGGACCGTGCCCGCGTCGGGGGCCCGGAGGCCGGCCAGGCAGCGCAGCAGCGAGGACTTGCCCGAGCCGTTGGGGCCGAGCAGCCCGACCGTCTCGCCGGGGGCGATGTCCGCGCTGACCTCGCGTACGACCGGGGTGCCCGCCACCGACCAGCTCAGCTCGTCGACGGTGATCCTCACAGTTCACCTCTCTTGCGCAGGACGAGGAGGAAGAGCGGCACGCCGAGCAGTGCGGTGATCACGCCCACGGGGACCTCGCGGGGTGCGAAGGCGATCCGCGCCAGCGCGTCCGTCCACACCAGGAACACCGCGCCCGCGAGCGCCGCGTACGGCAGCAGCACCCGGTGCGGCGGCCCGACGAGGAACCGCACACCGTGGGGGACGATCAGCCCGACGAAACCGATGGCGCCGACGGTGGCCACCGCCACCGCGGTCAGCGTGGCCGTGACCACGAGCAGCAGCATCCGCGTGCGCCGCACGCCGATCCCGAGGGACGCGGCGGTGTCGGTGCCGAACGCGAGCCCGTCGAGGGCGTTCGAGCGGAGCCACGCGGCCAGCAGCCCCAGCGGGGTGACGATCGCGCAGACCACGACGGTGTTCCAGCGCGCCGGCGCCATCGAGCCCAGCAGCCAGTGGGTGACGGCCCGCGTGGTGTCCGCGTCCGCCGAGGCCATCAGGACGAGCGAGGTCAGAGCGGTGAAGAGCTGGCCGACGACCACGCCGGTGAGGACGATACGGACCGAGTCCAGGCCGGTGCGCCGCAGCAGCAACAGCAACAGCCCGAAGGAGAGCAGCGCGCCGGCGAGCGCGCCGCCGGTGATCCCGAGCGCGCTCGCGCCCACGCCGAGGACGATCACGGCGACGGCTCCCGTGGACGCGCCCGAGGAGACGCCGAGCAGGTAGGGGTCGGCGAGCGCGTTGCGGGTGACCGCCTGGAGCACCGTGCCGCACACGGCGAGCGAGGCGCCGACGAGCGCGGCCATCAGTACGCGCGGCAGCCGCAGGTCCCAGATGAGGGAGTCCACCAATGGGGGCAACGGCTCCACGTCCAGGCGGAGATGGGCGCCGAGGACGCGGGCGAGGTCGGTCCAGCCCACGTCGGCGGTGCCGATGCGCACGGCCGCCGTGACCGAGCCCGCCAGGGCGAGCGCGGCGAGGAGGAAGAGGACCACCCGGGTCACGGCCGGCCGGCCCGACTGCGGGGTGGTGACGGAGCCCTCCGGCACCACCCGCCCGCGGGCCGCCGGAAGCAGGAGGTCCACCGACCCCGCCCGGGCCACGGGGTCAGCGGACATACCCGAGGTCCTTCATCCCCTTGGCCAGCAGTCCCAGGGCGTGCACCGAGCGCACGGACGGGTCCAGCTCGATGCCCGGCACCTCGAGGATCTTGTTGTCACGGACCGCCGCGAGCTGGGAGACCACCGGGTGCCCGGTCATCGCGGCGCGCTTCTCGGCCGCGCTGTCGCCCGGCCGTCCGCGCTCGGACAGGTCGCCGATCACGATGAAGTCGGGGTCGCGCTTGGCGACTTCCTCCCAGGAGACCTCCGGCCAGTCCTCGTTCACGTCGTCGAAGGCGTTCTTCGCGCCGACGATCCGGCTCATCTCGCTGGGCAGGCCGCTCTTGCCCGCCACGTACGGCATGCCGTTGAAGACGGAGTAGAGGTAGACCACGGTGGGCCGGTCGTCGCCCCGGGGAACCTTGGCGGCGTTCTCCCCGGCCTTGGCGACCGCCGCGCGCTGGTCGGCGGCGAGCTTGCGGGCCCGCTCCTCGGCGCCGAAGACCTTGCCCAGGTTCTCGTAGTCGGAGAAGAGCAGCTCGAAGGGGGTCTTGCCGGCCGGGTTCTGCTGCGGGCAGTCGACGGCGCTGACGAAGGTGGGGACCTTGAGGGAGGCCAGCTCCTCGCGGGTGCCGGCGCGGTCCTTGGTGTAGAGGTCCTTGGAGCCGGCGACGACGAAGTCGGGGGTGGCGGCGCGCAGCTGCTCGCCGGTGGCGATCTTCGGGGCGATGACCGGGACCTTTGCGTACGCGGCCCCGTACTGCGCGGGGATCTTCGTCTTGAGGTTGGCCGTTCCCGCCATCCGGTCCTGGAGCCCGAGTTCGAGCAGGGTCTCGGTCGAGGTCTGGTCCAGGGCGACGGCCCGCTTGGGGGGCCCCGCGACGGACACCCGGCGGCCGCAGCTGGTGACGGAGGCCGCCGGGGCGGAGGCCCGGGCGCCGGGCTCGGCGTCCGTCCCGGAGCCGTCGCCGGCTGCCGTGGAACAGCCCGCGGTGACGAGGGCGATGGTCAGGGCGATGCCGAGGCGGGCTGGGTGGCGCATGGGTTCTCCGGTCTGGGAGGGGAGGGAGGGGAGGCGGGAGGAAGGCGTGGGTGTTGTCGTGCACCGGGCAGGAGTGCCGCGTTCGAAGGGTACTGTAATGGTATTCATTTTCATTAACGAATCCGGGTGCGGTTCGCCGAGCCGCCACCCCCACCCCCGAGGAGCGACCACACCGTGCCGACCACACCCGCGCCGACAGCGCCCAAGACCGATGCCCCGCCCCCGCGTTCGGTCCTCCGCGACACCGCGTTCCTGCGCCTGTGGGCGGGCACCACCGCCTCCGGCCTCGCGACCTGGGCCCTGCCCTTCGTCCTCGGACTCGCCGTCCTCCACCGCGACCTCGGCGCCGCCGGACTCGGCCTGCTCCTCGCCGCGCGCACCGCCGGCTTCCTCATCGCCGTCGCCGTCGGCGGCGTGCTGGCCGACCGCCACTCCCGCCGCGCGGTCGTCCTCTGGTCGGCCCTCGCGGCCGCGGTCGCCGCGCCCCTCCTCGCCGCCGGTCTCGGCCGCTCACTCGTGCTGATGACGGCCGCCGCCGCCCTCGCGGGCGCCGGGCAAGGCGCCTGCCGCCCGGCGTTCCAGGCGCTCACCGCCGAGACCGTCGCCCCCGAGCGCCGTCAACAGGCCAACGCCGCCATGACCATGGCCGTACGGAGCGCCACCCTCACCGGACCCGCCCTGACCGCGCTGCTCGCGGCCTTCCTCGACGTCTCGACGCTCCTGCTCGGCATCGGCCTGCTCTGGCTGGTCGCCGCGCTCGTCCCGGGCAAGGGGGCCGCCGCGGTGAACCTCGCCGCCGATCCCGCCCCGCGCGCCGGCTTCCGCGCCGAGTTCGTCGAGGGGATACGCGAGGCGCGCCGCCACCCCTGGTTCCTCGCCGGGCTCGCCGCCCTCGTCGCCGTCATCGCCCTCGGCTACTCCGCCACCAGCGTGGCCCTGCCCCTCATCAGCCGGGACCGCTACGACACCCAGTGGGTGCTGGCCGCGGCCATGACCGCGTACACCGTGGGCGCGCTCGGCGGGGCCCTGGTCATCGCCCGCCGGCGGCCGCGCTCCCAGGGCTGGGCCGCCTTCGCCGGGCTGGGCGCGTACGGCGTCGCGCCGCTGAGCCTGATGCTGCCCGTGCACCCCGTCGTGGTCGTGGCCGCGTACGCCGTGGCCGGGATCGGCATCGAGCTGTTCAACGTGCCCTGGTTCACGGCCACCCAGCGCGAGGTCGCCCCGGAGAAGCTGGCCCGCGTCTCCTCGCTGGACTTCCTGGTCTCCTACGGCCTCGCGCCCGTCGGCCTGGCCCTGATCGCCCCGGCCATCGACGCGTTCGGGGTCACGCCCGTCCTCGCCGTGTGCGCCGCCGCCTGCTTCCTCGTACCGGCCGCGGCGGCGCTGGTGCCCACCGCCCGCCACTTCGCGCGTACGGCCCCGGCGACGAAGGACTGACCTCCGGGCAGGTCACGGCACGTCCCTGCCCCGAGCGGGCATGCGAGGGCCCCGGCGGGGCCCTCGCATGCCGAACGGCGCGACGACGGCCGACGGGCCAGGTGTGGTTGCGACTCGAACCCCGCAAGAAGGTTCCGCCTCGCGTGTGTTCCTGCAGCTGGAGACCGCGAATGATGAACTGGGCACCCGCCTGTTCGGTTCGTAGCCAGTACAGCCGATTGCCGGGCTCGCCTCGGAACACGGGCGTGCCGTCGCCGTCCGGAAATTCGTCGTCATCCTTGGCGATCACGGGCCAGACTGGCTCCGTGCAGCATGATGAAGAGCAGCAGTTGACCGGTGGGAACGTCAGCAACGGCGTCGTGCGTGTCGGTGATACCGTCCGCCGCCCGGCGGGGCCGTGGACTCCAGCAGTGCACGCGCTGCTCACCCATCTCCACGGGACGGGCTTCCGGGCGGCCCCTCGCCCCCTCGGCATCGACGACCAGGGCCGGGAGGTACTGACCTTCATGCCCGGCGACGTGGTCTGGCCCGACCGGTTCGCTCTCCTGGAGCCTGTGCCACGGCTCGCGCGTGTCGCGCGTCTGATCAGGGACTTCCACGATGCCGTGCAGGGCTTCACGCCGCCGCCCGACGCCCAGTGGCAGGTGCTCATCCCCGCCGAGGGCGCCGACATCATCGCCCACCAGGATCTCGCGCCGTGGAACCTCGTGGCCGGCGGCGCGGACGATTGGGCCTTCATCGACTGGGACACGGCCGCGCCCGGCTCCCGCCTCTGGGATGTCGCCTACGCGGTGCACGGCTTCATCCCGCTGTCCGCAGATCCCCACTGGCAGCGCACCGATGCGGCGGACCGGCTGCGGGTCTTCGCCGAGGCCTACGGGCTCGACGAGGCCGAACGGCGTCAGCTGGTGCCCCTGCTGGGGCGCCGTACGCGCTCCATGCATGACTTCCTGCGCGACCAGGCGGCCCAGGGCAATCAGCCCTGGGCCACCCTCTGGGCCGAAGGTCACGGCGACATCTGGCGAAGCGACGCCGAATACATCGAGCAGCGCGAAGAACTGTGGGCGCGTGCCCTGTTCGCGGGCTGAGCTCGGCTCAGAGAGCCACCCGCCTCGTCACCGTCACGCGGTGACCCTGGCGAAGACGTGGTCCAGCGCGGCGTCCGGCAGCAGCCGGGACAGCGCCATGGCCGTCCTCGCGTCGGTGCCGACGTGGTAGCGGGGCCTGGGCCGGGAGGTGGTCAGGACGCGGAAGACCGTACGCGCGAAGTCCTCGGGCCGTGTCCCGCTCGACTGCGCCCGCTCCTCGTTCATCTGCAGGAACCGCTCGAACGACGCGCGGTACAGGCCGGCGACGTCGCCAGGGGCACGGTCGAGGAGCTCCTCGCCGGCCTCCCGCACCTTGTCCCAGATCGGCGTCGCTATCGCGCCCGGCCGTACGACACTGACCGAGACGCCGAAGGGGCGCAGTTCGCGGCGGAAGGCGTCGCTCATGCCCTCCTTGGCGAACTGGCCCGTCGCGTACGCGCCGAGGTAGGGAGCCGCGAGAGCGCCCAGGCCCGAGGAGATGTTGACGACGCGCCCGCCGGTGCGGCGCAGGTGGGGGAGGAAGGCCTGGGTGACGGCGACCGCTCCGACGACGTTGACGTCCAGCTGCGCGCGCAGCCGCTCGGGCGTGACGCACTCCAGCGGTGCCGACACGCAGGTACCGGCGTTGTTCACCAACCCCCACACGCCCTGCTCGCCGGCCGCGTCGACGACCTCGGCCGTCGCCGTCCGGATGGATTCCTCGTCGGTCACGTCCAGGAGCACCGGGCGCAGGCGGGTGGAGGAGGCGTCGGCGCGGAGCTTCTCGCCGTCCTCCGCCCTGCGGACACCGGCGAAGACGCGGAAGCCACGCCGTTCCAGATGGAGCGCGCACTCCCTGCCGAGCCCGGACGAGGCACCGGTGAGGACTACGGCGCGTCCGGCCGGAGGGATGGGCTTCGGCTGTCGGATCAACGGTTCTCTCCTTCTGTGTGGTGGATGGCGGACAGCACCGTGCGTACGGACTCGTCGGCGATGTGCCGTGCGCGGTCGGCGGGCACGATGCCGTCGACATGGCTGAAGTTCCACGCGAGCCGGCCGTGGCTGGTGTTGGCGGTCGCCACGACGGCGCCCGTCACCGAGACGGCCGCGACCAGCTGGGTGTCGGAGACGCGCCAAGGGCCTATCCGGGCGGGGAAGTCGTAGCGGCCGAGGTTGGACAGGCACAGGTTGAGCGGCCCTTGTTCGTCCATGTACCGCATGAAGGGCTCGTAGTCGGCCGAGGACTTCGGCCCCGCCCTTCCCAGCAGGTTGATCATGGACAGATGTTCCTCGCGCTCGCGGCGCGCCACCAGGTCCCGGCCGATGGCCCCGGCCATGGGCCACAGCGGTGTGCCGGGCCGGTAGAGCACGCGGGACGGGAGGGTGGCCGCGTAGGAACC
The DNA here is from genome assembly GCF_044546695.1 of Streptomyces sp. NPDC053079. Classification (NCBI taxonomy): domain Bacteria; kingdom Bacillati; phylum Actinomycetota; class Actinomycetes; order Kitasatosporales; family Streptomycetaceae; genus Streptomyces; species Streptomyces sp. NPDC053079. The sequence goes on from NZ_JBITZJ010000009.1 coordinate 67,482, forward strand.
GGCCTCGTCGTAGGAGACGGCGGGGTCCAGTTCACTGCGGAAGTCGACCGGGGAACCGATCGAGAAGTAGGCGGGCTCCGAGGTCCCCGCCTCCCGGGCGACGGCGGTCACCATGGCGGCGGCGAGGGCTCCGTGCACCGTGGTGCCGTGCCGCTTGCAGGCCCGTACCAGCAGCTCCAGCTGTTCGGCCGTGAGGGACCGGTGCACCATCCGGGTGCGCCGCTCAGCGAAGGGCACCGGGTCGCTGGGGACCACCCGCCGCGGCCGCAGCCGCTCGGTCTCCTCCTGGTCGCGGTCCATCAGGGCCGTGAGAGCGGCCGCGCCCTCCGCGCCCCGGTGGCGGCGGGGGAGCAGGTCCTCCGTGGCGGGCAGCGCCCGCAGCGAGGTGCGCGGCAGCGCCTCGCCGTCGCCCAGCCGGGCGGCGAGCTCGATCCACTGCCTCATCAGGGACAGGCCCGTCATGCCGTCGGCGATGCAGTGCGAGGCCGTGAGCAGAAGGTCGTGGACGTCCTCCGGGTGTCCGGGGCCCGCTTCCCGCGTGATCACGACGGCGCGCACCAGCGGCCCTTCGCGCCAGTCGATGCGTTCGGCGAGCTCGTGCTCGTCGACCTCGCGCTCCCACCGGGTGTCGGCCGCGGGGTCCGCCGGCGACACCGTGACCTGGCGCAGCGGGATCGGCCGCCCACCCACCGGCCGGAACGCGGGCTCCACCCCCGCCGTCCCGTCCGCGGCGCCGGTGACGGCGACGCGCAGTAGGGGGTGCCGGGCCTGGAGGGCGTCCAGGGCGCCGCGCAGCAGCGGCACCGGCAGGGGGCCGCGGAGTCGGGCCCGGAAGACGCCGCTGAGCGATGAGGCCCGGTCGGCCGTCCAGTACCAGCGCTCCAGCGGGCTGAGCGGGCGCCGCACGCGCGGCTCGGGGTCCGGGATTCCGGGGAAGGTGAGGGCCTCCTCGTTCTGCCGGGCGAGCTCCTCCCTGGGCGTCAGCCGGAAGTAGTCGTCCCGGACCTTCCGCAGATCGGGGGTGTCGGCCTGTTCGAGGTCGCTCATCGACCGGGAGGCGGCGACCATGGCCCGGGTGCGGTCGCGGCGGCGGTCCTCGTACGTGCGCAGGGCCAGCGGCAGGTCCTCGCACGCCCCCGGCTCGGCGAGCGTGTGCGCCAGGACGACGGCGTCCTCGATGGCCATGGCCGAACCCTGCCCGAGCGTGGTCAGCATGGGGTGGGCGGCGTCGCCGAGGAGGGTGACGGGGCCGTCCCCCCACCGCTCCAGGAAGGCGCGGTCCCGGGAGGGCACGGCGAGGATGTCCTCCGGCGGGGTGGCCTCGATCACCGCCCGCACCTCGTCGGCCCACCCCGCGTACGCCTCGGTGATCTCGTCCTTGGTGCCGTCCCACGCGTGCGAGCGGGCGGCGGGCATGTTCTTGGTGCCCCACCAGTAATAGCGGCCGTGGCCGATGTCGATGAGACCGAAGCGCTGCCCGCTGCCCCAGTAGTGGCGCACGGCCCCCGGGGTGAGCACCGGATGGTCGAAGGGGACGATGCCGAGCCAGCAGACGTAGCCGCTGTCCTCGGACGCCTCGGGGCCGACGAGGTGGGCGCGTACGGCCGAGTGGAAGCCGTCGGCGCCGATGAGGAGGTCGCCGCGGGCCGAACGCCCGTCCGCGAAGCGGACGGTGACGCCGTCGCCGTCGGCCTCGAAGCCGGTGGCGGTCGCGCCCAGGTGGAGGGGGACGCCGCCGGCCGCGTCGAGCAGGGCCTCCTGGAGGTCCGAGCGGCTCAGGCAGACGCTGGGCGCGCCCACCTTGTCGCAGATCTCCTTGAACGGCAGGTCCCGTATCCCGCCGCCCAGATGGTCCAGGACCAGGAAGGACTCCGCGACCTGGCCGCGCTTGTCCAGGCCGAGGTCGATGCCGAGCGTGGCCAGCGCGTTGACGGCGTTGCTCATCACCGAGAGACCGGATCCCGCCGCGCGGAGCTCGGTGGCGCGCTCGTACACCTCGACGTCGACTCCGACCCGTCGAAGGGCCACGGCACAGGCCAGGCCGCCGATGCCGGCGCCGATGACGAGGGCCTTGGCGGGCTGTCGTCCCGTCATGGCGTCACTTCCCCTCTACGGAGGCGGCCGGGCCGCTCCCGAGCAGTTCCACGACGGTCCTGGCAACGTGTTCCACGTACGGTTCCTCCATGATCGTGAGATGGTCGCCGGGCACGTCGACGACGCGGAGCCGGCCGCTGGTCATGTCGCGCCAGCCGTTGGCCCGGTCCTGGTGGCGGCTTCCGGCGGCGCCGTGCATGGCGGTCAGGACGTCCGGAAGCGGTTCCATGGCCCGGATCAGGGTGAGGTCCTGCTCCTGGACGCCCGGCCGGTACTCCAGCGTCGCCTGCCAGTTGGCCCGGTAGACGCCGAAGAGCCGGCGTATGACGGCTCCCGAACTGCCCGCGGGCAGGACGCCCGCGTCGCTCGCGAGCCGGGCGATGAAGTCGAACTTTTCCTCGAGGGAGGTCAGTTCGTCCGGGATGGTCTCCATCGGGGAGTCACCGCCGCGCTCCAGCAGGAGCAGCTCCCAGAAGAACCACCGCAGCAGCGCGTCGTCGTCGTGCCGGACGCGCGCCCCCTGGTCCAGCGCGGTGGTGTCCAGCAGCACCAGGTGGGACACCTCCTCGCCCGCCGCCCGCAGCTGCCGGGCGATCTCGAAGGCGACGAAGCCGCCGAAGGACCACCCGCCGACGGCGTACGGGCCCTGCGGCTGTACCCCGCGCAGTGCGGCGACGTAGCCGGCCGCGATCTCCTCGACGGTGCGCAGCGGTGTGGTGCCCGGGTCCGCGCCGGCGGCCTGGAGGGCGTACAGCGGCTGGTCGTCCGGGAGGTGCCGGGAGAAGGGGACGTAGCAGAGCACGTTGCCGCCCATGGGGTGGACCATGAACAGCGGCGGCCGGGTGCCCTCCGGACGGATCGGGACCACCGGGTCGTACGCGGCGACCGCGTCTCCCGCGCGCAGCCGCGCCGCGAGAGCGGCCACGGTCGGTGCGGCGACGAACCCGGACAGCGGGATGTGCACGCCGTAGCGCTGCTCGATCTGGACCACCAGCCGCATGGCCGTGAGCGAGGTGCCGCCCAGGTCGAAGAGGCTGTCGCCGATGCCGACAGCGGGCAGCCGCAGCAGGTCCGCGAGCATCTCGGCGAGCGCCCGCTCATAGGCGTCGCGCGGCTCGGCACCGACGCCGGTGGCACCGGCGGCGGTGGTGAGCGGGGTTCGGCGCAGTGCGGCGTCGTCGCGCTTGCCGCTGGGGGTCAGGGGCAGGGACGTCAGCCATTGCAGGTGCGCGGGGACCATGTGGTCGGGCAGCGTCGCGCGCAGGTGCTCGCGGATGCCGGCCAGGTCCGCGGCCGTGCCCTCGCCCACGAGGAACGCGGCGAGGAAGGAGTCGCCGTCGTCGCGACGCCGGGCCACGACCGCGGCGTCGAGCAGGCCCGGGTAGCGTCCGGTGAGGTCGGTGAGGGCCAGCTCCACCTCCGCGGGCTCGACGCGGAACCCGCGCACCTTGACCTGGGAGTCCGCCCGCCCGGCGTAGGCGATCGTCCCGTCGGGCAGCACCAGGCCGAGGTCGCCGGTGTCGTAGAGCCGCCGCTCCTCGCCGTCGAAGGGATGGGGGACGAAGCGCTCCTTGGTCAGGTCGGGGCGGCCCTCGTAGCCGTCGGCCAGGCAGGCGCCGCCGAGGTGGATCACCCCGCGCGCCCCGGCGGGCACCGGGCGCATCCGGGCGTCCAGCACATGCGCCTCGGCCCCGTCGACGGGCCGGCCGATCGGCGGCAGCGCCGGGAACGCGGCCGGGTCCCCGGTCATGGCGAAGGCGGTGGCGACATGCGTCTCGGTCGGCCCGTACTGGTTCTCCAGGACGGCGCCCGGCAGCGCGGCGCACAGTCCTCGGATCTCCTCGGTGACGCGCAGCTGTTCGCCGGAGGAGATCAGTACGCGCAGGGCCCGGGGGACGATGTCCAGCGCGGCCGCGGTCTCGGCCAGTTGCTGGAGCGCGACGTAGGGGAGGAAGACCCGCTCGACGCCTTCGTGATCGATCAGCCGCAGCAGGCGGGACATGTCGCGCCGCTCGGTGTCGCCCACCAGGTGCAGCGTGCCGCCGGAGCACAGGGTGGAGAAGATCTCCTGGAAGGACACGTCGAAGCTCAGCGGCGCGTACTGCAGGGTCGTCCCGCCCACGGCGCCGCTCGCGGTCCCGTTCTGCCAGGCCACGAGGCCGGCCAGGGAGCGGTGCGGCATCGTCACGCCCTTGGGCCGGCCGGTGGAGCCGGAGGTGAACAGGACGTAGGCGGCACTGTCGGCGTCGATTCGCGGCGCGTCCGCGGCGGGTTCCGCCGGCTCCCGGGTCAGGGATTCGGCGGGCAGCACGAGCGACGGGTCGCCGGCGAGGTGGGCGTACGGGGCGTGGGCGACGACCCGGAAGGGCCGGGCCTGCTCCAGCATCGCGGCCAGCCGCCGGGCGGGGTAGCCGACGTCCAGCGGCACCACCGCGCACCCGGCGCGCACCACGCCCAGCAGCACGGCGATCATCTCGGGCGAGCGGTCCATGGCGATGCCGATCCGGGCCCGGGGCGGGGCGCCGAGCGCGCGCAGCCGCCCGGCCACCCGGTCGGCGGCCTCGGCCAGCCGTGCGTAGCTCCACCGCTCCTCCCGCATCACCAGGGCGGTCGCCCCCGGGGTGCGGGCGGCCTGCTCGGCGAAGAGTTCGACGACGGTGGGGCGCGCCACGGAGTCCGCGAGGACCGGGGGGTCGGCGAGGAAGGCGAAGTGGGGCTCCTCGTGCGGCTCCTGCACCATCTTCCGCAGGATCCGCAGGAATCCGCGCGCGTAGAGCTCGGTCCGCTCGGTGCAGAACGTCTCGCCGTCACCGTCGATCCGCAGCCACACGCGCCCGCCGTCGGGGTCGGTGACCGCGTTCACCAGGAGCCGGAAGTTGGTCTCCTCCCAGGTGCTGAAGTCCAGCAGGCGCACGCCGGGCAGGCGCAGGACCTCGGCGAGCTGGTGGAAGTGCACGTAGTTGAAGGCGGTGTCCAGGACGGGGCCGCCGTGGTCCTCCTGGACGGCGCTCAGCGGATACCGGCGGTGGGCGTGCCCGTCCTGCTCCTGCCGGAAGGCCTCGCGCACCACGTCCAGCCAGCTGACGCGCCCGGTGCCCAGACGCAGGGGCACGGTATTGAGGAAGAGTCCGGCGACGCGTTCGGCGTGGGCGAGCTCGGGCCGCCCGTGGGTGACCAGCCCGGTGGTCACGTCGTGGGTGCCGGCGAACACGGACAGCGTCAGGCAGTGCGCCGCCAGGAGCGCGGACTTCACGGGCACGCCGTGCTCGGCGGCGAAGGTCCGCAGCTGTGCCAGCAGGCCGGCGGGCAGGTCGAGGCGGTGGGCGGCCGGACCCCGGCGGGCGTGCGGCGGCCGGTGCGGCCGGAACGTCTCGATCTGCAAGGGTTCGCAGCCGGCCAGCTTCTCCTTCCAGTAGCGCCGCGCCTCCTCGGACCCCAGGGCGATCCGTTCCTCCCGCACATGCGCCGCCGCCGACGGCGGCGCCGTGGCGTCGACGGGGCCGATGCCCAGCCCGAGGTCGTGCGCGTAGTCCTGGAGGAGTTCCTGGAGGAGGTTGGCCACGCTGCCGCCGTCGAGGAGCGCGTGGTGGAAGCTGAGGACCAGATCGACGGTCGTGGGCCTCACGTGGACCCTGGCGAGGTACAGCGGCGCCCGGTCGAAGGCGTAGGCGTGGTGGCGCCGTTCCTCGATGTGCGCGTGGACCTCGGCGTCGGCCGCGGCGCCGTCGAGGGGGCGCAGGTCGACGACGTCCAGGCCACCGTCCACCCGGGGGTGGACGATCTGCAGCGGCTCGGAGAAACCCGCCAGGTCGAAGCCGGAGCGCAGCGCCGGATGCCGCGCCACCATCCGGGCGAACGACCGGCGGAACCGCTCCTCGTCCCATGGCATCTCGAGGCGGTACAGGAAGACGTCCTTGTACATGGCGGAGGTCTCGTGCCGACGGCTGTGGTACAGCAGGCCGAGCTGCAGCCGGGTGAGCGGATAGGCGTCCTCGGCGCCTTCCAGCCGGGCCCGGTCCACCGTGGATATGAGACCGAACGGCGCCGGGACGTCCCCGCCGCCGGCCGCCGGGGCGCTGTCGGCCCGGGCGGCGAGACCGGCCACCGTCGGATGGCGGATCAGGTCGGTGAGCGAGAAGCGCAGGCCCCGCTCCTCGGCCTCGGCCCGCACCTTGAGCATCAGGATGGAGTCCCCGCCGAGCGCGAAGTAGTCGTCGTGGACGCCGACGCTCTCCACGCCCAGCACCCGGGCCCAGATCCCGGCCAGGACGGCCTCGGTACGGTTGCGCGCCCGTCCGCCGGCGGCCGGCTGCGCGGGCTCCCCGGGTACGGGCAGCGCGCGGCGGTCGGCCTTGCCGTTCGGGGTCAGCGGAATGCCGTCGATGCGGACGAAACAGGCCGGAACCATGAACACCGGCAGCGTCCGCGCGAGCCGCTCCCGCAGCGACTCCGGGTCGATGTCGGCGTCGGCCACGTAATAGCCGACGAGGTGGGTGCCGCGGGCGTCGGTGGCGCGGTCCACGACGAGGGCGTCGCGGACGCCCGGCACCGTGCGCAGAGCGGCCGCCACCTCGCCGGGCTCCACGCGATTGCCGCGGATCTTCACCTGGCCGTCGATGCGCCCGAGGTATTCCAGGGTGCCGTCCGCCAGCCAGCGGGCGAGGTCGCCGGTGCGGTACATCCGGCCGCCCCGCACGAACGGGTCCCGCAGGAACTTCTCGGCGGTCAGCTCCGGCCGGTCCAGATACCCCCGGGCGACACCGACGCCGCCGATGCACAGCTCGCCGGCGACGCCGACCGGCTGCGGATGGTCGTCGGGCCCCAGCACGTACAGCCGGGTGTTGTCGATCGGCCGGCCGATGGGCACCCGGGCGATGTGCCCTTCGCGCGGGCAGTCGTGGTACGAGACGTCGACGGTGGCCTCGGTCGGACCGTAGAGATTCACCAGCCGTACGGGGGAGTGCGCGCCGAACACGCGGTTGAACTGCTCGACGCGCGCGGAGGGTAAGGCCTCACCGCTGCAGAAGACGTACCGCAGGGAGCCGAGTCCCTCGACGGCCTCCGGTGTCCGCTGGAGCAGGTCGAGGAACGGCCCCAGCATCGAGGGGACGAAGTGCGCGGCGCTGACCCGCTGCTCGCGGACGGTCCGCAGGATCTCCCGCGGGTCCTGCTGTCCGCCGGGCGGCAGCAACGCCACGCTCGCGCCCTCGATCGCCCACCAGAACAGCTCCCACACCGACACGTCGAAGGAGACCGGCGTCTTCTGCAGCAGGACGTCGCTCGCGCCGAGCGGATAGCGGCTCTGCATCCACGCGAGGCGGTTGACCACGCTGCGGTGTTCCACCATCACCCCCTTGGGGCGGCCGGTCGAGCCGGAGGTGTAGATGACGTACGCCAGGTCATGGGAGGTGCCGAGCGGTTCGAGCGGGGCGCCGTCCGCGCGCAGCAGGTCCTCGACGCACCGCACCGTCGTCCCCTCGGCGGTATCCGCGACCGGCCCGTCGCCGTCCACGATCACCACCTTGGCGCGGCTGTCCTCCAGCAGGAGCCGCACGCGCTCGGCCGGGTAGCCGCGGTCCACCGGTACGTAGGCGCCACCGGCCTTCAGCGTGCCCAGGAGCGCCACCAGCAGCTTCGGCCCCCGCTCCATCATCACCGCGACCCGGTCGTCCGGGCCGACGCCCTCGGCGCGCAGGGCCCGTGCGACCCGGTTGGCCCGCTCGTCCAGCTCGGCGTACGTCAGGGTTTCCCCGGCGGCGCCGGTCACGGCCGTCTGGCCGGGCCTGCGGGTGGCCTGCGCCTCGAACAGGCCGTGCAGCGTGGCCCCGTCCGCGTACGGGACGTCCGGGCCCTGGGCGCGCACCACGGTGAGGTCCTCGTACTCGGCGGCCGCCAGCATCGGCACGGCCGGGACGGGCCGGTCCAGCATGTCCACACCGTTGCGCAGGAGCGTGGTGAGATGCCGGGCGACCGACGCGATGGACAGGTCGTCGTCGAAGACGTCGCAGGCGTAGTCCAGGTCGACGTGGAGGTCGGCGCTGTCGTCGAAGGCGGACACCACGATGCCCAGGGCGTCCTGCTCGTGCGAGGGGGCCCTCATGGCCGTCCGCCGCTCGATGCCGGGGAGCCGGTCCTGCTGGGGCCAGTGGATGTAGGAGAGCGTGACGTCGAACAGCTGACGGGGGCCCTCGGCGGAGGAGGGTAGCTCGCGCAGGACGTCACCGAGGGAGAGCCGCTGGTGCCGCTGGAGCGCCCGGGTCGCGTCCTGGGTTCCGGCGACCAGGTCCCGCACCGACCGCTCGCCGGCCGCCGGTATGCGCAGCGGCAGGGCGTTGGCGAACTGGCCGAGGATGTCCCGCCATCCGCCCGGCCGGTTGAGGAAGGGGACGCCCAGCACGACCTCCTCGCTGCGGTGCAGGCGTGTCAGGTACGTACCGACCATGGCGGCGATGTACGCGAACGGCGAGAGGCCGGCGGCGCGGACCCGCTCGACGAGGGCGCTCTCCACCGTGAACGAGTGGCGGCCCCGCCCGCCTCCGGCCGCCGCGCGGGTGAAGAGGGCAGGGGCCACTCCCGCCAGGTTCTCCCGGTGGAAGGCGCGGTCGCGGTCGGCGTCCGCGCCGGAACGGTAGGCGGCCTCCTCCTCCACGAAGGCGAGATAGGAGGTCGGCGGGCGGAGGCCGCTCATCCCGGCGGTCACGGTCCGCGCGTAGTCGTCGAGGATCTCGGTGCTCAGCTTGTGGAAGGTCCAGGCGTCGGCGACGATGTGGTGTGCCTTGATGTGCACATGAGTGACGCCCGGACCCTCGAGGAGCAATGCGGCTTCGACGAGGGGGCCGTCGGCCAGCGGCAGAGGCGTCTCCAGGGAACGCCGCATCCACTCGGCGCACGCCGCCTCCGGCTCGGGCTCCTTGGCTAAATCGACCCTGTCGACCCCGACACCTTCCGGTTCGGCCCACTGGAACGGCGTCCCCGCCCGCTCGTCGAACCGCAGCCGGAACGTTTCATGGCGGCCTAACGCACGCTCGACACAGGCGGTGAGCGCGTCGAGGTCGACGCTGCCCAGCAGACGCTCGTGGAGGACGCAGTTGAACTGCGGCGAGTGGGGGGCCTGGGAACCCGCGGCCCAGATGTCCCGCTGGTAGGCCGTCAGGGGGTGCTGCACTTGACTGATCACGTATATCTGCTTTCCACGGGTGGACCGCCCTGTCAGTCGCAGTCCCTGTCTTGATCGACATCATGCCTATGGGGAATTAGGCCATTTGCTGGTTCTGGGTCACGGTGGGGCAAAGCGAGGAGGAGGATTCCAGCCACTCGTCCACGCGGCTGCCGGCGTGCGCGATGGCCGGAGTCGTGGAACGGTGATCTGCGTGAGGCGCCCCGTTTCGTGGAGGCGCCGAAGGGTTCACGGGAACGACGCGTCGAGGGCGGAGCGCATGGCCGTCACACCGCTGACGAGCTTGGCAGAGTTCGAGGTGGCCATCAGCCAGGACAAGCCCGTGGTGGTGGGCTTCTGCGCCACATGGGCCCCTCGCTGCCGGGTGATCGGCCCTGCCTTCGTCCGGCTCTCCGAGCTACCCGAATACGCCGGAACCGTCGACTTCCGTTCGGTGGACATCGACGAAGCGTTCGAGATCGCCCAGAAGGCGGGTGTCGGGCCCGTCCCCGTCTTCATGGCGTTCCTCAACGGCACCAAACTCGCCGAGGTCGTGGCCCCCCATCCGCAGGCGCTGGGGGAGTGGGTCGGCCAGGCATGCGCGGGAAGCGGGTGACGTCGCCCGCTCAGCCCCCTTTCCCGGCCGCCTCCCTCACCTCGTCGGCGATCTCCGTATCCAGCGCCGCCCTCACCAGCGCGGCGGCGAACGCCGGAGCCTGCTCGCGCCCGACCAGCCGGGCCAGTGCGGCGGGGTCACGGGGCAGCCCCAGGCGATCGGCTCCCTCGCCGGCCTTGCCCCCGAAGCACGGATGGACCTCCGGCCACAAGCCCTGCACCTCCCGCAGGAAGATGTCCACGCCCGTCGGCCCGAGCCCCGGGATCTCCCGCAGCAGCTTCCGCAGCCGCCCGAGATCGCCGTCCGCCTCCTCGCGCATGCGCCGGACGTCCCCCCGATAGCGGTCGAGCAGCAGCTGCGCGCCGTCGCCGAGCTGGGTGGCGGTGCGCTCGTCGTAGCGGCGGTAGCCGCCCTCGCCCAGGGCGTCCACGCGCTGCTGCCACGTGGCCCCGGCCATCCGCCGCGGGTCCTTCATACCGGCCTTCGCCAGGCTGCGGGCGGTATCGGTCGCGACGGACGCACGGATACGCGCGCTGAGCAGGCAGGCCAGCACCACGAGCCGGTACAGCGGCTGCGGGGTGTCCCGCAGCGTGATGCCCGCCTCCTCGGCGTACGTCCGCCCGTGCGCCCGCAGCAGTGCGGCGGCCACTCTCCGGTCCCCGGTGCTCATGGAGCGAGTCTGCCGTGGCCCGGCCCCGATACCGCCGACGGACGCCCCGACCCCCGGCATACGCGCCCGCCCGTTCATCCGGACGGCCGCATGGGCGAACGCCCCCTCGTACGGCCCCTCTTGACAACCCGACCTGGAGTGAAGAACATGGGCGTCAGATTGGAAAGTTTGTGCCCACCGGCGCCTCGCCGCCGGTCCTGACACCTTCGTCGCAGACGCGACACGTGACCGAGGCACCTTTCCGCAATCCGCACCAGCATCTTTCCGCACCACATGACTCCCAGAGCGGCCCGGGTGATCCCGGGCCGCTCTTCGTTTGCAGTCGAGGAGGGAACATGACGAACGGAGCCGGAAGGACCGCGCTCGTCACCGGAGCGACCAGCGGCATCGGCCTGGCGATCGCGCACCATCTCGGGGAGCTCGGCCACCGGGTCTTCCTGTGCGCCCGCAGCGCGGCCGATGTGAAGCTGACCGTCGAGCAGTTGAGGGCCAAGGGCTACGACGCCGACGGCACCGACTGCGACGTCCGCTCGGCCGAGCAGGTACGGGCCACGGTGACCGCGGCGGTCGAGCGCTACGGCAGCATCGACGTCCTCGTCAACAACGCGGGATGCGGAGGCGGCGGCGTCACCGCGGACCTCACCGACGAGACGTGGCTCAACGTCATCGACACGAACCTCAACAGCGTCTTCTACATGACGCGCGACGTGCTCTCGATCGGCGGAATGCGGGACAAGAGCTGGGGCCGGATCGTCAACATCGCCTCCACCGCCGGAAAGCAGGGCGTCGTGCTGGCATCCCCCTATTCGGCGTCGAAGCACGGCGTCGTCGGCTTCACCAAGTCCCTCGGCAACGAACTCGCGAAGACCGGGATCACCGTGAACGCGGTCTGCCCGGGGTACGTGGAGACGCCGATGGCCGAGCGCGTCCGCAGCAATTACGCGAAGGCCTGGGAGACGACCGAGGACGACATCCTCCAGAGGTTCGAGGCGAAGATCCCGCTCGGTCGCTACTCGACCGTGGACGAGGTGGCGGGCATGGTCGGCTACCTCGTCGGCGACAGGGCCGCCTCGGTGACCTCGCAGGCCCTCAACGTCTGCGGCGGCCTGGGCAACTTCTGAGCCGCCCCCGTCCCACGGCCGGCCGGGCGCCGGCAGCGACAAGGAGACCTTCCTGTGCAGTACACAGCATTCCTCGGGGTCCGATTCGAGCCCGAATGGTTCCTCAAGTCCCGCGCCGAACGCGAGGAATTCGAGGCCGAGCACCTGTTCCCCGTCATCGGGAAGCACGCGCAGGTCCTGCAGATCCAGCCGTTCCGCGCCGCGGCGTTCAGCGCCCGGCTCAGCAATTTCTTCCTCGTCCACTTCGACGACGTCACGGCCTACAACGACCTCGTCGAGGAACTGCACGAATGCCCGCTGATGGCCGAGAGGTTCGCCGTCATCACGGACAACGTCATCGGCATGCAGGGGACCTACTACGCCGACCGGGAGCAGGCATGACCAGGATCGGCATCATCCTCGGCAGCACCCGGCCGGGACGCAACGGCGAAGCGGTCGCCCGCTGGGTCCACGACATCGCGAGCCGCCGCGACGACGCCGCGTACGAGCTCGTCGACATCGCCGACCACGCACTGCCGCACCTCGACGAAGCCGTCCCGCCGATGGCCGGCGTCTACACCCAGCCGCACACCCTCGCCTGGGCCGAGCGCATCGCACGGCTCGACGGGTTCGTCTTCGTGACGCCCGAGTACAACCACTCCATACCCGGCGCCCTGAAGAACGCCATCGACTTCCTGTACGCGGAGTGGGGCGACAAGGCCGCCGGCTTCGTCGGATACGGACCGCTGGGCGCCACCCGCGCCGTCGAGCACCTCCGACTGATCCTGGCCGAACTCCAGGTCGCCACGGTGCGCGCCCAGGCGGCGCTGACCTTCGCCACCGACTTCGCCGACCACAGCACCTTCCGGCCCGCCGAGGCGAGCGCGGCTGCGGTCGAGGCCGTACTGGACCAGACCGTGGCCTGGAGCCGGGCGCTGGAGCCGCTGCGGCGCAAGGCGTCCGCGTGAACGGCGCCGCCGCCCACCGCACCACCGCTCCGGAGGTCGACGCACCGGTGATCGTGGCCGGGGCGGGGCCGACCGGCCTCATGCTGGCCGGGGAACTCCGCCTCGGCGGCGCCGAGGTGATCGTCGTCGAGCGGCTGGCCGAGCCCGTCACCGAGTCCCGCGGACTCGGCTTCACCGCCCGCGCCACCGAAGTGTTCGACCAGCGCGGACTGCTGGACCACTTCACGAACCCCGAGATCAGCACCAAGGGGCACTTCGGCGGCATCCCCATGGACTACGGCGTGCTGCCCGACGGCCACTTCGGCGTACGCAACGTCGAGCAGAGCGAGACCGAGGGAGTGCTGGCACGCTGGGCCACCGGGCTGGGCGCCACGGTCCTGCGCGGACACGAGGTCACCGACGTACGCCCCGGCGACGACCTCGTCGAGATCACCGTCTCCACGCCCGCCGGCGACCGCGTACTGCGCTGCTCCTACCTCGTCGGCGCCGACGGCGGCCGCAGCGGCGTCCGGCAGGCCGCCGGCTTCGACTTCCCCGGCCACGACGCGACCAGCGAGATGTTCCTCGCCGACATCGCGGGCGCCGACGTGCGCCCGCGCTTCATCGGCGAACGCGTCCACGGCGGCATGGTCATGGCCGCCAGACTGCGCGACGACGTCGACCGGGTCATCGTCTGCGAACGCGGCACCGCCCCCCGCGAACGCACGAGCCCGCCCACCTACGCCGAGGTGGCCGGCGCCTGGAAGCGGCTCACCGGTGAGGACATCGGCCACGGCGAGGCCCGGTGGATCAGCTCCTTCACCGACGCCTCCCGCCTGGTCACCGCCTACCGCCGCGGACGCGTGCTGCTGGCCGGCGACGCCGCCCACATCCACCTGCCCGCGGGCGGCCAGGGGCTCAGCGTCGGCGTGCAGGACGCCGTGAACCTCGGCTGGAAGCTCGCCGCCGTCGTCACCGGCCGCAGCGAGGCGGACCTGCTCGACACCTACCACCGCGAGCGCCACCCCGTCGGGGAGCGCGTCCTGACCAACACCCGGGCCCAGGGCCTCATCTACCTGGGCGGCAGCGAAGTGGAACCGCTCCGCGCGGTACTGGGCGAGCTGCTGCGCGACGACGACGTCGCCCGCCACCTCGCCGGCATGGTCACCGGCCTCGACATCCGCTACGACACCGGACCGGGACAGCACCCGCTCCTGGGACGGCGGATGCCCCCGTGCGAGGTGCTCACCGGCTCCGGCCCCACCACCACGGCGAAACTGCTCCACCCCGCCCGGGGCGTGCTCCTCGACCTCACCGACGACCCGGCACTGCGCCGCACCGGCGAGCGCTGGGCGGACCGCGTGGACGTGGTGACGGCCACCGTCGAGGACGAACGGCTCACCGGTACGAGCGGGCTGCTGCTGCGCCCCGACGGCCACATCGCCTGGGCGGCCCCCGACGGCGGGGACCTGACCGCAGCACTCGGCACCTGGTTCGGCGCGGGCCGCTCCCAGGAGACGGAGCTCGCCGCACACCGCTGACGGCCCGCGACGCCGCAACGGACGGAACGAAGGAGACGGCAATGCACAGCACTTTGATCGTCGCACGCATGGACCCGAACTCGATCGACGGAGTCGGCAAGCTCTTCACGGAATTCGACCGCACGGACATGCCGCAGCGCATGGGAACACTGCGCCGGCAGCTCTTCAGCTACCAGGGGCTGTACTTCCACCTCCAGGACTTCCACTCCGAGGACGGCGGCGAGCGGATCGCGGAAGCACGCACGCACCCGCTCTTCGTGGGAATCAGCGACGACCTGAAGAAACACATCAGCGCTTACGACCCCGAGACCTGGCGCTCGCCCGCCGACGCGATCGCCCGGCGCTTCTACCACTGGGAACAGGGCGCCTGAAACAGGACGGACGAAAGGAGAAGCACACATGACGGTGATGACGTTCACCATCGACGATCTCAAGAGGATATTGCTCAGCGCGGCCGGCACGGAAGAGGGCGTCGACCTGGACGGCGACATCCTGGACTCGCCGTTCACCGACCTCGGATACGACTCGCTCGCGCTGCTGGAGACCGCCTCGGTCATCTCCCGGGAATACGGCGTCGACCTGGACGACGACGCCGTGACCGGCGCCACCACGCCCCGCAGCTTCATCGAGCTGATCAATTCCGCCTGAGCCCTCGGACCGCGGGTCGCGAGAACTCTCTTCGATGAATCGACGAACGAGCCCGGGAGGCACGATGAGCGGATCGGAAGTCCACGAAGTCGAGCACGACATCACGGTCGACGCACCGGCGAAGACCGTGTACCAGCTCCTCGAAGAGGTGGAGAACTGGCCACAGGTGTTCCCGCCGAGCGTCCACGTGGAGCGCATCGAACGCACCGGAGACAACGAACGGATCCGGATCTGGGCCACCGCCAACGGCGTGGCCAAGACCTGGACGTCCCGCAGGCGGCTGCTGCCCGCCGACGGCCGCATCGAGTTCCGCCAGGAGGTCTCCAGCCACCCGGTCGCCGCGATGGGCGGCGCCTGGATCGTCGAGGCCGACGGCGACGAGCGGTGTCGCGTACGACTGCTGCACGACTACCGCGCCGTCGACGACGAGCCCGGCGCCCTGGAGTGGATCACCACGGCCGTCGACCGCAACAGCCGAGCGGAACTGGGCGCGCTCAAGGCCCACGCGGAGGCCGCCGCCGGCGCCTCGCCGGCGCTGCTGTCCTTCGAGGACACCACGCAGATCGCCGGCAGCGCCCAGGACGTCTTCGCCTTCATCAACGAGGCGCACCTGTGGCAAGAGCGGCTCCCGCACGTCGCACGGGTACGGCTGGAGGACGAGGACGGGCTGCAACTGCTCGAGATGGACACCCGCACCACCGACGGAACCGTCCACACGACCACGTCGGTGCGGGTGTGCCTGCCGCCCGGCCGCATCTACTACAAGCAGATCCAGGTACCGCCGCTGATGACCCTGCACACCGGGCAGTGGCGGTTCGAGGAGAACGCCGACGGCGTCCTGGCGACCTCGCAGCACACGGTCGTCATCAACGAGGCCAACATCGCGGCGGTCCTCGGCCCCGACGCGGGCCTCGACGAGGCCCGCACCATGGTCCGCAAGGCACTGGGCACCAACAGCCTGAGCACCCTCGCCCACGCCAAGGCCCACATCGAGGGCGACCGGCCATGACCTCGCGCACCGACGGCCCGGGACCGGCGCCATGACGCCCCCGGACGCGACCGCACAGGTCATCGTGGTCGGCGCCGGCCCCGTCGGGCTGCTGCTGGCGGGCGACCTGCGGCTGCACGGCGTGCGCGTGGTGCTCGCCGACACCCTCGCCGAGCCCATGACCGAGTCCCGCGCTTCCCAGCTCAACGCCCGCACGATGGAACTCCTCGCCCAGCGCGGCCTCGTGGAGGCGTTCGACGACCTCGTGCACGAGGCGGCCGGCCACTTCGGCGGCCTCGCGTTCGACGCCCGCACCACGGCGAGCAGATACGCGGGCAACTGGAAGGTCCCCCAGTTCCGTACGGAGGCGGTGCTGGGGGAGCGGGCCCGCGCCGCGGGGGTGGACCTGCGCCGGGAGCACCGGCTGCGCACGCTCCAGGTCACCGACGACGGCGTCGAGGCGCGGTTCGACACGCCCGCCGGCCCCCGCACCCTCCGCGCCGACTACCTGGTGGGCTGTGACGGGGCCGGGAGCACGGTGCGCGACCTCGCGGGCTTCGAGCTCTCCGGCAGCGCCGCCGTGCGCGAACTGCTGCGCGCGGACATCACCGGCATCGAGGTGCCCGATCGCCGGTTCGAGCGCTTCGAGCGCGGCTTCGCCGCCTCCTCGCGCCGGGCCGACGGCGTCACACGGGTCATGGTCCACACATCCGGCCGGCCCCCGGCACCCCGCACCGGCCCCCCGTCGTTCGCCGAGGTCGCCGAGGCCTGGCGGACGGTCACGGGCGAGGACATCGCCGGGGCCACCGCGATCTGGCTCGACGCCTTCGACGACGCCCGCGCCCAGGCCACCGCCTACCGGCGCGGCCGCGTCCTGCTCGCGGGCGACGCCGCCCACGTGCACATGCCCGTCGGCGGCCAGGCCCTCAACCTCGGCCTGCAGGACGCCGCCAACCTCGGCTGGAAGCTCGCCGCGCAGGTGCGCGGATGGGCGCCCCCCGACCTGCTCGACAGCTACCACGAGGAGCGCCATCCCGTCGGCCGGCGGGTCCTGGACAACGTCCAGGCACAGGGCATGCTGCTGTTCGGCGGCGCCGGGACCGCCCCCGTACGCGACGTGCTCGCCGAGCTGCTGGCCCGCCCGGAGCTCCACGAGCTGTTCGCCGGCATGGTGAGCGGCCTCGACGTGCGCTACGCCGTGGGACCCGGCGACCGCCCGCTCCTGGGCGCGCGCATGCCCGACCTCGACCTGACCGTCGACGGGACACCCACGACGGTCTCCCACCTGCTCGGCGACGGCACCGCCGTCCTGCTCGACCTGACAGGGGACCGGACGTCCGCCGGGGACCTCCTTGGGGCCGCACACCCCTGGACCGGCCGCGTGCGCGTCATCGTCGGCACCTGCGACGCGGACCTCACCGACGGCGCCGCGTTCCTGCTGCGGCCGGACGGACACGTCGTATGGACCGACCGGGCGCGGCTGCCCCTGCGGCAGGCGCTGCGCCGCTGGTTCGGCGACGCAGAGGCGGTCGCCCGCCCGGCGTGAGGGGAATTCACCGGGGCCGTCCTTCGCGGGGCGGCCCTCCAGCATGTGTCGGATTCACATTCCTGTCGCTGTTCTGAAGGGATAGATGATGAGGCGGCGAGTTGTCATCACTGGAATAGGGGTGCTGGCACCGGGAGGTGTCGGCACCAAGAACTTCTGGTCTCTGATCAGTGAGGGGCGCACGGCGACGCGGACGCTGTCGCACTTCGACCCGACGCCGTACCGCTCACGGCTCGCGGCCGAGGTCGACTTCCGGCCGCAGGAACACGGCCTGAGCGCCCAGGAGATCCGCCGGATGGACCGCGCCGCGCAGTTCGCCGTGGTCTCCACCCGGGAAGCGGTGCTCGACAGCGGGCTCGAGCTCGCCGACCTCGACCCGCACCGTATCGGCGTGACGATCGGCAACGCCGTCGGGGCCACCACCAGCCTCGAGGACGAGTACCGGGTGGTGAGCGACGACGGGGCGCTGAACCTCGTCGATCACTCCTACGCCACCCCGCACCTTTACGACTACCTCGTGCCCAGCTCGCTCGCCGTGGAGGTGGCGTGGTCGGTGGGCGCCGAGGGACCGTGCACGGTGGTCTCCACCGGCTGCACCTCCGGCATCGACGCCGTGGGACACGCCGTCGAGCTGATCCGCGAAGGCGCCGCCGACGTGATGATCACGGGCGCGACGGAGGCCCCGATCTCGCCCATCACGGTCGCCTGCTTCGACGCGATCAAAGCGACGAGCGTCCACAACGACGACCCCGAACACGCCTCCCGCCCCTACGACAGCACCCGCAACGGCTTCGTCCTCGGCGAGGGCGCCGCGGGCTTCGTCCTGGAGGAGTACGAGACGGCCCGGCGGCGCGGCGCGACCGTCTACGCCGAGATCCTCGGCTACGCCACACGCAGCAACGCCTACCACATGACCGGGCTGCGCGCGGACGGCGCCGAAATGGCCGAGGCCATCACCGTGGCGCTCGACGAGGCCCGGCTGCACCCGGCCGACCTCGACTACGTCAACGCCCACGGCTCCGGCACCAAGCAGAACGACCGGCACGAGACCGCGGCGTTCAAGCGCAGCCTCGGCGAGCACGCCTACCGCGTGCCGGTGAGCTCCATCAAGTCGATGGTGGGCCACTCGCTCGGCGCGATCGGCTCGATCGAGATCGCCGCCTCCGCGCTGACGATCAAGGAGAACGTGGTGCCGCCCACCGCGAACCTGCACCACCAGGACCCCGAACTCGACCTGGACTACGTGCCGTTGACGGCCCGCGACTGGAAGACCGACCGCGTGCTCACCGTGGGCAGCGGCTTCGGCGGCTTCCAGAGCGCGATGGTCCTGGCCGACCCCGAGAGGAGCACCGCGTGACGGCCGTGGCAGTGACCGGGATCGGCGCCATCGCGCCGAACGGCAAGGGCACCGACGCGTACTGGAAGTCCACGGTCGAAGGGACCGGCGGCATCACCGCCCTCAGCCGCTTCGACGCCTCGCGGTACCCCGCGAAGGTGGCCGGCGAGGTGCCCTTCGACCCCGCGGCCCACCTGCCGAGCCGGCTGATCCCGCAGACCGACCACATGACCCGCCTCGCGCTGACCGCCGCCGCCTGGGCGCTGGACGACGCCGGCGTCCAGCCCTCCGAGCTGCCCGAGTTCAGCACGGGGGTGATCACCGCCAGCTCCGCGGGCGGCTTCGAGTTCGGCCAGCGCGAGCTGGAGAGGCTGTGGAGCAAGGGACCCGAATACGTCAGCGCGTACCAGTCCTACGCCTGGTTCTACGCCGTCAACACGGGACAGATCTCCATCCGGCACGGGATGCGGGGCCCCAGCGGCGTGGTCGTCAGCGACCAGGCGGGCGGCCTGGACGCCATCGCCCAGGCCCGCCGCCAGCTCCGCAAGGGAACCAAGCTGATCGTCTCGGGCGGAGTGGACGGCTCCCTGTGCCCCTGGGGCTGGGTCGCACAGATGGCCGGCAACCGCATGAGCACCTCACAGGATCCGGACGCCGCCTACCTTCCCTTCGACTCCAAGGCCGACGGGCACGTGCCGGGCGAGGGCGGCGCGCTGCTCGTGATGGAGGACCTGGCATCCGCACGGCAGCGGGGCGCGGAGATCTACGGCGAGATCGCCGGGTACGGCGCCACGATGGACCCCAAGCCGGGCAGCGCCCGCGAGCCCGGCCTGCGCCGGGCGATCACGACCGCCCTCGACGACGCCGGTGTCTCCCCGGACGAGGTGGACGTCGTCTTCGCGGACGCGGCCGCCGTGCCCGAGCTCGACCGGCTCGAAGTCGAGGCGATCAACGCGGTGTTCGGGGCCGGCCGCGTGCCCGTCACCGCCCCCAAGACGATGACCGGTCGGCTGGCGGGGGGCGCCGGAGCGCTCGACGTGGCGGCCGCACTGCTGTCCATCCGCGACGGGGTGATACCCCCGACGGTGAACGTCTGCCGCGCACCGGAGTACGACATCGACCTGGTCTCCGGGGAGGCCCGCCCCGCCCGGGTGCGCACCGCGGTCGTCCTCGGCCGGGGACAGGGCGGCTTCAACTCCGCCGTCGTGGTGCGTGCGGCGCGGTGAGCACACCGTACGCACCGCCGACGGCATCCCCTCGATTTCCCAGGGCCGGGTGCGCCCGGCCGACGACGACCTCTGCGAACGGGGCGGAAGCATGAACCGGACATTCGACATCGAGGATCTCAAGCGCATCCTCCGGGAGGGCGCGGGCGGCGTCAGCATGCTCGAAGGCGACGTCTCGGACGTGTCGTTCGAGGAGCTCGGATACGACTCGCTCGCGCTCCTGGAGACCGCGAGCCGCATCGGCCGCGAGTACGGCCTCAAGTTCGAGGACACCGCCTTCGTCGACATCGAGACCCCCGACGACCTGGTCCAGGTCGTCAACGCCCATCTGCTGGACCACTCGCTCCACAACTGATCAAGGAGATCCGCATGGCGGCGAACACCATTCCCCGTACCGACATCGATCCCTACACCGACGCCTCGATCCTCTCGCCCTACGAGGACTACCGGCGGCTGCGCGACCTCGGACCGGTGGTGTGGCTGGAAGCCCACCAGGTCTTCGCCGTCGCCCGCTACCGCGAGGTCTACGACGCGCTGCACGACCACACCACCTTCTCCTCCGGATCCGGTGTGGGGCTGACCGAGACGCTGAACAAGGCGCAGAAGGGCAGCAGCTTCACCAGCGACCCGCCCTACCACGGCTATGTGCGCGGCCTCGTGGCCCGGCACCTGAAGCCCAAGGCGCTGGAGCAGTTCCACGACTACATCGAGGGCTGGGCGGACAAACTGGTCGACAAGCTCGTCGAGAAGGGCACGTTCGACGCGGTCACCGACTTCGCCCAGGCGTTCCCGCTGGCGGTGGTCCCCGACCTGCTCGGCTGGCCGGTGGAGGAGGGCAAGGAGCGGCTGCTGGAGTGGGCGACCGCCGGCTTCAACGCCTTCGGACCGCTCAACGAGCGCACCATGTCGGGATTCCCGCTGCTCCAGGAGATGTCCGAGTTCCTCCAGCGGATGTCGGTACCCGGAAACCTGCGCCCCGACAGCTGGGGTGCCCAGCTGGTGAGCGACGCCAAGGAGGGAAAGATCGAGGAGCACCTGCTCCCGGGCCTCCTGGGAGACTTCCTGGCCCCCTCGATGGACACCTCCGTCAGCGCGCTGTCCAGCATGCTGTGGCTGTTCGGCTCGCACCCGGACCAGTGGGACCGGGTCCGCGGGGACGAGGCCGTCATCCCCTCCGCGTTCAACGAGATCCTCCGCATCGAGTCCCCGCTGCGCGGCTTCACCCGCCTGGTGACGCGCGAGCGGGAGCTGGGCGGCGTCACCCTGGAGACCGACGCACGGGTGCTCCTGCTGTACGGCTCCGCCAACCGCGACGAGCGCCAGTGGACCGACCCGGAGACGTTCGACGTCACCCGGCCCGGCGTCGCCCAGCACATCGGATTCGGCCACGGCATCCACGGCTGCGTCGGCCAGGCGCTCTCCCGACTGGAGGGCCACAGCCTCCTGAAGGCGCTCTCCCGGCGGGTCCGGTCCATCGAGATCGGCGAGCCCACCTGGCGCCTGCACAACACCATCCGCGGCATCGCGTCCCTGCCGGTGTCGCTGAGGACCTGATCTCTTTCGACGAAGGGCTGCCGGGATGAAGATCACCGTCGACCGACGCCGCTGCGAAGGACACGGCTTGTGCGAGGGCGTGGCGCCGGGTCTGCTCAGCGCCGACGAAGGATACGCCGAACTCCTCGTGGACGGCGACGTGCCGACGGACCAGCAGGGCGCCGCGATGAGCGCGGTGCGGGTGTGTCCCATCGCGGCGCTCAGGATCTCCTGAGCGCCGCCGTCGAAGAATCGAAGGTGGTGCCGAAGATGAACACGACAGCCTTCGTGTTCCCCGGTCAGGGCTCGCAACGCGTCGGCATGGGCCGCGCTCTGGTCGAGCGACGCCCGGAACTCCTCGACTCGTACTACCGGGTCGCCGACGAGATACTGGGCCTTCCCCTGACCGAGCTGTGTTTCGAGGGGCCGGCCGACGAACTGCGCGCCATGCCCGTGACCCAGCCGGCGGTGTTCCTCACCAGCGTCGTCGCCCACGAGGTCCTCCGGGGCCACGGCGTCGTGCCGGGCTTCGTGGCCGGGCACAGCCTGGGCGAGTTCGCCGCGATGGTCGCGGCCGGAGTCCTCGACTGGACCGACGGCCTGCGCCTGGTCCGGCTGCGCGGCGAGCTGATGGACTCGGTCAACCGCAGCGTCCCGGGATGCCTGGGAGCCGTCGTCGGCCTCGTCCTGGCCGACGTGGAGGACCTCTGCGTCCGGGCCGCCGCCGACACCGGCGAGGTCGTCGAGATCGCCAACCACAACCACCACCGGCAGGTGGTGGTGTCGGGCCAGCGCGGGGGAGTGGCCCGCCTGCTCGCCCTCGCCGAACAGGCTGGCGCCGAGCGGGTGCTCACGCTCGACATCGGCGGCCCGGCCCACTGCAGCCTGCTGTCGGGCATCGAGGAGGAGTTCGGGCAGGCGATCGAGGGGACCGTCCTGCGCGACCCCGAACTGCCCGTCCTGTCGGCCGTCACGGCCGCGCCCGTACGCACCGCGCAGGAGGCCGCCACCTGTCTGCGCCGCCAGTTCACCAGCCGGGTGCTGTGGACCGACACGGTCGAGGCCCTGGCGGCGGCCGGCGCCGACCGGTTCGTGGAGGTCGGCCCCGGCAAGGCGCTGAGCGTGCTGTGCGGCCGGCTGTGCCCGGAGGCCGAGGTGCACCGGACCGGTGACGCCGAGCGCCTCGACCGCGCGGTCGAGGCGCTCGGCGTGCGGGACCGCCGCGGGGCGTGGGCGGGATGAGCGAACTGCCCGTCGCCCTGCTGCTCGCGGGCCAGGGCTTCCAGCACGCCGGCATGGCCGTCGAGCTCTACGAACGGGAGCCGGCCTTCACCGCCGCCGCCGACGAGTTCCTCACCGCCCTGGGCCCCGAGGGCAAGGCCGTCCGCGACGACTGGCTGGCCCGCGTGGACGGCGCACCGGCCGACCGGGGCACCCGGGCACAGCCGCTGCTGTTCATGATCGGGTACGGGATCGGCCGCGTGCTGGCCGACCGGGGCGTCCGGCCGGCCGTGATGATCGGCCACAGCGTCGGCGAACTGGCCGCCGCCACCCTGGCCGGGGTGTTCGACCTGCCCGCGGCGGCGCGGATCATCGCGGCGCGCTGTGCCGCGCTGGACGACGCCCCGCCGGGCGGCATGCTCGCCGTGGCGGGTGCGCCGGAGCGGGTCCTGGACCGCCTGCGCAGCCGGGGGGTGGGCCAGGACGTGGTGGTGGGCGCGCACAACGGTCCCCTGCAGACGGTGCTCGCCGGGCCGGAACCCGGGCTGTCCAGGGCCGAACGGGCCCTGCGGGACGAGGGCATGGTCGCCCGCCGGGTGCGTGCGCTCGAACCGTGGCACTCGCCGGCGATGGCCCGGGCCGCCCGCGGGTTCGGCGCGGCGATCGCGGCCGAGACGCTGCGCCCGCCGGGGATCCCGATCGTGTCGACCCGCACCGCTCGTGTCGTCACGGCGGAGGAGGGGGTGCGGCCCGAGTTCTGGGCGGGGCAGATGGCGGCGCCGGTGTTGTTCTGGCCCGCCCTCGAGACCCTGCTCGACGGCGGGCGGTACCTCGTGGCCGACGGCGGCCCGGCCGGCGGGCTCGCGACCCTGGCGCGCAGGCACCCGTCGGTGCGCGAAGGGCGCAGCACGGTGGTGACGTTGCTGGCGCCTGTGGGACGGGACGCCGGTACGGCCTGGACGCAGGGGCTCGCGCGACTGGGCGCGCACCCCTGACCGGCGCTACGGCGGCGCACCGGTTCCGCGCGAACGGCGCGGGGTGGGGCATGAGCCCGCACCCCGCGCCCCTGACGGTCGGTCAGCTACCGAGGGCGGCGGTGACGTCCGCGTGGTGGTAGTAGACCTTTCCGGAGACCTTGCGGCGCCGCCACTGGTTCTGGCTGGCGAGGCGGTAGACGCTCCCGCTGGAGATGTTCCTGAGCGCTTCGATGTCCGCCACGCTGTACCAGACGCGGCCGGAACCCTCGTGCGCGTGCATGCCCGTGCTGAGCGCGGCCCACTCGTCGGAGGCCCACCAGTGCCCGTCGTCGGCGCTGCACCGGATCTCCGACGGCTTGGGACGCGCGCCCGGGACGACCTTGACCACGGCGCGGAGCTTGCCGGTGCACCGGGACCGTACACAGTCGCCGACGGGGACGATGCGCACCTGCCGCGGTTCGCACGCCCGCCGGGCCAGCCGGGTCAGGGTGGTGAACTCCTCGACGGCGTCACCGGCCGCCCAGTGGGCGCAGAGCCAGCGGACGTTCTCGTGGACGAACCGGGCCAGTTGGACGACGTGGCGCTGCGGCGCCCCGATGCCGCGCTCGTCGGCGATGAGGGCCGCCCACGACGCCAGGACGGACGTGATCGACGAACGCGCCTCGGCCGCCGCCGCGTTGAACGGCATGTCCTGTCGGCTGTGGGACGTCGATACCCTTTCCTGTGGCGTGCGTGTTCCCCCGAGTGCGATCTCACAGCCCAGATAAAGGGCGGGGAGTTCGCGCAGAGAGGAGGAAAGCCGCTCTCTGCAGCTGTCGCACAGCATTTTTCCCGGGGTTTCCCTGAAGCACCCGAGCGAACTCCGTCGTGCATGGTCGAGATTCTGCGATAGGCATTCCATAGCGGCCGTCCATTTCCCCCTGTTCCGGACCGTGCTGCTTACCTTTCCGATCTCCAAGGTATGGCAGAGAATCTCCATGCGGGAGTGTCTCCATCATAAATACATAGTGGAATCATCCGGTTCGATCATGGAAAATTCACACCTGTTCTCATGGTGGCGTCACTTCCGCGGATCCGGGAACCCGGGGTAAACATGACAAAGCCCCTACCGGGGCGGGGGAATTGCCACCGCTCCGGCAGGGGCTTTTTATCATGGGGACGTTGCAGGAACGTTACAGCCAGCCGGCGTCCACGGCGATGCGGACGGCGTCCACACGGGTGCGCGCGTTGAGTTTGGCGGCCACGGTGGTCAGGTAGTTGCGGACGGTGCCGGGAGACAGATGCAGCCGTGCCGCGATGTCGGGCACGTCCTCACCCGCGGCCGCGAGCCGCAGGACTTCCAGCTCGCGTTCGGTGAGCGGGGGCGCCGGCGCCTGCCAGGCGGACACCGCCAGCTCCGCGTCGATCACCCGGTGTCCTGCCGCCAGGTCCCGGATGGCGCTGACGAGCTTCTCCGGCGGCGAATCCTTGAGCAGGAATCCACCGACCTCCATGTTCAGCGCCCGGCGCACCGTGGCGGGGCGCCAGTGATGAGTGAGGATCAGTGCACGCGTCTTAGGAAGCTCGTGATGGAGCTTATCGATTATGGAGAGGTCGTCCTGCCCGGGCATGTCTATGTCGATCACCGCGACATCCGGCCGGTGAAGCCGGGCGGCGGGCAGGACTTCGTTGGTGTCGCCTAAGTCCGCGACGACGTCGATGTCGTCTTCCCGCGCCAGTAGTGCGATAAATGCCCCCCGTACCATGAACACGCCTTCGGCGAGCAGAACCCTAATCACTTGCCCTCCAGAGGTGAACGCGAGTGCCGTGCAGTGCGCCCAGGGCGCTGGTGGGGCAAGAGCCTAGCTCTTGGTCGATGTTTTTTACAGCTAATGCTTCCGCGTCAGGTATCCGGGCGCCGCTGCGGTCTCGGTGCCCGATCTCCGTGCTCGATATGTTGAATGAGGGATTCAATAAGTGAAGTTCGTCGGGGGAGTCGTAGCGGTCCGGGGCGCTTTGCGTCTCTCGTGCGCCATTTGAGCAGGGAGGACGTGCGCGCGATGGGGACGGGCGGTGAGGGCTGTGCGGAGAGTGTACGAGAGGGGCAACCGAGGACGCTTGGCTTCCGCTAGCGGTGGCACGCAGCACGGAAGGCCCAGGCGCCGAAGACCTGGACCTTCTCGAGCGTGCGTCGCGTCCGGGGACGCCGAGCGGTGTTCAACTGCAGTGCGGGGGCCGGACGTCGGCCGGTTGAACACCCCTCACAGGACCGCGCGGTCCTTCAGCGGCTCCCACCAGTGGCGGTGGTGCCGGTACCAGGCGACGGTCTCGGCCAGCCCGGTCGCGAAGTCCTTGCGCGGCCGGTACCCCAACTCCGTCCGGATCTTGGTGCAGTCGACGGAGTAGCGCAGGTCGTGCCCCTTGCGGTCGGCGACGTACTCCACCATGTCCCAGTCCGCGCCGCACTCCGCGAGCAGGTACCCGGTGAGCTCCTTGTTGGTCAGCTCCGTGCCGCCGCCGATGTTGTAGATCTCGCCGGGACGCCCCCCGGTGCGGACCAGTTCGATCCCCCGCACGTGGTCGTCGATGTGCAGCCAGTCCCGGACGTTGCGCCCGTCGCCGTACAGCGGCACCTTCTTCCCGTCGAGCAGGTTGGTCACGAACAGCGGTATGGCCTTCTCCGGGAAGTGGTGGTGCCCGTAATTGTTGGAGCACCGGGTCACGCGCACGTCCAGCCCGTGGGTGCGGTGGTAGCTGAGTGCCAGCAGGTCGCTGGAGGCCTTGGACGCCGAGTAGGGCGAGGTGGGGCGCAGCGGGTGCTCCTCCGGCCAGGAGCCCTCGGTGATCGAGCCGTAGACCTCGTCCGTGGAGATGTGCACGAAGGTGCGCGCACCTGCGCGCAGGGCCGCGTCGAGCAGGACCTGGGTGCCCATGACGTTGGTCCGTACGAACGCGGTCGAGCCCCGGATCGAGCGGTCGACGTGGGACTCGGCGGCGAAGTGCACCACGTGGCCGGCCCGGCCCATCAGCGCGTCGACGAGCGGTGCGTCGCAGATGTCGCCCTGGACGAAGGTGAACCGCGGGTGCGAGCGCACCGGATCGAGGTTGGCCGGGTTTCCCGCGTAGGTGAGCTTGTCCAGCACGGTCACCGCGACGTCGCCCGGGCCCTGGGGGCCGAGGAGGGTGCGTACGTAGTGAGAGCCGATGAACCCCGCACCGCCGGTCACCAGCACGTCGGTGACGGTCATGAGGAGATCTGCACCTTGCTGTGGTCGCCGAGGACGAGGCGGTGGGCGTGGGGGACGGCCGGCGCCGGGGTGACCGTGACGTTGCGTCCGATCAGGGACGCCTCGACCCTGCGCACGCCCTTGATCGACGAATCCCGGAGCACGATCGAGAACTCGATCTCGCTGTTCTCGAT
The DNA here is from genome assembly GCF_044546695.1 of Streptomyces sp. NPDC053079. Lineage (NCBI taxonomy): Bacteria > Bacillati > Actinomycetota > Actinomycetes > Kitasatosporales > Streptomycetaceae > Streptomyces > Streptomyces sp. NPDC053079. Next base: position 94,481 of record NZ_JBITZJ010000009.1, read on the forward strand.
GCGGCAGTCCTCCGAGACGGAGGTGTAGGCGCCGATGTAGGAGTCGCTGATCACCGTGGAGCGGCCGATGATGGCGGGTCCGACGACGCGGGACCTGTGCACCCGTGCGCCCTCCTCGATCAGGACCCGGCCGATGATCTGGCTCTCCTCGTCCACCTCCCCCTCGATCCGCGGCTCCAGCGTCTCCAGCACCGTGCGGTTGACCTCCAGCATGTCCATCACGTTGCCGGTGTCCTTCCAGTAGCCGGAGACCGTCGTGGAGCGCACGGTCCGCCGTGTGTCGATGAGCCACTGGATGGCGTGGGTGATCTCCAGCTCGCCCCGCAGGGACGGTGTGATCGAGCGGACCGCCTCGTGGATGGCGGGCGTGAACAGATACACGCCGACCACCGCGAGGTCGCTCTTGGGGTGGAGTGGTTTCTCCTCCAGGCGCACCACGCTTCCCGACGCGTCCAGTTCGGCCACGCCGAAGACGGTGGGGTCGCTCACCCGGGTGAGCAGGATCTGGGCGTCCGGGCGCTCCAGGCGGAAATTGTCGACGAGCCGGGAGATTCCGCCGACGAGGAAGTTGTCGCCCAGATACATGACGAAGTCGTCGTCCCCCAGGAATTCCCGTGCGATCAGGACGGCGTGGGCCAGTCCGAGCGGCTCCGCCTGGGGAATGTAGGTGACGTCGAGGCTGAACTTCGAGCCGTCGCCGATGGCGTCCCGGATCTCGTCGGCGGTCTCGCCGACGATGATGCCGACGTCCCTGATGCCCGCCCGGGCGATGGCCTCCAGGCCGTAGAAGAGGACGGGCTTGTTGGCCACGGGCACCAGTTGCTTCGCGGTGGTGTGGGTGAGCGGCCGCATCCGCGTGCCCGCGCCCCCCGACAGTACGAGGGCCTTCATGACGCGCCACCCAATTGACGGGCGGGAAGCTCTTCAAGGGTCATGGGTATGTGCGACGACATCAGTATCCCCCAAGCGTCTGTGCACGTTCCTGCAATTAAAGCTAGGCGCTTGGGAGTTGGCTTGTCCAGGGATCTCGGACATTAATTGTCAATTCCTTCGGGATTCGAATGGGATGGCGCCGCGCAAGTGATTTCCACACCATTGCCGCCTGTATTTCTCATGGCTTCCCGGCCGAATCGCGTGGAAGTGCCGGAAGGCATACGAAAGGCGGCCCGGTCGGAGGTCACGGGGGGTTCCTCCGACCGGGCCGCCCGGGCGCCGGCAAACGCCGGCGCGGGATGGCCGCGCCGCGCACGGTCCGTGCGGGATCAGTGCGGGCTCGGCTCCGGCTCCGCGTGCTCGTACGTCGCGGTGGCGGTCTTCGGGGAGATGAACAGCGTGGCCGCGAGCGCCAGCACCAGCAGCCCGGCGCAGACGTAGCTGGAGATCTCGAGGCCGGTGGTCATCGCCTCGCGCGCGGCGTCCGCCGCCGCGGCGGTCTTCGGGTCGGCCGACAGTGCCGGGATCACCGATCCGGCGCTCTCCGTCACCGCCCCGCTGAGCCGCTCGGCGTCCTGGCCCGAGAGCCCGTTGCCGGTGAGACGGTCGGTCAGGTCGGAGGTGAGCGTGCTGAAGAACAGGGTGGCGAGGGCGGCGATGCCCAGCGCGGAGCCGAGCTGGCGCGCCGAGCTCTGGATGCCCGAGCCCTGTCCGGCACTCTGCGGGGGCACGTCGGCGAGCACGATGTTGGTGACCTGCGCGGTGGCGAACCCGACGCCGATGCCGTAGACGAACAGCGCCAGCGCGATCAGCCACCAGGCGCTGTCGGTGGCCGCGATCAGCCCCAGGATCACCAGGCCGGCGGCCTCCAGGAACAGACCGATCCGCACCTGCTGCAGCGCGGGGACCGAAGCGGTCATCGAGAAGCTCGCACCGCTGGCGCAGAAACTGCCCGCGGCCAGGGCGACGAGCGCGAGCCCGGCCTGGAACGCGGAGTAGTCCAGGGCGAACTGCAGCCACAGCGGCAGCACCGCGATGATGCCGAACTCACCGAGGCCGACGGCGAGCGTCACGACGTTGCCGTTGCGGAACGAGGAGATGGAGAACAGCCGCACGTCCATCAGCGGCTCGTCGTTCTTGCGGCCGAGCGCCGCCTGCCGGCGCCAGAAGGCGAACAGGGCCACGGCCGACGCGAGGAGTGCGACGAGTACGGGGGAGGGGTTGCCGCTCCAGGAGAATCCGCCGATCTCCATCGGCTCGATGGTCTCCAGCCAGCCGTAGGTGCGTCCTTCGATCAGTGCGAACGCCAGCAGGCCCAGTCCGATGGCCGACAGCACGCTGCCGAGGACGTCGATGCGTCCCCGGCCGGCGGGCGAGGCGGACAGATAGACCAGGACGCCCGCGGCGACCACGATCACGAGCGGGATGTTGATGCCGAAGGCCCAGCGCCAGGAGAAGTCCGCGAGCCAGCCGCCCAGCAGCGGGCCGACCGCCGCGGCGGCGCCGATCGTCGATCCCCAGATGGCGAACGCCTGCCCACGGGCCTTGCCGCTGAACGTCATGTTCACCAGGGCCAGCGACGTCGGCAGGATCATGGCCCCGCCGATGCCCTGGACGAACCGGGCCAGGATCAGCAGGCCGCCGTTGGGTGCGACCGCGGCCATCAGGCTCGTGGCGCCGAACACGGCGAGGCCGATGAGGAAGATCTTGCGGGCGCCGTACAGGTCGGAGAGGCGTCCGGTGAGCAGGAGCAGCGCGGCGAAGGCGATCGCGTACGACTCCTGGATCCACTGGGCCTCGACCGAGTCGATCTCGAGGTCCTCGATGACCGGGGCGAGGATCACGTTGACGATGGTGACGTCCACGACAATCAGTGCCACACCCAGCGATACGGCGATAAGGCCTAACCACTGACGCTTGGCAGGGGATTCTGCAGTGCCGTTCAAGATGCCTCCACTCTGATGTATCTTCGCCATGAAGATATTTTGGGGCAGGGTAGGTTGTCAAATGGAGTGGCAGAGCACGCCCTCTGCGCAGATGGAGAAGTGGAGCATGTCGATGGGGAAACCGGAGTCCGGCAGCCTTGAGGTCCAGCGCGACCGCCTCATGGACGGGCTGCGAGCGTTCGGCGCCAACTACACGGAGTTCACCCAGCGGTTCGCGACCTGGCTGGGGCTGCACTCCACCGACGCCGCGGCCCTGGCGGAGATCCTGTACGCCGAGGACAAGGGGGCGCCCCTGTCGCCGGCCCGGCTGAGCGAGCGCATCTCCCTGTCGTCCGGAGCGACGACCGCCCTGCTCAACCGCCTCGAACTGGCCGGCCACATCGTCCGCACCCGCGAGCACACCGACCGCAGGATCGTGACCCTGCGCAGCAGCCCCCACGTCAAGCCGCGCGCCGAGGAGTTCTTCGGCCCGTACGCCCAGCGCATGGCCGCGGAGATGTCGCAGTACACCCCGGACCAGCTGCAGCAGTTCGAGGACTTCATCGGCCACCTCCGCGAGACCATGGACTCGCTGCTCGCCCACGAGTACCAGGAGCACCGCCCGGGCGCACGCCCCTCGCGCGGCAGCAGCTGACCCGCCGACGCCTCGCGTCCATACGTCCCCTCCCGCGCCCTTCACCGGCGCGGGGGGAGAGCGGGATGCGGACCGTGACCGAGGTGCCCCGGGAGGAGTTGGGGCTGGACGAGCCGGTTCTCACCGAACCGCACGTCAGCCGCACGACCCGAGAGGTCCGCATGCCTCCTGTCGCAGTCCACTTCAACGGCGGGGTCAACCTGCCGGACTCCGCCACCGTCCTCAGAGCCCTCGCCGAACGGGTCCCCCAAGGCTTACGGCGCCTGCCCGACGGCGAGACCGGCGGCCGGGCCCAGTGGATCGGCTACCAGTACCCCCGCCTCCTGGCGACCCCCGGCCTGCGGCAGGCCGACGGCCCCTGCGACGCCGACTCCGGCGACTCCTACACGGGCGGCCCCTCGGTGCGCCTCGCCGCCGGCGTCGACCCCAGTGCGATCGAGTGGCCCGACCTCGGTTACGCGGCCGAGTACGAGAAGTCCTACGCGACCTTCGCGCAGCTGCGCGACGAGGGCGTGATCCCCGCCGGCGTCCGCATGCAGGCCGAGTACCCCACCCCCACGGCGGTCGGCACGCTCTTCCACCCCCGCGACAAGGACCGCATCGGCCCCTCCTACGCACGTGCGCTGCTCGCCGACCTGGACCGCCTCCTGGCCCGCGTGCCGCACGACGACGTGGCCGTGCAGTGGGACGCGGCGGTGGAGACCGTCATGGCCGACCAGGAACCCGCCCTCCTGGAGCCGATGGCGTCGCGCCTCGCGGCGCTCATGGACCACCTGCCGGCGGATGTGCCGGTCGGACTGCACCTGTGCTACGGCGACTTCGAGCACCGGCACATGATCGAGCCCACGTCCCTGGCCACCCAGGTCGCGCTCACCAACGCGGTGACCGCGCACGCTGCCCGGCCACCGGCCTGGATCTCCTTCACCGTGCCCCAGGACCGCGACGACGAGGCGTACTTCTCCCCGCTGGCCGGCTTGGAGAACCACCCCGCCACCGAGCTCTACCTCTCGGTCGTCCCCTACCACCCCGACCGCCAGCGCGAGGGCACGATCGACGCGCAGGTCGCCCTCATCGACCGGTACCTGCCCGAGGGCGGCCGGCCGTGGGGCATCTGCACCGAGTGCGGCATGGCCCGGGCCGACCGCGAGGACGTACCACGCCTGATCGAGCTGCACCGCGAGATCCTCGCGAAGTACAGCGCGGGCGAGTAACCCACCGCCGACGACGGCCGCCCCGCGCTCCGGGGCGGCCGTCCCCTTGCGTGCGCGCCCCGCCAGTCGCTATGGACGGCCCGAACTGCCCTGCGACGCCCAGCCCTTGACAAGGTCACCTGCGGCGAAGAAGATACCTTCCATCTTGGAACGCATGTGCCCAGCTGCCGCGTTCCCTTCGTTTCCTCATCTCCGCCGGTAGGCCCTTCCGACGCCTCCACACCGGCTTTCCTCCCCTCGGCCGTGCGACCCGCCGACGTCTCCTGGCTCTGTCTGCTCACGAGCCCGCCGCCGGTCGTCGAGGCCAGGCCCCAAGGAGAAGCATGAAAGTTCTCTTCATCGCCGCGGGCACGAGCCCGGCGGGTGTCTTCGCGCTGGCCCCGCTCGCGACGGCGGTGCGCAACGCCGGACACGAGATCATGGTCGCGGCGTTCGACGAGCTGACCCCCACGATCGCGGCCGTCGGGCTGCCGCCGGTGGCCGTGGCCACCGACCACACGACGGAGAGCATCAAAACACTGGACCGGCCGGGCGGGCCGATCGAGTTCCCGTGGTCCACCGAGCAGGAGCTGCCCTACGTCGGCCGGTGGTTCGGCCGTCAGGCGGCGGTCAGCCTCGGCGGACTCCTGAAGCTCGCCGAGGTCTGGCGCCCGGACCTCGTGATCGGCGGCACCGACGCCCACGCCGGCCCGCTGCTCGGCGCCCACCTCGGCGTACCGTACGTCCGGCAGGCGTGGGACTGGCTGCACTTCGACGGCGTCGAGAGGTACGTGAACGAGGAACTCGCCCCGGAGCTCGCGACGTTCGGCCTCGACCGGCTGCCCGACCCGGACCTGTTCCTCGACATCTGCCCGCCGAGCCTGATCCCGCCGGGCGCACCGCCCGGCAGGCCCATGCGGTGGGTGCCGGGAAACCGGCAGTGCAAGCTGGAGCCCTGGATGTACAGCCCGGGCCCACGCCCCCGCGTGTGCGTCACGCTCGGCAGCTTCCGCACCGCCATGCCGGAGATGTTCGACTACCTCTGCGCACTGGTGACGCGGCTCTCCGAGCTCGACGCCGAGATCGTGGTCGCCGCGAACGAACGGGCGGCCGAGAAGCTGCGCGTCCGCTTCCCGGAGGTGCGCAGCGGCTGGGCGCCGATGGAGTACCTCGTCCGCACCTGCGACGCCATCGTGCACTGCGGCGGCCTGACCGCCCTCAACGCCATGGAGGCGGGCACGCCGCAGGTCGTGGTCAACCAGTTCGAGGCGTTCGAGGGTTCGCTGCGGCTGCTGGAGCAGCAGGGTTCGAGCGTGGTGCTCCACCGGGGCGACGGATCGCCGGACAACACCTTCGAGGCGTGCCACAAGATCCTCAAGGACGACGGCTACGCGCGGCAGGCCCGGGAACTCGCCCGTGAACTCCACGGGCTGCCCACCCCCAACGACGTCGTCGGCGACCTGGAAGCACTGGCGCGCGGATGACCGCCCCCTGATGCCCGCCCCCCGCCCACACCGCCCGTCCCCACCCCGCGACCGAAAGGGTCCGCCCGTCATGGAGACCTCACTTCCGAAGCCGCCCCCTTCCGTCCGCGTGCTGCAGCTGGCGACGTCGAGCTGGATGGCCGCCGCCGTGAGCGCCGCCGCCGAACTCGGTGTCGCCGACGCGCTGGCGGACGGCGCCCGTCCCGTGGACGAGATCGCCGAGGAGGCCGGCGCGCACGCGCCGACGCTCTACCGGCTGCTGCGCGCCTGCGCCGCCATCGGGCTCTTCGAGGAGCGCGACGGCAAGGTGTTCGCGCTGACCGACGTCGGTGACGCGCTCCGCAGCGACTCGCCGGCCTCGATGCGCAACTTCGCACGGTGGGTCGGCCTCGCCGCCGACCGCAACACCTGGGCCGGCCTCGCGGACAGCGTCCGCACCGGCGAGAGCGCCTTCGAGCGGATCCACGGGCAGGACGTCTGGGACTTCATGCGCGAGCGCGACGACGTCTCGCGCGTCTTCGACGACGCCATGACCGAGGCGTCGCGCCAGCTGATCGCCCCCGTGGTCGGCGCCTACGACTTCGGCGGCCTCGGCACGATCGTGGACGTCGCGGGCGGCCACGGCGCCCTGCTCGCCGCGGTCCTCGCCGCCAACCCCGACGCCCGCGGCCTGCTGTACGACCAGCCCGACGTCGTCACCGGCGCGAAGCGCACGTTCCAGGAGAGCGGCGTCGACGACCGCGTCGACATCGTCGCCGGCGACTTCTTCGACTCCGTGCCGGCCGGCGGCGACGCCTATCTGCTGTCGAACGTCATCCACGACTGGGACGACGAGCGGTCGTTGAGGATCCTGGCCAACTGCCGCGAGGCCCTGACCGGCGACGGCCGGGTGCTGCTCGTCGAGGCCGTCATGCCGGGCCCGGCCGAGCCGTCGGGGACCGTCACGCTGATGGACCTCAACATGCTGGTGCTCTGTGGCGGCCGGCAGCGCACCGAGGCCGAGTTCGCCGACCTCTTCGCCCGCGCCGGGCTCCGGCTGACCCGGATCGTCCCGGCGGGCCTGCACAGCGTCGTCGAAGCAGTCCGGGCCTGAGCCCGGATCCGAACCTGACCCAAGCCAAGCGGAGGGACCGGAAGACATGCCATTCATCACGCCGGACAACGGATCGCTCACGGTGTTCAACCTGTTCGACACCGCCACCCGGGAGGACCAGAAGACCCTGCTCGACACGATGCAGGGCATCATCGAGGGGGCGAACTACCCGGGGTGGCGGTCCTCCACCCTGCACGGCGGCCTGGACAAGCCGTGTGCCGCCAACTACATCCAGTGGCGCAGCGTGGACGACCTCCAGGACCGCTACGAGGGCGAGAACTTCAAGCACAACACGGTGCCGTACTTCACCGAGCTGACCACGTCGGTCCACCTGCTCAAGACCGAGGTGGTGGCCACCCACCTCGCGCCCTCGCTGGAGCACATCGAGATATCGCCCGACCGCGACGACTTCACGGTCATCGTCATCATGGGCGTCGAGCCCGCGAACCAGGCGAAGCTCGTCGACCTGTTCGCCAAGCCCGACGAGTGGATGCACGACGTGCCGGGCTTCCGCTCCAACTCCATCCTGCGCGGGCTGGAGGGCGACTTCGTCGTCAACTACGCCCAGTGGGACGACCGCGAGGCCTACAAGGCCTTCCACGACCTGCCGGAAGCGGACCGCCCGGCCGAAACGCGCGCCATGCGCGCCGCCGCCCGGCCGCTGCTGACATCGCGGTCGTCCAACACCTACGAGGTCGTCTTCTCGCGGTCGGCCGCCGACCAGCCGGCCGGTGACCGGTGACCGCCACCACCGTCGACGGCCTCCCGGCGGCCACGGGGACGCCGGGCGCGCGCCCGGTGCCGGACGCGGTGGTCGTCGGGCCCGACGACCACCGCTACGGCGAGCTGGTGCGCGGCGACAACTACCGCTTCGTCGGCCGGCCCGACCACGTCGAGCTGGTCCACGACACCGGGCAGGTCGTGGACGCGCTGCGCCGCGCCCTGGCCGAGGGCAAGAGGGTCGCCGTGCGCAGCGGCGGACACTGCCCGGAGGCGTTCGTCGCCGACCCCGCGGTCAAGGTCGTCATCGACCTGTCGCTGATGTCGGACGTGTACTTCGACCCGGAGATGGGCGCTGTCGTGATCGAGGCGGGCGCGACCGTCGGCCACGTCTACAAGGCGCTCTACCGGAACTGGGGCGTGACCCTGCCCGCCGGGGTGTGCACCGCGGTCGGCGTGGGCGGCCACATCTCCGGCGGCGGGTACGGCCCGCTGTCGCGGCTGCACGGCCTGGTCGCCGACCACCTGTACGCGGTGGAAGTGGTGCACGTCGACGAGGCGGGCACGGTCCGCACCACGATCGCCACCCGTGAGCCGCACGACCCCAACCGGGCGCTGTGGTGGGCGCACACCGGCGGCGGCGGGGGCAACTTCGGCATCGTGACCCGCTTCTGGATGCGCTCCCCGGGCGCGTCGGGCTCGGACCCCGGGGAGCTGCTGCCCAAGCCGCCCGCCTCGCTGCTGATCGCGATGGTCACCTGGTCCTGGGAGCAGTGCGACCTGTCGGCGTTCACCAGGATCGTGCGGAACTTCATGGCCTGGCATGTCGCCCACAGCGGCGTCGGCTCGCCGTTCGCCGGGCTGTTCGCGTCGCTGTGGGTCAGACACCGCTCGGGCGGCGGCCTGACGATGTTCGTGCAGATGGACTCCACGGCACCCGACGCCGAGGCGAAGCTGGACGCGTTCCTGGCCGCCGTCGACGAGGGGACCGGCGCCACACCGTTCGTGCTGCGCAACCACCTGCCGTGGCTGACCGCGAGCCGCTACATGGGCCAGGGCGACTCGGGCCCCGTCCTGGGCTCGCGGATCAAGACCAAGGCCGCCTATCTGCGCGACGTCCATACCGACGAGCAGATCGCCACCCTCCACCGGTGGTTCACCAGCGAGGACTACTTCGGGCGCGAATCGCTGATGATGCTCAACGGCTACGGCGGCGCGATCAACGCGGTGGCGCCGGCGGACACCGCGTCGGTGCAGCGCGACTCGGTGATCAAGGCCGCCTACTCGGCGGCCTGGGGCGACCCCGCGGAGGACGAGCGGCACATCGCGTGGCTGCGGGGCCTCTACGGCGAGCTGTACGCCGGGACCGGCGGGGTGCCGGTGCCCGGTGACCTCGCCGACGGCTCCTACATCAACTACCCGGACGTCGACCTCGCCGACCCGGCGCACAACACCTCCGGCGTGCCCTGGCACGAGCTCTATTACAAGGACAACTACCCGGCGCTCCAGGCCGTGAAGGCGGCCTGGGACCCCCGCGACGTGTTCCACCACGGCCTGTCGGTGCGACCGCCGTCGTCCTGAGCCGCGCAGCAGCACGCCCTGTCCACGCTCCGAGCGCAGGAGAACCCATGACATCTTCCTCGTTTTCCTCGGCCCACATACCCGACCGGTACGACTTCGAAAGCATGTACGCGGGCGAGGCGAAGGCGCCGCCCGTCCAGCCCTGGGACATCGGCCGGCCCCAGCCGGCCCTGGTCGCCGTCCACGAGGCGGGGATGGTCCACGGGGACGTCCTCGACGTCGGCTGCGGGCTCGGGGACAACGCGACCTTCCTGGCCGCGCGGGGACACCGCGTCACCGCGGTCGACGTGTCCGAGACCGCGGTGCGGGAGGCACGCCGGCGTGCCGCGGCCCAGGGCGTGGACGTCGACTTCGTCGTCGGCGACGCCACCCGGCTCTCGGGCCATGAGGGCCGCTTCGGCACCGTCCTCGACAGCGCCTGCTACCACTCGCTGGCCGAGGATCAGCGCCGGCCGTACCTCGCCGTGCTGCACGAGGCCTGCCGGCCCGGGGCCCTGCTGCACATGTTCGCCTTCGCCGAGGAACTCGAAGCGCCCTTCCCCGGACCGCACCGGCACAGCGCCCGCAGCCTGCGCGACGTCGTGGGCGGCATCTGGAACGTGGTGTCCGTCGAGGAGGCCACCTACGCCAGCTCGCTCGGCGTCGACGACATCCGCGCCATGATCAAGTCGGAGTACCCGGACGCCGACCTCGACAGCCACCGGCTCGACGGCCTGGCGCTCGACGAGTTCGGCAAGGCGACGATGCCGGTCTGGCACGTGATCGCCGAGCGCCGTGGCTGAACGCGTCCCGGTCGACGCCCCGCGGCGGTGGCTGGTCCTGGGGGCCGAGGGCCTGCTCGGCTCGGCCGTCGCCGACGTCGCCGGGGCCGACCCCCGGATCGCCTCCGTCGTACGGGCGGGACGCGACCGGGCGGACGTGACCCGGCCCGCCGACGTGGAGCGACTGGTCCGTGCCGCACGGCCGGACGTCGTCGTCAACGCCGCCGTCTTCACCGGCGTGGACCCCTGCGAGGCCGACCCGGCCGGCGCGTACGGCGTCAACGCGCTGGGCGCCCGGTGGGTCGCCCGGGCCTGCGCCGATGCGGGGGCCCGCTGCGTCTACATCAGCACCGACTACGTCTTCGACGGCACGGGGGAGGGCCCCTACGACGAGAGGGCGGCGCCCCGCCCCGTCCTCACCTACGGAGTGTCCAAGCTCGCGGGGGAGCTCGAGACGCTGCACGCGGACCCCCGGCACCTGGTGGTCCGCACCGCCGCCCTCTTCGGCCCGCCGGCGCCCAGCGCCCGCCGCAGGGCCGGCTTCGTCGAACGGATCCTGCGGCGCGCCGCCGCCGGGGAGCGCGCCGACGTGGTGGACACCCTCGTCATGTCGCCCACCTACACCGTGGACCTGGCCCGGACGGTCGTCGAGATGCTGGCGGCCGGCGTCGACGGCGGGCCGTACCACGTGGTCAACGAGGGCAGTGCGACCTGGTACGACCTGGCGCGGGCCGCGGTCGTCGGCGCCGGCCTCCCCGCGCTGCCCCGGCCGGCGGCCGGCGCCGGCCCCGCGGGCGGCCCGGCGCGGCCGCCCTTCACCCCGCTCACCTCCGTGCGCCTTCCCCCGCACGTCCGACGGTTGAACCGGCCATGGCAGGACGCCCTCACGGAATTCCTGCGCGAGCACGGGCCGGCCGTCGTGGCCGCCGCCAAGCGCCCGCACCACCACTGAGCGGCCCGCACACCCACGCAAAGCCACCGAACTGAGGAGCCTTCATGTCCGACATGCCGGTCTGCCGTATCTGTGGCGGCACACTGAGCGAATTCGTCGACCTGGGCGCACAGCCCATGGGCAACGCGTTCGTCTCACCCCAGGACCCCGACGACGACGCCGCGTCCTTCCGCTTCCGGCTCGCCGTCGCCATGTGCGAGGCGTGCACCATGGTCCAGCTGGTCGACGACGTCCAGCACGACCAGATGTTCCACCAGGGCTACCCGTACCGCTCGTCGGGATCGTCCGTCATGCGGGCCCACTTCGAGGCGCTGGCCCGGCGGTTCCTCGCCCAGGACCTGACCGGCACCGACCCGTTCATCGTCGAACTGGGCAGCAACGACGGCATCATGCTGCACACGATCGCCAAGGCCGGTGTGCGCCACCTCGGCGTGGAGCCGTGCGGGGACGTCGCCGAGGTCGGCAGGGCCAACGGCATCCGGGTGCGCAGCGAGTTCTTCGACGAGAACCTCGCGGCCGACGTCCTCGCCCAGGACGGGCCGGCCGACGTCATCTTCGCCGCCAACACCTTCTCGCACATCGACTTCCTGGACTCCATCCTGCGCGGCATCAAGAACCTGCTCGCCCCGGACGGCGTCTTCGTCTTCGAGGACCCGTACTTCGGCGACATCGTCGAACGCGCCTCCTTCGACCAGATCTACGACGAGCACATCTTCTTCTTCACGGCCCGTTCCGTGCAGGACATGGCCGCCCGGTTCGGCCTCGAACTGGTCGACGTGGAGCTCCTTCCCGTGCACGGGGGCGAGCTGCGCTGCACCCTCGCCCACACCGGAGCGCGACCCGTCAGTCCCGCGGTGACGGAACTGCTGGCCGAGGAGGCCGCGCAGGGCCTGACGGAACCGGCCACGCTCTCCCGCTTCGCCGACGCGGTGCGCGAACTCGGCGATTCCCTGGTGACCCTCCTGCGCGAACTGCGTGCACAGGGCAAGCGCGTGGTCGGCTACGGCGCCACGGCCAAGAGCACCACCCTGCTCAACTACTGCGGAATCGGCCCCGACCTGGTCTCCTTCATCAGCGACTCCACCCCCGAGAAGCAGGGGCGGCTCACCCCGGGCACGCACATCCCGATCCGCGGCCCGGAGGCCTTCGCCGACCCCTATCCCGACTACGCGCTGCTGCTCGCCTGGAACCACCAGGAGGAAATCCTCCGCAAGGAGGCCGCATTCCGCGAAGCCGGCGGCAAGTGGATTCACTACGTTCCGGACGTGCGCGTGGAGTGACCCGTGCCCGGCGCCCGCGACGCGAAGGGATACGACAGCCGCCCGGCACCCGGCGGGCGGCTGCCACGACGCCATTCCACTTCGGTACGCGTGGTGGTGGCCCGTGGCGATCGACGGTACGGTCTCCGGCATGCCGGACAGCGAAGTCCGCTACTGCCGGAGGGCGTTCATTGCGAAATACCACCGCCAAGGACAGCGGGCGAGCGGCCGGCACTCCGGGGCGTGAGACGCTCCCGTCCCTGACCGGGGCCCGCTGGGTCGCGGCCTTTCTGGTTTTCGGTCTCCATTTCACGGCAATGCAGCTGGGGACGGACGTCGGCGCCCGTGAGCCCGCTGCGGTCGATCGCGGAATGCACAGCCTGTTCCGCACCGGATTCATCGGTGTGTCGTTCTTCTTCATCCTCAGCGGATTCGTGCTGACCTGGTCCACGCCCCAGGACCGCCCGGCGCGCCACTTCTGGCGGCGGCGGTTCGCGAAGATCTATCCGGTGTACGTCGTCGCCACGCTCCTGGCCGTCGTGCTGTTCTACCTCTCGGCCCGGATCGTGCCCAGTCGGGGCGCCGCCCTGGCGCACGCGTTCATGGCCCAGTCGTGGGTTCCGGACCAGTCCTACATCTTCGGCCTCAACCCGGTCATGTGGTCGCTGAGCTGCGAGGCCTTCTTCTACCTGTGCTTCCCGGCGCTGCTGGTGCCGCTGTCGCGCGCAAGCACCCGGACCCTGCGTCTCGCCGCCGTCGCCTGCGTGGTGCTGACCGTCGTGGTGCCCGCGCTCGCCGGCCGGGTCCTCACGCTGCGCACGCCCGAGCCGGCGATGGTCGTCTCGCTGGACGGCTTCGACAACCAGTTCATGTACTGGTTCACGTACGTCTTCCCGCCCATGCGCCTGACCGAGTTCGTCCTCGGCATGATCATCGCGCTGCTGGTGCGCAGGAACGCCTGGTCGGGGCCCGGGGTGCCCCTCGCCCTGGCCGTCTGCGCCGCGGGGTTCGTCCTGAACCGGGAACTTACGCCCTACCTCCAGCGTGCGGCCGGCATGCTCATCCCCTTCGCGCTGCTGATCGCCGCCCTGGCGAGCGCGGACCTCGCCGGGAAGCGGACGCCGTTCGGCGGGCCGCGCATGGTGTTCCTGGGCAGGATCTCCTTCTGCTTCTACGCGGTCCACATGCTGTTCGTGCTGAACACACGGGATCACCTACGGCCGTGGCTGGCCGATCTGGGCCTGATCTCCCGGCCGGACCGGGCCCTGCCGGTCTGGGCGAACGCCGGATTCTTCCTCGGCTACCTGTGCGCGGCAGCCCTCGTCGCCTGGATCCTCTACCGGATCGTGGAACTCCCGATGATGCGGATCATCCGGGGCGGCCGGTCCGGCCGTGATCACCAGGGCCCCGGGGGGCCGGGCCGCAGGTCGTCGGAGCGGGTGGCGGCGGCCTCCTCGGAGGGCTCCTGACGGGGCGACACCCCGTCCCGGTGCAGCAGATAGCCCGCGTGCAGACGGTTGCGGGCACCCAGCCGCGTCATGATCTCCGAGATGTGACGCTGACAGGTGCGCTGCGACATGCCCAGACGGCGGGCGATGACCTTGTCCTCGTGCCCGTCCACCAGAAGCCGCGCGATGATCTGCTTGAGGTCCTCGGAGACCGCCAGCACCTGCTCCCGCACGTATTCCGTGGGAAAGGGCGAAGCCCCCGTCCAGGCCCGCTCGAAGGCATCCGCCACGAAGCCGACGACGTTCGGCTCCCGCACCACGACGGCGCCCGGCGCACCCTCCTGGAGGGGAAGCAGCGCCGTGGCCCGGTCGAAGACCAGGGCGCGCATGAAGCCGTCGCCGACGGTACGGACCTGTGCGCCCCGCTTCGTCACGTACTCGACGTAGCCGACGGTGTGCCGGCTGAACCGGGCGGTGTGCTGGTAGAGCGCGCGCACCCGCACCCCGCGCGCCAGGACCCGCTCCGCGCGGTCGAGCGAGTCCCTGAGCGCCTCCGCGGGCAGCGCGCCGCCCGGCTGCGAGAGCAGGACCTCGCCGGTGGCCTCTGCCGACAGGGCCGCTATCGCCTCGCGGACGGTGTCCGGGCCGGCCAGCACCTCGACGCTGTGCCGCCGCAGCCGGTTCGTCACCCCCTGCTCGTACAGCGGCACCAGCCGCGCCAACTCCTCCCGCACGTCGCCGATGGTCTGCCGGCGCTGTGCCAGGTCCTCGATCAGCGGGGTCAGCAGCAGCATCTCGGCGCTGTCCGGCGGCACCGCCGCGTAGGCGTCCGGCTCACCCGGCGCGTGGCGCAACAGCCGCATCCTCAGCAGCCGTTCGACCGCCGCCCGCGCCTCCTTCGGCGCGAGGCCCTGCGCGGCGCAGACGTCCCCCAGCCGGAATTCCAACGTCCGGACGGCGTGCGCGTAGACGCGGTGCTCGATGTCCCCCAGCCGGTCCGGCTCAATCTCCCGTGCGTCCTGTTTTGCCATATTCGTTCATCCCCCATACATATGCATGGCGAGGATACGACGCCCTGGCCAGAGCCGTCCCGGGCCCTCTGTCGATCACGATGGGCCCGACCAGGACCTGTACGAAGGCAAGGACACCATGACTTCAGTGCGATCGTTCGCGGCGGACCGGCCCACCGCGTCCCCCGAGCCGCAGCCGTTCGCCCACTTCGGCCCGGACCCGCTGGCCGGCGCGCTCGGCGAGATCCCCGCGACGAGCGTCGAGGAGTTCACCGCCTCCTGGGACGACCTGCCGCCCGACGCCTACCTGGGCACCGACACCCCCTACCGCTTCCGCCGCTACAGCTCCTTCCGGCTGCACGGCGACCGCCTCGAGCGGCTGCCCCACGCCGCGTTCTTCCAGGACAAGGCGGTGAACAAGGTCAACGGCGGAGTGGACCGCCTGTTCGCCCCGATGACCGACGCCGTCGCGAACGGCGCGGCACTGCGCGCGGTCGTCCGCACCCTCCGCGAGCGCCTCCCCGGCCCCGCCGACGGCATCGACACCTGCGGCGTCCACCAGATCCGCGTCACCGCCACCGCGGACGCCGAGGGCCGCCCCGCCCCGGAGGGCGTCCACCAGGACGGACACGCCTACGTCGGCCAGGTGCTGATCCGCCGGCAGGACGTGGAGGGCGCCGAGTCCTGCCTCTACGACCTCCAAGGGCGGCCCGTCCACCGGGCGCTGCTCACCGAGCCCTGGGAGGCGATCGTCCTCGACGACCGCCGCGTCCTGCACGACGTCTCGGCGATCAGGCCCGCCGCCGGAGTCGACCGCGGCATCCGGGACATGCTCCTCGTCGACTTCTTCTCCGGCGCCGCCCCGGCGTGAGCGACCCGGTACGGACCGGACCCGAAAGCCGCTGTCACCCTGCCGCCCGGCGACCGCCGGGCGACAGGGGACGGGACGGAATCAGGCACAGGACGTGAAGGCCGGGCAGGCGGCCGTTGCTCAGTGATGTGAAGTTTTGGCGGGAGGCGAGCTCTGCTGGGAGGCGAACGCCGCCTCCAGGCGCGGAACGAAGTCCACCAGGTCCTGCGCCCAGCAGCCGTAGGTGTGGCCGCCCTTGCAGTCGCTGCCCCAGCCTGCGCCGTCGCCGTAGTTCACGTAGTGGTAGGGGTACTTGAGGGCGTCGAGGCGCTCCTTGGCGTGCCTGGACGCCGACTCGACCCAGAACTCCGGTTCGACCGGGTTGCCGGCGCCGGTGCCCGTGTAGATCGAGACGCCCATGCCGGCCAGCGCGTCCATGTGCGCGACCGGGTCCGCCTCGTTCCAGCGCCAGTCGGCCCACAGGATCGGATAGGGCGTGCCGAAGATCGCGTCGCTGGACACCGGGGGACCGTAGTTGAGGTTGCAGGTGGGGGCGGACGCGCCGCAGAGCGCGGCGCCGACATTGGTCAGCGTGGCCACGACGGCGGCGCGCATGACGGCGTGGTTCGTCGAGAGCTCGTTGGCGCCGGAGAGCGAGGCGACCTGGCTGAACAGATCGGGATGCCGCTGGGCGTAGTGCAGGGCCCCGAAGCCTCCCATCGAGAGGCCGCCGACGGCCCGTGCCTGCTTGGAGGCGAGGGTGCGCAGGTTGGCGTCGATGAACGGGAGCACCTGGTTGATGTGGAAGGTCTCCCAGTTCTGCGCACCGGCGGCGGTCTTCTGGTCGAGCCAGTTGGTGTACCAGCCTCTGCGGCCCCCGTCCGGGATGACCGTGATCATCGACTGGGCCGCGGTGAGGGCGGGGTAGGCCACGTTCGGATTGCCCGGGTCGTCGGAGGCGCCGTGCAGGAAGTAGAAGACCGGATAGCGCTTGGCGGGCTGGGTCGCGTAGTCCTTGGGCAGCAGGATCCGGATGCGGTGCGGTCCGGAGACCTGGTCCGTCTTCACGGTGATCACGAAGTTGGTGGCGGTGCCGGAGGCGGCGCCGACCTGGGTGAGTCCGAAGCCGTCGTTCATCGGCGGCGGGACCGGATCAGCGGCTCGCGCGGACGGCGCGCCCAGCATGAGGAGGGCGGCCGCGACGGCGAGGACCGCCGCCTTCGCGCGCAGGAGCCGGGCGGGTCTCCGTCCGGCGTTCACTGCCCGCTCCCGGTGTTCGGGTGCGGGCGTCGCGGGTAACGCGTGGGTGGCACGGTGGTCCGTCATGCCGAGCACCATAGCCAGCTCTAGAACAATTTTCTATAAGCTTGCTCGATTTCTGTTGCCGCCCGAGCGGATGGATCACCGCTTCTGTTCTAGGCTGATCGGCATGCCGAACGGAATCATGAGGGGGACGCACGATGTCTCCTAAGCAGCAACGCGGCGAGGCGACCGTCGACCAGCTCCTGACCGCCGCGCTGCAGGTGTACGGGCAATCCGGCCAGCAGGGCTTCACCGTCAGCGCGGTCACCACGGCCAGCGGAGTGAGCCTCGGCAGCCTCTACCACCACTTCGGCAGCTTCGACGGTCTCGCCGCCGGCCTCTACATCCGCTGCATGGAGCAACTGTGCGACGAGGTGTTCGCGTCGGTGGGCCGCACGCGCACCGCCCGTACCGGCGTCCGTGCGCTCGTCAAGGCCTATTTGCGCTTCACGGTGGAGCGCCGGGACATGGCCCTGTTCCTCCACGCCTCCGCCTACTCCGGCTATCTCGCCGCGCACGCCGAAGAGATCCGCGCCGTCAAGGCGGCCAAATTCGCGGCCATCGCCCAGTGGCTGGCCCCGCGCATCGCCGCCGGCGAGGTGGCGGACCTTCCCGCTCCCGTGCTCGAAGTGCTCGTCATGGGACCGATCGAGGAGGCCGCACGCCGCTGGCTGTCCAGCACCTATGACATCGACCTGAAACAGGCCGAACGCATCCTCCCCGACCGGATCTGGCGCTCGCTGCAGCCCGACCCGGCCGGGTAGGGGTCACGCACGTCGCGGTATTCCGCCGCTCACCTTGCGGACCCGGTGGTTGCCGAAGTCGCCGATGTACAGTCCGCCGTCGCCGTCGACCGCGATGCCGAGGGGCTGGTCGAGGCGGGCCAGAAGGGCGGGGCCGCCGTCGCCGCCGTATCCCTTGCTCCCGTCGCCGGCGACCGTGGTGATGATCCCGTCGGCATCGACCCGCCGCACCCGCTCGTTGCCGTAATCGGTGATGTAGAGGTTGTCGTCGCCGTCCACCGCCAGACACTGCGGAAGGTCGAGGACCGCCCCGATGGCGGGTCCGCCGTCACCGCCGAAGCCGATGTCACCGGTACCGGCCACGGTGGTGATGATCCCGTCCGGGGCCACCCTCCGCACCCGGTAGTTGTACCGGTCCGCGATGTAGAGGTTGCCGGCACTGTCGATCGCCAGGGCGTGCGGAAAATGCAGCGAGGCCGCGGTGGCGGGGCCGCCGTCGCCGCCGAAGCCGTCGGCACCGTCGCCGGCCACGGTGGTGATGACGCCGTCCGTGCCCACCTTGCGCACCCGGTGGTTGTAGTCGTCGGCGATGTAGAGATTGCCGACACCGTCGACCACCAGGGCGTGGGGGAAGTTCAGCGAGGCGGCGACGGCAGGCCCGCCGTCGCCGCCGAACGCGGCGGTCCCGTCGCCGGCCACCGTGGTGATGATCCCGTCCGTGCCGACCTTGCGCACCCGCTGGTTGGAGCGGTCCGCGATGTAGAGGTTGCCCCGGTCGTCCAGTGCCACGCCGGCGGGATCCCTGAGACCGGCCGCGATGGCGGGCCCGCCGTCGCCGCCGAACGCGGCGGTCCCGTCGCCGGCCACGGTGGTGATGGTCCCGTCCGGGCCCACCTTGCGCACGCGGTGGTTCTGGTAGTCGGCGATGTAGAGGGAACCGGCGCCGTCGAGGGCCACACCGTAGGGGGCACGAAGACCGGCCGCGGTGGCGGGGCCGCCGTCGCCGCCGAACCCGGCGGTGCCGATGCCGGCCACGGTGGTGATGGTGCTCCCGGACGACGCCGGTGCCGCCGGCTCCGCGATTCCGTTCTTCACTGCTGTCACGTTGATAAGCGCCTTTCGCTGGATCGGCACGGGTCCCGCCCGGCCGGGGAGGCCGGACGGGACCCTGTGTTCTGTCCTACGAACCTTCGTGCCCGCTGCTCACACCGGTCACAGGATGCGGCCGGTCAGTGGCACGGGTGCGAGGCGGCCGATGACGGCCCGGCCGTCGGTGGACTGGGTGCCCGGTGTCGCGTCCGGCCGGGCCTTGATCACGATCGTGTGGATCAGGGAGGTCTTGTCCGCGGTGCCGGTGTTCAGGTGCGGGTTGGAGCTGATGACGAGCGTCCTGCCGTTGTCCTCGAGCCGCGTGTCGAGGTTCCCCGTGACATACGGCCTGGTGTTGTAGTACCCGTAGGAGGCGGCGCCCGTGAACTCGAAGCCGGTGGGGGCCGTGATGCGCTGTTCGATGATCCCGGGGTTGACCGGCTGGTTGTTGACCGAGCGGATCTCCAGGTTGAACTTGACGGTCTGGCCCGGTGCCGCCGCCGGTACCGACGCCTGCACCACGCGCAGCGCGGTCTCGTCCTGGGACGTGCTGGTGATCTTGCCGGAGATCTGGACGGGATTGTGCCGGCCGACGCTGGCCGAGCCGTTGTCGTACTGCCCGGGCAGCGCGTTGATGCGGGCCTGGACGGGGATCGTGTAGATCACCGAGCCGCTGTCGCTGGTGGTGGTGTTGACGTGCGGGTTGGCGGTGATGACCAGGGTCCGGCCCTCGTCCTCGATCCGGTAGTCGAGATTTCCGGTGACGATGCCGTCGAGGGCCTCGTAGTACGCGTATGTGGGCTGTCCGGCGAAGATGAAGGCCGTCGGGGCGGTGTAGCGCTGGACGATGGTGCCGGGGTTGACCGGCTGCCCGGCGGGTGAGAGGTAGCGCATGACGAGAGTGCTCCGCTGGCCCGGGGCGACGTCGGGAACGGTGTCCTGATAGATCGTCAGTGCCGTCTCGTCCGCGACGGGGGCGGGCACGACGATCGTGACGGGCAGGGCGTACGTGTTGTCCTTCAGGTTCAGGTCCCCGCCGTACTGGATCTCCAGCGTGCACTCGTACGTGCCCGCGGGTGTGGTGTCCGGGGCGATCACCCGGAAGACGCCGTCCAAGCTGCCCTGATACGGGATGAGTTGCTGCCCGGTGAACGTGCGGGTGAGCCGCCTTCCCGTCGTGCCGGGGCCGCCGACCAGACCCTCGGGCAGCGTGAGCACCACGGTCACGTGCTGGCCGTCGGCCGGGTTCGGGCCGCGGCTCCTGATCCGTGCGCCGAGGTCGAACTCCTGGCCGCGCTGGGCCCGGTACGGGCTGACGACCTCTCCGTACAGGTCGGCGGCCGGCGGGAGCGGCGGGGTCATCTGGGCCACGCCCGTGACGCCGCGGATCCGGTGGTTGTTCGCATCGGCGATGTAGAGGTTGCCGGCCCGGTCCAGCGCCACCCCGGAGGGGTAGAACACTCGGGTGCCCGCGGCGGGGCCGCCGTCGTCCACGTATCCGGCGGTGCCGTTGCCCGCGATGGTGGTGATGATGCCGTCCGCGGTGACCTTGCGTACCCGGTGGTTGTGGCCGTCGCCGATGTACAGGCTTCCGGCCTCGTCCAACGCCACTCCCCAGGGGTAGTGGAGCTGGGTACCGAGGGCGGGGCCGCCGTCGGAGACGTATCCGGCGGTGCCGTTGCCCGCCACGGTGGTGATGAGGCCGTTGGGGGTGACCTTGCGGATGCGGTGGTTGTGCCGGTCGGCGATGTACAGGTTGCCCTCGGCGTCCACCGCCAACCCCAGCGGGTACTGGAGCCGCGTCGCGATGGCGGGTCCGCCGTCGGAGACGTATCCGGCGGTGCCGTTGCCCGCCACGGTGGTGATGTTCCCGTTCGTGGTGACCTTGCGGACGCGGTGGTTGCCGTGGTCCGAGATATACACGTTTCCGCTGCGGTCCACGGCCAGTCCCCAGGGGGTGTTGAGCCGGGTGGCGATGGCGGGTCCGCCGTCGGAGATGTATCCGGCCTGGCCGTCGCCGGCGATGGTGGTGATGATGCCGCTCGGCGTCACCTTGCGGACCCGGTGGTTGTTGGTGTCCGCGATGTAGAGGTTGCCCGCGTCGTCCACCGCCACGTCCCCGGGGTAATGAAGCCGGGTGGCGACCGCGGGTCCGCCGTCGGAGACGTATCCGGCCTGGCCGTCACCCGCGACGGTGGTGATGATGCCGTTCGGGGTGACCTTGCGGATGCGGTGGTTGTGCCGGTCGGCGATGTAGAGGTTGCCGTTCTTGTCCACGGCCACGCCGTAGGGGTAATGGATCCGTGTCAGCGCGCCCGGCCCGCCGTCGGAGATGAACCCGGCCGCGCCGTTGCCCGCCACCGTGGCGATGGCGCCTTCGGCCAGGCCCGCGGGCTGCGGGCCGGCTCCGGTGTTGATCGAGGTGGTCATGCGTGTACTCCTGTCTGATCGGAGGAGGTGCATGGATTCGGCGCCCCCGGCAGCACACCCGTGCGTGTGAACTCCTTTTCCCCGCCGCTGCGATCTCCGTCGAAATCTGCGGCCTCTTCCTGAATTCCGTGATTCACGCGCGGACCGCTGTCCTGTCGGCAGCCCGAAATCAATTGGTGGCGCGCAGAATCGATCGCTGATCGCATGCGCAGCGTGGAAGATCGCGTAAAGGCGTGGAAGTTGAATGAGCTACTTGCCGCTCGGGGCGTGGGGTCGGGTCCGCCGACGAAGTTACGTCCGGCGTGCGCTACGTGCAATGGGCCCGATCCGGAATGATTGGCCGGATCGCTGTAGAACTTATATTCGCCCGTGCTCATTCCCTTGGTATATCTACAGATCACGGAAACCCGGTACATCCGCGTTCGGCGCGAAACCACCTCCCGGCGCCCCTTTCCGGCCGCCACGGGGTCTGGTCACCGCCCGTTTCCTGAGCAAGAGTGGTCGGGCCTTTCCCCCCTCACATACCGGATTCCCTCATTCCTGCCCGGAGGTATCTGCTCCCTATGTACACGGGATTCACCTGGCCGCTGCTCGGCGGCATGGCTGCGGCCCGTGGGGGAGGAGGCGCGGCGCCCGGCCGCGGCGCCCTGCTGGCGGTGGTCGGGGCGGCGGCGCTGCCCGTGGGCTTCGCCCTGGGGCGGGAGCTGCAGCGCCGCCTGACCGGAAGGCCGTGGGCGGCACCGGACCCGGGGTGGGGGAGCGGTGTTCCGGCGGTGCCCGGCCCCCGGTATCCGGACCCCGTCGTTCCAGTGGGGCCGCCCTCATGGCGGCATCGGCCGAGGGAGGTCCACCGGTGAGGCGCGTACTGCTGAAGGCCGTCGACACGATCGGCTACGCCGTCATCGGCATGTCCGCCGGTTATCTCGCCCTCGCCATGGGCGCGGGGCTCATCGAACTGCGCCGTCAGAAGGCGGCGTTACGCGTCCAGGGCGACACCGCGTACGGCAGCCCGCACCTCGGCCGCCGCGACCGCCGGCATCTGTACGCCCTCATCCCCTGCCTCAACGAGGAGTCCGTGATCGGCACGACGGTCGCCGGGCTGCTCGGACCGCGCACCACGGTCGTGGTCATCGACGACGGCTCCGACGACGCCACCGGGCGGGAGGCCGAACGCGCCGGCGAGGAGGCACGGGAGGCGGGACGGCCGGGCGAGGTCGTCGTGCTGCGCCGCGAGCCGCCGAACGCCCGGCAGGGCAAGGGCGAGGCCCTCAACCACGGCATCGGCCTCATCCGGACCAGCGTCGCGGCGCGCGGCCAGGACCCCGCCGAGACGATCGTGTGCGTGATGGACGCGGACGGCCGGCTCTCCGACCGGGCGCTGAGCCACGTCCTGCCGCTCTTCGACGACCCCCGCGTCGGCGGAGTGCAGCTCGGCGTCCGCATCCGCAACCGCCGCGGAAACTTCCTCACCTGGTTCCAGGACTACCAGTTCTGGGCCATGGCCGCTGTCACCCAGTTCGGCCGCAACCTCACCTCGACCGTCAGCCTCGGCGGCAACGGGCAGTTCACCCGGCTCACCGCGCTCGACGGACTGGGCGCACGCCCCTGGTCGCGGTCGCTGACGGAGGACCTGGACCTGGCCATCAGCCTCGCCGTGCGCGGCTGGCGGCTGCGCACCACCGCCCACGCCTCCGTGGACCAGCAGGGGGTGAGCGACCTGCGGCGCCTCGTCCGGCAGCGGACCCGCTGGTACCAGGGCCACATGACGGCGATCCGGCGGATGGGCGAGATATGGCGCGCGCCCCGGATGCGGCACCTGGCCGCCCTGGAGATGTTCTCCTACCTGCTGGTGCCCTGGGTACTGGACCTGCCCTGGTCGATCCTCTTCCAGTACTGCCTGATCTGGTTCGTCCGCAGCCCCAACGTCCAGGTCCTGCACGGCCCGCGCGCCGCCGCGATCAACGCCGGCCGCCTGAAGTGGCCGGCGAACCTCGCCGCCTGGTACCTGCTCACCTTCGCACCCGCGCTCGTCACCTCCTGCGCCTATCTGCGCCGGGACCGGGCCGTGGGCGTCCTGCGGGCCCTGTTGCTCGGCCACTCCTTCGTCGTCATGAACTACATGTCGTTCCTCTGCGCCTGGAGCGCTCTCTTCCGCATGGTGCGCGGGCAGACCGGCTGGACCAAGACCACCCGGGAGGCCGAGGAAGGCGCCCGGGCCGGGGAGGCTCCCCGGCCCGGGCAACCGCGCTGTCAGCCCTCCACGCCGTAGTACTGCGCGAGGAAGCCGATCACGTGGTCCGCGTGCGGGCTCAGCTCCGGCAGGTGCGTCGCCAGGGTGGTGCGCACCGCCTCCGAAAGCTCGGGCAGTGACGTGGCCGCGCCCTTGACGTACGGGTCGAGGCGGCGGACGAGCTCGTAGTTGCTCTCCACGTCGAGCTGCCGCATCGCCCGCTCCAGGGGCGCGGCGTCGGCGGCCGCCACGGGCGGCAGGAGCCGGCTGACGAAGGTGACGCGGTGCATCACGCGCCAGCACGGCGGCTTGCGGTCCGACTGGCGGGCCTGGCGCAGGGCGGCGGCGTTCGGGTCGGTGCCGCCCTCCAGCCAGGCCGGGTCGACGACCTTGTGGAAGAAGGTGTCGAAGTGCTCGGTGTCCTCGCCCAGGTAGAAGCTGAGGAACCGGTACGCGTCCACCTTGCCCGGCGCGTTGACGGGCTTGCCGTCGGCGTCGAAGACCGGCTTGCGATTGGCGTCGTACTGCTGGACGTTGCCGGACGGTGAGCAGACGACGTTCAGCCCGAACGAGCGGGTGGCCTCCTTGCCGCGCGCCCGCGTGACGGTCATGCCGCCGCCGACCGAGGCGTCCAGCTGGGCGTTGATACCCACGCCCATGACGTCGAAGGACGTGCCGACCGAGGCGCCCACCGACCCGGACATGGAGTACGAACCCGAGGTGGTCTCGCTGACGACGTCGGTCGTCTCCGTCGTCTCGGCGAAGAACCCGCCGTCCGCCGTCCACACATAGGTGTTGACCAGGTCACGGCGGGAGAAGCCATCGCCGGTCGCGTTGCCCGCCGTGTCGCGGCCCTTGCCGGGCGCGGTGTCCCCGCCGATCGCGCCGCCGAGGACGCGGCCGGCCCGTTCGGCCGTGGGATCGGGCGTGCCGGTGTCGGTGGAGACCGTCTCGTAGTAGCTGCGCAGCCGCTGCTGGTCACGCTGGATGCGCCGCTTGATCGCGTACGCCTCGCGCGGCTTGTAGTAGCTGTACTCGCCGCGCTCGCGGGCGCCCGCGTAGTCGGGGTCGAGGACTCTGCCGCGCTCGTCGTAGCCGACCGTGCCGTCCAGGGTGCCCTGCTTGGTGTAGCGGGGGTTGAGCGGGAAGGGGACGACGTTCCAGTCCTTGGGGATGTCCGGGTTGGGCTGGATGCGGTAGGCGACCAGGGCCCCGCTGTGCGCCAGCCGCAGCGCGAAGACGTCGGCGGTCTGGGACTGGACCACCGCGAAGCCCGTGTTGACGGGGACGTAGCGGCGGCCGAGGGAGGGGTTGAGCGGCTTGAGCGGGTCCTCCCAGCTGCCCGACAGGTCGACCTTCATGGCCCGGGCGGTGTTCTCGCCCTGCGAGACGGCCGTCTCGTCGGCCCAGCTGTTGGAGAACTCCAGACTGCCGCGCACGCCCACCGACACCTTGGCCTTCGCCATCGACTTGGCGACGCCGAAGCCCAGCGGTGCGGCGATCATCCACATGTCGACGTCGACCTCGTTGGAGAGGGCGAAGTCGAACGCCGCGTCGACGCTGCGCTCCTTGGCCGACGACAGCGAGTGGACGACCTCCTCCGCCTGCGTGAGCTCCACCGACGCGATGCTGTCGTACGTCGCGCGGTCGGGGTCGATCGTGTTGGGCGTGAGGTTCTCCGACGGCACCGGCGGCGCGCCCTCGACGTAGCCGACCAGCTGCGGGTCGAACTGCACCTGGCTGACCCACTCGCTCACCAGGTCGCCGACCTTGTAGCCGGTGACCAGGTACCAGCGGCCGTCCCGCAGATAGCCGTACGCCCGCTTCAGGACGCCGAACGCCTCGCCCTTGGCCGTGTACTGCATGTCCGCGTACTCGGCGACGGCCGGTGCGCCCGAGACCGTCTCGTGGAACGGGGTGCGCATCGCGGCGAGCGCCGAGCGGACCTGCGCGGTGTCGCTGGAGACGGGCGCCGTGGACAGTACGGGGGAGGGGCGGCGGGGCGCGTCGTGCAGCGTCAGGTCGTTGCCGCGCAGGCCCTCGTCCCGGACGACGTTCGCCGACTCGTCGGTGGAGGCCCGGTTGAAGGACCAGTAGGCGATCAGGTCCTCCTTCTCGCCCTTGAGCCGGGTGAAGAGGTTGTCGAGCACCTGCTCCTGGGTGCGGGCGGTGCGCCAGATCCGTACCTCCTCCAGGACGCCGTGGAAGGGCTGGTCGGCCTTGCCGTCCTCGAGGCGGGCGCCGAGGGAGAGCCGGGCGTCGCCGTAGTCGGCGAAGTCGTCGCTCTCCAGCGGGTCGCAGGCCACGGAGACGCCGTTGCGGTAGATACGGAAGAGGCTGCCGCGCGGGTCGGGGTTACGGGTCCAGCGGGCACCGCGCAGCCGGGCGGGGTGCGATCCGGTGGCGTCGGCGGCGGTGTTGCCGGCGTTCTCCTCGAAGCGCCAGTGCGCGGTCAGGCCGCGGTCGCGCGCGGAGACGAGCGTGCCGAGCTGGGCCGCGTCGCGGGCCACGCTCCACAGCCGGACCTCGGAGACGACGCCGGTGAAGGAGCGCGTCTCCAGGCCGTCCCGGGCGCGGCCGATGTCCAGCGTGCCGGTGTTGCCCTTGGCGCCGGGCCCCTCGTAGCGGGTGGTGCCGGCTTCGCGGCCGTCGATGAAGAAGCGGATCTCCTGCCACTCCTGGACGTCGACGGACTCCACGAGTTCCACGGTCTGCTTGACGGGCTTGCCGTCGGCACCGGCCGCGGTGATCTCCTTGCTGCCCTTGCGCTCCTGCATCGAGCGGCCGCTCTTGCGGACGACGGCGAGGCGGTGGAACGTTCCCGCGCCGAGGGTTTCGGCGGAGGCGAACCGTACGAGCTTCCCGTCCGGCTCCTCGAAGCCGAACTCCAGCTTGCCGTCGGGCAGGACGAGCAGCCGGTACGGGACGCTGCCGCCGGAGCCGTCGGCGGTACGGCCCTTGGAGAGCAGGCCCTGTGTCGCACCGAGGGCGTCGGTGCGGCAGAAGACCTCGACGGTGAGGTCGTCGGTGATGTCGAGCGCGTCGTTGTCGGGCGCCTCCGCGTACGCGCCGTCGGCGAGCTCGACCGCCCACGACTGCTCGTAGGCGGCGGCCAGGTGGGTCCATTCGCGCGGGGGGAAGGCGGCGCGGGTGGCCACCAGCCGGTCACCGGCTCCGGCGACGATGCGGTACGTCGTGTCCGCGACCCGTTCGAGCGCGGGGGGCGCGGTCGTGGTGGTGACGCCGCCGCGCAGGTAGACATGCCGGTTCTGCCCGGAGCGGTCCAGGACGCCCGGCTTGCCGCCGACCTGGGCGAGCGGGTCGCCGCAGGGCCAGTAGCCCATCAGTCCCGGCTCCTTGCCGGACAGCCGCCGGTTCCTCAGCTCCCGGACCTCCGCGAGGGTGCGGGCGGTGCCCCAGAGCCTGACCTCGTCCATTTCGACCGCGGCGTAGTCGGCCACCCAGCCGGCGAAGGAGCTGCCGAAGCTGAAGAGGCCGTCTCCCTGGTAGGTGCCCGCCGCGACGCGCCTGGCCTCCTCGACGCCGTCCTTGTAGATCACCTGTTCCCGGGTGGCCGCGTCGAAGGCACAGGCCCAGTGGTGCCAGTCGGTGTCGTCGTTGCCGTAGCTGGTGGTGACGTCGTCACCGTAGAACCCGAACCTGAAGGCACTGGTCTCGGTCAGACCGATGTGCAGGGCGTTCCTCGTGCTGCCGTGCGACGTCCCGTGGCCGATGACGTACTGCGCCTTGGCGTTCCACTTCGTCGTGCGCCGCGCCCAGAACTCCACCGTGAAGGACTGGCCTGCGAGGCTGAAGCCGCTCTCGGTCATGGCCACGCCGCTCTTGCCGTCGAAGGCCAGGGCGGGCACGACGGAGGCGGCCGGGGCGAGCAGCCCCAGCGTGTACGGAACGTCGCCGGTGCCGGCGTGGACGATCCTGGCCGCTCCGGACACCCGCTCGGGGTTGATCCACGCCTCCAGGGTCAGGTCGCGGGTCACCGCCACCCGGTCCGGCTGCTCCTGCGGCAGGACGAGGACGTTCTGCTGCCCGTCAAAGGAGTACGCCCGGCCCGGCTTGTCCGCGCGCCAGCGGCAGCCGTGCCCGGCGACGAGGTCCGACACCTCGCCGAGCGGGACCTCCCGCGCCGTGCCCGGGTCGGCCAGCACGAGCCGGGAGCCCGCGGAGAGCGGCACGCCGGGGCGGTTGGTGGAGGCGCGGCGGTGGTCGTGGCGCAGCCGCTGGACGGGCTCGCCCGGCTGCGGCTCGGGGCCGCCCTCGCCGGCGTCCAGCCGGAGCGTGGTGGCCCCCGGCGCGTGATCGGCTTCCGTGAGGTAGAGGTGGCCGCCGACTGTGACGGGCGTACGGGCGGGCAGAGTGACGGAGAGGGGTTCGGCGAGCCGGAGGACACCGCCGGCGACGTCGCCCGCCCGGCCGCCGGACAGGAGTCTCGTGGTCGCGTCGAACGTCTTCACCGCGCCGACCGTGACGGGCTCCTCCGGCGTGCCGTTGACGATCGCGGCGAAGTCGGCGGCCCGGCGCGGGAGCCGCTGCCAGCTCTCGCGTTCCTCGCCCCGCTCGATGGTCACGTCGCACAGGCCGGGGCCGTCACCCGCCGTGACCCGGATCGTCACCGATCCCAGGCCGGTGCCGGAGTCTCGGGCGGTGAAGGTGACCGCCTGGCCGTCACCCGCCGTCAGCCGGCGGGAGGAGCGCGCGACCGTGGTGTCGTAGTAGGTGGCGAAGAACTGCCCGTTGGTGCCGCGGAAGTACAGCACGACGTTCCCGGTGGCGCTGTCGAGCAGATACGGCCGGTCGGCCGAGCGGGCGAAGGACAGCAGGGCGCCGGAGGAGCTCAGGCCGGTGCGGTCGAGGGAGAGCTGGGGTACGGGTAGCGCGATGTCGTCGGCGCCCTTGAGGCCACCGGTGAGGCGGCCCAGCTCGTCGCGCTTGGCCGCCAGCTCGGCCTGATGGGCCTCGATCTCGCGGCGGCGCCGCTCGAGCAGCTCGCGCCGGGGGCGGAGCTCGGCGAGCTGGGCGTCGAGCGACTCCACCCGCTTGCCCGCGTCACGGATGTCGGAGTGCCCGAAGTCGTGGAGGGCGACCCGCTCGATGGCGAACAGCCCCTCGCCGGACTCGGTGACCGGAGCGGTGTCGTACTGGACGACGCGGTCGCCGAGCCGGTCGGGGGCGCAGACCGCCTTCCCGCTGTACCGGTTGACGACGGTGCTGTAGCCGTCGCTCCGCTCGTCTATGTGGAAGTGGGTGTTCCAGGCGCCGGTGTTCCGCGGCCATACGATCAGGGGCGCGTCGTCGTCCCGGCGCTCACCGGCGACGTTCATGTCCTTGCCGGTGTGCGGATTGTGCAGGTGGTAGGGCGTGGGGCCGCTCCAGGACGCCCCCGGGGGAGTCAGGACGGCCCACAGCGCCGACTTCGCCTCCTTGTCGGAGGTCCTGATCAGCGGTGGTTCGCTCCCGGCACCGTCGTCCTTCACGGCCAGGTACTGCGGCTTGCCGTCCCGGGTGTTCTTGAAGCGGAGCCGGCACGTCCAGCCGGCGATGTCCTGCCACCGGGCGTAGAAGGCCTCGCGGAGGCGCTCCAGCTCCGGTACGTCGGCGGTCTGCCGGGCAAGATCGGCGACCTCGGTCTCCTTGGCCGTGATGTCCTGGACCAGCTCGCGGATCCGGGCGTCCAGCTCGCTGATCGTCTCGACGTCCGCGCTGCCCTCCGGCGCGGCGAGCACCGGCAGCGCCAGCTCGTCCGGCACCTGCGCGAGGCGCCCGTCGCGCCCGACGCCGAAGTCGACCGTGGCCAGGTACGCCTCCTCGGTCGCCGCACCGGTCCTCGGGTCGGGCCCGGACGTGGCGTACGACAGCAGAACGCGGGCCTGCCGCTTGGCGGGCCTGGGCTCCTTGTCGTAGCCCGTGGTGGTCGCCTCCTGCTGGTGGTAGAGGACGGCGGACAGGCCGGAGACGGTCTTCCGGCCGGCGACGGCGAAGCTGTCACGGCGCACGCCCGGGTGGTCGCCGATGGGCGCCTCGGACGTCACCCACTTCGGGCCGCCGACGAGCTCGCCGTGGCGGGCGTGGTCGGTCTGGTCGTGCAGACGGGTGCCGGAACCCTCGTCGAAGCGGTAGTACGCGACGAGCCCGGGGTCGTTGCCGATGAGGCGGACGCCCTTGTCGCGCTTCAGCTCCTCGGAGGTGCGGGCGCGGTCCCAGATCCGTACCTCGTCGAGCTCGGCGCGGGCGCCCTGGCCGAGCGCGCGGCCCAGCAGCAAGTGGCCCGTCCCGGCGTAGTCGCCGCCGGTGATGCGGCTGCCGGCCTCCTCGCCGTCGCGGTAGACGGTCTGGCGACGGGCCGCGTGCTCGTAGACGCAGGCCCAGTGGTGCCAGGCGGTGTCCTCGGTCCGCACCTCGGCGTTGAGGTCCTCGGCATAGAACGCGAAGGTGAAGCGGTCGTCCTCGCGGAAGCCGATGTGCAGGGACTCGAGCGGGCTGCCCGACTCGTCTCCGTGGCCGACGAGGAACTCCTGGCGGCCGTGCGCCGTGCGCCGCGCCCAGAACTCGACGGTGAAGTCGCGGCCCGCCAGCTCCGGCCCCTCCGGGACGCGCACGTGGGCGTCGCCCTCGCCGAAGGCCAGCGCGGTCTCCGCGTGCCCCTCGGTGCTCACCACGGGCACGAGCGGCTGCCCGGTGAACGGGCAGGTGCCGGGTCCGCTCTCGTACACCGCGTCGCGGTACGCGGTGTCGGGGCTGGTCCATGCCTGGGTGCCCTGGAGGTTGAACAGCCCGTCGCGGCCTTGCTCGACGTTGAAGGAGTCGATGCGGCCGGTGGCGTCGTTGTGCGCGAAGACCTGCCAGCGCTGCCGGCCGTGCACGGCGGTGGGGACCAGCAGTGCGGCGAAGCGGCCGCCGGAGAGGTTCCGGACGAACGACAGTTCCTGGGTCGGCTCGTGGAAGGGACGGCCTTCCATATCCGTGGTGCCCAGGCTGTCCTTGGCCGAGTCGGGGCGACTCCTGTGCCGGCTGCGGCGGTAGCGGGCCTCGAGGACCGGCTTCAGCTCGCAGCCCACCAGCAGGAAGCGGTCGCACAGCAGGGTGTCCGCGACGAGGGGGACCTTCGCGCCGGCGCTGTCCTTGACGTAGTCGGCGCGGTCCGGGTCGCCGGAGGAGGCGCCGCCGGCCAGCTTGTGGACGGCGTCGGGGTGATCGGCGCCCACGGACTGGCGCAGCACGACGATGTGGGTGCCGTCGGACAGGGCGTGGAAGGGGGCGAGGGCGGTGAGCCGGGCCGTCGTGGACAGGAAGGGGTCCACCTCGTCCTCGTCCAGCCGCTCGCCGGACGCCGCCTCGACCCTACCGCCGCGCTTGACGGCCGGCAGCGCGGTGGCGCCGACGGCCGCGAAGCCCACGTCGGTGATCTCGGAGGGGAAACAGAGCGGGAGGGGGTTCTCCGACCAGTAGGCGGCGTCGAGTTCTCCCTTGCTCTCGTCGTGCCGCGCCAGGTCCAGGACGGTGTAGACAAGGCGCCGCCGGTCGTCCATGGCCAGGGCCACCGTGGTGCCCTGATGGCGCACGGTGGTGGTGTGGACGTAGGGGCGGTCGCTGTAGACCTTCAGTAAGTGCTGCTCGCCGGACAAGAACGTCTCCTTGGGAACGCCGTGTGGGTAGCGCGGGAAACCCCCGCTGACCTGCGCCGCTCCCCCGTTCGCAAGCGCGGCGATCACACGATTTACCGGCGGGAATTCCCCGTCAAGGAACGGATCGGGCCAGGGCGTCCGGAAACAGGGTGCCGGCGGGGCGAGTACCCACGGCGGGCCCGCCGCCGGCGCCTTCCGTGCGGTGGCGGCGGCCGGGCGGGGCGGTCAGGATGAGGCCGAGGAGGTGGGTGCCATGGCGGTCGCCGGTGAGGACGGTGCCGTGCGGGTGCTGGTCTTCGGGGCGGCGATGCGCGGCGATTCCCTCAACGCGCGCCTGGCCGGGCTCGTCACCCGGCTCGTCCGTGGCGCGGGTGCCACCGCGGACCTGGCCCATATGAGGGAATTCGCCATGCCGGTCTACGACGGCGACGTCGAGGCGGCCGAAGGCATCCCGGCGGGGGCGCTCGCGCTGAGCGAGCGGATCGCGGCGTGCGACGCCTTCGTCATCTCCTCCCCCGAGTACAACGCCTCCGTGCCGGGCGTGCTGAAGAACGCCATCGACTGGGTCTCCCGCGTCCAGCCCCAGCCCTTCAAGGACAAGCACGCCCTGCTGGTCTCCGCGTCGCCTTCCCTCGTCGGCGGCAACCGCGGACTGTGGGCCCTGCGGGTCCCCCTCGAACACCTGGGCACGCGGGTCTACCCCGACATGTTCAGCCTCGCCAGGGCCCACGAGGGCTTCACCGACGCCGGCGACCTCTCCGACCCGGGACTCCACACCCGCCTGGAGGAATCGGTCGCCTCGTTCCTCCGCCTGGTCGAAGCGGACACCCGCTACGTATGCCTGCGGCGGCGCTGGTACGAGTTCCTCGGCGACTGCACCGACGCTCCGGTGACCCAGCGCCAACAGGACTGACGTCTCAGCCGCGCTCGTGGCGGGGGGGGCGCCGGCCACACGGCGCTCGCCGCCGTTGCGCCGCTGCCAGGCCCGGTAGACCTCGACCGCGGCGTCGCGGGCCTCGTAGCGCATGGGCAGGCGCCGCTCGGTGTAGTCCTTGGCGAACTCGTCGTAGAAGGTGTCGAGCTCGAAGTACTTGCGGTCGTCGACGTAGTGCGGCTCGTAGGCGTCGCGCGTAGTGAGGAAGACGACCTCGTCCGGCGAGCAGTAGTAGAGGGACCCCAGGCACATCGGGCAGGGGTGGGCCAGGACGTAGATGGTGGTGCCCGTCAGATGCTCGGTGCCCAGCTTCACGCATGCCTCACGGATGGCGAGGATTTCCGCGTGTGCGGTCGGGTCGTTGGTCTGGGCGACCTTGTTCGGGCTCTCGGCCAGGATCTCGCCGTCCTTGACGATGACGGTCGCGAACGGCCGGCCGCCCTCCTCGACGTTGCGGCGGGCGAGGTCGATGGTGCGCTGTACGAAGTCCATGGGGTTCCTCTCGCGTGGATCGGCAGGTCAGAAGGGCTTGGTCGGCAGGTACTTGCCGTCCAGGGTGATGACCGCGCGCTCGCCGCCCTCGGGGTCGGCGACCTTCTTCACGTCCAGCTTGAAGTTGATGGCGCTGATGATGCCGTCGCCGAACTGCTCGTGGACCAGGGCCTTGAGGGTGGTGCCGTAGACCTGGAGCATCTCGTAGAAGCGGTAGATGGTCGGGTCGGTGGGGATGCCACCGGGAATCGAACCGCGCGTCGGGATGGTCTGCAGCAGCATCGCGGCGTCGTCGTCCAGGCCCAGGAGCTCGGCGACGGCCTTGGCCGAGGCCTCGGGCAGCGGGTGCTGGCCGAGGACGGCGGCTGTGACGAAGGCGACCGACAGGCCCGCGGCGTCGGCGATCTGCTGCCAGGACAGGTCCTTGCGCACCTTGGCCTCGACGGCGGTGGCGGCCAGGGCCTCACGGGCGGTGGGGTCGAACTGCGCGTGCACCATGAGAAGGATTCCTTTCGGATGCGCCGTTCCTCCGTTATGGAGGGGCGGCGGGGTGGGGATTCGGGTGGTGATCCCGGGCGCCGGACGGCGGCAGGGGATCAGGTAGTGCCGGTGGTCAGGCTGCGAGGGCGGCCGGGCGGCCGGGTGCGGCGAGCTCCTCGACGGTGCCGCCGGGGATGTCGTAGACCCAGCCGCGCAAGGTGACCGTGCCCGCGGCCAGGGCACTGGCCACCGAGGGGTGGGTGGCCAGGTTCGCC
The DNA here is from genome assembly GCF_044546695.1 of Streptomyces sp. NPDC053079. NCBI lineage: Bacteria > Bacillati > Actinomycetota > Actinomycetes > Kitasatosporales > Streptomycetaceae > Streptomyces > Streptomyces sp. NPDC053079. Next base: position 127,957 of record NZ_JBITZJ010000009.1, read on the forward strand.
AGCTGGGCGGCCACGTTCTCGCGCACCAGGGCGTCGACCGTCCGCGTCCCGGCCCCGGCGGCCACGGCGCGGGCCCGGGAGGCGTCCGCGTGGCGCAGCCAGTCGGCGATCGCGGGCGCGCCGCTCAGGTCGTGGTCCTCGGCGAGGGCGGTCATCGCGCCGCAGGCGGAGTGCCCGCACACCACGATCTCGCGCACCTCCAGGACGGCGACGGCGTACTCGATGCTGGCCGCCACCCCGTCCGGCCCGGGGGTGTAGGCGGGGACGAGGTTGCCGGCGGTGCGGATGACGAAGAGCTCACCCGGCTCGCTCTGGGTGATCAGTTCCGGCACCACACGGGCGTCCGAGCAGCTGATGAACAGCGTCGTCGGCCGGTGGGTCGCGGCCAGGTGGGCGAAGAGCTCCGCCTTGGCCGGGTAGACGTCCCGCCGGAAACGCGCGACGCCCTCGGTGAGGTCTTGCATGGTCACTCCCTTCAGTGGCTGCCGGCCCCGAGGGGCTGACGAGATCCACCATGCATGACCTGCACCTATAGCGTCCAAGACGTAATATCCATGACCGTCATCGGTGACATCTATAGTTGGGGGTATGGCCCTGGAACTCCGTCATCTGCGCTATCTGCTCGCCGTCGCCGAGCACGCCAACTTCACCCGCGCCGCCGAGGACCTGCGGATCTCCCAGCCCACCCTCTCCCAGCAGATCAAACAGCTCGAGCGCACCGTCGGCACCCAGCTCCTCGACCGCACCGGCCGCACCGTACGGCTCACCGACGCGGGCGAGACGTTCGTGCACTACGCGCGCCGCGCGCTGCGCGACCTGGCGGCGGCCGAACGCGCCGTGCTGGACGTGGCCGACCTCTCGCGCGGCCATCTGCGGCTGGCCCTGACCCCCACCTTCACCGCCTACCTCGTCGGCCCGCTCACGGCCGAACTCCACGCCCACCACCCGGGCATCACCCTGGAGATCAGGGAGATGACCCAGGACCGCATCGAATCCGGCCTGCTGGCCGACGAAATCGACCTCGGCATCGCCTTCCACGGCCCCCACCTGCCCGGCATCGCCGCGACCGCCCTCTTCACCGAGACCCTCAGCCTCGTCACGGGCGCCCACGAGGACGCCGCCGGCCGCGACCGCGCGGAGCCGCTGCCCGTCACCGACCTCGCCGACCGCCATCTCGCCCTGCTCAGCGGCGACTTCGCCACCCGCGGCCACATCGACGCCTACTTCGCCGCCCACCAGGTGCGCCCGCGCATCGCGGTCGAGGCCAACTCGATCCAGGCCCTCACCGAAATCGTCCGGCGCACCCCGCTGGCCACCGTCCTGCCCGACGCCATCACCCACGACCACCCCCACCTGACCCCGGTGCCCCTCGAGCCGGCCCTGCCCGCCCGCGCCGTCACTCTCCTGCGCCGCGAGAGCGCCTACCTCAGCGCCGCCGCACGCGCCTTCACCCGCCTCACCAGGGAATTCGTCCTGACCCGCGGCTTCGCCCCCGCCTGAGCGGCTGGGGCGAAGTTCCGCGGTGGGTGGACTCCCGGGTCAGCACGGTGGGTGACCCCCCGGGTCAGCGGTGGGTGAACTCCGGCGGGCGCTTCTCCACGAAGGCCGTCATGCCCTCCTTCTGGTCGGCGGTGGCGAACACGGCGTGGAACAGCCGCCGCCGAGCGCGTAGCCCGCCACGGCCGCGACCGTGGGCGTGCGCAGGGCGCCGAGGCGGTCCGACCTCGGTCATGACCCGCAGGTTGAGGGCGTTGAGCGCCTTCGGACGGTTGAGGGTGAGGAGCGCGGTGCGGCCCGTGCGTTCGACCAGGATCGTCTCGTACGGGCGGTCCGGGGCGGTGTCGGTCATGTGGTGCTTCCCGTCCGGTCGGTGGCTTGGCCCGAGCGCCCTCTGACGGCCCGGACGATCGCGGAGAAGTCCTCGCCGGCGCCGGGGCCCTGCGCGAACTCGGTGAACATCGCCGCGGCCCGCAGTCCGAGGGCCGTGTCCACCTCGCCCGCACGGGCCGCGTTCGCCGCGAGAGCGAGGTCCTTCGCCATCAGCGACGCGGCGAAGCCGGGGCGGTAGTCGCGGTTGGCCGGGCTGCCCGGGACCGGGCCCGGCACGGGGCAGTTGACGCTCAGCGCCCAGCACTGGCCCGACGCCGTGGACGCCACGTCGAAGAGCGCCTGGTGGGACAGGCCCAGGCTCTCCCCGAGCACGAACGCCTCACTCACCGCGATCATCGAGATGCCGAGGATCATGTTGTTGCAGATCTTGGCGGCCTGGCCGGCGCCGGCGGCCCCGCAGTGCACGGCCTTGCGGCCCATGGCGCCCAGCAGCGGCTCCGCCCGGGCGAACGCCTCCTCGTCACCGCCGGCGATGAACGTCAGCGTCCCGGCCTCGGCGCCCACCACCCCGCCCGACACCGGCGCGTCCAGGGCGCGGTGACCGGCGGCGAACGCCGCCTCGTGGGCGGCCCGCGCGTCGGCGACGTCGATGGTGGAGCAGTCGACGAAGAGCGTGCCGGGCCGGGCGGCGGCGAGCAGCCCCTGGTCCCGGTACAGGGCGAGGACATGGCGTCCGGCGGGCAGCATGGTGATCACCACGTCCGCTCCCGACGCCGCCTCTTCCGCCGACGCGGCCGCCTCGACCCCGGTCTCCGCGGCCGCGGCCAGCAGTGAGGGCACCAGGTCGTAGCCGAGGACACGGTGTCCGGCCCGCACCAGGCGCGCGGCCATGGGGCCGCCCATGTGCCCCAGTCCGACGAAGGCGATGACGCTGCTCACCAGGGCACCTCCTGAGGGAAGACGGTCGTCACGAGGCCGAGCCCGCGCCCGCCGGACGGTGCGAAGAAGCGGTCGACGTCCTCGTCGCCGACCTCGGCGAGCGTGGTGGGCGACCAGCGCGGGGTCCGGTCCTTGTCGATCACCTGCGCGCGGATGCCCTCGACGAGGTCCGGGTGGGACAGGGCCGCGCAGGCGACGCGGTACTCCTGCTCCAGAACGTGCTCCAGAGGACCGAGCGCACGCGCCCGGCGCAGGGCGGCGAGGGTCACCTTCAGCGCGGTGGGGGACTTGGCGAGGAGCGTCACCGCGGCGTCCTTCGCCGCCGGTACGCCGCTGTCGAGCAGCCGGTCGACGATCTCCTCCACCGTGTCCGCCGCGTAGCAGTGGTCGATCCAGCCGCGCCACGCCGCGAGTTCGCCGCCCGGCGCCGGCCGGACGTGCCGGGCCAGGACGTCGTGGACGGGTGCCCGGGCGAGGTCCGCGACCAGCCCAGGCAGCAGCGCGGAGGGGACGTGGTGGTCCGCGAGCCCGCACAGCAGCGCGTCCGCCGCGCCCACCGCCGCGCCCGTGAGCGCCAGATGGGTGCCCAGCTCCCCGGGCGCGAGCCCCAGCAGATACGTTCCGCCGACGTCCGGGACGAAGCCGATGCCGGTCTCGGGCATGGCGACGCGGGACCGCTCGGTGACGATACGGACCGTGCCGTGGGCCGAGACCCCGACGCCGCCGCCCATCACGATGCCGTCCATGACGGCGACGTACGGCTTGGGGTAGCGGGCGATACGGGCGTTGAGCCGGTACTCGTCGCGGAAGAAGTCCGCGGAGGCCACCCCCGCGGACGAGCGTGCGTCCTCGTGGATGGAGCGGATGTCGCCGCCCGCGCACAGCCCGCGCTCGCCGGCTCCGGTGATGACGACGTGCTCCACCGCCGGGTCGTGCTCCCACGCGGTCAGCGCCGCGTCGATGCGGTGCACCATGGAGTGGGTGAGGGCGTTGAGAGCGCCGGGACGGTTGAGGGTCACATAGGCCGCGCGGCCTTCGGTGCGCAGCAGTACGTGCTCGCTGGTAGTGGTCATCGCAGGGCGCCCGTCAGTCCGCGGGCCACGATGAGGCGCATGATCTCGTTGGTTCCTTCCAGGATCTGGTGGACGCGCAGATCGCGGACGATCTTCTCGATGCCGTAGTCGCTGAGGTAGCCGTAGCCGCCGTGCAGCTGCAGGGCGCGGTCGGCGACGGAGTAGCCGGTGTCGGTGGCGAACCGCTTGGCCATCGCGCACAGCTGCGGGGCCTGCGGGGTGCCGCGGTCCAGGGCGTCCGCCGCCTGCCGGACCAGTGCCCTGGCCGCGGCCAGTTCGGTGGCCATGTCGGCGAGGCGGAACTGCAGGGCCTGTGCGTCGAGCAGCCGCATGCCGAACGCCTCGCGGTCGGCGAGATGGGCCAGGCTGCGGTCCAGGGCGCTCTGGGCGCCGCCCAGGGAGCAGGCGGCGATGCCGAGGCGGCCTCCGTTCAGGCCGTTCATCGCGATGCGGAAGCCGTCGCCCTCGGCGCCGAGCCGGCGGCCGGCCGGGACGCGGACCCCGTCGAGGATCACCTGGCGGGTGGGCTGGGCGTTCCAGCCCATCTTCCGTTCGTTCGGGCCGAACGAGAGCCCGGGGTCGTCGCGTTCGACGACGAAGGCGGAGACGCCGTCCGCGCCGCCCTCGCCCGTGCGGGCCATGACGACGTAGACGTCGGCCGCGCCCGCCCCGGAGATGAACTGCTTGACGCCTGTGAGGACGTAGCCGTCGCCGTCCCGCCGCGCGCGGGTGCGCAGGGCGGCGGCGTCCGAGCCGGCGCCCGGCTCCGTCAGGCAGTAGCTGCCCAGCGCCTGCATGCCGCAGAGCCCGGGCAGCCAGCGGCCGCGCTGGGCCGCGTCGCCGTACCGGTCGAGCATCCAGGCGACCATGTTGTGGATGGAGAGGTAGCCCGCGATGGAGGGGCAGCCGGTGGCCAGTGCCTCGAAGACCAGGACGCCGTCGCCGCGGGTGAGGCCGGAGCCGGCGTGCTCCTCGCGGACGTAGACGCCGCCGAGGCCGAGTTCCGCGGCCTTGCGCAGGACGTCGAGCGGGAAGTGCTTGTCGCGGTCCCAGCCGACGGCGTGCGGGGCCAGGTGCTCCTGGGCGAAGTCGAGGGTGACCTCGGCCAGGGCGAGCTGGTCCGTGGTGAGAGTGGTCGTCACCGCGCTCACCCCATCGTCGGGATGGTGAAGCTCGCGCCTTCCTTGACCCCGGAGGGCCAGCGCGAGGTGACGGTCTTGGTGCGGGTGTAGAAGCGGACGGCGTCCGGGCCGTGCTGGTTGAGGTCGCCGAATCCGGACCGCTTCCAGCCGCCGAAGGTGTGGTAGGCGACGGGTACCGGAATGGGCACGTTGACGCCGACCATTCCCGTGGTCACCCGCCGGGTGAAGTCCCGGGCGGTGTCCCCGTCCCGGGTGAAGATCGCCACCCCGTTCCCGTACGGGTGCTCGCTCGGCAGCCGCAGGGCCGCCTCGTAGTCGGCGGCGCGGGCGACGCACAGCACCGGGCCGAAGATTTCCTCGCGGTAGATCCGCATGGCGGGGGTGACACGGTCGAAGAGGGTGGCGCCGGCGAAGAAGCCGCCCTCGTGGCCGGGCAGGACGAAGCCCCGGCCGTCGACGACGAGTTCGGCGCCCTCGGTGGCGCCGATGCCGACGTAGCGGCGTACGCGCTCCAGGGCGTCACGGCTCACCAGCGGGCCGAAGTCGGCCTCCGGGTCGTCCGAGCGTCCGATCCGCAAGTTCCCGATGCGTTCCTTGAGGCGTGCGACCAGCGCGTCGGCCGTCTCCTCCCCGACGGGCACGGCCACGGAGATGGCCATGCAGCGCTCGCCCGCCGAGCCGTACCCGGCGCCGACCAGCGCGTCGACGGCCTGGTCGAGGTCGGCGTCCGGCATCACGATCATGTGGTTCTTGGCGCCGCCGAAGCACTGGGCGCGCTTGCCGTGCGCGGCGGCCGTGGCGTAGACGTGCGCGGCGACGGAGGTGGAGCCGACGAAGCCGACGGCCTGCACCCGGGGGTCCGTCAGCAGGGTCTCGGCGGACTCCTTGCCGCCGTTGACCACGTTCAGGATCCCCGGCGGGAGGCCGGCCTCGAGGAAGAGCTCCGCGAGGCGCAGCGGTACGGACGGGGCCCGTTCGGACGGCTTGAGGACGAAGGCGTTTCCGCAGGCGATGGCCGGTGCGGCCTTCCACAGGGGGATCATCGCGGGGAAGTTGAAGGGGGTGATGCCGGCCGTGACGCCCAGCGGGGAGCGCAGTGAGTGGACGTCGATGCCGGTGCCGGCGTTGTCGGTGAACTCGCCCTTGAGCAGGTGCGGGATGCCGGCGGCGAACTCGACCACTTCCAGGCCGCGCTGGAGGTCGCCGTGGGCGTCGGCGACGGTCTTGCCGTGCTCGCGGGACAGCAGGCGGGCCAGCGACTCCCGTTCGCCCTCGACGAGTTGGAGGAACCGCAGCAGGACGCGGGCGCGGCGCTGCGGATTCCACTCGCCCCACTCCGGTTGCGCGGCGGCGGCGTCCGCGATCGCGGACGCGGTGTCCTCGCGCCCGGCCAGGGGCACCCGGGCCTGTACGGCGCCGGTGTTGGGGTCGTACACGTCGGTGAAGAGCCCCGACGTTCCGGGGGTGTGCTTGCCGCCGATGAAATGTGTCAGTTCACGGACCATGGAAGCCTGCTCTCGTCAGGTCAGGTGAGATCCGGGGATGGGCATGGGGCTTCGTGGCTCTGCGAAGAGCTACGCGTGCGCGGACATGAGCGCGCGCTCCGCCGGATCACCAGGGTCGTGAGTACGGACCGGTGCCATGCGTGTCTGCTCCATCCTCGTGGACAACACGGAACACCCGCGGCCGGTATCCTGACTCCCGGATCACCGCGCGCCGCCAGCCTTCCCGACGCATGGCACATCTCGTCAGTGGCGTGCTGTCGACGGCTCACTCCCCGGTCACAGTGGCGGGACCGTGCCGGAATCACACCGGCTTCCCTGACACCGCGGGCCTTGGTCGCGAACATATAGTTGGACGTCCTAGTAAGTCCACCCCAGCGTGATCACTTGTCCGCCACCGGGTACGGCACGAACGTGCTGCTGTTCTCGTCGATCGCCAGCGGCCGGCCCAGCGGCGGCACCGCGCGCTGCGGGCAGTCCAGGCGTTCGCAGATCCGGCAGCCCATGCCGATCGGGGTGGCCGCGGAGGTGTTGGCGAGGTCGAGCCCGTCGGAGTAGACGAGCCGGGAGGCGTGGCGCACTTCGCAGCCGAGGCCGATGGCGAACGTCTTGCCCGGCTCGCCCCAGCCCCCGCGGTGCCGGGTGACGGCGCGGGCGGTCCACAGGTAGCGCTGTCCGTCCGGCATGGCGGCGATCTGGACGTGGATCCGGCCCGGGGCGGCGAACGCCTCGTACACGTTCCACAAGGGGCAGGTGCCGCCCGCTCGGGAGAAGTGGAAGCCGGTGGCGGACTGGCGCTTGGACATGTTGCCGGCGCGGTCCACGCGGACGAAGGAGAACGGCACACCGCGCAGCCGCGGCCGCTGGAGGGTGCTGAGGCGGTGGCAGACGGTCTCGTAGCCGAGGCCGAAGCGGTCGGTGAGCCGCTCGATGTCGTAACGGACCTCCTCCGCGGCCGTGTGGAAGGCGCGGTACGGCAGGATCAGCGCGGCGGCGAAGTAGTTGGCGATGCCGATCCTGGCGAGCGACCAACTGGCCGAGCCCTCCGCGTAGTCCTCCGACGCCAGCGCGGACAGCCGGTCGCCGAACTCCAGCAGCGCCAGCTGGGTGGCCATGCGGAAGGCCTGCTGGCCGGGGCGCAGCCGGTTGGACAGGTGCAGGACGCGGGTGACCGGGTCGTAGTGGTGCAGCCGGTCGCAGTCCGCCGCCAGCCGCACCCCGTGCCGCTCGGTCAGGCGCGCGGAGAGCGTCCGCACCACCTCGCCCGGCCGCACGCCCAGGGTGTGGGCCAGGTCCTCGGCCGCGAGATCGGCCTCGTGGAGGTAGTTCTGCCGCCGGTAGAAGAACTCCCGTATCTCCTCGTGCGGGGAGCGCGGCAGGGCCACGTCCTCGTGACCGCGGGCCTCCGCGGCTTCGGCCAGCCGCTCGGCCAGGGCGTGGCCGCGGCGGCCGAGGTCGAGCAGGACCGAGGCCACGGCCGGCATGCGCGAGGCCAGTTCCGCGAGGTCGGAGGGGGAGACCCGGGCGGCGTCGACCTCGGTGGCGAGCACCTCGCGCAGGTCGGCCACGAGTCTGCTGGTGTCGCGCTCCGAGAAGAACCCCGGGTCGACGCCGAAGGCCTCGGTCAGCCGCAGCAGCACCGGCACGGTCAGCGGCCGGGAATCGTGCTCCATCTGATTGAGGTAGCTGGGGGAGATCGCCAGGACGCGCGCCAGCTCCGCCTGACTGAGCCGCCGCTCCTCGCGCAACCGCCGCAGCCGCGCCCCCGCGTATGTCTTGCCCACCGCTCTCCCCCTGCTCCGTGCCCGACGTCCTTGATCTGACGGGTGTGTTGGCAAGATTCGCAGAACCGGGCCGGAAGATGCGCAGAACTTGGCAATCTTCCACGGTTGATGGCACTGAGTGCCACTGCCAGAGTCGTAGTGCGGCCCACCGCCCCTCCGGGCGCACTGCTCACCGCTTCACGCGCCCGGAAGGGCGGCGGCGCCGCATCGGCGGCACGTCACTCAGTGACAACCCCACGCATCCTTCACAAGAACCGTGTGATCTCAGCGAACCCGGGAGACGGTCATGGCGCAGGCACAGACGGCGGCGGAAGCACTGGCGGACCGGTGGGCGACGGACCCCCGCTGGAAGGGCGTCGAGCGCACCTACGGTGCACAGGACGTGATCCGGCTGTCGGGCAGCGTCCGCGAGGAGCACACCCTGGCCCGGCGCGGCGCCGAACGGCTCTGGCGCCAACTGCACGAACGCGACTACATCCACGCCCTCGGCGCGCTCACCGGCGGCCAGGCCGTCCAGCAGGTCCGGGCCGGCCTCCAGGCCATCTACCTCTCCGGCTGGCAGGTGGCCGCCGACGCCAACCAGGCCGGCCACACCTACCCCGACCAGAGCCTGTACCCGGTCAACTCCGTGCCGCAGGTGGTCCGCAGGATCAACAACGCACTGTTGCGCGCCGACCAGATCGCCACAGTCGAGGGCGCCCGGGACGGCATCGACTGGCTCGCGCCCATCGTCGCCGACGCCGAGGCCGGCTTCGGCGGGCCGCTCAACGCCTTCGAACTGACCAAGGCGATGATCGCCGCCGGTGCGGCCGGCATCCACTACGAGGACCAGCTCGCCTCCGAGAAGAAGTGCGGCCACCTCGGCGGCAAGGTCCTCGTCCCCACCGCCCAGCACATCCGCACCCTCAACGCGGCCCGCCTCGCCGCCGACATCGCGGACGTCCCCACCGTCATCGTGGCCCGCACCGACGCGCTCGCCGCGAACCTGCTGACCAGCGACGTCGACGAGCGCGACGCCCGCTTCGCCACCGGGGAGCGCACCGCCGAGGGCTTCTACCGGGTCGAGAACGGCATGGCCCCCGTCATCGCCCGCGGCCTGGCCTACGCCCCCTACGCCGACCTCATCTGGGTGGAGACCGGAACCCCGGACCTGGCCCAGGCACGGGAGTTCGCCGAGGCGATCCACGCCGAGTACCCGGAGCAGATGCTGGCCTACAACTGCTCGCCCTCCTTCAACTGGAAGGCGGCCCTCGACGACGACCAGATCGCCAAGTTCCAGCGGGAGCTGGGGGCGATGGGCTACCGCTTCCAGTTCATCACCCTGGCGGGCTTCCACTCCCTCAACCACGGCATGTTCGACCTGGCCCGCGGCTACGCCGAGCACGGCATGACCGCCTACGTCGACCTGCAGGAGCGCGAGTTCGCCGCGCAGGAGCACGGCTTCACCGCGGTCAGGCACCAGCGCGAGGTCGGCACCGGCTACTTCGACCTCGTCTCCACCGCCGTCAACCCCGCCTCCTCGACCACCGCGCTGACCGGCTCCACGGAGGAGGAGCAGTTCCACTAGGCAGCCCCAGGGCGGGCCGGGGAACCACGCACCCGGCCCGCCCCGCCTCCGCCCGGCCCCTACCGCTCCGCTTGAGGAGACCCGCATGTCAACCACCGCTCTGACCAGCACGGTCCAGGTCCTCGGGGCACCGGGCGACCGCCACGGCGAGATCCTCACCCCCGAGGCGCTGGACTTCCTCGGCCGCCTCGACGCGGCCTTCGCGAACCGGCGCTTCGAACTGCTCGCCGAGCGCCGCCGGCGCACCGAGCGGCTCGCCTCCGGCACCCCGCTCGACTTCTCGCCCGCCACCTCGGCCGTCCGCGCCGACCCCACCTGGCGGGTCGCCCCGCCCGCACCGGACCTCACCGACCGCCGGGTGGAGATCACCGGTCCGCCCGAGCGGCGCATGACCGTCAACGCCCTGAACTCCGGGGCCCGGGTATGGATGGCCGACTTCGAGGACGCCACCGCGCCGACCTGGGACAACATCATCGCGGGCCAGCTGAACCTGCGGGACGCATGCGAGCGCCGCATCGACTTCACCACCCCGGACGGCAGGCAGTACCGGCTCGGCGACACCCCGGCGACCATCATGGTCCGCCCCCGGGGCTGGCACCTCACCGAAGCGCACCTCGCCGTCGACAGCCGCCCCCTGTCCGCCTCGCTCGTCGACTTCGGCCTCTACTTCTTCCACTGCGCACAGCGCCGGATCGACGCCGGCAGCGGCCCGTACTTCTACCTGCCCAAGCTCGAGAACCGCTCCGAGGCCCGGCTGTGGAACGACGTCTTCGTCCTCGCCCAGGACCTGCTCGGCATCCCCCGCGGCACCATCCGCGCCACCGTCCTCATCGAGACGGTGACCGCCGCCTTCGAGATGGAGGAGATCCTCTACGAGCTCCGCGAGCACAGCGCCGGACTCAACGCGGGACGCTGGGACTACCTCTTCAGCCTCATCAAGAACTTCGGCCACCGCCCCGACTTCGTCCTCCCGGACCGGGCGAAGGTCACCATGACCTCCCCCTTCCTGCGCGCCTACACCGAACTCCTCGTGCGCACCTGCCACAAGCGCGGCGCCCACGCCATCGGCGGCATGGCCGCCCACGTCCCCAGCCGCGACGCCCAGGCCGACGAGGCGGCCCTGGCCACCGTGCGGCTCGACAAGGAACGCGAGGCCGAGGACGGCTTCGACGGCTCCTGGGTCGCCCACCCCGGCCTCGTCCCCGTCTGCCGCGACGTCTTCGACGGCGTCCTCGGCGAGCGACCGCACCAGATCGACCGCACCCGCGACGACGTCCACGTCACCGCCGCCGACCTCCTCGCCGTCCGCCGCACCGCCGGACCGCCGAGCCCCGAGGGGGTCCGCTCCAACATCGCTGTCGCGCTGCGCTACTTCGACGCCTGGCTGCGCGGCAGCGGCGCCGTCGCCCTGTACGGGCTGATGGAGGACGCCGCGACCGCCGAGATCGCCCGGTGCCAGATCTGGCAGTGGATACGCCACGGCGCCGTCGACCGCGACACCGTGCTCGCCCTGCTGGACGACGAGGTGGCCGCCCTCGGCGCGGAGTACCCCTGGGCCCGCCAGGACGAGGTCCGCGCCCTCTTCACCCGCACCGCCCTGGGCCGGGACCTGCCCGCGTTCTTCACCCCCGACGCCTACGCCCGCCATCTCGTCGTCCGGCCGGAGGCCCGCTCATGAGTGGCGCCATCACCCGCGTCGGGGTGGTCGGCGGCGGCCAGATGGGCACCGGGATCGCCGAGGTCTGCGCCCGGGCCGGGCTTGACACCGTGGTCTGCGAGGCGGACGCCACGGCCGCCCGACGGGCTCGCGAACGGGTGACCGCCTCCCTCGAACGGGCCGTTCAGCGGGGCAAACTGGACCGGCCGTCCGCCGAGGACGCCCTGGCCCGCCTCGCCTTCACCGCCGGCCTCGACGACCTCGCCGACCGCCAGCTCGTCATCGAGGCCGTCATCGAGAACACCGACGTCAAGACCGAGGTCTTCGCCGCCCTCGACAAGATCGTCCAGGACCCCGGCGCGATCCTGGCCACCAACACCTCCGCCATCCCGGTCATGCGCCTCGGCATGGTCACCCAGCGCGCCGACCGCGTCCTCGGACTGCACTTCTTCAACCCCGTGCCCGTCCTGCCGCTGGTGGAAGTCGTCGCCTCCCTCCACACGGCCGCGGAGACCGTCACAGCCGTCGAGGCCTTCGCCCGCGACACCCTGGGCAAGAGGACGATTCGCTCCCAGGACCGCACGGGATTCGTCGTCAACGCCCTCCTGATCCCCTACCTCCTCTCGGCCGTCCGCATGGCCGAGTCCGGCTTCGCCACCGCCGCCGACGTCGACGCGGGCATGGAACTCGGCTGCGCCCACCCCATGGGCCCGCTCAAGCTCGCCGACCTGATCGGCCTGGACACCGTCGTGGCCATCGCCGAGTCGCTGTACGACGAGTTCAAGGAACCCCTCTACGCCCCGCCCCCACTGCTCCAGCGGATGGTGGAGGCGGGCCTGCTCGGACGCAAGACGGGCCGCGGGTTCCACACCTACGACCGGGGCTGAGGGATCCGGTACGCCGCACCGCCGCGGGCCGAGGGGCCCGCGGTGGCGCGCCGGTTCACACGGCCCAGCGGCCCTCGCGCATCAGATGCCGGCCCGCGAGCTCGTGCTCCTCGTGCCATGCCTGCACCGCCTGCGGCACCACCTTGAAGAACGCGTACGACGCACCGCTCCTCCGGGGGTCCCAGCCCGTCTTCGCCGCGAACGCCTCCACCGCCGCGGCCGGCACCTCCGAGGAGCCGAACGTCTCCACCGTGCCGTCCACGAGCACGACATCACGCGTGTGCCCCAGCGCCAGCCGGGTCCGACCGCCGTGCCGCAGGTTACGACCGGTCGGATTGCCGGCCCGCGTGGACAGCCATATCGCCTCGCCGTCCCACACGAACCACAAGGGCACCAGACACGGCACCCCCTCGGCATCGGCCGAGGCCACCCAGATGTCCAGCTCGCGGCCCAGCCTCTCCAACACGTCACGCTTGCGCTGCTCCGGGGCACGGACCGGCTCGTTGATCTCCATACGGCCCGAGGCTACCGGCGACGGTTGATCGGCACGTGCACGTAAGCTGGCCGCGCAGGCTGCAGGGGACCACTTCGGAGGCTGAACGACCATGGCGGACCAGCGAGTTTTCATCGTCACCGGCGGGGGAACGGGCATCGGCGCCGCAACCGCCCGGCTGCTGCGCGAGGCCGGGCACGAGGTGGTGATCTCCGGGCGGCGGGCCGAGGTGCTGCAGCGCGTCGCCGAGGAGACCGGGGCCCTGGCCCACCCCTCCGACATGGGCGACCCCGAGGCCGTCGAAGGGCTCGTGCAAAGGACCGTGGACACCTACGGCCGGCTGGACGGCGTGGTGCTCAACGCCGGCGTGGCCCGCGGCGGCGGCGTCGGCGAGCTGTCCATCGAGGACTTCGAGACCGTGATGCGCGTCAACGTCACCGGCCCCTTCCTGCTCCAGCGCGCCGCGCTGCCGCACCTGTTGGAGACGCGCGGCTCGGTCGTCGCCGTCGCCTCGGTCTCCGCGCTGCGCAACGGCAGGGGCAACGCCGCGTACGCGACGTCCAAGGCGGCGCTGCTCCAGCTCTGCCGCTCCCTCGCCGTCGACTACGGGCGGCAGGGGCTGCGGGCCAACACGGTGTGTCCCAGCTGGGTGCGCACCGAGATGGCCGACCGGCGGATGACGCGCTTCGCCGAGGAGGTGGGGCCGGGCGACGGCGGCATCGACGCGGCGTACGAGGCGGCGACCTCCCTCGTGCCCGCCGGCCGCCCCGGCGACCCGAGGGAGGTCGCCGAGGCAATCGCCTGGCTGCTCTCGCCCGCCGCCTCCTTCGTCAACGGCGCGGTGCTCACCGTCGACGGCGGGGTGACGGCCGTGGACCCCGGCACCGTCGCGTTCGACTTCCATATCGAACCGCGGGCGCGCGAGGGGCGCTGACCCCTCGCGCGCGCCCGGCCCCGGGCCCGCGCCGATGGGCAGGCCCGGGACGCCGGTGCGTCAGCCCCGCAGCGGGCCCTCGCAGCTGAAGTCGGCCGATCCCGCGGCCCGGCCGGACCAGATGTCGACCTTGCCGAACGAGCAGTTCATGTCGGCGAAGTTGTTGGTGCCCTTCTTCGTGCGGTCGAGGATGAAGTAGTCGACCGTCTCGGACATGTCCTTGAAGACCAGGTCGGCGTTGCCCGGGTCGCTCAGGTTGGCGGTGATGCGGCCGGTGCAGGTGAAGCGGGGACGCCCGGGGGCCTCGTCGGTGCGGCATTCGGGCGACATGCCGGTCGTGGCCTTGAAGGACGCGCGGACCGTGGCGGGGTGGCCGGCGTCCAGCTGCCCCACGGGCGTGAACGTGGTGTTCGGCACGTACAGGTCCTTGACCTTGGCGATCTGCTGGTCCAGGAAGGCGTCGTAGGCGCGCTGCACGCCGGTGTCCCGGCCGAGCCGGTCGCGCCAGGCGTCGAAGCCGGCGACATCGTTGGCGCGGATACGGTCGTACATCTCCCTGAGCAGCGACGGCCGCTCCGACCACAGGAATTCGAAGAACGTGCCGGCGTAGGAGTAGAAGCGGAAGCCGTCCCGGTCGTACTCCGCGTGCAGCAGCTGGTACACGCTCATGCGCGGCTTGGTGCCGCCCGCCGTGTCGTTGATGATGCTCTGGACCAGGGACTTGCGGACCTTGATGCCGTCGTCGCGGGTGGCGCCGTCGAAGAACTCCGCCGTGCCCTCGTCCATCGCGGTGGTGCGGTCGCCCTGGTACCAGGGGCCCTCGCCGAAGCTGCCGGGCACCGCCCAGCGACCGTTGAGGTAGTGGGTGTACTCGTGGCGGAACAGCTCCTCCAGCGTGAGCGTGGAGTCCTGCGGCACGCGGCGCTCGTACGTGTAGAAGGTGGCGCCCTTCTCGATGTAGATGCCGCCGTTGTTGGTGGCCATGCCCGTCAGCAGCGGGTGGTAGATCTCGTAGTCGGCGCGCGAGGCGTACAGCACGATGTTCAGCGTGGTGTTGGTGTCGCCGGCCAGCGGCTTATCGGTGCCCAGGACGCGGTGGAACTGCGCCTTGACCTGCTTGCTCGCGTAGTAGAGGCGGTCCACGGTGGTGCGCGGCAGGGCGGTGCGGACCTTGATGCCGCCGTTGTCGTACGTGTAGGTGTACGGGAAGATGCGGCGCTCGATGTCCGCCTTGCAGACCCCGTACTGCTTGCACATCTCCAGCTCGTTCAGCCAGGTGACGATCTTGCCCCAGGGGGCGCTGCCCTGGCCGAAGTTACGGGCGACGGTGTCCAGCACTCCGCCCAGCGAGGAGCTGATCTCGCTCTTGACCGCGGCGACCTGGCTGAGCCGGCCGTACTCGTTGAGCGCGTCGCGCACCACCCACTCGTTCTCGGCGCCCTTGAGGTGGGTGTGGCCGGCGAAGGCCTTGAGGGCGGCGCGGTAGGCGGGGTCGGCGGCCACGGCCGCGTCGAAGGCGGGGTCGTCGTTGTAGACGCCCAGATAGCCCACGGACAGCGCGCCCAGCGCGGCGCCGCCCCAGGACCGGTCCTTCGCGGTGTCGGGGTGGGAGGCGTCCATCGTGCCCAGGACCCGCTTGATCAGCGGCAGCTGGTGGTGGCGCAGCCCGGGGGCGCTGGCGGCGTAGAGGGCCTCGCGCAGGGTCTCGGCGTTGGTGCGGGTGGCATCGAAAGTGCGCGCCGCGACGCCGAAGTAGTGGACCGCGCGACGGATGGCCTCGACGGTCTGCGCGTCGGTGTGGTCGATCTCGTCGTGGGAGAAGTCGTGGTAGGCGGCGGCGTGGAGATAGGTGAACATCTCCAGCACGTGGGTGCTGTTCTTCCCGTCGTGGGAGTAGCCGTAGCGCTCGGCGCGCTGCGCGACGGCCCGCACGTGCTCCTTCGTCATGACGCGGGCCAGTCGCTGGTCCCAGGTCCACAGGATGTCGCGCAGACAGCCGTCCGCGGTGACGGCCGGGTCGGCGAGGAAGTCGGCGAACTGCTCGGGGCCGAGCCGGCTGACGCCGTCCAGCGTGCAGGGAACGCCGGCCCCGCCCACCGTGGCGCGCGGCGCGAGGGACTTGGCCTTGCCCTTGCTCTCCTTGCTCTGCGGGGTGACCGGGCCCGGGACGCGGGCCCGCGTCTGCTCGCCCGGCCCCGTCGCGGTCAGGTCGGCCGGCTTGGGGGCCTTCGCCAGGCGGGTGACCTCGTCGAAGGGGTTCGGCTCGGCCGTTGCCTGGCGCGGTGCGGCCGTCGTCGGCGTGACGGGGGAGGGGGCGGCGGCGGGGGAAGCCGCGGAACCGGTCTGGACGGCCGTGGCGCAGAGCGTCACGGATATCGCCGCGGTGAGCAGGGATCTGCGCAGGGTTCTCGACTGGAACACCGATGACTCCTGTGTGGGAGGTGATGGGGGGTTACGCATGGGGCGTCATATGCCCTGCGACGGAAGGCGCCTGAGGGGCCGATGAGCCGCCATGTGATGCGTAACGTAGTAATGTGAAATGTTACTGACAACCCCTCAGGCGCAATCGGTTGTTCACATCGCGGTGCGGAAGGCCCTGGTCCGGACCTCGCGCGGGCTGCGGAAGCCCTCCCGATCAGAGCGTCAACCGGGCCGAACCGGGGTTGCGCGCACGCCACTTGGCGTAAGCCGGGGCGTCGGCGCACGCGCTCAGATATCCCGCGCCGACCCTGCGGAGGATTTCCTCGCCGTGCGCGGCGAGCGGCCCCTCGCGATGCCAGGCCAGTACGTGGCGATACCACAGGGGGTTGCCGGACAGTGGACGGACGGTGACGCCCGGCACCTCGACGAAGGTGGCCTGGCACAGGCTCACGGCCAGGCCGGCCCGCACCAGCTCCACCAGCTGACGGCCCTCGGCCTCGTACGGGCTGCGGGGCTGACTCCCCGTCAGGGAACACACCGACGACCAGTACTCCCCGGTGCGGTCACCGTCCGGGCGCGGCACCGCCCAGTCCTCCTCAGCGAGCCGGCCCAGGCTCACCTCCTCCTGACCGGCCAGCGGATGGGAGGACGGCAGCAGGGCGAAGACGGGTTCGGTGACCAGCGGCCGCAGCTCCACGTCGCCGCCGGCGGCCAGCTCCTGGCCGGGGTGGTCACCGAGGGCCGCGGCCTCCAGCCGCCGCGCGGCGAGGTCGTCGAGGAGCGCCACGGGGGAGTACCGGCACCGCGCGGTCACCTCGGCTCCGGGCAGCACCGCGCGGATCGCCAGGAGCAGATGGCCGAGCAGCGGAGCCCCCACCGACCCGACCCGCACCCGCCGCGGCGCGTCCCGGCAGCGCGTCGCACGGGCGGTGTCGGCCAGCAGGCCGTCGACACCCGGCAGGATGGCACGGGCGCGCCCGAGCACCAGCTCCCCGAACGCCGTGGCCACCACGCCGGCGTGCCGGCGCTCGAACAACGCCCCGCCGAGCATCGTCTCGATCCGCCTGAGCTGGGCGCTGAGCGCCGGCTGGGACATGCGCAACGCCGCGGCCGCCCGGGTCAGGCTGCCGGCGTCCTCGATCGCGCACACCACCCGCAGATGTCGCAGCTCGAGATCCATAGCGCGGATGTTATGAACCGGCGTGAGCTTCCCGACAGGTCCGGGTCCGCCCCACGCTTATGCCAAACATCACACCTGCACACGACGGGGGTTGAGCTCGAACCATGAGGAGAATCCATTCGCCCCGGCCGGTGACACCGGCCCTGCTGGCGGCCCTGCTGGCCGCCGCGCTGCTCCTGTGCGCGCCGCCCGCCCGCGCGGCCACCGGGACGGCGGACGGCGCGTCCCGGTGCGCCCTGCCCGGCAGCAGCACCGGCTGGACCGACGAGGGAAACGAAGGACACGACACCGACTACTCCGTCTTCCGACGCCCCACCGGCGCCATCAGCGTCGGCATGATCTTCGTGGACTTCCCCGACGCGCCCGCCACCGAGTCCCCGGCCTCCGACGCCGCCCGGATCACGCCCGGCGCGGACTGGCTGTGGTACGCCTCCTACGGCAACGCGTGGCTGTCCATCAGCCAGAATCAGCGCTGGGCGCGCATGCCGCACCGCTCCACGGACTACGGTTTCGCCCGCGGCCTCACCCACGAGACGCATGAGGCGTACATCAAGGACGCCGTGGCCGCCGCGGACCCGTACGTCGACTTCTCGCGCTACGACATGCTCTACGTCGTCCCCACCCGCAACGCCTCCGCCGTCTCCTTCAGCCCCACCTACATCTACGAGCCGGGAACCCGGGGCGTGGTCGCCGACGGCAACCGCCTGAAGTGGACGGTGACCTTCGGCCAGGACATGTGGCGCTGGGACCACCGGCTCGTGGCGCACGAGAGCGCGCACACCTTCGGCCTGCCCGACCTCTACGCCTTCGACGCGGCGGACGACGCCCACCGCTTCACCGGCGGCTGGGACGTCATGGGCCTGATCGACGGCGCCGGATCGCAGTACTTCGCCTGGCACTCGTGGAAGCTCGGCTGGACCGCGGACCGCCAGGTCCTCTGCCGGGCGCGGGCGGGCAGCGACACCGTCCGGCTGACGGCCGTCGAATACGGCAGCGGCACCAAGATGGCCGTCGTCCGCACCGGCCCGACGACCGCCTACGTCGTCGAATCCCGGCGGGAGCGCTCGGGCGCCTGCGCGACCGGGGCGCTGGTCTACAAGGTCGACTCGTCCGTGCCGACCGGCAAGGGCCCGGTGCGCGTCATGGACGCCAACCCCTCGGCCACCCCCGCGAGCGGCTGCCGCCCCCTGGACGATGCCCCCTACCGGGCGGGCCGGTCCTTCACCGACCCCGCGGCCGGCGTCCGCATCGACGTGCTGAGCGCCGACGCCTCCGGCGACACCGTTCGCGTCACCAAACGGTGAACCTCCCAGAAAGGGCTGTGCCCTGGATCCCCCCATGGAACCAGGGCACAGGCTCATCGACACGGGCGCGCGGCCCGTGGCGCTCAGGCCGCGTCGGGGAAGTGGCAGGCCACCTGCCGTGCCTCGCCCGGTGCCGCGACCCGCAGCAGCGGCGCCTCCGTCCGGCAGATCTCCTGCGCCTTGGGGCAGCGCGGGTGGAACGTGCAGCCGGGCGGGGGAGACGCCGGGCTCGGCGGGTCGCCGAGCAGCGTGATCCGTTCGCGGGTGCGTTCGGCGGCCGGGTCCGGCAGCGGCACGGCCGAGAGCAGGGCCTGGGTATAGGGGTGCGCGGGGGCCGTGTACACCCGTTCCTTGTCGCCGACTTCGACGATCCGCCCCAGGTACATCACGGCGACCCGGTCGCACACCCGCTTGACCACCGACAGGTCGTGGGCGATGAAGAGGCAGGCGAGCCCCAGCTCCCGCCGCAGCCGCTCCATCAGATTGACGATCTGAGCCTGCACGGAGACGTCGAGGGCCGAGACGGGCTCGTCGGCGACGATCAGCCGGGGGCCGGTGGCGAGCGAGCGGGCGATGCCGATGCGCTGCGCCTGCCCGCCGGAGAACTCGTGCGGGTAGCGGTCGAGGTGCTCGGGGATGAGCCCGACCAGCTCCATCAGCTCCGCCGCCCGCCGGCGTGCGGCGGCAGTGGAGGTGCCCTGCACCAGCAGCGGGTCGGCGATGATCCGGGCCACGGTCTGGCGTGGGTTGAGGGAGGAGTGCGGGTCCTGGAAGACCATCTGGAGTTCCCGGCGCAGCGGTTTGAGCTCGCGCCGGCCCAGGTGGCTGATGTCGCGGCCGGCGTAGCTGATCGAGCCGCCGGTGGGTTCCAGGAGCCGTACGATCATGCGGCCCGTGGTGGACTTGCCGCAGCCGGACTCCCCGACCAGGCCCAGGGTCTCGCCCGCCGCCACGTCGAAGCTGACGCCGTCGACGGCCCGCACGGGAGCCGCGCGGCCGCGCCGGCCGGGGAAGGTCATCGTCACGTCGCGCACGGAGAGCAGGGGCGCGGCGGCTGTCGCGGTCATCGGGTGCCCTCCCGGGCGTGTGCGGTGGTGTGCAGGGGGAGGTGGCAGGCGACCAGGTGCCCCCGGGACGGGGTGAGGGCGGGCCGGGACTCCTCGCAGCGGGCGCGGTCGTGCGCGGACGCGGCCGCGGCGCGGGGGCAGCGCGGTGCGAAGGCGCACCCCGCGGCCGGGGTCAGCAGGGAGGGCGGGCTGCCGGGGATCGCCCGCAGCGGGGCGTCGTCGCTGTCGTCGAGGCGGGGGAGGGAGTCGAGCAGGCCCCGGGTGTAGGGGTGGGCCGGGTCGGCGAAGAGGTCGTCCACCGGAGCTTGTTCGGCCGCCCGGCCGCCGTACATGACCAGCACCTCCTGGGCGACCCGGGCGACGACGCCGAGATCGTGCGTGATCATGACGACGGCGAGTCCGCGGTCCTGCTGGAGGCGGGCGATCAGCTCGAGGATCTGCGCCTGGACGGTGACGTCGAGGGCGGTGGTCGGCTCGTCGGCGATGAGCAGTTCGGGTTCGCAGGCGAGTGCCATGGCGATCATCACGCGCTGGCGCATGCCGCCGGAGAAGTGGTGCGGGTACTCGCCCGCCCGGCGCGCGGGGTCCGGGATGCCGACCTCGCCCAGCATGTCGACGGCCCGCTTGCGGGCCGCCCGGCGGCCGGAGCCGAAGTGGACGCGGTGGTGTTCGGCGATCTGCTCGCCGACGGTGTAGTAGGGGTGGAGGCTGGAGAGCGGATCCTGGAAGATCATCGCCATGCGGCGGCCCCGCAGCCGGTTCAGCTCGCGCTCGGGCAGTCCGGTCAGCTCCTGTCCGTCGAGGACGACGGAGCCGGTGACCTCGGCGCCGGTGTGCAGGCCCATCACGGCCAGGGAGGTGACGGACTTGCCCGAGCCGGACTCCCCGACGATGCCGAGGGTGCGGCCGCGGTGCACGCGGAAGCCGAGGCCCTCCACGGCCCGGACCGGGCCGCGCCCGGTGGGGAAGGTGACGGTCAGGTCCTGTACCTGGAGCAGGGGTTCGTCGGCCATCAGTACCTCACTCGCGGGTCGACGACGGCGTAGAGCAGGTCGACGGCCAGGTTGGCGACGACGATGAAGGCGGCGGCCAGGAGCGTGACGCCGAGGATGACGGGCTGGTCGCCGGTGGACAGCGCGCCGTAAAAGAGCCGGCCGATGCCCGGCAGGCCGAAGAGGGACTCGGTGATGACCGCGCCGGCCAGCAGCCCGCCCAGGTCCATGCCGAAGAGGGTCAGGACCGGTGTCATGCCCGCCCGCAGTCCGTGCTTGACGACCACGGTGCGGCGCGGCAGGCCCTTGGCACGGGCGGTGCGGATGTAGGGCTCCGCCATGGTCTCGATCATCGAAGTGCGGCTCTGGCGCGCGTACATGGCGGCGTACAGCACGGCCAGCGCCAGCCACGGCAGGAGCAGGTTGGACGCCCATTCCAGGGGGTTGTCGCCCAGCGGTACGTACTGCGGGTACGGCAGCAGCCCGGTGGCCCGGATCAGGCCGTAGATCAGCATCATCGAGGTGAAGTAGACCGGCAGGGAGGCGGCGGCGACGGCGCCGACCATCAGGGCGCGATCGGTGAGGGTGTCCTTGCGCAGGGCCGCGGTGACGCCGGCCGTCAGCCCCAGGAGCAGCCAGAGCGCGGCCGCGCCCACGGCGAGCGAGGCGGACACCGGCAGGCGGTCCATCAGCAGGTCCCAGACGGCCTCGGAGTTCTCGTAGGAGTAGCCGAGGCAGGGGAAGCGGCAGTGCAGGGCGTACTGGCCGCTGCCCATGGTCCGGCCGGTGAAGATGCCGGTGACGAAGTCCGCGAACTGCCGCCACAGCGGACGGTCGAGGCCCATGTGGGCGCGGATCGCCTCGAGCCGGTCCGCGCTGCAGGACTTGCCGCAGGCGGCGGCCGCGGGGTCGGAGGGCAGGACGTAGAAGATGGTGAAGGTGACGGCGGCGATGGCGAGGAGCACGCCGGCGACGGCCAGGAGCCGGCGGCCGAGGTAGAGGATCATGTGCGGGCGCTCCTCGGGTCGAGGACGTCGCGCAGGGCGTCGCCGAGCAGGGTGAAGGCGAGCACCGTCAGGAACAGGCAGCTGCTCGGGATGACGAAGTACATGGGATCCGTGTCGTAGAAGGCGACGCTCTCGGCGATCATCTGCCCCCAGGAGGGGGTGGGCGGGCGGACGCCGACGCCCAGGTAGCTCAGCGCCGCCTCGGTGGCGATCATGCCGGGGACGATCAGGGTGGTGTAGGCGATGACGGGCCCGAAGACGCCCGGGAGGATGTCGCGGGTGAGGATGCGCCAGGGCCCGGCGCCGCCCACGCGGGCCGCGTCGACGTAGGCGCGGTGCTTGAGGGAGAGGGCCTGGCCGCGGACGACGCGGGCGATGCCGGGCCAGCCGAACAGGCCGATCACCGCGGTCATCAGCATGATCCGGTTGACGTCCTTGGCCACCGACATCATGGCGATCATGAAGATGAGGGAGGGGAAGGACATGGTGAGGTCCATCAGGCGGGAGAGCACGGCGTCGGTGCGGCCGCCGAAGTAGCCGGCCGCGAGGCCGGCGGCCGTCCCGGCGACGACGACGATCGCGGTGGCGGTCAGCGCGATGAGGAGGGAGACCTGGGCGCCGTGGACGACGCGGGCGAAGAGGTCGCGGCCCGTGACGGGCTCCACGCCCAGCCAGTGGTCGGCGGAGACGCCGCCGAGCGGGCCGATGGGCCGGCCGCCCAGGTAGGGGTCGACGGCGGTCTTGTCGAACTCCTCGGGGGACCAGCCGCCCAGGGCGCTCAGCAGCGGGGCGCCCGCGGCCATGAGCAGGAAGAGCGCGACGACGGCGAGGGAGACCTTGACGGAGGTGCGGCGGCGCAGTTCGGCGCGGGCGAGCCGCCAGGGGCCGCTGCCGGCGGGGACGGCCGCCGCGGGTGGGGGCGAGGTGGTGGTCATGGCGTACCGGCCCTCAGCCCTGGCTCTTGGAGGGGTCCTTGAGGCCGACGGTGGCGTAGTCGAGCTGGCCGCCGAAGGAGGTGTGCCCGTAGGCGCCGGCGATGTTGGTGCCGAGGACCAGCGGCCACCGCCGGACCAGGACCGGCACGGTAGGGGCCTGGGCGAGGATCTCGCCGTCCAGCTGCTGCCAGGCCTGGGCGGCCTGCTTGGTGTCGGTCATGGCGGCGATCTCGTCCATCCGCTTCATGGTCGCCTCGTCGCGGAAGAGGGAGTGGTTGCCGGAGTTGCCCTTGTCCTTGATGAAGCGGCCGTCGAAGACGAAGGGCAGGAAGGTGGAGCCGGAGGGGTAGTCCGGGCACCAGCCGGTGTAGACCATGTCGGTGCGGTTCTTGGTGTCGCCGATGGTGGCGTAGAACGCGGACGGGTCCACGGTCTCGATGGTGACCTTGATGCCGGCCTTGGCGAGGGACTGCTGTATAGCCTCGGCCCGGCCCTTGTCGCCGGACGAGACCGTGAGCTTGGTGGAGAAGCCGTCCGGCTTGCCGGCCTCCTTCAGCAGCTGCTTGGCCTTCTCGACGTCGCCGGCGGCGGGGACCTTCAGGGTGTCGGGCTGCTTGCCGCCGAAGAGCGTGGCCGGCATGTAGGCGGTCGACGGGTCGTTGAAGGCGGGGCCGCCGGAGGCCGTCAGGACGGCGTCCCGGTCGAGGGCGTACTGCACGGCCCGGCGGACCTTGACGTCGTCGAAGGGGGCCCGGCCGGTGTGCATCTGGACCATGTCCGTGCAGTTCTGGGACTCGGCGAGCAGGCGCTCTCTGACCTTCGCGTCCGGCAGCACCTTGGCCGCGCTCTCCGGCCGCAGCGCGTACCAGGGGACGGTGGAGGCGTCGGCGCCCTGGCTCGCGATCATCCGGTCGTCGATCTGGTTCGCCTTGAGCCCCATGAGGACGACGAGCTTGTCCGGGTAGGCCTTGCGGACCTCGTCCGTCTTCGGGTCCCACTTGTCGTTGCGGACGAGGACGAGCTTCTTGTTCCGGTCGTAGGAGTCGATCTTGTAGGGGCCGGAGGAGAACGGGCGGTTGTCGTACTGCGGGCCCTTGTCCCGTGCCTTCGGTACGGGCGCGAACGTCGGCATGACGGTGGCGTAGGGGAACTCCGCGAAGGACTTGCGCAGTTCGAAGACGATGGTGTGGTCGTCCGGCGTCCTGACCGAATCCAGGTGCTTGCCCTCGGCGGGGCCCCGGTAGCCCTCGGCGCCGGCGAGGTAGCGGGCCGCGTAGTCGGCGCCGCCGGGCAGGTCGGGGGAGAAGGACCGCTCCACGTTGTACTTGACGTCCTGCGCGGTGACGGGTGAGCCGTCCTCGTACGTCACGCCCTGCTTGAGGTGGAAGGTCCAGGTCCTGGCGTCGTTGGAGGGGGTGCCGAGATCGGTGGCGAGGTCAGGGGCCAGCTGCCCTCCCTTGGCCCCCGGCTCCGCCTTGTACGTCACCAGGGTGCGGTAGAGCAGCCGGGTCCCGAAGTCCATGTCGCTCATGACCCAGTTGCGGGCCGGGTCGAGGTGCGTGAAGTCCTGGTTGGACAGCACCGTGAGGGTGCCGCCCTTCTGCGGAGTGCCGCCGATCACCGCGCCTTCGTGGGCGGCGACGGGGTTCTTGGCGCCGTCGGCCGACTTCTTCCCGCCGGAACAGCCGGTCGCCCCCAGGGCGAAGGTGGCGGCCACGACCGTGGCCAGGGCAGTACACGTGCGCTTGTTCATCAGTGGTCACTCCGTGAACAGTCGAACAGCCGGACGCTGGCTGAAATGTGACCCGTAACATAGTAATGTGAAATTGCACTGACAAGGTGTCAGTCACGCCGTTACCCACCTGTGTCCCAGGAGGACCTCGTGAACGAGCCGACGACCGCGGCGCCGCGCACGGTAAGTCATGACCTGCCCGCTTCGCCGGAGTTCGCCCGCTTCATGGCGGGCGGCTGGGCGGCGACCCCGCTGCCCGCCGACATCCGGCTGCCCGTCGCGGACCTCGCCGCCGCCCGCCGGGCGAAGCTGTCCGCGAGCTTCCCCGGCGAGCGCCTGATCATCCCCGCCGGAGCGCTGAAGGTCCGCTCCAACGACTGCGACTACCGCTTCCGGCCGCACAGCGCGTACGCCTGGCTGACCGGACTGACCGGCGAGGAACAGGCCGGACATGTCCTGGTCCTGGAGCCGGACGGCCCGCACCGCCACGAAGCGGTGCTCTACGTACGGCCCCGCTCGCCGCGCACCGGCGAGGGCTTCTACCGGGACCGCCGCTACGGCGAGTTCTGGGTCGGCCGGCGCCCCGACCTCGCCGAGGCCGAGCGCATGACCGGCATCCGCTGCGCCCACCTGGACGACTACGGCCTGCTGCCGCCGGGGCGCGACGCCTCCCACGACGCCCGGCTCGCCCGCACCCTGAGCGAACTGCGGCTGGTCAAGGACGCCTGGGAGGTCGGACAGCTCCAACTGGCCGTGGACCACACCGCCGCCGGCTTCGAGGACGTCGTACGGGCGCTGCCCCGCGCCCTGGCCCACCCGCGCGGCGAGCGGTGGATCGAGGGCGTCTTCGGCCTGCGCGCCCGGGCGGAGGGCAACGGCCCCGGGTACGACACCATCGCCGCCTCCGGCGCGCACGCGTGCGTCCTGCACTGGATACGCAACGACGGGCCCCTGGACCCCCGCGAGTTGCTGCTGTTGGACGCGGGCGTGGAGACCGACACCCTCTACACCGCCGACATCACCCGCACCCTCCCCCTCTCCGGGCGCTTCACCTCCGTCCAGCGGCAGGTCTACGAGCTCGTCCTCGCCGCCCAGGAGGCGGGCATCGCCGCGCTGAAGCCGGGCGCGAGCTTCCGCGACTTCCACCGGGCCGGCATGCGCGTGATCGCCGAGGGGCTGGTGGAGTGGGGCGTGCTCAAGAGCGCCGAGGGCGACCTGTACCGCCGCTACACCCTCTGCAGCAGCGGGCACATGCTCGGCCTGGACGTCCACGACTGCGCCCAGGCGCGGGCGGAGGCGTACCTGGACGGCGTGCTGGAGGAGGGCCAGGTGCTCACCGTCGAACCGGGGCTCTACCTCCAGCCCGACGACGAGACGCTGCCGCCCGAACTGCGCGGCATCGGCGTGCGGATCGAGGACGACCTGGTGATCACGGCCGAGGGGGCGCGGCTGATGTCGGGGGCGCTGCCCCGCACTCCGGACGCGATCGAGGCGTGGATGGGCGAGCTGGCCGGGAGTTGAGGAGGCCGCGAAGACCGGGAAGGCGAAGAAGACTGATCGGAACGACTCTTGGCAGTCGTAGTGCAATGTGAAATATTACTGACGTGCCAACGAGAAACTCCTCGGACGTCATCGTCGTCGGAGCGGGGGTGATCGGCGCCGCGTGCGCCTACTACGCCAGCCGCTCCGGCCTCTCGGTCACCGTCGTCGACCGTGGCCCCGTCGCCGGCGGGACCACGGGAGCCGGCGAGGGCAACCTGCTGGTCTCCGACAAGGAACCGGGCCCCGAACTCGAACTCGCCCTGCTCTCCGCATACTTGTGGCGGGAACTGGCCGACGTGCTCCCCGCGAGCGTCGAGTACGAGGCGAAGGGCGGCCTGGTCGTCGCCTCCGACGAGGCGGGCATGGAGGCGCTGCGGAAGTTCGCCGCGACCCAGGCCCTGGCCGGCGTCACGGCGGAGGAGATACCGGCGGACCGCCTGCACGACCTGGAACCCCACCTGGCCCCCCACCTCGCGGGCGGCTGCCACTACCCCCAGGACGCCCAGGTCCAGCCCGCCCTCGCCGCCGCCCACCTGCTGCGCGCCTCGGGAGCGCGCGTCCGCACCGGCGAGGAGGTCACCGCGATCCTCACCGGCGCGGACGGCGACGTGCGCGGCGTCCGGACACCCGCCGGTGACCTCCACGCCCCGTACGTGGTGAACGCGGCCGGCACCTGGGGCGGCGAACTCGCCGCCCTCGCCGGCGCCCACCTGCCCGTCCTGCCCCGCCGCGGCTTCGTGCTCGTCACCGAACCGCTGCCCCGCGTGGTGCGGCACAAGGTCTACGCGGCGGACTACGTCGCCGACGTGGCGAGCGGCTCCGCGGCCCTGCAGACCTCGGCCGTGGTCGAGGGCACCCCCGCCGGACCCGTCCTCATCGGCGCCAGCCGCGAACGGGTCGGCTTCGACCGCACGGTGTCGGTGGAGGTGCTCCGCCGCCTCGCCCACCAGGCCACGACGCTGTTCCCGGTGCTGGCCGGGGTGCGGGCGATGCGGACGTACGCCGGGTTCCGCCCCTATCTGCCCGACCACCTGCCCGCCATCGGAGCCGACCCCCGCGTGCCCGGACTGCTCCACGCCTGCGGCCACGAAGGCGCCGGCATCGGGCTCGCCCCCGCCACCGGGCTCGCCGTCGCCCACCTGCTGACGCACCGCGAACCGCCCCTGGACCTGAGGCCGTTCCGCCCCGGCCGCTTCGCGCCCCCCGCCTGAGCCGGCTCCCACCCCCCTTCCGCACCCGAGAGGAGGCCCGCAGTGGCCCGTACCCCCGCCGGCCTGGTCCAGGCCGATCCCGGCCCGCCGTTCGAGATCACCTTCGACGGCCGGACGGTCCCCGCCCGCCCCGGGCAGACCATCGCCGCCGCCCTGTGGGCCGCCGGCATCCTCGCCTGGCGCACCACCCGCGACGGCGGTCGCCCACGCGGCGCCTTCTGCGGCATCGGACAGTGCTACGACTGCCTCGCCACCGTCAACGCGCGGCCCAACAGGAGAGCCTGCCTGGTGCCCGCCCGGCCCGGCGACGCGATCACCACCCAGGAAGGACACGGTCATGCCGGGCTCGCCGTCTGAGCCGTACGACCTCGCCGTGATCGGCGCGGGCCCCGCCGGCCTCGCCGGTGCCACCGCCGCCGCCCGGCTCGGCCTGACCGTCACCCTCCTGGACGCCTCCACTCAGACAGGGGGCCAGTTCTTCCGGCACCCCGACCCGGCCATGAAAGCCGCACGACCGCAAGCCCTGCACCACGACTGGTCCGCCTTCACCGCCCTGCGCCGCCGCCTGGAGAGCAGCGACGTCACCCACCTCGCGGGGCACCACGTGTGGACCTTGGCCCGCGAGGACGAACGGCTGTGGAGCGTGCACGCCCTCACCGGCGCCGACGGCGACGGCGAACGCCCCGTACGGATACCGGCCCGCACGGTCCTGTTCGTCACCGGCGCCCACGAACGCCAACTCCCCTTCCCCGGCTGGACCCTGCCCGGCGTCGTCGGCGCCGGCGGCGCCCAGGCCATGCTCAAGTCCGGCCTCGTCCTGCCCGGCAGCCGGATCGTCGTCGCGGGCAGCGGACCGCTGCTGCTCGCCGTCGCCGCCTCGCTCGCCGCCGCGGGCGCCCGCGTCCCCGCCGTCGTCGAGGCGTCCGGCTACCTGGGATACGCCCGCCACCCCCGCGCCCTGGCCACCAACCCCCACAAGCTCCTCGAGGCGGCCGTCCACGGCTCGGCGCTGCTGCGCCACCGGGTACGGCCCCACCCGCGCAGCGCGGTCACCGAAGTCCACGGCACCGACCGCGTGGAGGCGGTCACCGTCTCCCGCCTCGACCGGCAGTGGCGGCCGGTACCCGGCACGGGCCGCCGCATCGCCTGCGACGCCCTGGCCGTGGGACACGGACTGGTCCCGCAGACCGAGCTCGCCACGGCCCTGGGCTGCGCGACCCGGCGCACACCCGACGGGACGCACGCCCTGCTCCTGGACGACCTGCAGGAGACCACGGTCCCCGGCCTGTGGGCCGCGGGCGAGAGCGGCGGTATCGGCGGCTGGCAACTCGCCCGCGTCGAGGGCGAGCTGGCGGCCTTCGCCGTGGCCGCCCGCCTGCGCGGCCGCACCCCTCCCGCCGCCGGCCCGCACCTGCGGGCCCTGCGCCGCCGCCGGGCCCGGATGCGCGCCTTCGCCGACGCCATGGCCGCAGCCCACGCCCCCGGGGCCGGCTGGACCGACTGGCTCCGCGACGACACCGACGTCTGCCGCTGCGAAGAGGTCACCGCCGGCCGCGTCCGCGAGGCCGTCACCGACCTCGGGGCCCGCGACGCCCGCACCGTCAAGCTCCTGACCCGGGCCGGCATGGGCTGGTGCCAGGGACGGATGTGCGCGACGGCCGTCGCGTGCCTCGCCTCCGGGGCGGGGGAGCGGCCGGGAGAGGGCGCCGTGGCGCCGTCCGCCGAGCGCCGTCCCCTCGCCGTGCCCGTACCGCTCTCCGCCCTGGCCGACCAGGGCGAATGAACACATCAGACAGCACATCAGACAGCACATCGGACAACGCAGAAGGGCTACCGGCATGACCGTCACCTCCTGGAACACCGACCACCCCTGGCGCGGCATCATGACCGCCACCGCGCTCCCCTTGCGCGAGGACCTCTCCGTCGACTACGACGCCTACGCCGAGCACGTCCGCTGGCTCATCGACAACGGCTGCGACGGCGTCGTGCCCAACGGCTCCCTCGGCGAGTACCAGACCCTCACCGACGAGGAGCGCGCCCGCGTCGTGCGCACCGCCGTCGAGGCGGCCGGCGACGGTGCCCGCGTGATGCCCGGCGTCGCCGCCTACGGCAGCGGCGAGTCCCGCCGCTGGGCCGAGCAGGCCGCCGAGGCGGGCTGCGGCTCCGTCCTGCTGCTGCCCCCCAACTCCTACCGCGCCGACGAGCACGCCGTACGCGCCCACTACGCGGAGGTCGCCGGCGCCGGAGTCCCGGTCGTGGCGTACAACAACCCCATCGACACCAAGGTCGACCTGACCCCCGGCCTCCTGGCCCGGCTCTACCACGACGGCAGCATCGTCGCCGTCAAGGAGTTCAGCGGCGACGTCCGGCGCGCCTACGAACTGGCCGAACTCGCCCCGGAACTCGACCTGCTCGTCGGCGCCGACGACGTCCTCCTCGAACTCGTGCTCGCCGGCGCCGTCGGCTGGATCGCCGGATACCCCAACGCCTTCCCCGACGCCTGCTCCCGGCTCTACCACGCCGCCGCCGCGAAGGACCTGGAGAAGGCGCTGCCCCTGTACACCTCGCTGCACCCGCTGCTGCGCTGGGACTCCAAGACCGAGTTCGTGCAGGCCATCAAGGTCTCGATGGACATCGCCGGCCGCCCCGGCGGCCCGACCCGGCCGCCGCGCCACCCGCTCACCGGCGAGATCGAGGCCGCGGTGCGCGCCGCCACCGAGAAGGCCGTCGCCGACGGCCACCGCTGACCCGCCGCCGGCCCCGTCCGTACCTCCGGGGCCGCCCGGCCGCCCGACCGCCGAAAGGACGTCCGTGCGCACTCGTCACGTCTTCCATGCCGTCGACTCCCACACCGAGGGCATGCCCACCCGCGTCATCACCGGTGGCGTGGGGGTGATACCCGGCGCCACCATGGCCGAGCGCCGGCTCCACTTCATCGAGCACCTCGACCACCTCCGTACGCTCCTGATGTACGAACCACGCGGCCACTCCTCCATGAGCGGCGCGATCCTCCAGCCGCCCACCCGCCCCGACGCCGACTACGGCGTGCTCTACATCGAGGTGTCCGGACTGCTGCCGATGTGCGGCCACGGCACCATCGGCGTCGCCACCGTGCTCGTCGAGACCGGCATGGTGCCGGTCACCGAACCCGTCACCACCGTGCGGCTGGACACCCCCGCCGGCCTGGTCACGGCCGACGTCCGGGTCGAGGACGGCGCGGCGAAGGCCGTCACCTTCACCAATGTGCCCGCCTTCTGCGTAGGCCTGGACCGCAAGGTGGAGGTGCCCGGCTTCGGCACGGTCACCTACGACCTCGCCTTCGGCGGCAACTTCTACGCCTTCGTCGAACTCGACGCGCTGGGGCTGCCCTTCGCGCGGGACCGCAAGGACGACCTCCTCGCGGCCGGGCTCGCCGTCATGGACGCCGTCAACGCCTCGCCGGACCGGCCCGTCCACCCCGAACGCCCCGAGATCAGCGGCCTCAAGCACGTCTACCTCGCCGCTCCCGGCTCCGACGCCCACCGCTCCCGGCACGCCATGGCCATCCACCCCGGCTGGTTCGACCGCTCGCCCTGCGGCACCGGCACCTCCGCCCGCATGGCACAGCTGCACGCCCGGGGCGCGCTCCCCCTCGACCGCGACTTCGTCAACGAATCCTTCATCGGCACCGAGTTCACCGGCCGCCTGATGGGGGAGACGCGGGTCGGCGGGGTGCCGGCGGTCGTGCCCACCATCACCGGACGCGCCTGGATCACCGGCACGGCCCAGTACTTCCTCGACCCGGACGACCCCTTCCCCGGAGGCTTCCTGCTGTGAGCGCCGCCCCGACACCGTTCCTCTCGCGCAACCCGGCCGATCCGGCCGACATCCTCACCGAGGTCGCCCCGGTCGGCGCCGTCGCCGTCGCCGCCGCCGTCGAGCGGGCCCGCGCCGCCCAGCCGGGCTGGCTCGGCGGCGGCGCGGCCGCCCGCTCCGCGGCGCTCTCCGCGATCGCCGCCGCCGTCGAGGCCGCGGCCGCGGAGCTGGCCGACCTCGCCGTGCGCGAGGTCGGCAAACCGCTCGCCGAGGCCCGCGCCGAGGTGGCCCGCACCGCCGCCGTCTGGCGCTACTACGCCCAGGCGCCCTACGAGCCCACCGGCGCCGTCCACGAGAGCGCCGCCGGCCCCGGGCTGCTGCTGACCCGCCGCCGCCCGCACGGCGTCGCGGGCCTGATCACCCCCTGGAACTTCCCGTTCGCCATCCCCAGCTGGAAGGCCGCACCGGCCCTGGCGGCCGGCAACACGGTCGTCCTCAAACCCGCGCCGGAAGCCACCGCGTGCGCCCGACGGCTGGCCGAGATCATCGGGCAGGCCCTGCCCGAAGGGGCGTTCACCCTGGTCACCGGCGGCCCGGAGGAGGGCGAGGCCCTCCTCGCCACCGCCGACGCCCTCTCCTTCACCGGCTCCACCACCGTCGGCACCGCGGTCGTCCGGACCGCCACCGCCCGGGGCGTCCCGGTCCAGGCCGAGATGGGCGGGCTCAACGCGGCGATCGTCCTGCCCGACACCGACATCGCACGCGCCGCCGGCCACATCGCCTCCGCGATCGCCGGGTACGCGGGGCAGAAGTGCACCGCCACCAGCCGCGTCATCGCCGTCGGCGCCGCCCTCGGCCCGCTGCGCGAGGCCCTCGCCGAGGAGCTGCGCACGCTCGCCGTGGGCGACCCCGCCGACCCGGCGACGGTGTGCGGGCCGCTCATCGGCGAGCGGGCCCGCGACCGGTTCGCCGCGGCCCTCGAAGGGCTGCCCCCGCTCGCCGCCGGTACCGCCCCCGACGGCCCCGGGTGGTACGCGGCCCCCACCGTGGTCGAAAAGCTCCCGGAAGGCCACCACCTGCTGCGGGAGGAGGTCTTCGGGCCCGTCGCGGTCCTGCTGCCCGCGGACGACCTCGCCGACGCCGTACGGATCACCAACTCCGTGCCGTACGGGCTGGTCACCTCGGTCCACACCGCCGGCCTCGACGCGGTCCTGCACGGCCTCGACCGCCTCGACACCGGTATGGTCCGCGTCAACGCGCCGTCCGCGGGCGTCGACTTCCATCTGCCCTTCGGCGGGACCAAGGCCTCCGGCCACGGGCCGCGCGAACAGGGCCGCGCCGCCCTGGAGTTCTACACCTCGAGCCGGACGTACACCCTGACTCCCGCTCACACAATGTGACATTGTACGCTGGTGGTCCAGTCCATCGGGGCACGAAAGGGACACCATGGGGCACCTCCAGCAGCGCACCCCCCTCATCACCGCCACGGTGCGGCTGCGCGACCAGGTCGCCCACGCCCTGCGGGCCGCGCTGATCTCCGGTGAACTGCGCCCCGGCGAGGTCTATTCGGCGCCGGGTCTCGCGGAGGACTTCGGCATCTCCGCGACGCCCGTGCGCGAGGCGATGCTCGACCTGGCCCGCGAGGGCCTGGTCGAGCCGGTCCGCAACAAGGGCTTCAGGGTGACCGAGGTCAACGAGCGCGACCTGGACCAGTACACCGAGATCCGCACCCTGATCGAGGTCCCCATGACGGGCCGGATCACCCGGACCGCGGCCCGCGAGGAGCTCGAGGCGCTGCGGCCCGTCGCCGAGGAGATCGTGCGCGCCGCGCGCGAGCACGACCTCATCGGCTACCTCGAGGCCGACCGGCGCTTCCACCTCACCCTGCTGGCGCTCTCCGGCAACGAACGCCTCGTCGAGACCGTCAGCGACCTGCGCAAGCGCTCGCGCCTGTACGGCCTGAACGCCCTGGACGAGCGCGGCGAGCTGATCCCCTCGGCCGAGGAGCACCTCGAACTCCTCGACCTGATGCTGGCGGGCGACGCCGAGGGGGCCGAGAAGTGCATGGCCCGCCACCTCGGCCACGTGCGCTCCCTGTGGGCGAAGGGCGTCAGCGAGGACGGCCCCGACGGCGGCAGGGCGGCGCGGAAGCCCGGCGCCGGCCGCTGACGTTCACGCCCGGGCGGGCTCCGGGGCGGCGCGCCCGAGGAGCCGGTCCGCCTTCGCGGTGCGCTGGTAGTACACGTGCCGGCCCGTGCGGAGCCGGGTGACCGGCCCGCCGCGGACGTGACGGGGCCGTCGCCGGTCCGCAGGATCAGCGGGACACCGCCGGCGCGTCGGCGTCCAAAGAGATGTGCAGCATCGTTATTCCACTTGGGCGAGCACGATTCGAATCTGCTCGAATGATCTTTTAGTGCCGCATGGTGACATGCGAGGCTCACCCCCGGAAGGGAGACGCCCACCACACCGTCCCCTCCTTGAGCAGGGCCGACTCCATGGGGGAGGTCGGCCGGAGAAAGACCACGGGGAGAAACACCGAATGATCAAGCGTTCCGCCGCCCGGTTCCTGGCCGTCGCCACGGCCGCTTCGGTGTTCGGCGGCATCAACGCCGCCGCCGCGTCCTCGGCGACCGCCGCCGACCCCGTGCAGCACATGTGCCCGGACTCCACCCCGCTGCAGTCCCAGTGGATCGACCTGCCCGGCCTCAAGCCCACCATGATCCACAGCGCCCACGTGTGCAGCCGGCGCAGCGGTGCCTCGATCAAGTCCATGGTCCGGCTGTACTGGCAGATCGAGGAGGACGTCATCCAGGACCGGAGCAAGCGGTACACCTCGTTCAAGGTGACCAGCCGCCTGGAGCGCCGCTCCGGCGCCTCGGGCGCCGACTCCGTCGTCACCACCAAGACCTGTGACGTCACCAACGAGGTCAACGGCGACTACGGCAACAGCGTGGGCCTGGAGTGCGCCTCCCCCTCCGCCACCTTCGACCCCGCGTACAAGTGGTCCGGGGACGCCACGATCGTCTACGACATCGAGGGCGACAACAAGGGCCCCATCACCTGGAAGCTGACCGGCTCCGCGCTGACGAGCTGACCTCTCGCGAGGCACCGCCTCTTCGCTTCTCCCCGGGCCGTGCGTCGCATACTGGCGGTGAGGGCGTCGGACCGACGGAAGGCGGAGCGGATGGCGCCGATCACGGTGGCGATGGCCGGCGACACCATGCTGGGACGCGGCGTCGGCGAGCGGCTCGCACAGGCGCCGGAGCCCGCCACGCTGCTGAGCGAGGAGCTGCGCGCGATCGTCGCCGGGGCCGATCTGTTCGTGGCCAACCTGGAGTGCTGCGTCTCCGGCCGCGGCGAGCCCTGGCCCGAGCCGGGCAAGCCGTTCTTCTTCAGGGCCCCGCCGGCCACCGCCGACGTCCTGGCCGAGCTGGGCGTGGACTGCGTCACGCTCGCCAACAATCACGCCCTGGACTACGGCTACGACGCCCTGGTGGACACCCGTGACCTGCTGACCCGGGCCGGCGTGCGGGCGGTGGGCGCGGGCCCGGACGCGGCCGCGGCCCGGGCGTTCGCCGTGCTGGAAGCGGGCGGGGTGCGCCTGGCCGTGATCGGCGTCACCGACCACCCGGAGGGCTTCGCGGCCGGCGGGGACAGCCCGGGGGTGGCCTACGCCGATCTCGGGCACGGCGTGCCGGGCTGGCTCGCCGACCTCGTGGCCCGCGCCGCCGGGGAGGCCGACGTCGTCCTGGTCACCCCGCACTGGGGGCCCAACATGACCTCCGGGCCGCCCCGCCACGTACGGCGCGCGGCCGCGGCGCTGCTGGAGGCCGGGGCGACGGTGATCGCCGGGCACTCCGCCCACGTCTTCCACGGGGTGGCCGGCCGCGTTGTCCACGACATGGGCGACTTCATCGACGACTACGCGGTCGACCCCGGCCTCCGCAACGACCTGGGCCTGCTCTTCCTCCTCACCCTGGACGGCCCCGACCCGGCGTCGTACCGGCCGGTCCGGCTCGAGGCGGTGCCCCTGTACCTGGACTACTGCCACACCACCGCGGCGCGCGGCGAGCAGTGGCGGTGGATCCACGACCGGTACGCACGGGCCTGCGCGGAGTTCGGCACGGAGGTGAGCGTCAGCGGAGAGCGGCTGGTCGTCGACTGGGCGTAGCGATCACCACCACACACCGTCACCGAGCGCTCCGGTGCCCGCCCGGCGGCCACGGGCGGGACCGTGGTCCACGGCCCGGCGCGGTAGTTTTTGCTGTACAGCCGCGCCGACGTCATCTGCACGGCATGTACCCGTCACCCCGACCGTACGTCTTCGCGCTGCCGCCCCGGTACCGCCATACCGATCCGAAGGACGCCCCACCCATGCCCTACGTGCGCCATTGGCTGCGCAACTCCCTTCTGCTGTTCGCGAGCGCGATCGCGCTCGGGCTGGTCGCCGCGCACACGAAGGTGATCCAGCCGCACGACCTGGATCTGGACCGGACGATCCAGACCAACACGCGCACCGGCTGGCTGAACACCACGATGGAGCTGATCAGCTACTGTGCCTCGCCGGTCGCCGGAGTGGTGATCCTCGCGATCTGGTGCGGGTACCTGCTGTTCGTGCGGCGCCGGCCCATCACCGCCTCGGCCGTCTTCCTCGTGGTCGCGGTCGGCTGGAACAGCACGCAGCTCGCGAAGGCCATCGTGGCCCGTCCCCGGCCGCCGCGTGAGTTCATGCTCGACCCCGAGATCGGCTCCAACAGCTTCCCGAGCGGTCACACCGCCTTCACGGTCGCGGTCGCCGTCGCCGTGTTCTTCCTCTTCCGCGAGTCCCGGCACCGCCGCACGGTCGTCGTCTGCGGCGTCCTCGCGGTGCTGCTGGTCGCCTTCTCCCGGATGTACGTCGGCGCCCACTACCCGACCGACACCTTCGGCTCGGTGCTGATCGCCGGCTCCGCGATCTTCTTCATCACCGGCGTGTGGCACGCCTGGCTGCTGCCGAACCTGGAGCGCCTGCCGGTGCTGGGCGGCCTGCTGGGCCGCTTCGGCCTGGCCGAGGAGCGGGCCGCGCTCGCGGCGGCGGAGCGCGGCGGCGAGTATGGCGACCAGTACGGCCAGTACGGTCACCACGACCAGTACGGCCAGTACCCGGCCGCCGGGCAGGGCCACGGGCGCCCGGCCTCCGGCGGCCGGCACCGCAAGCACGCGGGACGCTGACGCCGCGCGGCATCACCCCCCCCGCGCGAGAGCGCACGATCATGGCGGATCCCCGACGGGGGTCCGCCATTGTCGTACCCCGCACGGCCTTCCGCATTACTGCAACACGTTCTACCGTGTGCGCCCGTACCCCAGGGACCGCCGGCGACCACATGGAGGGGCCGTGGATCTGCAGTACACCCCGGAGCAGCAGCGGTTACGGGCCGAACTGCGCGCCTACTTCGCGGACCTGGTGCCCGACGACGCGTACACCCGGCACGCCGACCCGGCCGAGCGCAAGCGCTTCTACCGGCGCACCATCCGCCGGCTCGGCGCCGACCGCCGGCTGGGCGTGGGCTGGCCGGTGGAGTACGGCGGCCGCGGGATGACGCCCATGGAGCAGTTCATCTTCTTCGACGAGGCCGCGCAGGCCGGCGTGCCGCTGCCGCTGATGGCGCTCAACACGGTCGGGCCCACACTCATGCAGTTCGGCACCGAGGAGCAGAAGGCCTACTTCCTGCCCCGCATCCTCTCCGGCGAGCTGGACTTCGCCATCGGCTACAGCGAACCCGGCGCCGGCACCGACCTGGCCTCCCTGACCACCCGGGCGGTGCGCGACGGCGACGATTACGTCGTCAATGGGCAGAAGATCTGGACCACCAACGGCGACACCGCCGACTGGGTCTGGCTCGCGGTCCGCACGGCCCCGGTGGAGGAGGGCGTACCGCCCCACAAGGGCATCAGCATCCTCCTCGTCCCCACCAGCGATCCCGGCTACTCCTGCACCCTGATCAACACCCTGGCCTCGCACGACACCACCGCCAGCCACTACGACGACATCCGCGTGCCCGTCACCCGCCGGGTCGGCGAGGAGAACCGGGGCTGGCGCCTGATCACCACCCAGCTCAACCACGAGCGCGTCACCCTCGCCGCCCACGGCGCCACCGCCATCAGGGCCCTGCGCGACGTACGCGACTGGGCCGCGGCCACCAAGCTCTCCGACGGCCGCCGCGTCATCGACCTCGGCTGGGTGCGCGGCCGGCTCGCCCGTACGCACGTACGCCTGGACGCCATGAAGCTGCTCAACTGGCGCATGGTCGACGCCCTCCAGCACGGCGCCCTCACCCCGCAGGACGCCTCGGCCGTCAAGGTCTACGGGTCCGAGGCGCGCCGGGACGCCTACGCCTGGCTGATGGAGGTCCTCGGCGCCGCGGGTCCCCTGAAAGAGGGGTCCGCGGGCGCGGTCCTCCACGGCGAGCTGGAGCGCGGCTACCGCAGCGCCGTCATCTTCACCTTCGGCGGCGGCAACAACGAGATCCAGCGGGAGATCATCTCCTGGATCGGCCTGGGGATGCCCCGGGTGCGCCGCTGACGCCCGATCAGGCCCCGGTCAGCCGTCCGTCGGCCTACAAGCCGCACACGGTGGCCGCCATACTTGAGAGGCCGGGGGAGGCGAAGCGAATCGACGGGGGCGGCGGCACAGCATGGCGGACACCAGGCTGATCCAGGGCCGGTACCAGCTGCTCGACCTGATCGGGCGGGGCGGAATGGGCGAGGTCTGGCGCGCCCGCGACGAATCGCTGGGCCGCCAGGTGGCCGTCAAGTGCCTCAAACCCATGGGACGCCAGCACGAACAGTCCTACCTTCGGGTGCTGCGCGAACGGTTCCGGCGAGAGGCGCGCGTCGCGGCCTCCCTGCAGCACCGCGGCATCACGGTCGTCCACGACTTCGGCGAGTCGGAGGGCGTGCTCTACCTCGTGATGGAGCTGCTCGAAGGCCGCAACCTCAGCCAGCTCCTGGAGGACAACAAGCAGCACCCGCTGCCCGTGCCCGAGGTCATCGAGATCGCCGAGCAGGTCGGCGCCGCCCTCGCCTACACCCACCGGCAGGGCATCGTGCACCGCGACCTCAAGCCCGCCAACATCGTCCGCCTCACCGACGGCACGGTGAAGATATGCGACTTCGGCATCGCGCGCCTGGCCCACGACATCGGGTTCTCCACCCGCCTGACCGGCACCGGCATCGCCATGGGCACCCCGCACTACATGTCGCCCGAGCAGATCGGCGCCGGCAACGTCGACCACCGCAGCGACCTGTACTCGCTGGGCTGTGTGCTGTACGAGCTCGCGACCGGCGCCCCGCCCTTCGACATGGACGACGCGTGGGCCGTGCTCGTCGGCCACCGCGACACCCCGCCGCGGCCGCCGTGCGAGCTGCGCCCCGAGCTCCCCGCGGCCTTCGGGCGCATCGTCCTCGACCTGCTGGCCAAGGACCCCGAGGACCGGCCCGAGGACGCCGGCGACCTCGTCCGGCGCGTCGCCGCCCTGCCCCCGTACCGGGCGGGCGCGCCCCCGCGCCGCACCCTGCCCGAGGGGCGCCCCCGGCCCGTACGGGCGTCGGCGCGGCTGCCCGAACCGCCCCGGCTGCCCGGCTGGGCCCGGAACATGACCACCGGCTCCAAGGCCGCCGGCACCGGCCCCCTCACTCCGCCCCCCGACCCCGCCGCCGCCCTCACCGGCGCGTGGACCGGCCCGTGGGAGGAGGACCGCACGCTCCCGGCCGGCACCGGGGCGCACGGGACCGGGCCCCGCACCGCCGGCGCCGAGCGCCCGCCCCCCGAGCTGCTCGCCCGGCTCGCCGGACGGCACAGCGAGGGCCTGCGCCTGGCCCGGCTCGACCGCTGGGTGGAGGCGGGCGAGGTGCAGCGGGCCGTCGCCGCCGAGCGCGAACGGCTCCTCGGCCCGGACCACCCCGACACCCTCGCCAGCCGCTACGAGGTCGGCTTCGCCCTCAGCCGGCTGGGCCGGCCGCGCGAAGCGCTGCGGGAGTTCGCGCGGACCGCCGCCGGACGCGAGCGGGTGCTGGGCCCCGAGCACCCCGACACCCTCGCGGCCCGCCAGGAGACGGCGTACGTGCTCGGCCAGCTCGGCCGGCACTTCGAGGCCCATCAGGTCTACACGACGGTCCTCGGCGCCCGCGAGCGCGTCATGGGCACCGACCACCCCGACACCCTGCGCTGCCGCCACAACCTGGCCTTCAACCTCAGCAGACTGGGCCGCCTGGAAGACTCGTACACCATGGCGCGCGACGTCGCCGCCGCCCGCGCCCGCGTCCTGGGCCCCGAGCACCCCGACACGCTCGTCACCCGCTACGAGGTCGGCTACGCCCTGGGCCAGCTCGGCCGCTGGACGGAGGCGCTGCGCACGTACGAGGAAGTGGCCACCGCCCGGGCGCGGGTGCTCGGCCCCGACGACCCCGACACGCTCGCCGCCCGCTACGAGGCCGGCATCTGCCTGGGCCGGCTCGGCCGCAGCGCGCAGGCCCTGGAGCTCTACCGCGAGCTGGTGGAGGACCGCACGCGCGCCCAGGGCCCGGCCCACCCCGACACCCTGCGCGCCCGGCACGGCCTGGGCGTCAACCTCGGCCGGCTCGGCCGCTGGGAGGAGGCCCTGGCCGAGGCGCGCGACGTCTGCGCCATCCGCGCCCGGGTGCTGGGCGCCGACCACCCCGACACCCTCGTCAGCCGTCGTGAGGTGGCGGTCGGACTCGGCTGGCTCGGCCGCTGGACCGACGCCCTCGCCGTCTACCGCGACGTCGCCCAGGCCCGCCAGCGGGTGCTGGGCGCGGCCCACCCCGACGCCCTGGCCAGCCGTCAGGACGAGGCCCACTGCCTGGAGCAGCTTGGCCGCTCCGCCGAGGCCGTCGAGCTCTACCGGCAGGTGGCGGCGTTGCGCAGGACCCGCTCCACGCGCGGCCACCAACCACTGATCTGACGTAGTGTCAGAAAAATGCTCCTCCCGGGTTCCCTCGCCCGCCCCGCTGCGGCATCCTGCCGCCCATGCGGACCGAGCTGAGCAGGCGGATGGGAATCGAGCACGCCCTCTTCGGCTTCACCCCGTTCCCGGCGGTCGCCGCCGCCATCACCCGCGCCGGCGGACTCGGCGTCCTGGGCGCGGTGCGCTACCGCGCCCCCGGAGACCTGGCGCGCGACCTCGACTGGATGCAGGCGCACACCGACGGCAGACCGTACGGGCTCGACGTGGTCATGCCCGCGAAAAAGGTCGAGGGGGTGAGCGAGAGCGACGTCGAGGCGATGATCCCGGCCGGGCACCGCCGCTTCGTCGAGGAGACCCTCGCCCGCTACGGCGTGCCGCACCTCGCCGAGGGCGAGGCCTCCCGGTGGCGGATCACCGGATGGATGGAGGAGGTCGCCCGCGGCCAGCTCGACATCGCCTTCGACTACCCCATCAGCCTCCTCGCCAACGCCCTCGGCCCGCCGCCCGCCGACGTCATCGACCGCGCCCACGGCCACGGCACCCTCGTCGCCGCACTCGCCGGCAGCGCCCGGCACGCCGCCCGGCACGCCGCCGCGGGCGTCGACATCGTCGTCGCCCAGGGCTACGAAGCGGGCGGCCACACCGGGGAGATCGCCACCATGGTGCTCACCCCCGAGGTCGTCCGGGCCGTCGACCCGCTGCCCGTACTGGCCGCCGGGGGCATCGGCAGCGGCGAACAGATCGCCGCCGGCCTCGCGCTCGGCGCACAGGGCGTCTGGCTCGGCTCGCTCTGGCTCACCACGGAGGAGGCCGGCCTGGCCTCCCGCGTCCTGACCGCCAAGCTCCTCGCCGCCGGTTCCGGGGACACCGTCCGCTCCCGGGCCCTGACCGGCAAGCCCGCCCGCCAGCTGCGCACCGCGTGGACCGACGCCTGGGATGACCCGGCCGGCCCCGGCACCCTGCCCATGCCCCTGCAGGGACTGCTCGTCGCCGAGGCCCTCACCCGCATCCAGAAGTACGAGGCGGTCCCCCTCCTCGGCACCCCGGTCGGCCAGATCGTCGGCCGTATGGACACGGTGCGCGGCGTCCAGTCGGTAGTGGACGACCTCACCCGAGGCTTCGAAAGAGCGGTGGCAAGGCTGGACCGCATGTCAGGTTGTGGACAGTCGTTCCGCAAGGCGGAACAGGTGGGCACAACCGGACACGGCCCGCACCCGCCCCACACACCTGAGGGGAACGACGCGTCATGACGGAGACCCGAAACGGCTTCTGGGCCCAAGCCGCCGCCGCCCCGAACCGCAGAGTGCTGATCACCCCCCAGGGCGAAGCCTGGACCGCCGGCCGCCTCCACGAGGCCGCCAACCGCCTCGTCCACGCCCTGCGCACCGCCGGCCTCCGCGAGGGCGACGCCTTCGCCACGGTCCTCCCCAACGGCCCCGAGTTCCTCACCGCCCATCTCGCCGCCACCCAGGCCGGCTTCTACCTCGTCCCCGTCAACCACCACCTCCTGGCGTCCGAGATCGCCTGGATCGTCGCCGACTCCGGCGCCAAGGTGCTCATCGCCCACGAGCGCTGGGCCGCCGCCGCGACCGCCGCCGCGGACGAGGCCGGCCTGCCCGCCGCAGGGCGTCACGCCGTCGGGGACATCGCCGGCTTCCGCCCGTACGCCGCGCTCCTGGACGGCCATCCCGGCACCCCGCCCGCCGGCCGCACCCTCGGCTGGGTCATGAACTACACCTCCGGCACCACCGGACGCCCCCGCGGCATCCGCCGCCCCCTGACCGGCAGGCCGCCCGAGGAGAGCCATCTCGGCGGCTTCCTGGGCATCTTCGGCATCGCGCCCTTCGACGGCAACGTCCACCTGGTCTCTTCGCCGCTCTACCACACCGCCGTCCTGCAGTTCGCGGCCGCGTCCCTGCACATCGGGCACCGGCTGGTGCTGATGGACAAGTGGACGCCCCAGGAGATGCTGCGCCTGATCGACACCCACCGGTGCACGCACACCCACATGGTCCCCACCCAGTTCCAGCGCCTGCTGGC
The DNA here is from genome assembly GCF_044546695.1 of Streptomyces sp. NPDC053079. Taxonomy (NCBI): domain Bacteria; kingdom Bacillati; phylum Actinomycetota; class Actinomycetes; order Kitasatosporales; family Streptomycetaceae; genus Streptomyces; species Streptomyces sp. NPDC053079. Next base: position 169,957 of record NZ_JBITZJ010000009.1, read on the forward strand.
GCTCCCGGAGGACGTACGGGCCTCCTACGACGTCTCCTCCCTGCGGCACGCCGTCCACGGCGCCGCGCCCTGTCCGGAGCATGTGAAACGAGCCATGATCGACTGGTGGGGGCCCTGCGTCGAGGAGTACTACGCGGCCAGCGAAGGCGGCGGCGCGTTCGCCACGGCGAAGGAGTGGCTGCGCAGGCCCGGCACGGTCGGCCGGGCCTGGCCCATCAGCGAACTCGCCGTCCTCGACGACGACGGCAAACCCGTGCCGCCCGGCGAACTCGGCACGGTCTACATGCGGATGACCACCGGCCGCTTCGCCTACCACAAGGACGCCGCCAAGACCGAGGAGAACCGGATCGGCGACTTCTTCACCGTCGGCGACCTCGGCCATCTCGACGAGGACGGCTACCTCTTCCTGCGCGACCGCAAGATCGACCTGATCATCTCCGGCGGCGTCAACATCTACCCCGCCGAGATCGAATCCGTGCTCCTGGCCCACCCCGCCGTCGCCGACGCCGCCGTCTTCGGCATCCCGCACGACGACTGGGGCGAGGAGGTCAAGGCCGTCGTCGAAGCGGCCGACGGCCACCGGCCGGGCGAGGAGCTCGCCGCCGCGCTGCTCGCCCACTGTGCCCACCACCTGGCCGGCTACAAGCGCCCCAAATCGGTGGAGTTCATCGCCTCCATGCCGCGCGACCCCAACGGCAAGCTCTACAAGCGGCACCTGCGCGAGCCGTACTGGAACGGCCGGAACCGCGCGGTGTGACGGATTCCCGACCCCTGCGGATCCCGCCCCTCCACGGCGGTTCCCGGCCGATGCCCGCCTAAGGGATGTGCCGGCCGCCCCCGCTCGCTAAACAGGACGGCGATCAGCCCATCAACAGGAGGAGACTGCTGTGAACGGCTTCGTCACCACAAGCGGCAAGGCACTGCTGGCACTGTCCGCGGCCGCCGTGCTCGGCCTCACCGGAACCGCCACCGCACAGGCGCAGACGCCCTCGGAGCGGACCACCAGAACCGGCGCCGTCGACACGGCGGCCGACGCGGTCCGAGACCAACTGGCCGAGCGCGGCGCGGCCGCCGGACGGATCGTGTGTTACCGCGTCCACGTGGCCGAGCAGGGCTGGCTGCCCGCCGTCTGCGACGGCAGCGTCGCGGGGACCACCGGTCAGTCGCGGCGCATCGAGGCCATCGAGGTCGCCGTGGGCAACGTGGGCTGGGTCTGCCTCAACGCCCACCTCGCCGACATCGGCTGGCAGGGCACACGCTGCGCCAACGACTTCCAGAACGTCGTCGTGGGCACCACCGGCGAGTCCCGCCGCCTGGAGGCCCTCAACATCCGCGTCTCCTCCGGCTCCGTGTGGGCCCGCGCCCATGTGCAGGACCTCGGCTGGCAGAACGCCGTGCGCGGCGCCTCCGTCACCGTCGGCACCACCGGCCAGTCCCGCCGCATGGAGGCCATCCAGATAGACGTCTGACCCAAGGACGTCCGGCCCATGGACGACTGGTCCCTAAGGGCACGGCGAAGGGCGCACCGCGCGGCTCGCGCGGTGCGCCCCCACGCGTGCGGGGTCAGCGCTCAGCGCTCGCCGACCCGCACCACCTTCAGCTTGGGCGACGCCATGATGTCCTTCTCGCAGAACCGGCCCCGCACCATGCGCCCGGCCGAGAACAGCTCGGTCTGGTCGCTGTAGTGCGGCGACGCGGAGTTGGAGGACTGCGAGTAGGTCAGCAGCGTACGGGCCACGGGGCAGCCGCTGCCGTCGAAGCCGACGGCCTGGATGTAGCTGGAGCCCACGCCCACGTCCGAGTAGCCGCCGCGGGCGGCGTTCCAGCCGCGCGCCTCGATGATGTTCCAGATGCCGAGCGCGTTCGTGCCGCCCGGTATCGCTATCCGCTTGCCGTTCCGCGTGACGAACTGGTGCTTGCCCAGCGGTGCGTCGAGGGCGATGTCCGCCGACCGCAGCTCGCGGACGGTGTCCGCCAGCGCGCGGGCGAAGCCCGGGTGGCCGGTGTTGAGGGTGTTCGGGGTCTTCACCGGTGACGCGGCGGAGAAGGGCACGCGCCACAGCTGGCCGACCGGTATGGCCTCGTCGTCGACGAGCCTGCGCCAGAACCGGTCGAAGAGCAGCGCCCCCTTGCTGCCGGTGCCGACCGTGCGGTCCCAGGCGGCCAGCACCCCGCACGCGGCCGAGACGTCGACGGGCTTGCCGTCGCTGCCCCGGGCGGTGCCTGACGGCAGCGCGGCGCAGGCCTTGGCGGCGTCCTCGGCGGCGAGGTCGCCGGCCGGAGCCCGGTTGGAGAACTGCAGCTTCTGCAGATCGTCCACTGTCAGCTTGCCGCGCTCGGCCATGGCGGCGACGTCCTCTATGGAGCCCCGGGTGCGCAGGCCGCGCTGGGTGGCGATGTCCCCGAAGATCCGCGGGTAGCCGGTGAGGGGCCGGTCCGCGTTGGCCAGCCAGGGGCTTTCGTTGGAGTTCTCGGCGTACGGGGCGTCGACCAGCGTCGGCATGGCGGACGGGCCGAAGATGCCGGGCTGCGCGGCGTCGGCGTCCCTGCCCAGCGCGCATGCGCCGCGCGAGCCGTCCAGGACGGCCAGGCCGCCGGCCGGCAGGGTCTGCCGGCCCAGCGGCGTGGAGCAGCGCGCGGCCAGCTCGTCGGTGACGCGCGGCAGGACCTGCGACTGGGTGTAGAGGCTGTGCCCCTTGGAGTCGGCGGCGATGGTGTTGACCCAGGGCAGCCCCTGGGTGCGGCGCAGCGCGTCCCGGACGTCCTGGACGCTGCGGGCCTTGCTCAGCCCCAGCGAGGACTCACCGAAGCGCAGGTTGGCGGCGTTGGGGTCGACCAGGACGAACACCGACGCGGCGGTCCAGGGCAGCGGCAGCTCGGCGGTCAGCGAGGTGAGGACCGGGCCGTAGCGGGTGTGCCACTGCGTGCGGGTGACGTCCGATAGGCGGCCGTCCTTGCCCCGCACCGGGACGGTGACCGTGCGCTTGGTCATCTTCTCCGGTCTGCCGTCCACCAGATAGGAGTACGGGTCCGAGGGCGCGGTCTTGAGTTCGTAGAGGCTCAGGGGCACGCCGGTGGAGACGGTGTGGCTCCAGGCGATGTCGGCGTTGTGACCGATGGAGATCATCGGGAGGCCGAGCAGCGAGCCGCCCGCCACGTTCAGCTCGCCGGGAACGGTCAGCTGCGACTGCCAGAAGCGGCGGCCGCCGGCCCACGGGTAGTGCGGGTTGCCGAGCAGCAGGCCGCGGCCGTCGGCGGTGGTGGAGCCGGCGAAGGCGACCGCGTTGGACCCCATGTCGGCGTTCTGGCGGTCGAAGACCTTGCGGGCGGCGGCCGCGAGGTCCTTCGCGCCCGTCCTCGGCCCGGCCCCGGTGGTCGGGCGGGCCCCGGTGATGCCGTCGGCCGCCATGCCCTGGCCGCCCAGCACGGTGATGGCGTAGCCGCGCCGGGCCACGTCCAGGGCGGTGACGGGGCGCACCCAGCCGGCGCCCTTGCAGGCGGGGTCGTTGATCCGGTTCTGGCGCAGCCAGGCGTTGTAGCCCGCGGCCCAGCCGCGCATCAGCTCCTTGGACTGCTTGCTCGGCCCGGCGGGGGCCGGCTGCTCGAGGAGCTTCTCCACCGTCCTCGCGTCGTTGATGCCACGGAAGAAGAGGTCGCTGGAGAGGTTGTCGCCGGCCTCGGACAGGGACCCGTCGGGCTTGCGGTCGGCGCCGAAGGTGCGCGAGCGCTCCCCGCGCAGGGTGACGAAGCCGTCGGCGAGCACGCAGACCTGGTCGGCGGCCTGGGCCCAGCCCTGGCCGAACCCGAGGTTCGCGTAGTCCTTGCCGACGATGTGCGGGATTCCGTACTCGGTGTAGCGGATGACGGCGGAGAGGCCGCCCCCGGACGGGCGGTGCCCGCGCTCCGGTGCGGCGGTGGCCGCGGCGGGCAGGGCGGTGGCGCCGGTCAGCAGCGCGAGGCCGCCGACCGTCAGCGCGCGTAAGCGGTGACGTAGGTGCAACGTGGTCCCCCATCAAGTGATAAAAGGGAGCAAACGGTTGACTGTGTGACGCAGGTGCGCCAAGAGGGTCTCAGTATCCGTCCGCCTGTTCGGGGCCGCCCCCGGAATCGGGTCTACCGCTTATCTGGATCGCCGGGCCGCCGCCTCGCGGGGCCGTTCGTCCACGACGCGCCTGAGCTTGCCCATGGACCGCTCGAGGGTCTGCGGGTCCACGACCTCGACGGTCACCGAGACCCCGATGCCCTCCTTCACCCGCCGGGCCGTCTCCTGCGCCGCCGCCTCGCGTTGTGCGGCCGTCGCCTCCTGGCGCGCCTCGGCGCGCACGGTGAGCCGGTCCATCCGTCCCTCACGCGTCAGCCGCAGCTGGAAGTGCGGGGCGAGGCCCGGAACGTGCAGCACGATCTCCTCGATCTGGGACGGGAAGAGGTTGACGCCCCGCACGATGAGCATGTCGTCGGCCCGGCCGGTGATCCGCTCCATCCGGCGGAAGGCGCGGGCCGTGCCCGGCAGCAGTCGCGTCAGGTCGCGGGTGCGGTACCGGATCACCGGCATGGCCTCCTTGGTGAGCGAGGTCAGGACCAGCTCGCCGTGCGCGCCGTCGGGCAGGGCCTGCCCGGTGACCGGGTCGACGATCTCGGGGAAGAAGTGGTCCTCCCAGATGTGCGGCCCGTCCTTGGTCTCCACGCACTCCTGCGCCACGCCGGGGCCGATCACCTCCGACAGGCCGTATATGTCGACGGCGTCGATGGCGCAGCGCTCCTCGATCTCCCGGCGCATCGCCTCGGTCCAGGGCTCGGCGCCGAAGACGCCCACCTTGAGGGAGGTGCCGCGCGGGTCGATGCCCTGCCGCTCGAACTCGTCGAGCAGCGTCAGCATGTACGTGGGCGTGACCATGATGACCCGGGGGCGGAGGTCCTGGATGATCCGCACCTGCCGCTCGGTCATTCCGCCGGACGCGGGGATCACCGTGCAGCCCAGCCGCTCGGCGCCGTAGTGCGCGCCCAGCCCGCCGGTGAACAGCCCGTATCCGTACGCCACATGGACCGTGTCGCCGGGGCGGCAGCCGGCCGCGCGCAGTGAGCGGGCGACGACGCCGGCCCACAGGTCCAGGTCGCGCTCGGTGTAGCCGACGACGGTCGGCGTGCCGGTGGTGCCGCTGGAGGCGTGCAGGCGCCGCACCCGCGAGCGGTCCACGGCGAACATGCCGAAGGGGTACTGCTCGCGCAGATCGGCCTTCGTGGTGAAGGGGAAGCGGGCGAGGTCGGCAAGGGCGCTGCAGTCCTCGGGGCGCAGTCCGGCGGCGTCGAACGAGCGGCGGTAGAAGGGGACGTTGTCGTAGGCGTGCCGCAGCGTGGCGCGCAGCCGGGTCAGCTGCAGCGCGGTCAGCTCCTCCCGCGACATCCGCTCCGCCGCGTCCAGCCCGTCCCGGTGGTCCCCGTGGTTCTGAGTGCCCGTCATGAGTCGCCCCGCTCCCCGACCGATCGTTCGGTAGATTCGCCGGATCAAGTATTTTCGCCCTCGATGGCGGGCGTCAAGAGGTACCGGCTCGCCGGCCTTCCCCTCATGGGTGATCTCGAAGAGGTGCGGGTTGACGGAGTGCGGTTGACGTACCGGACCTGGGGTCCTGCGGACGGTTCCTGATCGCCGCCTCGGCCGAGCGGATTCCCGACTGCCGCCTCGTGACGGTCGAGGGCGCGGGCCACCTCGTCCACGCGGCCCGCCCGCGGGAATTCCGGGCGGCCGTGGAGGAATTCCTCGCGGCGACGGCCTAGGCGAGCCGCTCGTCGTGCCGGAGCAGGCGGCAGCGCCCCGTCAACCGCCGCCTGCCGCCACCGCGCGCGCCCAGCGGTAGTCCGCCTTGCCACTGGGGGAGCGCTGGATGCGGTCGGTGAGGACCACCGTGCGCGGCACCTTGTAGCCCGCGAGGCGGGCCCGGCAGTGGGCCTGCAGAACGTCCAGGGTGGGCGGGGCCGCGCCCTCGCGGGGCTGGACGACCGCCGCGACGCGCTGGCCCCAGCGGGAGTCCGGGACGCCCGCCACGAGCGCGTCGTACACCGCCGGATGCGCCTTCAGCGCCTGCTCGACCTCCTCGGGGAACACCTTCTCGCCGCCGGTGTTGATGCACTGCGAGCCCCTGCCCAGGACGGTGATCACGCCGTCCTCGCCGGCCGTCGCCAGGTCGCCGAGCAGCACCCAGCGCTCGCCCCCCAGCAGGAAGAACGTCTCGGCGCTCTTGCGCGGATCGTTGTAATAGCCGAGCGGCACATGGCCGCGCTGGGCGATCCGTCCCGTCCCGCCGGGCGGGACCGGGCGGTGGGTGAGGGGGTCGACGACCGCCGTACGGTCGTTGACGCGCAGCCGGAAGCCGCGCTCCGGCCCGGAGTCCTCGGTGGCGGTGCCGTTGAAGCCCGACTCCGAGGAGCCGAAGTTGTTCAGCAGCCGCACCTTCGGCAGCAGCGCGGCGAACTGCGCGCGCACGGTCTCCGACAGGACGGCGCCCGAACTGCTGACGCTGAGCAGCGAGGAGCAGTCGGTGTCCCGCAGCGGTCCGGCCAGGGCGTCCACCAGCGGGCGCAGCATCGCGTCCCCGACCAGCGAGAGGCTGCTGACCCGCTCGCGCGCCACGGTCCGCAGGACCTCCTCGGGCGCGAACTTGCTGTGCAGGACGACCTTCTGCCCGAAGCCGAAGGCGATGAGGGCGGTGAGCGTGGACGTGCCGTGCATCAGCGGCGCGGTGGGGAAGAAGACCAGTCCCTCGCCGCCCGCCGCGACCCGCTCGGCCAGCTCCTCGGGCCGCTCGACGGGTCTGCCGGTCGGCGCCCCGCCGCCCAGCCCCGAGAAGAAGAGGTCCTCCTGCCGCCACACCACCCCCTTGGGCATGCCGGTGGTGCCGCCCGTGTAGATCAGGAACCGGTCGTCGCCGGAGCGCGGGGCGAAGTCGCGCACGGCGGAGCCCGCCGCCTCGGCCTCCTCGAGGGGGACGGGGGCCACGCGCGGCGTCGCGGCACCCGGCGGCGGGGTTCCCACCCGCACGAGGTGGCGCAGCCGCCCCGCCCGGGGCAGTGCGGCGCTCACGCGGTCCGTGAAGCCGGCGTCGTAGACGAGCGCCGCCAGGTCGGCGTCGCGGTAGAGGTAGGCGAGTTCGTCCTCGACGTAGCGGTAGTTGACGTTGACCGGCACGGCCCGGACCTTCAGGCAGGCGAAGAGCGCCTGGAGGTACTCGACGCCGTTGTAGAGGTGGAGGCCCACGTGCTCGCCCGGGCCGATGCCGCTGTCGAGGAAGTGGTGGGCCAGCCGGTTGGCGGCGGCGTCCAGCCGCGCGTACGTCAGCCTGCGCTCGGTGCCGCCGCCCGGGAGGTCGCGGTGGACCAGGGCCTCCCGGGCGGGCACCGCGTCGACGACCGACTCGAAGAGATCCGCGAGGTTGTAGTCCACGGCGGTCATTACAGCGCCGCCGCGCGGAGGGGGGAAGGCCCGGACCCAAGAAATCTGACGGGTTGTCAGAAAGCTATTGAACCGCACCCCCGCCTCCTGCACGCTGTTGGGGGTCTCACGACGGGAGGACTGCCATGGGCGGTACCGAACACCTCACCGTGGAGCGCGCCGGCGCCACGCTCGTACTCACCCTCGACCGGCCCGAGGCGAAGAACGCGCTGTCGCTGCCGATGCTGGCCGCCCTCCACGACGGCTGGCTGCGGGCGGACGCCGACGACACCATCCGCTCGGTCGTCCTGACCGGCGCGGGCGGCGCGTTCTGCTCCGGCATGGACCTCAAGGCACTGGCCGCGCGCACACCGGACGACGACCCCGTGCGCGAGCGGTTCCGGGCCGACCCCGACCTGCACTGGAAGGCCATGCTCCGCCACTACCGGCCGCGCAAGCCCGTCATCGCCGCCGTCGAGGGCCCCTGCGTGGCCGGCGGCACCGAGATCCTCCAGGGCACCGACATCCGCATCGCCGGCCGCGGCGCCACCTTCGGCCTCTTCGAAGTACGGCGCGGCCTCTTCCCCATCGGCGGCTCCACGGTCCGCCTGCCCCGGCAGATCCCCCGCACCCACGCCCTGGAGATGCTGCTCACCGGGCGCCCGTACACCGCCGCCGAAGCCGAGCGCATCGGACTGATCGGGCGCGTCGTCCCGGACGGCACCGCCCTGGAGGCCGCCCTGGAGACGGCCGCGCTCGTCAACGCCAACGGCCCCCTCGCCGTCGAAGCCGTCAAGGCCAGCGTCCACGACACCGCGGGCCTGAGCGAAACCGAGGCCCTCGCACTCGAACTCGAACGCGGCCGGCCCGTCTTCGACACCGACGACGCGAAGGAGGGCGCCCGCGCCTTCGCCGAGAAGCGGCCCCCCGTCTACCGACGCGCCTGAGCGCCGGCGACCCGAGCCAAGCGACCGAGAGATGAGGACGCACGCCGATGCCGGAGAACCTCACCGCACCCCTCGTCGTCTCCTTCCCCTTCACCCGCTCCCTCGGCCCCGTGCAGAGCGCCTTCCTCACCGGCCTGCGCGAACGCACCGTGCTGGGCGTCCGCACCCGCGACGGCCGGGTGCTCGTACCGCCCGTCGAATACGACCCGGTCACCGCCGAGGAGATCCGCGACCTCGTCGAGGTCGCCACCACCGGCACGGTCACCACCTGGGCCTGGAACGGCTCACCCCGCCCCCGCCAGCCCCTGCCGCACCCCTTCGCCTGGGCACTGGTACGGCTCGACGGCGCCGACACCGCCCTGCTGCACGCCCTGGACGCGGACGGCCCCGAGGCCGTCCGCACCGGCATGCGGGTCCGCATCCGCTGGGCCGCCCGGCGCGAAGGAGCGATCACCGACATCGCCTGCTTCGAACCCTGCGCAACCGCCGCCGCCGGCCACGCCCGCGCCCACAGCGGAAAGTTCCCCGAACCCGTCACCGGCATCACGACCCCCGCCCGCCTCGACTACACCTACACCCCCGGCCGCGCCCAGAGCCGCCACCTGAACGCCCTCGCCCGGCACCGGACCCTCGGCGAGCGCTGCCCCTCCTGCCGCAAGGTCTGCGTACCGCCCCGCGGCGCCTGCCCCACCTGCGGCGTCGCCACCACCGAACAGGTCGAGGTCGGCCCCCGCGGCACGGTCACCACCTTCTGCGTCGTCAACATCAAGGCCAAGGACGCACACATCGACGTGCCCTACGTCTACGCCCACATCGCCCTCGACGGCGCCGACCTCGCCCTCCACGGACGCATCGCCGGCATCCCCTGCGACCAGGTGCGCATGGGACTGCGCGTGGAACCCGTATGGAAGGAAGGCGACCGCTACCCCGACCACTACCGCCCCACCGGCGAACCCGACGCCGCCTACGACAGCTACAAGGAGTCGCCGTGACGCACCGGGACGTCGCGATCGTCGCCTTCGCGCACAGCGAGCACCACTGCACGGCCGGACTCTCCGAGACCGAGATGCTGCTGCCGGTCCTGCACGAGGCCCTCGGCCAGGCCGGACTCGCCCCCGGCGAGGCGGACTTCACCTGCTCCGGATCGAGCGACTACCTCGCCGGCCGCCCCTTCTCCTTCACCCTCGCCCTCGACGGCGTGGGAGCCTGGCCGCCCGTCTCCGAGTCCCACGTCGAAACGGACGGAGCCTGGGCCCTGTACGAGGCCTGGGTGAACATCCTCACCGGCCAGGCCGACACCGCCCTCGTCTACGCCCACGCCAAACCTACCTCCGGCGCCCTGCCGGACGTCCTCACCCGCCAGCTCGACCCCTACTACCTCGCACCCCTGTGGCCCGACTCCGTCTCCCTGGCCGCCCTCCAGGCCCGGGCCCTCATCGACGCCGGCCACACGGACGAGGCCCACCTCGCCGGCCTCGCCGCCCGCCGGCGCCCGGCCGCCGGAGAACGATCGCCCGCCCCGGACGCCTACGCCGTACAGCCGCTGCGCGTGCGCGACTGCTCCACCGTCACCGACGGCGCCGCCGCCGTGGTCCTGGCCGCCGCCGGCACCGCCCGCCGCATGTGCGACCGGCCTGCCTGGATCCGCGGCATCGACCACCGCATCGAAGCCCACGCACCCGGCCTGCGCGACCTCACCGACTCCCCCTCGACACGCCTGGCCGCCGAACACGCCGGAGCCTTCGACGCACCCGTCGACACCGCCGAACTCCACGCCCCCTTCACCCCACAGGAAGTCGTCCTGCGCAGGGCCCTGCGCCTCGACGACACCGTCACCGTCAACCCCTCCGGCGGCGCGCTCGCCGCCGACCCCGTCATGGCCACCGGCCTCATCCGGCTCGGCGAGGCGGCCGCCCGCATCCACCGGGGAGCCTCCGACCGCGCCCTGGCCCACGCCACCTCCGGACCCTGCCTGCAGCACAACCTCGTCGCCGTACTCGAAGGGGAGGGCGCATGAGCGCCACTCACCGGGAACCCGTCGCCGTCGTCGGCATCGGCCAGACCCGGCACGCCGCCGCACGCCGCGACGTCTCCCTGGCCGGACTCGTCCGCGAGGCGGCCCTGGCCGCCCTCACCGACGCCGCACTGACCTGGAGCGACATCGAAGCCGTCGTCATCGGCAAGGCCCCCGACTTCTTCGAGGGCGTCATGATGCCCGAGCTCTACCTCGCCGACGCGCTCGGCGCCGTCGGCAAGCCGATGCTGCGCGTGCACACCGCCGGCTCGGTCGGCGGCTCCACCGCCCTCGTCGCCGCGAACCTCGTCGCGGCCCGCGTCCACCGCACCGTGCTGACCCTCGCCTTCGAGAAGCAGTCCGAGTCCAACGCCATGTGGGGCCTCTCGCTGCCCGTCCCCTTCCAGCAGCCCCTCCTCGCCGGCGCCGGCGGCTTCTTCGCGCCACACGTACGGGCCTACATCCGCCGCAGCGGCGCACCCGCCACCACCGGCACCCTCGTCGCCTTCAAGGACCGCCGCAACGCCCTGAAAAACCCCTACGCCCACCTCCACGAACACGACATCACCCTGGAGAAGGTGCGCTCCTCGCCCATGCTGTGGGATCCGGTCCGCTACTCCGAGACCTGTCCCTCCTCGGACGGGGCCTGCGCCATGGTCCTCACCGACCGGGCCGGCGCCGCCCGCGCCCCGCACCCGCCCGCCTGGCTGCACGGCGGCGCCATGCGCAGCGAACCCACGCTCTTCCCCGGCAAGGACTTCGTCTCCCCGCGTGCCGGCCGGGACTGCGCCGCCGACGTCTACCGGCAGGCCGGCATCACCGACCCGCGCCGCGAGATCGACGCCGTCGAGATGTACGTGCCCTTCAGCTGGTACGAGCCGATGTGGCTGGAGAACCTCGGCTTCGCCGCCGAGGGCGAGGGCTGGAAGCTCACCGAGTCCGGGGCCACCGGGGCCGACGGCGACCTGCCCGTCAACCCCTCGGGCGGCGTCCTGTCCACCAACCCCATCGGCGCCTCCGGCATGCTGCGCTTCGCCGAGGCCGCCCTGCAGGTCCGGGGCATGGCCGGGGAGCACCAAATACCCGGCGCACGCCGGGCGCTGGGGCACGCCTACGGCGGCGGCGCGCAGTTCTTCTCCATGTGGCTGGTGGGCGACGCCCCGCCCACCGCCTGAGGCCCGCGCGGCCTGTGCGGCGGGGGCCTCGCTCGCTAGTGTGGGCGGCGACGACGAGCCGGGAGGAGTGCGAACGTGGCGGACAGCACGACCGAACAACTGGCAGGCGACGCGAAGCCGGAGCTCGACCTCGCCACCGCCAGGTGGCAGGCCAGCAGCCGCGGCAGGCGGGGCAACGTCCAGATCGCCTTCGTCGAGGGCTACATCGCCATGCGGGACCGGCGCGACCCCGACGTGCCGGCCGTGATCTTCTCCCCGGGGGAGTGGCGGGCCTTCGTGCTCAGCGCACGCGACGGAGAATTCGACCTCACCTAGCGGGCACGCCCCCCACGCCGCGGCGCGGACCGCTTCCGGCCCCGCTGCCCGACCGCTGCCCGCCCGGTCCCGGTTCACCCCGGGCACGCACCGCCCACACGGGTTCCCCGCGGGCACGGCACGGGGCCGGGCACGTACGATGTGGGCATGTCGTTCCTCCGCCGCCGCAGCGCCGCCACCCCCACCGGGCCGGACTTCGACGTCCTCGCCATGGACCCCGGTGACTGGCCGGGTGACCTCGGGGCCGGGCTGCTGCCCGCGCCCGACGGAAGCTGCCAGGGCGTCTTCCTCCGCTACGACCTGTTCGGCGGACGCGGCCCCGCGATGATCATCGGCAACCTCCCCGAGGGCTCCCCGGCCCGGGACCTCGGCGAGGGGCAGCCGCCCTTCGAGGTGGCGCAGCTGCTGGCCGCGCTCGGCAACGACGAGCCGGTCGAGGTGCTGGAGACCGAGGACGTGCCGGTCATGCACGAGGACAATCTGCTGATCGTGCGGCGGCTGAAGTGCTCCGAGAGCCGGATCTCCTGCACCCAGTTCGACCGCAGCGACGGCGTCCTCGTCACGATCGCCAGCTGGGACCGGCCGATCACCGACGACCTCTACCAGCTGCTCAAGCCGCTTCCCGCGGAAATGTTCCAGGCCGGCTAGGGCCGCCGCCGCACCACACCGACCACGACGGCGCCGGAGCCCGGCGCGCCCTGCGGCGCGCCGGGCTCCCGCCGTCGGGCGCCCCTACCAGTTCGAGGGGCGGACCGTCACGTCCGAGGCCTTCACGAAGGCCACCCGGTGCCCGAACTGGATCTCGTAGTAGACCTCCTTGCCCCGGACCACCCTGTGGCCCGCGGGCTCGAACGTGGCCGCCCACAGATATTCGCCCGGCGACGTCGCACCCAGGACGTACGCCTGCCCGGCGCGGAGCTTGTACGGCAGCGGCGTCACCGCCTGCACCGGCACGCCCTCGGGGTAGGCCTCCTTCTCCGGGTAGGCGCGCCCGTACACGGGGATCTCGTTCAGGCCTTCCTTCGGTGTGATCATCCGACCGTGCGCATCCAGGGCCGTCGGGTTCCACCACGGGTTGTGGAACCACGCCAGCTGTCCCAGGTACCAGATCGCGGTCCAGCCGCCCTCCCGGCCCGCGACGGCGAACTGCTGTCCGGTGGAGGCGCGGGCTCCGGTGTCGTTGACGCCGGTCGTCGAAGGGCTGCCGTCCGGCTTCAGCCCGATGTCCTTGACCAGGGGGGCGTCGTCGCGGGGCGCGGTGTGCAGCCGGACCGCGCCCGAGCCGTGCGGCGCGCACGTCTCGCCCGGCTTGACGCAGCCGGTGTAGACCGGCTCGTGATCGTCGTAGTCGGGAGCGATGGTGACCATCCCGCTGAAGGGGCTCCCCGTCGTACGGAAGGGCTTGCCCATCAGCTCGAAGTAGTGCGCCCAGTCCCAGAACGGGCCCGGGTCGGTGTGCATGCCCGGGATCGTGGCCGGCGTCGTGCCCGGGACGTTGTCGTGGCCCAGGATGTGCTGCCGGTCCAGCGGGACGTCCAGCTTCTGCGCCAGGTGCCGCACCAGCCGGGCGGAGGTGCGGTACATCTCCTCCGTGTACCAGGCGTCGGGCTGGGCCAGGAAGCCCTCGTGCTCGATGCCGACCGACTTGGAGTTGATGTACCAGTTGCCCGCGTGCCAGGCGACGTCCTTGGTGCGGACGTGCTGGGCGATGTGCCCGTCGCCGGAACGGATGGTGTAGTTCCAGGAGACGTACGCCGGGTCCTTGATGAGCTTGATCGTCGTCTCCCATGTCCCTTCGGTGTCATGGATGACGATGAAGTCGACCTTCTGCGAGGCGGGCCGGTCGGCGATGTCGTGGTTGCCGTAGTCCTTGCCCTCCAGTTGCTGGTACGGGGCCGGGATCGACTCGCAGGCCACCGAGGCCGGGCACTCGACGCCGTCGGTCCGGGCCGGGGCGAGCCCCAGCCGCCGCACCTGCCCGGTGCGCGGGGCCAGAGCCGGGGTCGGAGCCAGGGCGACCTGCTGGCCGCTGTCGGTGGTGCGCCGCTGACCGCCGCGCAGCACGTCGTAGACGTCGTTCGCGAAGGTGGTGGCCGTCGCCGTGTCGGAGGCGCCGGCGTAGCCGGCGACCGCGCCGTACCAGTCGGCGGCGTCGCCGCTCAGCGGCAGGCCCAGTCGTTTCTGCTCGGCGGCGAGGAGGGCGGCGCCGCCCTGGACGTTGGCGGCGGTGCTCTCGCGCAGCTTCCTGGGGGACAGCCCCGTCAGCTCGGCCGCCCGCTCCAGGGTGCGCAGCCGTGCCGGGAGGGTGGCGGGCGCGGGCGCGGGGGCGGCGGCCCGCGTGGTGGCCCGCGGCCGGGCGAGGTCGCCCCGGGGGTCCTCACGGGGCTCGCTGTGGTGCGGGGTGGCGGCCAGGGCCGTGGCGGCGTCGGTGAGGTGCATGGGGCCGTAGCCGCCGGTGACGCTGGGGGCCCCGCCGTGGGTGTCCCAGCGCGACTCCAGATAGGACAGGGCCAGCAGCACATTGCCGGGCACGTGGTACGTGGCCGCGGCGGCGGCGAACTCGCGCTGCAGGGTGTCGGAGCCGGCGCGCTCGGCGGTGGCGGCCGGAGCGGCCGAGATCAGCGGCAGCAGCAGGGCGGCCGATGCGATCGCGCCGGTCGCCCGCGCGCGGCGGCTTCTTCGCCGGCCGGCAGGGGGTGCGTTCCGTGGTGACTCCGGTGCGGATCCTCGCAATGCGGCCTCCTCAGGACGGGCCGTGCCGTGCCGGGCGCTGGCGACGAAGGGGTGCGCGATCAGGTCTGTCGACCGAACTTACCAAGAGCCACCGCCGATCAGACGATCCGTCAATCGGGCTGGAGTGGTGCTCATCAGACTGGAGTGATGGGGTTGCACACGTCAACGCCCGCGTCGGGGCGTTTCCCGATGCGGGCGTCGACAGGTGCACCGGAGCGGTGCTCGGCCGTATGGGCGAGCACCGACACGCCGCAAGTCGGCGGTACGACGTGTCGGTCGGTGCGGTTCAGCGGGTACCGACGGCGGCCCGTACGGCCCGGCGGGCCATGGCGCAGTCGTCGTGCAGCCGGCGCAGCAGCAGCCGCTGCTCCTCCCCGGACTCGGGGGTGGTGCCGGACGGTGCGGGCTCCTGCAGCGCGCGCTGCACGGCCGTTTCGTAGGTCCTGATCTCCCGGGTGAGCACCAGCATCAGGTTGACCAGGAAGGCGTCGCGGGACGTGGGCCCCGCGGCCTGGGCGAGCTGGCTGATCTGACGGCGCGCCACGGGGGCGTCGCCGAGGACGGCCCATAGCGTCGCCAGGTCGTATCCCGGGAGGTACCAGCCGGCGTGGTCCCAGTCGACCAGCACCGGTCCGGCGGGCGAGAGCAGGACGTTCGACAGCAGTGCGTCGCCATGGCAGAACTGGCCCTGCACATGCGCCAGACCGTGCAGCAGCTTCTGCAGATCGCCCATGTCACGGTCGGTGAGCAGGCCGAGCTCGTGATAGCGGGCGATCCGCTTGCCGTAGTCCAGCGGCATGTCGAACATCCCTGCCGGCGGCCGCCAGAGGTTGACCCGGCAGATCGCGCCGAGCGCCGCCCGGACGTCCGCGCGGGGCAGCGTGTCCACCGGATGCCGCTGGACCGCGGCGGGGCGCCCGGGCATCCGCTCGATGACGAGCGTGCAGTTGTCGGGATCGGCGGCGATCAGCCGGGGCACCCGGACCGGGGGGCGATGCCGCACAAACGCCCGATATGTGGCTATTTCGTGCCGGAATCGCTCGGCCCACGCAGGCGAATGATCCAGTAAACACTTCGCCACGACCGTACTGCGCCCTGTCGTTCCCACCAGGAGGACCGATCGCCCTCCTCGTCGCAGGACCTGGACGGGGTTGAACTCGGGACAGATGCGGTGCACCGACGAGATCACCGTGCGCAGCTGCGCGCCCTGGGGGCCGGACAAGTCGATTCTCCCGCTGAGCGGTTGGGCGCCGAGCCCCGGAGCCCTCCGCGCCCGTCCGCCCCCGAACGCGGCCCCCACGGCGTGAGAGGGGTCGAGGTACGGTCCGCTGCCGCTCTGCTGGGGGCGGAGCGGCCGGGGCGGAGCGGACACGGAGGTCGATGCTGCATACATGGGCGGAACAGATCCCTTCGTGTCGGCGAATTGCCGCGCTCCCCGGTCCCCGGGCCCGTACACCCTGGGGAATGCGGTCGGGCTGCCGGGTGGCCGGGGGTGCGCGTTCCTACATCACACCCGGGCGCGGGTGGCACACCATGTGGCGCACCCTGGCGAACCCTGGCGAATACTCGCTTGGCCCATGACGGCCCGAGTACCTTCAAGTCAGCCGAGGAACCTGGGGGCTTGACGTGACGAGGGAACCCAATGCCCGCCTGGCGGACCTGTTCGGCCTGACCGGCTGGTCCAAGGGTGAGCTCGCGAGACTAGTGAACCGGCAGGCGGCGGCCATGGGCCATCCGCAGCTGGCGACCGACACCTCGCGTGTACGGCGGTGGATCGACATGGGGGAATCCCCCCGGGATCCCGTGCCCAAGGTGCTGGCCGCCCTCTTCACCGAGCGACTCGGCCGTGTCGTGACCATTGAGGACCTCGGGTTCGGCCGGCGACGGCGGGCCGGCAAGGGGCAGTCGCAGGACGGGCTGCCGTGGCCACCCGAGCGGACCGCCGCGGTCCTCACCGAATTCACGGGAATGGACCTCATGCTCAACCGACGCGGCTTGGTGGGCGCGGGCGCCGCGCTCGCCGCAGGATCAGCAATCACCGGGGCGATGCACGACTGGCTGCACTCCGATCCGGTCCTCGCCTCCGACGCTCCCCGCTTCGACGACCCCCTGGGCACCGCCCATGCCGACCCCGCCGGATTCGACCGCTACGAAGCGGCCCCCGTGGGCTCCCTCGAGATCGACGCCCTGGAGCGCTCGGTCGAAGTCTTCCGCCTCTGGGACGCCTCCCGGGGCGGCGGGCTGCAGCGCAAGGCCGTCGTCGGCCAGCTCAACGAGGTGGGGGGCATGCTCTCCTACCGCCATCCCGAGCACCTGCAGCGCAGGCTGTGGGGGGTGGCCGCCAATCTCGCGGTGCTCGCGGGATGGATGTCCCACGACGTGGGGCTGGAGCCGACGGCGCAGAAGTACTTCGTGATCGCCGCGCACGCGGCCCGTGAGGGCGGCGACCGGCCCCGTGCGGGGGAGGCTCTGTCGAGGGCCGCCCGCCAGATGGTCCACCTGGGCCGCCCCGACGACGCGCTGGACCTGATGAAGCTCGCCAAGTCGGGCGCCGGCGAGCAGGCCCTGCCCCGCACCCGGGCCATGCTCTACACCATCGAGGCCTGGGCGCAGGCCTCCATGGGGCGGGGCCAGGCCATGCGGCGGACCCTGGGCGAGGCCGAGGAGCTCTTCGTCTCCGACAAGGGCGACGAGCCGCCGCCGTGCTGGATGCAGATGTTCGACGAGGCGGATCTGCACGGCATGCAGGCGCTGTCCTACCGCACGCTCGCGGAGCACGATCCCGCGGCCGCGGCCATCGCGCAGCGGCACGCCAAGCGGGCGCTGGAGCTGAGGGGCGGCCAGCGCCAGCGGTCGATGATCCTCGACTACATCTCCATGGCGTCGGCCTGTTTCCTCGGCAACGATCCGGACCAGGCGGACACCTTCGCCCGGATGGCGCTGAGCACGATCGGCGAGACCTCCTCGCACCGCACCTGGGACCGCCTGCGCGAGATGTACCGGCTGAGCAGCACGTACGCGGGCTATCCCAAGATCGAGAATCTGCGGGAGGAGATCCAGCGCGCGCTGCCCAAGGGACCGGCCAAGGGCAAGGCCGCCCCTGCGTGACCCGCCCCGCACCACGGGACCCGACGGGCACGCGTGCCCGAGGAGCCCCGGGCTACGGTCCCGGCGCTACGAACCGATGCGGGCGACCAGCACGCACGCGTCGTCCTCGCGGTCCTTGTCACCGAACTCCTCCAGCACCACCCTCAGGCACTCCTGGGCACCCGACGCCGCGGCGAAGCGCGGCGCGAGCCCGGGCAGCCGCTCCAGGGCGGACCGGGGGGCCAGCCCCTCGGTGTGGAGGACGAGCACGTCACCGGGGCGCAGTCGTTCCTCGGCCTGTGCGTAGGTGGCATCGGTGACGGCGCCGAGCAGCACGCCCTCCGGGGGGCGCAGAGAGGCCGCCGCCCCGTCGCGGAACAGCACCGGGGCGGGGTGGGCGGCCTGGGCCCACAGGAGCTCGCCGGTGGCGGGGTCGTAACGGCAGCAGACCGCGCTGCCCAGGGCGGGCTGCGCGGCGGCGTCGAGGAGGTGGTTCAGCCAGCCCATCAGCGGTCCCGGATCGGCCCCCGAGACGGCCATGCCGCGGACCGCGCCCAGCAGCATGGCCATGGTGGAGGTGGCGGTCACTCCGTGCCCGGTGAGGCCGCCGACGGTCAGCAGCGTCCGGCCGCCGGGCAGCTCCATGGCGTCGAACCAGTCGCCGCCGACGAGGCCGCTGGTCGAGGAGGGGAGGTAGTGCCCGGCGAGGTCGAGGACGCCGCCGAAGCCCTGGGCGGCGGGTGCGGCCGGGCCGGCGGGCGGGAACCGCAGGGAGCCGCGCCACGGTGGCAGCACGGCTTCCTGCAGCTCGACCGCAAGCCGGTGCTCCGTCTGCGCGATCTGCCGCAGCCGGTGCGCCGAGTCACGGGTCTCGTGCACCTCCTGCCGGCAGCGCCGCAGTGCGCTGACATCCCGGAGCACGGCCCACATCGAGGCTGTGCAGCCGTCGGAGTCCAGCACCGGCTCGCCCATCATGTGCACCGTGCGCACGGCGCCGTCGCCGCGCACGATGCGGAACTCGCCGTCGATCGGCCTTCCGTCCACCAGGCAGTCGGTGACCATGGCGGTCAGGACGTGCCGGTCCTCCTCCAGTAGCCAGGAGGGGAGCTCGTCGAGGGTCAGCGGGCCGTCCTCGGGCCGCCTTCCGAAGAGCAGGAAGAGCTCCTCGGACCAGGTCGCCTCGTCGGACAGGAAATTCCACTCCGCGCTGCCCACCCGGCCTGCCGGGGCTCCCGGCCCCGCCTGCCCGGCCCCGTCCGGGGCCGCCGTCTGCGGCCCGGCGGTCAGGGTGGCGGTCGCGGTTGCCTGCGGCAGGGGCTGTCCGTCCAGCCCCTCGCGCAGCTGCCCCAGGTGCTCGCCGAGATTGTCGACGTGGTGGGCGGCGAGCTCGCACAGGGCGCGCTGCCAGCGCAGCGCGGGGTCGTCCGAGCGCTCCGCGTCCGCCGCCGCCTCGCGGCGCACGGCGTCGATGCCGCCTCTGAGCCGCCGGGCCTGCGAGATGAGGGCGTCGACCTGATCGCCCTCGGGCGGCTGTGCGGCGGAACGGTCCGCGGACAGTGGGGACGGCATCACGTACTCCGATACAGGCGGGGCGCGGCCGGATCCGGGGTCCGCTGGAACGGCCGGGGTAGGACTGCGGTAACGACTCTTGCACAGTGAGCGAGG
This sequence comes from Streptomyces sp. NPDC053079, assembly GCF_044546695.1. Taxonomy (NCBI): domain Bacteria; kingdom Bacillati; phylum Actinomycetota; class Actinomycetes; order Kitasatosporales; family Streptomycetaceae; genus Streptomyces; species Streptomyces sp. NPDC053079. Next base: position 189,316 of record NZ_JBITZJ010000009.1, read on the forward strand.
GCCCGTAAGGGATTTTGCAATACCCGATACGGTGGTGCTCGCGGCATATGCCACGGGCTACAGTGCGACAAATCAGACACCGCTCGGCGGAATACTCTGCTCCGGGTAGGCTGCGGGCGCTAGGGAGAACCCGAGTTTCCACAGTTCACCAGGCATAGCGCAGGTGGACACCGGCAAGAATGCCGGACGACGGAAATCCCGTTGCCAGCCGACTCCCCGCACCGGATGCTGACCCCATGTTCGATCCAGACATAGCGCCCAGCGGCACCCTGCTCGGCCTCCTCCAGCGAGGCCGCGGCGACGGGACCCTGCATGCCCTCGCGGCGCCGCGCGCCGAGGCGCTCGCGGCACTGAACCACTGCGTGCTGCACGACCCCCGGCGCGACTGGCAGGTGGAGAACCGCTCCCTTTACTACGCGCGCCTGTTCCTGGACCTCGACGGCGGACTCGGCGAGATCGAACAGCACCTCTTCCACCCGGACGACCTGCTCGACACCGCCGAGGAGCGCACGGGCCTGGCCCTCGCCGTCCTCGGTCACCTCGCCTCCTACGGGCGCGACGACGCCCTCCTGCTGCTGCGCCGCTACGCCGGCACCGGCGGCAACTGGGCCTGGGCCCTCGACGAGCTGGCCCTGCGCGACGAGGACGCCGGCCTCACGGCCCTCGCCGCCCCGGTCCTGGCGAGGTTCCCGCACACTCCTGAGGGTGAATCCGCGCTCGCCGCGGCCGTGCGCGACGCCTTCGAGCCGCGGCCCTGGAGGCTGTGGGCCGAGGACCGGCGCGCCCCCGTGACCGCCGCCAGGGTGCGCGCCGCCCAGGAGCAGGGCTCCTTCGACCGCTGGCAGCGCCAGATGCGCCCCTCCGGCCCCCGGCCGGGCTGGAGCGTGCGCGAGGTCCTGGACTGGGCCCAGGAGGGCCTCGCCCAGTACCCCACCCAGCTCCGGCACGTGCCCGCCACCCGCTGCCTCACCGCGGTCGCGGGCCCCGAGGACCGCGTGGAGATCATCGAGGCGGCCGCCTTCGGCCCGGAGGCCGCGCGGGCCACCGCCCTGCGCTACCTCGCCGAGCACCACGACCCGCAGGCCCTCGACCTCATCGAGGCCGCCGCCGACGACCCCGGCGACCTGGTCGCGGAGGCCGCCGTCACCGCCTTCGAACGGATGCGCAGCACGGCCGCCCTCGAGCGCGCCCGCGCCTGGATCCACCGCGCCGACGCCCTGGGCGCCGCCGCGGCCGGGATGCTCGCCTGCCGGGGCGCCCAGTACGACGCGGCGCTCGTCCTGGGCGCCCTGCGCCGGACGGTGCGCGGCGAGGGCTGCGACGCCCCCGTGCTGTGGGACCTGGTCGACGGCGCCGGCCGCCTGGCGATCACCTGCGCGGCGCCCGTCCTGCGCCATGTCTACCGCGAGACGTCCTCTTCCCACCTGCGTGGCCGCGCCGCGCGCGCCCTCGCCGCGACGGACCCCTCGTTCGCCACCGGGTTCGCCGTCGAATGCCTGTGGGACTGCGAGGAGTCCACCCGGGAGCTGGCCGCGCACCACGCGACCACCGCCGACGCCCGCGTCGTCGAGCAGCTGCGCCGGCTGGCCGCCGATCCGGCCGAGGAGGCCGAGGTACAGACCGCGGTCCGCAGCCGCTTCGAACCGGACGCGCCGGCACTCTGACGCGGTGGACGGTGAGAGGGTGGGGCGCATGTCCATACCCATCGCCTCAACCTCCCGCCGGGCCCTGCTCGTCGCCGCTGCCGCCTTCGCGGTCCAGCCCGCTGCCGCCGCCGCGGCCTCCGCCGCCTCCGCCGGCCCCGTCCGCATCACCGAAGGGCAGGTGGGGGAGGCCGGGCCGGGCGGCGCGATCCTCTACCCCAGCGTGACCAGCTGTCTGACCGTCACCCTCCGGCTGTGCGACGGCGCCAAGGTCGGCGCCCACGCCAGCTTGTTCAAAGTGCCGGGCGAACTGCGGTCGGACGAGATCCTCGCCGCCGCCGCGCGCCGGGCCGGAGCCCGCCGCGTCACCGCCGTCGAGATCCGGGGCGCCGTGGGCGCCTGGCACCCCGGCTACTTCACCAAGGCCATCGAGAGCTACGCCGAAGGGGAGGCCGTCCCCTACCCCACGCGCCCCGACCCCGAGGGCCTGGCGCGGGCGGTGGCCGCGGGCCTGGGTCTGCCGCGGCAGGCACGGGTGACGGTCCAGGACGTGCCCGACGGCGATCAGACGGTCGTCTGACGCGAGCGCTCCCGCCCACGGGAGGCACGGCTAGCGCCGGTACATGCCGATGAGCGTGCCGCCGGCGAGCTGCCGCTGCTCGACGGCCCGGGAACGGCCCTCGGACGAAGACCGCCGCCCAGTGGCGGGGCCGGAAGAGGGCTGGTAGCTGTGGAATGAGGGGGATCGTCCGTTCGCGGCCGTGGTGTACGGGCCGTTCCACAACCCGACGGCGTCGGGAGCTGGTGGCAGCATGGCGAACGACTTCCATCCGCCCAAGATCAGAATTGTCACCGGTCCGCCGGAGGGCGGCTTCTTCCGGGAGACGACGGCACGGCTGCGCCTCCCCTTCGGTGCCGGGATCAGACGTGCGCGGGCCTGGTGGCTGCTGCACCGGGGGATCACCCACGCGCGGCGGTGGCGGAACCCGGGCTGGACGACGCTGGGGATCGTCGCCTCCAGCGTGCTGGCGTTCGCCCTGGCGGTGTGGGGGATCAGGGGCCTGGTGGTCGCGCTGTTCTACGGGAGGCCCGTGCACTGGTGGGACTTCGACCCCGACGAGGGCTGCAAGGACGTCGGTACCTCGTGCGGAGCGGCCAACGGCGTGCTGATGCCGGTGCTCCTGCTGGCCGTCTCGAGCGTGCTCTTCCTGGCCTGGCGGCTCGGCCGGGTCCGCAGGTTCTGCACACACCTGGCGAGGACCGACGCGAGCGCCTTCGTGCAGACGGCGGGCAGCCTCATGGACGAGGTCGTCGGGCGCGACCAGCTGTGCAACGCCATCATGAACAACCTGCGGGACAGAAAAGCCCGGCGCCCCCACATCGTCGTCGGCAGCGTCGGCACAGGCAAGACGGCGCTGCTCGTGCGGCTCGCGGAGAAACTCGCCGCCAAGGGGGCCGTACCCATCCCCGTACGGCTGCGCGACGCGCAGGGCGACAAGCTGGACTTCTGCGAACTGGCGCGCGCCCGGTTCACCGAGATCGTCCAGCCCGTGGTCCGGTCCGACGGCGAGGTCGACAAGATCTGGCGATGGCTGCGCCAGCGGGCCGACCGGATCGTGGTCCTCGCCGACGGCCTCGAGGAGGCCCTCAGCCAGGACCACGCCAGCGGTCAGCGCGACAACCTCATCCGCAAAGCCATCCGCCAGGCGGGCGAGGAAGGGGTTCCCCTGGTCATCGCCTCCCGGCCGCACGACCCGCTGCGCGCGATGCAGGCGGCCATCACGGAGCTCGAACCGCTGAGTGCCGAGGCGGCCCTGCAGTACATCGCCCGCAGCGGAAGCTGGCGCTCGGACCTCATGCTCCTGGACCGTGTGGTGGAGGTCGCCAGGATGTCGGAGTCCCCCATCTATCTTCAGATCGCCAGGGACCTGCACGGCCAGGACCTCCTGGAGTCGCTGTGGACGGAGGGCGGGACCACCGATCCGATGCTGCACGACACCTGGGAGCTGCGGGCCGACCTCCTCGAGCGGTGGACCGACGCGCTCATCGACGGTGACGTCCACCCCGAGCTGCCCATCGACCGGGACACCAGGGCGGCGGTGGTCTGCCACATGTCCGCCCTCGCGTGCGTCGGTCTGGCGGCGGACCGGGCGGAGGTCGGCCTCTGGGAGCTCGATCCCCGCATCGGCGGCGTCCCGGACCGTGCGGGCGGCGAGCGGGCGGCGCGGCCGGTCGTTCGCGAGTGGAACAAACGCGTCGCCCAGGAGCTGGACTGGCACATGGGCGCCCTGCGACTGCCCCTGGACGCCCTGCGGCACCAGTCGGGTCCCGCCGGCGGGAACGGGCCGTCCGCCACCACCGGCACGCTGCGGCTGGAGGGCCCCAAGGTCGACCTGCGGCTCGCCGCGACATGGGGAGCGCGCATGGGACTGGTCCACGAGTATGGCCGGAAGGCCCGCTTCCAGCACAGCGTCATGCAGGCCTACCTCGGCTCCCGCTTCCTGGGCAGGATGCTCGACAACCCCGTGCGGCAGTCACCGGCCAGCGGTCTGGACCTGAGCGCTCCGCGGTCGTCGGAGCCGTTCACGGTCGAGCAGTTCTCCGAGGTGCTGCGCAGCGGCGGCCGTGAGCTGCTCGTCGCCCTCACCCTGTACTCCCGTTGCCTGGACAGCCGGTGGCGGTACGACGGACAGTCGGCCTGTACCCGCTGTTCGGTCTCCGCGGTCCGCGACTTCCTGCGGGCCGAGGCCGGGAACCTGATGCGGGACGCGGACCGGACCCAGGAACTGAGCAAGGGGCACGAGCCGGCCGGCGACACCCCCCGGGACCACGACGCCCGCGGCAGTGCGCGCCTGAGGGCCCTGCACATCTTCGGGACCGCCGTGGAGATCGACAGCGTGGACGCCGCACCGGCGCAGGACGAGATCCTCCGCGAGATCAAGGGACACTGGGCGACATTCGGATGGGGCGAGGACCCCGAGGTGCTCCGGGAGGCGAAACTGACGCTCGTACGCCAGTGCGGCGCGGCGGCGCGGCGGGTGGCCGTCACCCCCACCGGCCGGCCGGCGTACGGGACGCTGTTCGAGATCGGCAGCGAGGAACCCGACTACCGGGTGCGGGCGGCGATCGCGCAGGAGATAGGCGCCGGAGCAGAGAAGGCGTACACAGCGCTGAAGGTCTACCCGAGCCTGCACGACTCCGAGTTCGAGGTGAGCACCGACCGTCCGGATAAGCCGCCCGAGGACCCCGAGGCGTACATGGAGCAGCTGACCCCGATGGCGGACCGGGCGGACAGGGACCAGCGGGCCGTGCTGCGGGTGCTGACCAGAAGGCGGCAGCGGTTCGAACAGCTCTACGCCGAGAACGAGGCACTGAAGGAGAAGCAGAGCTGGTACCGCACCACCCTGTGCGCCTGGGTGCTGCCCATGCTCGTCGGCTCGGCCCTGATGGCCCGGCACCTCGGCAGTCCCCGCGACGACCTGGAGAAGTGGGTGGCCGAGGCGACCGGCACGCCCTCCTCCCCGGACGGTGCCGTCCCCGGCACCCACTTCGCCCTCGGCGTGACGCTGGCGCAGGGCTTCAAGTACGCCGCCAACCAACGGCCGGATCCGCGGGCCGACCGCGAGGCCCGCCAGTTCCTCGTCAAACAGGCCCAGGACATGCTGCGGCGCAGCACCTTCTGGTACACGCGCCTGACGCTCCTGCACGCGCTGACGCTCTGGGCCCTGCCCGACGACGTCACCGAGGCCCAGCCCATCCGCGGCCAGGGCGCCGACCCCCGGGCCATGGTCCGTGAGTGGCTGGCACTGCCCGAGGGCCAGGAGGAGCACCCGCTCGTCAAGGCCGCCGGTGAACTGGCCGTACGCGCCCTGCAGACCCGGCGCCCCGAGCGGTTCCTGTGGATCGACGAGGCCGGCGTCGCCTCCGAGGTCGGCACCGAGGTCGGTCCGCCCGGTGAACAGCGCGCCCACAACCTCTGGATCCCACCGTCCACCGGCTGGAGCACGCTCGACCCCATCGCCCAGCAGCTCCTGGCGGACGTCCTCCTGCTCGCCATCCTCGGCGAACGGGGCTACCGCCCCAAGGACCTCTTCCATCTGCTCGACCGCAACTGCCCCGGAAACACCCGGCTTCCCTCCTGCCTCAGCTGCGACCGTGCCCGGCTCGATCCCGTCCGCGCCGTCGAACGCACCGCGCAGCCCGGGTCCAACTGCACGGACAAGTGCCGCATGAAGATGTGCCCCTACCCCGCCAAGGCGGAGAACCTGCGTCTGGAGTTCAGCGAGGTCTTCTGCCTCCACCAGGGCGACCTGCTGCGCACCTGGCGCCCGCGTGACTGGCTCTTCCTGCGCTTCCGCCGCGAGGCACCCTGGCAACGCAAGGTGCCGGTGGCCGGCCTGCGCCGCTTCTGGGACCAGATGGGTGACCGGGCGCGGGACATCACGCCCGGTGCTTCCGACTCCTCCCGGTGACTGTGACGGGGCGGGGGAGCGGCGCCGAGGGCGGAAGGCTTCAGTCCGCCGTGTCCGGAGCGGGGCTCGGGGACGGCTTCGGCAGCGGCCTGGGGCCGGGCTCCGGCGGCTCGGGCCGCGGGACCGGCTCGGGGTCCGGAAACGGCGGCGGTGCCGGGTCGGGCAGGGGTGAGGTGCCGTTCGTCTGTCCTGTCATGCGTCCACCTTCACCCGCTCCGCGCGCTCCCGCCCGCCGAGCCGCATGCCGGCCGGACCACTACTGGCCGGAATCCAGTGGGTATTTTCCTTGACTGTCCGGCAGCGAAAAGAGGACGCTGATGTGTGCGTATGCCAGCGATATCGAAGACCAGCTCCCGTGTGAAGAGGTGAAGAGCCGATGGCTCAGGCTTCCGCAGTATCGCTCGGAAATGCCGCATCAACCGATCCCGCGCTTCTGCATATTGTCATGCCGGTACTGAACGAGATGCCGGCCGGACCCCTGCGCACCTCCCTCTCCTCGGCATTCACCGAGGAGAGGGAAGCCCTGCGGACCATCGAGGAGAGCTTCGTCCTCCTCACGTCGAAGCCGCACGACCCGGAGCACCTGAAGCGCTTCTTCCAGAGCTGGTCCCAGACCAACAACTCCGCGGCCAGCGTCTCCGGACTGGCCTGCCGCATCACCCTCAAGGCCCGTGAGCTGCCCGGCGACGCCGAGCAGCTCGCCCACTACCGCGTCGTCGACAGCCTGCAGCGCATCACCGACGAGGACTTCGGCGCCCGCGGCGAGATCCTCCACGCCGACCTCTACCACCGCATGGCCACCGCCGTCTGCGGCGACGACTCCTGGCAGCTGCTGCGCTACCGCTCGGCCGCCGCCCGGGAGTTCCGCGCCCGCCTCGGAAAACAGCGGCTGCGCGAGCGGAACCTGCTCACCGGCCTGCTGCACACACTCATCCATGAGGTCTACACCCATGGTGAGGTAGAGCTCATTCACCCGATGTTCCAGGAATGGCTCCCGGCCCATCTGGAATTCCCCGCAGGCGAGGCCCGAAAGGTCCTGGCATGGATCACCGTGCACACCGGAGGCACCGAGACCAATCACTTCCGGCACGCCACGGACGCCGTGGAGCGGTACTGCGCGGTATCGGGGACGGCGCCGGACACGGAGGCCGCGACGGAATTGTTCCGGGCCTATCTGCGCGCCAAGGCGGCCGTGATGGAGGACCTCGTACCGGTGCTGCGGTGAGGCGGCCGGAGCGCGCACGGCGACCATGAGAAGGAGAGCCACGGCAGCCGGGCCGGCGAGGGCGGCGGCGCGCGGGCAGGCGCCCCGGCCGACCGGCCCGGCGCACGGCTACCGCTGGGCGGTGCTGGCGGCGGCCACCCTCGCCCAGGCCACGTCCTCGTTCGCCATGCAGGGCCTCGGCGCCCTCGCCGGCTTCCTCCAGGAGGCGTTCGGCCTGACGGGCACGGCGGTCGGCCTGCTGGTCACGGTCGCCGGAGCGGCGCCCGTCATCGCCCTGCTGATAGTCGGTCACCTGCTGGACCGCCACGACGAACGGGCCATCGTGGGGACGGGAGCCGTCGTGGTCGCCTGCGGGCTGGCCCTGGCCGCGCTCGCCGACCGCTACGCCCTCGTCCTCGCCGGCCTGTTCGTCCTCGGCATCGGCTACAGCACCGCACAGCCCGGCGGCAGCAAGTCCGTGGCCCTGTGGTTCCCCGGCGGCAACCGGGGGCTGGCCATGGGCATCCGCCAGGCCGGCCTGCCGCTGGGCGGCGCGGCCGCCGCCCTCGCGATGCCCGCCGTGGCCCACGCCCACAGCTGGCACGCGGCGTTCGCCCTCGCCGCCGCCGTGTCCCTGGCCGGGGGAGCGGTCTTCGTCGCGGTCCACCGCCGGGCCCCGGGCCGGGGCGGCCCGGCGCCGGCCCGGCCGCTGTGGCCCCGCCTCGTCGAGCAGCTGCGCCGCCCCGCCATGCCGGGCATCGTCGTCAGCGGCACGGTGCTGGTCACCGCGCAGTACGGCATCACCACCTACCTCATGCTCTACCTCCGCGACCACCACGGAATCCCGCTCACACGCGGCGCGTTCGTGCTCTTCGGCGTTCAGGGCATCGGCGCGGCGGGCCGCATCGCCCTGGCCGCCGCCAGCGACAGGACCGGCAGGGGACGGCTGCCGTGGATCCGCGTGAGCATGCTCGCCACGGCCGCCGCCCTGCTGGCCCTGCCCCTGCTGCCCGCCGGGCCCGGCCCCGTCATCGCCCTCACCGCCTGCCTCGGCTTCTTCGGCTTCGGCTGGTACGGACCCTGGGTCGCGCACGTGAGCGAGTCCTGCCCGCCGGACCGGGTCGGCCTCGCGCTGGGCACCGCCATGGCGGCCAACCAGCTCGCGATCGTCGCCACCCCGCCCCTGCTCGGCCTCGTGCACGACCTGCTGGGCTACCCCGCCATGTGGTGGACCCTCGCGGCGGTCGTCGCCGCCTCAACCCCGTTGGTGCGCAAGGGCGTCCGGTAAGAGGACGTGGTAACTCCTTTTACCCGGGCCTTATCCGGCGCCGTGCTTACTGTAACCACTGTGACGGCATGGGTGACGGCTCGGACGCTCCCCCGGGGACCACGCTCCAGGTCCCGGGTCGCTTCGGCATTCCTCGTCGTCCTCGTCGCCCTGGCGCACGTGATGGGCTGTGCGCACGGCCAGCCGCCACCGAACCAGGAGCGCTCCTACTCCCTGCCCCTCGCCGCACCGGCGCCCCCCGACCGGGGGCCGGGGCCGGTCGCCCTGCGGGGCTCCGGCGAGGACGTGCCGAGGGAATGCGCGGAGGCCAACGAAGCCGGGGTCGCCGCCCCGCGCCAGGACCTGCCCACCGCGACCGGAGCCGACCTCCTCCCGCAGACCGGGACGGACGGCTGCCGCCCGGCCCTGCCCTCCGATACGCACGGGTCGGCGCCCGCCCCCGCGGGCGATCCCGGACGGCTGAGGGCGGCCCTGGGGGTCTGGCGGACGTAGGACGGGCCGCGCCGCGCCGGCGAAGCCGCGCGTGCGCCCGACCGGATCCCCCGCCCGTTTCCCGTCAACGCGGCCCGTACCGCTCCACCTCCATCGGTGTACCGGCCGCGGGAGAGCCATGCCATGACCTCACTCTGCCCCACCCCCTCGACGACGACCGCGCCGGCCGCCCCCACCTCCCCGGCCAGTCTCACGGCGGCCGCCGCCCTGCCCGCCCGCACCCCGGCCGGCCTCGTGGGGGACACCCCCCTGCTGTGGGTCGGCGAGCCGTTCGCGGCACCCGGCCGCGGCTTCTGGGCCAAGCTCGAAGGCCGCAACCCCGGCGGCATCAAGGACCGCACCGCCCTGCACATGGTGGCCCGCGCCCGCGAACGCGGGGACCTGCTGCCGGGTGCGCCCATCGTGGAGTCCACCTCCGGCACCCTCGGCCTCGGCCTCGCCCTGGCCGGCGTCACCCACGGCCACCCCGTCACCGTCGTCACCGACCCGGGCATGGAGCCGATGATGATCGGCCTGCTGCGGGCCTACGGCGCCGAAGTCCACCTCGTGGCCACCCCCCACCCCGTAGGAGGCTGGCAGCAAGCCCGCCGCGAGCGCGTGGAGGAACTCCTCGCCGCCCGCCCCGGAGCCTGGTGCCCGGACCAGTACCACAACCCCGACAACGTGACGGCCTACCGCACCCTCGCCCACGAACTGATCGCCCAGCTCGGGCGGATCGACGCCCTCGTCGTCAGCGTGGGCACCGGCGGCCACTCCGCCGGCATCGCCTCCGTGCTGCGCGGCTACTTCCCCGCCCTGCGTGTGGTGGGCGTGGACTCCACCGGCTCCACGATCTTCGGGCAGCCCGCCGCACTCCGGCTGATGCGCGGACTGGGCAGCAGCATCTACCCCCGCAACGTCGCCTACGGCCTCTTCGACGAGGTGCACTGGGTCGCCGCGCCCGAAGCGGTCTGGGCGGCCCGCTCCCTGGCCCGCTCCCGGTACGCCACCGGTGGCTGGAGTGTGGGGGCCGTCGCCCTGGTCGCCCGGCACCTGGCCGCCACCCTGCCCCCGGAGACCAGGATCGCTGCGGTCTTCCCCGACGGACCGCAGCGCTACGCCGGCACGGTCTTCGACGACGACTACTGCCGCCGCCACCACCTCCTGGACGGCGCCCCCGCGCCCGTACCCGACCGCATCGCCCACCCCGCCGAACGGGTCGTCACCCGCTGGACGGTGTGCGAGACCGTCGTCGACCCGCTCACGCGGACCCCGGCCGGCGCCGGCGACGCCCCGGCGGGAGCGGCCCGGTGACGGCGGCACCGGCCGCGCGGGAGGGGGCGGCCGTCGGGCTCACCTCGCTCTGGCGCCAGACGCGCACCTTCCCGCCCGCCGCCCGCCTGCTGATGGTCAATCAGTTCGCCATCAACCTCGCCTTCTACATGCTGATGCCCTACCTCGCCGCCCACCTCAGCGGCGACCTCGCCCTCGCCGCCTGGGCGGTCGGCCTGGTGCTGGGCGTACGCAACCTCTCCCAGCAGGGGATGTTCCTCATCGGCGGCACCCTCGCCGACCGCTACGGCTACAAGGCCCCGATCCTGGCCGGGTGCGTGCTGCGCACGGCCGGGTTCGCCCTGCTGGGCTGGGTGGACGCCCTGCCCGCCCTGATCGTCGCCTCGGCGGCCACCGGCTTCGCCGGGGCGCTGTTCAACCCGGCCGTCCGCGCCTGCATCGCCACGGCCGCCGGCGACCGGCGCGTGGCCGCCTTCGCGACGTTCAACGTCTACTACCAGGCGGGGATGCTGCTGGGCCCGCTGGCCGGACTGGCCCTGCTGGCGGCCGACTTCCGGCTGGTCTGCACGGTCGCCGCCGCGATCTTCGCCGGCCTGACCGTGCTGCAGTGGCGGGCCCTGCCCGTCGCGACGGGCCGCGGCGGCACGGACGGCCGGCAGCGGGAGGGGGTGCTGGCGCAGTGGCGCACGGTCGTCGCCAACCGGCCGTTCCTGCTGTTCTCCGTCGCCATGATCGGCTCGTACGTGCTGACCTTCCAGGTCTACCTGGCCCTCCCGCTCGCCGCCGGCGCCGCCCTCGGGGACGCGGGCACCAAGGCCACCAGCGCGCTCTTCGTCGTCTCGGCGGCGGTGGCCGTCCTGGGCCAGCTGCGGCTGACGGGCTGGGCCAGAAGCCGCTGGACCGCCTCCCAGGCGCTGGTGCGCGGGCTGGCCGCCATGGGCCTGGGATTCCTGCCGCTGGCCGCCGTCCCCATGGGCGGCGGCACCGTCACGACGGTCGGCGCGCTCGCCGCGCTGGCCGTGGCGGTGGTGCTGCTGGCCGCCGGCGGCGCGGTGGTCTATCCCTTCGAGATGGACACGGTGGTCTCCCTCTCCGGCGAGCGCCTGGTCGCCACCCACTACGGGCTCTACAACACCGTCTCCGGGCTGGGCATCACCCTCGGCAACCTCGGCGTGGGGGCGTTGTGGGACTTCGCACTGCGGCAGGACGCGCTCTGGCTGGTGTGGCTCGCGCTCACCGCCACCGGGGCGGCCTGCGCGGGGGCGGTCCTGGCGCTGTCCCGTTCCGGACGACTGGCCGCGCCGGATCTGTGCGAAGCTGTGGCGAACACCGCGATGACCAGGAGGTTTTAAATGACGGAGGACACAGCGGCACAGGGTGCGGGCCAGGCCGCGGAGGGCGCCGGCGTCCCCGAGGACGAGGTGAAGCGCAAGTTCCGTGAGGCGCTGGCCCGTAAGCAGGGCAAGGCGGCCGACGGCGCGGCGAGCGGGGCGAACCGCGACGGATCCAAGATCCACGGCACCCACGGCAAGGCCGGCGGGCAGCGTTCGTTCCGTCGCAAGAGCGGCTGAGCACCGGGACCGGGCGTACGGAACCGGACATCGTGCCCGGTTGTGCCCGGTCTCGCGTACCGCGGGTATGCGCCCTGCTGGGCGCGGTGCGCGTGTGCGGATAATGGGTGCGCCCCGCGACCTGCGGAGCATCGAACCGTCAGAGCACCGACACAGGGGGCGCGGATGAACAACGAGCAGAAGCACGACCGACAGCGGTACCGAGGACGCCTGGCCCGCCGGGTGTCCGCCGTCATCGCGCTGGTTCTGGGCACCGCCCTGCTGGCCACGCCGGCCTCGGCGGCGAGCGCGTACCCGGTGGCCGGCACCGCACAGCACGCCACCGTCGCGGAAGCGGCCGGCACGGGCGTGGCGGCCACCGGCGGCGCCGACGGCTCCGCGTCGGTCGCGGCGGCGCCGCACCACCGGGACACCGCCGGGCACCGGACGCTCGCCAAGGGCAAGGACGGGCACCGGACGCTGGCCAAGGACAAGAAGAAGAAAAAGAAGAAGGGTTTCTTCAAGAAGCTCGGCAAGGCCCTGCTCATCGTCATGATCCTCGGCACCCTGTTCGTGGTGGCGCTGATCGTGCTGGCGATCTTCCTGATCCGCCGGGCCTTCAAGCGCCGTCGCGCCTGACGCCCGCCCACGGCGTGCGACACCCCGCCCGGTCCCCTCGGGGCCGGGCGGTCGTGCGCCGGGGCGTCAGCTCGCCTTCGCCACCCAGGCCAGTGCGAGCCACGGCGTGGCGGCGGCCCCGGCCGCCAGGCACCAGCCCGTGCCCGTGGCGGGGAAGCCGACGAGCAGTGGCGTGACCAGCCCGGCCCCGCACGCGAGGAGCGCCGCGGCGGGCAGATGCACCCACGGAACGAATCGACGCGCGTAGCGCACGCTCGCCTCACGGCGGTACAGGGCCACGCCCGTCACCACCCCGGCCGCCAGGCCCAGGATCCAGATGGTCGGCAGGGCGATGATGCGTCCGGCGAACGAGCCGATGTCGTTGTCCGGGGCCTGACGTGCCCCCAGGTCGGGGCGGTCCGGTGCGTACAGCAGCTCGACCGTGCGGCCCGCTTCCGGCTTTCCGCTGGTGTGTACCGCGTCCACGGTGACCTGCCGCGGGCCGGAGAGGAAGGGGACGGTGACGACGATCGTGGAGGCGTATTCATCGGCGCCGTTGACCTCCGCGTCCGTGGGGCGCGGCTCACCGAGGATCTTGTCGATCCGCAGCTCGTACCTGCCGGCGCCGGCCCGGTGGGCCTTGGCGAGCCATTCGCCCTCGGCGCCGTCGGGGCCCACGCCCTGGCACAGCGCGGCCATGCTCGTCAGGGCGGTGCCGAAGCCCAGCACCCAGCACAGCAGGCGCGAGGACCGCGGCTCGGGCCACGGTTCGTACCGCCTGCGCCACGCCTTGCGGCGCAACGCGGCGCGCCGGCTGGCCCGTGCCACCGATGAGGCGAGCAGCCAGCACAGGCCGCAGGCGGCGGTCGCGGCCAGCAGCTGCAGTTCGTACCGCTTGGGCGGCAGTTCCCGGAACGGGACCACGCCGAGCAGTACGGTCGCGTAGCCCACGAGCAGGGTCGCCCATCCCGTGAGTCGCGTCGCTGTCCTCATTGCCGTACTTCCCCCACCCACCTAAACGATCTTGCGGTGGACAGCGTAATGGGGGGTGCGGCCGGGCCCCGCCCTGGGCCCGTGTGCCGGGCTCCGAGGGGATCCCGGCGACCGCCCGGCACGGCGGCCGTCAGTCGAAGGGGACCAGGAACCTCTCGGGTTCGCAGGCGTCGCAGAACCGGACGTCGTATTCGGCCGCCTTGCGCCGGGCCTCGGCGGTGCTCACCGTGTCCTCCCCGCCGCGCGGCACCCAGCAGCCCGCGTGGTGCAGCTCCTGGAGGGTGCCGCCGGGGCGGCGGTGCACCGTGATCGGCCAGACGGCGTCCTCGAGATCGTGCCGCCACTCGCCGTTGAGGCGCTGGAGCACGATCTCCCGTACCCAGTCGCGTGAGGAAATGCCGTTCTCCTGCGCGGTGGCTTCAATGCGCGCGAGTTCATCAGGGGTGAAGAGCTCCTCCATGCCGCCGGACAGTAGCAGCGCGGTGCGGCCCGCGACCCCGGTTCCGGGCAATGGCCCACGGTGCTGACCTGCGGGTTGACCGGAGCGGAAGAATCGCCTCCGGGTGCGGTGGGGGTGGGCCGGTCATACGATGCGCAGCTCCGGCGCCCTGTGCCCCGACTGGCATAGGCCGCGGGTCTATACCGGGTGGGCGTCCCCTCATACATTGCTTACGCCACTCTTGGCCATTCCGTTATCACCTGTCCTCGTGAATACCGCTTCACGGGTTGCGGCGGCGGGTCATGGTCCGGGCGCCGGCGGTGTTACTTGGCGTGGGCGCCGAGGTAGAAGAGCAGCCAGATGAAGCCGGCCAGGACGTGGCCGAAGACGATGTAGATCAGCACGCGCCAGCCGATCGCCTTCTCGGCGTACTTCTCGGAGTCCTGGGTCATGGTCGTTCGGCTCCTGTCGGCGTGGCCCCGCGCAGCTCGGTGAGCAGCTCCTCCTGGCCGGTGAGCAGCTGGGTCAGGATGCGCCGGGCGGCCCCGAGCAGCTCCGCCACGTCCCCGCCGGCCAGGGCGTAGACGACGGTGGAGCCCTCGCGGGTGGAGGTCACGATGCCGGAGCGGCGCAACACCGCGAGCTGCTGGGAGAGGTTGGAGGGCTCGACGCCGATTTCGGTGAGGAGGTCGCGCACCGGCATCGGCCCGTCCTGGAGCAGCTCCAGGACCCGGATGCGCACGGGGTGCCCGAGCATCCGGAAGAACTCCGCCTTCGCCTGGTACAGCGGCACCCGCACGCCGATCAACTCCCGTCCTGCCCGTCTGCCGCGTTCGTGGCGTCCCCGGTGTCCGTCGTGACGCCGTGCGCGAGGGCCAGCCGGAGGGCGTCGTCCAGCTCGTCCTCGGCGATGGCCGCCGCGTAGGCGTCCTCGGCCGCACGGGCCGCGGCCAGGGCCGCGCGCGCCGCACGCACCCGCTCCCGCATCGCTTCGGCGAACGCACTCACGGCGGGCCCCCTACGTGGATCGTGGATCGACCGACTGCCTGCGCATCTGGTGAATTGAAGAATTCTGCAATTCTAAGGCACCTTTCGCCCGTCGCCGCCCCATGGGCCGTGTGAGTGATGTGGTGTCGCCTTCGGTGCGGTTGTCACATGATCGTAGGTCCGTTTTGTTACGTTTTCTCCGCTGTGAACGGTCCTCATGTGGCTGGGGGTGTTGGGTGGCGATTTCGGCGAGTGACGCCCGGCCGGCGGCGGCCCGCGAATGCCCCGACGGCCCCGGCCCGGGCGATGGCCCCGGGGGCCCCGAAGTGGCGGAGCCGACCGATGCGAGCGGTCCCGGGGGCTATGACTACGCCGGGTTCAGCCGGCTGGCGGGAGAGCTGACCGAGCCGCCGGACGGCGTCTACCGGGTCCGCTACCGGCGGCTGCTCAGCCGCGGCCCCGGCGGCGGGGTGGGGGTCATGCTGCTGGTGGCCGCCGCGCCCCTGGTCTCCGTGGCCCTCCTGCTCTGGCTGATCTCGCCCGACCACTGGCTGTACCGGCCCTACGTCAGCGACTGGGAACGGTTCGCCGACACCGTCATGCTCGTCTCGATCGGCCTGATCGAACTGTTCCGCGTGGTCAACGTCGCCTCCAACGCCCACGCGACCTGGGTGGCCCGCGACCCCGTGCCCGTCCGCGCCCAGCCGGGCACCCGCGTGGCGTTCCTGACCAGCTTCGTGCCGGGCAAGGAGCCGCTGTCCATGGTGCGGGCCACTCTCGAGGGCGCCGTACGGATCCAGCACGACGGGCCGATGGACGTATGGCTGCTGGACGAGGGGGACGACCCCGACGTCAAGGGGCTGTGCGCACAGCTGGGCGTACGCCACTTCTCCCGCAAGGGAATCGCACGCTGGAACCAGCCCTCCGGCTGCTTCCGCGCCCGCACCAAGCACGGCAACTACAACGCCTGGCTGGACGCCCACGGCGACGCCTACGACTTCATGGCCTGCGTGGACACCGACCACGTGCCGCTGCCCAACTTCCTCGAACGCATGCTGGGCTACTTCCGCGACGCCGACGTCGCCTTCGTCGTCGGACCCCAGGTCTACGGCAACTACACCACGGCCGTCACCAAGGCCGCCGAGAGCCAGCAGTTCCTCTTCCACGCCCTGATCCAGCGGGCCGGCAACGCCTACGGCTCACCCATGTTCGTGGGGACGAGCAACTGCGTCCGCATCAGCGTCCTGCGCCAGATCGGCGGCCTCTTCGACTCGATCACCGAGGACATGGCCACGGGCCTGGAGATCCACCGCCGCCGCAACCCCGCCACCGGGCGGCGCTGGAAGTCCGTCTACACCCCCGACGTCCTCGCCGTCGGCGAGGGCCCCTCGTCCTGGACAGACTTCTTCTCCCAGCAGCTGCGCTGGTCGCGCGGGACGTACGAGACGCTGCTGCGCCAGTTCTGGCGGGCGGTGTGGACCCTGCCGCCCGGACGGCTGATGAACTACCTGTTCATGGTCGCCTACTACCCGATGGCCGCCCTCAACTGGGCCCTGGGCGCCCTGACCTGCGCGCTGTTCCTCGGGCTCGGGGCCTCGGGGATCACCGTGGAGTCCTCGCTGTGGCTGATGCTCTACTGCGACGCGGCCGCCCTGCAGGTCGGGCTGTACGTGTGGAACCGGCGCCACAACGTCAGCCCGCACGAGCCGGCCGGCTCCTCCGGGGCGGCCGGCATGGTGATGTCGGCCCTCTCGGCGCCGCTGTACGCCCGGTCCCTGGGCGAGGCGCTGCTGCGCCGGCGCTCGCGGTTCGTGGTGACGCCCAAGGGCGATTCCGCCAGCCCCGACTGCATGGCGACCTTCCGCACCCACCTGATGTGGGCGGGGGTGTTCGCGCTGTCGCTGACCGCCTCCTGGACGCTCGGCCACGCCCACACCGCGATGCGGACCTGGGCGTTCCTGGCCCTGCTGACCGCCCTCGGCCCGCTCGGCGTCTGGCAGGGCGGCCTGTGGCGCGAGCGGTGGCTGACGCGCCGCGGGCTCGTCCCGGTCGCCGTGACGGCCGGCGATACGGGGGCCTGCGGGGCCGGCGGGTCCGGTGGGGATGCCGAGACGGGTGCCTCGCGGCCGGTGGGGCAGCGCCGACGGGGGTTGTGACGTAAATCCGGGACAGGGGACCGGGCTGGCCGATCGATGGGATGTGGGTGCGGTGAGGTTGCTGCCGAACGCGAAGGAACGCAGGATGGCGCTGGGCGTCGGCGCCGTACTGGCCCTGGTCGCCGCCAACGGCCCGGCCGCCACCGGGTTCGCGGAACGGGCCTGGCACGCCTACACCATCAACCAGCGGGCCTACAAGGCCCGGTACGGGCACTGGGACGTGGTGGACGTGCCCGAGAGGTTCCGCGTCAACGCCATCCACGCCGCGCTGCTGCGCACCGGAAAGGTGCTGCTGATCGCCGGGTCGGGCAACGACGAGAAGAACTTCCGGGCCGGAACGTTCCAGAGCGTCCTGTGGGACCCGGTGCGCAACACCTTCAAGCTGGTCCCCACGCCCAAGGACATGTTCTGCGCCGGCCACGCCCAGCTGCCCGACGGCAGGCTCCTGGTGGCCGGCGGCACCGCGCGCTACGAGAAGCTCACCGGCGACGTGCGGCGGGCCGGCGGCGCGATGCTGGTGAAGAACGAGAACCCCGACGCCCCCCGGACCTTCCCCGCCGGCACCGTCTTCGTGGGCTCCTCCGGCAAGCGCTACCGCTCCCAGCTGGCCGTTCTCGTGCCGCGCGCGACGAAGACCATCACCGAGCAGGACAAGGACGAGGGGAAGAAGCACAAGGGCAAGGGGAAGCACAAGGGCAAGCGCAAGGCCGTCAAGAAGAAGGTCACGGTCACCGCCGCCCAGGCCCGGGTGTACGTGGAGGCGCTCACCGAGGGCGAGGACGGCATCACCCACACCGCCGACCAGTACCGCATCCAGGGCCTGACGGGCCAGGACGCCCACGACCTCTACGGACTCGCCGCCAAGCTGGGCCTGGACAAGAAGGACTTCCAAGGGCTCAAGGACGCCTACGAGTTCGACCCCATCGCCGAGCGCTACGTACCGGTCGACCCGATGTCGGAGGCCCGCTGGTACCCCACCCTGGTGACCCTGAAGGACGGGCGGGTGCTGACCGTCTCCGGCCTGGACGACATGGGCGAGATCATTCCCGGCAAGAACGAGATCTACGACCCCGCGACCCGCAGCTGGTCCGCCGGCCCCGACCGGTACTTCCCCACCTACCCCGCCCTCTTCCTCACCGGCGGCGGCCGGCTGTTCTACTCCGGCTCCAACGCCGGCTACGGCCCCGCCGACCGGGGCCGCACACCGGGCCTGTGGGACGTGGGCACCAACGCCTTCGAGCCCGTACCCGGCCTGGAGGAGCGGGACATGACGGAGACCTCGGCCTCCGTGCTGCTGCCCCCCGCCCAGGACCGGAAGGTGATGATCCTCGGCGGCGGCGGGGTGGGGGAGTCCCACCGCTCCAGCAAGCGCACCGCGATCGCCGACCTGAGCGCCCCGGCCCCCCGCTACACCCGCGGCCCCGACCTGCCCCGGCCCACCCGCTACCTCAACGCCGTACTGACCCCCGACGACAAGGTCTTCACCACCGGCGGGTCCGGCGACTACCGCGGCAAGCGCGGCTCCGACATCCTGCACGCCCAGTTCTACGACCCCCGCAAGCGGGCCTTCCGCAACGCCGCCGATCCCACCGTGGGCCGCGACTACCACTCCGAGGCGCTGCTGCTGCCCGACGGGCGGATCGCGGTCTTCGGCTCCAACCCCCTCTTCGCGGACAAGGCGGGCACCCGCATGGGCGCCTTCGAGAAGCGCATCGAGGTCTACACCCCGCCCTACCTCTACCGCCACCACCGTCCCGCCCTGCGCACGGGGCCGCTCGTGGCCGCGCGGGGCGAGACGCTCACCCTGCCGGGCACGGACCGGCGGGGGGTGGCCGCGGTGCGGCTGATGCGGCCCAGTGCGGTGACGCACGCGACGGACGTGGAGCAGCGGTCGGTCGCGCTGACGCTGCGGGCCGCGGGGGGCGGGGCGGTGGCCGTGGAGATTCCCGAGGACCCCTCGCTGGTGCCGGCCGGGTGGTACATGATCTTCCTCGTCGACCGGGCCGGGACGCCGTCGCGGGCGGCTTGGGTGCACATCCGCTGACGTCCCGGCCGGCGGTCACCGGGTGGGGGCGGGCCTCGTCGTCGCCAGACCCAGCGCGTACTCCGACCACCAGCGGCCGGCCTGCGGCGCGCCCCGGCAGGTGCCGTCCGATTCGCCGGGGCGCTTGATCCAGACGAAGGCGTCGACGCGTGGGTCGCCCGTCGCCGTCGTGGGGGGCGTACCCAGCGCCCGGCCCGGCGGGTTGCACCACGACTCGTCCCCCGAGCCGGGCGGCGCGGGCGGCAGCGGGCCATTGCCGTTGCGGCTGGTGTCGATGATGAAGTGGGCGCCGTTCAGCCGGTCCGAGAGCCGGCCGCCGTAGTCGAGGGTGACGGGCGTGGTGTGGAAGTTGGAGACGTTGAGCGCGAAGCCGTCCGCCTCGCCGATCCCCGCCTTGCGCAACGCGTCGGCCAGCAGCTGCTGGTCGGAGATCCAGCCCGGGTTGCCGGCGTCGATGTACACCGAGGTGCCCCGCCGCTCCTTGAACGCCCGTACCGCGTCGGCCAGTAGCCCGAGCCGCCCCTCCTTCGCCTCCGCCGGCAGACAGCCCGTGGCCCACTGCGCCACCGCGTCGGGCTCCAGGACCACCCAGGCCCGGTGCTCGCCGATGCCGGCCGCGGCGCGGGCCACCCACGCCCGGTAGGCGGCGGCGTCGCGCGCGCCGCCCGAGGAGTACTGGCCGCAGTCGCGGTGCGGGACGTTGTACGCCACCAGGACGGGGATGCGGCCGGCGCGTTCGGCTTCCTCGACGACCGCGGAGACCTGCCGCACCGGGTCCTCGCTCGTCATCCAGACGGCAGTGGGCTGTTCCGCGATGCGCCGCACGGCCTGCGCGTCCTCGTCGCGCCCCCGCTCCTGCCAGATCCGCGCCTGCTTGGCGGGCCGGTTGGCCGGCTCGGCCCAGAAGGGGGACACCGGACCGTCGGTGACGTTCGAGGCCGTCGCGGCCCCCGCGCCGAGCGGCAGGCACACGGCGCACGCGCCTGCCAGTAGGGCGGCACCGCGCCGCGCGCCGCCCGCGAAGCGGGTCGTACGAGACCTTGCCATGAGCACCACCTCTCCCACCGGGTGTCGGAATGTCTCCCCGCACCGGGATGTGGCGTCCCGTCAGTTCCTGCTCCGCTGCCCCGTACGGGGGTCGGGGTTGCTCCGAGGGGAGGGCTGTGCTGACGCAGTGTCAGGCAGTGCCGAGGACCTGCGCCAGGTCGTAGCCGACCGGCTCCTCCAGCTGCGCGTACGTGCACTGCCGCGGCTCCCGGTCGGGGCGCCAGCGGCGGAACTGGGCCGTGTGCCGGAAGCGGTCGCCCTGCATGTGGTCGTAGGCAACCTCCACCACGCGCTCGGGGCGGAGCGCGATCCAGGACAGGTCCTTCTTGCCGGTCCAGCGGCTGGGGCCGCCCGGCAGCCGGCCGGCGGCCTGCGCCTCGGCGCTGGCCCACTGCTCCCAGGGGTGTCCGGCCACGGACGGCATCCGCAGCGGCTCCAGCTCCTCCATCAGCTCCCGGCGCCGACGCATCGGGAACGAGGCGCAGACCCCCACGTGCTGCAGGTGCCCGGCGTCGTCGTACAGGCCCAGCAGCAGCGAGCCGACGACCGGGCCGCTCTTGTGCGGCCGCAGCCCCGCGACGACGCAATCGGCGGTCCGCTCGTGCTTGACCTTCACCATGGCGCGCTCGCCCGGCAGGTACGGCAGGTCCGGCGGCTTGGCGATCACCCCGTCCAGGCCCGCCCCCTCGAACTGCTCGAACCAGCCTTGGGCCACCTCCAGGTCGTAGGTGACGGGGGCGGTGAAGAGCGGGTCGCGGGCGCCGCCGAGGGCGTCCGTCAGGGCGTCCCGGCGCTCGCGCTGGGGCGTCGCCAGCAAGGACTCGTCGCCCAGCGCGAGCAGGTCGAAGGCGATCAGGCTCGCCGGGGTCGTCTCCGCCAGATGGCGGACCCGGGAGTCGGCGGGGTGGATGCGCTCCAGCAGGGCGTCGAAGTCCAGCCGGCCGCCGCGGGCGATGACGATCTCCCCGTCCAGGACGCAGCGCGGCGGCAGCTGGCGCAGCAGGGTCTCCACCAGCTCGGGGAAGTAGCGGGTGAGCGGCTTTCCGGTGCGGCTGCCGATCTCGATCTCGTCGCCGTCGCGGAAGACGATCGCCCGGAAGCCGTCCCACTTGGCCTCGTACTGCATGCCGGGCGGGATCGCCGCCGCCGGCTTGGCCAGCATCGGCTGCACGGGAGGCATCACCGGAAGGTCCATGACCCTTCGATTGTGCGGGCGGCGACCGGGCGGCGCCCGCCGACGGGCGCCGCCCTCCCGTTCGGCCTAACGTGACACGCATGGCAGACACCCTGGAGCTCACCGTCGGCGAGCGGACGGTACGCCTGTCCCACCCGGACAAGGTCTACTTCCCCGAGCGCGGGTTCACCAAGTACGACGTCGCCCGGTACTACCTCAGCGTCGGCGACGGCATCCTGCGCGCCCTCAAGGACCGCCCCACCACCCTGGAGCGCTACCCCGACGGCGTGGAGGGGGAGTCCTTCTTCCAGAAACGGGCGCCCAAGAACCTCCCCGAGTGGATCCCCACCGGCCGCATCGCCTTCCCCAGCGGCCGCTACGCCGACGAGATCTGCCCCACCGAGACCGCGGCCGTCCTGTGGGCGGCCAACCTGGGCTGCCTCACCTTCCACCCCTGGCCGGTGCGGCGCGCCGACACCGACCACCCCGACGAGCTGCGCATCGACCTCGATCCGCAGCCCGGCACCGGCTACGCCGAAGCGGTCCGCGCCGCGCTCGAACTGCGGGACGTGCTGTCCGGTCTCGGCCTGACCGGCTGGCCCAAGACCTCCGGCGGGCGCGGCCTGCACGTCTTCGTGCCCATCACCGCGGACTGGACGTTCGTCCAGGTACGCCGGGCGGCCATCGCCGTCGCCCGCGAGCTGGAGCGGCGGGCGCCGGAGCGGATCACCACCGCGTGGTGGAAGGAGGAACGCGGAACAAAGATCTTTGTCGACTACAACCAGACCGCCCGCGACCGCACCATCGCCAGCGCATACTCCGTGCGCCCGCGTCCGCATGCCCCCGTCTCCGCGCCGCTGCGCTGGGACGAGGTCCCCAGCGCCGTTCCCGAGGACTTCGACCTGGCGACGATGCCGGCCCGGTTCGCCGAAGTCGGCGATGTGCACGCCGACATGGACGCCCGCCCCTGCGGGCTGGAGGCGGCGCTCGAGCTGGCCGCGCGCGACGAGCGCGAGCACGGCCTGGGGGACCTGCCCTACCCGCCCGAGCACCCCAAGATGAAGGGCGAGCCCAAGCGCGTACAGCCCAGCCGCGCCAAGAAGCCGCCGGACACCGAGGGCTGACGGCCGGTCGTTCCCCCGTAGGGTCGTTCCCCCGTAGGGAGGGCAGGGCGTCGAACACGCCCGTGCGAGGACGCCGGGGTGGAACAGACTCGGGCCCGTGCCCCAACCGTCCGCCTCGCACCGGCTCGAACGCCTCCTCGTGCTCGTCGCCGCCTTCGTCGTCGCCCTCGGGCATCTCGCCTCGCCCGCTGCCGCCGCCGTGGCCGTCCGCGGACCGGTCCTCGACCGGGACTTCCCCGATCCCGACATCGTCAAGGCGGGGCGCACGTACCACGCCTACGCGACCAACGGCGACGGAAAGCACGTCCGGCACGCCACATCGACCGACCTGGTCCACTGGACGGTCGCCGGAGCCGACGTGCTGCCCGCCCTGGGACGCTGGGCCGAGCCCGACAGCGGGAAGGTGTGGGCGCCGGAGGTGTACGCCAACGGCCACGGCTTCACCCTGCAGTACACCGCCAAGGACCGGGCCAGCGGCAGACAGTGCGTCGGTGCCGCGCTGTCCCCGTCACCCGACGGCCCCTTCGCGCCAGCCGGCGACGGGCCGCTCGTCTGCCCCGTCGAGGACGGCGGCGCCATCGACGCCTCCAGCTTCACCGAGCACGGCCGCCGCTACCTGCTGTGGAAGAGTGACGGCAACTGCTGCCACAAGGACACATGGCTCCACCTCCAGCCCGTCTCCCGGGACGGGACCCGCACCACGGGCCCGGCCGTCCGGCTGCTCAAGCAGGACCAGCCGTGGGAGGGCGAGGTCGTCGAGGCGCCGACCCTCGTCAAGCGGGGCGGCCACTACGTGCTGTTCTACTCTGCGAACTCCTACGACGGTGACGCCTACGCGACGGGCTACGCCCTGGCGGACAGCCTCACCGGCCCGTACACCAAGGGCCCGCGGCCCCTGATGAGCACGGACTCCCTCGGCGGCACCGTCCGGGGCCCCGGTGGCCAGGACGTGGTGACCGGCCCGGACGGACGCGACCGGATCGTCTTCCACGGCTGGCGGCCCGGCCCTCCGCACCGCTACCGGGCCGTGTACACGGCCGGGCTCGGCTTCGACGGCGGCCGGCCCGTCGTACGGGGCGACTGACCGCTTGCCGCACCGTCAGCCCCACTTCTGGCGTTGCGAGCGGTCGCACGAGAGAGCCTGAAGGCCGGCGACGCCGTCGGCGAGGCAACGCCCCGTCGCCTTGCTTCTGACCTCGACGGACTCGTCGGACGAGGCGGTGAGCGACCACGACTGCGCCGTCGACGGGGCAAAGGAGCAGGAAGCGACCCGCAGCCCCGCGTCGTCGTGGGCCAGACACGCGCCCGTGGCGTGGTTGCGCAACTGCCGGGTGCCGTCGGGGAACGGGTGGACCGTCCACCGCTGGTAGCTCATGCCGTTGCAGGCGTACGAACGCAACTGCTTGTCCAGGCTGTGGTCCAGACAGGCGCCCGTGGCCCGGCTGACGAAGATGCGGACCGCGTCGGACGGACCCCTGTGCTGATCCGGAACCGTCCCGGCGCCCTTGCCCAGGGTCCGCGCCGGCGTGCGGGAACCGCCGGCGTCCCCGGAGTTCTGCGGGAGGGCGAGCGCCGCGAGCGCCGCGCCGAGCAGCGTGCCGCCGACGAGCCCGGCCGCGGCGTGTGCCCACCGCCCTCGCGGGCGCACACCCGTCGCGTCCGGGGCCGGTGCGGAGGCGGGGGCGGGCGCGTCGGCGGGACGGGGCTGGCTCCGGTCCGCCGCCTCCCACAACGCCCGGTACTCCGCCGGGTCCGCTCCCAGGGCCCGGCACAGATCACGGACCGCGGCCCACGGCGGAACAGTTCTTCCCTGGAAGTACCGCGACAGCGATGAGTCGCTGATCGGCACCTCGCTCTCCAAGGAGCGCAGCGTGCGGCCGGAACGCCGCTGCAGGGCCCGTAACGCGACTCCCAGCCGCTGCGCCGGGGTGCCGGACTCGTCGCCGCCGGCCATCGCCGACCCCTTCCTCGCACGTACGCCGTCGCTGTCCCGGCAGGCGGTCCCGACGACCGTCCCTGTCCCGGGACAAGTCTGTCCCAGCAGGTCAGAACCCTAGGGATCCCGACCTTGGTGAAGCAAACGGGACATTCTTGCGAGGGGTGAAGTCCCCACCGCAGACTCGGATCACCGGCTCCGAGGCCCGGGCTGCAACGCCCGTAGCGCCGACGCCTACGCATCGGTCCACGCACCGCCCCGGGCATGTCCGGGCGCTTCGACAGCGCCCCGCCGTACGGACGCCGCATCACCCCTTTCACCGACACGGGAGACAACCATGTCCAACACCAGGATCAACCGCTGGAGAATGGCCGCCCTGACCGCCGTCGTCTGCGCGGGATCGGTGGCCCTGGCCGCCCCGTCCACGTCCGCGGCCCCGGCAGCCGCGTCCACCACCGTCACGCGCCCCGCGGACCACCACCGGGTCGCGCCGGCCGCGGCACCCGCCCTCACCCGGGCCCAGGTCCTGGAGCGGGCGAAGACCTGGCTGACCGCCAACAACGGCCGCCCCGTCCCGTACAGCCAGAAGAGGTACTGGAAGGACGGCTACCGGCAGGACTGCTCCGGCTACGTCTCCATGGCCCTGCGCCTGCCGCCGCCCGGCCCCAACACCGTGACGCTCAAGAAGAAGGCCTACACCCGTCAGATCGCCATGAAGGATCTCGCCCCGGGTGACCTCGTCATCAAGGCCAACAGCGACAGCGCCGACTTCCGCCACGTCGTCATCTTCGACGGCTGGGCCAACGCCGCCCACACCGCCTACAAGTCCTACGAGCAGGCGGGCGGCGTCGGTACGCGCTGGAAGCAGCACTCCTACGGGGTGAACGGCCGCGACGGGTACCACGCCTACCGCCCGGTCAACATCACCGGCTGACCCCGGGGGCCCCGGCTCCCGGGGCCCCTCTCCCACCACCATGTCTTCCGGAGCCCCCATGCGCTTCGTATGCGGCCGGGAGTTCCCCTACGTTCTCGACGACCCCGCGTGGGCGGAACGCCATGGCTACGGGCGCGCCGAACGGGAGCGCGAGCGGGAGGAGGCCCGGCGGGACCCCAATGGCCTCTACGTCCGGTCGCTGCCTCCGCACCGCCGGCCCCAGGCCCTCGCCGCGGCCAACGGGCCCCGCCCCAGGGGCCTGCTCGCCACCCTCCCCTCGGGCGGCAGGATCCAGCGCAGCGACCAAGGGTGCGTCGCCGGCTGGGCGCGGTGCATGCGGGAGGCGGGCCATCCGTACGCGACACCCGGACAGGCGCGGTGCGCCCGCCGGACCGGGTTCGGCGCGCTCGTCCAGCGGCTCGACGACCACCACGGCGCGGGACAGGGCCAGGAAGTGAACGACAACGTCTCCTCCCACAAGTGGGTCGACGCCTGCTGAGGTCGTGACCGGGGGAGTGGGGAGACGCGGAAAAGATCTTTGTCGACCTCGACCGGCGGCCGAATGGTCGGCCATCCGGGCCGTCATCTTGATTTGTGTTTAGGTCGACATTTCATGTGGAACCTGGGCAATGCGTGATCCACTTCGCATCGAGGGAGTTCCCATGTTCCGTACATTCGCGATCCGCAGCAGGAAGGTCTCGGCCGGTGTGATCGCGGCCGCCGCCCTCGGCGGCTCCCTGCTCGCCGTCCCCGCCCAGGCCGCCCCGCCGACCCGGCCCTACGGCACGGTCGTCGCCGGCTCGGGGATCGTCGAACGCGCCTACCCGAGCACCGACTCCTCGGTGAGAGGCATCCTCAAGTTCCACGGCCAGGCCGCGCTGCGCTGCAAGGTCCGCGCGCAGGACGTGGGCGGCAACCCGGTCTGGTACCTGCTGCGGGACCGTGCCACCTGGGTGGCGGCGAAGTACATCGAGAACACCGGGGAAGTGCCGGTCTGCAAGGCCGTCAACCACAAGGCCCTCGACGACGCTCCGGAGACCCGCGCGGCCGTGGGGTGACGGGTCGTCACGGGGCCGTGGCGCCGGGGGGTCCGGACGGGGCCGGACCCCCCGGCGCCACAGGAACGCCGTCCGCGCATCCACCGCCAGTACGGCTATGTGGGCCGATGCCGGATTTAACGGGGTCGGGAGGCGCAAGTGGTGGGGAAAGGCGGCCGCACCGCCCGGACCGGCGCCTAGAGTTGCGTCACGGGCTCTCGTTTCGGCCGGAAGGAAGAACGCGTTGGACCACGCGACCCATGGTTGTGTCCTGCTGCTCGACGGCACCCCCGACGGGCGGCGGGGCGCCCTGCCGAACCCCACCGCGCACGCCATCGCGGGCGCGGGACCGCGCCAGTTCCTCGCCGCCGCCTCCGCCGACGTGGTGCAGCTCCCCGCCATGGCCGGACCCCAGAGCGTCCTCGCCTACCTCCAGGACGCGGCCCGGGTGCCCGGGCCGCTGCTGGTGTGGGTCACCGGGCACCTGATGGTCCCGGCCCGGCGGAGCACGGAACTGCACCTGGCGCTGCGCGAGAGCACCGCCGCCACGGTCCGCTACACCGGCCTGCCCTGGGAGTGGCTGACCCGGGCGCTGCGCGAGCACACGGGCCCGACCCTGCTCCTCGTCGACGCCGAGGCCGACGCCCACACCTGGCCGCACCTGGCGGCCGCCGCCCACGACGGGCGCCTGGCCGGGGGCCTGCCGGTCTGCGGAGTGGTCACCCCCGCTCCAGGCAAGCCCGCGCAGGAGGCCGGGCCCTACACCCGCTCCTTCCTCACCGCCCTGTCCGTCGGCCACCCCGCGGCCGGGCCCACACTCGACCCCGCCGTGATCCACCACCTGGCGCTCACCCAGGCCTCGCTCCCCGAGGGCTTCCTGGCCCTGCAGTCCGGCACCGGCGGACCCGTCCTCGCCAACCGGGCGGCACCGGCGCCCGCCGCCGCACCCGTCGCCCCCGCGGCCCCCGCGCCGCCGGTGGCGGCCGGCCCGCCCCCGGCGGCCGCGGTACCCCCGCCGCCGCGCGAGGAGGAAGACCCGCTGCCGCGCATCCTCGCCGCCGCCCAGGCCGGCCGGCACAACGAGGCGGGGGCCATGGCCGCCGCCTGGGAGCAGCAGGCGCTGCGCCGCCACGGCCCGCACAGCCCCGAGGCCGGGCTGTGGATCGAGGTGCGCGCCGACCTCGCCCGCCTCGCCGGCGACCACCCGCGCGCCGCCGAGCTGTGGATGTCGGCCGCCTCCACCCGGCTGGCCCGGGGCGGCCCCGCCGACGCCGAGGCGCTCGCGGCGCTCAGGCGGGCCCACTACTGCTGGCAGCACAGCGGTGAGCGGGCGCCCCGGCTGGCGCCCGCCCTGCTCGCCCTGTGGGAGCAGGTGCCCGACAGCGTCGAGGCCGCCGCCGACGTCCGCGCGCGCCTGCAGGAGGCGCCGCCCACGGTCTCCCGCTGAGCGCCCTCACCGCCCGCGGTCGGCCGTCCACCAGCGGGCCTTGTACATCCCGCCGCGCAGGAGCGTGCGCGTGCCGTCCGGGCGGTACAGGAACAGCCGGTCGGTGCACCAGGTGCAGGGGTTGCCCGGATCGGGCCGGGCGACCAGCACCTGCCCGCTGGCCGGGTCGTCGCCGACGCTCTTGACGCCCGGGCCGCTGATCCTGGACTGGAGGGGGTACGACACGAACTCCCGGTCGGACGTCGCGTACTGGTACACCGCCGAGGCGGTGGTCACCCACAGCCGCCCCCGGCTCCCCAGCACGGGGGCCAGGTCGTGCCCGCCCCGGCTGGGCAGCGTCACCCGCCGCACCACGCTCAGCTCCGGCTCCTCGGGCGTACCGCCGACCTGCAGGGCGACCAGCTGCCGGCTGCCCAGGGCCCACAGCAGCCGGGTCCGCGGATCCCAGTGCACTCCGTGGGCCCCGGCCAGCGACACCTGCGCGTGCTCCGTGGCCCGCGAGCCGGTGGAGGCGGCGTACAGCCGTACGTACCCGCCCGTGCTGACCGCCACGGCGACGTTGCCGTCGGGCAGCAGGTCGATGCTGTGCGCGTTGCCCGTGCCGGTGTCGGCCGCCCAGTACACGGCGCGGCCGGGATAGCCCACCACGGCGGCCAGTCCTCCGGAGGCCGTCACCAGCAGATACCGCCTGCCGTCCAGGTCCCGGACCTTCGCCTCGCTCGGATTGGTCCACGTCACGTCCGGGCGCAGGTCCTCCAGGCCCGCCCGGCCGTCGGCGCTGAAGGACCACAGCACCCCGGGGTCGTCGCTCCCGGCGTCCCAGCTCGCCTGCCGCGCGTCGAGCACGTACACGGCCCGCGTCGCCTGGTCGGCCGCCACGATCGGCGAGGCCGGCGCCGCACCCGCCCACGTCGTCCCGCTCCGCTCCCCGGCGGTCGCCACGCCGCTCGTCGCGGTCATCAGCACCGCGAGGACGGCGGCCAGCGACCGCCCCACCACCGAGCCCACGCGGGCTCTGCCACCCCTAGGTCCACGCACGCCGCACAGCGTCGGCCGCGCACCGCGCCGGGCCGCGACGCCACGCCCGCGTGTCAGGCGAACGGGTGGCGCCCCGGCCCGGATGCTGGGCCGGACGGGTGAATTCGGCGGCGTGGCGCGCTGCTCACACGCGTTCGGGGGGAGTTTGACTTCGGGACAAAAGCGCTCAAAGGCAGGGTGGGTGTGCAGCCGATGACGACGACGGAATCCGTATCAGAGCAGTTCCCCGTGCGTTTCTGGGACGTGCCGGACCTACGGGGCCTGGACTTCGACCCCTTCATGGCCGAACGGCTGCACGAGGAGCCGATCTCCCGGATCAAGCTGCCCAACGGGGAGGGCCACGCCTGGTTCGTGACCCGGTACGAGGACGTCAAGTTCGTCACGTCCGACCCCCGCTTCAGCCGGCAGGCGGTGCTCGGCCGCCCGATCACCCGGCTCGCCCCGCACTTCATCCCGCTCGACGAGGCGGTGGGCTTCGCCGACCCGCCCGAGCACACCCGGCTGCGCAAGGCCGTCGCACGGGCCTTCACCGCGCGCAGCCTGGAGCGGCTGCGCCCCGCGGCCCAGCGGGCCGCCGACGAACTCCTGGACGAGATGGAGCAGGAGGGGCCGCCCGCGGACCTGATGGAGCATCTGCACGGTCCCCTGCCCCTGGCCGTGATCAGCGACGTGATGGGCGTCCCCGCGCACGACCGGCCGCAGATGGCGGAGTGGACGAACATCCTGCTGTCGGCCGGCTACGGCCGGGAGGAGAGCGAGCGCGCCAAGACGGGGATGGCGGCCTACTTCACCGAGCTGCTGGAGCGCCGCCGCGCCGAGGTCAGCGACGACCTGATCGGCTACCTCGCCGAGGCCACGCTGGAGGGCGAGCTCAGCATCGAGGAGGCCGTCGCCATCGCGCTGCTCATCCAGGCCAGCGCCGCCCACGCCGTGCGCAACAACAGCGGCAACATGGTCTACGCCCTGCTCACCCACCCCCGGGAGCTGGCCCGGCTGCGCGCGGAGCCCGAACTGCTGCCGCAGGCCATCGAGGAGCTGCTGCGCTACATCCCGCACCGCAACGCCGTCGGGCTCGCGCGCGTCGCCACCGAGGACGTCGAGGTCGGCGGCGTGCTGATCCGGGCCGGGGAGGTCGTGCACTCCTCCTACCTGACGGCCAACCGCGACCCCGAGGTCTTCGAGCGCCCGGACGAGCTCGACTTCGACCGCAAGCACAATCCGCACCTGTCCTTCGGGCACGGACCGCACTTCTGCCTGGGCTCGATGCTGGCCCGGCTGGAGTCCGAGGTCATCCTCTCCAACCTCCTCGACCGCTTCCCCGACCTGCGCCTCGCGGAGCCCCTGGACAAGATCCGGTGGCAGCGCAGCGCGCTCATCCGGGGGCCGGAGACCCTGCCCGTCACCTGGTGAACGCCGCCTCGGCCGCCCCGAAAGGCCCCGCACCATGACGCTTCTGAGCGCCCCCGACGGCCTGGTCGTACCCCCCGGCGGGGGCCGGATCCTGCACACGCCCGCCCAGCACGTGACCTTCAAGGTGACCGGCGAGCACTCCAGAGCCGCCTCCAGCTTCGAAGTGGTCGTACCGCCCGGCTTCGACGTGGGCGCCCATCTGCACACCCGCAGCGAGGAGCTGTTCTACGTCCTCGAGGGCGAGCTCGACGTCCTCGCCTTCGAGCCGCGCATCCGCACCCGTCAGAACTGGCGCGAGTGGGAGTCCCCGACGGGCAAGCGGTGCGTGCGGGCCGCCGCCGGCACCGTGATCGTCGTGCCGCCCGGCTGTCCGCACGCCTTCGCCAACCCCACCGGCGAGCCCGCCCGGATGTTCTTCCAGGCGTCGCCGCCGCCCGACCACGAGCGCTACTTCGAGGAGCTCTTCGACATCCTCAACTCCGGTCCGCACGTGGACGAGGAGGCCGTGGCCAAGCTGCGCGAGCGCTACGACATCGAACAGCTCACACCACTGCGGATGACCCCTCCGGCAGGTGGAGGCGCCGCTCCCCGGGCGTGATGCGCAGGTCGTTGATGCTGGCGTAGCGGCGGCGCATCAGGCCGCGGGCGTCGAACTCCCAGTTCTCGTTGCCGTGGCTGCGGTACCACTGGCCGTCGGCGTCGTGCCATTCGTAGGCGAAGCGCACGGCGATGCGGTCCCCGGAGAAGGCCCACAGCTCCTTGCGCAGCCGGTAGTCGAGCTCGCGCTCCCACTTGTCGCGCAGGAACCGGACGATCTCGGCGCGGCCGGTCAGGAAGACGTCGCGGTTGCGCCACTGGGAGTCCTCGGTGTAGCCGAGGGCCACGCGCTCGGGGTCGCGGCTGTTCCAGGCGTCCTCGGCCGCCCGGACCTTCGCCAGGGCGGTGTCGGCGGTGAACGGCGGGAACGGCGGCTTGCTCTCGGACATGACTCTCCCCTGGTCCGTGCGGAGCGGAGAACGATCGTTCTCCGGTGATGTGCTGTAGCGTAGGAGAACGATCGTTCTCACGCAACAGGCAAGGGAGAAGGCGCCATGGACACAGCCGTGCGGGCGGAGGCCGGGGCCCGGGTGCTCGACGCGGCCGAGGAGCTCTTCTACGCCCGGGGCCTGCAGGCCGTGGGCATGGACGCCGTCCGCAGCGCCTCCGGGGTCTCCCTCAAGCGCCTCTACCAGCTCTATCCGTCCAAGGACGCGCTCGTGGAGGCGTACCTGCGCCGCCGCGACGAGCGCTGGCGCGCGGCCCTGGCCCGCCACGCCGGCGCCCGGCCCGCCGGCCGCGAGCGTCTCCTGGCGGTCTACGACTGGCTCGGACTGTGGTTCGCCGAACCCGGCTTCCGCGGCTGCGCGTTCGTCAACTCCTTCGGGGAACTGGGCGCCACGGTGCCGGCCGTGGCCGAGGCGGCGCGGGCGCACAAGGAGGCGTTCCGCGCGTACGTGGGCGAACTCGTCGCGGAAGCGGGGGCGCCGGGGCGGCTGACCGCTCCTCTCGTGCTGCTCGCCGAGGGGGCGATCACGACGGCGGCCCTCACCGGGGACGCGGGCGCGGCCGCCGATGCGCGGGAGGCGGCGCGAGCGCTGCTGGATGCCGCTGCCTAGGCTCGTGCCGGGGGCTCCGCCCCCGGACCCCCGGTCCTCAATCGCCGGACGGGCTCAAATTGAGCCCGTCCGGCGATTGAGGACAAGAAACGGTGAAAGGGCGGGGCCGGGGCAAGATCAACACTGGAAACCCAGTCGTGTCATCCGACCGCCCCAAGGAGCAGCCCGTGTACCGCCTCACCTACGACGACGTCCGGCGCGCCGCCACCCGCCTGGACGGCCACACCCGCCCCGTCGTCGTCACCCCCGCCGGCCCCCACCGCTGGCTCGCCCTCGAGCAGATGCAGCACACCGGTTCGTTCAAGGCCCGCGGCGCCCACAACTTCCTGGCCGCGCACCGCGAGGCGGGCACCCTGCCGCCGGCCGGGGTGACCATCGCCTCGGGCGGCAACGCCGGACTGGCCTGCGCGTGGGCCGCCCGGCTCCTGGGCGTGCGGGCGACCGTGTTCCTCCCCGAGAACGCCCCGCACGTCAAGGTCGCCAAGCTCCGCGGCTACGGCGCCGACGTGCGCCTGGTCGGCACCGAGTACGCCCAGGCCCTGGCCGCCTGCGAGGAGTTCGCCGCGAAGACCGGCGCCCTGGCCAGCCACGCCTACGACCACCCGCTGATCGCGGCCGGCGCGGGCACCCTGCTCGACGAGATCCGGGAGCGGGTCCCCGGCCTGGACACCGTCGTCGTCGCCGTCGGCGGGGGCGGGCTCTTCGCGGGCGTGGCCACCGCCGCCCGCCACCACGGCGTTCGGACCGTCGCCGTCGAGCCCGAGAACTGCCGCGCCCTGAACGCCGCGCTGCGCGCCGGGAAGGTCGTGGACGTGGCCGTCGACTCCGTCGCCGCCGACGCGCTCGGGGCCCGACGGGTGTCCGCGGCCGCGCTGGCCGCCGCGCAGGACGGGAGCGTGACGTCCGTGCTCGTACCCGACAGCGAGATCGTCCGCGCCCGCCAGACGCTGTGGGACGACCGCCGGCTCGCCGTCGAACACGCGGGCGCCACCGCCCTCGCGGCCGTCGGGGCGGGGGAGCGCGGTGCCTATGTCCCCGCGGCGGACGAGACCGTGGCCGTGGTCGTCTGCGGCGCCAACACCGACCCCAGCGACCTCGTGCAGCGCTAGCGGACCACCCGTCCGGCCCCGGCAACACCCCCGGAGGTGAAGGCGTTCAAGGCCCTTCACTCATTGCGGACTCTCCGGTAGAAATGCGGCAGTCACGCAGATGGGGGAGACAGGATGGATACCGAGCACACGGCGTCGCCGCCCGAGCCCGTCGAAGATCCCGGGGAGTGCGCGGGGTTCGTCGCCATCTCCGTACGGCTGACCGGGTTCGAGGAGTTCGACCTGCGGGCCACCGGCCTGGTCCGGCTCTACCACGACACCACCCTCGCCCAGGTGGGGCGGGCGGCCGTGGGCCGCTTCATCGACGATCTGGCCGCCGCCGGGGGAGACCCCGACGGCCTCGCCGACGCGACCTCGCGCGACATCGCCCGGGCCGTCACGCACCTGTGGTACCTGGGCGTCTGGCCGCAGCTCTCCCGGCCCGTGCACGCCGCGCTCGGCCGGGAGCACGCCAACACCGCGTTCGTGGTCTCTCCCGAGGCGTACACCGAGGGCCTGGTCTGGCGGACCTTCCACGGCCACCCCCCGGGCGCGAAGGCGCCCGGTCACGGCACCTGGGCCGCCCCGCCGCCCGGCGCCCCGGCCCGGCCCGCGCAGGGCGCCGCGTGAGCGCCGCACCGCGACCCGGCGCGGACCGCTACGACGTGATCGTCGCCGGCGCCGGCCTCGCCGGCTCCCTCGTGGCCAAACAGCTGGGCGACCAGGGCTGGCGCGTCCTGGTCCTGGAGGCCGGCACCCGCACCCTGGACACCTGGCCGGGCCACCTCGACGCGATGAACACCTACTACGGGGCGCTCGCCAAGGTCCCCAACGCGCCCTACCGGCCCAACGCCGCCGCCCCCTCCCCGGACGTCCTCGACCTGGTGGGCCTGCCGGCCGGCGGCTACCGGGCGAACGGCTACTTCGTCCAGAACGGCGCCCTGCCCTACGCCAGCGACTACCTGCGCGCCACCGGCGGCACCGCCCTGCACTGGATGGGCCTGGTGCCGCGCATGCTCCCCGACGACTTCGCCACCCGGAGCCGTTACGGCTACGGCCGGGACTGGCCGCTGGGCTACGACGACCTGGAGAGCCACTACCGCGCGGCCGAGCGCCTCCTGGGCGCGGCCGGCGACGCCGCAGAGCAACGCGACGCCCTCGGGCTGCCCTTCCCGCCCGGCTACGTCTACCCGATGCACGAGATCCCCCGCACCTACCTCGACCGGGTGCTCGCCGCCCGGCTCGACGGCGCCACCGTCCACGAGAGCCCGGACGCGCCCGCCACCACCCTGCGCGTGGTCACCACCCCGCACGCCCGCAACAGCACCCCCGACCCGCGCTACGACGGCGGCGCCGGCCACCGCCCCGCGGGCGCGGCGGGCCTGCCCAACTACGGCGAACGCTGCGTCGGCAACGCCTCCTGCGTCCCCATCTGTCCCGTCCAGGCCAAGTACAACCCCCTCAAGACCCAGGCCACCTGGAGCCACCGGGTCACGCTTGTCCCCCACGCCGTCGTCAGCCGGGTCCTCGCCACCGGCGGCGGCCGTGTCTTCGGCGTCGAGTACCAGTGCTACGACGACCCGGCCGCCCCCGTGCACACCACCCGCACCGCCGAGGCGGACATCGTCGTCCTCGCCGCCCACTCCATCGAGAACGCCAAGCTGCTCCTCGTCTCGAAGCTCGCCAACAGCAGCGACCAGGTGGGACGCAACCTCATGGACCACCCCACCCTGCTCACCTGGGGGCTGCTCGACCATCCGGTGGGCCCCTTCCGCGGCCCCGGCTCCACCTCCGGCCTGGAGAACTTCCGCGCCGGTCCCGCCCGCAGGACCCGCGCGCCTTTCCGCATCGAGATCGCCAACTGGGGCTGGAGCTGGCCGGTCGGCTCACCGGGCAGCGACGTCGCCCGGCTGCTCGGCATGGGCGCCGACTCCGACCAGCCGCGCGGCAAGGGCCTCTTCGGACGCCGGCTGCGCGAGGCGCTGGCCCGCGACGTCGGCCGCCAGTTCTGCCTGCAGTTCGCCATGGAACAGGACGCCGAGAGCCGTAACCGCGTCACCGTCGACCCGGGCGTGCGCGACCGGCTCGGCAACCCCCGGCCCGTCATCACCTACGACCTGTCCGACCGCGTCAAGCGCGGCATGGCCGCCGCGAAGGCCGTCTCCGACCAGATCTTCCGGCTGCTCGGCGCCGAGGACCACACCGCCTATGCCCCCGGCCCCCTCGCCCCCGGCTGGTTCCGCCACGCCGACCGCGACTTCGTCTACCAGGGCGCGGGCCACGGCGCCGGCACGCACATCATGGGCGAGGACCCCGCCACCTCCGTGGTCGACCAGTGGCAGCGCTGCTGGGACCATCCCAACCTGTACGCCGTCGGCTGCGGCAGTATGCCCTCGATGGGCACCTCCAACCCCTCGCTCACCATGGCCGCCCTCGCGCTGCGCAGCTGCGAACAGATCCACCGTGACCTCAGGGAGCTGCACCGCCCCAGGTCCGTCCGCCCCGTCGCGGCCGCCCGGCAGCGGGAGGGACGGTCATGACCGCGCCCTCCGTGCTCCGGGAGCCACCGTTCCGGGTGCCGCGCGACCGTGCGGACCTGCAGCTGTTCCTGCAGGCCGCGCTGGCGCTGGAACACCTGACCGTCCCGCCCTATCTGACGGCCATGTACACGCTGCGGGCCGGCACCAACCGGCCCGCCTTCTACGCGATCCGGGCCGTCGTGCTCGAAGAGATGCTGCACATGACGCTCGTCGCCAACCTCCTCAACGCGGTCGACGGCACGCCGCTGGTGGCGAACTCGCAGTTCGTCACCGGCTACCCCGCCCAGCTGCCCTACAGCAGGGACCGCATCACCGTCGCCCTGCGCCACTTCGGGACCGAGGCTCTGGAGACCTTCCTGCGCATCGAGCAGCCCGAGTACCTGACCGGGCCGCCGGGTCACCCCTCGGCGGCCGGGGACGAGGGCTGGACCTCCATCGGGCAGTTCTACGACACCATCCGCGAGGGGGTGCTGCGGCTGACGGCGGAGCTGGGGGAGCGGCGGCTCTTCAGCGGCGACCGGGCCCGGCAGGTGGGTCCCGAGCACTTCTACAACTCCGGCGGCGAGGTCTTCGCGGTCACCGGCCTGGCCTCCGCGCTCAAGGCGCTGAAGGTCATCACCGAACAGGGCGAGGGCGTGAGCATGACCGTCTTCGATTCCGACGACCAGATCTTCGGCGAAGCCAGGGAGCCCGCGCACTACTTCCGGTTCAACGAGCTCCTCCAGCAACGCGCTTACGGGCCGCACGACACCCCCGCCACGGGGCCGACCGGCCCCGTCGTGGAGGTCGCCTGGCGCGACGTCCACCCCATCGACCCCGAGGCCAAGGTGGCTCACTACCCACGCGGCAGCGCCGTGCGGCGGGCCGCCGAGGAGTTCAACGAGGTGTACGCCCAGCTGCTGTGCGTCCTCGAGCACGCCTTCACCGGCGCCCCGGCCGAGGTCGGGGCCGCGGCGCCGGTGATGCTGCGGCTGCGGGACCTCGCCGAGCGGCTGTACCGCAATCCGCACCCGGACCCCGCGAAGAGCGCGCGGGGCCTGTACGCGAGCCCGACCTACGAGGTCACTGACCGGCACTTCGAGCGGGCGCGGGCGGCCCTGGCGCGGTAGCGGCCGGCGGAGCCGCGGTCCTGGGCGGCGGGGCGACGGTGCGCTCGACCGGCGGCGCGGCCGTCCTCGGCGGCGGCGCGAGGGTGCGTTCCACCGGGGGCGCCGCCGTCCTCGGGGGCGGTGCGGCCGTACGTTCGACGGGCGGAGCCGCGGTCCTCGGGGGCGGGGCGACGGTGTGTTCGACCGGCGGTGCCGCCGTCCTCGGCGGTGGGGCGATGGTGTGTTCGACCGGGGGAGGTGCCGTCTTCGGGGGCCGCGGCGCCGACGTCGTGTGGACGGGCGGTGCCGCCGAGGCCGTGCGCGGGGGCGGCTGGGAGACCGGCGGGGCCGATCGGGTCGGCGGCTTGCTCGTGACGGACGGCGGCACCATGGGCGAGCCCGTCCTCGGCGGCGCCGTGCGCGAGGGGCTGGGCGGCGCGGTGGTGGGCGGCCTGGAGGTGGCGGTTCCGCCGCTGGACGGAGGACGGGAACCGGAGGATGACCCTCCAGTCGGAGTGCCGGACGGAGTGTCGGACGGAGTCCCGGAGGGGCTCCCCGAACCGCCCCCGGAGCCCGACCGGGACGGCGTGGGGGCGGGCGGCAGGGGCACCGGGAAGGTCTTGGAGTCGTCCGCGCCGTCGCTGCCCACCGGGCGGTCGAAGCCCTTGTCGGGCTGGTAGGCGTCGACGAGCGGGAGGGTCTTCATGGGCCCCTCGTCCAGGGGCCTCGCGGTGATGACGGTGACCTGCGAGTTCTGGAAGCTCTCCCAGTGCTGCCCGGTGTACGTGGACGCCATGCGGTCGACGTTGTTCTCGGGCTGCAGCAGCGGATTGCCGCAGTTGCACTTGACCGCGGGGTTCCGGTACGCGTCGAAGAGCAGCGCGGTACCGACCTGGACGACGGACAGATACGAGACCGTCTTGCCGTCCCCCTGGTAATTGTGGTTCCTGACCAGGGTGTCCACGAGCACATGGCCCTCGCTCAGGCCCTTGACGTGCTCCTCGATCTTGTCGACGGGGATCTTCCGGATCTTGGCCCAGGCCGCCGCCTTGGCGGGGTCGCGCAGGAGCTCGGTGACCAGCTTGCTCTTGTCGCAGCGGGTCTTGCCCGGGGTCCCGCCGATGACCCCCCGGGCCTCGGCCGCCTTCTCACCGCTGCGGGGCAGCGCCTTGACCCCCTGCAGATCGGTGCCCGGCGCCGGTATGAACGCACCCGGCGCGATCACCCCCGCGGCTTCCAGGGCTATCTCGGCGACCATCTTCTTCGAAGCCTTCGAACAGCCCGCCGCCCCCGCGCCGCCCAGCAGCGCGCAGACGGCCAGCAGGGAGACGATCCTCATCCGTTCGCGCCTCACAGCGCACACCCCCCGATAGCCGGTTCACGAATTCCGACGGTTCAGTCCGTACGCGCTAGCACGAGGTCACCCAGCCGCTGCCGCAACTGGCGTACCCCGTCGGGTCGGTGCTCGGACCCGTGGTCGGGTCCGTGGTGGGGTCCGTGGTGGGTCCGGGGGTCGCCGGCTCGGACGTGTCCTCCGTCTGCCCGGGCGTGGCCACCCCCGTGGGGCCGCCGCCCGGGTTGTCGCCCGGCTGCGAGCCGCTGTTGTCGCGCAGGGCGAACAGGGCCGCGGCCCCACCGGCGAGCAGGACCAGCGCGACGACGGCCGCCACGATCCACACCGCCGTCCGCGGCCGTGGCTCCGGGCCGGGCTCCGGCCCCGTCCCGGGGTGCGGCAGCGGACGCACGGGATACCCGACGGACGCGGCGGACCCTCCCGGGCCCGGAGCGAGAAGGGGAGTCGCCAGGCCGCCCTGCTGCAGCCCGACCGGCACGTTGACGGACGGCGTCCCCGCGGAGCGCCCCACGACGGGCCCGGGTTCCGGCGTCGGCGTGGGCCTCGGCGCAGGTGAGGGCGTCGGTGTCGGTGTCGGTACGGGCGTGGGTGTCGGTGTCGGCGTGTCGGGTACCGTCAGCGGCCGTCCGGGGTCCGGGTGGCGCACCCGCTCGTCGAGGGCGGTGCGGACGTACCCGGGCGGTTCCTCCGTGAGCAGGCCGGCGGCGACCCGGTCGAGGAGCTGCTCGGCCTCCGCCGAGCCCATGCGGGCTTCCGGGTCCTTGCGCAGCAGCCCCTCCAGCACCGGCGTCAGCGGCCCGGCCCGCCGGGGCGCCGCGGGCTCGTCGTCGACCACGGCCCGCAGCGTGCTGAGCGCGTCGCCCCGGCGGAACGGGGAGACCCCCTCCACCGCCACGTACAGCAGGGTGCCCAGCGACCACAGGTCGGAGGGGATGCCCGGGCGACGGCCCGTGGCCCGCTCCGGGGCCAGGTACTCGGCGGAGCCGACCAGGTCGCCGGTGCGCGTCAGGGTGCCGGCGCCCTCGATGACGGCGATGCCGAAGTCGGTGAGCACCACCCGGCCCCCGGCCTCCAGCAGGACGTTCGCCGGCTTGACGTCGCGGTGCAGCACCCCCACGGCGTGGGCGGCGCGCAGCGCCTGCAGCACCTGCGCGCCGATCCTGGCCGCCTCCTTGGGCTGGAGCACGCCCTCCTGCCGGAGCACCTTGTCCAGCGACTGGCCGCGCACCAGCTCCATGACGATCCAGGGGCGGCCCTCCTGCTCGACCACGTCGTGCACGGTGATCACATGGGGGTGGGCGACCCGCGCGGCGGCCCGGGCCTCCTGCTTCAGGCGCGCGTACAGCACCCGGACGTCCTCGTCGTTCATGTGCTCCGGCGCCCGGACCTCCTTGGCCGCGACCTCCCGGTCGAGCACCTCGTCCATGGCGAGCCAGACGACGCCCATGCCGCCGTGCCCCAGCTGTTCCATGAGCCGGTACCGCCCGGCCAGCAGCGGTTTGCGCCGCGTGGTGTCCATCCCGTCCATGCCGTACGCCCCCTCCCCCTGCGTACGGCGTACCGAGCCGTGCGCATTCGGGCCACACTGGCTGGGACGTGGCCGTGGCCGAAACCGTTCCCGGCCGGACGGGAAACCCCGCGCGGCCTCAGCGGCGGGCGGTCAGCTCCTTGTCGAGCCAGCGCAGGACCTCGGGGTATTCCTCGCGCCAGGTCTGGAAGTTGTGGCCGCCCTCCTCACGGACCAGCTTGTCGACCTTGGTCGGCGCCTTGGCCTTCCCCGCGAACTTCAGCATGGGCTCGTAGTACTTCTCCTCGCCCTTCGAGCTGGCGGCCAGGAGCAGGGACACCGGCGGCGGAGCCATGTGCTCCAGGCGCCAGGTCAGGTCGGACTCGTTCCTGATCTGCTTGTTGCCCGCGTAGAGGTCACCGGTGTCGCGGTCCTGGCGCGCGAAGAGGTCGGCGGACAGCCCGGCCGCGGCGCCGTAGCGGGCCGGGTTGGTCATGGCCGCCTTCAGCGCGCAGTACCCGCCCGTGGAGTTGCCCACCGCGCCCCAGCCGCCCCGCGAATTGTCCGCGCGGTACACGTCGTTGACGGCGATGGGCAGGTCCTGGTTGAAGAACGTCATGGCCTGCGGGCCGCCCGGCACGTCCGTGCAGTTGGTGTCGCGGTCCGCCACGACCGACGGCCGGACCATCAGCACGATCGTCGGCCTGATCTGCTTGGCCACGATGGCGCGGGAGGCCGCCTGCGGGACCTTGATCTGGGTGATGAGGTTCTTGGAGACGCCGGGCTGCCCGGTGATCGCCACGATCACGGGGAACCGGTCGTTCTCGTGCTCCTTCTGGAAGTACTGCGGCGGCAGATAGGCGAAGCCGTCCATGCCCAGCCCGCTGACGGGACCGCGTATCTCGATCCGGTCGACCTGGCCGGCCTTCTCCTTCGGGCCCAGGCCGACGGACTCCTGGCCCTTCACGACGAGCGCGGGCGGCCGCTTGCCGTCCTTGCCGCCCTTCAGCTCCTGCTTGCTGGAGTTGCGGCCGAGGAGCTCGTTCCACGTGGAGTAGAAGCCGAACTCGTTGTTCGCCGCGACGAGCAGCACCGACAGGATGCCCAGCTGCGCCACGGCGAGCAGGCCGAGCCGGGAGAGGAGCGCCGGGATCCCCTTCTTCGCGGCCCGTGGCCACAGCCACAGCACGAGGGCGGCCAGCGCGACGGCGATGACCACCAGGAACAGCAGGAAAGTCTGGGACGTAAGGCCCACGGTTGTCGCTCCTCTTCGGAGTGGGTTCTCCGGGAGGGAAGAGGGGGTACGGCCCGGTGAGGTTTCCTGTTTTGGCCGCAATTTTCGCCTTATGGCGCTGCTGGGGGTCCTGACGGCCCGCAGGGGCGGCCACGGCCCACGACCCTACCCCGCGCGTCCGCACGCAAGATCGAAACTGTCCGGGCAACCCCTGTCGGCGGACGGGCCCCTGCGTCTAGGGTGAAGGCGCAGCCGGTTCGCCCCGCCCTCCAGGCGGGCGCGTCGCAAGAGGGAACCCGGTGGGAATCCGGGACTGCCCCGCAGCGGTGAGCGGGAACGACCGCCGTCATACGCACTGGACCGCCCCGGCGGTCCGGGAAGCGACGGCCACTAGGTGCCGTGTCCTCCACCGACACGGCGTGCCCGCGAGTCCGAATACCTGCCGCTGCCCGCGTGCGACCGCACGCGGTGATCTCGGTGGCCTCGAGGGCGGGCCGGCGGTACGGACGGCGCATGCCTGGGCGTGCTCCGCCGGCATCTGCCGACCCTTCGTACGCTCGGGTCCCGCCGGGATCCCCCGCGACTCGCGAAGGAGAGTTCCGTGGCAACACACCCCACCGCCCCCACCGCCGTCCGCGCCCGGGCCACCGTCCACGGCTACCCCCGGCAGGGGCCCGGCCGTGAACTGAAGAAGGCCGTCGAGGGCTACTGGGCCGGCCGCGTCGACGCCGCAGCCCTGCACGACACCGCGGCCGCCCTGCGCCGCGACGCCTGGCGGCGCCTGGCCGACGCCGGCGTCCACGAGGTCCCCACCGGGGACTTCTCCCTCTACGACCACGTCCTGGACACCACCGTCATGGTCGGCGCCGTCCCCGAGCGGTACCGCGCCGCCGTCGAAGCCGACGCCCTGGACGGCTACTTCGCCATGGCCCGCGGCACCCAGCAGTTCCCGCCGCTGGAGATGACGAAGTGGTTCGACACCAACTACCACTACCTCGTGCCCGAACTGGGCCCGGACACCGCCTTCTCCGCCGACTCCACCAAGCAGACGGGCGAGTTGGGGGAAGCCCTCGCCCAGGGCCACGCGGCCCGGCCCGTGCTCGTCGGCCCCGTCACCTATCTGCTGCTGGCCAAACCCGCGCCCGGCGCCCCGCCCGGCTTCCAGCCCCTCACCCTCCTGGACCGGCTGTTGCCCGTGTACGCCGAGGTCCTCTCCGACCTGCGGGCGGCCGGCGCCGAGTGGGTCCAGCTCGACGAGCCCGCCCTGGTGCAGGACCAGCCCCCGGCCGTACTGAACGCCGCCGCCCGCGCCTACCGGGAGCTGGGCGGCCTCGCCGACCGGCCCAAGCTGCTGGCGGCCACCTACTTCGACCGCGTGGGCGACGCCCTGCCCGTCCTCGCCAAGTCCCCCGTCGAGGGCCTGGCCCTGGACTTCACCGGACCCGCCGCCGCCAACCTCGACGCCCTCGCCGCCGCCGGCGGCCTGCCCGGCAAGCGTCTGATCGCGGGCGTGATCGACGGGCGCAACGTGTGGATCAACGACCTCGAACGGTCCCTGTCCACCCTCGCCACCCTCCTCGGCCTCGCCGACCGGGTGGACGTCGCCCCCTCCTGCTCCCTGCTGCACGTCCCCCTCGACGCCACCGCCGAGCGCGACGTCGACCCGCAGGTCGCCCGCTGGCTGGCCTTCGCCCGGCAGAAGGCCGAGGAGACCGTCACCCTCGCCCGCGGCCTCAACGAGGGCAGCGACACCATCGCCCCGCAGCTCGCCGCCAACCGCTCCGCCCGGGCCTCCCGCGCCGCCTCCGCCCTCACCCGCGACCCGGCCGTACGGGCCCGCGCGGCGGCCGTCACCGCCGCGGACGCCCGCCGCCCCCAGCCGTACGCCGAGCGCGCCGCCGCCCAGCGGGCCCGGCTCGGCCTGCCGCTGCTGCCCACCACCACCATCGGCTCGTTCCCCCAGACCCGCGAACTGCGCACCGCCCGCGCCGACCTGCGCGCCGGGCGCATCGACGCCACCGCCTACGACGAGCGCATCGCGACCGAGATCCGTGAGGTCCTGGCTTTCCAGGACAAGGCCGGCCTGGACGTCCTCGTGCACGGTGAGCCGGAACGCAACGACATGGTCCAGTACTTCGCCGAGCAGCTGACCGGCTACCTGGCCACCCAGCACGGATGGGTGCAGTCCTACGGCACCCGCTACGTCCGCCCGCCGATCCTCGCCGGCGACATCTCCCGCCCCGAGCCGATGACCGTGGCCTGGACCGGCTACGCCCAGTCCCACACCGAGCGCCCCGTCAAGGGCATGCTCACCGGCCCCGTCACCATGCTCGCCTGGTCCTTCGTCCGCGACGACCAGCCGCTGGCCGACACCGCCCGCCAGGTCGCCCTGGCGCTGCGGGACGAGGTCGGCGACCTGGAGGCCGCCGGCACGGCCGTCATCCAGGTCGACGAGCCCGCGCTGCGCGAGACGCTGCCGCTGCGGACCGCCGACCGGGCGGAGTACCTGGCCTGGGCCACCGAGGCGTTCCGGCTCACCAC
The DNA here is from genome assembly GCF_044546695.1 of Streptomyces sp. NPDC053079. Classification (NCBI taxonomy): domain Bacteria; kingdom Bacillati; phylum Actinomycetota; class Actinomycetes; order Kitasatosporales; family Streptomycetaceae; genus Streptomyces; species Streptomyces sp. NPDC053079. The sequence continues at coordinate 232,628 of NZ_JBITZJ010000009.1, forward strand.
GGCCGGGGTGCGGGCGGACACCCAGATCCACACCCACATGTGCTACGCGGAGTTCGGCGACATCTTGGCCGCCATCGAGGAGCTGGACGCCGACGTCATCAGCCTGGAGGCCGCCCGCTCCCGCATGCAGGTCGCCGACGAACTGGCCGCGGCAGGCTACGCGCACGCCGTCGGCCCGGGCGTCTACGACATCCACTCGCCGCGCGTACCGGACGTCGAGGAGATCGCCGCCCTGCTGCGCAAGGGCCTGGCGGCCATCCCGGCGGAACGCCTGTGGGTCAACCCGGACTGCGGACTGAAGACCCGTGGCTGGGCGGAGGTACGGACCTCGCTCGAGCACCTGGTCGAGGCCGCCCGGCGGGTACGCGCGGAGCGCGCCGGGCAGTAGCGGTGAGCCGACCGGTGACCGTAACCGTCCGTACATGGCGGGCCGTTACGGTCGCCGGCCCCCGAACGGCCGCCGCGCCGGCCCGCATCGCCGCTGAGGGGCGGCGGGGCGGGCACGGCGCGGCGGCTCCCGCGGATCAGCCGGCCGTGAGCGGGCGGCCGCAGCGCAGGTTCCACCGACCGGCGCGGCCGGTCAGTTCGGTCAGGGTCAGCGGGGCAACGTCCAGGCGCCAGAACACCGTCGGCGGCAGCGCGAGCGCGTGGACGGCCGCCGCGCGGACCACCGCGGGGTCCGCCACGGCCAGGACCCGGCCGCCGCCCTCGCCGTCGGCCAGGCCGTCCAGCCAGCCGCCCACCCGGGCGATCAGCGCGAGCACGCTCTCGCCGCCGTGCGGCGCGGCCCCGGGGTCCGCCAGCCAGGCCCCCACCGCCTCCGGTTCGCCGGCCGCCAGCTCCTCCAGGGACCGGCCCCGCCACCGGCCGACCTCGAGATCCCGCAGCTCCGGTGCGGGGGCCGCGTCCAGGGCCAGCGCGGAGGCTGTTTGACGGCAGCGTTCCGACGGCGCCGTGAAGGCGCGCGCTCCGCCCGGCAGCGACCCGGCGGCCGCCCGGGCCAGACGCGTCCCCGCCTCGTCCAGCGGCGTGTCGTCGTCGAAGCGCGCGGCCCGCAGTGCGGGCCCGGGCGCCGGTGAGATCAGCATCACACGAACGGTCACGGTCCTTGTCTCCTCCCCGGCTGCGGACGGGCGCTCGCGCCCAAGGGCTCAGCAGACCACGGGCGTCGGGCACGGCGTGCGCGGGGGGTGCGCATCCGTACGCCCGTAGCGCGGTGATCCGCCAGGCGGTACGGTCGCGTGTACATGACGACGGTGCGCTCGGAAGCCGGTGCGAATCCGGCACGGTCGCGCCACTGTGTACCTGACGTGCACCTCCGCTGATCCGCGGGGCGACGGCAGGAAGTCAGACCCGGCACCGTCGTCCGCACCAACGATCGGGACGCGTTGTTCCCCAGGAGGTTCCGCCATGGCCCAGTCCGCTGTCCCCGCGTCGAGCAGCCCCGTCATACCGGAGGTCGCCCCCATCGAGCTGAAGGCCATCGCCCCGTGGGTGGTCTTCGTGGGGCTCCTCATGCTGAGCCTGCTCTACTTCGTCGGAGCGGAGCAGGGTGCCACCGCGCTCATCTCCGGCGAAGGCGTGCACGAGTGGGTGCACGACGGCCGTCATCTGCTCGGCTTCCCCTGCCACTGAGACCCGGGGAAACGAGCTCGTGATGTCCGTATCCGTAAGAGCCCTGCTGGTGCGGGGCATGCTCGCCGGCCTCGCCGCCGGCGTACTGGCCCTGATCACCGCCTATCTCCTCGGCGAGCCCCATGTGGACTCCGCCATCGCCTTCGAGGAGGCCCACAGCCACGACCACGGCGGCGGCGGTGAGGAGCTGGTCAGCCGCACGATGCAGGCCACCGGCGGCCTCGCCACCGGCATCCTGGTCTACGGCGTCGCGCTGGGCGGCATCGCCGCGCTGGCGTTCTGCGTGGCCCTCGGCCGCGTCGGCCGCTTCGGCCCGCGGGCCACGGCGGCCCTGCTCGCGCTCGGCGCGTTCACGGCCGTCTTCCTGGTGCCGTTCGTGAAGTACCCGGCCAACCCGCCCGCGGTGGGCGACCCGGACACCCTCGACCAGCGCACCGCGCTGTTCTTCCTGATGATCGCGCTCAGCGTCCTGCTCGTGATCGGCGCGGTCATCCTGGGCAAGCGGCTGGCTCCCCGGCTCGGCAACTGGAACGCCACGGTGGCGGCCGGAGCCGCGCTGGCCGTGGCGATCGGGCTCGCGTACGCGTTCCTGCCGGCCGGTGACAATGTGCCGGAGGGCTTCCCGGCGACGCTGCTGTGGGAGTTCCGTCTGTCGGCTCTCGCCGTTCAGCTGGTGCTGTGGACCGGGTTCGGCCTGGTCTTCGGTGAGCTGGCGGAGCGGCTCGTCATGCCGAAGGCCGCCCGTGAGCGGCAGCCGGACGCGGCGGTCACGCCGGCAGCCTGACGTCCCGTGACCGGGGCTCCGCCCCGGACCCCGGTCCTCAATCGCCGGACGGGCTGATGTGTCGCCCGGAACCGGCAGAAAATCCAGCCCGTCCGGCGATTGAGGACAAGAAACGGTGAAAGGGCGGGTAGGGGAACACCTCAGCTCACTGCCCGCCATGCACCGCCAGCATCCGTTCCACCGTCCCCGACCACGGGAACCGCTCCGCCCGCGCCCGGGCCGCGGCCCGCTGTAGTTCACGCGACCCGGCCACCAGGCGGGCCACCCCGTCCGCCATCGCCGGCGCGGTCGCCGGCACCGCCAGGCCCGCCCCCGGAGCCAGTAGTTCCGGCGCCGCGCCACGGTCCGCCGTGACCACCGGTGTGCCGCAGGCCAGGGCCTCCAGGGCCGACAGGCCGAATGCTTCCACCGGGCAGGGGGCCAGGGCCACGTCGGCCCGGGCCGTCAGCGCGGCCACCGCGTGACGGTCGGCGACGTGCCCGTGGAAGCGCACGGGCAGACCGGCCGCCCGGCGCTCCAGGCGCCCGCGCTCGGGGCCGTCGCCCAGGACGTCCAGGCGGGCGGCGATGCCGTGCCGCCGCAGCAGGCGCAGGGCCTCCACGGGCAGGTGGGGCGACTTCTCCCGCGAGAGCCGTCCCGCGTACACCAGCGCGATGCCCGGCTCGGGCAGCGTCGTTGCGGCCGCCGCGGGCGAGAAGACGTCCAGGTCGACGCCCAGGGGCACCCGGTACAGCGCCGGGGCCGCCACGCGGCTGAACTCCGCGCAGGAGAAGGCCGACGCCGCGACCACGGCGTCGAACGCAACCGCCAGCCGGCGGTTCCAGGCGTCGGCCGGCCGGACCGGCGGCAGCCACGCGGGCAGGCGGGGCGCCAGGATCGCGTCGAGCCGCTCGTGGGAGAGCAGCACGGCGCGCACGCCGTGCCGCCGGGCCCAGCCCGCCGCGTGGACCAGGGTCAGCTTGTCCGACACCTCGACGGAGTCCGGCGCCAGCCGCCGCAGCAGCCCGCGCAGGGTCCGGGGCGAGAGCAACAGCCGGTAACCGCCGCCCACCGGCGCGCCGGGCAGGGTCAGCCGCAGCCCGTCGCGGGCGTCGCGCACCCGCGCGTACCGGCGGCCCGGCACGATCAGCACCCGCTCATGGCCCATGGCGACGTAGCCCCGGCCCAGGGCGTCCAGCGTGGTGCGCAGCCCGCCGGAGGCCGCGCCGTAGAAGTTGGCCAGCTGCACGATCCTCATGGCGCGGCCCGTCGGGCGTCGCGCACCAGCTCGGCGTACGTGCACGGGCGCGCCCCCGCCGCCAGGGCGGCGTCCACGGCCCGCAGGGCGCTCTCCCGCAGCCGCGGCCGGTCCAGGTCGGCGGGGTGCAGCGCGATGCGGAAGGGCCGGCCGCGGGCCGACCACCGGCGTGCGGCGGCCGGCATCACAGCCGCGCCCGCCCGTTCGCCGAGGCCGCCGGGCCGGTGGGACAGGGCCGGCATGCGGTGCCGGCGGCCGGTGCGCAGGTCGTGCACGGCCAGATGGCTCGTCGTGTACTGCAGGCCCAGGCCGCGCAGCGCCGCCAGGCTTCCGGCGGAGGCGAGCCACCCCGGCGGGGTGAAGCCCACCGGGACGATGCCCACCGAGGCCAGGGCGGCCAGCCCGCTCTCCAGCCTGCCGCGCGCCGCCCGCTCGTCCAGCGCGCAGAACTCCGCACAGCCGCGGGCCGCAACCGCGTTCAGCCACCGGCGCGCCAAAGGACCGCCGGCTACGCCCTGGTGGGCGTAGCCGTGCAGCGCGAGCTCATGGCCCCGCCCGTGCGCGTCGTGCAGCCACCGCACCAGGGCCGGGTCGTCCGGCAGCGGTGCACCGCGCCAGGCGCCCGGCACCAGCAGCAGCGTGGCGGGCACGCCGCGGTCGTCCAGGTCGGCCAGCCAGCGGCGGCTGCGCGCGGCGCTCCAGGGGGCGACGTCGTGCACCGAGACTACGAAGACCGCTCTCACACCCCCAGAATCCCCCAGCCGCCGCGATCGCGCCTGTGGTGCCGGGCGATCGCCGCGGGCACAAGTGGTGTACGCCCGGTGAACTCCGGTCACGACCGGGCGCCTTGCGCCGCGGGTGGACGAACGGGGGCCGCCAGGTACCGTGGTGCGACGACGCACGCTTGATACGGGGGGACGTGTCATGCCGGAGCGGCTCGTCGTGCTCGCCGGCGGCGGGGCCGAAGGCGGTGGCGCCGGGGAAGTCCGCGCCGCCGGCCGGACCTTCACCAGGATCGTCCTTCCCGCCAGGCCCGGCACGAAAGCAAGGACGACATGACCACGACGCCTTTGAGCGCCCCCGGAACGTCCGCTCCCGCCCCGTCCCTCCCGTCCCCCTTCACCCACCACCCTCCCGGCCTGCTCATGGCGGCGCTCGGGCGGATACCCCGCGAGTCGGTCACGGAGTTCACCGAGTCCTGGAACGACCTCCCCGCCGACGTCCACCTGGGGGCGGCCACCCCCTATCGCTTCCGCCGCTACGGCAGGTTCCGCATCGTCGGCGACCGCCTGGAACCGCTGCCGCACGTCGCCTTCTTCCAGGACCGTGCCGTGAACAGGGTGAGCGGCGGAGTGGACCGTATGTTCGCCCCGCTGTACGAGGCCGTGGCGGCTGGGGCCGCCCTGCACACGGTCGTACGGACCCTGTGGGAGCGCCTCCCCGGCCCCCGCGCCGGCATCGACACGTGCGGCGTCCACCAGATCCGCGTCACCGCCACCGGCGACACCGAGGGGCACCCCACGCCCGAGGGCATCCACCGGGACGGGCACAGCTATGTCGCCCAGGTGCTGATCCGGCGCGAGAACGTGCGGGGCGCCGAGTCCTGCCTGTACGACCTGCGGGAGCGGCCCCTGCACCGGGCGTCGCTGACCGAGCCGCTGGAGTCGATCGTCCTCGACGACCGCCGTGTGCTCCACGGCGTCTCGCCGCTCCTGCCCGCGCCCGGTGCGAGGCGGGGCGTGCGCGACATGCTGCTCGTCGACTTCTTCCCTGCTGACGCGGGCGGCGCGGGCGGGGGCCGCTGAGAGGATCACCACACCGGGACGCCCGACGGAATGTTTGCGTCCGTGTGCACACTTGGCTCCGACGGTTTGTCATGTTCAGTAACCAGGAGGCTTCATGCGTTACGCGGACGGTTTGAGCGTCGACGACGAGGTGCACATCGCCGCCGCACCCGGCAAGGTCTGGAAGCTGGTGACCGACATCGGTCTGCCAGCCCGGCTCAGCCCCGAACTCCAGCGCACCGAGTGGCTGGAGGGTGCCACCGGCCCGGAGCTCGGCGCGAGCTTCGCCGGCTACAACCGTCACCCGGCGGCCGGCGAGTGGCGGACCGTCTCCCACGTGGTCGGCCTGGACCCCGAGCGGCGCTTCGCCTGGGCGGTCACCGACCCGGAGAACCGGTACGGCGGCGGCCCCGCCGACCCCGCCCACCCGCTCGCCACGTGGGCGTTCGAGCTCCGGCCCGAGGAGGGCGGCACCGTGCTGCGCCACTCGGCCCGCCTGGGCCCGGCCCCCTCCGGGCTCAGCGCGGTGATCGACCGGATGCCGGAGCGGGAGGAGGAGCTGCTCACCATGCGCCTGGGCGAGCTGCGCACCGGCATCCGGGCCACTCTCGAGGGCGTCAAGCGCCTCGCGGAGGAGCAGGCGTAATTCCGGAGGACAGCGGCCAGCCTGGTACGGAAAATCCTGATTTTCGATGATGGTGATTCCATGACCATGATCAAGGCCATCACCTTCGGCACCTACGGCCCCGCCGAGGTGCTCCAGCTCGTCGACGCCGACCTGCCCTCGCCGGGGCCCGGGCAGGTCAGGCTCGCCGTCCGCTGTGCCGGCGTCAATCCGCTCGACCACAAGCTGCGCAGCGGCGCCCTGTCCGAGGTGTTCCCCCTCGAGCTGCCGCACATCCCGGGCGTGGAGGCCTCCGGCATCGTGGAGGCGGTCGGCGAGGGGGTCACCGAGGTGCGGGCGGGGGACGCGGTCCTGGGCCGCACGGCCACCGGCGCCTACGCCGAACAGGCCCTGGCGCCGGCCGCGGACCTGGTGGTCAAGCCGCTCTCGCTGTCCTGGGAGGAGGCGGCGGCCCTGCCCGTGGCGGCCGAGACCGCCTGGCGGGCCCTGGACGCGCTGCGGCTGAGCGAGGAGGAGACCCTGCTGATCCACGGCGCCGCGGGGGGAGTGGGCACCCTGGCGGTGCAGTTCGCCCGCTCCCGCGGCATCCGGGTGGTCGGCACGGCGAGCGAGTTCAACCACGAGTACCTGCGTGGCCTCGGCGCGATCCCGGTGGCGTACGGGGAGGGTGTCGCCGACCGGGTGCGCGAGGCCGTGCCGGAAGGGGTGGACGCGGCCTTGGACGCCGTCGGCAAGGGTGACGCGGTCGGGGTGTCCGTCGAGCTGACCGGCGGGCCCGACCGGGTGGTGACCATCGCCGACGGCGAGGGCGCCCGTCGGCACAACGTGCGCTTCAGTTCCGGCCCCAGCGCCCAGACCGTGACCGCGCTGAACGCCGCCATCGCCCTCCACGAGGCCGGCCTCCTCCAGTTGCCCATCCACCGGGAGTACCCGCTCAGCCAGGCAGCCGAGGCCCATCGCGCCAGCGAGCACGGCCACCTCACCGGGAAGATCGTCCTGGCGGTCGTATGAGAGCGCCCCGCCCGGAGGAGGTACTGCCGCCTCGCCGTTACGGGCCGGGGAGGCCGACCGTGAGCTCCGCGTCCGGGCTCAGCCGCGGCAGCCGGGAGGTGGTGACGAGCGCGAGCTCGTGCCGCCGGCCCCGGCCCGGCCGCCACTGGCCGCCGGCCAGCGGCAGCAGCGCGATGTTGGGCGTGGGCCCGCACGTGAAGTCGACCAGGCCCGCGATCGTGGGCAGCCGGGTCCGGCCGAGGGCCGCCGCGATCGCCGGGCGGTCGGTGGGGTCCGCGGCGGTGGCCAGGGCGTGGGCGGCGATCTCCACCAGCGCGTGGGCCGGTCCCAGCGGCTGCGGCCAGGGCCTGCCCGTGGTGCGCTGGTAGTCGCCCGCCAGCGCGGACGCGGTGGTGCCGTCCAGGGAGCAGTGGAAGGGGTGGCGCGGGGTCCAGTAGACGAGAGTGGCGACGCGGGTGTTCGACAGCCCGTCCGTTGCCGCGTTCTCGCGCGGGAAGGTCAGCCAGCGCGAACAGGTGATCAGCCGCGGCCGCAGCCCCGCCTCCCTGGCCTGTCGCTGGAACAGCGCCAGGTCCTCGACGGTGGCCGCACTCGTGACGACCTCGGCACCGGCCTCCTTGAACCGGCGGACGTGCCGCTCGAAGCAGGCCGCCGGCTCCCGGTAGCCGCCGGGATCGATCAGGGTGTGGCCGTGTGCGGCCGCCACGGGGGCGAAGCCGTGCCGGGGGTGGCGCAGCGACTGCCCCTGCGGGCCGTCGTTCCACAGGCAGCCGACCGTACGGCCCGGCCCGACGCGCTCCCACATCTCCGCGAACACCGCCGCGATGTCGTCCAGTCCCCACGCGAAGTGGTACGTCCAGCGGAAGGGGCGCGCCGGCTCGGTGCCCCTGCCGGACACGTAGGCCTGCCAGGGGAAGACCGTCGACAGGCAGGGGATGCTCAGCACCTCGCAGGCGTCGGCCACCGCGGGCAGCGTCCGGGTGCCGTCCATGGTGACCACCATCCGCACGTCCTCGTCGCGCACGAGTTCCGCGACGGCCCGGCGGGCGCCGTCGGGTTCGGACCGGCTGTCGCGCCAGGCCAGCCGGACGCGGTGGCGCCGGGTGCCCTGGGTGATGTGTGTCAGCCGGGTCGCCAGCCGCTCCAGCGCGAAGGCCAGCGGCTGCCCCAGCCGGGCCAGCCGCCCGGTCCGCGGCACGACGGCCCCGATGCACAATCCGTCCGTCCGGTGCACAGCCACCCGACTCCCTCCCCTTGCCGCCCGGGTCATGGCCTGACGGAGTCAAACTCCCCGCGCGGCACCCTGGTTGACTCGCGACACCCCGTACCCGGAAGGGTGATTCCGCATCCGGCGGCTCCTGTGTGCCGGGGGCCGGTGCGGCGCCGCCCGTCCCGGAGGCGGGTGGCAGATGACAGCCGCATCGGCCGAATGCCTAGCGCATCCGGCATATTGGACAGCCGTCATCCGGCCGATCTGTTGACGATCTGGAACGGCGGACCCTCATGTGCCGTCCGCCCCCCGGCGCACGCCCCGTGACGTCGTATACAGAAGTTGACACAGGTCACATTGGGGATGGCTGAGCCTCTGGGTGGATCGTCCATGTGCCGTTGCCGGTGGGCGAGATGATGACTTTCGGCCAACGATCACCCGGGCCCCGGCGGCTACTGCCCAGTGCGCCGCGCGTGGGGTTCGGGCATGGCGCACTATATGGCTGAGCGGTCGGGAGGCAGTGGTGTCTTCCGGGGCCGAGGCGCTTTCGTGCCCGGAGCCGCGTCGTCGTCGTGCGGTTCCGGCTCCGGCCGCACGGCTCGGAACCCGGACGTTCGGCGTCCGGTCCGTGGCAGGGGAGGGGTTGCGGCCGGGGTGGGGAGTCCGGCCGTGCGGGGAGCCGAACTGGGGATCAATCGATGTGCGGGGGCGCCCGGACCGGCGCCGTACGCACACGTCGAGTACGGACGCCACGCGCCCCACGCGCGGTTCCGTCCTTGGGGGGAGAAGCACATGGGGCGTACAACACGTCTGGTCGCGGCCTGGGCCGCGACCGCCCTGCTGGCGGTGGGACTGCCCACCGCCGGCGCGAGCGCGGCGCAGGCCCCGCCGCGCGTCGACCTGCGCGTCCTCGTCGTGGACGACGGCGGGCCCGCCGTCGAGGCGATACGCACCGAACTGGAGACCGCCGGCACGCCGTACACCGCGGTCGACCTGAAGGACCCGGGGCGCCCGCGGATCGACGAGGCGTTCCTGAGCGACACCGTGGACGGCAGACCCCGGGCCAAGTACCAGGGCGTGGTGCTGCCGAACGACAATCCCTTCGGGGACGGCTCGGCGGAGATGGCGGCCGTCGCCGGTTACGAGAAACGTTTCGGCATCCGTCAGGTCGACGCCTACACCTACGCCCGCCCGGCCGTCGGCCTGACGTCCGTCCACGCCGGCACGCTGGACGGACAGACCGCGCAGGTCACCGCCGAGGGCGCCGCGGGACCGTTCGGCTACCTCAGGAAAAACGTTCCGTTCGAGGACAACGACAGCGCCGTGGGCGAAAGTTACGGTTACCTCGCCGTGCCGCTCGACCGGCAGGCGGACGGCGCGACCTACACCAGCTACCTCGACGCGCCCGTGCCCGGGCAGTCCCGGCGCGGCTCCCTGGCCGGCCAGTACACCCACGACGGGCGCAGCGAACTGGTCATCACCTTCGTCTACAACCGCCACCAGAGCCAGTTCAAGCTCCTCTCGCGCGGCATCGTGGAGTGGCTGACCCAGGGGATCCACCTGGGCGCCGCCCGCAACTACTTCGCGATCCACGTCGACGACGTCTTCGGCTCCGACGACCGGTGGGACTCCCGGCTCAACTGCACCCCCGGCGACGTCGACTGCCCGCCGGGCACCCCCACCGACAACGACCCGATCCGGATGACCGCCGCCGACGCCCAGCACGCCGCGCAGTGGTCGCGCGAGCACGGCCTCACCCTGGACCTGGCCTTCAACGGCGGCGGCAGCGAGGGCTACAAGGAGGCGCACGCCGGCTCCGACCCCCTCGCCCAGCAGCTGGTCTCCGACCAGGGCGCGTTCCGCTGGATCGACCACACCTACAACCACCCCTTCATCGGCTGCGTCCAGGACACCTCCGTGGTGCCGTGGAAGTGCGCCACCGACCCGCTCGGCAGGATCCGCTGGACCTCGCGGGCCACCATCACGGCACAGATCGGCGACAACCGCGGCTGGGCGGCCCGGCAGGGCCTGGCCGTCGACAAGGACGAGCTGGTCACCGGCGAGCACTCCGGACTGAAGACCCTGCCGCAGCAGCGGGACGACAACCCCGAGCTGGCGCCCGCGCTCACCCAGGCCGGCGTCTCCTGGCTCGCCAGCGACAGCTCCCGCGAGCGCGAACAGCGCCCGGTCGGGCCGTCCCTGACCGTGCCCCGCTACCCGATGAACGTCTTCTACAACGCCGGCAAGGCCACCGAGCAGGTCGACGAGTACAACTGGCTCTACACCCGCAAGTCCGACGGCGGCAGCGGCCTGTGCGAGGGCTCGGCCACCACCACCTGCCTCAAGGAACCGCTGCCCTCCTCGACCGGCTACGCCGACTACATCGTGCCGCTCGAGAGCCGGATCGCCATGGGCCACGTGCTCGCCAACGACCCGCGCCCGCACTTCATCCACCAGTCCAACCTCGCCGAGGAGCGCATCGGCTACCAGGCGCTGGAGAAGATCCTCGCCGACTACCGCGCCCTCTTCGCCGACAACGCCCCGCTGGTCAACCTCCGGATGCGGGACATCGGCACGGAACTGCGCAAGCGCGCCACCTGGGCGGCGGCCGTGAAGGCCGGCACCGTCAGCGCCCACCGCACCGGCTCCGAGATCACCGTCAGCGCCCCCGCCGGCGTCGACGTCACCGCGACCCTGCCCACCGGCACCGTCCAGGTCCAGGGCAGCGGCCGCATCCCCTTCGGCACCGCCTACGCCGGGCTGCACTCCGGCTGGGCCACCCCCGCCGCCGGCCAGGGCACCCTCGTCCTCGCCCTGCCCGACGGCACCGGGACACCGCGCACCCTCTCCGGCAAGGCCACCCGGGTCCAGGCACCCGCGACCGCGCTCCCCGTACCGCGGGGCGTCAGCACCCGGGTGCCCTACGGCCCCGGCGACAGGGACCGGCGCTGATGCCGGCCCGCACCTTCGCGCCGCACCGTCCTGTCGCCGCACCGCCTTCTGGAGAGAACCGACTTCCATGCACGGACCGTCAGCCGAAACGGCGTCCGCCGCTCCCTCGGTGACCCTGCTCACCGAGGGGACCTATCCGCACAGCCACGGCGGGGTCAGCGTCTGGTGCGACCAGCTCGTCCAGGGCATGCCGGACGTCGACTTCCGCGTCATCGCCGTCACCGGCACCGGCCGCGAACCGCTCGCCTGGCAGCCGCCCGGCCACGTCCGGGCCGTCGCCACCCTTCCGCTGTGGGGGCCGCCCCCGCCCGGCCGCGCACCCCGCGGCCGCGCGCTGAAACGCTTCCTCACCTGCTACGAACAGTTCCTGCTGGCCCTCCTGGACCCCGCGCAGGAACAGCACTTCGCCCGCAGCCTGTACCGGCTGGCCGACCACGCGACCGACGGCACCCTCTTCGCGGCCCTGCGCGGTGAGCAGGCGGCCCGCCTGCTCACCCGCGTCTGGAACCGCCCCCACCTCGCCACCGCCGCCGCCCGCCCCACGCTCCACGACGCGCTGGCCGCCACCGACCTGCTGGAGCACGCCCTGCGCCCGCTCGCCGCCCGGCCCCCCGACCGGGGGATCACCCACGCGGTGAGCGGGGGCCTGGCCACCCTGCCCGGACTGGTCGCCCACCACCGCCACGGCACCCCGTTCCTGCTCACCGAGCACGGCGTCTACCTGCGCGAGCGCTATCTGGGATTCCGCACCGAGCCCTACCGCTGGCCGGTCAAGGCCCTGATGCTGGGCCTGTTCCGGATGCTCGCCCGGGAGAGCTACCGGTGCGCCGCGCTCGTCACCCCCGGCAACCGCTACAACCGGCGCTGGGAAGAGCACGGCGGCACCCCGCCCGAGCGCATCCGCACCGTCTACAACGGCGTCGACCCGGCCGCGTTCCCGCCCGCCGGACCGGAACCGCACACCCCCACCCTGAGCTGGGCCGGGCGGGTCGACCCCATCAAGGGCCTGGAGACCCTCATCCGCGCCTTCGCGCTCGTACGGGCCGAGCTGCCCGACGCGCGACTGCGCCTGTTCGGCGGCACCCCGCGCGGCGGCGAGGGCTACCGCACCGCCTGCGAAGCGCTGGCCGCCGAGCTCGGCGCGGCCGACGCCGTCACCTTCGAAGGACGCGTCGAGGACATCCGCGACGCCTACGCCGCCGGCAACGTGGTGATGCTCTCCAGCATCAGCGAAGGCTTCCCCTTCACCCTCATCGAAGCCATGTCGTGCGGCCGGGCCACCGTCTCCACGGACGTGGGCGGCGTCCGCGAGGCGGTGGGCGACAGCGGACTGGTCGTACCGCCGCGCGACCCGCAGAGCATGGCCCGCGCGGCACTGCGGCTGCTGCGCGATGCGGCACTGCGCGCCCGCATGGGCGAGGCCGCCCGGCTGCGCGTCATCGAACAGTTCACGCTCCGGCAGACCATCAACGCCTTCCGCGACATCTACCACGACCTTTCCGGCCTGCGGCAGAACCTGCCGGAGACCCTTCGCATCCCCGAGACCGTGCCCGTCATGGCCCTGGCCGCCGGCGGTGCCCGATGAGCGGACTGCTGCGGCTCGTGCCCGACGAGCCCGAACCCGCCCACGACCTCGCGGTCGCCGCACCGCGCACCCGCTCCCGCCCCCGGTGGGCCGCGGACCCGGTCGACGAACTCGCCGAGGAACTGGGCGGGGTGTGCGCCGCGGCCGTCCACCCGGACGAGATAGCCGCCGTCCTGGAGGCCGACGGGCTGACGGGCGAGCAGATCACCGAGCGCTACGGGCGCCACGACGCCTTCGAGCTGGCGGCCGAGCTCTACGCCCGGGTGCCCCGCAGCCACCCCGAGCCGGACCCCCGGCCCGACCCCTGGCGCGTCGCGCCCGGCCCGTTCCTGCTGCGCTCCCTGGTGTTCACCCTGCCCGGCTTCGGCTACGCCCTCGGCTCGCCCCTGTCGGGCGACACCCGCGAGAGCCTCGGGCTGCCCGCCGGCACCGGGGCGCTGGTGGCCTCCGCGCTCGTGGCCTGGGCCTTCAACCAGGCCCTCGCCCACCGCGCGTACACCCGGCTCGCGGCCGGCGGGCGCGCGGCGGCGGGCCGCTGCCTGGCGACGGGCGCCCCGCTCGGCGCCCTGCTCGCCACCGGCGCCGCACTGGCCCTGCCCGCACCCGCGGGGGCGCTCGCCTTCGCGGCCGGCCAGGCCCTCTACCTGGCGGCGGCCACCGTCCTGCTGGTCCTCGGCCGGGAACGGCTCCTGCTGCTCGCCCTGCTCCCCACCGCCACCGGGGGAGCGGTCGTCCTGTTCACCCAGCCGCCGCCCGTGGTGGGCGTCGCCCTGCTGCTCGCCTCGGTCGGGGGCGCCCTGTTCGCGGCCGGCCACGAGATCGCCCGCACCCGGCGCGAGGAGGACGCGCCGGCCGGGCCGCCGCCCTCCCCGCTCGCCTCGGTCCCCTTCGGGCTGTTCGGCCTCGGCTGCGGAGCGCTGACCGCCCTCGCCGCCCTCGGCGACACCGTCGTCCACCACGAGAGCGGCGCGAGCGGCCCCGCCGTCCTCGCGCTCACCCTCAGCATGGGCGCCGCCGAATGGCTGCTCTACCGCTGCCGGGGCCTGGCCCTCGCGGCGCTGACCGCCGCCACGACCACCACCGGACTGCTGCTCGGAGCCGTCCGGGTCCTCACCCTCTGCGCCGGCGGCTACCTCGCCGCCCTGACCGCCCTCACCCTCGCCGTCGGAGCCCTGTGGCCCGGCGCCGCCCCGCCCGACGCCGTGCACCTGGCCGCGCTGCTCGCGCTCGGCGCGGTGCTCTGGTCCGGGCTGCTGCTCCAGGCCTACGGCACCGCCTGGATACCCGCCCTGCTCTGCCTGGGCGCCGCCGGAACCGAGACCGCCGCCGTCGCGCTGCGGATCTGGGCCCCGGCAACCGGTCAGCTCGTGATCTGTTCCGGTGCGGCGGCCGCCCTGCTGGCCGTCGCCACCGCCCTGCTCGGGCGGATCACCACGCACCGCTGACCGGCGCCGGCCGGGTTCCGGCCGGCACCACGTTCCGCCGCACCACGTCCCCGGCACCACCGTCCCTCACGGAGGAGACCCGCATGTCCGCACCGGCAACCGTCGCCGTCACCGGCGCCGAAGGCTTCATCGGCTCGCACCTCGTCCAGGCGCTCGTCGCCGACGGCCACCGCGTCCGCGCGATGGTGCAGTACAACTCCTTCTCGTCCTTCGGCTGGCTCGAGGACCTGCCCGCCGACGTGCTGGACCACGTCGAGGTGGTCCTCGGCGACGTCCGCGACCCCGGCTCCGTCACGGGCCTGGTCAAGGGCGCCGAGACCGTCTACCACCTGGCCGCGCTCATCGCCATCCCGTACTCCTACCGGGCCCCGCACAGCTACGTCGAGACCAACGTCACCGGCACCCTCAACGTCCTCGAGGCCGTACGCCACCTCGACGTCCCGCGCCTGGTCCACACCTCCACCAGCGAGACCTACGGCACCGCGCAGACCGTCCCCATCACCGAGGACCACCCCATCAACACCCAGTCCCCGTACGCCGCGTCCAAGGCGGGCGGCGACCGGCTCGCCGACAGCTACCACGCCAGCTTCGGCCTTCCCGTGGTCACCCTGCGCCCCTTCAACACCTTCGGCCCGCGCCAGTCCATGCGGGCCGTCATCCCCACCGTCATCGGCCAGGTCGCCGCCGGGGAACGCACCATCACCCTCGGCGACCTGCGCCCCACCCGTGACTTCAGCTATGTGGCGGACACCGTCGCCGCCTTCCGCGCCGTCGCCGCCGCGCCCGCCGCCGCCGTCCTCGGCCGCACCTTCAACTCCGGCACCGGCGAGGAGATATCCATCGGCGACCTGGTGACCCTCATCGGCAAGCTCATGGACACCGACCTCGACGTCCGCGAGGACCCGGCCCGCGTACGGCCCGCCGCCTCCGAAGTGATGCGGCTGGTCTGCGACTCCTCACGGCTGCGGGCCGCCACCGGCTGGAGCCCCGCCCACACCCTCGAAGAAGGCCTGCGCGAAGCCATCGCCTTCTTCCGCGACCCGGTCAACCTCGGCCGGTACAAGACCGGCCTCTACAACGTCTGACGCCCGCCCCGCGCACGGCCCGACGAGAGACCACCCATCGCGAGAGAGGAACGGCACCCATGCACGTAGTGATCCTGGCCGGAGGCAAGGGCGTCCGGCTGCGCCCGTACACCACCGCACTGCCCAAGCCCCTGGTGCCCATCGGCGACCAGCACGCCATCCTCGAGATCGTCATGCGCCAGCTGGCCGGCGCCGGATTCACCAGCTGCACCCTGGCCATCGGCCACCTCGGCCACATCATCCGGGCCTACGTGGGCGACGGCTCCCAGTGGGGCATCCACGTCGACTACACCTCCGAGGAGAGCCCGCTGGGCACCATGGGCCCGCTGCTCACCATGACCGACCGGCTGCCGGAGCACTTCCTGGTCATGAACGGCGACATCCTCACCGACCTCGACTTCGGCGACGTCCTGCGCGACCACGTCGCCTCCCGGGCGCCGCTGACCATCGCCACCTACGCCCGCAAGGTCAACATCGACTTCGGCGTGCTGACCACCGACTCCGGCCGCGTCGTCGGCTTCGCCGAGAAGCCCAGCATGGACTACCGCGTCTCCATGGGCGTCTACGGAGTCTCCCGCTCCGCCCTCGCCCGCTACACCCCCGGCCTGCCGCTGGGCTTCGACGAACTGGTCCTGGACCTGCTCGGCGACGGCACCCCGCCCAACGCCTACGCCTTCGACGGCTACTGGCTCGACATCGGCCGCCCCGACGACTACGACCGGGCCAACGCCGAGTTCTCCGTCCACCGAGACCTGCTGATGAAGGGAGCGTGACGGCGCGTCATGCGCATTCTCGTCCTGGGCGCCACCGGCTTCCTGGGCCGGCACGCCGCCGAACGCCTGCGCGCCCTCCCGGGCGCGCGGGTGCTCGACGGCGGCCGGGCCCCCGGCTCCGCCCTGCCCCTCGACCTGGCCGGGGCGGACCCCGGCCACCTCGCCGCCGTGCTGCGCGAGGCCGCACCCGACGCTGTCGTCAACTGCGCCGGCGCGGTCGGCGGCAGCGCGCTCGCGCTGACCGCCGTCAACGCCCGCGGTCCCGCCGCCCTGTGCGAGGCCCTGCACGCGGCCGCCCCCGACGCACGCCTGGTCCACCTGGGCTCGGCTGCGGAGTACGGCCCGTCCGACGGCCACCGGCCCGTCGCCGAGGCCGACCCGGCCCGCCCGCTCGGCCTCTACGGCGCGAGCAAGCTCGCCGGCACCCTCGCCGTCACCGGCTCCGGCCTCGACGCCGTCGTCCTGCGGGTGTTCAACCCCGTCGGCCCCGGCGCCCCCGCCGCCTCCCTGCCCGGCCGGCTCGCCCAGGAGCTGCACCGGGCCGGGCCCGACGGGCGGGTACGCACCGGAGACCTCTCCGCCTACCGCGACTTCGTCGACGCGCGGGACGTGGCCGACGCCGTCGTACGCGCCGTGACGGCCCCCCGGCCGCTGCCCGGCGTCCTGAACGTCGCCGGCGGCACGGCCCGGCCCGTGCGGGACGTCGCCGAAGGGCTGTTGCGGGCCGCCGGCTTCGCCGGGGCGGCGGCGGACCGGATCGACGAGGGCGGCGACGGCTCGCCGCGCTCGGCCGCCGTGCCCTGGCAGCAGGCGGACATCACGGCCGCCGCCCGCGCCCTGGAGTGGGTGCCGCGCCACCGGCTGGAGGACTCCCTGGCCGACCTGTGGGCCGAGGCCCGCGGCCGGCCCGCGGAGCCGGTGCGATGACACGCCCCGCACCGCCGGACGACGGACAGCGCCTGCTCGTACCGCTGTACGCGCACCCGGCCGCGCACCCACGGGAATGGGCCGCGCTGACGGCGGCCGCCCCCGGCCTGCACGCGGTCGTGCTCAACGTCGCCGACGGCCCCGGCAGCCGCCCCGACCCGCACTTCAGGGCTGCCGCCGGGCGGCTGCGCGGCGCGGGCGTGCGGCTGCTGGGCTATGTCGACACCGCCTACGGCCGGCGCCCGCCCCGCGCGGTGGTCGCCGACGTCCGCCGGCACCGCAGGTGGTACGACGTGGACGGGGTCTTCTTCGACCAGGCGGCCGAGGGCGCCGCACTGCTACCGCGCTACCGGTGGCTGGTCATGACCGCCCGGGTGCTGGGCGCGCGCACCGCCGTCCTGAACCCGGGCACCCACCCCGACCCCGGCTACGCCTCCTTCGCCGACGTCCTCGTCACCTTCGAAGGCGCCTGGGAGGACTACCGGCGGGCCGGGGTGCCCGACTGGACGGCCGACCATCCGCCCGGGCGCTTCTGCCACCTCGTCTACGGCGTGCCCGAGGGAGCGCAGGCGCAGGTGGCCCGCACCGCGGGGGCGCGGGGCGCCGGCGTGCACTGCGCGGTGCCGGGGACCGGGGCCAACCCGTGGTGCAGCGCGCCGCTGCCGGTGGCCCGGTGACCGGCCGGCGCGCCCGCGCGGGCCTCTTCGGTGTCCTCCTGCTCGTCCTCGCGGCCTGTTCGAGCCCGTCGGAGGAGGGGGCGGAGCCGGGCGGGGAGAGCCCGGTGGACCGGATGACGGCGGCGCCGGACGGCAGCCCGCCGCCGGCCTCCCGGCGCTGGCAGCCGCGGCCGGGCACCCGATGGCAGTGGCAGCTCGGCGGACAGGTCGACACCTCCGTGGACGTCCCCGTCTACGACATCGACGGTTTCGAGAACTCCGCCGAAACGGTGGCGCGATTGCACGCCCGGGGCCGCAAAGTGATCTGTTACATCAACGCCGGGGCCTGGGAGGATTTCCGGCCGGATCACGCGCGTTTTCCCAAAGCCCTGCTCGGCAGGAACAACAAGGGCTGGGACGGTGAGAAATGGCTGGACATCCGCCGTCTCGACGACTTGCGGCCCCTCATGGCCGCCCGCATCGACATGTGCCGGCAAAAGGGTTTCGACGCGGTGGAACCCGATCTGACCGAGGGGTTTCGCAATCGCACCGGATTCCCGCTCTCGGCCGCGGATCAGCTGGCGTTCAACCGGATGCTGGTGAAGCTGGCTCATGAGCGCGGGCTGGCCATCGGTTTGAAGAACGATCTTGAGCAGATCCCCGAGCTGGTACGGGACTTCGATTTCGCGGTCAACGAACAGTGCGCGCAGTACGGGGAGTGCGAGAAGCTCACGCCGTTCGTGAAACAGAACAAAGCGGTCTTCCATGTCGAATACGACCTGTCGACGGGGGAGTTCTGCGGCACCGCGAAGCGGCTGGGGCTGAGCTCGATGAAGAAGAAGCTCGAGCTGGACGCCTGGCGGCAGCCGTGCTGACCGAGCAGTGCGGAGCCTGGGCTTCCGTGCTTCAAGTGCCCCTCGGGACACGGGTTTAGGCGCAGACGGCGGGTGGTGGAGGGGGTGCGGTTCCGCGTGTGACCCCGAAGTGAAGAAGTTCACAGATGACCGTTTCGGCGCCGAATTTGAGCGATTGATGGTGCAGGATCTCTCACCGAACACAAGATCCCGTCACCGAGGCGGGCGACCCGGGCGGACGCCGAGTCCTGCCGCCGCACCGGGTGCGGAATCGAATGATGAATCGGCAGGAGCGGGAGACCCAAGCGGTAACGGACCATGAAAGCGGTGGTCCTTGGGGTGAAGCCACATGCGTGGCCGGGCAACTTCGCAGCCCGAACCCGACAGGTCATCTTTCGTAGGCGGATGCCGAAGGGCTTTGGCATGTCTGCGTTTCCTCGCATACCTGCACTCGCTTCCCGGGCCGGCACCGCGTCGGCCCTCACCGCCGCCATGCTCGCGGCATCGGTGCTCATCCCCGGCCTCGCCACCGGCGCCCAGGCGGCGACCTCGGGCGAGCAGGCACTGAAGGTCGCGGCCTCCAAGAAGGGCTCGCCCTACCAGTACGGCGCCACGGGACCGAACCGGTTCGACTGCTCGGGCCTGACGCTCTACTCGTTCAAGAAGGTCGGCAAGAACCTCCCGCGCACCGCCCAGAGCCAGTACAACTCCACCCGGCACCTGTCCAGCGGCTCGCGTCAGGTCGGTGACCTCGTCTTCTTCCACTCCGGCAGCAACGTCTACCACGTGGGGATCTACGCGGGTAGCAACAAGATCTGGCACTCTCCCAAGCCCGGCGGCTCCGTCCGGCTGGAGAAGATCTGGACCAACAGCGTCTGGTACGGCCGCGTGAAGTAGCCGCTCAGCGGCGGCCCCCTTGTCCCGGGACGCCGGACGGGCCCAGAATCCAGCCCGTCCGGCGGTTTCGGGAAGGGGCGCGGATGGCCAGCGGAAACGGCGTGGAGACACACACCGTCCATGGCACGGTCCGGGGACGGACCGAGGAGCAACTCGCGGTCTTCCGCGGCATTCCCTACGCCCGGCCACCGGTGGGCGGGCTGCGCTTCGCCGCACCCCAGCCGCCCCCGGCCTGGGACGGCGTCAGGGAGGCCGTGGAGTTCGGGCCGCCGCCCCCGCAGTCCGGGCCCTTCCGTGCCCCCGGAGACATACCGGGCACCGACTGGCTCACCCTGAACGTCTGGACCCCGGACCCCGGCGGGTCAGGGCTGCCGGTCCTGGTGTGGATTCCGGGCGGCGGCTACGTCTCCGGCGCCACGAACGACCCCCTGTACGACGCCGCGCACATAGCCCGGCACGGCTTGGTCGTGGTCACCGTCAACTACCGGGTGGGCGCCGAGGGCCTCGCCCAGCTCGCCGACGCCCCCGCCAACCGCGCCCTGCTCGACCAGATCGCGGCCCTGGAATGGGTGCGGCAGAACATCGCCCGCTTCGGCGGCAACCCCGACCGGGTCACCCTCTGCGGGCAGTCCGCCGGAGCGGGCTCCATCGCCACCCTGCTGGCGGCACCCCGGGCCGCCGGCCTCTTCCGACGGGCCATCACCCAGTCCGTACCGGGCCTCTACGTCACCCCCGCCCTCGCGAGGGACGTCGCACAGACCCTCGCCGCCCGGCTCGGCGCCGCCCCCACCGCCGCCTCCCTCGCGACGATCTCGCCGCAGCGCCTGGCCGACGAGGTGGACGTACTGATGGCGGGCCTGCCCGCCCAGGTGGACCGCTGGGGCCGGCTGGCCCGCTCGGGTGTCCCCTTCTGCCCCGTCGTGGACGGCGACCTGGTGCCGGACGTGCCCTGGCGGACCCTGCGCGACGGCCGCGCGAGCGAGGTCGGCCTGCTGACCGGTCACACCCGCGACGAGTTCCGGCCGTTCCTGGTGCTGTCCGGCGGCCTGGAGAAGATCACCGAGGAGGACGCCACGACGGCGCTGCGGACCTTCGCCCCCGCGCCCGACGGCGAGCGCGCCTACCGCGCCGCCCACCCGGGCGCCTCCGCCGCCGCGCTCTTCGACCTCGTCCACGCCGACGCGCTCTTCCGCGTCCCCTCCCTGCACCTGGCGGACGCCCACTCCGCCGGCGGCGGCACGGCCCACCTCTACGAACTGTGCTGGCCCGCGCCCGCGCTGGGCGGCGCGCTGGGCGCGGCCCACGGCCTCGACGCCCAGCTGCTCTTCGGCAACTACTCCGCCCCCGCCGCCCGGCTGCTGTTCGGCGAGGACCCGCCGCCCGCGGAGGCCCTCGCGCTCGCCGAGGACATCCGCCGCTCGTGGGCGTCGTTCGCCGCACACGGCGACCCCGGCTGGCCGGCCTACCGGGTCACCGACGGGCGGCTCACCCGGCTCCTGGACGCCGAGGTGAGCACCGCCCCCTATCCCCATGACGCGTCCCGGCGGATCTGGGAAGGACACGGCGTCGAACCCTTCGACCTCCCCTGACCCGGAACGCGGACGCGGTCAGCCGACCGCGTCCAGATAGACCCAGTCCCCGTCCTCGCGCACGAAGCGGCTCAGCTCGTGCTGGTCGTCCGCCTGCCCCCGCACCTCGTAGTGGGCACGGAACTCCACCGTGCCCTCGCTGTGGAAGGCGCTGCCGCCCGTGGCGCCCAGGATCTCCAGCCCCGTCCACGTGATGGAGCGGTCGAAGTCCAGGCCGGGCGGCCGCGTCGAGGAGTGCCACGTCCGCAGCAGATAGGCGGCGTCGCCGACCACGAAGGCGCTGTAGCGCGAGCGCATCAGGCGCTCCGCCGTCGGCGCCGCGCCGCGGCCCTGGTGGAAGGGGCCGCAGCAGTCCCCGTACGGTGCGCCGAGCCCGCAGGGGCACGGTGAGGTGGCAGTGATCGCCGGCGCGCGGCGTGCGCTTGTTCTTCTGGACACCCCCCGATTCTCCCCGCTGCGCGGCCCGGCCCCGCACCCGGTGCGACGAACCCTTTCGGCTGCACGGCCGCCGGACGGCCGCCCTCCCTGTTCTTTCGGGTGAATTCCCAGGTCATCGCGGTTGCCTCACCGCCTGGCGACGGCCGGGAACGGCGCCGGGAGCGGTTGCGCGGCCCCTGGCGCCAGCGGACGGTGGTCGCGTCCGACAGGTGTTGTGAAGGGAGTTTCTCGCATGGGCAACAACCGGCTCCATTCCGCTGCCGTCGCCGTCGTGTGCGGCTCGCTCGCCCTGGGCGTCTGCGGCCCCGCTCTGGCCTCCGGCCGGGCGACGGACTCCATAGCCGAGGCGGAACCCGCGCCGGCCCCGGCCTCCGGCCGCTCCGATTCCATCGGCAGCCTGGGCGAGACCCTCTCCCTCGGATCGAGATTCCTCAGGGAGGCCCGCTCCCGCACCCCGGACGTCGACTACCTCCGCGACCTGCGCCAGCGCCTGCAGGAATCGGCCGACCGCCTGCTCGTGGACGTCAGGTCCCGGGCGCACCGGCACGACGACGGAGCGTCCAAGGACCCCGTCGCGGACGTCAAGGCGCAGCTGGACAAGCTCGTCAAGGACGTCACCGACCTGCTGGCCGCGGTCCTGGCCAAGGACGTCGCCAAGGTCACGGCCCTCCTCGCCCAGGTCCTCGCCGACCTGCAGGCCCTCCTGACGTCGGTGCCCAAGCTCGTGGGCGGCGCGGCGCCGCTGCCCGTGCCCCTGCCGGTCTAGGCGGCCTCGGACACCGTGACGCCCGCCCGCCTCCCGCAGCCCGGCCCGCTCGCCCCGGCGGCATCCGCCCCGGGCGAGCGGGCCGCGGGAGCGCTGGACTGGTCCCTGGTGCGCGGCTGGATCCCGCTCGTCCTGCTGGCCCTCGGCTGCTGCGCCCTGGCCGTGCTGCTCTTCTCCCGGCAACGCCGGTGGTGGACCCGCTGGGCGCCGCTCGCCGTGCTCCTCGCCGCGCTGATCACCTGGCTGCTGCAGGTCGCCGTCGACGACTGGCTCGAGCTCTTCCCCGACCCGCTGCCGACCGGCGTCGTCGTCTGGGCGGGCGTCGCCGTCCTCGGCCTGTGCCTGGCGGCGTTCCGGATACCGCTGCTGCGCCCGCGCCACTGGGCCGGTGCGGTCCTCGCCGCGCTGTGCGCCGTGCTGCTGGGCGCCTCGCAGATCAACCGCCACTTCGACCAGTACCCGACGGCCCGTACCGCCCTCAACGCCTGGCTGCAGAAGACCACCAGCCTCGGCGACGCCACCGGCCGCACCGAACCGGTCCTGCACGTGCCGCACGGCAAGGCCGTCTCCGAGGTGTGGCGGCCACCGGCCGGCCTGCCGGCGCACGGCACGCTCTCCCGCTCCGACATCCCCGGCACCGCCTCGGGCTTCAAGGCCCGCTCCGCGTACGTCTATCTGCCGCCCGCCTACCGGGCGAGCCCCCGCCCCCCGCTGCCCGTGATCGTCCTCATGGCGGGCCAGCCGGGGTCCCCCGACGACTGGATCAACTCCGGGCGGCTGGTGGAGATGATGAACTCCTTCGCCGCGGACCACCACGGGCTCGCCCCCGTGGTCGTCGTGGCCGACCCCCTCGGCTCGCAGTTCGCCAACACCCTCTGCCTGGACTCCCGGCTCGGCCAGGTCCAGACCTACCTGGCCGTCGACGTGCCCGGCTGGATCCGCTCCCACCTCCAGGTCGCCTCCGCCCGCACCTCCTGGATCGTCTCCGGGATCTCCTTCGGCGGCACCTGCTCCCTCCAGCTCGGCGTCAACGCCCCGCAGGTCTACGGCGTCGTCAACGACATCTCCGGCCAGGAGGCGCCCACCCTCGGCGGCCGGCAGAAGACGATCGACAAGGCCTTCGGCGGCGACGCGGCCGCCTACGAGAAGGTCAACCCGCTGGACGTGATGGCCCGGCAGCGCTTCCCCGACACCAAGGCGGCGTTCGTCGCCGGCAGCGACGACGCCACCTACCGGCCGCAGCAGCGGAAGGTCTACGACGCCGCCGTCAGGGCCGGGATGCGCGCCGAGTGGGTGCTGCTGCCCGGCGGCCACAGCTGGCAGGTCTGGCGACCCGGCCTGGAGCGGCAACTGCCCTGGCTCGCCCGGGAGACGGGACTGATCCGATGACCGAAACCGGCGGCCCGCCGCCCCCGCCACCGCCCGCGCCCGTCGTCGGGGACAGCACCCACCCCTGGCGCGCCACGCTCGACCGTCTTCTGGCGCCCGTGCGCCACGCCCCGTTCACGCTGGCCTTCCTCGCCGTGCTGTGGATCGTGGGGGCGCTGACCGGTGCGCTGGGCTCCGGCCCGGGCCGGAACCTGCTGGAGCACGTCGGAGTCGGCGTGACCGCCCTGGCCGAGGGCCGCTGGTGGAGCCCGGCCAGTTCGCTGCTGTGGTGCCCCGGGCTCGGCGGCTACATCGGCTCGACGCTCCTGGTGCTGCTGCTCGTCACCCCCTGCGAGCGCCGCCTGGGCGTCGCGCGCACCGCCGCACTGCTGCTCGGCGGCCAGGTCGCGGGCACCCTCCTGGGCGTCGGCCTGGTCGCGGCCGGATCCGCCGCGGGGGAGCAGTGGCTGGACAGCCTCACCGAGGACCTGGCCGTCACCCCCACCGTCGGCGTGCTCGCCGTCGGCGGGGTGCTCAGCTACCGCCTCACCGCGCTCTGGCGCCGCCGCACCATGCTCGGCATCGTGGCGTTCGCCCTGGTCATGGCTCTGTACGTGGGCCACTTGCAGGGCGTGCTGCGGCTGGGCGGCGCGGCGGCCGGCCTCGCCCTGGGCGCCCTGCTCCACCGCCCGCGCGGCCCCCTGCGGCTGCGGCACTCCTCCCACACCGAGGCCCGGGTGCTGGTCGCGCTCGTCGTGGCCGCCTCCGCGATCGGACCGATGGTGGCCATCCTCTACGAGGAGGCGTACGGCCCCTTCAGCTCCTTCAACTTCCTCTACGTCTCCACCCGGCCCACGCCCGAGGAGATCAAGGACGCCTGCGGCATGTCCGCCCAGGACTGCCACTACATCCACGCGGTCCGCGACTTCTACGACTCCCCGGCCATCGCCATGGCCGTCCTCGTCCCTGCGGTGATGCTCGTCCTCGCCGAAGGGCTGCGCCGGGGGCTGCGGCTCGCCTGGGCCCTGGCGGTCCTCTCGCACCTGGCCTGGATCGCCCTGTTCGCCTACTGGCTCAAGGACTTCCTCGACAACCCCTCCGCCTACGCCGAGCCCCAGGACCACGCCGGCTACGTCCAGCTCTTCGCGGAACAGATGCTGCTGCCCGTCCTGGTCCTGGCGCTGCTCCTGGTCGCCCGTGCCCGCTTCGACCTGCGTCTGCCGCGCTCGGCGATGGCGGGGCTCGCGGCCGTGGTCGGCGGCACGCTGCTGTTGACCTGCGCCGCGTACGTGGGCGTCGGCCACGCGGTACGGGACCAGTACGACCCGCCGGCCGGGTTCGGGATCCTGCTGTCCGGGCTGCTGTCGGAGTTCGTGCCGCCGGCCTTCCTGGGCTACTTCACCGACTGGCCGGTTCCCGTGGGCGGTACGGCCCGGGCGCTCTTCCGCTACTGCGGGCTGCTCTTCTGGCTGGTCACGCTGATCGCCCTGCTGGTGACGTTCCGGCGGCCCCGGCTGCACACGGACGCGGACGCGGCCGTACGCGCCCGGGAACTCCTGACCGCGCACGGCGGCTCGAACCTGTCCTACCTGACGACCTGGGACGGCAACTACTACTGGTTCTCCGCGGACGGCCGGGCCGCCGTCGCCTACCGGGTGATCTCCACGGTGGCGCTGACCACCGGCGCCCCGTTCGGGGCGCCGGACGCCCGGGCGGACGCCGTCGCCGGCTTCTCCCGGTTCTGCGACGAACGCGGCTGGACCCCCTGCTTCTACACCGTGGACGCGCCGGCCCGCGAGGCCGCCGAGGCGCTGGGCTGGCGGTCGGTGCAGGTCGCCGAGGACACCGTGGTGCCGCTGCCGGAGCTGGCCTTTACGGGAAAGAAGTGGCAGGACGTGCGCACGGCCCTGAACAAGGCGAAGAAGGAGGGCATCACCGCCGAGTGGTGGTCCTACCCCGACGCCCCCGTCGCGATCACCGACCAGGTGCGGTCGATCTCCGAGGAGTGGGTCGCCGACAAGGGCCTCCCGGAGATGGGCTTCACCCTGGGCGGCCTCGAGGAGCTCGACGACCCGGCGGTGCGCTGCCTGATCGCGGTGGACGCCGACCGCACGGTGCACGGGATCACCAGCTGGATGCCGGTGTACGCGGAGGGCCGGCCGGTCGGCTGGACGCTGGACTTCATGCGGCGCCGGGCGAGCGGCTTCCGGGGTTCGATGGAATTCCTGATCGCCTCGGCGGCACTGGGCTTCAAGGAGGAGGGCGCCCGCTTCCTGAGCCTGTCGGGCGCTCCCCTGGCCCGCAAGGCCACGGAGGAGCCGCCGGTGGCGCTGCAACGCGTCCTCGACTACGGCGGCAAGGTCCTCGAACCGGTCTACGGCTTCCGCTCCCTGCTCAACTTCAAGGCGAAATTCCAGCCCCAGTACCGCCCCATGTTCATGGCCTACCCGGACCCGGCCGCCCTGCCACTGATCACCCGTGCGGTCACCAAGGCCTACCTGCCCCACATGACGGCGGCACAAGGGGTGCGGCTGGTGCGGCAGTTCTCCTCCTGAGGGACGGGCGGGCGCCGGGCAGTGGCGTCGGCGGCGCCCGGCCGGACGTACACTCGGCTCCATGGGGCGCACACGTGCCGAGGCGAGCCGGACCGGCCGCCTCGCGTCGCACGGCCACGGCTAGCGCTTCACCACGACACCCTGCCACCGTCCCGCCGCTCGTCCACGGCGCCGCAGGGTCTTTCCTGCTCCACGCAGCACCGCAGTCCCGGATTCGCCGTCGGCGCTTCCGTCCGGCGACGCCGCACGACCGGGCCGAGCCACCCCTCGAAGGGATCATTGTGAAGCTGAGCGAGCTGTTGGCCGGGTACGGGCACGACGTCGTCCGGGGCGACCCGGAGAAGACGCGGATCACCGCCGGAACGACCTTCGACGTCGACCGGGTGACGCCGGGGTCGCTGTTCATCGCCGTCCCCGGCCACCGTGCGGGCGGCCCCGGCGCCGTGGCGCCGGCCCTCGCGCGCGGCGCGGCCGCCGTGCTCGTGGGCGGCGGCGCGCTGGTGCCCGCGGCGTCGGACGGCTGCGTGGTGCGGGTGCCGGACGTCCGTACGGCGGCCGCGGTCGTCGCCTCCCGCTACTTCGGCGAGCCGGGACGGGACATGGACGTGGTGGCGGTCACCGGCACCAACGGGAAGACCTCGGTGTCGTACATGGCCGAGTCGGTGCTGCGGATCTCCGCGGGCGCGAAGGTGGGCGTCATCGGGACGGCCGGCAGCCGGATCGGCGACGAACCGATCCCGATGCCGAGGTCGGTGCTGACCACCCCGGAGTCCCCGGACCTGCAGTACCTGCTGGGGTGCATGCGCGACGCGGGGGCCGGCAGCGTGGTGCTGGAGGCCACGTCCATGGGCCTGCTGAACCACCGGGTGGACCGTACGTTCGCCGACGTCGGGGTCTTCACCAACCTCACGCAGGACCACCTGGACGATCACGGCACGATGGCGCACTACCGCGACGCCAAGATGCGTCTGTTCCAGGGCCTGTGCCGACGTGCCGTGGTCAACGCCGACGACGCCGTCAGCGACCGGATCCGGGCGCTGATGCCCGGCGCGGTGGCGACGTACGCCCTGGACGCCGAGGCGGACTACCGGGCCACCGACGTCACGGTGGACGCCTGCGGCACGCGGTTCACCCTGCACCACGACGGCGGCAAGTACCCGGCGGCGATTCCCGTTCCGGGCCGGTTCTCGGTGGCCAACGCGCTGGCCACCGTGGCGGCCTGCCACGCCCTGGGGCACGACCTGGCCGGGCTGGTCGCCGCGCTCGAACGGATGCCCCCCGTACCGGGCCGGTTCGAACGCTTCCGGACCCCGCGCGGCACGTCCGTGATCGTGGACTACGCCCACTCGCCGGACTCCCTGCTCAAGGTCCTGACCACCATCCGCGGCTTCGCCCGGGGCCGGACGATCACCGTCTTCGGCTGCGGCGGGGACCGGGACACCACCAAGCGCGCCGAGATGGGAAGGATCGCCGGAACCCTCTCCGACCTGTGTGTCCTCACCTCGGACAACCCCCGCACCGAAGACCCCGGGGCCATCCTCGACCAGATCGCCCCAGGCCTCGCCGCGACCGGCACGCCCTTCGAACGGTTCGCCGACCGTCGTGAGGCGCTCGCGTTCGCCCTGTCCGCCGCGGGCCCGGACGACGTCGTCCTGGTCGCCGGAAAGGGCAGCGAGCCGCACCAGATCGTCGGTGAACAGCTGCTGCCCTTCAGCGACATGGCGACCGTGCGTGAACTCGCCGGGGCGTGACGGCCTGGCGAGCAGCTCGAAGGTAGCTTAGGCTAACCTAAGTAAATCTTCGGTCGGGCGACTGGCCGGATCCGCCGGTGGGGACGGACAGTGATGCAGCGACAGCACAGCCAGGGCACACCCGGCACCGCACGGACCCGTGACGGCCGCGAGCTGTTCTCCATGGAGCTCGCGGGGCCTGCCGGAGGCGGGCCGGCGACGGTGGTGTTTGAAGGGGGCCTGGCGTCGACCCGGTCGTACTGGGCACTGGTCCAGCAGGCCGTGGCGCGCTCGGCGCGGGCGGTGGTCTACGACCGCAGCGGCCTCGGCCGCAGCGCCCCCGACCCGTCGGGCCCGCGCGATCTCCCCCGGCTCGCAGCCGACTTGGGCGACCTGCTGGACCACCTCGGGCCGGGACCGTACATCCTGGTCGGCCACAGCTGGGGCGGCCCGGTCGTCCGCCTCGCCGCGGCGGCCCGGCCCGGGCGGATCGCGGGGCTCGTGCTCGTCGACCCCACGGACGAGGACTGCGACCTGCTCTTCGAACGCTCCGTCCGCAGACAGGAGAAGATCCGCCACCGGCTCGCCCTGCTGCTGGCCCGCCTGGGATGGTGCGGCCTCCTCTTCCGCAAGGTGACCGCCGCCCTGCCGCCCGACGCCGCCGCCGACATGCGCGCGGAGGCCTTCACCGTCGCGGTGATGCGCACCATGGGCGCTGAACAGGCCTCCATCGAACCCGACTTGCGCGCCCTGCGCGACCACCCACCCGCCCTCGGCGACATCCCGGTCACCGTCATCTCCGCCACCCTGCCCACCCCGGGCATGAGCGCCCGGGCCCGCGAGTCCGTGAACGCCGCCCACGCGTACCGGGCCCGACAGTCCCCGAGGGGACGGCACGTTTACGCACGACAGGCGGACCACATGGTCCCGACATCCGAACCCCGGATCATCGTCACCGAGACGGAGCGCCTGCTCGGCGCCGTCGCCGAGCGGACGGTGGAAGGCTGAGGCGGGCGGGCGCCTTCTATGCGTGACCGGCGAGGCGTCGGGCGAGGTCGATCAGGTCCGGCAGACGCAGCACCCGGTCGCCGGCGCCCGGCAGGGGTACGTGCAGCGGCTCGGTCCAGCGTGCCGGGATGGCGCCCCGGCCGTGGACTGCCCCGGCGAGGCCCCCGGTGACCGCGGCGACGGTATCGGTGTCGCCGCCCAGATCGACGGCCGCGCGCACGGCCTCCTCGTAGGAGGACGTGGTGCGCAACGCCCAGACCGCTGAACCCAGGCAGGGCCAGACGGCGCCGTTGAACTCGGTGGCCCGGTCGGGGTGCCAGTCCGGGGAGAGGACCGTCGCGTACCGCTCGCGGTGATCGGGACGGACGCGGGCCAGGGTGTCCGGGAGGGCGGCGAGCGGGTCGGCGCCCTCGAGCGCCGCGCGCAGCAGTTCGTGAAAAATCGCGGAGCCCTCCCAGGCGGCGGGGTCGCCGTGGGTCAGCGCGGCGATGCGCCGCGCCGCGTCCATGGTGGCCTGCGCTCCCTGGTCGGCGAAGTACACCGCGGAGGTGGTGGCCCGCATCAGCGCACCGTTCCCGGCGGCCCGGTGGTTGACGCGGAAATGAGCCGCGGCGGCGAGGTCCCAGGGCTCGCCGTTGGTGAGGACGTCCTCCGTCTGCAGACCGATGTCCTTGGGGTCGGCGCGCGCCCACCGCTGGAAACGGTCGAAGATGTCCGGGAGGTCGAGCCCGCCGCGCTCCAGAAGGGATTCGCCCACATGTACGGCCATCTGTGTGTCGTCCGTGGCCTCGCCGACGTCCCAGCCGCCCCCACCGCACATCTCGCTCACGCGGGCGGGCTCCGGGAAACGGGCGGAGAACGCGCCCGCGGGGCCGAATTCGAAGGGCGCGCCCAGCGCGTCGCCCACGGCCGAGCCGACGACAGCTCCGATGGCTCGTTCGCTACGGTTCACGCAGGCAGCCTAACCAACCTCGCACACGTGGCCGCCGGCTGCTCCGCACGGAGGCCATTGGCCGGTACGAGGCGTGGCGTGACGGGTGTTCGGCGGGGCGGGATCCCACAATTTCCGGTGTTCGTCGCTCGGACTCCGGGAGCTCACGATGGTCTTGAAGGTGCTCGCTCGGTCGCTGGCCCTGTCCGCGTTGTTCGCCGTGCCGACGGGGGTGTACGCGGCGCCCTCGACGCCCGCCGCGCCGGTGCCGGGGGCCGCTTCGACGCAGCGCTGCTTTCCGGGCGTCCTGGTCAAGGGCAAGGACGGGCAGTCGGCGAAGGTCGGCACGTGTGTGGCGCTGGACCACGCGTTCATGACCGTGACCGCGCCCGCGGAGTGCCGGCGGATCGCCTGTGACACCTCCGGGTCGTGGCGGATGACGCGCGGTGGCCGGGAGGTCGCTTCCGGGGAGCTCACGCGGCGGACGGGGTATCCGGGGCCGGGGACGTACGTGCTCACCACCACGCTCCGCGTGCGGTCCGCGCCGGCGGGCGTCGACTTCCCCGTGCGGCGGACGTCCACGATCACCCTGAGCTGGCCGGCGCCCAAGGCGACGCACCGGGTCGACGTCACGCCGGGGACCGTGCGGGCCGGCCGCACCACTGTCGTGACGTACACGGTCCGCCGTCTGGGGCTCGACGGCGACAGCAATACGCGCCTGGGCCTGATCGGCACCCCGGACAGCGGGCTCAAGCTGACCTCCCCCGACACCCAGTGCAGCAACCCGCTGTCGGGCGCCTACCCGTCCAAGGCCCGCCACCCGCACATCCTCAACTGCGACGTGATCAACCTTCAGCCGGGACGGCCCTACGTGGTCAAGGTGCACGTCCACATGGGCAAGCGCTGCTCGGCCGTTGCCTCCAAAATGGGCTACTGGCTGCCCAAGGGGCAGGACACGTATACCGGCAACATGCTCGTGGGCCCGACGCTCAAGTGCGTGGGCGGCTGAGACCGGGCTTCCCCGCCGGCCACCGCCGATTGTCAGTGGCAGCTCCTACGGTGGGGCTGTGATCAACATGGTGCAGTACGCGGTGGGCGATGCCACCGCGGTGTCCGGCAGCGACGGCCCGAAGGTCATCGCGCACGTCTGCAACGACATCGGCGGCTGGGGGCGCGGCTTCGTCGCCTCCGTCTCTCAGCGCTGGAAGGCTCCCGAGGCCGCCTACCGGACCTGGTACCGCGAACGCGGCCGCCCGGGCAACGACTTCGCCCTGGGCGCGGTCCAGCTGGTGCCCGTCGAGGACGGCATATGGGTGGCGAACATGATCGGACAGCGCGGTATCGCCCGCCGGGGACGGACCGACGCCCCGATCCGCTACGAGGCGCTCGCCACCGCGTTGACGGCGCTCGCCACGCACTGCAACCGCCTGGGAGCGTCCGCCCACCTGCCCCGGATCGGGTGCGGCCTGGCCGGCGGCACGTGGGACCGCGTCGAACCGCTCCTCACCGCTCACCTTGTCGCGCGCGGGATCGCCACCACCGTCCACGACGTTCCGGTACTCAGGTCTGCGCTCCCGGCGATCTGAGTACGGAGACGGATACGGGGCGGCAGGCCAGATTCGTAGTGTCGTTCGCATGGAGAACACCGGCACGGCTTCCGTTTCCGCACCGGGCCGCCGCCCCGGCCATCGGCCCCGGCGTACGGCCGCCGACTGGGTCGGGCTGGCCGTGCTCGCGGTGGCCGTGCTGGTCGCCGGCGCCTTCGTGGGGGTGCTGGGGCCGCTGTTCGCCATCGCCTGCGACTCGTGCCAGGACGGCATCCGGGGCCCGCTGCGCTTCGGCGACGAACTGATGGCCGTCGCGGCGAACGCGGTGCCGCTCGCCACGCTGGCCACGGTGGCCGGCATCTTCCACCCCCGGGGCGGCGCCCGGGCGGGCGGCATCGGGCTGGGGGCGCTGACGTTGCTGCTGGTCGTGATGCTGAGCCTCGGCCGGTTCACGGCCTGACGAGGGCCTGCCCGGCCGGGGCGGATAGCCTCCCGGCATGGGACTGGACAGGACGCACGGGGAGCACGACTTGGACGCACGTCTGGCCCGTATCGCGGCCAAGCTCGCCAAGGGTCCCCGTCGGCCGGACCGGGGCAGGCCGACGGGGGAGAAAACCGCGTGGCCCCCGGGCTCCGCTCCGCGCCCTCCGCTGGCACTCGCCGAGGTCGAGGCGTTCGAGAAACGGCACCAGGTGTCCCTGCCCGGCCCTTACCGCCGATTCATCACCGAGATCAGCGACGGCGGCCCGGGCCCGTCCCACGGTCTCCTGCCCCTGTCCGCATGGGACCTCGGCATCCTCGAGGTGGAACCGGGCATCCTTCATCAGCCCTCCTCGTTCGGCCCTGACCGTGAATACGGCCGGAACTGGTGGAACGAGGCATGGGACAACGACGAAGACCCGGACCGGGGCGTCATCACCGTGGTGAGCCGGGGAGGTGCCGACTACACCTTTCTGATCGTCAGCGGTCCCGCTCGAGGTCGCCTCGCCTACGTCAACACCGATGGGCACGTGCCGCCTTACGTGACCGAGGATCCCGACTTCCTGTCGTGGTACGAGCGCTGGCTGGACGAGATGACGGCCGGCTACAAGCTCATGTCTTTCGGTGAGAACATTCCCGGCACCCAAGAGGACCTCCTTTCCCTCCTCGGGTCCGACCAGTCCGCCGCCCGCCGGGCGCGGGCGGCCTCGTCGTTGCTGTCCCTGCCCCGCTTCGATCCCGAGGGCACGCCCGCACTGCTCGCCTCGCTGCGGAGCGATCCCTCGCCCGCCGTCAGAAGCCAGATCTGGCAGACGGCCGGAACGCTCGGCCTCGAGGACTTCCTGCCGCTGGGCGCGGACGCCCTGCTGGACACCGACCCGGACGTGCGGGGCGTGGCACTCCGCGCCCTGGACCGACTCTCGCATCCCGATCTGGTCGGCCTCGTCCGTCCTTTGCTGAACGACCCCGATTCCGAGGTCCGATGGGCCGCGTACCGCATCATGGTCAGGTCGGGCGCGTTGCGCATCGGCGATCTGAGGACATCGCTCGGCAGCGATGACGCGAAGACGAGGAAAGACGCGGCCTATCGCCTCCGGCATCTCGAGGATCCGGGCCGCGACGAGTTGCTCAAGGCCGCCCTCACCGATGAGGACGCAGACGTACGGAGGTACGCCGTCCAGTCGGTCCGCGCGCTGGAAGCCGTCAATCTGCTGCCCATGCTGAAGCGCATGCTCCGCACGGAGACGGACAAGTGGGTCCTGGCCAACCTGCGCTGCACCGTGCCCGAACTCGACGCGGTCGGTCTTACGTCGTCCTGATGGGCCGTCCGGGCGATGACCGTCCCGTGCCGCGTGCCGCCGCGGAGCCGGGCGGGAGCGGTGTGCACGGTGGGCGGTATGAACGGTCGGGGCGGTGGGCTGGGGGAGCGGTTGCTGCGGGAGCGCGGCAGGCCGCGCTGGGTGTGTGAGTCGGCGTACTCGTGGCAGCTGGTGGTGCTGACCGTCTGCGTCGGCGCCTTCATGGGGCAGCTGGACTCGAGCATCGTCACGATCACCTACCCCGGCCTTGAGCAGGAGTTCGACGCTCCGCTCGCCACCGTGCAGTGGGTCTCGCTGGCCTATCTCCTGGTGACGACGGCCTTGATGGTCACCGTCGGCCACATGTCCGATCTGCTCGGCCGCAAGCTGGTCTACCTCCACGGGTTCGCTCTCTTCACCCTCGCGTCCGCGGCCTGCTCCCTCGCGCCGAGCCTGGCCGCGCTGGTGTGCTTCCGCGTCGTCCAGGCCCTGGGCGCCGCGATGATCTCCGCCAACAGCGTCGCCCTGGTCACCGTCGCCGCCCCGCGCGGGAAGCTGCGCAGCGCGCTCGGCTTCCAGGCGGCCGGCCAGGCGCTCGGTCTGGCCGTCGGCCCGACGCTGGGCGGCGTCCTGGTGGCCACGGCCGGCTGGCGCTGCGTGTTCTGGATCAACGTGCCGGTCGGGGTCGCCGCCATGGTCATGGGCCGGTATCTGCTGCCGCCCACGGGTGAGCGGCCCACCGGGGTCCGTTTCGATCTGCCCGGCACCCTCTGGCTGGCGTCGGCGGTGGCCGCGCTGCTGGGCGGGGTGTCGGCCCTGTCCGGGTTGCCGGTGCCGGGCTGGGTGGGCGCCGCACTGATCGTGGGTTCCGCCGCACTGTGGTGGGGGTTCGTACGGCATGAGGGGCGCGCCCCCGCGCCGCTGGTGCCCGGGCGGCTGATGCGCGACCGGCGGATCGCGTGGGGGCTGCTCGGGGCGCTGGCCGGGTATCTGGTGCTGTTCGGGCCGCTGGTGCTGGTACCGCTGGCGCTGGTCCGGCACACCGGGGCGGACGAGATGGGGGTGGGGCTGCTGCTCAGCCCCCTGGCGGCCGGGTTCGCGCTCGCGGCCAACGCGCAGGAAGCGGTGCTGCCGACGTCGTGGCCGAGCCGCCGGCGGTGCCTGGCGGGTGCCCTGCCGGCCCTTGCCGCGCTGGCCGGGCTGGCCTTCGCCGCCCCAGGGAGGCCGTGGCTCGTTGTCTGGCTCGGCCTCCTCGGTCTCGGGCTGGGCCTCTACACCCCGGCCAACAACGAGATGGTCATGGCCTCCGTGCCCAAGGAACACTCCGGTGCCGGCGGAGGGCTGATCAACATGACGAGATCGCTGGGCACCGCGTTGGGCGTCGCCCTGGTCACCCTGGCCTACCACCTCGGCGGCGGCCGCACCTGGGACTCGGTGCTGCCGCCGCTGCCGGTGCTCGTGCTGGCCGTCGGCACGGTGCTGATGGCACTGAGCGCGGCCGCGGGCGGGCGGCCAGACGCGCACGCCGCGGGCCGCCGACGTCGGATCAGGCCTTCCTGACCACGCTGGACTTGAGCTGCATGGCACCGAAACCGTCGATCTTGCAGTCGATGTCGTGGCCGGCCACGCCCTCCACGAGGCGGATGTTGCGCACCTTGGTGCCCGCCTTGATGCCCGTCGGGTGGCCCTTGACCTTCAGGGACTTGACCACCGTGACCGTGTCGCCGTCGGCGAGGACATTGCCGACGGAGTCCCTGATCACACCGTCCTCGGCGTCGCCCGCGGTGTCCGCGGCCGCCGGGAGCGACCACTCGTGCCCGCACTCCGGGCAGACCAGGAGCGCGCCCATTTCATAGGTGTAGGCGCTGGAGCATTCGGGGCACGGCGGCAGGTTCTCGTTCACTTGACCAGTGTAAGAGTCCGCAGAACATCATCAGTGCGGCCGGTGCGGGGTTCTCCTCGTAGGGTCGAGGGGGCCGGCGCACCGGTGCCGGGACGTGTGGTGAAGGGGTCAGGTGGCACAGGTGGCAGGGGAAGCGGAGATCGCCACGGCGGAGCAGGCGGCGAACGACGGGCGCGTCCTGGCGTTCGGGCGGCTGCAGGGGGCCGCCAACCGGCTGGAGTACATCCTGGGCCGGGCCATCGAGGAGGAGTGCGGGATCAGTCACCTGATGTTCGAGGTGCTGCTGATCCTGGGGCGCGCCGGTCGGGCGGGGCTGCCGATGCGGGCGATCGCCCAGGAGCGGGTGCTCAGCACCGGTGGGGTGACACGGCTGGTGGACCGGATGGAGGCGGCGGGCCTGGTGGTCCGGGACGCCGACCCCGACGACCGGCGGGGGCGGCTGGTGCGGCTGACGCCCCAGGGCGAGGAGACGGTGGTCCGTGCGGCCCGCATCCATGTGGAGAACATCCGCCACTTCTTCCTCGAGCCGCTGCCCGAGGCCCACCGGGAGCGGTTCGCGGAGGACCTGAGGACCCTCAGCCACGCGGCGCGCGACGCCCTGCCGCGCCTGAAGTAAAACCCTCCAAGTAAAAAATCTTCGCCCCCATCGCCGCCGGCGGGAATGTCTGACGCAGCAGATACTGTTCTCTCAGGTGAACGGCTCGCGACCCCCGCGAGCCCCCACCCCCGGGAGACACCTCCTCATGAAGCTCGTCTACGTCTTCGACGCCTACTGCGGCTGGTCCTACGGCTTCTCGCCCACCCTGGCCGAGGTCGCCCGCCGCCGGCCCGGGCTGAGCGTGGAGGTCGTCTCCGGCGGCCTGTTCACCGGCGCCCGCCGGGTCCCGATCCGGGAGTTCGGCTACGTCCAGGGCGCCAACGCCAAGATCAGCCGGCTCACCGGCGTCGAGTTCGGCGCCGCCTACGACCGGCTGATCGCGGACGGCACCTTCGTCATGGACTCCGAGGCCGCCGCCCGCGGCACGGCCGCCCTGCGCCAGGCCGCCCCCGAGCGGGCCGCCGAGCTCACGGCGGCCCTGCAGGAGGCGTTCTACGCCGAGGGCCTGAGCCTGTCCGAGGCCTCCACCTACCGCACGGTCGCCGAGCGGGCGGGCCTGGACGCGGACGCCGTGGCCGCCGCCTTCGCCTCTCCCGCCGCCGCGGCCGCCGCCCGCGCCGACTTCCGCCGCTCGGCGGAGTACGGCGTCGAGGGCTTCCCCACCCTGCTCGCCGTCGACGGCGAGCGCGCGGCGGTCATCGCCGTCGGCCACGCCACCGCCGACCAGGTCGAGCAGCGCCTGGCCGCTTTCACCGCCGCCGCCTGACCCCCGCCACCCTCGCTTCCCCCACGCAAGGACTCCCCGTGGGCACCGCCGCCCACCAGGCCACCGGCAAGCGCCTCGACGTGCGCGAGGCGATGACCGGCTGAGGCGGCCGCACCGGCCGGGGCGCCCCGGTTGCGGCCGGGCGCGGGCCACCTAGCCTGGGGAGACACGATGATCCGTGCCCGTACCCCGGCCGCCCGGCCCGCCCGCCCGCAAGGAACCCACGCGGTCCGCCGGCTGCTGCGGCAGCCGCGCGCGCCGTGGGTCGCCCGGCGCGCGGTGTGCGCCACGATCGCCGGCTGCACCGGCTTCTACACCTGCACCTACGGGTTCGGCGACCCCCTCATGGGGCTGTACGCCCTCTTCGGCTCGCTGCCGCTGGTGATGTTCTCCCACGTCCCCGGCCCCGTCCGGCAGCGCACCCGCACGCTCCTTGCGGTCCTGCCGGTCGCCTGCCTGCTGGTCACGGCCGGCACCCTGCTCGCGGTGCGGGACTGGGCCGCGGCCTGCGGCATGTTCGTCGTGGGCTTCACGGTGTCCTTCGCCGGGGTGGGCGGGCCGCGGCTGGCCGGGATCGGCGTCGCCTGCCAGCTCTACTACGTCCTGCCCTGCTTCCCGCCCTACGCACCGGACACCCTGGGCTCCCGGCTGGCCGGCCTGAGCGCCGGCATCCTGCTCACCGCCGCCGTGGACCGCCTCCTGCCCGCCGAGCCCCCGCCCGTCCCCTACCGCCTGCGCCTCGCCGACGCGACGGCCGCCGTGGCCCGCAGCTGCGCCACGGCCGCCGAAGGCGAGCAGGACACGCGGGCGGCGGCCGACCGGGCCCTGGAGGCGGCCCGGCCCTCCCGGCTGCCGCCCACCGAACGCCCCATCTCGCCCTCGGCACGCGACCGGGCCCTCAACCACACGCGCGCGGCGGTCCGCCACGTACGCGACCAGCTCGACCGGCTCTACGGCGCCCCCGGCGGGCCGCCCGCGGCCGGACCGGAGGCCATGGCCCTGCTGCGGCGCACCGCCGACACCCTGCGGCCCGTCGCGGCAGGGCTGCGCCGCGGCGCGCCTGCGGACGGGGCCGCCGGCCTGGCCGCGGCCGTCGCCGACTTCGACGCCGCCCGGGTGCGCGGACTGCCCGGCGCCTCACCCCTGCGGCTGCGGCAGGACGCCGTCGCCAAGTCCGCCGCCGAAGGGGCGCTGCTGGCGGCGCGGGCCTCCCGCATCGCCCTCGGCGCCCGCCCCGCCCACGAGGCACCGGCGGGGGAGTGGCCGTTCCTGTACGCCGCCGTGCCCGCCCCCGAACTGTGGTGGCGACGGCTGCGCCTGCACCTGACACCCCGCTCGGTCTACCTGCAGAACGCCCTGCGGGTCGCCGTGGCACTCGCCGCCGCCCGCCTCCTGGCCGGCGGCCTCGGCCTCTCGCACGGCTTCTGGGTGCTGCTGGCGACGCTCAGCCTCATGCGCACCTCCGCCGCCGACACCCGCACCGCCCTGCGCCCCGCCTTCCTCGGCACGGCCGCCGGAGCCGCCGTCGCCGCCGCCCTGCTCACCGCCGTCGGGAACGTGCCCGTCTTCTACGCCGCCGCGCTGCCCGTCGTCCTCCTCGTCGGCTTCACGGTGGCACCCCTGCTCGGCCCGGCCTACGAACAGGCGGTGTTCACCCTCGTCCTCGTCCTGCTCTTCACCCAGCTCTCCACCGCCGACTGGCAACTGCCGGCGGTACGGATCCTCGACGTGCTGGTCGGCGGCACCCTCGGCGCGGCGGCCAGCCTGCTCGCCTGGCCGCATGGCGGCCACGGCGAACTGCGGGGCGCGCTCGCCGGATTCCTCACCGAGGCCGCCGCCGGCTGCCGGGCGGTGACCGACCGGCTGTGCGGGCGGCCCGGGCCGGCGGACCCGCTGCGGTCCGCCCGCCGTGCGATGCTGCTGGCCGAGGCCACGTACTGCCAGTACCAGACGGAGCGCATGCCCCGCCGCACGGCGGAACCGCACTGGGAGCTCGCCATGGCCGCCGGGTACCACCTGCTGCGCGGCGGAGAGCTGATGCTGATGAGGCGCCCGGACGGCGCCGGCCCCGCCCCGCTGCCGCCCGACGCGGCCGCCGAACTGACCGCCATGGCCACGCGGGTGGCGGCCGACTGCGGGCGCTGCGCCCACGCCCTGCGCTCGGGTACGGCGCCGTCCGCGCCCGCCCGGGACCCCGGCCCCGCGCCCCTGCCCGCCGACGCCTCCGGGCCGCTGTGCCGCGCCGCGCTCCGGGCGGCGGACTCCGACCCCGCACCGGTGCTGCTGGCCGTCGACGCGGAGGCCTGGCTCACCGGCGTGGCACAGGACCTGGCCCGCATCCGGTGACCGCGCGGCCGTCCGCTTTCCCTGCCGCGCGCTGCCCGGACATCCATTTCATACTGAACCGATCGGTCATTTCGCTCGGTGCCGGCAGTCCGAGGCCCGTGAAGGGTGAGGTGTCGTCCCATGACGCGAGCTCCCGAAGAGCCCGGGGCCGGGGACCGCGCGGCCCCCACGGCCGGCCGCTGGGCCATGCTCGCCGTGCTCTGCGCCAGCCTGCTGCTGGTCGCCATGGACGCCACCATCCTCAACGTCGCACTGCCCTCCCTCATCAACGACCTGCGGCCCGGCGCCCTCGAACAGCTGTGGATCATCGACATCTACGGCCTCGTCCTGGGCGGCCTCCTCGTCACCACCGGCGCCGTCGGCGACCGGTGGGGCCGCAAGCTGCTCTTCCTCACCGGCTTCGTGCTGTTCGGGCTGGCCTCCGTCATCGCCGCCACCTCCCACAGCTCCTGGCAGCTCATCGGCGGCCGCGTCCTGCTGGGGCTCGGCGGCGCGATGGTGATGCCCTCGACGCTCTCGCTGATCCGCAACATCTTCACCGACGACCGCGAACGGGCCCTGGCCATCGGCATCTGGGCCGCCGTGGCCGGCGCGGGCGCCTGCGTGGGTCCGCTCATCGGAGGATTCCTCGTCGAGCACTTCGAGTGGCAGGCGGCCTTCTGGGTGAACGTGCCGGTCGTCGTCGTGACCGTCGTGGCCGGCATCCGGCTGCTGCCGGAGTACCGGGCGCCGCAGCACGGGCGGCTCGACTGGACGGGCGCGCTGCTGTCGATCGCCGGCATCGTGGCGCTCGCCTGGGGCATCAAACACGTCGCCAAGGGCAGCCTGCGGGCCGAGGACGTGGGCACGCTCCTCCTCGGCGTGGCCCTGCTGGCCGTGTTCGCCCGGCGCCAGCTCAGGCTCGAGGACCCGCTGCTGGACGTCCGGCTCTTCGGCCACGGCCCGTTCCTCGCCGCGGCGCTGGCCACGCTCCTGGCCATGCTGGCCATCGGCGCCGCCCTCTTCCTCATCTCCCTGTGGCTGCAGTACGTGCACGGCTACTCGCCGTCGGAGGCCGGGCTGCGCACCCTGCCCTCGGCCCTCGCCATGCTGGCCGGCTCGCTGTGCTCGCCCCATCTGATGCACCACATGGGCGTGCGCTCCGTCCTGGCCATCGGCCTGGGCACCCTGGCGGCCGGGTTCCTGCTGCTCGCCGTGGCCCCCGAACCCACCACCTACCCCGTCGTGGCCCTCGTGCTGGCCGCGCTGGGCCTCGGCGACGGGCTGGCGATCACCGCCTCGGCGTCGGTGCTGGTCTCCTCCGTGCCCGTGGAGCGGGCCGGGCAGGCGGGCGCGGTGTCCGAGACCGCCTACGAACTGGGCGTCGGCCTCGGCGTGGCCCTCCTCGGCAGCATCCACGGCGCCGCCTACGCCGCGCGGATGACGGACCTTCCGCTGAGCGGGGGCGAGCGGGACCTCGCCCGCGAGTCGGTGGGCGGCGCGGCCGAAGTCGCCGGGGACGTCGGCGGGGAGACCGGCAGGCAGGTGCTGGCGGCCGCGCGCGCGGCCTTCGACGAAGCGCTCACGACCACCGCCTACGTCTCGGCGGGCATCGTCGTCACCGTGACCCTGCTCGCGGTGCTGATGGTGCCCCGCGGCTTCAAGGTGACGGGCGGTCACTGACGCGGCGGCCGCCCGTCGCCGGCGGCCTCAGGGCAGGATGCGCAGCTGCGTGAAGGCACTCACGCGTTCGAGGCCGCTTTGCGTGAGGCAGGCGGTGGGAAGTCCCACGGGTGTGGTCTGGACGACCCGCTCCGCCCGGGCCCCCTTGCCGAGCCCGTCGACGACCACGCCGTCGAGCCGGATGGTCTGGACGCCCAGGGCCCGGGCGGACTGCCCGGTGCCGTACGAGATCACCGACGTCCGGCCGTCCCGGAAGCGTACGTTCTCCCGGGCCCGCAGCGTCCCGACGGTCAGGCAGCCGGCCCGCGGGGCGTCCGCCGTGATGCGCGTGGTCGCCGCGACCGTGTGCCCCGGGGCGTCGGAGCAGGTGAAGACGCCCTCCGCCGCGATGTGCGTGGGACGGGGCGTGAGGCGCAGTCCGGGGGCGTAGCCGGTGCTCTCCTGCCCCGTGCAGACGATGGGGGTATGGGCCCGGGCGGCCGGGGCCCCGATCAGGGACGCGCCCAGCGTGAGCGAGCACAGGGCGATTCCGATACCGCGCTTACCGAACATGCACGACCCCTTTGATGCCTTGACGCCTTCGCGCGCCGGGACCGGCGCGCACCGGCCCCTGGCTACCCCTGGAGATCGCACGGCCCACTCCGCCCCCCACGACTCCCGCAGCCCGTCCGTATCGCCCGCGCCGCAGCGCGCACCCCCCGGCGCGCGGGCCTCACCCCGGGCGCAGGAACGGCAGCGACGCCACCGCGCCGGGCCGCGTCGCGGCGTGCACGGCGAGCAGCACCCCCGCCGTCCCCGTCGCCAGGTCCATCGACAGCCGCAGCAGCCCGTCCATCGGGAACGCCAACCGCCCCTCGTAGCGCACCGCGTGCAGCCCCAGCCCCCGCAGCTGGACCCGGCGCGCGGCGGCCGGGCCGCCCAGGTGCGCCAGGGCGTACAGCAGCCCGGCGTGGCCCTCGAGCAGACCGGACGACAGGAGCAGTTCGGTGCCCAGGCCGTCGCGGACACGGTCCCGCAGCCGGGAGAAGTGGGCGTCCTCGCGCCGGCGGACGTACGCGTCGAGGGCGATGCCGACGCCCGCGCTGCCGCGCCCGAGCGTGGTGAGCCGGCGCCGGCCGTCCCGTACGTGCACGTACCGGCCGCCGGACACCCCGCAGCAGGCGATGTCCCGCGCCAAGGCCGCCTCCGCCAGGCGCAGGTGGCGGACGTCTCCCGTGACGTCGAAGAGCCGGGTGAACAGCAGCGCCGGCCCGGACCAGCCGCGCATCAGCCCCACCGCGGCGGGGTCCGCCGGTCCGTCGCCCTCCAGGGTGCGCGCCAGCCGGTCGCCGAGGCGCAGCGCCGCTTCCGGGTCGCCGAAGTGCAGCCGGGTCAGGGCGATGCCGGCGATGCCGCCGAACAGGCCCACCCCGCAGCCGGTGAGGTCGAAGCCGGTCAGCCGGCCGACCGTCTCGCGGGCCTGCTGCGGTCGGCCCAGCGCGTCGAGCACGTACGCCACCCCGGCGAGCCCGTCGTACAGTCCGGGCCGCGGCCAGCGGGTGCGTTCGACCGCCCGGGCCAGCCAGTCGACGTGGCTCTCGAAGCGCGGGCAGCCGCCGTGTCCCGTGGCGTGCAGCGCGTACAGCACCCCCGCCGCGCCGAAGGCCAGGCCCGTGCCCTGGCCGTCGAACTGCTTGACGTCGCCGGGGAAGAGCCGGTCCTCGCGATCCGGTGTGGCGCTGCACACGATGGCGTCGCGCAACGACGCGAGGACCGCCTCCCACCGCTCGCCGTGCTCCGCGTCGCCGC
Source organism: Streptomyces sp. NPDC053079 (assembly GCF_044546695.1). Classification (NCBI taxonomy): domain Bacteria; kingdom Bacillati; phylum Actinomycetota; class Actinomycetes; order Kitasatosporales; family Streptomycetaceae; genus Streptomyces; species Streptomyces sp. NPDC053079. The sequence continues at coordinate 274,861 of NZ_JBITZJ010000009.1, forward strand.
CGTGGCCGTCGCTCCCGGCCGGGCCGACAGGCCAGGCCACGGACGGCGCGGGGGAGGCGGCAGGCGGCGGGGCGAGCCCCGCGCGCAGCCGGTCGCCGAAGCCGGCCGGCACCGGGAAGCGCTCCTCCACCAGGTGGATCAGCTGCTCGTGCTTGCCCGCGTCGAAGCGCAGCAGCTCCGTCAGCGGGCAGAAGAGCGCCAGCGCGAGGCAGTCGAGGGCGTAAGTGTCGATCGCGAACCCCGAACGGGCCCAGGGTGCTATGAAGCCGGCGGTCCCCATGACGGGGGTGAAGCCCTCGCCGATGTCGAAGGACGTCTCGAAGTCGACCAGGCACACGCTGCCGTCCGGCCGCACCAGCACATTGCCGGGCTGCAGGTCGCCGAAGACGATGCCCCGCGCGTGCAGCGCGGCCGTCGCGGCCCCGACGCCGTCGAGGACCCCGCACGCCCAGCGGGTGTAGGCGGCCGTCGCCTCCTCGTCCGCGCCGGGGTGGAAGAGCGGATGGCGGCGCGCGATCGCCTCGTGCAGCCGCTCGCCCTCGACGAACTCCTGCACCAGGAAGTGGTGTTCCCAGTGGCGGGTGCGGGCGATGACTTCCGGCACGCAGCCCAGGCCGGCCAGCCGTCGCAGCACGGTGTGCTCGCGCGCCAGCCGGGCCACCGCGTCCATGCCGTTGTCGTCGACGCCGGCGTACGGGCGGGCCTCGCGCAGGACGACCCGTCGCCCGGTGGCCGGGTCCACGGCGCGGTAGACCCCTCCGCTGTTGGAGAAGCGCAACGCCTTCTCGACGCGGTACGGCAGGCCGTCACCGGTCCTCGCCCGGGCGGCACGGATGCGGGAGTCGATGAAGGACGGCACTCCCGCCCACGGCGGCACCTTGAAGACCGCCCCGCGCACGTCGGGCACCGGCCGGCCGTCCGGGCGCACGACGGCCGGTACGTACTCGCCGTCGCGGGCGAAGCAGTACCGGGCGGAGAATCCGCCGTAGCGCAGGTACAACGGCCCCTCGTCCCAGCGCAGATCGCTGAGGATGTACGGCCCCTTCACTCCCCTCAGCAGCGACGAAAGCTCCCGCAGCGTCCGCTCCAGCAGTTCCTCGCAGCGCGGGTAGATGGTGATGAGCTTGCCGCCGGCCGACCGGGGCGCCCGCTTGCTGTTGACGAGGGCCAGCAGGGTGCGGCTGCGCAGGAACTTGAAGCTGATGCCGCGCTCGACGCAGTACTCCCACACCGCGTCGACGACCCGGGGCGCCTCCTCGGGCGTCGCCGAGGCGTGGATCTTCCAGCCCTGTTCCGGCAGCCGCGCGCCGGTGTGCCGCAGGGAGACCCAGCCGCCGCGCTCCGCGCGCCGCCAGCCCGCGGGCGCCGGCTGCTGGGTCCGCGCGAAGCGGCTCGCGGTGTCCTCGACGCGGTCGGGCGTGTCCACGAAGAGGGGGTCCGCGACGAGGTGGCCTTGGGCGAGCATACGTGTGATCTCCGATCTCCTCCGGTGCCTCCCGGGGGCTCGGCGGGGCGGCCGGCCGCCGCCGTGCGGGGCGACGGCCGGCCGCGGCCGGCAGGGGGGCGGATTCAGACCTGTCCGAGGGTGCTGTGGTAGCTGTTGCTGCACGGCCACTGAGCGGGGGTCTCCTCCTCCAGCTCCTGCAGCTCCAGGATCTCCGACACGTCGTTCACCTCCCTTCCGGGGCGGACGGGACGGCGGGGGGCCGCGGGTCGAGGAAGGGAAGAACGGGACCGCTCCCCTCGAACGCGGAACTCAGGGCGAGCAGGACGCCCGCGGCACCGGTGGCCAGGTCCGAGGAGAGCCGCAGCATCCGGAAGCCGGGGAACGCGAGGTGGCCCCGGTGCGTGCGGGCGTGCCAGGCCAGCCGCCGGACCTGGCGGAGCACGGCCGGCCGGTCCGCCGGTTCGCCCAGCGCCGCGAGCGTGGCGATCGCACCGGCCCGCCCCCGCAGCAGACCGGCGTTGTGCACGTACACCGCGTCGCAGGTGCGCCGGATCCCGGCCAGCAGGGCGGCCCCGCCCGTCTCGGGCCGGTGCCGCAGCAGCTGTCGCAGGACGAGGGCGACCCCGGCACTGCCGCCGTGCAGATAGGGCAGGCCGGCGGTGCCGTCGAAGAGCGTGACCGCGCCGTCCTCCAGGGTCCGCAGCCGGTCCAGATCGTGCCGCAGCGCCCGGTCGGCGAGGTCGAGCCACGCCGCCCGGCCGGTCTCGTCGTGCACCCGCAGGAACAGCAGGGCGACTCCGGTCGCGCCGTGCAGCAGGCCGTGCGGCGGGGGTCTGCCCGGCAGGGCGGGCAACGGACCGTCATCGACGGCGCGGCCCAGCTCCGCGGCCAGGTGCAGGGCCCTCTCGCGCAGGGCGGCCCGGCCGGTCGCCGCCGCGAAGTGCAGCAGCGTCAGGGCGATTCCGGCGCGGCCGCCGGCCAGGTCGGCGGGCGCCGTCCGGTCCCACGACGCGGGGCAGGAGTCGAGGACCTCCAGGGCCCGGGCGCGGTGCCCGAGGACGTCGAGGGTGAACGCGACGCCGTGCAGACCGTCGTAGAGACCGGGCCGGCGGTTGCCGTCCTGCCGGGCCGCCCCGGTCAGCCAGGCGGTGTACGCCTCGGGGACGGGCGCCCCGGCCCGGTGCAGGGCGTACAGGACGCCGGCGGCGCCGTAGCCGAACGCTGCCCCGCCGATGTCGGCCGGCCCGCTGGGCGTGCCGGGGAAGAGCCGGTCGTGGCGGCCGGGGGTGGCGCTGTCGTGGATGCCACGCACCAGGGAATCCCGGATCGCGGGCCAGTCGGGCGTACGGGCCGCCAGCAGCGCGCCCGCGAGGTCCTGCCGCGGGGGTCCGGACGGGGACAGCCCCGCCAGGAGGCGGTCCGTGAAGCCCGCCGGGACCGGGTAGTGCGCTTCGACGGCGGCCCCGAGCGTGCGCGGCTTGCCCGGTCCGACGCAGGGCAGGGGCAGGAACAGCCACAGCCGCAGGCGTTCGAGCAGATACCGGGCCGCGTCCCGGGCCGTGAGGCCGGCGGGCACCGCGAAGTCGCCGTCGCCCACGGGCGGTGGGCGGTCGTCGGCCAGGTGCGTCGCCGACGCCAGGCCGACGAGCACCGCCCGGCCGTCGGGGCGTACGAGGACGTCCTGCGGGCGCAGTTCGCCCAGGCGCAGCCCCCTGTCGTGCAGGGTGTCCAGCGCCTCTCCGACGCTCTCCACGATGCCCAGGGCCCATGCGGTGTAGGGGCCGGCCTCCCGTACGGCGCGCTCGTGGGACGTCAGCGGGAAGGCGGCCGAGGCGGCCCGCAGCAGACAGGTGCCCTCGACGTACTCCTCGGCGAGGAAGTGGTGTTCGCCGCGCGTGCGGTGGTCGGCCAGGCGCGGCACGCACGCCAGGCCGGCCAGCCGCTCCAGGGCGGCCCGCCGTGCGCCGAGGCGGGCGACGGCGTCCTCGCCCCGCCGGTCGAGCCCCGCGTGGGGCCGGGCCTCGCGCAGCACCACCCGCTCGCCGGTGCGGGTGTCGGTCGCGAGGTACGTGCCGCCGCCGTGGCCCAGGCCCAGCGCGCGCTCGGCCCGGTAGGGGAAGGCGCCGGCGGGCGGGGCGTGCAGCGCCTGGAGGTCGGGGCGCAGCACCTCGGGCAGCCGCACCCAGTCGGGCAGGGTGAACACCGCCCGGCGCGGCTCGGGTTCGAGCGCGCCGTCCGGCCGCGTCAGCGGCCCGCCGTCGGGGGCGGCGTAGCGGACGTGGAGCGGGCCCGGGCCGTGCCGCAGGGAGCCCAGGAGGTACGGGCCCGCCAGCCCGTCGAGCAGCACGGCGAGCTCGCCCAGGGCCCGGTACAGGGCGGCCTCGTCGCCCGCGTGGACGGTGACGGGGTGGCGGCCGGGCAGCCGCTGCGCGCGGCGGCCGGCCGACTCGCGTGCCGTGGCCGGACTGCGCAGGAAGTCGAAGGCGAGCCCCGCCCGGACGCAGTGGCCCCAGACGATGTCCACAGCCCGCGCCAGCCGGTCCGGCGTCACCGAGACATGGATCCGCCAGCCCTGCGCGGGCGGCCCGGACCCCGGCGGGCGCAGGGTGATCCACCAGCCGCTCTCGCCGCGCTCCCAGCCCTGCGGGGGCGGCCGGCGGGCCGCGGCGAGCCGTTCGTGCCCGTCGGGGTAGCGCTCGGGCGTGTCGTAGAAGACGGGGTCGGCGAGGGCGAAGCGGTCGTAGTCCTTGAGCGTCAGCACGGCGCGTGCCTTTCGGGCGAGGACTCCGGTCGGTCACCGGGTCACAGGGCGAGGGCGGTGAACTCCGGCGGATTCGTCCGCACCGAGCGGCGGTCGATCCGGGACCGCACCTCCTGCGAACCGAAGTGATAATCCATCCGCCGGACCGCCTCCGCCCAGTCCTGCATGGTCCGCACGGCGGAAAGGGTCTCCACGACGAACGGGTCGCGCAGCCGTGACACCCCGCGATACCAGAGATCCAGCGGGGATTCGTCGAGGATATTTCCCACGGTCCCTTCGTAGACCGGCAACGCCCGTACGGCACCGTCCGGTTCGATCTGCATCACCAGACTGTCGACGCCACTTGCGAAACGGTCCGGGCGCATGACGAGATTCTGATTGTCGGTGGCGAAGATCTTCACTCCCTCCGGCGCCAGACCCTGGAGCCGGGCGCGCTGCCGCTCGCTCGTCAACTGCCTTACCTGCTCGTCGTCGAGAAGCTCGAAGTGGCCGAATTCCGGCCGGCTGGCCAGCCCTTCGGGAACGGCCGCATTGAAGGTCAGGCTCCGCAATTCGCCGAAGCGCGGGGCGATGGCCGTGCAGAATTCCTCCAGTTGCGGGAAATTGCTCCGCACGACGACGCAGTCGATGCCGAACCACAGCGGCGACTGCCTCAGCCGCCTGCGCTCCCGGGCCACGCCGTCGAGCAGCGTCAGCGCGCTCAGCGCCCGGTCGAAGGAGCCGCGCCGGCCCCTGATCCGGTCGTGCACCTGCGCCGTCGCGCCGTCCAGGCTCACGATGACCTCGTCGAAGACCTTCGCGAGCTCGGTCGCCATCCAGGGCTCCATGATCCAGCCGCTGGTGTAGACGGCGGTCTTGATCCCGGCCCGGGACAGCCGTCCGGCGACCTCGAAGATCCCCTTGACCAGGAGCGGCTCCCCACCGGAGAGCGCGACCACACGCGGATTCAGCGAGATCAGGGCGTCGGTCACCCGCAACATGTCCTCGTGGCTCAATTGCCGCGGTGCCCGCCTGCCCGACTCCGAATAGCAGTGCGAGCAGCGCAGGGGACAGGCATAGGTGGTGTCCCAGACGACCACCTCGGGACCGGAAGACACGCTCATGGTTCCCTTTCGGCTTTCCGTGAATCGCACAATCGATCGTCAGTCCGGGCCGCCGTGCGGGGAGTCCGGGCAAATGGCAGACAATCCGAGCCTGCCGTACCCGGCCCGCCGCGCACATCCCGGAATCCTCCGATCTCCATAGAGGTTTTCCGCTATACGACCCGTGGCAGATACGACCCGCGGCGACATCATCTGGACCGCCGCGACGACAGCCGTCGATAATGTCGTTCGTGAGGGGCAGGCGTGAGGGGTAGCGAACGGGCGATACGGATCGCCGCGTTCTTCGGCGGGCTCTGCCTGCTGTGGGCCGTGACAACCGGAGCGTTTCTGCTGCGGAACAACACCGTCACCCTGCCGTGGATCCTGGGGGCCGTACTGCCCTGTTACTGCGCGGGCCTGTTCGCGTGGTGGCACGCCCCCGCCAGCCCCGTCGCCCGCAGGCTGCTGCTGATCGGCACCGCGCTCTCGGTGAGCATCGGCATCCGCTACACCTCGGCCCTGCTGACCACCTGGTTCGGCTGGGACCTCAGCGCCCCGGAGAACGGCCTGCCCTCGCTGGAGGCCTGCCTGGTGGTCCTGCCGACGGAGTGGGACAACCTCGCGGTCTCCCTCCTCGTCGCCCACCTCCTGGCCCTGCTGCCCGACGGCCGCTTCCGCTTCCGCTACGAGCGCCCCGTACTGCGCTCGCTGTGGGTCCTGCTGGTCCTGCCGGTCGTCCTGCCGCTCGCGGGCGTGCCCACCCGGATCGTCGAGTACGCGGTGTTCTACTACCCCGAGGCCTGGCTGCCCGGGGTGGGCGGCGCGCTGCTGGTCGTACGCTGCCTGCGCGCCCGCGCCGCCGGGGAACGCGACATCGCCGCGCTGCTGCCCATCGGAGCGACGGCCGCCGTCCTCTTCCTGGGCCGGGCCGCCTCCCGGCTGTTCCGCCCCTGGCACGGCGAGTCCGGGATCCTCTACCTCATCGGCTCCGCCCTCGGGGCCCTGCCGTACGTGCTGATCTCGCTGTCCGTCGTCTACGCCGCGCTGCGCTACCGCCTCCTGGGCGTCGACATCGTCATCCGCCGCTCGGTCGTCTACGGCACCCTGTGGCTGATCATCAGCGGCTGGTACCTGGGCATGGCGATGACGCTCGGGCTGACCGCGGGCCAGTACTTCCCCATCGGCCTGTCCGTGCTGGTCGCGGTCACCGCGACCGCCCTGTTCCAGCCCGTACGGGCCCGGCTGAACCAGCTCGCCGAACGCCGGGTGTTCGGCGACCGGCTCAGCAGCTTCGAACTCCTCGTCCAGTTCGGCAGCGCCCTCGAACACGCCTATGACCTCAAGCGGCTGGCGCCCCAGCTGGCTGCCGGCCTGCAGGAGGGCCTGGGCCTGCGCTGGGCCCGGGTCCGGCTCGGCGGCGCCGATCTGCCCGTCCACGTCGGAACGGCCGGCGAGGAGATCCCCGCCGACCCCCGGAACAGATCCGGCAGCGGCTTCCCCGTCTGCTACGGCAACGACATCCTCGGCCTCATCGAGTACGGGCCCAAGACCGAGGGCCGCTTCACCCCCGAGGACCACGACGTGGTGGAGACCCTCGCCCGCCAGGCCGCCCTCGCCGTCCACAACGTGCGCCTCGCGGCCGAACTGTCCACCCGCGTCGACGAGGTGCAGCGCCAGGCCGGTCAGCTCGACGCCTCCCGCGCCCGCATCGTGCACGCCCAGGACAGCGAGCGGCGGCGCATCGAACGCCGGCTGCACGACGGCATCCAGCAGGACCTCGTCGCCCTGGTCGCCAAGCTGCGCCTGGCCCGCAACCGGCTCGGCCGCGGCGGCGACATCCACACCGTGCTGACCGAGGTCCAGGACGACGCCTACCGCGTCATCGACGAACTGCGCGAGGTCGCCCACGGCATCCACCCGCCGGTCCTCACCGACCAGGGCCTGGTGGCCGCCGTCACCTCCCGGGCCCGGCGGATGCCGATCCCCGTCACCGTGCACACCGAGGAGTCCCTGGACCGGGTGCGCTTCGCCCTCGACATCGAGGAGTCCGCGTTCTACCTCGTCTCGGAAGCCCTCACCAACGTCCTCAAGCACGCCGACGCCACCCATGTGACGATCCGCATAGCGCGCCGCGAGGGCTGGCTCGTGGTGGAGGTCGCCGACGACGGCGTGGGCTTCCCCACCGCCACCACCCGGGGCTCGGGGCTGACGGGGATGCGCGACAGGATCGAGGCGGTCGGCGGCGATCTGAGGATCACCAGCCGCTCCGGCGGCGGCACCACGATCCGTTCCAGGCTGGCCGAGCGGGTGCGGGAGGAGATCTGTGACTGAGGAACCGATGCGCGTGGTCATCGCCGAGGACCACTACCTGGTGCGCGAGGGCACGCGCCGGCTGCTGGAGGACACCGGCGACGTCCACGTCGTCTCGGCCGTCGGCGACGCCGCCGAACTCCTCGACGCCGTCGGGGAACTGCGCCCCGAGGCCGTCATCGCCGACATCCGCATGCCCCCCAGCCATCACACCGAGGGCATCGCCGCCGCCCACGCCATCCGCGCCCGCCACCCGGGCATCGGCGTCGTCATGCTCTCCCAGCACGCCGACGAGAACTACGCCTTCGACCTCTTCCAGCGCGGGACCGACGGCCTGGCCTATCTGCTCAAGGAACGCATCGGCGAACTGGACGAGCTGCTGCGGGCCCTGCGCGAGGTCGCCGCGGGGCGCTCCGTCGTCGACCCCCGCATCGTCGAGGTGCTCATGGGCAGCCACACCCGCGCCGCGGACGCGCCCCTGGCGGCCCTGACGCGGCGGGAGCTGGACGTGCTGCGGCACATGGCCGAGGGCAAGACGAACCGGGCGATCGCCGGGGCGCTCGTGCTGTCCGAGTCGACCATCGAGAAGCACGTCAACTCCACCTTCGCCAAGCTGGGCCTCGCGGAGGAACCACAGCTGCACCGGCGGGTGAGCGCGGTCCTGGCGTACCTGCGGCACGCGCCGCGGGGCGGCGGCTGATCCACGACGGCCCCGGGGAGTGGGAGGACCTACTCGCGCAGGTCCTCCCACGTGATGACCGGGCTCCCCGCCCGCAGGCTGAAGTCCATCGCCGGGTCCCGCACGGGCCACTTCAGCCGCAGCCAGTTCGGCACCGTGGCCGGAATGCCGTCGTCCGCGGCCAGGTGCCAGAACGTGTTGGAGTCCTGCCGGGCGAAGTACGGGCAGAAGAAGGAGACCACCACCGTCACCCGCCGCCCCCTGGTCACGGGGGAGACGGCATGGAAGATCCGGCTCCCGTGCAGGAACAGCGCCGCCCCGCGCTCCCCGCACGGCGCCTCCTTGATCCGCGGATCGCCCTCCCGGGCGCCCGTGAACTGATCCGCACGGCCCTGGAAGTAGCTGAAGCGCCCGCCGTCGTAGTCCTCGTAGCCGTTGAGCTGGATGGTCAGGACGTAGTCCATGCCGTCGTGGTGCCACTTCACGATGTCCGAACGGCCGTCGGCCTCGAAGTAGTTGATCTGGACGGTGGGGATCCGCAGCGGATGCGGGATCAGCGGCACCCCCGCCAGCCGCGAGCAGGCCAGGAGGAAGCCGCGGTCGCGGATCATATTGTTGATGAACGCCGACATCTGATCGGCGCTGCGCACCCGGCGCGTGGTGATGAACCGGGCGGTGCCGGCGGAGCTCTCCAGCCGGTCGCACACCTCGGTCAGACACTCCAGGCCCTCCGGCGTCAGGATCCGCACGGGTCCCACGAGAGCGGTGTCGTCCACCGTGCCGAAACCGTGGTTGAGCTCGTGGGCCGCGTAGCCGAAGTCCTGCAGCCGCAGCCGTGGCCCCCGCGGGCCGGGCGCCACGAAGTCCCCGCGCCAGCGGGGCTCGCCCGGCAGCTCCGCCCGGCGGCGCGGCCTCCTGCCCCTCAGGGCGTGGACGACCTGGTCGAATCCGGTGGCCATGCGCGGATGGTTGAGGACGCTGCTTCTGCCGCTTCTCTCCCGTGCCATCGTCATGAGCCGATTGCAACGCCCGGACCCCGGCCCCACAAGGCCCGGTTCCCGCCACGCCGGGCGCCCTGCCTGCGGTCTATTGCAAGATCATGAACCATTCCTTTCATTCCCAGGTGAATCTGCATTTCGACCCTACGATCCCCGGAACGCATTCGTCGTTCTCTGCACTTCCTGGAATGAGCCGGTCATGAAACTCTCCCTGTCCCGCCGTCGCTTCGCGGCCGTGTCCGCGGTCGCCGCCCTCGCGCTGTCGCTGTCGGCCTGCGGGGCGTCCGACGCGGCCGACGGCCACCGGGTACGCATCGGCGTCAACGGCGCCGACCCGGAGTGGGACGTACTCGCCAAGGAGGCGAAGAAGGCGGGCATCGACGTCAAAATCGTCAACTTCGACGACTACCAGCTGCCCAACAGGGCCCTGGCCGACGGCGACATCGAACTCAACGCCTTCCAGCACCTGGCCTTCCTCAGCCAGTTCAACGCCCGCAACCACACCGACATCGTGCCGGTCGCCTCCACCTCCGTGGCGCCCATGGGCCTGTACTCGCTCAAGCACAAGAAGGTGGCGGACCTCCCCGACGGGGCCCGGATCGCCATCCCCAACGACCCCTCCAACCAGGGCCGCGCCCTGCTCGTCCTGCAGCAGGCCAAGCTGATCGAGCTCAAGGCGAAGGCCGGCATCCACGGCACGCCCGAGGACATCACCGCCAACCCCCGGCACCTGAAGATCACCCCCGTCGACGCCCAGCAGACCCCGCGCGCCCTGAAGGACACCGCCGCCTCCGTCATCAACGCCGGCGTCGCCGAACAGGCCGGCTACAGCACCTCTCAGGCGGTCTTCCACGACGACCCCGAGAGCGCCGCCGCCCGCCCGTACGTCAACGTCATCGCCGCCCGGGCGAAGGACAAGGACACCGAGAACGTCCGGAAGATCGTCGAGATCTACCGCTCCGCGACGGTGCAGGAGGCCGTGAGGAAGTCGGCGCACGGCGCCCGGTACGTCCTGGACGTCCCCCAGGCCGAGCTGGCCGGGGAACTCGACCGCCTCACGCGGCAGGACCGGGGCTGAAACATGATCGAACTCCGTGACGTCACCAAGACCTTCCCCCACGCCGGGGGAGAGGACTTCCGCGCGGTGGACGGCGTCAGCCTGACCGTGGAGCGCGGCAGCGTCTTCGGCGTCGTCGGCCACAGCGGCGCGGGCAAGAGCACCCTGCTACGGCTGATCAACTACCTGGAGACCCCCACCTCCGGCAGCGTCCTGGTGGACGGCCGGGACCTCGGCACCCTCGGCGAGCGACAGCGGCGCGTGGTGCGCAGGTCGATCGGCATGGTCTTCCAGCAGTTCAACCTCTTCCGCTCGCGCACCGTCCTCGGCAACGTCCGCTATCCGCTCGGACAGTCCGGGCTCTCCCGGGCCGAGGCCCGCGAACGCGCCGAGGAGGCCCTGCGCTTCGTCGGCCTGGAACAGCAGGCCCGCCGCTACCCCGAGCAGCTCTCCGGCGGCCAGCGCCAACGCGTCGGCATCGCCCGCGCCCTGGCCACCTCGCCCGGCGTCCTGCTGTGCGACGAGGCGACCTCCGCCCTGGACCCGCAGACCACCCAGGAGGTGCTGGCCCTGCTGCGCCGGGTCAACAGCGAGCTGGGCGTGACGATCGTCCTGATCACCCATGAGATGGACGTCGTCCGCTCCCTGTGCGACTCGGTGGCCGTGATGGCCGACGGCAAGGTCGTGGAGAGCGGCGGTGTCTACGACGTCTTCTCCCGGCCCCGGCACCCCACCACCGAGTCCTTCGTCCGTTCCGCCCTCCACGACCGGCCCGACGGCCCGGCCCTGGACCGGCTGCGGGCCCGGCACGGCGGCCGGCTGGTGACCGTGCCCGTCAGCGGGGACGCGGCCGGCGGCCACGAGTTGTCGCGGCTGCTGCGCGAGCACGCGGTCGACTTCACGATCGCCCACGCGGGCGTCGCGGAGGTCCAGGACCGTCCCCTCGGCAGCGTCACCCTCGAACTGCGCGGCACGGACGCGGACGTCGACGCCGTCCTCGAGCGCCTGTCCGGCCTGGAGAAAGCGGGAACCCGGTGAAGGTCGACTGGAACGAATTCTGGGTCAAGGTCGTCGACGCCACCGGCGAGACGGTCTACATGGTGCTGGTCACCCTGGCCCTCTCGGCGGTCCTCGGCATGGCCCTCGGCCTCGCGCTCTACGCCACCCGCAAGGGCGGCATCCTGCCCAACCGGGCGCTGTTCGCCGTGCTGAACACCCTCATCAACATCGTCCGGCCGGTCCCGTTCATCATCGCCATCGTCGCGCTGTCCCCGGTGACCCGGAGCGTGGTCGGCACGATGATCGGCACCGAGGCGGCCGTCTTCCCGATGGTGGTCGTCGCCACCTTCGGCGTCGCCCGGATCGTCGAGAGCAATCTGCTCTCCGTCGAGCCCGGGGTGATCGAGGCCGCGCGGTCGATGGGCAGCGGACCGGTGCGCATCATCGTCACCGTGCTGGTCCCGGAGGCCCTCGGCCCGCTGATCCTGGGCTTCACCTTCCTGCTCGTCGCGCTCATCGACTTCTCGGCCGTCGCCGGGACCGTGGGCGGCGGCGGAGTGGGCAACCTCGCGATGACGTACGGCTATCTGCGCTTCGACACCTCCGTGATGGTGGTGACGGTCGCGGTGCTCGTCGTCCTCGTCCAGGCCGCCCAGCTGCTGGGCAACGTCCTCGCACGCAAGGTGCTGCGCAGATGAGACCGACGCCGCACCGGGCGTCACGGCGGCGAGGCGGGCCAGCGGTAGCGCACCCGGGTGAGGGTCTCGGAGATGTCCCAGAGGCTGTGGGCCAGCGCGGCGTCCCCGGCCGGTGCGGGCAGCTCCACCGGGCCGGGGGCGCCGCGCGCCTCGAAGCGGCCGGTGGGCCCGTAGAAGCCGCCGGGGACGACGTCGCCGGCCGTGGCCGCGTACAGCGACGGCAGCGCCGCCTGCTCGGCACTCTGGCCGACGACCCGGTCCAGCGCCAGCCGGCCCAGCGCCCGCACCGGCCGCGCGAGGTGTCGCTGCAGTCCCGTCATGCTGACGCCCGGGTGCACGACCACGCTGGTCAGACGTGCTCCGGCTGTGTCGGCGCGACGCTGCAGCTCCAGGGCGAACAGCACGACGGCGAGCTTGGACTTGGCGTAGGCGGCCAGGGGCCGGTACCTGCGGGTGCTCTGCAGGTCGGAGAGGTCGGCCGGCGGACGGCGGGCCATGGCCGAGCCGACGGTCACCACCCGGGGCGCGGGGGCCCGCAGGAGCAGGGGGAGCAGCCTGCCGGTGAGGGCGAAGTGGCCCAGGTGATTGATGCCGACGGTGAGTTCGAGGCCGTCGCGGGTGGTGCGCCGCCGCGGGACGGCCATCACGCCGGCGTTGTTGACGAGCAGGTCGACCGGCCGCCCGCCGTGCTCCATGCGGTGGGCGAAGCCGGTGACGGACGCCAGGTCGGCCAGGTCGAGCAGATCGGGCCGGACCCGGGCGCCGGTCACCTCCCCGGCCAGCCGCTCGGCGGCGTCGCGGGCCCGGCCCGCGTCCCTGCCGGTGACGACGACCTCGACGCCGGCCCGCGCCAGTTCACGGGCGGTGACGTACCCGATGCCGCTGTTCGCTCCGGTGACGACGGCCAGCCGGCCCTCCTGGCTCGGCATGTCGTCGGTGGTCCAGTCGGTGGTCCAGCTGTCGTGCATGCGACTCCTCGGCGGCCGGTCGCGTACGGACGAGCGTATTGTCCGCCGACCGGACGACCATCCGGCGGAAGGCGCGCCCGGCGGGAAGGGTGGGACGGGCAGGGGAGCCGGCGGCTCACCCGCCGGCCGTCCCTTCCGGCCGCCGCCCGGCGATCTCCTCCGCGACCTGGCGGGCCTGCCGGGCCACGTTGCGCAGGTGGTTGGAGAAGGGGATCCGTACGTGCGTGCCCACGCCGGCCACCCAGACGCGTTCCGGCGGCGCCCCGGGCCGGCGGCGCACCCGCAGGTCGGCCTCCAGATGGTCCACGGCCCCGGCGCCGTCCACGGCCCGCGTCAGCTGCAGCGTTTCGCCGTCGGGGGACCAGTGGAGCGCCGGCTGGTGGAAGCCGGTGCCATTGACCACGTGGTCGAAGCGCTCTGGTACGCCGGCCGGCCCGGGCCACTCCACCCGCCAGGCGTCGCCGTCGAAGGCGACGGCCCGGGGGTAGGGGTGGGCCAGCCGCAGCGCACCGGTGGCGAAGTGGGCGAGGAGCCGCCGGGCGTTGACGACCGTCATGGCCGTGGCGTAATAGCCCGTGAACCAGGAGAAGCGCTCCATCAGGGCGTGGCGGCGCGCCGCCGGCAGGGTGGGGCCGAGTGCGATGGCCGCTTCGAGCAGAGGCACGACGACGCCGGGCCAGTGGCAGACGCCCGCTTCGACCAGGGCCGTCTCCTCCCGCAGGCGCTGGACGGGGTCGGGGGCCGTGGACGTCTGCCGGCGCAGCGGGCGCCGGCTCAGCAGACGGACCGCCTCCACCGCGGCGCGCAGCACCTTCTCCTCCAGGCAGGGGTCCGCCGGGTCGAGGCGGGCGATGCGCTCCACCGGCGGGAGGTCGCGCGGGGGCGCGCCCAGCGACAGCCGTACGGAGGGCAGCCGGCCCGAGGGAGAGGTCATGACGGCCCGGTGGCCGTCGCGGCACAGCAGCAGGGCCGCGTCGATGGCCGACTGGCGGGTGCCGAGGACCAGCACCCGGCTGTGCGGGCGCAGCTCCTCGCGGAGGCGGTCGGAGGGATAGGGGCTGTCCAGGTAGCGCGGGTGGGCGGTGAGGCCGGCGAAGCCCTCGGGGACGCGGGGCCGGCGGACGCCCGTGCAGATGACGACCGCGTCGGCCGCCAGTTCCTGTCCCGTGCCGAGCCGCACCCGGTGGCGTCCGTTCGTCGGTGCGCCGACCGACTCGGCGTCCGCCCGCACCTCGCGCACCTCGATGCCGAGCGCCTTCGCGGCCGCCCGTGCCCCGGCGTGGCGGTCCCGGCAGTAGGCGGCCATCCGGGCCCGGGGGACGCAGTCCTGCGCGGTCCCACTCCAGCCGTGCTCGCGCAGATAGCCGACGAAGTCGGCGTGGTCGTCGGCGAGGAGGGAGTTGACCTCGGCCGCGCTGTTGCACAGCAGCAGGGGGTCGCCGTCCCCGAAGGCCAGCCCCCAGCCGACCGGGCGCGGGTCCACGACGAGGATCGAGCGGACCGTACGGGCCGGATCCGCGGCCCTGCGGGAGAGCGCGCGGACCAGGTGGACGAAGACGCTGGTCCCGGCGACACCGGCGCCCACGATCACCACGTCCTGCCCGTGATGCCGCGAGGGCGGGGCCGCGTGTGAGGGAGCGTCGGCAGGCAGGGCGGGTCTGAGGGGTCCGCCGGGATTCCTGGGGGCCGTGGGGGCCATGGGCAGCACCTTCCTTCCGTAGCTGACCCTGCCCATGCGCGCGTGCCGGGAAGCGCCGGCGGCGCCCGGCCCGGCGGGGGCGGAGCACGGCTCCGCCCCCGCCGGGCCGTCGTCTCCTACGCCGGTGCCGCCAGCGGCTTCGACTTCAGCGCCAGGTCGATCTGCAGGCCGCCTCCCGCGCCGTTGCCGAGCAGGTCGACCGCCGACTTGAAGGCGCGGGCGTACGGGCCGGCCGGCCCGTCGAGAACGCGCTGGAGCATGACGAGCCCACAGACCCCCGGGACGCCGAGCAGCAGCCCCTGGGCGAAGGTCTCCTGGTCGATCTGCTGGTTGACCAGCTGGATGATGGCCATGGTGACCCCCGCGACGCCGAGGGCCGTCTCGGCGAGGGGCGCCACGAGCTCCAGGAAGTCGAGGATGTCGCCCGTGCTGAAGCAGGAGATCAGCAGCGAGTACACGAAGGCGACGGACGGGCCGGCGATGATGCCCTCCAGCGGGGTCAGCTGGAACGCGCTTGCCGTCAGATAGGTGACGGCGGTGAGCCCGAGGGTCACGATGCCGAGCCACTTGGGGGTCTTCTCGTGGCCGAGGTCGTTGATCGAGTTGAGGACGCCGTTGACGATCTGCAGGATGCCGGTGGCCAGCTGGTAGCCCCAGGACACGCCGTCCGCCGTGTCGCCGGCCTCCTCATGGCCGGCGGCACAGGGTTCGCTGTCCGCGCCGTTGATCAGCTTGTAGACGAGGGTGACGGGGAACGCGCCGATGAGGGCGGCCAGGGAGCCGAGGGTGAGTTTGTCGTCGTCGCCGTATCCGGCGAGCTTCGCCGCCCACGCCCAGAGGGTGTTGACCGGGCCCAGCTCCAGCTCCTTGTCGAGCATCGAGCCGACCGCGTCGAGGGCCGCGTCCACGACGTCGAGGAGGGCGAGGACGATCGCGTCGCCCAGGTCGAGTGCGCCGTCGACGAGTTTCTCGACGCCGTCGAGGAGTTCGACCGCCGCGTAGGTCTTCAGCGACCCCGGATCCTTGATCAGGTCGACGCTGCCCTCCGCGAAGGACTGGAGCCCCTTGCTGAACTCCTGGCCCGACCTCTTGACGGCCTCGGCGAGTGCCTTCCAGGGGGCGGGATGGACGGCCGCGCTCAGGTCGAACGCCGACTCCGGGAAGAAGACGGAGTTCGCGCCCATGTGGTTCTGCAGCCAGTTGTGCTGGGCGTTGTGGGACACGCCGGACGTGCTCACCTTGCCGCCCGCCGAGCCCTGCGATCCCTTCTGCCAGTGGGGCAGCTCGGCGATCTTCTTGCCCGCCCCGTCCCGCCTCAGCTGAGCGAAGGCCGTGTGCGCGTCCTTCTTGAAGCGCCCGAACACGGCGTCGCCCTGGCCGCGCAGGGTGGCGACGACCTTTCTGGCCTCGGGGACCGCCTCGTGCATCGACTTCTGGAAGGCCATCTTCGTGCGCCAGATCGCCGGGAAGTCGAAGAAGGCCTTCAGCCAGGCGATGACCTCTTCGACGAAGGCCTCGATCTTGTGGAAGACGTTCACGACGAACTGCGCGGCCTGCTCCAGGCCGTGGAGCACCATCTTGAGTCCGCCGATGATCGAGTTGCCGATGCGGATCGCCAGGGTGGAGAGCTGGTGGACGCCGGTCATGACCGCGTGGTCGATCTCGATCAGGCCGTTCTTCGCCGCGCGCAACAGGTCGCCGCCGAGCTGACGGAGCTTCTGCCGAGCCTCTTCCGCCAGGTGCTTGACCCCGTCCACGGCCTCGTTGTAAACGTGCTTGATCCCGTTCCAGGCGTCGCCCAGCCAGCCGTACGCGGTCGCCTCGCCCTTGCGGCTGACCTCCTCGACGTGCCGGGCGACCTCCTCCTCGGTCCGCAGCAGCACGAACTGGTGGGACGCGGCCGCCGTCCGCGCGCCCTTGGGGGCGGCCGGCTCCAGGCTGAAGCGGATGGCCTTGGCACCGTCGGGCAGCGGCTGTCCCATGCCGATGAGCGCGGTGTGCCGGATCGCCTGGGCGGCCACCGAGGCCAGGAAGGACTCGTTCGCGGCGCGCGGCGCCAGGGCGCCGCCCTTGCGGGCCGTGGCCGCGCCCAGGGTCTTGCCGTGCTTGTCGAACGGCTCGAGGGCGCCGCCCGGGTCGGTCTCGCGCAGCGTGCCCGTCCCGGACAGGTAGGTGTGGACGGCCCGGCCCGGCTGGACGGGCACCGGGGCCGGCAGGTCGGCGGCGGTCAGCTCCAGCGAGGAGGCCCCAAGGCCGTTGGGCGGCACGCCGATGGCGATCCTGCCGAAGCCGTCGGTGCGCAGGGTCACGCCGTCACGGGAGACCGTCAGCATGCGGCCCTGGTGCGACACCGGGCAGTCGGAGGCGTTCGCCGTCACCCTCAGCGTCATCGGGTAGTCCTGTACGGGCAGGCCCTTGGCGTCGGTGACGACGGCCTCGACGCGGTACTGCGTGATCTCGTACGCCTGCAGCCGCGGTGCGCGGACGTCGTGCTCGTGCCACATGCCGGTGCGGGCGTCCTGTGTCTCCATGCGCAGGCCGCGCTTGCCCTTGACGTAGGAGAAGAGCGTCGGGGTGTCGACCGGTTCGACGGAGGCGGCGACCCCCGCGATGTTCCGGTCGAGGGGAGTCGGCGGCAGCCAGCGCGGCAGCCCGTCGTCGAGCGGGCGCACCGGGTCCTGACGCAGGGACCACAGGGTGCGGTCGTCGTCGATGCCGTAGACGTCCCAGCGGACGGGACCGGGCCGGTCCGGGTGGTTGCGGCACAGGTGCGCGACCGCGGTACGGAACGACATCTCCCCGACGGGGCGGCTCCCTGCCGGCCTGCCTTGGTGGTCGCAGTGCCACAGGTGCAGCGTCCCGTCCTGGTGGAGGATCAGGAAGGCCGCCCGCTCGGGGTCTCCGTAGGCGGCCACCACACGGCGTACCGCCGGATGCCCGGGCACCTCTTTGCCGAACTCCTCGCGGGACGTGCCGATGTCGCCGCAGTTGACGACGAGCTTTCCGCCGACGGCGGCCGCCGAGACCCAGTGCTTGACGCCCACCCGGGTGATCTGCGCGTTCTCGTCCAGGCGCGTCCACACGGAGTGCGGCGCCGTGGAGAGGATCCAGCCCGACCCCGTCTCCGTCCCCGAGGCGACGAGGGAGTGCAGGGGGTAGGAGTCGCCGTGCCGCTTCCCCGTGGCGTGCGAGAGCTTCAGCCCGCGCAGCCGCGCGCCGGGGGTGTCGATCGGATGCACCTCGCCCCACGTCCTGCCGTCGCTGTTCAGCACGGAGCGGAACGCCCGGGCGTCGCTGATGAAGTAGCACTGGATGTACGGCTTGCCCTCCCGGTCGGTTCCGGCGGTGGTGACGACCTCGGTGGGCGTGTACGAGGCGAAGACCTCGGTCGCCTGCCAGCCCGTCGCCGTACCGGGGTCGGGGTGGACGTGCAGCAGGGCCGTGGCGGTCGAGGCCCGGCTCACCACCAGCGTCTCGTCCGCCCGCGTGAAGGGGTTGTGGAACACGGCGAGGGGCGCGGGGCTCAGCTCGTCGACGTGGATGCCGGCCGCCATGACGACGTCCTGGCCCAGCACCTCGCTGACCCCGACCTTGAGCGGAAGCGCGGGCGGACGGGCGGTGGACGGCGGGGCAGGCGGGGTGGCGGTCTCCATGAGGTTCTCCCGGGGGGATTTGCGCTGGATGTCCTCCCAGGCTTCCCCTCCACCGGGCCCCGGCAGTCACCGCCGGGAACGGATCATCCCTGCGCGCGACGGCGCACGGCCGGTGGTGTCACAGGTCCCGGCGCATGCACACCCGGGGCCACCGGTCCAGGCCGTGCGCGGCTTCCTGCCGTCGGACCTCCCGAAGGCCCGGGCCGAGCGCGCTGTCGTCGAGCGGGCGGAAGCCGCAGCGCGCGTAGTACGGCGCGTTCCAGGGGACGTCTGTGAACGTGGTGAGGGTCAGGGCGGGGACTCCGGCGGCGCGCGCGTGCTGTGCCAGGTGGTCCAGCAGGGAACGGCCGATGCCGCGGCGGGCACGGTCCGGGTGGACCGACACCTGCTCGACGTGGAGGTTGCCGTCGACGTGGTCCGCGATGAGGTAGGCCACCGGGGCGTCGGCCCCGCAGGCCGCGACCCAGGCCAGGCCGGTCCGCTGGTAGCGGGCGAGTTCCCCGGCCGGGAGCGGCTCGTCCTCGGCGATCTCCGGCATGCCGATGTCGTGGAAACACCTCCCGGCGGCCCTTTCGATGTCCTGAAGGAGGGTCAACTCGTCGGTGCGGACTGCTCGGATGCGCATGGGCCCATTGTCCTCGGCGGGCGTGAGCGCCCACCGGGCGGGGCGGCGGCCGGTGCCGCGGCCGGCCGCCGCCCGCGGCGCGGTTCAGCTGCTCCGGCCGCCGGCCGAGGCCATGCCCAGCCAGGTGTGCGGGTTGCCTTCCCAGCACCACCCCAGCTTCGGGGCGCCCTTGCTGATCCACAGGGCGGGGACCCGGCGGTCCCCGAAGCGGGTGCCGGCGAGGGAGAAGCACTTGTTCTTGGCCAGCGCCTGGGGGTACTGGGTGATGAACGCTATGCCCTCCTCCATCGTGAGCGGGGTGCGGCCGCGCTCCGCGACGGCCGCCAGGGCGTCCAGGGGCACGACGTCGCAGAACTCCTCGCCCCGCTCGACGTCGAAGACGACGTACGCCTCCCCTGCGGGGAGCGCCAGTTCCTCGAGCGAGACGAACCGCTCCAGCTCGCCCGGGGCGTAGAAGCGCTCGATGACCCCCGGGGCCTTCTTGCCGGCGAGCGTGGTCGACGGGACCGACGCCTCCAGGGGTACGAGCGCCCTGGTGACCACCAGCAGGAACGGCACCCGGCCCTCGGCCGGCGGCGCCGACGCCGCCGCCCGCGCGAGGACGGGCTCGCGCAGCGGGGCGAGGACGTCGCGGAACGCGCTCTCCGTGATGCCGGCGAGAGCCGGGTAGCCCCGGTCGACCAGCGTCTGAACCTGACGGTCGAACTCCGTGCCGGCGTCGAATGCGGTCATGTGAGGCCTTCCTGCGGGGAATTTTGCGACGGACGTAAACTTAGCCCGAGGCGAGCGAGACCGTCAAGCGCAAACTTACGTCGGGGGTAAGATTTGCTCATGGATGTCGAACCGATGGGGCTCCGCGAGTCCAAGAAGCAGGAGACCAGGCAGCTGATCTCCGACCACGCGACCAGGCTGTTCATCGAGAACGGCTTCGAGCCGACGACGATCGCCGAGATCGCCGCGGCCGCCAGGGTGGCCAAGAAGACGGTGACCAACTACTTCCCCCGCAAGGAGGACCTGGCCTTCGACCGCCACGAGGAGTTCGTCGCGGGCCTGGCCCGGACCGTCGCCGGACGCGCCGAGGGGGAGTCGGCGCTCGCGGCGCTGCGCCGCGCGTTCCTCGACGGGGTGGAGCGGTGCGACCCGGTGATCGGGTTCTCGGGGGAGGTGTTCGCCCGGATGATCGCGGACAGCCCCACCTTGCTGGCCCGCCTGCGCGACATGCACGACCAACGCGAGGCGGCGCTCGCCGGTCTCCTCGCCGCGGAGACCGGAGCCGCCCCGGACGACATCACCCCCCGCGCGGCGGCGGCCCAGCTGGGCGGCGCCCACCGGGTGCTGTTCCAGCAGATCCTGGAGCTGACCCTCGCCGGTCACGGCAATGAGCGGATCGCCGAAACGGTGGCCGTCTCGGCCGACCGTGTCTTCGCCATGCTGGCGGGCGGCCCGCTCGCCGACTACGCCGTGAGATGAGCACGGCGCTTCAGCCGTGGGCGATTCCGCTGAGAGCATGCGGCGGTTCCCGTCGCGGCCGACAGAGGGCAGAGTCGCCGTCATGAGACTCCTGATGCTGGGCGGAACGGAATTCGTGGGACGAGCCGTCACCGAAGAGGCGCTGGCGCGCGGTTGGGAGGTGACGGTCTTCCACCGCGGCCACCACCCGGCGCCGGCGGGGACCGTCGCGCTGCACGGCGACCGCAGGGCGCAGGACGGCCTGGCCGCCCTCGCGCGGGGTGAGTGGGACATCGTCGTCGACACCTGGTCGGCCGAACCGTCGGCCGTACGGGACGCGGCCCGGTTGCTGGCCGGACGCGCCGGGCACTATGCGTACGTCTCCAGCGGGTCGGTGTACCGCCACCCCCGCGCGGCCGGGATCGGCGAGAGCGCGCCTCTCGTGGACGGCTCGCCCGACGCGGGCGATGTGGAGTATCCGCAGGCCAAGCGGGGCGGCGAGCTCGCGGCCGCCGAAGCCTTCGGCGAGCGGGCGCTGCTGGTGCGGGCGGGGCTGATCCTCGGCCCGTGGGAGAACATAGGACGTCTGCCCTGGTGGCTCCTGCGGATGGCCCGCGGCGGCCCCGTCCTCGCGCCGGGCCCCCGCGACCTGGCCCTGCAGTACATCGACGTCCGTGACCTCGCCTCCTGGACCCTGGACGCCGCTGCCCGCAGCCTCGGCGGCCCGTACAACCTCATCAGCCGCCCCGGGCACGCCACGATGGGCGAACTGCTGGAGGCGTGCGTCCGCGTCACGGGAGGAGGCGCCGAGCTGCGCTGGACCGCCCCGGAGAAGATCCTGGAGGCCGGCATCGAGCCGTGGCTGCAGCTGCCGGTCTGGGTGCCGCCGGGCGAGCTGCACGAGACCCTGCACCAGGGCGGCGTGGACAAGGCGTTCGCCGCCGGCCTGCGCTGCCGCCCGGTCGAGGAGACGGTGGCCGACACCTGGTCCTGGCTCGAGCGGCTCGGCGGAGTGCCACCGCAGCGCGGCGACCGCCCCGCCGTCGGGCTGGACCCGCAGACGGAGGCGAAGGTGCTGGGCGCCTGAGAACGGAGCGGCGGGCCGCCGACCCCGGTGGCCCGCTGCCCGGCACCCCCGCCCGCGGGCGCCTCACCCCGACGGCCCCCCTCCGGCTGCGCCCCGCGCCGGGGGCCGGTGGACTTGGGGCCGGGGAATCCGGAGGGTGTGAGGCGATGCGGGAGCGGGCCGGCGCGGTCGGGGTGGTGGTCGCCGTTCTGGTTCTCGTGGCCGGCGGATGCGTCGCGGGCGGGGGCGAGCGGGGGAGCCGGGCCTCGCCCGTTCCCGCTTCCTCGGCACCGCGCGACCCGCAGCAACGGGGCGTGCCCGAGCTGCCGGCCGTCATCGCCGGGCAGCAGCTGGCCTGGGAGGCCTGTTCCGCCGAGGACGCCGGGCGGGCCGGCGCCACCCTGCGGCGGGACGCGGACTGCTCCTGGCTCACCGTGCCCGTCGACTACGGCGCGCCCGGCGAGCAGATCATCAGGCTCCGCGTGGCGCGCGTACGGGCCGCGGGGGCGCAGCGCCTCGGGTCGCTCGTCTTCAACCCCGGCGGGCCGGGGGAGGCGGGCGCCGCCATGGTCGCGGGCGGTGTGTTCGAAGCCACCGCCCGTGTGATGGACCGTTACGACCTGGTCGGTTTCGACCCGCGCGGCATCGGGCGCTCGGCACCGCTGAAGTGCCCCCAGGGTGCGGGCGGCGACCTCATCCCGCGGACCCGCGAAGAGGTGGACGCCGAGTTCAGGGCGGCCGCCGAGCAGGGCGAGAACTGCCGCAAGGCGAGCGGCGCGCTGCTGGCCCACATGGACACCGTCAGCGTCGCCCGCGACCTGGACGTGCTGCGCGCCGCCCTCGGCGAGAGCCGGCTGCACTACCTCGGCATCTCCTACGGCACCTACATCGGCCAGCACTACGCCCACCTCTTCCCCGGCCGCGTGGGCCGCTTCGTCCTCGACGGCGTCGTGGACCCCGCCACCGACCAGACCCAGACCGCCCGCAACGACGTCAAGTCCCTCGACGACAGCTTCGCCAGCTACGCACGCGCCTGCGCCGCCCTGCACTGCCCCCTCGGCGGGACGTCCGAGGAGATCGTCGCCAGGACCACCGCGTTCGTACGGGACCTGGACGCCCACCCGGTGCCCGCGCCCGAGGGCGGCAGGCTCACCACCGGGCTGGCGGTCCAGGGCATCAGGGCGCCGCTCTACCAGTCCGACCGGTGGCCGGACCTGACCCGGGCGCTGGTCGAGGCGATGGCGGGCCGGCCGGGCGCGCTCATCGCCCTCGCCGTGGAACAGGTCCAGGTGCAGACGCAGACATCGGAGGGCTCGGACAAGTCGAACAAGGCGGCCTCCGGCAACCGGGCTCCCGTGGACCCGACCATGGCCCGCAACGCCGTCGACTGCCTCGACAAGCCGGGCCCCCGCAGCGCCGCCGAACTCCTGGCCGACCTCGGTGAGTTCGAGAGGACGTCACCGCTGTTCGGCGCCACCGTGGCCGCCGCCATGTTCCACTGCGCCGCCTGGCCCCTCGCCCCCACCGGCCGGGCCGAGCCCCTTACCGCCCCCGGCGCCCCGGCCATGGTCCTGGTCTCCTGGGCCGTCGACCCGGCGACCCCGCTGAGCAACGCCGAGGCCGTGCGCAGGAACCTTCGCACCGCCTCCCTCGTCGTCCGCGGCGGGACCGGCCACTCCGCCTACGCCAGCGGCTCGGGCTGCACGGACCGGGCCGTGGACGAGTTCCTCGTCGGGGGCAGGCTGCCGCCGACGAAGGCGGAGTGCAGCGCCTGAGGCGCGGACGAGCGGCGCCGCTCGCGGCGTACGACCAGCAGCGCGGCGTCGTCGGACAGCGCCCCGCCCGTGTACGCGCGCAGGTCGGCCACCAGCCGGTCCACCAGCGGGTCCGGGGCCAGCTCCGGCATCGTGGCCAGGCGCTCGGCCAGCGGATAGAACCGGCCGGAGGCGTCACGGGCCTCGGTCACCCCGTCGGTGTACAGCACCAGCAGGTCGCCCGGCGCGAAGGCGAAGTGCAGGAAGTGGTACGGGCCGGCGGCCAGGTCCCGCAGCGCCAGCGGCGGGTCGGGCACCGGCGTCTCCACCTCGCTCACCACGCCCGCCCGCCACAGCAGCGGCGGCAGATGGCCGCAGTTCACCAGCTCCGTCGGACCGTCGGCCTCCGGCACCCCCAGCAGGACGGCCGTGACGAACTCCTCGCCGGACCGGCGCCGCAGCACGGTGGCGTCGAGCCGCCGGGCCACCGTGCGCAGCTCCGGTTCGACCTGCGCGGCCTCCCGGAAGGTCCCGAGCACATCGGCCGCGGTCTCGATGGCCGACAGCCCCTTGCCCCGCACATCGCCCACGATCAGCCGCGTCCCGTAGGGGGTGGCCAGCACCTCGTACAGGTCGCCGCCCACCCGGGCCTCGGCGGCGGCCGCGAGGTAGCGCACCGCCACCCGCAGCCCGTCGATCCGCTCCGGGAGCGGGCGCAGCAGGGTGCGCTGCGCCGCCTCCGCGACCGAGCGCGAGTGCAGCAGTTCGCGCTCGCGGGTCGAGACGAGGACGACGTTGGCGGTGCTGACGCAGGTGAGGGTCAGCACGGTGGCGCCCGCGGTGAGGTGCACGGCGAACGGCACACCGGTGTCGGCGATGCCGAGGAGCGGGACGAACGCGAGGGCGATCAGGCCCACCGTCAGGGGGACCCGGGCGCGCCGGGTGCCGCCGATGCTGGCGAGCGCGGGGGCGGTGGCGAGGACGGGGGAGAAGGTCAGCTGGGGGTTGGTCGCCAGGTCCACCACCACGGCGATCGTCAGCAGGGCGTAGGCGGCCACGACGAGCAGGCGCGCGCTGCGGGGGAGCGGGGGTACCTCGGGCGGCCTCTCGCGACCTTGGTCTCGCTTCATGGTGGTTTCCCACCCTAGGCGGCACTCGTCCGGCCGCAAGCGGACCGGCCGAGTGGCGCGGCACGTCGGATCGTGGGATGGAAGGTCCATATGCCGGCGGTGGCGGCCGGTCGACGTGGCGTAAACCGTCTTATGCCCAGAAAAAAGGACATTACTCCATAAAGGTGATCGCCGCCCCCTTCGGCGGTGCGGCGCCGACGGGTCGCCGATGATGGCCACTGTGAGCGGCAAGGTGGAGACGCGCGACGTGCTGATCGTCGTGTACGACGGAGTGCAATTGCTGGACGTCGCAGGCCCCTTGGACGTCTTCGGCCGGGCTGTCTGCGAGGGCGGGGACGGGGCCGGCTACCGGGTGCGCCTGGCCTCGCTGGGCGGCCGGTCCGTGGCCACCTCGGCCGACGCCCACCTGGGCGTCTCGGCGGACCTCGCGCGCGTGCGCAAGCCCCCGGACACGCTCATGGTGGCCGGGGGCCGGGGGTACGCCGAGGCGGCCGCCGACCGCGAACTGGTCCGGCACGTGCGGCGGCTCTCCGCCGGGGCCCGGCGCACGGGCTCGGTGTGCACCGGCGCGTTCGTCCTGGCCGAGGCGGGCCTCCTCGACGGGCGCCGCGCCACGACGCACTGGGCGTTCTGCTCCGAACTGGCCGCCGGCTACCCGGCGGTCACCGTGCAGCCCGACGCCATCTACGTCCGGGACGGCACCGTCGTCACCTCGGCCGGGGTGACCGCGGGCATCGACCTCACCCTCTCCCTGCTGGAGGACGACTACGGCCCCGAACTGGCCCGGGCCGTCGCGAAGTTCCTGGTGGTCTTCATGCAGCGGCCGGGCGGCCAGTCCCAGTTCAGCACCTGGACCCGCGGCGAGCCGCCGCTCGGCGGCGCCCTGCGCGAGCTCGTCGAGGCCATCGACGCCCACCCCGCCGACGACCTGTCGGTGCCCGCGCTGGCCGCCCGGCTGGGCATGAGCCGGCGCCACTTCAGCCGGGTGTTCAGCCAGCAGGTGGGGACCAGTCCGGGCGCGTACGTCGAACGGGCCCGGGTCGCCGCGGCCCGCGCCCTGCTGGAGAGCACCCCCGACAGCGTCGACACCATCGCCGGACAGTGCGGCTTCGGCACCGTCGAGACGATGCGGCGCGCGTTCGTGCGCGAAGCCGGCGTCTCGCCGGCCGCCTACCGCGACCGGTTCCGGCGGGGCTGACGCCGGGCGCCGGCCCCGCGGCCGGATCACTCCGTGCCGGGGGTCTTCCGCGTGGTGACGGCGATCCGGTTCCAGGCGTTGATGGTGAAGATGAGCGCGATCAGGTGCGCCAGCTCCTCCTCCCCGAACTGCCGGGCGGCGCGCTCGTACACCTCGTCGGGAACGAAACCGTCGGTCAGGACGGTCACCGCCTCCGTCAGGTCGAGCGCCGCCTGCTCCTTCTCCGTGTACAGGCCGGCCTCGCGCCAGGCGCTGAGGAGGTGGATCCGCTCCTCGCTCTCGCCCGCCGCACGGGCGTCGCGGGTGTGCATGTCCAGGCAGTAGGCGCAGTGGTTGAGCTGCGAGGCCCGGATCTGGACCAGCTCCACGAGGGCCGGGTCCAGATCGGCCGTCGCGGCCGCGCTGAGGGCGATCATGGCCTTGAAGACCTTGGGGGCGGCCTTGGTGAAGTTCATGCGCTGTGCGTGCTGTGTCGTCGTCATGATCAGAACCCTAGGCGCGGAATCGGCCCGCCCCATGGTGCAATTCGGGGATGGAATCACAGGTCAATCCGGCGAAGTCGCCATCGGTGGGAGGGGCGGGAAGCGACCTCCACCTGGAGTTGTCCGACGGGCCGGGCGGCCGCCGCGGCGCCCTGATACGCGCGCTGCGCGAGGCTGTTCGCGCGGGGCGGCTCACGCCCGGCACCCGGCTGCCGCCGTACCGCGTGCTCGCCGCCGACCTGGGCGTCGCCCGCAACACCGTCGCCGAGGCCTACGCCGAACTCGTCGCCGAGGGCTGGCTCACCGCCCGTCAGGGCTCCGGAACCCGCGTCGCCCACCGCGCGGAACCGCCCGGCAACGGACGGCCCCGCAGACCCACCACCCCCTCCCGCCCCCGGCGTCCCGCCTACGACCTCGTCCAGGGCACCCCCGACGCCTCCGCCTTCCCCCGCACCGCCTGGCTGGCCTCCGCCCGCCGCGCGCTCTCCGCCGCACCCAACGAGGCCTTCGGCCCCGGCGACCCCCGCGGCCGCGCCGAGCTGCGCCACGCGGTGGCCGAATACCTCGGCCGCGCCCGGGGCGTACGCGCCGACCCCGAACGCATCGTCGTCTGCTCGGGCTTCGCGGGCGCGCTGCGGCTGCTGGGGCAGGTGCTCGAGGGCACGATCGCCGTGGAGTCGTACGGACTGGGCTTCCACCGCTCGCTGCTGACCGCCGCCGGGCTCACCACGGCGACCCTGCCCATCGACGAACACGGCGCGCGCGTCGAGCACGTGGCGGCCACCGGCGCCCGGACGGTGCTGCTGACCCCCGCGCACCAATTCCCGACGGGCGGCCCGCTGCACCCGCGCCGGCGGGCGGCCCTCATCGACTGGGCCTGCGCGCAGGGCGGACTGGTCCTGGAGGACGACTACGACGGCGAGTTCCGCTACGACCGCCAGCCGGTCGGCGCGGTGCAGGGCCTCGACCCGGAACGCGTGGTCTACATCGGCTCGGTCAGCAAGAGCCTCTCCCCGGCGCTGCGCCTGGGGTGGATGGTGCTTCCGGGGCACCTGGTGGATGCGGTGCTCGCGGTGAAGGGGGAGCGGGAGTCGTGGGCGAGCGCCCTGGAGCAGCTGACGCTCGCCGACTTCATCGCCTCGGGCTCCTACGACCGTCACGTACGCCGCATGCGCCGGCACTACCGCCGCCGGCGCGACCGCCTCGTCGCCGCCCTCGCCGAACGCGCCCCGCACGTCCGCGTCACCGGCATCGCGGCCGGCCTGCACGCGGTGCTCGGCCTCCCCGAGGGCACCGAACGGACCGTGGTGCAGGCAGCCGCCTGGCAGGGCCTCGCCGTCGAGGGGCTGGGCCTGTACCGCCACGGCGAGGCGACGGGAGTGCCGGACGACGGCCTGGTCGTGGGCTACGGCACCCCCGCGGACCACGCCTTCGCGGGCGCACTGGACGCCCTGTGCGAGGCGCTGCCGCCGGGACTATGAGCGGCCCGGGGCCGGCGGGCGGCCGGCCCCCCGGCACAAGCGCCGCCGCTTCCGGCCGTCAGCTTCGGCTGTCGGCGGCGATCCGCCGCCTGGGCGGCCCGCTTCTCGCGCCCGTGCTTCCGACGCGGCCGGCAGCTGGGGGCGACGGCCGGTGGACGGGCCCCGCGCCACCCGCGCCGGGCGCTTTCTTGCCGCCCTTGCCCGGCCGCCCCCGCGTCGTGCGGTGCGCGCGGGCCAGGCCGTCAGCCCCGGCTGTCGGCGGCGATCCGCGCGGCGGCCTCGCCCGCGACCCCGTTCAGCCGCTGGACGACCTCCAGGAGGGCCCCGCACCTGGCCGACGACACCGTGGCCGAGCTGATCGACCCCGCGAGCGCGCTGTTCGGCTACCGCTGTCCGGCGGGCGCGTTCGTACCGGAACCCGGGGACGGGGCCCTCTTCGAGGACCCGGTCGCACCCAGTGGACGGCCCGGAGCCCGCGCGCCGCACGTTCCGCTCGGCGGCGGGTCCACCCGCGACCTCTACGGTCGCGACTTCGCCCTGCTCACCGACGACCCGGCCTGGCGCGCCGGCGCCGCCCGGGCGGCCCAGCGCCTCGGCGTGCCCGCTCGCGTGCCCGCCCTGGACGGGGACTGGGCCGGTGCCCACGGCGTGACCGCCTCGGGCGCGGTGCTCGTCCGGCCGGACGGCATCGTCGCCTGGCGCAGCGCGGCCGGGGGTGACCCCGAGGGGATCGAGCGGGCGCTGCGGACGGTGCTCGACCGCTGACCTCGACCGCCGACCTCGACCGGCGTTCCGCCCGAGCCGTCGGCCCCGCCCGGCTTGGTACAGTCAGGAGGACTTTTCAGTGCACCGTACTGACCTGAGGAGACCCGATGGCATCCGACAGCGCCGACATCAAGGCCTGGCTCGACACCGTCACCATCGACCCCGCCGTGCGCGTCCTGCGGCCCGACTACCGCGCCCTCGTGCTCGCCGCGGAGGGCCTGCGGCCCGGGCCCAGCGACGAGGCGAGCGAGAAGCTGCTGGTCTCGGCCGAGGAGGGGGCCCGGGCGTGGCTCGCGCACACGCCGGTCGAGGAGCACCCCCACCTGGCCGCCTGGCGCGAGGCCTTCCGCGCCTTCGGCGCGAAGCCGCAGCGCACCCGCCCCAGCGCGGAGGCGCTGCTGCGCCGCGCCGAGACCGGACTGCCGCGAGTGGACCGGCTCACCGACATCTACAACGCGATCTCCGTCGCCCACGTCCTGCCGTTGGGCGGCGAGGACCTCGACCACTACGCGGGCCCGGCGCGCCTGGTCCGCGCCACGGGCGAGGAGGACTTCGGGACGACCGCGGGCGGCGAGGACGTCGTCGAGCACTGCCCGCCGGGCGAGGTCGTCTGGCGCGACGACGCGGGTGTGACCTGCAGGCGCTGGAACTGGCGCCAGTGCACCCGCACCCGTCTCACCCTCGCCACCACGCGCGCGGTGTTCATCCTCGACGCCCTCGGCCCGCTCGGCGACGCCGAGCTGACCGCCGCCGGGGACGCCCTGACGGAGGCCCTGCTCGCGAGCAGCCCGGGGGCGAGGGTCGCCGCATGCCTGGTGCGCTGACCGGACGACGGCCCCGCGCCGGGCGGCGCCCGCCGCCCGGCGCCGGGGCCGCTACGCCGTCATCGGCTCGGCGACCGCGGCGTCGAGCCCCTCGACGCACGCGTCGGCGAGGGCGTCGGTCGACAGCCCCAGCGCGGACGCCAGGGCCGTGATCGTGAAGAAGGCGGGGGTCGGCGCCCTACCGGTCTCGATCTTGCGGAGGGTCTCGGCGGACAGCCCGGCACGGGCGGCCACCTCCACCATGCTGCGCTCACCGCGGGCCTCCCGCAGCAGGGCGCCCAGGCGCTCGCCGCGCTGCCGCTCCCACGGGGTCAGAGGAGTTCTCACCATGCACGTGATACTAATACCGGTATAAGAATTGGTTCGAGCGGTCCGGCGATCCCGCCGGCCGTACAGGTGGGGAGTCGTGCGGATGGTGGAGATCAAGTCGGACGCGGCGCTGGAGGCCATGCGCGAGGCGGGGCGCGTCGTGGCGCACGCGCTGGCCGCGGTCGAGGACGCCGCCGGGGTCGGCGTCGCGCTGCGCGAGCTGGACGAGGTGGCGCGCGAGATCCTGGACAAGGCCGGGGCCACCTCGCCCTTCCTCGGCTACCACCCCTCCTTCGCCCCCACCCCCTTCCCCGCCGTCATCTGCGCCTCGGTCAACGACGCCGTCGTGCACGGCATCCCCGACGGCTACCGGCTGCGCGACGGCGACCTGGTCAGCATCGACTGCGGCGCGCTCCTCGACGGCTGGGCCGGCGACGCCGCCGTCAGCTTCACCGTCGGCACCGCCCGCCCCGCCGACCTGGCCCTGATCGAGACCACCCGGCGGGCGCTGGAGGCCGGCATAGCCGCGGCCGTCGTCGGCAACCGCATCGGCGACATCTCCCACGCCATCGGCAGTGTGGCCCGCGCCGCCCGCCACGGCCTCCCGGCGGACCTCGGCGGGCACGGCATCGGACGCCGGATGCACGAGGATCCCCACCTGCCCAACCGCGGGAGGCCGCACCGCGGGTACCGCCTGCGGCACGGGCTGGTCCTGGCCATCGAACCGATGCTCATGGCGGGCGGCCGCGACGACTACCGCACGGCACCCGACGGCTGGACCCTGTGCACCACCGACGGCAGCCGCGCCGCCCACATCGAGCACACCGTCGCCATCACCGACGACGGACCGCGCATCCTCACCCTTCCCTGAGGCCGGCCCGGCGCGACGTAAGACTTTCGTCACCGGATTTCCGGATCCCCCGGGGCCCCGGAGCTGTTCTCACCACAGGGGAACGCAGAGAACGCTGAGAACGCAGCACGGCTTCAGGAGGCGGAAATGGGACGCGTACGACGGCTGCTGACCAGGCCCATCGTCATCGCGGCACTGGCACTGGGCACCGTGGCGGTCGCCGTCGGGGTGTACTGGTTCCAGCCGTGGAAGCTGTGGGTGGACGAGACGGTGCGCGAGTCCGCGCCCGTCTCCGGCGGAGCGCCGGGCCAGGGGACGCGGACCCTGGCCACCGGCAGGCTCATCAGCCACGAACACACCACCACCGGCACGGTGCGCATCCTGCAGTCGCCCGACGGCAGCCGCACGCTGCGCCTGGAGGGGCTCGACACCAGCAACGGCCCGGACCTGCGGGTCCTGATCACCGACGCCCCGGTGAAGGAGGGCCGGGCCGGCTGGCGGGTCTTCGACGACGGCGCCCACGTCAGCCTCGGAAAGCTCAAGGGCAACAAGGGCGACCAGAACTACGCCCTGCCCGCCGACATCGACCTCAATCGGTACGGCAGCGTCAGCATCTGGTGCGACCGCTTCGACGTCTCCTTCGGTGCCGCCGCCCTCTCCCGTGCGTGAGGGTCCGCGCTAGCCGGCCGTGACGTCCGTCGTCGCGGCCACCGGCGCGGTGCCGGAGACCGTGCAGTTCACGGTCACCCCGAACACGTGCACCGCCGCGTTCCCGGGGCTGAAGGTCGTGCTGCCGGCGTCGTCCAGCCGCGCGGACGCGGTGCCGCCGGTGAGGGTCACGGTGGAACCGCTGGGGATGCGGTCGGCGTTGGTGAACCCGGTCGCCGTCACGCTGCCGGAGCCGGCGCCGCCGATGGCTATCTCCATCTCGCCCGACACGCTGTTCGCCGGGACGCTGATCGGCACCCTCAGCTGCGTGGTGACCTCCAGGGCGAGGTCCGCCGTGCCGCCCTGCGGGACGGTGGCCGGCGCCGCCATGGTGACCTGCAGGGACTGGACGCCCTCGGGGGCGCCCGGCCCGTTGCAGGTGTAGCCGACGGACACGGGATCGGCGGCGGCAGCAGGCGGCGCGCCCAGTCCGATGCCCGCGCTCGCCAGGGCGGCGACGAAGGCCGCGGCCGTCAGGGTGCGGTTGCGTCTGCGCGGAGCGGTCGAGGTGTTCATCGTCGTACTCCCTTCCGTCCGGGGGGCGGCCTCGTGGGCCTGCCGCCCGGTACGAAGAGGTGGGGGACTGATGTGAACACGTCATAAGTTGCACGGGGTGCCGGAGAAGTCAACAGCGTCCGGCCGCCCACCTGGCCTAGAGTGCGGGCATGGACATGGACGCGGAGAAGGGAACGGTCCGGGTCGACGCCTGGATCTGGTCCGTGCGACTCACCAAGACACGCTCGATGGCCGGCGCCGCCTGCCGCGCCGGGCACGTCCGCATCAACGGCGAACGCGCCAAGCCGGCCCAGACGGTCAAGGCCGGAGACGAGGTACGGCTGCGCCACGCCGGCCGCGAACGGATCGTGGTGGTCAAGCGCCTGGTGCGCAAACGGGTCGGCCCGCCGGTGGCGGCAGAGGCTTTCATCGACAACAGCCCGCCCCCGCCCCCGCGCGAGGCCGTCGCCCCCGCCGGCCAGCGCGACCGCGGCACGGGCCGCCCCACCAAGCGCGACCGGCGCGAGATGGAGCAGCTGCGCGGGCACTGAACCGAGGGCCGGTAGGGCCGACGGGGCCGGAAGCGTGAGAAGAATCGTGTCTGCATCACAGGGGCGTCGTTAATGCCGACATGACCAAGCGCATCGCAGCCGCCACCGCGCTCAGCGCCGTGGCCCTCGCCCTCCCCGTCGGCGCCGCCTCGGCCGCCTCCGCACCCCAGCCCGCCCCCAACCCCGGCCCCGTCTCCCTGCAGTTCGGCGCCCCCGCTCCCGACGAGGGCGAGGGCGGCCAGGAAGGCCGCGAAGGCCAGGACCGGGGCGGCCGGGAGGCCCAGGAGGCGCCGTACCGGGAGGCGAGCGGCCCCCTGGATCCCGTCCTGGGACTGGTCCGGCAGGTCACCAGCCTCCTGCCGCACTAGGCGGTCACGGCGTGGCCGCCAGCCGGTAGCCACGCTTCGTCACCGTGCGCACCACCGGCGCGTACGGGCCCAGGGCCGTGCGCAGCCGGGCCACCGCCGCCTCCACCGCGTGCTCGTCGGGGCGCTGCCCCGGCGGACCGCTCCACACCCGGCGCAGCAGTTCCGACCGGCTGAGCACGGTGCCCGGCCGCTCCGCCAGCGCCCGCAGCACCGCGGCCGGCAGCGGCGGCAGCAACAGCGTCCGGCCGCCGGCCAGGACCGCCGCCCCCTGCAGCACCAGGGGCCCGGCCGGGGTGTCGAGCTCGTGCCGGCAGCGCTCGGCGAGCTCCCGCCCGAGGGTGCGGACCAGGGAACCCAGCCGGCCGCGCTCGGGCCACACGCAGGGTACGTCCGCGACCAGCAGCGGCCGGGCGCAGATCGGCCCGATGCACACCGGCAGGACGTCCCGGCGCAGCGCGTCGACGACCTCGGCCCGCCGCCCGCAGGCCTCGGCGGCGGCCAGGAACGCTTCGACGGCCGGGGCGCTGGTGAACGGCAGCGCGTGGACCTCGCGCCGCGCGGTCTGCTCCGCGAGCCGGCGCACCGCCGCCGGGTCCTCGGGCGGACCCCACCGGTAGACGGGCACCTCGATGACCACGGCACCCGCCGCCCGCAGCGCCGCCGTGAACTCCGGCTGCGGCGCGCCGTGTTCCTGCACCGCGATCCGCCGGCCCCGCACCCCGCGGGCCAACAGCCAGGCCAGGACGTCGTCCAGGGCCTCGGACTCCGGCGCAAAGGTCTCCCGCAACCCGCAGGAGCGCAGCGCGCCCGCCGCCTTCGAACCACGGCTGACCAGCACCGCCTCCGCGCACGCCGCCACCAGCCGGCCGCCCGTGCCCCAGCCCTCCGCCGCGCTCATCCAGCCGCGCCAGCCCACCCCGGTCGTGGCCACGACGTAGTCCAGGCCCCCGGCGAGAGCGGCCTCGGTGGCCTCGTACAACAGCGCGTCGTCGCTCAGCGGCACCATCCGCAGGGCCGGTGCGGCGACGACCGTGGCACCACGGCGTTCGAGGAGGGCGCAGAGTTCGTCGCGCCGCCGGTCGGCCGTCACGCCCACGGTGAAACCGACCAGCGGCCCCTGCGGCTGTGGCACTTCCCCCGCGTCCCCCGGTATTGCTGACCTCATGGCCCGAGGGTTGCCCAACGTCGTTAAGGCCCCGTTGCGCCCACGTCACAGGGGCGTTAGCCCCCGTGCCGGCCGCGCAACGCCCACGTGACGTTCCCCGCACACCCGGCGCCGGACAGGATGCGCGCCCTGTGCGCCGGCGGCAACGTGAACGTCGCACCGGTGTAACGCGGGACCGCGACGCTTCGGGACATGCCCGTCGCCCCGTCGCCCACCGACACCCACTGCCCCTACTGCTCGCTGCAATGCGGCATGCGCCTGCGCCCCGTGGAGCCGGCCGCCCCCGGCGGGCCCGCGGTCGCGGTCGAGGAGCGCCCGGACTTCCCCGTCAACCGGGGCGCCCTGTGCGGCAAGGGCGCGTCGGCCGCCGCCGTCCTGTCCGCCGGGGCCCGCCTGAGTGCCCCGCTCTTGCGCGACCGCCGCACCGGACGGCTGCGCGAGGCGAGCTGGCCCCAGGCCCTGGACCGGGCCGCCGAGGGCCTTGCCGCCGCCGCGAGCCGCCACGGACGCGACGCGGTCGGCGTCTTCGGGGGCGGCGGCCTCACCAACGAGAAGGCCTACCTGCTGGGCAAGTTCGCCCGCGTCGTGCTGCGCACCCCCAACATCGACTACAACGGCCGCTTCTGCATGTCGTCGGCCGCCGCCGCCCAGCGCCGGGCCTTCGGCATCGACCGGGGGCTGCCGTTCCCACTGGCCGACGTCGCCCGCACCGGCTGCCTCGTCCTGGTCGGCGCCAACCCCGCCGACACCATGCCGCCCGCCGTGCGCCACCTGCGCGAACAGCGCGAGGCCGGCGGCCGCCTGATCGTCGTCGACCCGCGCCGCACCCGCACCGCGGAACTCGCCGACCTGCACCTGACGCCCCGCCCCGGCACCGACCTCGCCCTCGCCCTCGGCCTGCTCCACCTCGTCATCACCGACGGCCGCCTCGACGAGGACTTCGTCGCCACGCGCACCAGCGGCTACGAGCACGCCCGCGCCGCGGCCATGGCGCACTGGCCCGAGCGCGTCGAACGCCTCACCGGCGTGCCCGTGGCCCACCTGCGGCAGGCCGTGGAGCTGTTCTGCGACGCCCCCACCGGCATGGTGCTGACCGCGCGCGGCGGCGAACAGCACAGCAAGGGCGTCGACACCGTCGGCGCGTGGATCAACCTGTGCCTGGCCACCGGGCGGGCCGGCCGCCCCCTGTCCGGCTACGGCTGCCTGACCGGGCAGGGCAATGGCCAGGGCGGCCGCGAACACGGCCAGAAGGCCGACCAGCTGCCCGGCTACCGTGCCATCGACGACCCCGCCGCCCGCGCCCACGTCGCCGGCGTCTGGGGCGTCGACCCCGACAGCCTCCCCGGCCCCGGCCGCTCCGCCTACGAACTCCTCGACGGCCTCGGCACCGCCGGCGGGGTGCGGGCGCTGCTGCTGATGGGCTCCAACCCCGTCGTCTCCGCACCGCACGCCGGGCACGTCACCGAGCGGCTGCGGGCGTTGGACCACCTCGTCGTCTGCGACGTCGTGCTCTCCGAGACCGCCGAACTCGCCGACGTCGTCCTGCCCTCCGCCCAATGGGCCGAGGAGGACGGCACCATGACCAACCTCGAGGGCCGGGTGATCCTGCGCCGGGCCGCGCTGGCCCCGCCCGCCGGCGTCCGCACCGACCTGAGCATCCTGCGCGCCCTCGCCGCACGGCTGGGCGTCGGCGAGGGGTTCCCGGACGCGGCCGAGAAGGCCTTCGCCGAGCTCGGCCGGGCGTCCGCCGGCGGGCAGGCCGACTACTCGGGCATCGACTACGACCGGATAGCGGCGCAGGACGGCGTCTTCTGGCCCTGCCCCGCCACCCCCGGCGGCCCCGCCCACCCGGGAACGCCCCGGCTGTTCCTGGACCGCTTCGCCACCCCCGACGGGCGCGCACGCTTCGCCGACGTCTCCCACCGGCCGGCCGCCGAGGAGCCGGACACCGACTACCCGCTCCTCCTCACCACCGGCCGGGTCCTCGCCCAGTACCAGAGCGGCGCCCAGACCCGCCGCACCCCGGCGCTCAACAAGGCCGCCCCCGGCCCCTTCGTCGAGCTGCACCCCCGCCTCGCGACCCGGCTCGGCGTCGCCGACGGCGACCTGCTGACCGTCACCAGCCGGCGCGGCCGGGCCACCGCCCCCGCACACGTCACCCCCACGATCCGGCCCGACACCGTGTTCATGCCCTTCCACTGGCCCGGCGAAGGCAACGCCAACCGGCTCACCAACCCGGCACTGGACCCCGTCTCGCGCATGCCCGAGTTCAAGGTCTGCGCGGTCCGGGTGGAGAAGACCCCCACCGGAGAGACGTCATGACACCCCGCCCCGCACCCCTGCGCGTCGCCGTCGCCGGAGCCGGCATGGCCGCCGCCCGCTTCGCCCACCAGGCACTCTCCCTCGCCCCGCCCGGCACCCTGGAGGTGACCCTCTACGGACGGGAGCACCACGCGCCCTACAACCGCACGCTGCTCACCGGCGTACTGGCCGGCCAGGGCGACCCCACCGCACTGACGCTGCCGACCGGCGGCGCCCTGGTACGCACGGGAGTGGACGTCGTCTCCTTCGACCCGGCTTCCCGCACCCTGCGCACGGCCACCGGCGAGACCGTCCGCTACGACGCCCTCGTCCTGGCCACCGGCGCACGGCCCGAACTGCCGGACATCCGCAACCTCCACGCCGGCCCACGGCCGCCCGCCCGCACCGCCGCCACCGGCCCGGACCCGGCGCCGCGCGGAGCCCTGGGCACGCGCACCCGCCCCGCCACCCGCCCGGCAGCCGGCCGCCCCCTGAAGGACGGCGTCCACGCGCTGCGCACCCTCGCCGACGGCGCCCGCCTCGCCGGGGACCTCCCGCGCGCCCGCCGGGCCGTCGTCGTCGGCGGGGGAGTCCTGGGCGTCGGCGCCGCCCAGGCCCTGGCCGCCCGGGGCCTGCCCGTGCACCTGGTGCACCGGGCACCGCACCTGATGGAACGCCACCTGGACGCCGGCGCCGCGGCCGCCGTGCGCCGGTCCCTGGAGGCTCTGGGGGTGCGCGTGCACACCGGCCGCGGCGTCCGCGCCCTGCTCGGCGGCGACCGCGTCACGGGCCTCGAGATCGCCGACGGCCCGCTCCTGGAGACCGAACTGGCCGTGCTCGCCTGCGGCACCCGCCCCCGCACCCGGCTCGCCCGCGCCGCCGGCCTGACCGTGCGCACCGGCGTCGTCGTCGACGACAACCTCGCCACGTCCGCGCCCGGCGTCCACGCCATCGGCGACTGCGCCGAGCACCGGGGCACCGTCCACGGCCGCGCCGAAGCCGCCTTCGACCAGGCCGACGTCCTCGCCGCCCACCTGTCCGGGGCCCGGCCGGGCGCCCGCTACACCGGCTCGCCCGCGCTCCTGCGGCTGAGCGCCGGCCCCCTGCGGGCCCTGGCCCTCGGCGACGGCACCGGCCCGTCCGGCCCGGACACCGACACCGTCCGCCTCACCGACGCCACCCGCGGCACCTACAAGAAGCTCGTCCTGCGCGGCGACGCGCTCCTCGGCGCGCTCCTCGTCGGCGACCTCGCCACGGCCCCCGACCTCGTCCACGCCTTCGAACGGGGCGAGCCCGTACCCCCCGACCCCCTGCACCTGCTCACCACGGAAGGAGCCGCCCCGTGAAGGACACCCGACGCCACCTGGTGCTGGCCGGCCACGGCATGGCCGGGCAGCGCCTCCTCCACGCGCTCACCGAACGCGCCCCGGGCGCCTGGCGGGTCACCGTCCTCGCCGAGGAACCGCGCCCCGCCTACGACCGCGTCCGGCTCACCTCCTGGTTCTCCGGCACCACCGCCGAGGACCTGTCGCTGTGGCCGGCCGGCTTCGCCGACGAGCACGGCATCGACCTGCGGCTCGGCGACCCCGCCACCGCCGTCGACCGCACGGCCCGGACCGTCACCACCCGCTCCGGCCGGACCGTCCCCTACGACGTCCTCGTCCTGGCCACCGGCTCCCGGCCCTTCGTACCGCCCGTGCCCGGCCACGACACCCCCGGCTGTTTCGTCTACCGCACCATCGAGGACCTCGAGGCCATCCGCGACCGCGCCGCGCACACGCGCGTCGGAGCCGTCGTCGGCGGCGGCCTGCTCGGCCTGGAGGCCGCCGGAGCCCTGCGGGCCATGGGACTCGAGACCCACGTCGTGGAGTTCGCGCCCCGCCTGATGGCGGTCCAGGTCGACGAGGGGGGCGGAGCCGCGCTGCGCCGCAAGATCGAGGAACTGGGCGTACGCGTCCACACCGACGCCGCCGCACAGTCCGTCGACGCCGGCCCCGACGGCACGGTCCGCTCCATGACCCTCTCGAACGGCGAGAGCCTGGAGACCGGCCTCGTCGTCTTCTCCGCCGGAGTACGCCCCCGCGACGAGCTCGCCCGCGCCTGCGGCCTGCCCGTCGGAGAGCGCGGCGGAATCGTCGTCGACGCCGGCTGCCGCACCGCCGACCCCCACATCCTGGCCATCGGCGAGTGCGCCCAGGCCGCCGACGGACGCGTCTACGGCCTGGTCGCCCCCGCCTACGCCATGGCCGAGGCCGCCGCGGCGGAACTCACCGGCGGCACCGGCACCTTCACCGGCGCCGACCTCGCCACCAAGCTCAAGCTCCTCGGCGTCGACGTCGCCAGCTTCGGCGACGCCCACGGCACCGGCGACGGCGTCCTGGACGTGCTCTACTCCAACAGCCGCGACGGCGTGTACAAGAAGCTGGTCGTCGGCCCCGACGGCCGCCTCCTGGGCGGCGTCCTCGTCGGCGACACCGACTCCTTCGACCTGCTGCGCCCCCTCGCCGCGGCGGGCACCCCCCTCACCACGCCCCCCGAACAGCTCGTCCTGCCCACCCCCGCGGGCGGCGCCGCCGGCCCCGTGACCCTCCCGGACGCGGCCCTCGTCTGCTCCTGCCACAACGTCTCCAAGGGCGCGATCCGCGCCGCCGTCACCGAGGGCGGCTGCGCGGACGTGGCCGCGGTGAAACGATGCACCAAGGCCGGCACCGGATGCGGCTCCTGCGTCAAGATGATCGGCACCATCGTCGGCGAGGAACTCGCCGCCGGCGGCGCCGAGGTCGCCAAGGGGCTGTGCGAGCACTTCGCGCACACCAGGGCCGAGCTCTTCGAGATCGTACGGGTCAAGAAGGTCACCACCTTCTCCCGCCTCCTCGACGAACACGGCAGCGGCGGCGAGGGCTGCGACGTCTGCAAGCCCGTCGTCGGCTCCATCCTCGCCACCCTCAACCCCCAGCTCGGCAACTCCGTCCACATCCTCGACGGCGAACAGGCCGCCCTGCAGGACACCAACGACCACTTCCTCGCCAACCTCCAGCGCAACGGCTCCTACTCCGTCGTCCCCCGCGTCCCCGGCGGCGAGATCACCCCCGAAGGGCTCATCACCATCGGCGAGATCGCCCGCGACTTCGGCCTCTACACCAAGATCACCGGCGGGCAGCGCATCGACATGTTCGGCGCGACCGTCGACCAGCTCCCCCTGATCTGGCGCCGCCTCGTCGACGCCGGCTTCGAGTCCGGCCACGCCTACGGCAAGGCCCTGCGCACCGTGAAGTCCTGCGTCGGCCAGACCTGGTGCCGCTACGGCGTCCAGGACTCCGTCGCCCTCGCCATCGAACTGGAACTGCGCTACCGCGGCCTGCGCTCCCCGCACAAGATCAAGGCCGCCGTCAGCGGCTGCGCCCGCGAGTGCGCCGAGGCGCAGAGCAAGGACTTCGGCGTCATCGCCACCTCCGCCGGCTGGAACCTCTACGTCGGCGGCAACGGCGGCATGACCCCGCGCCACGCCGACCTCCTCCTCACCGACGCCGACCACGGCACGCTCATCCGCACCATCGACCGCTTCCTGATGTTCTACATCCGCACCGCCGACCGCCTGGAGCGCACCGCGCCCTGGATCGAACGCATGGAGGGCGGCCTGGACCACCTGCGGGCCGTCATCGTCGACGACTCGCTGGGCATCTGCGCCGAACTCGACGCGCTGATGGACCGGCACACCCGCACCTACGAGGACGAGTGGCGCGCCACCCTGGAGGACCCCGAACGGCTGCGCCGCTTCGTGTCGTTCGCCAACGCGCCCGGCACCCCCGACCCCACCGTGCGCTTCACGCCCGAGCGCGGCCAGATCCGCCCGGCACGCGAGAACGAGGCGGTGGCGGCGCTGTGAGCGGCTTCGTGGAGGTGGAGGTCGGGGGGCGCTGGACCGAGGTGTGCGCCTACCGCGACCTGCTGCCCGGGCGCGGCACCGCCGTGCTCGTGGACGGCCGGCAGATCGCGCTGTTCCGCGACCGGGCGGGGGAGGTGTACGCGGTGGGCAACCGCGATCCGTTCAGCGGGGCCCAGGTGATCTCGCGCGGCCTCCTCGGCAGTCGCGGGCCGGTGCCGGTGGTGATCTCGCCCATGTACAAGCAGGCCTTCGACGCCAGGACGGGAGCCTGCCTGGACGAGGAGTCCGCACCCGCGCTGCCGGTGTGGCGGGTCCGCCTCACAGCCCCTGCCCGGCGGTGTGCGGGAGATGTAGCACCGCCGAGCGGGAACGCACACCGGCCGGAAACCGCCCGTCCGTAGCCTCGCAGAGTGACCACGAACCCCGCCCTCACCGCCCTGGGGCACCCGCCGCCCGCCGTGGCGCGGCCCCACCACATCGACGACTGGCGGCCGGAGGACCCCCTCTTCTGGGAGGCCGCCGGCGCCCGCATCGCCCGCCGCAACCTCGTGTACTCCGTGCTCTGCGAGCACATCGGCTTCTCCGTGTGGAGCCTGTGGTCGGTCCTGGTCCTCTTCCTGGGCCCCGAGTACGGCATCGACCCCGCCGGCAAGTTCCTGCTCACGGCGGTGCCGACCCTGGTCGGCGCCGTCCTGCGGCTGCCCTACACGGTCGCCGTGGCGGTCTTCGGCGGCCGCACCTGGACCATCGTCAGCGCGCTCGCCCTGCTGATCCCCACCGGCCTCATCGCCTACGTCCTCGAGCCCGGCGTCTCCTATACGACGCTGCTGGCCGTGGCGGCCGTGGCCGGGCTGGGCGGCGGCAACTTCGCCTCCTCGATGGCCAACATCAACGCCTTCTACCCGCAGCGCCTCAAGGGCCGCGCGCTGGGCGTCAACGCGGGCGGCGGCAACCTCGGCGTACCGGCCGTCCAGCTGCTCGGCCTGCTGGTCCTGGCCACCGCGGGCGCCGCCCACCCCCGGCTCGTACCGCTCGCCTACATCCCGCTGATCGTGCTGGCGGCGCTCGCCGCCGTCCTGCGCATGGACAACCTGCCGCGCACGCGGTCCGCCGGGCGCCCCCTGCGCGAGGTGAGCCGCGACCGTCACGCCTGGGTGATGTCGGTGCTCTACATCGGCACGTTCGGCTCGTTCATCGGCTTCGGCTTCGCCTTCGGGCAGGTGTTGCTGGTGCAGTTCCCCGGCGACTTCCCGACGCCGGTGCGGGCCGCCGCCCTGACGTTCCTCGGGCCGCTGCTGGGCTCGCTCGTGCGGCCCGTGGGCGGCATGCTGGCCGACCGGTGGGGAGGCGCCCGCGTCACGTTCTGGAACTTCCTGGCCATGGCGGCGAGCACGCTGCTCGTGCTGCTGGCCTCGTCCCGGGGCTCGCTGCCGCTGTTCCTGGCCGGCTTCGTGCTGCTCTTCGTCCTCAGCGGCGTCGGCAACGGCTCGACGTACAAGATGATCCCCGCCATCTTCCGCCGCACGGCGCGGCGCTGGACCGGCGAGGGCATGGACGCGGGGATCGCCGAGGAGCGGTCCCACCAGCACGCGAACGCCCTGATGGGCATCGCCGGGGCGGTCGGCGGCCTCGGGGGAGTCCTGATCAACCTCGCGTTCCGCCAGGCCTTCCTGACGCAGGGCACGGGCGAGGCGGCGTACGCGGCCTTCCTCGGCCTGT
Organism: Streptomyces sp. NPDC053079; assembly: GCF_044546695.1. Taxonomy (NCBI): domain Bacteria; kingdom Bacillati; phylum Actinomycetota; class Actinomycetes; order Kitasatosporales; family Streptomycetaceae; genus Streptomyces; species Streptomyces sp. NPDC053079. Next base: position 316,338 of record NZ_JBITZJ010000009.1, read on the forward strand.
ACGTGCTGTGCCTGGCCCTGACCTGGGCCGTCTATCTGCGCGGCGGCTCGCGCGGCGTCTGAGAACGGTCGGAAGGCTTCACGATCCTGCCCCGGCGCCGCACGCGGCCCGGGGCAGGGGCCTCTCAGGCGGCCGGCTCGGCGATCAGGGCGGTGCCGATACGGCGGAATCCGGCCCTGGCGTAGACGCGCGCGACGGCCTCGTCCCCCGCGGAGAGGAAGACCGTCCCGATGCCCCGGGACCGGGCGTCGGCCACGAGCGCCGCGGTGACCGCGAGGCCCAGGCCGCGGCGGCGGGCGGCGGGCAGGGTGCCGATGCCGACGAGCTCGCTGACCGCGCCGACCGGCTGGTGCTGGCCCGCGCACAGCGGGGTGCCGTCCTGCGCGGCCATCGCCAGGGCGGTGAGGCCGGCGCGGATGCGGGAGGCGATCTGCCCGACCGTACCGTCGGCGGTCAGCGTCCGCTCCGCCGCCGCCACCTCCTTGGGGCCCGCGCTGCCGACGGCCGTGCCGGGCTCGCCGAAGGCGACGAACGGCACGGCGACCGCCGTCGCCAGGGCAGGGTCGTCCGCACCCACCATGCGCACCGACACCCCGTCACCGGCCGCCGTGGGCAGGCCGGTCACCGGGGCGGTCCCGTCCAGCACCATCAAGGGGTGCTCGTGCACCACCAGACCCGCCTCCTCGGCGGCCGGGCGCAGCCCGGGCGTGGTCTCCGCGACCCACTCGAAGCTCTCCGGCAGGCCCAGTTCGCGCTGGCGGGCCCGCACCCGCAGCACATCGGCGGCCGTCACCGCGGCGCCGCGCCACCCCAGGGCGGGACGGCCGTAGAACGGCCAGCCCCGGCCCTCGCGGACGAAGAGGGTCAGCGGCCCGAAGTCCTCGCCGCGGGCCACGCTGCGGGGCACGGCGTCGTAGTACTCCTCGATCCGGTCGAGGAGGGCGCGGACGGGCTGTCCGGAGGGGAGGGAATGGTCCATATGGGTCACGCGCCGCATCCAACACCAGGTCGCGACCCGGCGGCCACCGAATAAACGGGGCCGTGCGCCGGCCGGGGACACGGGGGGCCACGAAAATCATGGGATTTCCGTTCCCCGTGGGGAACCATCAGCTGTGGAAGGCGCTCTCTGGGACCAGAGGCGTACGGATGTGCGGGACCAACCCATATGCGGGGGCGGTAAATGACGCGAAAAGTCGCACAACAGCGGTCGTCGAGGGCGCGGAAGACCGCCGTGAGAACGATGACGGCGCTCGCGGCGGGGCTGGCGCTCACCGTGGGCGCGGCGGCGCCGGGGCTGGCGGCCGGCTCCGCGCGGGCCGCGGACGGCGCGCAGGCGAAGCCCGGTTGCGACGCGCCCGCCGCGCGCGGCACGTCCGCGCCCGCCGCACCGGCGCTGCCGCCCGAGGCGGCGCCCGCACCGGCCGCCGCGGGGAACGCCGCACAGAAGATCTCCTACAGCGTGGACTCCCAACTGCCCATCGGCCTGTGGTCGTCCTCCGCCGTCACCCTGCGCACGCCCGTCACCAACGGCAAGGTCCGCCTCGACGTCAGCAGCAGCGGCTTCAGCACCGACTCCCTCACGGTGCAGCGCTACGACACGGGCACCCGGCGCTGGGTCGACCTGGACTCCGCCCCGGGCGGCGGCAGCTGGCCCACCCGCGCCACCCTCACCTTCCCCGTCAGCGCCAAGGGCGCCGACGCCAGGCACCCGCACACCGTCGCGCTGCGGCTGCAGGACCTCGACCGCCCCGGCACCCTCACCGTCGCCGCCTCCGTCGAGGACGGGCGCGGCCACACCTACCGCGCACCCGCCCGCACCACCACCGCGACCCGGCCGAAGGTCACCGTCAGCGGCTGGCGGCCCGGCAGCACCCTGGAGCGCGGCGGCTCCGCGCGCGCCGTGACGGTCACGGTGAAGAACACCACCAACCGCGCCTACCCGGCGCTCGCCGCCTCCTACTTCGCCTACGGCGTCGGCAGGAACCGGGCCCTGGAGCCCAAGGACCTGACGCTGCGCCAGCACCGGCCCGGCCACGGCTGGGAGCGGGTCGCGCTGGTCGCGGGCGGCTGCGACCCCGGCATGAGCGCCACGCTGCGCCCGGTGGCCAAGGCGCCGCTCGCGCCGGGCGCCACCGCTGTATACCGCCTGAAGGTCGCCGTGGCCCGGACCGCCCCGCGCGACGTGGCCCGCGCGGACGCGGGGGTCACGGTGAGCAACGGCGACATGTCCTTCTTCTCCAAGGACCTGCCGTTCACGATCCGGGGCGGCAAGTAGGGCACGTAGCCGCGTCCACCGCCACGACGGCCGTCGGCATGTGCCGACGGCCGTCGTGCGGGGCCCATGTGTCCGCTGTGTGAAGCCCGTACCGGACCCGCTTGTCAACAATGGCGGATGGCGGTTTGATGAGGCCCACGACACGTACACCTCGGGTAAGGGCGGCCGATGACCAGCGGTGACCGAGTACCTCGCCAGGGCGACCGGCCACTGCTGCGCAAGTTCGACCAGCGGCTGAACGAGCTGATCGCCGCCATCTATCCCGACGAGCGCAAGCGCCCGGGGTACGCCCGGCTCGCCAAGGAGATCCGGGAGACCACCGGAGGGACGATCTCCGGTACGTATCTGTGGGAGCTGGCCACCGGCAAGAAGCGCAACGTCACCCTCGAACAGCTCGACGTCCTCGCGGAGTTCTTCGGGGTGCCCCCCGAGTACTTCCTCAGCGAGGAGGTCGCCGAGCGGGTCAACGCCCAGCTCGCGCTGGCCATCGCGCTGCGCGACACCCGGGTGCGCAACCTCGCCCTGCGGGCGGACGGCCTCTCCGCGGCGACCCTGGACGCGCTGCTGGCCATGGTCAACGAGGCCCGCAAGGTGCAGAACCTCTCCAGCGTCGAGACCGGCGGCGACGACGTCGCGTAGCCGCCGGGGCGCGCCACCGCCACGGGCGGCCGGGGCCGCCCGTGGCGTGCGGGGTCAGCGCTTGGGCGTGTTCGCCTCGGTGACGTTCACCGCGGCCCAGGCCTTGTCCACCGTCTTGTACTCCGTGCTGGTCGCGCCGTAGATGTCGGCGGCGGCCTGCAGGGTGGCGGTGCGGGCCTCGTGGAAGTCGGTCGTGGAGACCATGTAGCGGGTGAGGGCCCGGTAGAAGATCTGCTCGGACTTCGCCCGGCCGATGCCGGTCACCGTCGAGCCGTCGTGGGTGGGGGAGTCGTAGGTGACCCCGCCGACCGTCTTCTTGCCGCTGCCCTCGGCCAGGAGGTAGAAGGCGTGCGAGGAGACGCCGGAGCCGGCGTGGACCTCGCGGTCGTAGGAGCCCTCGTCCCAGTAGTCGACGGTGCCCTCGAGGACGTCGAGGGAGGGCTTGTCCAGGCGGCGCAGGAACGTCTGCTGCAGGCCCAGCTTCTCGCCCAGCAGGTAGTTCGGCGGGTTCGCGGAGTTGTTCGTCGCGAACTCCACGCCGGTGCCGAAGATGTCGGCGAAGGACTCGTTGAGGGCGCCGGCCTCGCCGAACTGGTTGCCCGCCTCGTCCACGCGCGTGGGCTCGAAGTTGGCGGTGGCCTCGATGACGCCGTGGCTCAGCTCGTGGCCGGTGACGTCCAGGGCGACCAGCGGCTGCTTGAACGTTTCGCCGTCCCCGTCGCCGTACATCATGCAGGCGCAGTCGGGGGACCAGTAGGCGTTGCCGACCTTGTCGCCGTAGTGGACGAGCGCACGCGGACCCGCGCCGTCGTTCTTGATGCCGTTGCGGGCGAACGTCTTCTTGTAGTAGTCGAAGGTGCTCGTGATGCCGTACTGGGCGTCGACCGCCGCGCTGGCGGAGTCGGCGGCGGTGCCGTTGCCCCACTTGTTGTCGGCGTCGGTGAAGGCCTTGCCGGCGGTGAAGGCCTCGAGCTCCTTCTTTCCGGCGTTCCTGGTCTCGGCGTTGCCGCGGCCCGGGTCCTTGAGGGTGAAGGAGCTCTTCGCGGTCTGCGTGGTGATCAGCGGCACGCTGCCCGCGAAGATCGAGGCGCCCGTGCCGTTGGCCGGCGCCGGGAAGGAGCCCGTGGCGGGCTTGGCCGGGCCGGGGGTGGCGGGCCGGGTGGTGCGCGGGGCGGCCTTCTGCCCCCGCTCGCGCAGCGTGGACCGCAGCTTCGGCGAGATGAACGCGTCGCTGTGCGGGGTGCTGCTGATGACCTTGCCGGAGGCGGCGTCGACGACCACCGAGCGGGCGGTGCCCGCCTCGGCGTCGCGGCTGCCGGTGACGGTCACCCGGTAGGCCAGGACGGCGTCCTCGGTGCGGGCGTCCACGACCAGTTCGGTCGTGGACGCGGTGCCGCCCGCCGACGCGGCGGCCTTGGCGGCGGCCTGAGGGGCGGTCAGCTTCGGGGTGACGGTCGGGACGGAGACCTGGCGCTTGGTCGCCCGGGTCGCGCCGAGGTAGGCGTTCTTCGCGTCGAGGTGGACGACGAGGTCGCCGCCGATCACGGTCACGCCCTGGTGCGTCCGCTCGAACCGGACGTGCCGCTTGCCCTCGGGGTCGACGAGGGTGTCCTTGACCTTCAGGGTGTCCGCCGCCGCGACGCCGGTGTCCTTGGTGTGGGCGAGGGCGGCGGCACGGGCGGCCTTCACGACGTCCGCGGGGGACACCGGGGAGGCCGCCGGAGCCGCCGGGGCCTTCGCCGTGCCGGCGGGCGCGGCCACGGCCGGGCCGGCCATGGTCGCCGCGGCGGCGACCGCGACGGCGGCGGCGACGAGGCGTCTGCGGGAAGAGGCCGATATGGAGGATGTGGGGGATGTACGCACTCTGAGCGCCCTTTGTCATGGGGGCGGTTCGGGCATGGCCGAACCGCCCGCGCGCCACGCGGTGCGACACGGTCGCACCGCGGGAACCTGCGGTCCCGTGGATGACCATGCAGGCATTGGCATGCGCATGAAAAGAGCAAAGTGCGGAAATATCCGAACAGTTGATGCATTGTTTACAAATGATCAACAGGTAGTGATCGGAAGGCGACATCCTGTCCCACCGTCAGGCAAGACGGGGCAACCTCCCCCGGGGTTGCCGGGGTTGGGAAGTTGATCAGTATGTGAGACGGGGCCCGCGTCAGCCCGTCCAGTCGCCGCCCGCGATACGCGTGCCGGCCGCCCGCAGCCGCCCGGCCACCCGCTCCGCCGCGACGTACACCCACCCGCGCACGGGGGCCTCCCCCCCGACGCCCTCGGTGAACACCTCGCACACGACGCGCTCGTAGAGATTGCGCGGATCGCCCGGACGGTGACCCTCCAGTTCGTCGAGCGCCGACAGCACCCGCTCGTACGCCCAGGGCGCCACGGTGATCAGCTCGCCGTGGACCTCGCCCGCCCCCTCCCGTACCGCGTACGGAAACCCCGGGCCCTCGTACAGCACCGCGCCCCGCAGCACCGCGGGCACCTCGGCCACCGTGCGGCCGCGCAGCAGGCGGTCGTGGTTGCGCCGCCCCGGACGCAGTGTCCCGTAGACGAAGAAGGGCAGGTCAGCGGGGGCCTCCTGCGCGGTCACCGAGGACCCCTTCCGTAGAGTCTTCCGCCGCGGTCCGCCGGAAGGGCGGGTACGGACATCCGGCCGTAGCCTAGAAGTATGGGACAGCGGTCCGTCGCGCCCCCGGCCCCCTCCGCGCCCGAGCTCGTCGTCGAAGCCGACGACGGCTCGCACGTGATGAGCCCGAGCCGGATCTACCACGTGGGGCGCGACCCGGCGAGTGACATCGTGCTGCGCGACAAGCGGGTCTCGTGGCACCACGCGGTGCTGCGCGCGGTCCGGGACCACTGGACGCTGGAGGACACCGACAGCACCAACGGCACCTACGCCGAAGGCCGGCGCGTGCACGAGGTCGACGTCGGACCCGGCAGCGTCGTCCGCTTCGGCAACCCCGCCGACGGCCCCACCGCCGTCGTCACCGCCCCGCCGGAGCGCCCCGCCGACCGCCCCTCGTCCGTCCACCACCCCTCGGCCACCGGCACCTTCCGCCGGCCCACCTCCGTACACGCCCTGCCCACCCGCACCGTGCGCATCGGCCGCGGCACCGACAACGACCTCGTCATCGACGACCTGAGCGTTTCCCGGCACCACGCCGAACTGCGGATCCTCCCGGACGGCGGCCACGAGATCGTGGACGTCGGCAGCCACAACGGCACCTACCTCAACGGCCGCACCGTCCGGCGCGCCCCCCTCGGCGCCGGCGACATCGTCGGCATCGGCCACTCCGACTTCAGCCTCGTCGGCGACCAGCTGCAGGTCTTCGTCGACACCGGCGAGGTCTCCCTCGACGTCCAGGAGCTCTCCGTCCAGGTCGAGGGCGGACGCAAGACCCTCCTGGACGACGTCTCCTTCCCCGTGAAGGCCAAATGCCTGCTCGCGGTCGTGGGGCCGAGCGGCGCCGGCAAGTCCACCCTCCTCAACGCCCTGACCGGACAGCGCCCGGCCGACCGCGGCACGGTGCTTTACGACGGGCGCGACCTGTACCAGGACTACGCCGAGCTCAGGGCCCGCATCGGGCTCGTCCCGCAGGACGACATCCTGCACACCCAGCTCAGCGTGCGCCGCGCCCTGCGCTACGCCGCCGAACTGCGCTTCCCCGGCGACACGGCCAAGGCCGAGCGCGAGGCCCGCGTCGAGGAGGTGATCGGCGAACTGGGCCTGGAGCAGCGGGCGCGCCAGCCCATCCACAGCCTCTCCGGCGGCCAGCGCAAGCGCGTCAGCGTGGCCCTGGAACTGCTGACCAAGCCCTCGCTGCTCTTCCTCGACGAGCCCACCTCCGGCCTCGACCCGGGCATGGACCGCTCGGTGATGAACATGCTGCGCGCCCTGGCCGACGACGGCCGCACCGTCATCGTCGTCACCCACAGCGTGCTCAGCCTGGACGTCTGCGACCGGCTGCTGGTCCTCGCCCCCGGCGGGCGCACCGCCTTCTACGGGCCGCCCCGCGACTCCCTCGACTTCTTCGGCTTCTCCCAGTGGCCCGAGGCCTTCGAGGCGTTCGAGAACGACCGGGACCGCGACTGGGCGGGGCAGTACCGCGCCTCCCCGCAGTACCGGCGCTACATCGCCGCCTCCGAACAGCCCCGGCTCGGCGGCGCCCCGGCGCCGCTGCCCGCGATCGAACCCGTGAAGGCCCAGAGCTGGGGCGCCCAACTGCGCACCCTGATGCGCCGCTACGTCTCCGCCCTGACCGCCGACCGGACCTTCCTGGCCATCATGATCGCGCTGCCCTTCGTGATGGGCGCGATGGCCCGGGCCCTGGCCAGCTCCAGGCTGACCGGGGACAACGCCATGAACGCGCTGCTGATCCTGTGCGTGGGCGGCGTGCTGACCGGCGCGGCCAACGCCGTGCGCGAACTGGTCAAGGAACGCGTGATCTATCAACGGGAACGGGCGGTCGGCCTGTCCAGATCCGCGTACGTCATGTCGAAGATCCTGGTGCTCGGGGCCATCACGGTGGTCCAGGCGGTCGTGCTGACCCTGGTCGGGCTCGGCGGGGTGGACACCGGCGCGCCGGGAGGCAAGGGCGTCCTCATGCCACCCCTGGCCGAGATCACCCTGGCCGTGGCGCTGCTGTCGTTCACCTCCATGCTGCTGGGCCTGCTCGTCTCGGCCCTGGTGCGCAAGGAGGAGGTCACCATGCCGCTGCTGGTGCTCATCGCCCTGGTCCAGGTCGTCTTCTGCGGCGCCCTGCTCGCCCTGCACGGCGTGCCGGGGCTGGAGCAGCTGTCGTGGCTGGTGCCCGCGCGCTGGGCGCTGGCGGCCATGGGCGCCACGCTCGACCTGGAGCGCCTGGTGCCGGGCAAGCAGACCGCCGACCCGCTCTTCGACCACGCCGTGGGCACCTGGCTGGTGGACATGAGCATGATGGTGCTGCTGTCGGTGGTCCTGGGCCTCCTCGTCGCCCGCCTGCTGCGCCGGCACGAGCCCACCATCATGCGGAAGTGACGGCCGCCCATGAACGCGCCCGGTGCCCCCTACGCCGTCACCCCGGGCGTCCCCGGCTTCCTGCCGACCCATGTGGTGCCCAAGGCGGGGCTGGCCACCTGGGCGGCGCCCGACGCGGTCGTGCCCACCGAGCCGCTGGACCCGCTGCTGCCCGTGCAGCTGCTGAGCCGGCTCGGCGACTGGGGGCAGGTGCTGTGCGCCAACGGCTGGTCGGCCTGGGTCGACGCCCGGATGCTCGTCGCCCTCCCGCAGAGCCCGCCCCCGGCCGGCGGCCCCCTCGTGCGCACCGCCGACGCCCGGCGGCTGCTGGCCCGGGTCGAGGAGACGCTGGGCCGCTACCGGCGGGCCGTGGAGGACCTGGCCGCCGGCCGCACGGACGGGCAGGCGTTCCGCCGCGCCACCCAGGGCCTGCGGATCGGGGCCGTGGTCGAGGGGGAGTCGGTCTGGCTGTACGACGCCGAGCACGACCGCTGGTGCTACTGCGACGGCACGGCGACGACGACCTTCGCCGCCCGCGAACCCGCCCCGGCCGCCCCGGACGCCGCCCGTACGCCCGCCCCGGACCCCGCCCCGCCGGAACCCACGCGCATCGACGGCGCCGGCCCCGCGGGCGACGCCGGGCCCGCCGGGCCCACGCGCATCGACCCTCCGGGCGGCCCTCCGCACGCGTCCTCCGGTGACCTCTGATGCCGGCCGCCGACGAGCCCCGCACCCGTCCGGACGCCCCGCCCGGCACCGGGCCGGAAGACATGGTCGGCCGCCAGATCGCGGGCTACCGCGTGGAGAGCGAGATCGGGCGCGGCGGCATGGCCGTCGTCTACTGCGCCAAGGACCTGCGCCTGGAACGCAGGGTCGCCCTCAAGCTGCTCGCGCCCGAACTCGCCCGCAACGACACCTTCCGCGACCGCTTCACGCACGAGTCGCGGGTGGCCGCCGCCATCGACCACCCGCACATCGTCCCCGTGTACGACGCCGGGGAGGCCGACGGCGTCCTGTACATCGCCATGCTCTACGTGGCCGGCCAGGACCTGCAGGCCCACCTGCGCCGCGAGGGGCCGCTGCCCCTGCCCGCCGCCTCGCGGATCGCCGGCCAGGTGGCGTCCGCCCTGGACGCCGCCCACGCGAACAACCTGGTGCACCGGGACGTCAAACCGGGCAACATGCTGGTGGCGCAGGGCACCGACAGCGAACACCCCGAGCACGTCTACCTGACCGACTTCGGCCTGACGAAGAAGTCGCTGTCGCTGACCGGGTTCACCCGGGTGGGGCAGGTCGTCGGCACGCCCGAGTACCTCGCCCCCGAGCAGATCTCCGGGAAGCCGGTCGACGGGCGCTGCGACGTCTACAGCCTGGCCTGCGTGGTGTTCGAGATGCTGACCGGTGCGCCGCCGTTCCGGCGGGACGACGACATGGCGGTGCTGTACGCCCATCAGTTCGACCCCCCGCCGCGGCTCTCGGAGCTCCGCCCCGGGCTGCCGCCGGAGGTCGACGACGTGCTGGCCACGGCGCTGGCCAAGGCGCCGGAGGACCGCTTCGACAGCTGTCTGGCGTTCGTGACCGCGCTGCGGCGGGCCGCGCAGGCCGGGGGAGGTGGGGACGGTGAGGACGGTGGGGGCGTCACGACGACGGCTCCGCCGGAGCCGCCGGCCTGGGCGGCGCCGGTGTTCCCGGAGCGGGGGGAGCGGGCGTAGGGCTCGCCCGGGCACGGCGAACCGGCACGGCGCCGGGGGGCGGTGCCGTGCCGGTTGTGGGGCCGTGCGGGTCAGCCGTTGAAGCTTATCGAGCTGGCCTGGTCGTTCATGGCATCGCCGACATACGGCACGGCGCCGCTGTAGGTCTGACTGAAGCCGAGGTAGTTGCTGTGCTGGTACAGGGTGATGTTGCACTGGCCGGAGGCGACGGAGCTGATCCGGTCGTTCCAGTCGTACAGGTTCTCGAACTCGGAGTAGCGCGTGCAGCCGCTGCTGCCCACGAAGGCCATCGATCCGCCGCCGAAGTCCTTGTCGCCGTACATCGTGCCGAGCACGGACGAGGCGTTCATCGCGAGCTTGGCGCCGTGCTCGTTGCGCGGACCGCTGAGGCGCTCCTGGAACTTGGTGTCCCGCACGGCGGCCCTGGTGTCGTTCGGGGCGTCGGTGACACGGCCGCCGGTGGCGAAGGCGACGGACTCTCTGTAGGTGGAGAAGCAGGACTTGGTGCCGTTGTCGGCGTCGACCACGCAGTGCCGGCTCGTCGTGGCGCGGGCGGAATCGGCCTCCTGGGCGAGGGCGGGCGTGGAGACGGCGGCCAGGGTGGCCAGGGTGCCCAGACCGAGGGCGACGAGGGTGCGTGCGGGCTTCATGGGGTTCCTCCCTGAGGAGAGTGCTGGAGCGGCGCCGGTACGGGCGGTGGCCGTCGTGGCCACGTCGCAGACAGTGCCGTCCTGCGTTCACCGCGCGATAAACGTCACCTGGGCACCGGCCCGGCTAGGCCGGGGGCGCGGCGCTCGACGTCCCCGCCTCCACCTCGCCCCGTCGCCGTACCCGCAGCGCGGCCAGGCTGCCCAGGAAGCCCGCCACGAAGCCCCACAGCAGTCCGAAGCCCACCAGGCGCGGCAGGAGCGCGTGCAGGGAGACGTCGCCGCCGAAGTCGTCGCCCAGGTCGCCGATGCCGAGCAGGGACAGGCCCAGGCGCGCCTCGACCCGGGTCAGGAGCCCGACGACCAGCAGGGTCAGCGCCGCCGCCACGCCGAGCTGCACGGCGTGCTGCCAGGGGCGCCGGCGGGCGGGCGAGCGGACGGCGGTGACGAAGCCGGCCGCGAGCAGCGCCAGGGCGGCCAGGGGCACCAGCAGCCAGGCGCGCGCGTCGTAGTCGGCCAGGGAGGCCAGGTCCAGCGTGGCGGGCCCGTCGCCGTTCTCCCGCAGCACCGCGGCCAGCGGCTTGGGCACCGGCAGCCCGATGTCGGCGCCCGGCACCCGGCCCTCCCAGGCGCCGCCCAGTCCGATGCCGAAGGCCATCCAGGCGAGGTTGGGCAGGCCCAGCAGCAGCACCGCGAACGTCTGTGCGGTGTGGCCTCGGGTGAAGGCCACGACCACGCCCGTCACCAGGCCGATGACGACGTACGCCAGCAGCACCACCAGCATCGCGAAGGCGGCTGGGCGGACCGTGTCCTGAAAGCGCAGCAGCCGTGAGGGCAGGGGCGTCTTGCGGGACACGGCGGTGGCCACGGCCAGCAGCACCAGCAGCCACAGCAGCCCGTAGCCGAGGGTCGCTCCCACGGCCGCCTCGAACCCCACGGTGGGTGTCGCGCCCAGGGCCTCGCCGAGCTCGTCGATGAAGTCCTCGCCCACCTGGATGCGGAAGGTGTGCCGGGCCGCGAGGGCGACGCACAGGATCGCCGGCAGCCACAGCACGGCCGTACGGGCGACCCTGGCGAGCAGTTCGCCCCCGCTCGTCACGGCGTGGTGGCGCAGGGGGAGGAGGAAGACCACGGCGACCGCCAGCGCCCCGGCCAGGGTCACCGACAGCGGTACGACCGCGAGTCCCCCGGCCGTGCTGCCGAGGAAGCCCGCGCCGCCGGAGAGTTCGACGGTGCCGCCCACCGCCGAGACCACGGTGGCCGCGACCACCGAACCGAACGCGTCGTCCGGCAGGTCGCCGGCCCCGGCCGCCCACAGGCCCAGCGCGGCGACGACGTACATGGCGGCCACCCCGGCGGCCACCGCCGCCAGGGCGTCCCACCAGGCGCGCAGCTCGCGCGCCGGGGCCGGGCGGGGCGTCGGTGGCTGACTCACGCTGTCTCCGGACGGTCGACGAGGGGTCGGTGTGGCGGTTCAGCCCAACGTAAGCCCGCCGTTGCCGCACCACCCGTCCGCGCGGGCGGCCGGGGGAATCGCCGGGATTGGGTGGGCCTTCGGGGGGAATCCGTGGCGGAACTGCTCCGCATGCCCGCTTGCGGGACGGGCGGGTTTGGGACACACAATGAGCGCAGGGGCGGTAAAAAGGGATAAATCAAGCGTAGGAGAAGGGCCGTGTCGTCCGAACCGCCGTCAGGAAACCGCCCCACCGGCCCCCCGTCCGGCCCCCTGTCCGGGCGGCGGCCGCAGCAGCCCACCTCCCCCGGGGACCGGGAGCCGACCCGGCCGGACGTGACGGTGCCGCCGCGGCCCGCGGGCGGCGGCGCGGCCGGTCCGACACCACCGGGACCCCCGGCCCCACCGACGGGCGGCCGCGGCACCCCGGGCGAGGGGCCCGGCCGCCGCCGTTCACCCTGGTGGCGCTCGCGCGCCGTCCTGATCTCGGGCGCCGTGGTGGTGGCCGCCGCGCTCGCGGTCTACTTCCTGCGCCAGAGCGGCGGGACCGGCGAGGTCTTCCTGCAGTCCGCCTCCGCCGACGGCCGGGACCCCTTCACCAAGTCGTCGGCGAAGAACTACGGAAACGCGGCGTCCGCCGCCCCCGCCGCCCCGGCCGGCGGAACGGGCGGCGGCACCCGCAGCATCCAGGGCGCCACGCCCGGCCTGTACGGCGGCACCCGCAACAACGCCAGCTGCGACGTCGAGCGCCAGATCGGCTACCTGAACCAGGATCAGACCAAGGCCCGCGCCTTCGCGGGCGCGGCCGGCATCGAGGTGGGCGGCCTGGCCCGCTACCTGCGGAGCCTGACCCCCGTGGCGCTGCGCGCCGACACCCGGGTCACCAACCACGGCTTCAAGGACGGCTCCGTCACCAGCTTCCAGTCCGTACTGCAGGCCGGCACCGCCGTGCTCGTCGACGACCGGGGCCTGCCCCGGGTGCGCTGCGCGTGCGGCAACCCGCTGGGGGCGCCCATCGCCGTGAAGGGCACGCCGAAGGCCAGCGGCGACAGCTGGCCTGCCTACCGGCCGTCCGACGTCGTCGCGGTCGCCCCCGCCGACGCCGTGATGGAGGACATCGTGGTCTACGACACGGAGGCCGGCGAATGGTTCGAACGCCCGGTCGGCACCAAGGGCGAGGACGACCGCACCGTGGCACCTCCCAAGGGCGGCGTCTCGCCCGGACCGACCCGGTCGGAGGCCTCGCCGGGCAGCGCCACCCCCTCGAAGCCGTCGCCCTCCACGCCGCACTCCCCGCCCGAGGTCAAGACCCCGCCTCCGGCGTACGGAGCCCCTCCCGTCCGGGCGAACTGAGCCCGGCCGATGCGTGAGCCGCCCACCGTCCTCCGCCGGGCCGCCGTCGACCTCGACCGGCCGGGCGGACGGGCACGTCCGGGCCGCCCGCCCGGCAGGACCCGCCGGCCGGCCGGCCTCCGCACGGCGTGGGCCCCGCTGCTGCTGACCCTGGCCGCGGTGGTCTACAACGACTGGGTGCTGGAGTTCGTCCTGCCCACCGGGCTCGACTTCAGGCACTCGTACGTGAGCGAGCTCTACGCCGCCGACCAGCCCTTCCACAAACTCTTCGGCAGCATCGAGATCGTGGCCGCGTTCCTCGTGGTCGCCGGCGCGCTGCTGGCGCTGCGCCGGGCGCCCGGCCGGCTGGCGTCGGCCGGATGGTGGTCGCTCGTCGCCTTCGGCGCCTCGTCCGTGGCCGACGTCGTCATCCCCATGCGCTGCGCGCCGTCGGTGGAGAGCCCCTGCGAGGCCGTCAACCCCTGGCACACCACCACCAGCGCGCTGGTGCACGCCGCGCTGTTCGCCTCGATGGCCCTGCTCGTCGCCGCGGCCGCCACCGACCGTCCCCCCAGCCCCCTCCTGCGCCGCTGGGGACCGTGGGTCCTGGGCAGCGCGCTGCTGACGGCACTGTCGACGGTCGGACCGCTGTTCGGGCGGCCGGGCTGGCACGGAATGACCCAGCGGGCCCATCTGCTGCTCGTCGGCGTGTGGTTCGTGCTGCTCGCGGCCGCCTTGTGGGCCGGCACCCGGCGCAGAGCCCTCCCTGACGCCCCGGCAGCGGTCCGGCCGTCCGGCTGAACCCACTCCCCGGCCCGGGGCACGAGCGGTACGTTGCGCGCGGGCCCCCGTGAACGCGCGGTCCGCCCCCCCGTACCGACCGGGCCCGCCCCGGCCCGCACTCCCGGAGGACGAGCGGTGAAGGAGCATGGCGCGACGCCCGCCGGAGCCCCGGCCGCCGTGGGCAGCCTGAGCGAGGGCTTCGCGGCCGCGGTGCGGGCCTTCCCGCGCCGCGTCGCGGTGCGCGAGGGGCCCCGGTCGCTGACCTACCGTGAACTGGACGCCCGCTCCAGGGCGCTGGCGGCGGCGCTGCGCGCGCGGGGCGCACGGCCGGGCCGGCCCGTGGGCATCCTCCTGGAACGGTCGGCGGACCTGGTGGCGGCGGCGCTGGCGGTGCTGCGGACGGGCGCCTCCTACGTACCGCTGGACCCCGCGGCACCCCGGGCGCGCCTGGAGCAGATCCTCCGGCACACCGCGCCGCAGACCGTCGTCACCGCGGGCGGGACGGCGGGGCGGCTGCCGGACGGGCACCCGGCGGTACGGGCCGACGTGCGGCTGCCACCCGCGCCGGAGCGGGAACCGGCCGTCACCGTCGGCCGGGAGGCCCCCGCCTACCTCCTCGTGCCGCCCGGCACCACCGGCCCGACGCGGCCGGTGCAGGTCTCGCACGGCACCGTCCTGCGGCTCTTCGCCCGCGCCGAGAGCCGCTACGGCTTCGGCAGCGACGACATATGGACGCTCTCGCACTCCTTCGCGTCCGACATCCGCGCCTGCGAGATGTGGGGGGCACTGCTGTACGGCGGCTGCGCCGTCGTCGTGCCGCCGGAGGCCGCCGAGGACCCGAAGGCCTTCCGCGAGCTGCTGCGCGCCGAACGGGTGACCGTCCACCTGAGCCGGAGCCCCGCCGCCGTCCGGCGCCTGATCGCGGAGGACAGCCGGGCCGGGGACCGCCTGCCGCTGAAGTGCGTGGTCCTCGGCGACGAGGCCCCGCACGCCCCGGACCTGGGGCCGTGGCGCGCCAAGTACGGCGACGCCGCCCCACGGCTGATCACCCTGGCCGGGACGGAGCGGCGGGCCCGCACCGAACCGTTCGCCCTGACAGCTCCCCAGGACCGCGAGCGGCTGACGGCGGCCGGCGGCATCGAGGACGCCTACCCGGTCACCGCCCTGCAGACGCGGATGCTGCTGCGGAGCACCTGCCGCGGCGGCACGGACGCCTCCTGCGACCTGTTCGTGTTCCGCCTGGGGGCCGCCTACGACCACGACGCCCTCACCCGGGCCGTGGACCGCGCCGTGGACCGCCACGACATCCTGCGGACCTCCTTCCACCTCGCCGGGTACCGCGAGCCGTTGCAGCTGGTGCACCACCACGCCCCCGCCCCGGTGACCGTCCGCGACCTGCGCGGGCTGCCCCGCCACGCGCGCGAAGCGGAGCTCGCCGCCTGGCCGGAGCGGGCGCGCGGCGAGCCGTACTCCTGGGCGGAGCCTCCCCTGGCGCGGTTCCACGCGCACGTCGTCAAGGACGCGGAGTTCCTCTTTTCGCTCGCCTTCCACGGCGCGCTGCTCGACGCGTGGAGCCAGTCGTCACTGATCACCGAGATCCTGGCCGACTTCTGGGCCCTGCGGGACGGCGGCCGCAAGGCGCCCGCCCCGCGCCCGGCCCACCGCTTCGCCGACTGCGTCGCCCGGGAGCGGCGCACGCTCGGCGACCGGGCCGTCCTGGCGTTCTGGTCCCGCGAACTGGACGGCTCCGAACCCGCCCCCGCGACGTGGCCGGCCGACGCGCCGGCCGGCCCTCCGCACGAGGAGGCGACCCGCTTCGGCGGCGTCGACATCACCCCCGGACAGGCCGCGGCCCTCGACGCCGTCGCACGGCACCACCACGCCCGCCTGCGGCACGTGCTGCTCGCCGTGCACGCCCGGGCGGTGGCCGTCCTCACCGGACGCGAGGACGTCCTGCTGGGCGTCGAGTGCGACGGCCGGCGGGACGGCGAGGGCGCCGCGGGCGGCGCCCGCGCGATCGGCCTCCAGCAGAACGTGATGCCCTACCGGCTGCGCACCGGTGGCCGGGCCTCGGGCGAACTGATCCGCGCCGTCCAGGACAAGGAACAGGAGCTCGCGGCCATGAGCGGCTTCCCCTGTACCGGCGAGGGGCGCCCGCCCGCGGTGCGCCGGGCGGCCGACATCCTCTTCGCCTGCACCGACCTGTACGGCTTCGAGGAGCTGGCCGCCGCCACCGACGTCGAACTCCTGGACGCCAAGACCCGCGTCCCCACCGGCGCCGCGCTGCGGGCGGAGTTCACCAGGGACCCCTTCACCCGGCTGCTCGGCCTGGATCTGGAGGCCGACGGGCGGCGGGTGGGCGAGGAATCGCTGCGCGAGGCCGAGGAGATCTACCGCGTCACGATCGCCGACGTCGCGGACGCGGCGCCGGCCGCCGGCCGCCGCCCCCCTCACTCGTCCGGCACGCGGTAGACCACCAGGGCCTCGTTCGCCTTCGTCAGGTTCAGCTCCCGCGGCGCCGGCGCGACTTCGCCGTCGTACGCCAGGTGCGTACCGGCCGCGATCTCCTCGACGTGCAACCGCCGCACCCGCGCCGTCCGCAGCACGGGGGAGTGGCTGAGCCCGCCCGTCACGGCGGCCACGAGCAGACGGGTGCGGGCCAGCCGGCCGCCGTGGACCATGCGCACGTCCAGCACCCCGTCCGCGAGGTCGTGCCGGCGCACCGGGGCCAGCCCCAGGCCGTGGTACGTGCAGTTGCCGGCGAACAGCATCCACAGCCGCCGCTCCCGGCCGTCGACGCGCAGCCGTACCGGGCGGGCGGTGCGCAGGATGTGGACCGCCGCCAGCAGCCCGGCCGGCCAGGTGCCGATGCGCGGCGCCCAGCGCTCGCGCACCCGCACCAGCTCCGGATACGCGCCAATGCTGAAGGTGTTCAGGAAGATGCCGCCGCGCCCGAACCGCGTCACGTCCACGGCCACCGCCTCCCCGGCCTCCATGGCCCGCACCGCGTCGGCGATCGACTCGATGCCCAGGTCGTAGGCGAAGTGGTTGTGGGTGCCGCCGGGCAGGACGGCCAGTGGCAGCCCGTGCCGCACGGCGGTGGCCGCCGCCGCGTTGACGGTGCCGTCCCCGCCGAGGACCCCCAGCGCGCCGCCCAGTTCGGCCGCCCGTTCCGCCGCCGCCTCCAGGGCCGCCGCCAGCGGTGCGGGCCGCCCGTCCGCCTGCCGGTCCCACTCGACGATCTCGGCATGCGGCAGCGCCGTGCGCAGCAACTGCGCCGGGTCCGGCCGGGCGGCGGCCGCCGCCCGCTGTCCGGAGCCGCTGTTGGTGACCACGACCAGGCCCCGGCCGCCGGGCAAGGGCGGGGCGTCCGCGCGGGGCCGGGCCGGGGGAGCGAGCTGGGAGCGGGTGGGCGCCACGCCGCGCACCGCGAAGGCCGCCCCGGCGCCCAGCAGCACCCCCGCCACCACGTCACCGGGGTAGTGCGCCCCGGTGTAGACGCGGGAGAAGCACACGGAGGCCGCCAGCGGCGCCAGGGCCAGGCCCCACGTGCGGTTCTCCAGCATGACGCCCGCCGTGAACGCAGCCGCCGAGGCCGAGTGCCCGGACGGGAAGGACGTGGTGAACGGCTGCCGGGTCAGCCGCCGCACCACCGGCACGACGTCCGTCACGGGCCGCACGCGCCGCACCGACCGCTTGCCGACGGTGTTGACCGTGGCGGAGGCGACGGCCAGCGACGCCACCCCGCGCAGCGCCGCGCGCCGCGCCGGCCGCCCGCCGAGCACCGCCGCGCCGGCCGCCACCGCGAACCACAGCACCCCGTG
This sequence comes from Streptomyces sp. NPDC053079, assembly GCF_044546695.1. NCBI lineage: Bacteria > Bacillati > Actinomycetota > Actinomycetes > Kitasatosporales > Streptomycetaceae > Streptomyces > Streptomyces sp. NPDC053079. Next base: position 334,005 of record NZ_JBITZJ010000009.1, read on the forward strand.
GTCGGCGGCGTGCGAGAGCCTGGGCAGCACCCGGTCGCCACCGGGCCAGTGGCGGGCGGCGACGCGCTCGAACACGGACCGGTCCCACGTACTCAACATGCTTCGCATCTGCGACGTGTACCCCGTTTACGCCGGGGGGATGCGGGTACCCGGCGGCGGTGATGAGGAGAAACAAGCCCACCGTCGTGGTGGTGACCGGGGCGAGCGGCGGCATCGGCCGGGCCACGGCCCGGGCCTTCGCGGCCCGCGGCGCCTGTGTCGCTCTGCTGGCCCGCGGCCGCAAAGGACTGGACGCGGCGGCCGCGGACGTACGCCGGGGCGGCGGCGAGGCGCTGCCCTTGAGCGTGGACGTGGCCGACCACCGGGCGGTCACCGAGGCGGCGGACCGCGTCGAGGAGACGTTCGGACCGGTGGACGTGTGGGTGAACAACGCCTTCACCGGCGTGTTCGCCCCGTTCGTCGAGATCGAGCCCGACGAGTTCCGGCGCGTCACCGAGGTCACCTATCTGGGCTATGTGTACGGCACCCACGCCGCCCTGTCCCGTATGCTCCCGCGCGACCACGGCACCATCGTCCAGGTCGGCTCGGCGCTCGCCTACCGCGGCCTGCCCCTGCAGTCCGCGTACAGCGGCGCCAAGCACGCCATCCAGGGCTGGAACGAGGCCCTGCGCTGCGAGCTGCTCCACCAGCGCAGCAAGGTGCGTACGACCATGGTGCAGCTGCCCGCCGTCAACACCCCCCAGTTCAGCTGGGTCCTGTCCCGGATGAACGGCCGGCCGCGGCCCGTTCCGCCCGTCTACGAGCCCGAGCTGGCCGCCCGGGCCATCGTCCACGCCGCCGCCCACCCCCACCGCCGGGAGTACTGGGTCGGCGGCAGCACCGTCGCCACCCTCCTCGCCAACGCCGTCGCCCCCGGCCTGCTGGACCGCTACCTCGCGCACACGGCGTACGCCTCGCAGCAGCGCGCCGAGCCCCTGGCCGACCTGCCGCCGGTGAACCTGTGGCACCCCGTCGACGGTGACGGCGGCCACGACTACGGCGCCCACGGCGAGTTCGACGACCAGGCCCACGAGCACGGTGCGCAGCCGTGGCTCTCCGAGCACCGGGGCGCCCTGGCCGCCGGTGCGGCGTTCGTCGCCGCAGCGTTCGCGGCGGCGCGGCTGCGGACGGACCATGGGTGCCATGACCGGTGACAAGGACCTGACCGACGCCCGGCGGCGGACGCTGCTGGCCCGGCACGGCGAGGCGCTCGAGCTGTTCACCGACCGGGTGCACGCCGTGCGCGGTGACCAGTGGGAGGCGCCCACGCCGTGCACCGAGTGGAACGTGCGCGAGCTGGTGAACCACCTCGTCGTCGAACAGCTGTGGGTGCCGTCCATGCTGGACGGCGCGACCGTCGAGGATGTGGGCGAGGTCTTCGACGGCGACCAGCTCGGCGAGGACCCGGTGGCCGCCTGGGACGAGGCGGCCTCCGCCGCCCGCGAGGCCTTCCACGCCCGCGGCGCCCTGACCCGCACCGTCCACCTCTCCTACGGCTCCTCCTCCGCCCACGCCTACTGCGCCCAGATGATCGCCGACCTGGTCGTGCACGCCTGGGACCTCTCCCGGGCGATCGGCGCCGAGGAGCACCCCTCCAAGGCCCTCGTCGACTTCACCCGGCACGAGGTCGAGCCCTACGCCGGCGCCCTGACGGAGTCGGGCCTGTTCGCCGCCCCCGTCGAGCCGCCGCCGGGCGCGGACTCCTGGCAGAGGCTCCTTGCTCAGCTGGGGCGGGAGCCCTGACCTGAGCCCGTGGTGGCTGCGAAGCCGCCGTCGGGGCGTGACGCTGCGCGGCTTGGCTGCACATGAGGAGACGTGATGCCCGGAACCCTGCAGGAGACCTTGCAAGCCTTCGCCTACGGCATGCGCATCGCGCAGATGACGGGAACCGGCACGCCCACATCCCTGCGGCTCGTCCCCCCGTCCGAGTTCCTCATGAACAGGACGCCGGCCGTCCAGGACATCGTCCCCGGATCGCTCGACGGTTCCGTGGACATCCACGCCACACAAAGCCTCGGTACCGTGCTGGGCGACCTGACGGGCAGCGCTCCCGTGGCGGCGGGAGTGTCCGGCGACCTCCTGAACGTCGAAATCGACGTGCGCTGGCGCGTACTCGACCAGCAGGGCCACGTCGTGCCGGGTGTGGCATGGTCGCTCACTCCGGCCACGACCCCGGGTGTGCCGAGCTCGGAGGGCCGGGGCGGAGAAATACACGTGCCGCTGGGCAGAGGCATGGACGTGTTCCTGCCCCTGGTGTTCGTGGAGGCGACGCTGGACCGGCCGACGGCACCACTGGTGAGGGTGGAGGCGGACGTGCGCGTGTACGCCGGGGGCAGTCTGAGCCCCTGGAGCGGCTGGGCCTCCAGCGACTGGATCACCTTGCCGCCCGTCATGGTGCCGGCGATCCCCGTTCCCACCCTGCTGGTGCTGTTCTGGGACGACACCTTGAAGGGAGCGGCCATCATCTTCGTGCCGGCCACGTCTCCCGTGGCCAAGAGCACGGTACTGACCCAGCTCAGGGACCTGATCGGCCTTCTCGGCCCGGTCCAGTCCTCCCTTACGGTCCTGGGATGGCTGCTGCCGCAGCTCAACACGCTCACCGACACACTCGACGCGGTCTATGCCGACGAGCATGACATCGGACTGAACTTCGGCATCCGGGACAGCATCGACGACCTCCAGGACTGGAAGGTGAGGCCCTGGCTGGGACCCTCGAACTTCAATTTCTTCACCACGCGCTGGGACAACGAAGCCACCTCAGCAGTCCTGCTCGGCCCTCCCGGGCGCCAGGCCCGGCTCTTCAACGACAAGTTCTGCAGGGTCGGGCAGGGCCGGCTCGACCTCACTGCAGGCCAGGGGCTGCTGGTGAGAGTCGACAACCTGAACGGAGCGGCTCCTGCGGGGGATCCCCCCGCGGGAGCGACTGTGGCGCGTCCCGCCTCCTCATTCGGGGGTTCACTCAACTCGTTCTGCTTCGCGTGGGCCGACGCGTAGAAGAGGCCCTCGGCCGTGGTGAGGCCGCTCGGCGTCAGGCGTTAGGCTCCCCTGTCACCATCGTCTGTGGGGCGATCGGCCACCGTGCATCTGTGGAGCAGGACGCTGACGGCGGCGGGCATCGTCGAGCCGCGGCTCCGCGACGCCTACACGCAGCAGCGGGAAGTCGTCTCGGCCTACCGGCGCAACGCCTACCTCGCCGTGCGCCTGCTGCTGCCCCCGCAGGTCGTCCCGCATGTCATCGCCGCCACCGCGTTCATGCACCACACCGACGTGCAGGCCGAAGCCGGGCCGTCCGACGCCGCGGGCGGCGACCCGCTCAGCACCTGGGAAGAGCAGGTCCACGAGGCGCTGAGCAGCGGGAACAGCAGCCACCCGGTGCTGCGCCCGCTGGTGCACACGCTCTCCCGCCACCCGGGGCTGCGCGAGCACGTCGAGCGGTTCCTCGCGGGAGCGCCGATGGACAGGGACTTCACGGCTTCGCCGACGAGGCGGCCTACCAGCGGTACGTCGACGGGTACTCGCTCCCGGCCTTCATAGTGGTGGCCGGCCTCGTCCTGGCGCCCGACGCGGACCCCAGGGAAAGCCGTGCCCTGTGCCGGTCCTACATCGACGGCAGCCAGCGACTGGACTTCCTGAACGACCTGGCCGAGGACCTCGGCCACGGCCGCCTGACCCTCCCCGAGGAGACGCTGAAGCAGTACGGGGTCTCCCGCTCCGACCTCGAACGGGGCCTCGACACCCCCGCGACCCGTGCCCTCCTCGAGGGACTTCTCACCCGGAGCCGCGAGGACCTCCTCGCCAGCCGCCCGCTGCCGCGGCTGGCCCCACCCGCCCACCGGGCGTTCGTCCGGGCGTTCGTCACGCTGGAGGGGCTCACCAACGACGCTGCACTGGCGAAGGGCACCGCCCTCCTACGGGGCGCGGCCCGCCCCTCTCCCCGCGCCGCCCTCGGTGTCCTGGCACGGGAATACCACCGCCGCGGCCGCTGACGGGCCGGCGGGCCGGAATTCAGCAACCAGGGCGCGCCGAAAGTCACCGGTGTCCCCCTGCCAGTCCGTAGGCAGGGGCACGCGTCGTTCAGGTGGTCAGGTCAGGTCACTTGTTTCTGCACAGGACGACACCCTCGGTGATGCCCTTGAACGCGCCGGTCATCATGTCGATGGCAAGTCCTTCGGGGCCGCCTGTCACGGTGCCCCAGAGACCGCCCTTGACGATGCTCTTGCCGATTTTCTCGGCCATGCACTTGTCGTGCTCGTCGCTGTTGCTGGAGGCGGGAGCGGCCATGAGGGAGTTCGCCGCCGTCATCTTCTTGACGGTCTTCATCACGGTGGCGGGGGGTGCCGTTGCCCAGGGAGAAGGTCGGGGGCGTCATCGTGCCGGTGACGGTGTCGCCGGTGACGCCTTCGATGGTCTGGGTGACGGTGTTGCCGTCCACCGCGAGACTGACCTTGTGGCTCGTGCCGCTGGTGTCCGTGACGGTACCGGGCTGCACCGTTGCGATCGTGCTGCCGTCGGCGGCGTTGACCTGGACACCGCCCTTGTAGGCGGTCAGCTTGCCGCCTTCGGGCACGTCCACGGTGGCCTTCGCGCTCTTCGCGAGAGCGGCAGGCTTGACGTCGGGGCCGCTGGTGCCGGTGCTGGTGCCGGGCGGGGTCGTGCTGGTGCGGGCGACGTACATGGTGGAGCCGGCCGTCGAGTTGATGACGGGGACGGTCACGGTCGCGTCGGCGGTCCACGGCTGGTTGTCGGTGTCGAGGGTCCACGTGCCGGTGACCTTCTTGCCGACGGCGGCGAAGTCGACCCATCCCGTAGCTCTTGGCCGGGACGTCGATCGCGATGCCGTTCACCGTGGTCTCGTCGGATTGGTAGGTCTGCGTCGCGGTGAGCTGGCTGGAGATCATCGCCTGGACCGGGGTGGTGACACCGACGGAGGTCGAAACGCCCGCGGAGTACGACTGCGCCCACCCGGAGTGGTAGATCGTGGTGAAGACCTGCTTCATGCTGCCACTGGTGTCGTTGTACCAGACCGACGAGGCGGGCTTGCGGGGCAGGACTTCGGGCTGCCCTTCAGACTTCTGTGTCCACGAGCAGGTGGTGGTTTTCTTGGAGCACAGGTTGGCGTAGAAGTCGAGGGCGAGCTGCCTCGCCTCGGCCGCCTTCGACGCGGGGACCGTCCATTCCTGGCTCGCGCTGCCGTTGCAGATGTTGGGCTGGGCGAGAATGCCCCACATGTGCAGGCCGCCCCGGTTGTCCATGCACCACTCAGTGCCGTTGCGGTCGTCGCGGCGGACGATGTCGAACGTGTTGGGCTTGCCGTCGATGGGGCGGAAGTTCCACTGCTCGCCGTCCTTGCCACAGGACTGCTGAACGGCGGGCTGGCTGGCGTAGATGCACTTCCCGGACGAGGTGCTGGCGATGTTGAACGTGCCGGGGGGCGCCGAGCTTGATCAGACGCCAGTTCCGGTAGTTGGTGCCGTCGGGGGTGACGGAGATCTGGTTTCCGTCGTTGTTGCCCGTCGCGTTGAGGGTGCCGTCGGTGTTGGTGAACGTCCAGGCATCGGAGTCCGCGGCCTGCGCCGGGGCGGCGGTGGCGACGACGCCGCCGGTGAGCATGAGCAGGGCGAGGATCGGGGCCGATATGAGGCGTCTGACGCGTCTGAGGCCCTAGGGGTGTCTAGACATGTGGCCTTCCGTGGTGAGTTCGTTAAGCGCCGGTCGTCACTTCGTGAGTGTGCACGGGCTGATGAAATTGGACTGAACACGGGAGGGAGGCGGTAGCGGAGCCCGGCGCCGGCGTCCACGCGCCGGCGTGGCCGAGCGGTGGCCGACCGAGACGAAGACGGGCCTGACGCCCTTCTGGGTACGCACGGCCCGGCCGACCTCCTCCATTTCGTCTAGCAGGGGATCAAAGGCATCTCATCCGTCTGGAGGTCGACCGGCTGTCCGGCGGAGGAGACGCGCTGCCCCTGTGGCTGCGGTCATCCGCCACCGGCCTGACCCAGCGAGGACATCGACGTCCGCGCGGAACGATACGGGCGGTTGGCCGCGTGGGGTGCGACCGCTTTTTCGGTCAGCGGTTGAGGATGCGCACGAGTGTGGTGACGACGGACCCCACGTAGACGGAGAGGGTCGCCACCACCTCCTTCAGCCGGAAGAGGCGGACCCGGCCGTCCCGGATGACGGCGATCTCCTGCCGCTCCACTCGCGCGATCTCGAACTGTTCAAGGCTTCCGGGAGCCGCCCGCTGCCGCAGCTCGGCGAAGCAGTCCCGGAGCCGTGCGATCTCCTGCTCGCGGTACCGCTTGGTCCCGCTCCTGAGCAGGACGAGGGGGACGAGGAGGTAGATGGGGACGCAGAGCAGGAAGAGCAGGAGGAAGGGAGTGGTCCAGGAGACCTGTCGCACAGAGAGCGATAGGAACAGGGAGCAGAACCCGACCAGGGAGATGAGGACGGACACGACGACTCCGCTCAGGAGATCGTGCATGGCCTTCCACCCGTGGCAGCCGTCGGCGTTGGCCGTGTCGAAGGCGTAGGCGACGTCCTTACGGATGGCGAGGAAGAAGGACATCATGCACAGGCCCATGAGGTTGTGCTTGATCATCACGTAGGCGATGCCGGAGGCGACGAGGGCATAGGCGGCAGGGCCGGTAAGCCCGCCGGCTTCGGGGGACGCCCACCAGGAGGCGTAGGCCCGCATGCTCCACTCGCGGCGGGCTTCGTCGTCCGTTCCGGGGGCCAGCCAGAGGAAGACCCCGCCTTCCCGGTAGGCGCCGCTGAGCAGTCCCGCGATGACCAGCGAGACCAGGGCCACTGCCCAGGAGTGCCGGCCGCAGACGGCGAAATACCGGTTGGCTCGCACCAGGGCGACCCGCACCGTCGTCCGGCTGGGCGGGGGCACCAGCATCAGGCCCCTCGCGTGGAGGCCGCTGGGAAAGTCGGCGATGCGCCGACAGTTCTCGAAGGCGATGAGAAGGGTGAACGCGGCGATCACGACATTGATGAGTGAGGGGTAATCCCTGACCAATGGCACGGAGAAGTCGGGGCTTCCGGCGCCGAGACGGACGAGCCGACGGAAGTCCGCCCGGGCCACAGCGGGGAATCCTGGCCGCGTCAGATTTCCGCTGAATCCACTGCAGACGACGAGCGGAAGCAGCTGAACTGGCAGGGAGAGCAGGAGCAGTCGGGGAGGGAAACGACGACGGTGGAACCAGCGGAAGAGAGGGTCGACGTCGTACGCCCGGAGAGCGAGCTCCGCAGAGGTCAACTCCCCACCGGGCACACGGATGACCCGCCACCGCCTGAACGCGCCCCACCACGCCCCCGGACCGAGCATCCGCCCTCCCGATCGCAAGGTACTCGCCACGGGCCGGGATCGGCCCGTTCTCGGCGTTCTTCAGGACTTGCCGAAGAGAAGCGTTACTTGCACGGAAGCCCTGACCAGAACCCAATGCACCAGCCCCACCTCTTCAGGAGGACTCGACCGTCAGCGCAACAAAACTTCGCGTACTGGACGAAACCAGCGCATTCCGTTGCAGCGCCGTAGCACCCGGGCGGGGGAGGCGGGAGCTCTCCCAACGCTGCCTTCTTGCTGTAGATGGCCAAACGCCGGTTGAATCGTACGGCCCTCTCCTCACACTTTGCACACGGGGCTATTCCGATGGACGACGTGATTTTCTTGATTGCCGTGCCCAGCCCGATCTCCTTTGACAAGAGAAAGCCTGGCAGGCGAAGCCGCAGCGTACGCACTTCTGCGCCCGTGGGAGACATGGCCCTCTCCTAGCGAGGTTTGGCGGGGCTGGACTTCTGCCGGGTCGTGTCACCAACCACCTCGTAAGTGAGGGTGTAGCTGGCGCCATCGGCGTTGAACTCTGTCGCCTTTGCCCCCTGGTCCGCCTGGCTGGCGTTGATGAAGTGAACGCCTAGGAGGTCATCGGGATCGAGCCACCAGCCGAGATCCCTCTCCCACACTTCGATTTTCACCCGTGAGTTGGCGCTGAACGGCACGTCGAGATTGATGTCCCACGTCTGGTTCGTATTCATGCTTCGAGTGGCCTCAGCGTAGCGAGATCCGAAGACCTTGATGGTGATATCGTCGTCTCCTGTGTTGTCTTCGGTACTGTTGCACGTCAGGGCATTGAGGCGAGCGATGGGCATGTGGCGTCCTTATGTCTTGCAGCTGAATGACGAATTGAACGCTGACTCGCGACTGATGCGAGGGGGAGTCCTACCCATGAACACGATGGGCGGGTTCGCTTGGAGCTTCTGAACGTGCCTTAACCGTAAGTCACTTCATCGAATGGAGGTAGGGCGCTTCGTGATGCGGATTCGGCGCTCGGCAGCAACACGGCGCGCAGCCGAGGGCAATGCCGTTACAGTGAGAGTAGAGGGGACAGGGGGTCGCAGTGTTTTCTTCCGTTCCTAGCGTCCCGCTATGCAACACGCTCCGCGATATCCCCACCCATGGTCGGTGAGGTCTTTCAGTTTTGCCGTTCCAGGGTGAGTGCTGCAGTGATAGGCCCTCGTCGACTTCACCCGGCACGAGGTCGAGCCCTACGCCGGCGCCCTGACGGAGTCGGGCCTGTTCGGCGAACCCGTCGAGCCGCCGCCGGGCGCGGACTCCTGACAGAGGCTCCTTGCTCAGCTGGGGCGGGAGCCCTGACCTGAGCCCGTGGTGGCTGGGAAGCCGCCGTCGGGGCGTGACGCTGCGCGGCTTGGCTGCACATGAGGAGGCGTGATGCCCGGAACTCTGCAGGAGACCTTGCAAGCCTTCGCTTACGGCATGCGCATTGAGCCGGTGACGAGCATCGGCGCGCCCACGCCCCTGCGGCTCGTCCCTCCGCTCGAGTTCCTCATGAACAGGACGCCGGCCGTCCAGGACACCGTGTCTGCCCGGTGTGGCGTGGTCGCTGACTCCGGCTACTCCCCGGGTGTGCCGAGCTCGGAGGGACAGGGCGGAGAAATCCACGTGCCGCTGGGCAGAGGCATGGAGGTGCTCCTGCCCTTGGCGTTCGCACTCGTTCTGTTTCGCGTGGGCCAAAGCGTGAGGCAGGTCGAGTACGGAACGCGCTCAGTGGCCCGCAAGTGACTAGGCGCTCACATAGGTGTGTGGGATGTTTGCGGACGGTTGTCCGGTGGCCGCTTCAGGCCCGGAATCGAGGAGAATGCGCATGGACACTCCCGCGTTATCCCGACGCACCGCCCTGCGCGCGGCCACCGGCCTGGCCGTCGGAGGTGCCACCCTCGGCTTGGGCGCCCCGGCGGCCCACGCCGCCGGTCAGTTCCAGGACGTCCGCCAGTTCAAAGGCACCTGGCTGGGTAGCTACGACGGCCGCAACGCCCGGTTGACCATCACTGTGGTGGGCGTGGGGCCCGGCTTCTTCCACGTCGGTTTCGAATACGTGGACCTGGACCGCAGCCTGCGCTACACGGCTTCCCTGGACGGCATCGCGGCCAGTACCCGCCAGTTCCACAACCTGATCCTCAACGGTCCGGACCAGCTCCTGTGGCCGCGGCTGAGCCTGCACACGTGGAACACCGACTATCTCTCCGGCGTCTCCCAGTGGAGCAACGCCGACTACGGCTTCTCCTTCGCCCGTGAGGGCGTGGCCGAGCCGTACATCACCCCGCCACGCCGTTTCAATGGCTCTAGCTCTGCCGACGTGCTCGGCGGATACCTCAGCACGGGGCCTATCAGCCTTCCCGTGGTCCACGATCATTACGCCCACTACGAGGGGCGTATCGACGGACGTGCAGCGCAGCTCAATACCTATGCCGCCAATAACGGAGGGGGGCGTATCTACTTCGAGCTGTGGGACAACGCGACGGGCTGGTACACCTGGTTCGACCGCACCAGCACGGTGGATTGGCGCCATCCGTTGTGGCCGGACGCCTGGATGGCGGCACTGACCAAGAACACGGGTGACCTCCGCCTCAGAGGTCTGTTCTGGCACACGTGGAACTGCTGGTACGTCTCTGGGGAGACGGTGTGGAACGGGCAGTATTACGGGATGTCCTTCACTCGTCGCACCCGTTTCGCCAACCCTGACGGGTCGTAGTCGTCGGCCGAGGCCCACCGCGTCACAGAGGACCGGGGCAGCGGCAGGCGCTGTCCCAGCAGCCAACCAAGAGGGCACTCGAGGCTTGCTGCGAGAGGGAACCATCGAACGGTTCGCGCACCGCCGCTACGGCCCCGGAGGCGCGACGCGTTGACGGTCTTGCGATTGCTACTCGGTGCTCGGCCAGAACTGGATCAGCCAGTGCTCGACAGCGTCTTCGGTAGGCCCGTCGACTTCGTCTTCCTCGTCTTCGTCGAGTGTGTCGTCGATGACCTGAGGTGGCTCTTCTCCACGGACGGGCGCTTCATCGCGGCGTCTGAGGAGGCGGAGGTCGTATCGGCCGCTCGGGAGGTTCAGCTGCCCGAAGTAGGTGCCGAAGAGGCCGAGTACGGACACGTTGTCACCAAGGGTGACGCCATTGAAGATCCGTTGGTAGTCCCAGCCTCCGGGCGGGGTGCTCTCAGGAGCGTGGGAGAGGTGCTCGAGCGTCATTGCCGGGTAGAAGGACGGGTCGTGGCTGCTGAGGCGCAGGCCTTCTGCTGGAATCATCACGACGTCGTCGTTGTCGGGCTGTTGAGAGAAGGCGATTGCGCCGATGTCGATGGTGCTGTGATGGACTGATGGGCGTAGATCTACAGAAGACAGCAGTGGCATGTTGACCCACGCTAATCCTGCGGCGTGCTCGCGGGCTTGGTTCCCGCCTGATCTGGAACGGTGTGCTGGGGTCAGCCCAGGGCGATCAGCGCATCCCAGCCGGTGTCGTTGACCTCTTCAGAGCGACTGATAAAGGGGAAGTCGCCGGCGGAGTCAGCGGCAGGAACGCCCATGCCTGTTTGCCAGTGGTCCGTGGCGCCCTGGGGTAGGCGCGGGCCAGCTCGGCGGGGTCGGCGAAGAAGGACGGGGTGCCGGTGGCCAGGGCGCGGCCGGCGGGAGCAGGACGGTCAGGGCAATCACCTGACGCGGCCTCTCGGCCCAGCTCAACGGCGCCGACACCATCAACCGGCAGTCGTGCGCAAATGGACAACACCTGTGCAGTGCGGGTCAAGGCCCCTGGCAAGGCAGGGCGGTTGACTGAAAGCCGCGGAAGCTTCGGCGACGCCGGACACGCAGACCGGGAGGAACCATGCGTACACGAATCTGGGCCTCGGGAATCCTACTGGGGGCCACGCTCCTGGCGGGCGGGATCACCACGGCCACCGCGCAGGCGGCGTCGATGACGTCTGCCACCACGGGAGCGGCGGACGCGGCGGTCGTCCCGCCCGGCAGGGCATTCATCGGGTACTACCCCAGCAGCACGGCGTGCCACATCGTGGGGACGTCGATGGCCTCAAGGGAAGCCGCGGATACACCCTGTATATCTACGTGTAGTGACGTAGCCGCCGCCCGATCACCGGAACGTGCGCCCGACCGTGCGCCCGTGCCGGTTGCGGCTGTCCTCGACTGTCAGCGCGAGGTGCCCGTCGGTTCCCGCGCAGCCGAGTGGCGGTAGTCGCGAGGGCTGATCCCGTAGGCGCACGGAAGGTGCGGCTGAAGTCGGCAGGGTTGGGGAAGCCCCAGCCGGCGGCGATGGAATGAATGGGGCGGCCCAGCAGGAGAGGGTCGGCCAGGTCGCGGCGGCAGTTCTCCAGGCGCCGCTCCCGGATCCAGGCGCCCACGGTCAGGCCCTGGTCACGGAAGAGCGCGTACAGATGCCGGGTGGAGATCCCGTGCGAAGCAGCGACGGCTTCGGGCGTCAGACCCGGATCCCGCAGCCGCTGCCGGATGTAGTCGTGGATGCGTGCCTGCAGGGCACGTCTGCGGGCCTCCGGGCCCATCTTCGCCTCGGCGTACACCGGCCGAGCAAGGACGCCAGGAGATCCACAGTGGTCCGGCTCAGGGCCGGGACGTCGGCCGGTGTGAACTCCCCGGCGCGCGTCACGAGCTCCGCGAGCCAGCGGTGGAAGACGCCGCCCAGGCCGCACGAGGCGGAAATCGGGACGGCGGTCATGCGCCGCACCCCGTTCTCCGGCAGCGGCACCAGGCTCCGGGGCATCTGGACGACGATCGACGACCAGGTGCCGGAAGCCGGGGCCAGACAGCCGCTGAACGGCCGGCTGCTGTCCGCGACGATGATCTCCCCGGCGCGGAACGCCGCGTCCCGCCCTGCCTGTGACAGGCCGCCCGTCCCATGGATCATGCCGAGGACCTGGTGCGCCTCTCCGTCGCTCGGCCGGATCAGCTTCGGCGTCCGCACGACCTCCAGATGTGGAACGTCCATCAGCGACAGTTGAACGCCGCCCAACGACAGACTGCGCATCCTCGCCCTGAAGTCGTCCCGACGCTCACTGCGCATCCAGTTGCGCATGTGCGACCCGGCGGCGAACTCCTCGAACAACGCGAACGGCTCCGGTGCGCACACGGACTCCTAGGACATGTCCGGCCGATCATGCAATCGCTTGAGGCATATCTCATCGATGTAGCCAGGGACGAGGACGATCTGACGAGGTGCCGGTTGCGAGTGCCCAGAAAGGCCGTGAGGACAGGCCTTAGTTGATTCAGGGCGCACGAGACGCGCCGACCTGCGAGTTTACAGGGATTCATGCCCTGTCCGACCATCCGACACCCAGGACGACAAGCACTGTGGCCAAGGGTAAATTGGAAGAGTCGGCGAATGTGAACATCTACCGAGACGCCAATCATCCGCTTCCGTGTCGAGGTAAACGCGTAGCGCAGTTTTCCTGGCCTTCGGGCGAATGAGGTAAGAAGGAACCGGAGATGGCAAACTATTACGACGTGGAATCCTATGGGGCGGTGGCCGATTGGGGGGCAGGGCGCACCGGAACAATTCTGCCCAGTTCTCCGGATGTACTCAGGGTAAATTCCGCAGTGCAGCTGTCCATTGGGCAGAAGATCGCTATCGCGGGAATCGCCGGTACGAGAACAATCGTTGATGTGACTCCCAACAAAGTCATCATCAGCCCTGCCGTTGACTTCCCTGACGAGACACCGGTGACGGACGCCGCCTTCTACACGGACAACTACGATGCCTTCGTAGCGGCTCTTGCCGCTATGCGGGCCGATCAGAACGCTGTCCGCCAACTCGTCGCGAAAGGCTGGTTCTACATCGGCCAGACGCTCACCATCGCGCAGACGGTACACCTCGAAGGGGTCGGCGATGCACGAGCTGACCTGCATGCCTCCAAAGTCGGCAGCCGAAGCAACCCGGGCACGTGGCTGCTATTTCCCAAGAACATTGACGGCATCCGTCTCAAATCTGCATTTCCGGCGGACCCGGGCGGACCGGCGCAGAGCGCCGAGCGGACTAAGCTGAGGAACTTCTCCATCTCGTGCCTCGACCGCACAACGACAAGTGGGCACGGGATCTTTTCGACCGTAACTTTCGACGCGGAGTGTGTCACGGTCGAAAATTTCGGCGGGAACGGGTTCCATCTATTCGGCTGGGTCGGTTCGCCGGTGAACCCGACGGGCACGCCGATGCTTTCGAGCCTCTGGAACTGTTTCACCCTGAACAACCATCACGGTTTCCATCTCGAAGGTACGCAGTGCGGCTCCTGTCGCGTGCTGCTGTGCAATGCTCAGGGCAACCGCGCGGTGGGTTTCTACGATCAGGCAGGGGCTGGTGGTACGGCCTACGCCTTCTGCCACGCGAATTCAAACGGAGTGTACAACTACCAGACCGTGGGCGCCGGCTGTCTCGCTACATTTTTCCATTGCTACAACGAAGGGCAGCTGAACTGCTCTTTCGAGGGAATGCCAACGGTCATCGGGAGTAATCTGACGAAAGGAGCGTCCCCAGAGACCAGCCCGGTTTTCGAAATTGTACACGGCGAGGCGTCAAGAAGGCCGTTTGAATACGTGAACCGCAGGGAAAGCAACGATAGGAGCGTCAGGTCTCGGCTCGGAGAAAAGGTCAATCGAAAGAGGATGTCTTTCCTGTCTTTCGAGATTCTGGGCCCCCCGGGTGAGCATGAAAAGGACTACATCGAGACGTCGGAACTCAGGTACGGCGGAAACGCCCAGCCGTGGTTGATCTGGGAGAACGACAACACCGGCCAACGTGAGTATATGCGTTTTCCGACGATACTCGGGAACGTTCGGTCTCCGGCTCCGTGGTTCAGTAATGGGATCTATCTCGGCCTGGCCCCTGCGGAAATTCCCGGGATTGGTGGAAACGCCCAGGTTCGGATCACTGCGTCGCGGGGGCTGCCAGCGGTGCAACGCACCAACACACCGCTTACCTATGAGGTCGGCGACACCGTGTGGGAGGCTAATCCGAAAGGCGAAAACGCCGCGTGGGAGGTAGATCCAAAAAGGGGGGGAAAGCGCTTCGCACGCCGGTGTGTCGCCGCAGGCACGCTCTTCACGACCGCAGCGCTGGGCCAGGGGCAGGTCGACAATCCAGGAACCCTCATCTTTGTCATTTTGCCCAACAATCTAGCTGTTGGGCAGTATATATCAGTTGAAAGGCTTGACGGCGGAGAGAGGAAGAAGATCACCGGAATTGACAAGGACGAGAGGAAGGTGACGTACACGCCTCGGAATGGCACGGTTGGTGCTGCAGACGTCTCTTTCGCCACTCCCGAATTTGAAACGCTCTACGCCGCGAACGGCCCATCTGTCACGACGGCTAGAGATGTGACGATCACGGCCGACCAGCGGTTCGTCACCGTAACGGCTTCGGGAATAGTCGTGAAGCTGCCCAATTCCCCGCCTGAGAAAATCCCGTTCGATGGTGAGACGCATGAGATCAAGGGTAACGGTGCGTTCGCCGTCACAATCGATGGCAACAAAGCCAATATCGACGGAGCCGCCGACTACACGCAGCCAACGAACCGAAGCAATACGCGGGTCCGTTTCAACGGCACAAGCCGCGAATGGGAAATCAGATGACCTGCGGCTTGCTACTGGACTTGTCCGGGCGATCAAGTTCGTAGCCAGATGGTGAGGGCTGCCGCTGTCGCGGTGCCGAGATAGACGTAGCCGCGCTTGTCGTAACGCGTGGCGACTGCCCGGGACAGTTTCAAGCGGTTGATCGCCCGTTCGACGGTGTTGCGCTTCTTGTAGCGGTTCTCGTCGAAGCCGGGTGGCCGTCTGCCGCGTGAGCCTTTGCGCAGGCGGGCGGCCTGGCTGTCGGTCTTCTCCGGGATCGTGTGCCGGATACCGCGGCGCCGCAGGTACTGGCGGCATGGCCCGTTGCTGTAGGCCTTGTCGGCCGCGAGGCTGTCCGGTTTCTTGCGGGGCCGGCCCGGCCCGGGCCGCGGCACGCGGATCTTCTCCAGGACAGCCTTGAACTGGGTGCAGTCAGCCCGCTGGCCCGCGGTGACGATCAGGGACAGCGGGCGGCAGCGGCCGTCCGCGCTCAGGTGGAGCTTGCTGGTGAACCCGCCGCGCGAGCGGCCCAGGCCCTCGCCTCCAGCACCACCTCCACCAGGCGGGCGACCAGGCTCTGCCATGGTGCTTCGTCCTGGTGTTCCACCGGTTCGGCCCCCTTTGACGGGAGAGCCGGCGGCGGGTCGGTCCGGGCGCCGGCCGCATGCTGATGCGCACGGACGATGGTGGAGTCCACCGAGATGTCCCAGTCGATCTCGCTTGCGGCGTCGGCTGCGGCCTGGACCTGCTGGAGCAGTCGTTCCCAGGTACCGTCGGCCGACCACAGCCGGTGGCGCTCATAGACGGTCTTCCACGGGCCGAACCGTTCGGGCAGGTCCCGCCACTGAACTCCGGTTCGCACCCGGTGCAGAATCCCGTCGATCACCTGCCGGTGATCCCGCCACCGGCCGCAACGCCGGTTGCTGACAGGCAGGAACAGCCGCAGCCGTTCCCACTCGGCATACGTCAGATCACCCCGCCCCATGTCCACGTAACGACCTCGGTGCGGAGTAGTCACATGATCGGCCGGACGGGTCCTAGGTCGTGTCTCTTCGATCAGGTGACTCGTTGTTCTGGGCATGCTCAGCAGGGGGGATCTGACCGATGGCGAGTGGGCGGTGCTGGAGCCTTTACTGCCCAGGAGTAACAACCGGTGCGGGCGGTGGCGAGACCACCGGCAGGTGATCAACGGGATCATTTACCGGCTCGGCACTGGTTGCCAGTAGCGTCAGCTACCAGCACGCTTCGGCCCATGGCAGACCGTCCATAAGCGACACCTGTTGTGGTCAGCCGACGGCACATGGGAGAGGCTGCTCCAGCACGTTCAGGCTGTCGTCGACGAGGCGGGGGATATCGACTGGGACATCAACGTCGACTCGACCTCCGTCCGCGCCCATCACCATGCCGCAGGGGCCCCGAAAGCGCCGCCGAAGCACTCAAAGGGGGCCGGCCAAAGATCAGTTCATGCGTGCCGCGCACATGCACCTGAAGTCGCCGACGAGGGGCCTTGGCCGCTCCGGGGCGGGCTGACGACGAAGATTCACTTGGCGGCCGACGGCAAGTGCCGGCCGCTGTCATTGGTCATCACTCCGGGCCAGCGGGCGGACTGCACTCAATTCGAGGCGGTCATGGACAAGATTCGCGTACCCCGCATAGGGAGCGGACGTCCCCGATGCGCCCCCGACAGCGTCAGCGCGGACCGGGCATACAGCAACGGCATCATCCGCGCCTACCTGCGTCGGCGCGGTCTTCGGCATGTGATCCCGGAGAAGAGCGACAGCCAATCGGCGCGTCGGCGCAGAGGGTGGCGTGGGGGGCGGCCGCCAGGTTTCGACACAGCCCGGTACAAGAAGCGCAACACCGTGGAGCGGGCCGTGAACAAGCTGAAGCAGTTCAGAGCCGTGGCCACACGCTACGACAAGAGAGGCTACGTCTACCTCGGGGGCGTTACTGCGGCGTCCCTCTTGATCTGGATGCGAACCTGAAGTCGTCGCCTGAGTGGACTCGCAGCTGGAGGTTCAGACCGACTATGCAATTTCGAGCAGCACCGTGCCCGTTGCAGGGTCGACCACCGCAGCAACCGTGGTCGTGAAGAAGAAGTCGATCGCCCCACCGTCGACGTCCGGGCTGATGTTGGTCGTCACATGGGCGTACTCATCCCCCAAGTCATAGCCCCAGGCGATGTTGAAGACCGTCAGCTTCATGCCGTCGCGCAACACAACCTCGGTGGCCACGCCGTCGCGGTCCTGGAGTAGCTGAAGAATCGCATCGTCCTTGGGCGGCGGCTGTTCTGGAGTCACCAATCCAGTATGTCACCCCGCTTGGTCACTGATCGAAGAGACGCGACCTAGGCGTTTCTTGAGCTCTACCAAGACCGTCGAACAGCGTTGGAATGCAGAACTGCGCCTCGACTCGGAGGTAAACACCTGTCCGGCGACGGTGACGTCAGGAGAGACCAGGAAACAACCCAATGAGGCCCGTTGAACGTTTTCTCATGTGCCCGTTATCCATCCCACACCACCTCGACCCGAGGCGGCGACGGCTCCTCGCCCAGCTGGGGCGGGAGCCCTGAGCCGACCGGCCCGTCAGCCGCCGTTCCCGCCGCGCGCCGTGCGGAACTCCTCCGTGAACGCCGCGCAGAACGCCTCGAGATCGTCCGGCTTGCGGCTGGTGATCAGCGTATTGGGGCCGGACGTGCACACCTTGACCTGCTCGTCCACCCACGAGCCGCCCGCGTTCTGGATATCGGTCCGCAGGCTCGGCCACGACGTCACCGTACGGCCGCGCAGCACGTCGGCCTCCACCAGCGTCCACGGCGCGTGACAGATCGCCGCGACCGGCTTGCCCGCACCGAAGAACTCCCGCACGAAGGCCACGGCCCGCTGGTCCATGCGCAGGAAATCGGGGTTGGCCACCCCGCCCGGCAGCACCAGCGCGTCGTACTCCGACACCCCCACCTCGCCCACCACCTTGTCGACGGGGAACGTGTCGCCCTTGTCGAGATGATGGAACGCCTGGACCTTCCCGGGCTTCGTCGACACCAACTGCGGCGTGTCGCCGGCCTCCTCGACCGCCTTCCAGGGAGTGGTCAGCTCGATCTGCTCGACGCCCTGGGGCGCCACGAGGAACGCGACCTTCACGATGTCTTCCTTTCCACGAACTCTTGGTCTGTGCGGTTCTTCCGGCGCCGCCGGGAGGCGCGCACGCAGCGCACGAACTCCTCGGCGTACGGCAGCGCCACGCACGCCGCCACCCCCAGCCCGATGCCGGCCAGGTAGCCGCGCGGCAGCGGCCGGCGGCGCGGCACCAGCCGCCACGCGCGAGGGTCGCCCCGGCCGCCGCGCAGCAGGGAGCGGACCTGCCCGGGGTGGAGGCACATCAGCGAGGCCAGGGCGGCGAAGGGCAGCGTCTCCAGGAAGCTGTGGATGTGCTGCTCGACCGGCTTGACCTCGCGGTCGCTGCGCACGGCCGTGCGCACGTCCCACAGGGCGGTGGCCTCGTGCGCGGCCGTCGCGCCCAGCTGCACCGTCATCAGCAGCGGATTGACCTCGCACAGCAGGGTCAGCGCCAGGGGCACGCCGACCTCGGCCATCATCAGGGAGTGGATGGCCGACTCCTTCGTCCCCGAGGTGTCCTCGATGCGGGTGCGCCGGTGCATGGCCCAGTCGGCGACTCCGGGCACGAACCAGCCGGGCAGCAGGCCGTACATCAGGTAGCGGGTGGTGGCGTCCTCGACGTCGGTCATGCGGTCCGGTCTCCTTCTTCATGCGCGGGCGGGTGCGGTCGCTTCACAGGACGCGGTGGGCCATCGCCTCCTTGTGCCGGAAGCGCATCCCGTGCCCCGGCTTTCCGTCCGCGCCCGGCCGTACCGTGCCGCCGGACGGGTCCAGGGCGCCCGCGAAGAAGGCCGCCTCGATGCGCGCGTGGTCGTGGAACCACTCGATGTGCCGCAGGTTCGGCACGCAGGCCGCGACGTGGGCGTGCACATGGGGTGCGCGGTGCCCGGAGATCTCCAGCCCGCCGGCCTGGGCGACGGCGGCGGCCCGCAGCCATCCGGTGAGGCCGCCGCAGCGGGTGGCGTCCGCCTGCAGGCAGTCGACGACGGGGGCCATGCGGGCGAAGTAGGGCAGGTCGTAGCCGTACTCGCCGGCCGCGATGTCGCAGGCGCACAGGTCGCGGACCAGCCGCAGCCCCTCAGGGTCGTCGGAGGAGACGGGTTCCTCGAACCAGCCCACGCCCAGCTCGGCCAGCGCCTGCCCGACCCGCACCGCCTGCTTGCGGGTGTACGCGCCGCCCGCGTCCACGTACAGGGCGGTGTCCGGGCCGATGGTCTCGCGGGCGTGGCGCACCCGGTCGAGGTCGCGGGGGACGTCCCGGCCCCAGGAACCACCGATCTTGATCTTGACGCGGTCGATGCCGTGCCCGTGCACCCAGCTGTTCAACTGGGCCGCCAGATGCGTGTCGTGGTACGTCGTGAAGCCGCCGGAGCCGTACAGCGGCACGGTCTCGGCGACCGCCCCGATCAGATGGACCAGCGGCACCTGGAGCAGATGGGCCTTGAGGTCCCACAGGGCGATGTCCACCGCCGAGAGGGCGCACCCCACCAGCCCCTGCCGGCCCGCGTCGCGCACCGCCCGGCACATCGCCTCGTTCGCGCCCGCCACGTCCATGGCGTCGCGCCCGACGACGTGCCCGGCCAGCAGGGAGGTGACGGCCGTGCCCGCGTCGGCGGGCCCGTACGTCCAGCCCAGGCCGCTGCGCCCGCCGCAGTGGGCCTCGACCACGACCACGGTGGTGGCGTCCCAGCTCAGGGTGGCGTCGGCCTCCGGCGCGTCGGTGGGGATGGTGTAGGCCGACACCTCGAGCGCCTCGACCGTCCGGTCGCCCGTCACGGCTCGCGCTCCTGCCCGGCGGCGGACTTCTTCCGGCCGGGCAGGAACTCCTGCATCTTGGCCTTGATGCCCTGCCGCAGCATGCCCTTGCGGTCCGCGTCGCCCTTGAGGATCGCCGCGGCCGTGGCCTCGATCTGATCCCAGTCCGCGTGCGGCGGGATCGGCGGCACCGCCGGGTCGGTCACGAACTCCACCACGGCCGGCCCCTTCGCGGCCAGCGCCTGGCGCCAGGCGTCCTCGACCTCCTCCGGTTTCTCCACCCGGATCCCGGTCAGGCCCAGCAGCCGCCCGAAGGCCGCGTAGGAGACGTCGGGGAGCTCCTGCGAGGGCAGGAACTGCGGGGAGCCGCCCATCGCGCGCAGCTCCCACGTCACCTGGTTGAGGTCCCGGTTGTTCCACACCCCGACCACCAGCCGCGGATCCTCCCACTGGTGCTGGTACTTGGCCGCCGTGATCAGCTCGGCCATGCCGTTCATCTGCATCGCGCCGTCCCCCACCAGCGCCACCACCGGCCGGTTGGGGTGCGCGAACTTCGCCCCGATCGCGTACGGCACCCCGCAGCCCATCGTGGCGAGCGTCCCCGACAGCGAGCCGCGCATGGTGCCGCGCATCGTGATGTGCCGCGCGTACCAGTTGGCGACCGAACCGGAGTCGGACGTGAGGATCGCGTCGTCGGGCAGCAGCGGCGACAGCGCCCGCGCCACGTGCTCGGGGTTCACCGGATCGGCGCTCACCGCGGCCCGCCGCGCCATCACCTCCTTCCACCGCCCCACATCGGCGATCACCCGGCTCTGCCAGCCGCGCTCGTCCTTGTGCTCCAGCATCGGGATCAGCCGCAGCAAGGTGGCGCGCGCGTCGCCGATGAGGTTGACCTCGTACGGATAGCGCAGGCCGGCCAGGTGCGGATCGAGCTCGATCTGCACCGCCCGCGCCCTGCCGAACTCCGGCAGGAACTGCGAGTACGGGAAGTTGGAGCCGATCGTCAGCAGCGTGTCGCAGTCCCGCATCAGCTCGTACGAGGGCCGGGTGCCCAGCAGCCCGATGGAACCGGTGACGTACGGCAGCTCGTCGCTGAGCACGTCCAGGCCCAGCAGCGCCTTCGCCACGCCCGCACCCAGGATCTCGGCGACCTGCTCCACCTCGCCCCGGGCCCCCGCCGCACCCTGCCCGGCCAGGATCGCCACCTTCTCGCCGGCGTTGAGGATCTCCGCCGCCCGGGCCAGCGAATCCTGCGAGGGCACCGCCTGCCAGCCGCTGCGGTCCAGGCTGGAGGGCACCATCTTGAAGGCGTGCGTGGGCGGCGAGTACTCCAGCTCCTGCACGTCGCCGTGGACGATGACGGCGGTCGGCGCGCGACGCGCGTAGGCGGTGCGGATCGCCCGGTCGAGCACGTTCGGCAGCTGCTCGGGCACCGTGACCGTCTCCACGAAGTCGGAGGCCACGTCCTTGAAGAGCGTATGCAGATCGACCTCCTGCTGGTACGCGCCCCCCATCGCCGACCGGGCCGTCTGGCCCACGATCGCCAGCACCGGCACATGGTCGAGCTTGGCGTCGTACAGGCCGTTGAGGAGATGGATCGCGCCCGGCCCGGACGTCGCGACGCACACCCCCAGCCGCCCGCTGAACTTGGCGTAGCCCACGGCCTCGAACGCCGACATCTCCTCGTGCCGCGACTGGATGAACCGCGGCTGGTCCCCGGCCCGCTCCCAGGCCGCCAGCAACCCGTTGATGCCGTCGCCCGGATACCCGAAGACCCGCTCGACGCCCCACTCGCGCAACCGCGCCAGGATGTGGTCGGACACCTGCTCACTCATGCCGTCTTCTCCACCTCGTCACTCATGTCGCGGGCGGCCTCACTGGACGAGCTGCGGCAGCACCTTGGTGCGGTAGAAGTCGAAGAAGCCCCGCTGGCCGGGACCGATCTGATTGACGTGCACCCGGTCGAAGCCGGCCTCGGCGTACGCGCGCAGCGCGCCGACGTGGGCGTCGACGTCGTCCCCGCACGTCACGCTCGCCGCCACCCGCTCCCGCGGCACCAGCTCGGCCGCCTGCTCGAAGTGGGCGGGCGTGGGCAGCACCTGGTTGAGCTCGCCGGGCAGCTGCTCCACCGCCCACAGCCGGTGGGCGAGCTCCAGCGCCTCCTCGCGGTCCGGGCCCCAGCACACCTTCACCCCGCCCAGGACGGGCTTCTGCCCGCCGCCGCCCCGCCGGAAGCGCTCCACCGCCTCCGCGTCCGGCGCCATCGTCACCAGGCCGTCGCCGATCCGGGCCGCCAGCTCGGTCGCCGCCGGGCCGAACGCGGAGACGTCGATGGGCACCGGCGCGTCGGGCAGGGTGTACAGGCGGGCGTTCTCGACTGTGTAGTGCTTGCCGTGGTGGCTGACCTCGCCGCCCCCGAAGAGCAGCCGCATCACCTGAACGGCCTCCTCCAGCATCTCCAGGCGCACCGCCGCCTGCGGCCACCGGTCGCCGAGGATGTGCTCGTTGAGGGCCTCCCCGCTGCCGACCCCCAGCCGGAACCGGCCGTCGAGCAGCACCGCGCTGGTGGCCGCCGCCTGCGCCGTGACCACGGGGTTCAGCCGCATGGTCGGGCAGGTCACCGCGGTCTCCACCGGCAGCGACGTGGCCTGGGAGACGGCCCCGATCACCGACCACACCAGAGGGCTCTGCCCCTGCTCACCGGTCCACGGATGGAAGTGATCGGAGATCCACAGCGAGGTGAAGCCCGCCTGCTCGGCCATCCGGGCCTGATCGACGAGGGCATCGGGGGAGTGCTCCTCGCAGGACAGGAAGTAGCCGTAGCCGGTCATCGGGGGACACCTCCTGTGGCCGCGCGGCGTGCGGGGCGTGCGTCGGGACGGGTAACCCCCGGCCGTCGCGATGAAACCTCCCCCCTTCGCGGCGGCACGGGGTGTGGCAACGCCCGCAGCGGGTGAATACCGTAAAGGTGGCGCATCATATTTAACCCGTTTTAACCCGTCACTTTCCCCATGGTCGGCAGTTAGGTCGAAGTGAAAGTACGCCGGTCACACCCGTACCGGCGCGCCGACTGGAGGGGAATCCTGTGAGCATCGTTCAGCGGATCGCTGCCACCGCCACGCTGGTCATCACCACGCTCGGGGTGGGCTGCGGAACCGCCTCGGCCGCCGCCGGCGGCCAGGACGACGGCGTCACGAACGTCTACTGCAACAACCCGTACAACGCGAGCCTGGTCGACGCCTCCGGCGGGACCGCGGTCGTCAAGCAGGCCCAGGACCTCCTGGGCGTCGGCGTCGGAGGCGACGGGACGGGCGGAACCGGCGCCGGGGGCAGCGGGTCGGGCGGCAACGCCTCCAGTGGAGACGCCAGCGGCGGTGGCGCCGGGGCCGGCGGTGGCGGCAGCGTCTTCGGCGGGGGCAGCCCGGACGCCGAAGGCGGCAACGGCACCAGCGGTCCCGCCGCCGGCGGACCCGGTGCGGGCGGCGTCGGCGCCGGAGGCCCAGGCAGCGGCGGCTCCGGCGCGAGCAGCGGAGCCCAGCACCAGGGAGCCACCGCCAACGGCGGCAAGGGCGGCAGCGCGGACCTCTCCAACGTCCAGCAAGCCAACCACAACCGCTGCGGACAGAGCACGGACGCCGATGTCAGCACCACGGTCGACAAGAGCACCGCGATCGACAACAGCACGTCCGTCGACAAGTCGGTCAGGTCGAGCAAGGTGCGGGTCGACCGCGGCAGCCGTCCGGGGCGGCACTGAACACGGCTGACGGGCCGATAGCAAGCCCGCGGGGTCTTCCGCTGCCACGAACGCGGCGGAAGACCCCGTAGCCGTGCGCCCCCGCGAGCGGGGAGCACACCGGCGTCACCGGTCGGTGCGGCGCCCGCGCCCCGGACCGTTCCCGAGCAGCGCCGCCGCGATCACGGCCGTCACCACCAGCAGCCCGGCGACCCCCCACAGCGCCGTCGAGAACCCGTGCACCGCCGCCTCGGCGCGGGCGGCAGCCCCGCTCCCACGGCCCCCGTGCCCGGCGAGCCACTCGGCGGCGGCACCGGCCGCGACCGTGTTGAGGACGGACGTCCCCACCGCGCCGCCCACCTGCTGCGCCGTGCTGACCATCGCCGACGTCACCCCGGCGTCGCGCGGGTCGACACCCGCCGTGGCGGTGGCCATGACCGTCATCATCGTGGCCCCCATGCCCATGCCCGTCAGGATCAGGCCCGGCAGTACCCGGGTGGTGTACGAGGCCTCGGTACCGGCCTGGGCCAGGACGACCATCCCGGCCGCGGCCACCAGCAGCCCCGGCACCACGACCAGACGCGGCGCCACGACCCCCGCCAGCCGGGCCCCTATCTGCGTGGAGCTCGTGATCATCGACGCGGTCAGCGGCAGGAAGGCCAGGCCGGTGCGGACGGCGGAGTATCCGAGGATCACCTGAAGGTAGTAGGTCATGAAGAGGAACAGGCCGAACATCGCCACCGGTGCCAGACCCGCCGTCAGGAACGCCCCCGCCCGCCGCCGGTCGCGCACCACGCGCAGCGGCAGCAGCGGGTGGGCCGTGCGGGACTGCCACAGGACGAAGAGGGCCAGCAGGACGGCGCCGCCGGCCGGCAGGCCCAGCACCAGGGGGTCGTCCCAGCCCCGGGACTCGGCCTCGCCGAAGCCGTAGACGATGGCGGCCAGCCCCGCGGTGCCGAGGACGGCGCCCGTCACGTCCAGGCGGCCGCCGGTGCGCTCGCCCGGGTCGTGCAGCAGCGGCACCGCGCCGACGAGCACGAGCACCTCCACGGGCACGGCGATGTACATGCACCAGCGCCAGTCGAGGTACTCGGTGACGATGCCGCCGACCAGCAGGCCGAGCGCCGCCCCCGCCCCGGCGATGGCGCCGAAGATGCCGAACGCCCGGGCGCGCTCCCGGGGATCGGTGAACGTCGTCGTCAGCAGCGACATCGCGGCGGGAACGAGCAGCGCCGCGAAGGCCCCCTGCAGGGCGCGCCCGGCGAACAGCATGCCGGCCCCGTTCGCGGCGCCCGCGACGGCGGAGGCGATCCCGAACCCGGCCACCCCGGTGAGGAAGACCCGCTTGCGACCCACCAGGTCGGCGATCCGACCGCCCAGGAGCAACAGTCCGCCGAAGGCGAGGGCGTAGGAGGTGATGACCCACTGCCGGGCCCCGTCGCCGATGCCCAGGTCGGCCTGGGCCGACGGCAGGGCGATGTTCACGACCGTGCCGTCGAGCAGGACGATCAGCTGGGAGAGACCGAGTACGGCCAGGCCCCACCAGCGGCGTGAGCCGGCCGTGGCCCCGCCTTCGCGGGCGGCCGCGGCTCGGATCGGGCGGACCGCTCTGGTCGCGGTGGTCTGCGTCATCGTTGAAGTCCCTACTGTGCGTTCGCGTCTCACCGAGCACGGTAGGAGCTCAAGTTGACTTGAGGTCAAGCGATCGGGGGTGCCCACGACGAGCGCACGGAACGCGAAGCGCGGGTGACGGGGGAGCGGACGGCGTGCGAACGAGGGCCGGTTTGCCGTGCAACCAACGGGCCCTCTGAACGGTCATACCGGGCATGACAAGAGCCGCAAGCAAGGCGATCCCGCGCCGACTCGGCGCCCTGCTGGGGGCGGCCGCCCTGGCCGCTCCCCTGACCGTGGCGCTGGGCACCACCGCCCACGCCGCACCGTCCGCGTGCACCGCCGGGACCGGCCCGTACCAGGCGAAGGCGGAGCGCTTCCTGGGCAGGACCGTCGACGGCAAGCAGTCGGCCGCCGACTGCCGGGCGATACGCGACTTCCAGCTGGGCCACGGCATCACCCCGGCCATCGGCTACGCCGGCCCCGTGACCTGGGCCGTGATGGACCTCGTCAGCCGGCAGCGGGCGGCCGGCGACAACCCCAACGCCGCCGGGAAGTGCCCCACGAACAAGGGGCGCATCGCCTGCGTGGACCTCTCCCGGCAGCTGTCGTGGATTCAGGACGGCAAGCGGCTGACGTTCGGCCCGGTCCCCATCCGCTCCGGCCGTGACGGCTACGAGACGCGCACCGGCCTCAAGCGCGTCTACTGGCGGAGCATCGACCACTGGTCGACCCTCTACAACGTCCGCATGCCCTACAGCCAGTTCTTCGACGGCGGGCAGGCGTTCCACGCCATCGACGGCAGTGTCTGGTCGGCGCCCGGCTCCCACGGCTGCGTCAACATGCGGCGCGCCGACGCCAAGTCGTACTGGTCGCTGCTGAAGAACGGCGACGACGTGTACGTCTACGGGAACAAGCCCGGCACCTGAGGCCGCCCCCCGGGGCCCCGGGCTCGGTTTCGGGGCGGCGCCGGACGGCAGATACGGTGGGTCTCCGGGCGGACAGGCCGTCCGTCCCCTGTCGGACGCCTGTCAGGAGGCACTTCCTTGCCATTACCGCAACTCAGGCTGGACGAGCTGCTGGAGGAGCTCCAGGCGCGCATCGACGCCGCGCGCGGCACCCGGGACCGCGTGCACAGCCTGCTCGAAGCCGTGCTCTCGGTCGGGCGTGAGCTGGACCTGGAGCACGTGCTGCGGCGCATCGTCGAGGCGGCGGTGACGCTGGTGGACGCCCGGTACGGCGCGCTGGGCGTGATCGGGCCCGACGGACGGACGCTATCGCAGTTCCTCACCGTGGGGCTGACGCCCGAACAGATCGAGGCCATCGGACCGTACCCGTCCGGCCACGGCATCCTCGGCGAGCTGATCCGCCACCCCGAACCCCTGCGGCTGTCGAGCATCTCCGGGCACCGGGCGTCGTACGGCTTTCCCCCCGGCCACCCGCCGATGCACAGCTTCGTGGGCGTACCCATCCGCGTCCGCGACCAGGTCTTCGGCAATCTGTACCTGGCCGAGAAGCACGGGGGCGTGGACTTCGAGGACGAGGACGAGGCGGTGCTCTCCACGCTCGCCGTCGCCGCCGGCGTCGCCATCGACAACGCCCGCCTGTACGAGGAGTCCACGCGCCGCGAGCGCTGGCTGAGGGCGAGCGCCGAGGTGACCACGAGCCTGATGTCCGGCAGCCACCCGGCGGATGTCATCGGGCTGATCGCCGAGCTGGCCAAGGAGATCACCGGCGCCGACCTGGCCCTGGTCTCCCAGCCGGTGCCCGGCGAGGCCGCGCTGAGCGCCGAGGTCGCCGTCGGCGAGCGGGCGGCGGAGCTGCGGGGCCAGATGCTGCCGGTGGAGGGCACCCTCGCCGGGGCGGCCTACTCCGGGGGCGGGCCGGTCCTCAGCGCCGACATCGCCGCGGACCCCAGGAGCTCCGCGGCGCCGCTGCGCCCGGCGGGCCTCGGCCCGGCGGTGGCCGTGCCGGTGAAGTCCGGCGACGCGGTGCGCGCCGTGCTGCTGCTGGTGCGCGGCACCGGGCGGGCGCCGTTCACCGAGGAGGAGACCCGGCCGCTGGTCGCCTTCGCCGGCCAGGCGGCCCTGGCGATGGAGCTCGCCGAACGCCGCGCGGACGCCCAGCAGATCGCGCTCCTGGAGGACCGCGACCGCATCGCCCGCGATCTGCACGACCTGGCGATCCAGCGGCTCTTCGCCACGGGCATGACGCTGCAGAGCGCCGACCGTTTCATCGACCACGCCGAGGCCTCCGAACGCGTCCAGCGGGCGGTCGACGACTTGGACGAGACCATCAAGATCATCAGGTCGACGATCTTCGGGCTGCGCTCCCGGGAGACCGCCCCGCAGCACGGCCTGCGCACCCGGGTCGTCGAGACCGTCGGCGAGGCCGGCGCGCTGCTGGGCTTCGCACCGAGCCTGCGCATGGAGGGGCTGCTGGACACCCAGGTGCCCCGCGCGGTCGTCGACGACGTGGTGGCGGTGGTGGGGGAGGCGCTGGCCAACGTGGCCCGGCACGCCGGCGCCGGCTCCGCCGACGTCGCCGTGGTCAACGACGGCGCCCATCTGGTGCTGACCGTCACCGACGACGGCACCGGCATGCCGGCCGGCGGCGCGGGCCGCCGCAGCGGGCTGCGCAACCTCGCCGAGCGCGCTACGCGCCACGGCGGCCGGCTGCGGCTCAGCGAGCCGCCCGGCGGCGGTACGGCCCTGACGTGGCGGATCCCGCTGCCGTGACCCGGGCGGCGCCGGCCGGGCCCGGTCGGCGGCCTTCGCCGAGCCGCCCGTCACGGCACCGCCGGCCGGTCGCGCCCGACGCCGCCTGCGGCGCGCCACCGACTACGCCGTGCCGGCTCCCGCGCCCGGCGAGGCGGCCGCGGCGCGAGGACGCCCGGCGGCCTCGCCGTCCGGCGCGCGCAGCGCGAGGACGGCCATGTCGTCGTGGCCGTCACTGGGGCGGGCCCGCACCACCGCCCGCCCCAGCACCTCCAGCGGCCCGTCCGCGTGCGCCGCGGCGACGTCCGCCACGGCCCGCAGGGTCTCGCCCAGATCGCGGGCCGGGTGCTCGACCAGGCCGTCGGTGAACATCAGGACCGTGGCGCCCGCGGGCAGGTCGTGCCGGTGCTCGGCGCGGGCCAGGCACGGGTCGACCCCCAGCGGCAGGTCCGGCTCGCCCTCCAGATACCGTGCCCGCCCATCCGCCGTCACCATCAGCGGCGGAGGATGGCCGGCGCTGCTCCACCGCAGCGACCACCCCTGCCCGTTGCCGGCGGGCGCGATGCGGGCCAGGCACACCGTCGCCATCGTGGGCTCCGCGACGCCCGCCAGGGTGCGGTCCAGCCGGCTCAGCAGCTCACCGGGTGCCAGGTCCGCGTCGTAGGCCAGAGCCCGCAGCATGTTGCGGACCTGCGCCATGCCGGCGGCGGCCCGTACGTCGTGGCCGACGACGTCGCCCACGATCATCGCCCGTACGCCGCCGGGCAGCGCCAGGGCGTCGTACCAGTCGCCGCCCAGCAGCGCGGGCTCGGTGGCCGGCTGGTACAGCGACCAGGACGTGAAGGGCGCCAGATCCGGCAGGCTCGGCAGGAGCAGCCGCTGGAACTGCTCGGCGCCCGAGCGCAGCCGCTCGTACAGCCGGGCGTTCTCGATGGCGACACCGGCGGCGCTCGCCAGGGCGACCACGACGTCCTCGTCCTCGGCGTCGAAGGGCCGGCCGTCCCGGCGGTCCGTCAGATACAGATTGCCGTAGACGCGGCCGCGCACGGTGATGGCGACGCCCAGCAGCGAGCGCATCGGAGGATGCCCCGGCGGCAGGCCCGCGGCGAACGGATGCGCGGCGATGTCGTCCACCCTCAGCGGCCGGGGGTCGCTGATGAGCAGGCCCAGCAGCCCCCGGCCGTGCGGCAGCGCGACACCCGCCAGCCGCTCGGTCTCCTGCGCGTCCAGCCCTACGGGAATGAAATCGGACAGGCTCGAGCCGTCGGGGTCCAGAACCCCGAGCGCGCCGTAGCGGGCGCCGGCCAGCTCCATGGCGGTGACCACGATGCGGCGCAGCACGACGGGCAGGTCGAGCTTCCCGCTCACGTCGAGGACGGCGCCCAGCAGGGACCGCAACCGGTGCTCGGCGTCGGCGGCCCCGACCAGCCGCTCGGCCAGCCGGCCGACGTCGAGGCCCGCCCGCGGACCGGATCCGTCGCCTGGACGGCGCTCTCCCACGGGCCCCTCGTCTGCTTCGCTGCTCGCCACGATCAGAGACTAGCGACCGGGCACAGTGCGTCCTCGCACGTCAGGGCGTACGTGGCGGGTCAGCCCCCCGCACGGTGGGAGGCCCGGCCCGCCGGCTCGCGCCGGTCCTGGACAGCCCGGGCCGGCACCGGGGCGGCCCGGGCGACCTCGGTGGCTATCACGGCCGCCTGGATGCGCCGCTCGACGCCGAGCTTGGCCAGCATGCGGGAGATGTGGTTCTTGACCGTCTTCTCGGACAGGAAGAGCCGCTGGGCGATCTGACGGTTCGTGAGGCCGTCGCCGATCAGGGTGAGGACGTCCCGCTCACGGGGGGACAGCCCCGCCAGCCGCTCGTCCTGCGGCCCGCCGTCCTCCTCCTCGCCGCGCAGGCTGTTCATCAGCCGCGTGGTGGTGGCCGGATCGAGCATGGACTGGCCGGAGGCGACCGTACGGATCGCTGCGACCAGATCCGACCCCTTGATCTGTTTGAGCACATAGCCGGCGGCCCCGGCCATGATCGCGTCCAGCAGGGCATCGTCGTCGTCGAAGGAGGTGAGCATCAGACAGGCCAGCCCCGGCATGCGCGAACGCAGCTCCCGGCAGACCGAGATGCCGTCACCGTCCGGAAGCCGTACGTCCAGCACCGCCACATCGGGGCGCAGCGCCGGCCCGCGCGTCAGGGCGTGGTCGATGGTGCCGGCCTCGCCGACGACGTCGATGTCGCCCTCGCCGTCCAGAAGGTCGCGGATGCCCCGCCGGACGACCTCGTGGTCGTCCAGCAGGAACACCCGGATCGGCCGCTCATGGGAGAACGTCCTTGACTGCTCCACTGCCCCTACCGCTCCCTGTCGACGGTGCGCGCGCCGCCGCACGCTACCCCGATCATGATCCCTCAGGGCGCGCCGCACCATGGGCCGAACGGCCCCGGAGCGGCCTGGGGCCGCACGGCCCGCGCGCCTACGCGACCAGGACCGCCGCCCCGGTGACGCGCCCGCCCGCCAGGTCCGCCAGGGCCTCGTCCGCCCGGCTCATCGGATAGCGCCGCACCCGCACCACGGGGCGGTGCCGGGCCGCCTCCGCCAGATAGGCCCGCCCGTCGGCACGGGTGTTGGCGGTGACGCTGCGCAGGGTCCGCTCCTGGAACAGGTGCCGCCCGTACGTCAGCGCCGGGATGTCGGTGAGGTGGATGCCGGCCACCGCCAGCGTCCCGCCCCGGTCGAGCGCCGCCAGGGCCACGGGGACGAGGTCGCCGGCCGGGGCGAAGAGGATGGCCGCGTCCAGCAGCTCCGGCGGCGCCTCGCGGGCGTCGCCCGCGGAGGCGGCACCCAGCTCCAGGGCCAGCTCGCGCGCCGCGGCGCCCCGGGTCAGCACATGGACCGTCGCGCCCCGGGCGATCGCCAGCTGCGCGGTCAGATGGGCGGAGGCGCCGAAGCCGTAGACCCCGAGCCTGCCCCCGGACGGCAGCTCCGCGCGCTCCAGGGCCCGGTAGCCGATGATGCCCGCACACAGCAGCGGCGCCAGCTCCTCGTCCGGCGGCCCCTCCGGCAGGTGGTAGGCGAAGCGGGCGTCGACGACGGCGTGCCCGGCGTAACCGCCGTGGACGTCCCACCCGGTGTAGCGCGAGTACGGGCACAGGTTCTCCCGGCCGCCCCGGCAGTACCGGCACGTCCCGCACGTCCCCGCCAGCCACGCGGCCCCGACCCGGTCGCCGGGGGCGAAGTCCCGCACCGCCGACCCGGTGCGCAGGACCCGCCCGACGATCTCGTGCCCGGGGGTGCAGCGGGCCCGGTGCGGCGGCAGGTCACCCTCGGCGAGATGCAGGTCGGTGCGGCACACCCCGCAGGCCCGCACCTCCACCAGCAGCCCCGCCGGCCCCGGTTCCCCCGCCGCCCGCTCCACCCTGCGCAGCGGATGCCGCGCGGCCGGGGCGGGTCGCTCGACCACCCAGGCCGTGGTGAGCGGGGATCCGGCGGCCGCCTCGCGGTCGCGGCCGTGGCCCCCGGTCCCGGCGGTCATCGCGCTCACCTCCGTTCCCTCCCTCCACGGTGCGCCCGCGCCGCGGCGGGGACAACGCCCGGCCGGGGCGGC
The DNA here is from genome assembly GCF_044546695.1 of Streptomyces sp. NPDC053079. Classification (NCBI taxonomy): domain Bacteria; kingdom Bacillati; phylum Actinomycetota; class Actinomycetes; order Kitasatosporales; family Streptomycetaceae; genus Streptomyces; species Streptomyces sp. NPDC053079. The sequence continues at coordinate 365,494 of NZ_JBITZJ010000009.1, forward strand.
CCGGCGGTCGGAGATGAAAGCGCCGGGTGTGCCTGCGCCAGTGCCGTGGCGGGGGCAACGCGCGGCCGGGGGGTGGCCCGGCGGTCGGGGGGAGGGCCGGGTGTTTCCGCGCCCGCGCCGCGGCGGGGACAACGCCCGGCCGGGGCGGCCCGGCCCTCGGAGATGAAAGCGCCGGGTGTGCCTACGCCAGTGCCGTGGCGGGGGCAACGCGCGGCCGGGGGGTGGCCCGGCGGTCGGAGGGAGGGCCGGGTGTTTCCGCGCCCGCGCCGCGGCGGGAGCAACGCCCGGCCCGGGGCCCCGCGGCCGTGGGGAAGGGCCGGACGTCCCCGCGCCGTGCCCCGGCCGGCCCATCCGCCGACCGCCGCGCCCCGCCAGGCTGGGATCCGCCCGGACCGAAGGACACCCGTCCCGCGCCCCGTCCCCGCTCCGGGCGCCCCGCTGGGGCCCGCCGGAGCCGGACGGCCGACGGCCGGCCCCGGCGGCCCCGCCGCGGACCGACACTGGAAGCAGGACAGAGAAGGACCCCCGCACGGGAGGGAGGCGGCCGTCATGGAGACCGCACCCATCACCGCAGGACTGGACGGCTCCCCCGAGAGCCTGGCCGCGGCGCACTGGGCGGCGGCCGAGGCGGACCGCCGCGGCCTCGCGCTGCGCCTTCTCCACGCCTGGATCCTGCTGGTCCCCGAGCCGGAGGGGCTTCCCGTCGAGCGGGACCAGGACTACTGGGCGAAGCGCATCGTCCACGCCGCGCAGGCGGAGATCCACCAGCGCTTCCCCTCGCTGGCCCTCGTCGAGGAACTGGTCGCCGAGGACCCCGCCGAGGCCCTGCTGCGGGCCGCCGACGAATCGGCCATGGTCGTGCTCGGCTCGCGCGGCCTGGACCGCATCCAGAGCTTCTTCCTCGGCGACGTCGCGCTGCACGTCGCCGGGCGCGCCGGCCGGCCGGTGGTCCTCGTACGGGCCGGAACCGTACCGCGGCACGGCACCGTGGTCCTCGGCGCCGGCCTCCACCGCCCCAGCGACGAGGTGTTCGCCTTCGCGTTCGACGCCGCGGCCTCGCGCGGTGTGCCCCTGCACGTGATCCACGGCCGGCCGCTGCCGGTACAGGCCTACGCCCCCTGGGGCGTGGACCCCGACGTGGCCGGGGACATCCAGCAGGGCGCGGAACAGGAACTGCGGGCGGCGCTGCGCCGGTGGTGCCAGACGTACCCGGACGTGCCGGTCACCGACACCGTCCGCCTGGAGAGCCCGGCCAGGGCGGTCGTCGACGCCGCACAGGACGCGGCCCTGCTGGTCGTCGGCCGCCGCAGGCACCGCCCCGCGCTGACCCCGCGCCTGAGCTCGGTGGCGCAGGCGGGCGTCCACCACGCCTCCTGCCCGGTGGCGGTGGTGCCGCACGACTGACCCTCACGGGCGCCGTCCGCCGTCCAGCGACAGGGTGAACCGCTCCGCGTACGCCGCCGACAGCTCCCGCAGGGCACGGCCGCAGTCGCCCGCGTAGGCGGGGCCGTGCATGAGGCCCATCGCGCGCGGCTCCAGGTCCGCGAGCCGGAGCATGGTGGGCGCCGTGGCGGCCGTCAGGCACGTCGCGCCGAAGACGTCCTCGGCGGCGAGCGCGGGGCCGACGATCTCCCGCTCGGTCAGGGCGGGCGCGTCGCCGATCGCCGTGAAGAGGTCGCCGCACAGGAGGGTGCCCGTCGTCTCCTCGTACAGCAGACCGGCGTCCCAGCCGTGCGGCATGTGCGGCGTCTCGACGCGGCGGACCCGCTTTCCCCCGAGGTCGATCACCTCACCGTCCCGCAAGGGGGTGGGCGGGCGGTCGGACAGGTCGTTCACCGACACCAGGCACCCCATCGCGCCGTGGGCGACCGTCGCCCGCGGCGCCGCCGCCACCCAGGAATTGAGCGCACCGCATTCGTCGGCCTCCACATGGCCGAAGGTGATCCAGCGCAGCCGCTCGACCGGAATCACCCGGCCCATGGCCTCCGACACCAGCGGGAAAAGCGCCCGGAGTCCGCAATGGAACAGCAGCGGTTCCTCGGCGTTTACCAGAAACTGATTGAACATGAAGTCCGCGTCGCTGATGAAGGTGGACAGCCGGTAGATGTCCGGCGCGATTTCCGTGACCCGGGTTTCCACCAGCCGCCGCCCTCACCGTGCTCCGCGTTCCTCCCGGTCACTGTGCCGGAATCCGTGTGCTGCGGGGTGGGCGACGCGCGCACAGGGGACCGCTTCGTCTGTTCGCGGGCGGGGACCCGCCCGCGAACAGACGAACGCCGGGCAGGGCCCGGATCAGCCCTCGGCGCCCTCCGCCGGCTTCTCCTCGCCTTCCGCGGCCGCCGCCTCGGCCTCGGCGCCCTCTTCGGCCTCCTCTTCCTCGGGCAGTTCCTCCGCCTGGGCGGCGACGACCTGCAGCACCGCGGCGTCCTCCTCCACGGCCAGCGAACTGCCGCGCGGCAGTGGGATGTCCCCGGCGCGAATGGTGTGACCGGCCTCCAGGCCCTCGATGGACACGGTGAACGACTCGGGGATGTGAGTCGCCTCGGCCTCCACGGGCAGGGCGTTGAGGATGTGCTCGAGCAGATTGCCGCCCGGCGCCAGCTCCCCCTCGGTGATGACCGGCACCTCGACGGTCACCTTCTCGCCCTTCTTCACGGCGAGGAAGTCGACGTGGACGAGGAAGCCCTTGAGCGGGTCGCGCTGCACGGCCTTGGGGATGACGAGCTCGCCCTTGCCCCCGATGTCCAGCCTGATCAGCACGTTCGGGGTCTTGAGGGCCATCATCAGCGCGTGGCCCTCGAGCGCCACGTGCTTCGGATCGGCGCCATGACCGTAGATGACGGCGGGGACCTTGTTCTCGCGGCGGGTGCGGCGGGCCGCGCCCTTGCCGAAGTCGGTACGCTTTTCGGCGCTCAGCTTTACCTCGGCCATGACGGCACTCCTCGTATGCAGACACTGTCCGGTGGCCGTCACCCGGGACCTGGCAGACCTCCTGGGGAGCGCGGCCGACAAAGGAAAGCCGCACCCCTGAAATACGGCCTCCCTCGCCGGGCAACTCCGCGAGTGTATCCAGCGATAGAAGCCCCGAAGCCCGCTGTTGAGCCATTCGGCCGAACCCTGAATTCATGAATGCCACCCGCGCGGTATGGGAGTTCCGCACTTGGGGGGCGTTTCACTTCGCCGCGCGCCCCCGATGTACGCCGGAGCGCGGGCGGCGGGCCGCACACCAGTCGGATGTTCACGCCGGGTGACTATCCGAATACGGGGTGAAATCATCGAGAGCGTGCCGTGCTCGCCCGGAGCGCCGCAGCGCCGGTGCGCCGCGAGGAAAGGGTGGCCCATGCCAGAAATCCGCCTCGAACCGCCGCCGGAACGCCCCGGATACGGCGAATTCCCCGCCGTCGTGGAACCCCCGATCCGGGACCTCCCCGAACCCGCCGCCGCGCCCGGCCCCGCCGAGCCCGTGCCCTGCGTGCGCACCACCCCGCCCTCCGGCACGCAGCTGCTGGACCGCGCCACCCCCGCGCTGCTCTCCGACGCGCGGGTCAGGGCCGCCCTCGACGGACACCGCTACGTCTTCCTCGGCGCGAGCCTGCTCGCCGACGACAAGGAGCGCACGACGCCCGCGATCCTCGTCCTGGTCTATGACTACACCGACGAACGCGCGCTGGAATTCACGCTGGAGGGCACCGAGGCCCTGTCCGTCACCGCCATGGCGGAGAGCGCCGCACAGCCCGCACTCTCCGACGCCGAGATCGAACGGGCCGTGGCCATCGCCCGCACCCACTCCGAGGTCGTGCGGCGCGCCCCGGCCGACGCGGTGCCCATGGTGCTGCTCACCAGCGACGTCCGCGAGGGCGACGAACACCACGGCCGCCGTCGCGCCTACGTGGGCTTCGGCCCCGCCGACCGGCGCCAGCCCCGGGTGCGGGTCGTGGTGGACCTCGGCGAGGAGCGGGTGCTGGGCGGGGGAGGTGAGGGCGATGAGTGAGGCGGGTCATGTCTCCTGGCCGGCCGACCGGCCGGTGTGGACCTTCGACTGGCGGCTCGCGGACGCCCCCGACGAAGAGGGCATCGTCATCCTCGCCGCCTCCTACCGCGGCCACCGCGTCTTCACCAAGGCCAGCCTGCCGTCGCTGCGCGTGCAGTACAACGGCCCCTGCGGCCCCTACAAGGACCCCCTCAACTACAACAACTCCCGGCCCACCAGCCGGTGCCCCCAGAACCGCGTCTGCGTCTACTCCTACGTCAGCGGCGGACAACGGGCCCTGAGCGTGGAGTCGTACCACACCATCAGCGCCTACCGCCTGACGCACCGATGGGTGTTCTGGGAGAACGGCGTGGTGATGCCCCGGCTCTTCAGCGCGGGCATCCAGTGCCCCTACGACCACCGCCACCACAGCTACTGGCGGCTGGACTTCGACATCGACGACGCCCAGAGCGACCTGCTGCTGGAGTACAACAGCTACACCCCCGACGAGGGCTGGGGCGCCGGCTGGCACCCGTTCCGCACCGAGACCAACCGGGTCAAGAACCCGCCCTCCCGGCGCAGCTGGGCCGTGCTCGACGTCAACAGCGGCCGCGGCTACCACCTCCTGCCGGGGCCCGACGACGGCACGGCGAACGCCTTCTCCTCCTCCGACCTGTGGCTGCTGCGCTACCGCGGCAGCGAGGACCGCTACGGCAGGCAGGGCAGCGCGGCCGACGACGGGCTCGGCGCCTATCTGAACGGGGAGAGCACCGACGGCCAGGACGTAGTCGTCTGGTACTGCGGTCACCTCTTCCACCGCGTCAGCGAGGGCGGCGACGACTGGCACAGCGTCGGCCCCGACCTCGTCCCCTTCGGCCCCTGGTGACGACACCGGTCCCGGTACGGCACCGCCGGCCGGGACCCACCGCGCGGCCGTCCCCTCAGCGGGCGTCCGGCCCGGGCCGCGGCGAGAGCGCGACGCGCAGGCCCTGCCACGGCAGCGGCTTGACCCGCCAGCCCCGCGCGTACGACGGCACCGCCCGGCCCTCGCCCAGCACCACCGCCACCGGCATCCGGCCCGCGGTCCGCAGTAGTTGCTCCGGCGTGATGCTGCCGTCGTGCCCGCTCGTCTGACGGGAGGAACAGCCGGCCCGGTAGGCGATCCGCACGGCCTCCTCCCCGCTGACGACGCACGGCGGACGCACGCCCTGCCGCCGCAGCTCGGCGATGACGCGGCCCACCGCGTCGCGGGTGTGAGCGCTGCGGGCGACCATCCTCTGGAGCACCGTGTACTGCACCGCGAAGTGCGCGAGCAGCGCCAGGGCGAGCGCGACGGCCCCGAGCGCCCGCATCCGCGCCTCGCCCGACCCCCGTGCCCTGCTCGCCGCGGCGGTCATACAGAGCCCGACGGGCAGCGCCAGCAGCGCGTATGCGGGGAGCAGGAAGCGGGGCGCGGCGTAGTCGAGCAGCATGTACGGCACCGCCAGGCACCCCGCCACCAGCACCGGCAGCGCCACCACGGTCAGGCGGCACACCCGGGCCGCCGCCACGAGCCCGCCTGCGGTGAGCACGGGCAGCGCGAACCACCAGGCGGCGGTGACCGGATGGCGCCACGGCACGTCGCAGGGGCGGCACAGCGACCGCCCCTCCAGGGCGCGCACATGGTCGTCCAGGGCGAGGTGGCCTCCCCAGCCGCCCTGGATCTCCTCGGCCCGGTGCAGGCGCGCGGCGAGCCCTCCGTAGCGGACATACGCCTCGATGACCCACTCCGCGCCGCCCAGGACCGTACCGGCCACGAGGGCGAGCAGCACGGCCGGCCGCCGCCAGGCCCGTACGCACAGCGCCGCGGCCGCCAGCGGCAGCACGAGCGCGAGGGCGTCGCCCGGCCGCATCAGCGCGGTGAACGCGACCGCCAGGAGCAGACCGGCGAGCGCGCGGCGGTCGCTTCCGTCGCGCACCGCCCGCAGGAAGCAGCCCGTGGCACACAGCGCCCCGTAGGCGACCCAGAGGTTGGGCATGGCCTGCGGCCCGTAGAACAAGGTGATCCACAGGCCGCTGAACAGCACCCCCGCCGCCACCAGCACCGGCAGCGGAAGCAGTCGCCGCCAGACCCACAGGGAGAGCAGCAGTCCGCAGCCCGAGAGCGCCGCCAGCCAGACGCGCAGCGCCGTGACGGAGGCCGTCAGTGCGGCGACGGGCGCCACGAGGAGGGTCACGCCCCGGGCGCGGGGCGCGCTGAAGAACGCGGCGGGAGTCCGCGGCCCCACCTGGCTGACGTATACGGTCTCGTCCCAGCCCAGGCCCGTGCCGGGGACGACGAGGACCAGCTGGGCGACGGCGTAGGCGGTGGCGACGGCGGCGAGCCACGGCAGGACCGGCGCGCCCGGCGCGCGGCCCACCCGCGCGGGACGCTCCGGGCCGGCCCGGACGGGGTCGAGGCGAGCTGACCTCATGGGGCCACGCTCCGGCCGCCGTGCCGCGCCCGCGACGCGGGAGCGGCAGTCGGCCGAGCGCCGTGACCCCAACGGGCGGCGCGGCGGCACCTCGGGCGGGGAAGGCCGCCGCGGCCCGGCCGGAGGGCCGGCAAAGCTTCGGGGCCGCTAGCGCAGCACGGCTTTCAGCAGGCCGTTGACCAGCCCGCTCAGGCCCGACACCACGCCGTTGAGGCTGTTCACCAGGCCGTTGACCAGGCCGGTGACCACGGAGAGGAGGCCGTCGCCGTCCCTGCCGTGGCCGTGCGCCCGCTCCTGTTCCTTCGCGAGCCGGGCCGTGGCCGCGACCGCGTCGGTCGTCGCCGTGGTGAGCGCGGCCAGGTCCGGCCGGGCGGCACCCGCCTGCCGCTCCATGCCGGCCCGGGCCCGGTCCAGCATCCCCAGGTTCTCCTCCAGCGCGGCGCACCGCCCGCCCGGTGCCCGGCTCTGCTCCCGCACCGCCTTGCACTCCGCCGCGGCGGCCTCGGCCGCCTCCTTGCCGATCACGTTGGCGTCGATGGCCCGCATCCCCTCGCCGGCCGCCTTGCGCAGCGCGGCGGGCGGGGGAGCCTGTGCGGGGACGGTGGTGCGCGACGTGTCCGACGCCGAGGACGGTGACGAGGCCGGGCGGGCCGTGGCGTCGTAGCCGACGGCGCCCAGCACGAGCGCACCGCACACGACGCCGGACACGAGAAAGCCGGTTCTTCGGGAGGCACCCATGGTCCAACTCCTTCGAGCGGGGAAAGGGATCTTCCCGATCACCTTGCGGCGGGTGCCCGGTGGCCGCAAATCGGGAGCGAACTGACCCATCGCCACATTCCGTTCCGGCACGCCCGGGCCGCTGCCCGGGGTGGCTCAGACCTCCAGCTCCGCTTCGATGCGCTTGAGCTGATGGCGCGCCATGGCCAGATTGGCCCGATTGCCGTCGAGGACCAGGTAGAGGAAGAGCCCGTTGCCGCCGCGGCCGGTCAGCAGCCGGATCAAGTGGTACTGCGTGCCCAGGGTGATGAGGATGTCCTCGATGGTGTCCTGGAGGTTGAGCATCTCCATGGCGCGCAGCTTGGCGCGTACGACATCCGTGTTGCCCGCGGCGGCGACGTTGAGGTCGAAGGACTGGGTTCCGCCGAGAGTGCCGAGGGCCATGCCGCTGCTGTAGTCGACGAGCGCCACGCCGATGGCCCCGTCGATCGAGCCCATCGCGTCCTTGAGTGCCATTTCGGTGTTCGCCATCAGGGATCCGCTTCCTGTTCCGTATCGGGAGGGGTGTGAAGTCGCTATCGCTATAGAGGTAAGTATCGTTTTGTCGCTATTTATTGGCGTCGGGGCGGCCCGCCGTCACGGCTGCCGCTGGCGCTCCAGCGTGCTCTCCGCCAGGGCGGCTATGCGCGTACCGGCCCTGCGGGCCTCGAGGTTCAGCCGGCCCACGTTGGCGTCGGCCGAGGCCAGCAGCGTCAGGACGCAGGAGCCCCCGGCGGCGTACGTGGCCACGTAGCCGAGTTCGCCGCTGACGATCAGTTCGCGGAAGCCTCCGTGGCCCACGGCGTTCGTCAGCCGCGCGCCGACTCCCAGGGCGGCGGCGGTCAGCGCGGCCACGCCGTCCGGCTCCATCTCGCTGACCAGATGCGCGATCACCAGCCCGTCGGTGCTCGCCACCAGCGCACCGGTCAGATGCGGTACCCGGACACGTAACCCCTGGAGCTCGGCGAGCACCTCGGGTGCGGCGGTCATCGACTGTCTCCTTCCGGCGAACTGCCTCAGCGCACGCCTCATCATGAGATCGGTGGAACCCGGCGGTCCGGCGAGCCGGTGCACGACACGGGCACGGGTCGTTCGAGGGTCACAGGGCCTCCAAAGCGTCGCGGATCCGGTAGAGCAGGGAGATCTCCGGAGCGGCGGTGGCGGAGCGCAGCGGCGCACGGGCCGGCGCCGCGCCCGCCTGCGGGGTACGGACCAGCCCCGCGGCCGCCAGCCGCCGGACGTCGAGGAGGGTGGCGAAGGCCGAACGCCCCAGCGCCCGGGCGATCTGCAGCGGCGTCCGCACCCCGTCGGCGGCCTCCAGGACGGCCCGCCGTCCGCACGTCGGCCCGGGCCCCCGCGCGTGGGGACCGGGGCCGGCTACGGGCACCACCGGGGCCGCGTCCACCTCCGGCCACGGCCAGGCCCGCTCCAGCAGGCTCCGCCGGCGCCGCATCTCCCGCTGGAGGAGGGGGACGGGAACCGGACGGACGGGACCGAACCAGTGCCGGGCCTGACTGAGGAACCGCTCCGGCGCCCGCTGGGTGGCGTCCAGCGGGGACAGGACGAAGTAGGCGGCGTCGAACAGGGCGCTCAGATGGCACAGTTCCAGCTCGCCCCTGCTCAACCGGCCGTGCTCGACGAGGAAGGTGCCCGCCCGGTAGTCGGGACCGCCCTCCTCCACCGCCTCGTCCCAGCACTCGGGCGAGAGCCGGCCCCCGGCCGTGAGCCGCCACCCCACGTCGGGCACGGCGGGACTCTCGGCGTGCACGATCGCGCCGTCGGCGAGATAGAGCGCGCCGACGCGGCCGTGCAGGGCGCCCGTGGCGCGCTCGGCGGCGAGCCGGGCCAGCGTGCCGTCGCCCGTGGCCGCCCGTATGCCCTCCGGGCCGTTCGCCTCCGCGCTCATGCCACGACCAGCCTGGCGGTCAGGTCCTTGAGCCGGAACAGGGCCACCGCGAGATTGGCCTCGGCCCGGTCCAGCCACACGTAGAGGAAGACGCTGCTGTCGAAGGCGGTCTGCACGAAGCGGATCAGGTGGTAGCTCCCGCGCGCCGTGACGATCAGGTCCTCCACCGGTCCCGCGTCGGGGGCGGAGCGGGTGAACGCGCTGTTCTCGAAGGCCAGCCGGGCCAGCTCGGCGGCGTCCGCCGCGGCGGCCTCGTGGTCGCCTTCCGGTCCCTCGCCGGCCGCCCCCAGGGCGAGCCCGCTGGTCCAGTCCACCAGGCTCGCGCCCCGCGCCCCGGGGATGGTCATGGCCTCGGCCAAGCACCCGTCGATACCGGTCACACGATCCTCTCCAGCGGCGCGGCGGCCAGCTGCGCGCCGCGACTACGTACGGGTGGCGATCACCAGTGGCATGCCCTGTGCGACGGAAGGTAATCGATAACAGTGGTGTGAGGTGAGGGTTTTGGCATTTCCCATCGGCACATGTACCGACGTGCTAATGGCCGGATCCGGCGGTTTACGGCGGCCGAAGACACCCACCGCCACGATGACACGAGCCACCGAAGATCTCCCCCTACATCGAAAGATGTAGCGCGGTTTCATCACCGCCTACGAAGCCCCTCGCGCGACGCACGGTGACGATGAAGACAACGACGAATCCAGGAGATCGCGATGTCGGACACCGCACGGCCAGCAGCCCCTTCACCGAGAACCCCGCCGACGCCCGCGCACCGCCCGGCGTCCGGGCAGGTCACCGGCGCGGCCGGGCCCGGCGGACGGCTCGCGCTCCTGGACGTACTGCGGGGCACGGCGATCCTCGGCACGCTGATGACCAACGTATGGATCTTCACCGGCCCCGGCGCGGAATGGGGCATCCTCTCCGGCACCGGAGGCTCCTCCCTGCACCACGTGGTATCCGACCCGTCCCTCCCGGCGGCGGCCGAATGCCTCTTCCGGCTCCTCGCCGACGGCAAGTTCCTGGCCATGCTGACCGTCCTGTTCGGCGTCGGACTGGCCATCCAGTTCGGCTCCGCAGCCAAGCGCGGACAGCCATGGCCGGGCCGGTACCGGTGGCGGGCCCTGTTCCTGTTCGGCGAAGGAACGCTGCACTTCGTCCTCGTCTTCGCCTGGGACGTCCTCATGGGCTACGCGGTCACCGCACTGCTCGTGGCCTGGCTGCTCACCCGCTCCGACCGGTTCCGCCACAGGGCGATGTGGTGCGCGGCGGCCCTGCACCTGGCCCTCATGTCGCTGCTCACCCTGGGATCGCTCGCCTCGCAGTCCGACGACACCGACGGGCCGAGCCGCCGCGTCGTCGACCTCTACGCCCACGGCGGCTACCTCGACCAGATCGCCTTCCGCCTCCACAACGCCGTCGTGCTGCGCATGGAACCGGTCCTCTCCTTCGCGCTGTTGGTCTTCCTCTTCCTCCTCGGCGTACGGCTCTACCGCGCGGGTGCCTTCGCCCCGGACGCCGACGGCCGCCGCATCCGCGCCCGGCTGCTCCAGTGGGGACTCGGCATCGGCGTGCCGCTGAACGTGGCGACAGCCCTGGGCGGCGCCGACTTCTACCTGCTCGGCCGCTACGTGGCCGCCCCGGTCGTGGCGCTCGGCTACATCGGCCTGATCGGCGCGCTCACCGACCGGATCCGCGGCGGCGGCCTGCTGACCTCCGGCCTGACCTCGGTGGGCCGCACCGCGCTGTCCTGCTACGTCGCCCAGAACGTGCTGTGCATGCTGGCCTCCTACGGCATCGGCCTGGGACTGGCCGCCCGCTTCGGCGACTTCGCCCCGTGGTGGGTGATGGGACTGTGGGCCGTGGTGTGCGCCGTCCTCATGGCCGCCTCCGCCCTGTGGCTGCGACGGTTCTCCCACGGACCGCTGGAGGCGGTGCAGAGGTGGGCCCTGCGGCGCTGAGTCGGGCCGTGCCGCCCCGGCTGTGGGGCGTGCTCCGCTCACCCGCAGACTTCCGGCCCGGTGGCCTTGAACCATAGTCACGCCGCCGTAGACCTTCGGCGCCTCCGGCGGCCGGGGCGCCGGGGCCGTGGGCGGTCGGCCTCGCGGTGTTGACGGCGGGCAGCCTGTTCCTGGCGACCGGGCACGTACCCGGATGGGGGAGCGCCCTGGCGGCCGCCGCACTGCCGGCCGTCGCGGTGAGGGCCGGCGCGCGGTGCTGACCGCGGGAGCCGTGCTGCTGCTGATACGCGCGGCCCGGGCCGTCCGCCGCGAGCGACCCGGGCCTTCGGGGCCGCCTTGAGGTGGAGGCCGGTGCGGCCCCTGTCAGGGCAGGAGGCGCTGTTCCTTGGCCACGGCCACCGCGCCCGCACGGGTGTCGACGCCGAGCTTGGCGTAGATGCGGCCCAGGTGGGTCTTGACCGTGGCCTCGCTGATGAACAGCGCACGGGCGATCTCACGGTTGCCCAGGCCGCGCGCCAGCTGCCCCAGGATGTCGCGCTCGCGCTCCGTGAGCGTGCCCGTCGCCGGCCGGGCGCCGCGCAGGTGGGCCATCACCCGGCCGGCGACCGGTGCCGAGAGGGCGGTGCGCCCCTGGGCCGCGGCGTGGACGGCGGAGAACAGCTCCTCGGGGCGCTCGGCCTTCAGCAGATAGCCCGTGGCCCCGGCCTCGATCGCGCGCGTGACGTCCGCGTCCGTGTCGTACGTGGTCAGGACCAGCACATGCGTCGTCCCGCCGGCCGCCGCGGTGATGCGGCGGGTGGCCTCCACGCCGCCGATGCCCGGGCCGAGCTGAAGGTCCATCAGGACCACGTCGGGCTGGAGCTTGGCGGCCAGTGCGACGGCCGCCTCGCCGGTGCCGGCCTCTCCGACGACCTCGATGCCGGGTTCGCTCGCGAGCAGGGCCAGCAGCCCGGCCCGTACGACGGCGTGGTCGTCGCACAGCAGCAGACGCACAGGGGAGGTGTTCACGGAAGCTCCGAGGAGGGGGAGGTAGGAGAGGAGGGGGAGGGGCGCGAGGGGACGGACGCGGAGACGACGGTGCCCTCGCCGGGCGCCGACTCCACGCTCAGCCGGCCGCCGACCGCCAGGACGCGGGCGCGCATGGCGGGCAGACCGTGCCCGCGGCCGCCCTCGCCCGGGTGGGTGGCGCCGAGGTCGAAGCCCCGCCCGTCGTCGGCGATGTCCAGCACGACCTGGTCGTCGAGGCAGGTGAGGGTGAGGGCGGCGGTGGTCGCCCCGGAGTGCTCGCGCACATTGGCGAGCGCCCCCTGGGCGATGCGCAGCAGCGCCGACTCGACCCGGCCCGGCAGTGGTGTGGGTACCCCTTCCAGGTGGAAGCGCACGGTGAGCCCGCCCGTCGACTCCCGCCCGGCCAGGGCGCGCAGGGCCTCGCCGAGCGATACGCCCCGGTCCAGGTCGGGCGGTGCCAGGTCGTGGACGAAGCGCCGGGCCTCCGCCAGGCCGCGGGCGGCGACGCCCACGGCGGTGCGCACATGCGCGCGGGCTGTGAGCGGGTCCGCGTCCCAGACGCGGTCCGCGGCCTGCAGCAGCATCTGCTGGCTGGACAGCCCCTGGGCCAGGGTGTCGTGGATCTCCATCGACAGCCGCTGCCGCTCGGCGAGCGTGCCCTCGCGCCGCTCGGTCGCGGCCAGTTCGCGCCGGGTGCGCAGCAGGTCGTCGATCAGCGCGCGCTGCCGGGACGCCTGCCGCTGCATGTGCACGAAGACGGCGGTCGCCATCGCGGCGACGGTCGGCGGGGCGACGACGAGGTTCGGGTCGAACCCGAAGAGGCTGATCTGCGCGGCCACGACGAACACGGTCAGCACGCCGATCAGGGCGAGCGCGGCCCGCACCGGCAGCGTGTGCAGGCTGGTGTAGACGAGGGGGATCGCGCACCACGCGAAGCTCGGCGCGAGCACGACGAGGACGACCCAGACCGCGACGACCGCGCCGAGCCACAGCCGGCGGCGGGCGACCGCGGCGTCACCGAGCGCCGAACCGAGCACGTACAGCCCGGCCAGCACGGCGCTCAGGGCGGCCACCCACGGAATGCGGGGCTCGCCGGGGTGGCGGAGCAGGAAGCGGACGAGGGACGCGCCGAGGAGCAGGAAGAACGCGGCGTGCCGGATCGCGGTGAACCACAAGGCGTCGGGGTCGCCGCCGCGGTCGCGGGACCGGGCCGGGTCCTTAGCCTGCGGTGGGGGGCTGTGCACGGGCGGCCTCTCTTGCCGAATCCTGCCGGAACGCTCACCGAAACGGTGCTGCCCTCCCGTCCTAACCCCTCCCGGCCCCCTCCGCATCATCCGATCGGTTGACCCGGGGGTCGGCCGTCCTGTCCGCCCGGAGCAGCCGGAACGACGACGGGCGCGGGGCGCGGGCGCTCCGAGGATGGAGGCACGGCGCACGGCCGGCGGCTCCCCGCCGCCGTCCGGGCGTCGCCGTCCCCGTACGCCCACTGGCCAAGGAGCCCTCATGAAGAGCCTGCAGAAGTTCCCCGTCCGCGCCCGGGTGCTGACCGTCGCCGCGGTCGTCGCCGTCGGTGCCGGCACCTTCGGCGCCGTCTCCGCGACGGCCGCGTCCCCCGCGCCCAAGGGCTTCACCCAGAGCACCCACCTGACGGTGGAGTCGGCGGCCGAGGCCGCGAAGGCGGCGCTCGCCGCCGCCAAGAAGGACGGCCAGAAGGTGTCCGTCGCGGTCGTCGACCGCAACGGCAACACCCTGGTCACCCTGCGCGGCGACGGCGCGGGCCCGCAGTCCTACGAGTCCGCCCAGCGCAAGGCCTACACGGCGGTCTCCTGGAACGCCCCCACCTCCGAGCTGGTCAAGCGCCTGCAGCAGGCGCCGAACCTGAAGGACATTCCCGGCACCCTCTTCCTGCCCGGCGGCGCCCCGGTCCAGGCCCAGGGCGCCCCGGTCGCCGGCATCGGCGTGGCGGGCGCGCCGAGCGGGGACCTCGACGAGAAGTACGCGCGGGCGGGCGTGGCCGAGATCGGCAAGTAACGCCCGGCGCCGCACGCACCGGTGCCCGGCGGCTTCGACAGCCGCCGGGCACCGGGGTGAGGCAAGCGGACGGCTACGCCGCGCCGAGCGCGTCGCGGACCTCGCGGAACGCCGCGACCGTGCGCAGGACGTCCTCGCGCGAGTGCGCGGCGGACAGCTGGACGCGGATGCGCGCCTTCCCCTTGGGCACGACGGGGTAGGAGAAGGCGATCACGTAGATGCCCTTCTCCAGCAGCGCCGCCGCCATCCGGGCGGCCAGCGCGGCGTCGCCGACCATCACCGGGGCGATCGCGTGCTCGCCCGGCAGGATGTCGAAGCCCGCGGCGGTCATCTCCGCGCGGAAGAGCTTGGTGTTCTCCCGCAGCCGCGCCCGGCGGTCGCCGGACTCGGTCAGCAGCTCGAGCACCCGCAGCGAGGCGCCGACGATGGACGGCGCGAGGGAGTTCGAGAAGAGGTACGGGCGCGAGCGCTGGCGCAGCAGCTCGACGATCTCGGCGCGGGCCGCGACGTAGCCGCCGCTGGCGCCGCCGAGCGCCTTGCCCAGGGTGCCGGTGATGATGTCGACCCGCTCGGTCACACCGAAGAGCTCGGGGGTGCCCCGGCCCTCCTCGCCGACGAAGCCGACGGCGTGCGAGTCGTCGACCATCACCATTGCGCCGTAGCGATCGGCCAGGTCGCAGATCTCGTCCAGGGGGGCGATGTAGCCGTCCATGGAGAACACGCCGTCGGTGACGATCAGCTTGTGGCGCGCGCCGGAGGCCTCCTGCAGGCAGCGCTCCAGGTCGGCCATGTCGCGGTTGCGGTAGCGGAAGCGGGCCGCCTTCGACAGGCGGATGCCGTCGATGATGCTCGCGTGGTTGAGCTCGTCGGAGATCACCGCGTCCTCGGCGCTCAGCAGCGTCTCGAAGACACCGCCGTTCGCGTCGAAGCAGGAGCTGTAGAGGATCGTGTCCTCCATGCCGAGGAACCGGGAGATCTTCTCCTCCAGCTCCTTGTGCGGCGCCTGGGTGCCGCAGATGAACCGGACGGAGGCCATGCCGAAGCCCCAGTCGTCCAGGGCCTTCTTGGCGGCGGCGATGACCTCGGGGTGGTCGGCGAGGTCGAGGTAGTTGTTGGCGCAGAAGTTCAGCACCTTGCCCTCGCCCACGCTGATCGCGGCGGACTGCGGGCTGGTGATCACACGCTCGGACTTATACAGGCCGGCGTCGCGGATGTCCTGCAGCTCGGTGCGCAGGTGCTCGCGCATGCTGTCGAACACGGGGTGACTCCTCGTCGTGGGGGCTGCGTCAGGGGGCGGTCGGCCGGGTCCAGTCGATGACGACCTTCCCGCACTGGCCGGAACGGGCGGTGGCGAACGCCTCGGCGTGCTGCTCGAACCCGAACCGGTGCGTTATCACCGGGGAGATGTCCAGACCGCTGCGCAGCAGCACGGACATCGCGTACCAGGTCTCGTACATCTCACGGCCGTAGATGCCGCGCAGGGTCAGCATGCGGGTCACGACGGTGGCCATGTCGATGCTCACGTCGCCGGTGGGCAGGCCGAGGGCGGCGATGCGGCCGCCCGGCGACATGGTGGCGATCATGTCCTGGAGGGCGTCGGCGCGGCCGGACATCTCCATGCCGATGTCGAAGCCCTCGGTCATGCCGAGCTCCGGCATGACGTCGGCGATGCGCCGGCTGCTGACGTCGAGGGCGACGGTGGCGCCCATCTTCTGCGCCAGGGCGAGCCGGTACGGGCTGACGTCGGTGATGACGGTGGAGCGCGCCCCGGCGTGCTCGGCGACGGCCGCGGCCATCATGCCGATGGGACCGGCGCCGGTGATCAGCACGTCCTCGTTGAGGACGGGGAAGGCGAGGGCCGTGTGCACGGCGTTGCCGAACGGGTCGAATATGGCGGCGACGTCGATGTCGATCTCGTGCCGGTGCACCCAGACGTTCGACTCGGGCAGGACCACGTACTCGGCGAAGGCGCCGTCGGTGTGGACGCCGAGGCCGACCGTGCGGATGCACAGGTGGCGGCGGCCGGCCATGCAGTTGCGGCAGGTGCCGCAGACGAGGTGGCCCTCGCCGCTGACGGTGTCGCCGACCTTCACGCCGGTGACGCCCGGGCCCGTCGCCACGACCTCGCCGGCGAACTCGTGGCCCAGCACGAGGGGGGCGCGGACCACGCGGGCCGCCCAGTCGTCCCAGCTGTCGATGTGCAGATCGGTCCCGCAGATGCCCGTGCGCAGCACCTTGATCAGGACCTGTCCGGCGCCGGCCTCGGGGGTCGGCACCTCGGTCAGCTCGAGACCGGGTCCAGCGGTGGTCTTTACCAATGCCCTCATGAGGGATCACTGTGCAACCTGACCGCTGTGAAGTCCATCAACATTTTTCGAGATCGGCTGTGAAGCCAGGCTTAACGATCTGCGATAGTGGACCGGTGATCGATCCACGCCGCCTGCGCGTGCTGCGCGCCCTCGCCGACCACGGCACCGTCACCGCGGCCGCCGGCGCTCTCTACCTCTCGCCCTCGGCGGTCTCCCAGCAGCTGGCCGCCCTGGAGGCGGAGACCGGGCACGCCCTGCTGGAGCGCCGCGGCCGCACCGTGCGGCTGACCGCCGCCGGCACCGTCCTCGCCCGGCACGCCACCGAGATATCCGCACAGCTGGAGCGGGCCGAGGCCGATCTGGCCGCCTGCTCGACGGGCCTGGTGGGCGAGGTGGCCGTGGCGGCGTTCGCCACCTCCATCACCGAGGTCGTCGCCCCGGCCGTCGCCGCCCTGCGGCAGCGGGCGCCCCAGGTCCGCGTGCGGGTCAAGGACGCCGAGGGGCACGCCAGCGCGCGCCTGCTCATCGACGGCGAGGTCGACATCGCCGTCGCCGTCGAGCACCGCGACTCCCTCGCCCCCGGCGACGGACAGCTGCTGTACGCCCCGCTCTACGCGGAGCCCTTCGACGCGGTCCTGCCCCCCGGCCACCGGCTGGCCGACGCGCCGGAAGTGGATCTGGCCGACCTGCGCGACGACCTCTGGATCACCCCCTGGCCCGGCAACCCCGTGCACGAGGCCGTGCTGCGCGCCTGCGAGGAGGCCCGCTTCCAGCCCCGTGTGGAGTGCCTGTCCGACGACTTCTCCGCAGTCTGCGCCCTGGTCGCCGTGGGCGCGGGCGTCGCCCTCGTGCCGCGCTCGGCACTGCACGGCATCCGCCCGGCCCTCACCCCCGCCGTCCGGCCGGTGCGCGGGCCGGGCCCCACCCGGCGGGTCTTCACGGCCGTGCGCCGCGGCAGCGAGGGGCACCCCCTGCTGCGGCTCGCCCTCGCCGAGCTGCGCGA
Source organism: Streptomyces sp. NPDC053079 (assembly GCF_044546695.1). Lineage (NCBI taxonomy): Bacteria > Bacillati > Actinomycetota > Actinomycetes > Kitasatosporales > Streptomycetaceae > Streptomyces > Streptomyces sp. NPDC053079. The sequence goes on from NZ_JBITZJ010000009.1 coordinate 382,885, forward strand.
GCGAGCCGCAGCGCTCAGCGCCTGACGCGCTCACCGCCTGGGCGGCACGGTTTTCCGGCAGGGCCGGAATCGGCGACCGGTTCGCTCGCGGGGCCGCGCCGCCCGGGGCACGATGGTCCCGTCCCGGGCGCGGCCGGCTCGGCACCGAGCCCCGGCCGCGCCCGGGGCCACGGACCCGATCTCCCTGGAGCATCCATGATCTTCATCGTCGTCAAGTTCACCGTCCGCCCCGAGCGGAGCGAGGAGTGGCTCGACCTCGTCCAGGACTTCACGCAGGCCACCCGCGACGAGCCGGGCAACGTCTTCTACGAGTGGTCCCGCAGCGTGGACAACCCCCACCAGTTCGTCCTGGTGGAGGCCTTCGAGTCCGCCGAGGCGGGCGAGGTGCACGTGAACTCCGAGCACTTCAAGACCGCCATGGCCTGGATGCCCGACGTGATCGCCGAGACGCCGCAGATCATCAACGTCGAGGTGCCGGGCACCGGTTGGTCGGCGATGGCGGAGCTTTCCCCGCGCGGCTAGGGCCACGCTCCTCCGCCGTCGTCAGTCGACCCGGACTTCCTCCACGCCCAGGTACATCACCTTCGGCCGGGCGGGGTTGAAGGCGATGGCGGAGATGCCGTCGTAGGCGTTGTGCGTCTTGCCGATCTTGCCCGTGGCCGTGTCGAGGCGGAACAGGTCGGTGCCGTAGTCCTGGTAGTAGGTGCCGTACGCGAAGTAGAGCACGTTCGCGTCGGTGGGGCTCGGTGCCAGCAGGGTGCCGTTGGTGAGCTTGGTCTCCGCGGAGTCGTCGACGGTCTTGACGAAGGTGCGGCCGCCGTCGGCCGAGCGGTAGAGGTGGCGGCCCTCGGAGCCCGAGCCCGGCGCGGCCTCCACCAGGTCGATGCCCAGGGCGTGGACGACCGAGGGGTTCGCGGGCGAGACGACCGCGTGGAAGAGGTTCGCCGCGCCGCCCGCAGTTGCCGACAGTCCGGTGGACGACGTCCATGTGGCCCCGCCGTCGGTGGTCACCGCCCCGCCGCGCGCCATGCCGCCCGCGACGGCGTGGTCCGGGTCGGCCGGGTCGAAGGCCACCGAGTACACGGTCGTCCCGCCGCCGAAGGCCCGGCTGCCCACCGCCTTCCAGCTCGCGCCACCGTCCGTCGAGTCGAACAGCCGGCCGTCGCCGCCGGCGAGGCGCACATGGCCCGGCCGGGCCCGGTCGGTGCCCACGCCCACGATGTTCGCCGTGGGGGCGGTCAGCGGGGTGACGGTCCTGCCGTCCACCCGGGCGAGGTAGGCGCCGCTCATCTCCCAGGCGAAGGCGCGGCCGCCGGGGGCCGCGGTCAGCCGCGTGGAGCCGCTGCCCAGCGTCGCGACGCGGGTCCAGGTGCAGCCCGCGTCCGTCGAGCGCTGCAGTTCGCTGTTGCGGGTGGCGAGCAGCGTGTTGGGGGTGTCCAGGGCGACCAGCCCATGGGTGTAGCTGACCGGCTTCAGGGTTCCGGTCGTCGGGGCCAGGCTCGCACCGTCGTCGGTGGTGTAGGTGACGGCGCCGTCGCCGGTGACGCGGGCGCAGGACGGGACGGTCCAGGCCGGGGCGTCCGCCGCGACGGCGGAGGGCGACTGGGCCAGGACGAAGGCAGCGGCTGCCGCGGTGACGGCCGAACCGGTCCGCTTCATGATCTCTCCCTTGTGGGGCACTGACACGAGGTCATCAACGATCATGTTCTACGCGGTCGGACGTCCGGTGCGGAACGCGATCCAACGCCAATCCTGTCGTCTGGAAACGATCTTGACGCAAGAAGTGAAGCGAGATCGCTCCTTCGTCGAATATTCGACGGGAAGGCAGGAAGGCAGGAAGGCAGGAAAAGGCGAAGGCCCCCACCTCCCGGTGGGGGCCTTCGTGGAATCGCTCGCGGGTTCAGTGGATGCGGAACGAGGTGCCCGTCACGAGGGTGCCGCCGAAGTCCGCCCGGGTGTTGGGCGGCAGGGCGCGCTGGGCGCAGGCCTGTACCCAGCAGGCGGAAGCGGTGTATCTGCCCGTGTTGTAGCCGCTGCGGTAGGGCCAGTTCCCGCGGGAGGTGCCCGCGGAACCGTAGAAGCCCTGGTGGGCGTAGGGCACGCGACCGCTGAGGAAACAGCCGTCGCCGGAGTTGCAGTAGTTGTGGTGGCCGATCCCCTGCTCCGGGGTCCCGGGAAGGGCGCGGACGGAGAGGATCGCGCCGGTGGCGGGGTCCAGTTGGACGGCCTTGGGTGCGTCGGAACCCAGCAGCGCCTTCTCCGTGCCGCTCAGGGCGGGTATGGGGGAGGGGCTCGCCTGGGCGGGCGCGGCCCCGAAGAGTCCGAAGGCGGCCGCCGCGGCGGCGAGCGTCGCGGCGGAACGCCAGGTGCGGGGCAGGACAGTGCGCATGAATGTCCCTCACTGTTCGGATGGTGACGGTCCATCACCGATTCCGTACAGGCTAAGCGCTCACTGCGGCGCGGGCGAAGGCTTGTGCGAAATCGTCGCCCCGGCCGCGCAGTTGCCTCAGACGTGCAGTTCGGGCGGGAAGCCCGTCCAGCGGAGCTCTTCCGGCAGGTGCCGCATGTCGTTGAAGAAGAGCACGGACGACGGCCGTCCCGGTGCGTACCGGATGACGGTCAGGGCGGCGTTGGCCTGGTTGAGACCGATCCAGCGCCACTTCGGGGCGTCCTGCGCCGCCCGTACGAGCCAGCCGATGAGGAAGTTATGGGTGACGACCAGCTCGTGGCGCGGCTCGTCGCCCGGCACCGGCCCCGTGAAGGACTCCACGGCCTCACGGGCCAGCGCCGCCCCGAGCTCGGGATCCTCCTCCGGGAACCGGGCCAGGAAGGCGAGGAGGAAGTCCGCCGACTCCGGCGGCAGCTCCTGCGCCGTCGGTACGTACGGGAGGTAGTCCCCGGCGGCCCGGGCCGGCCGCAGAGGGACCCCGTCCAGCTGCTCGCCGATCAACTGGGCGGTCTGCACCGCCCGGGCCAGCGGGCTGTGGTGGACCGCAGAGAACGGCACGCCGCGCAGCCGCTCGCCCAGCAGCACGGCCTGCCGCCGGCCGGCGTCCGTCAGTCCGCTCTGGTCCGCCAAGGCCTCGCCGTGCCGGACCAGATACAGATAGCGAGCGGCTGTTCCCGTCATGTGCGAAGCACTCCCCTGGATATCGGCGATCTTGTCGGTCCTCCCGGGGGACGCCCCCGCGCGCGCTGCGGTTCCGCGCCGGGCGGTGCGCAGGCCGTCACGACGTGCGCAGCAGCGTGGCGAGCCGGGTGCCCGAGGTGCCGAGCCCGGTGGGGGCGCCCACCGGCGCCGCCTGCGGCCGGACCACGGACGGGGCGGCGTGGCGCAGCAGGTCGGCCTCCGCGTAGCGGCGGCAGTCCCGGTGCCAGGTGAGGATGGCCGACATCCAGTTCTCCAGCTCCCTGACATAGCCGTCCAGGGCGGCGCGGCCCTCGGCGTCCAGGCCGAACTCCTCGCAGAGCACGGGCAGCTGCACGGCGGCGACGTGCTGGAACTCCCGCATCCGCGACTGCATCAGATCGCTCACGATGCCCAGCGCCTCGGTGCGCCCGCAGTTGAAGAAGTTCTGCACGACCAGGACGGCGTTGTGGACCTCGCCCTCGAACTGGATCTCCTTCTGGTAGGAGAAGACGTCGTTCATGAGGGTGGAGTAGTCCGCGGCCGCGTTCTCCAGCGCCTGCACGGGGCGGGAGCGGTAGACCTCCGGGGGCAGGACCTTCCCCTGGCGGAGCCGGGACAGGAACATGGTCAGGTTGGAACCGAACGTCAGCCGCCGCATCTCGACGTAGTCGACCGGCTCGGGGATCCGGTTCTGCTGCTGGTTCGCCAGCTCCCACAGCCAGCTCTCCAGCATCACCTCGACGGCGTCCCGGAACTCCTTGCGCGTCTGCGGGTCCATCGGGGCCACCGTGCGCACCCAGATGTCGGACAGACTGCGCTCCAGGCAGTTCACCGGGGGTGTCGGGGCCTCACCGTCCAACGGCATGAACAGCAGGAGCCGTTCGTGGCACGCCTTCGCCGCGGCCAGGTCGCCGGTGCGCCCGAAGCACACCGGGTAGATGTCGTCGCCGTACGTCCCCCAGGTGAGCCAGGCGGTGCCCAGGTCGAGCTCCTCGGCGGTCGCCCCCGGGTGGATCCCGGCGGCGCACAGGGCCAGGTCGAAGTCCCTCAGCTTCTCCTCGTCCCAGTGCCCGGCGAGGGGATCGGCGGCGGACGGCTCGAGGATGCCCATCCGGCTGGTCCACTCGACGTTGTTCCGGCGGGCACCGTCCAGGTGTGGGCTGAGCCGGGTCTCGAACGGCATCCGGAAGTCGGGGAGCGGCAGATGACCCACCTGCTCGAACGGCACGTGCGTATGGCTGCGCAGCCGCCTGGGCAGCGCGGCCAGGATCGACGGCACCAGGCGCGCGGCCGAGGTGCCGAGACCGAGGGGGCCGCCCAGCAGCGCCTCCGCCTCGGGGGAGGCGCCGCCGGAAGCGCCGTTCATGTAACGGCTGGAGCGCATGTGCCACTCGTGGCCGCCGGACTGCCAGTCCTGGAGGCCCTTGACGTAGGCGAAGACGTCGGCGGCCGCCCGGCTGTCGAGGCCGTGGTCCGCCAGCAGGGGAGCGACCTCGGTGACGGCGGTGTGCTCGAACTGCTGGAGCCGGGAGGTGAGCAGGTCGTTCACGGCGTCCGCGGCCTGCTGGGTGTCACAGCCCAGGAAGTGCTCGAAGACCAGCACCGCGTTGGCCAGTTCGCCCTCCTGCTCGGTCTCGCGCTGGTACGAGAAGAGGTCGTTTCGCAGGTGCACCCCGTCGGAGAAGGTGTCCTTCAGCACCCGCATCGGCCGGCTCACCGCGATGTCGTCGGGGACCTCGGCGCCCACCGCGTGCTCGACCAGGTTGGCGGACCAGGGGGCACCGCCGACCTTGCGCCGCATCTCGATGTACTCGACGGGGTTGGCGACCCGGCCCTCGTTGATGTTGGACAGCTCCCACATCGACTCCTCGAGCAGATGCCAGGTGCTCTCCCGGAAGCGCCGCCGCCAGCCGTCCGACATGGCCGGCACCGTACGGGCCCACAGGTCGGCCAGGCCCGCCTCGACCTGATTGGCGGGCTCCGCGGCGGGCGTGGCCGTATCCAGCGGCATGAACGCGGCCAGCCGGTCGAGATACTCCCGCGCGCCGCGGGTGTCCCCGGTGCGCTTGAACTTGGCCAGGAAGTCGTCGTCGAAGAAGAACACCCACACGTACCAGTCGGTGACCAGGTCGAGTTCGGGGCCCGAGGCGTCGGGGTGGGTGTAGGAGCACAGCAGCGCGTAGTCGTGGGAGTCGAAGTCCGACTCGTCCCAGATACCGGAGCCTTCGATCATCTCCATCCGCCTGGCCCACGCCTTGGAGTGTTCCCGGGTGCTTTCCAGATGAGGATTCAGACGTGCCGGATACGGCGTGTAGAAGCGGGGAAGCTCGAAGGGGTTCGGCATCGCGTGCGCGGCCTTTCGCGTCGGGCCGGGGGCGGACGGACGATCACTCGCAGGCTAGGCGGTGGACGGCTGGAAACGCCCAAGAAAGTGGGCTTATCCCTCAATGTGGTGAATGCCGGGAGCGGCTCGGTTAAGGATCTTGCAGCTGGGGGGAGTTGGGTCGTCCGGATCCCCCTGAAGAGATCCACTTGAAGAGATCCACCTGAAAAGGGGGCGTTCTCGCGCTTTTCGTGTCGGGTGTTTCCGGCAGTCGTTGAGCAGGTCATGAAAAATCGCATCATGCATCGCGTCGCGGCGGGATCGGTCCTCCTCGCGGCCTGCGGCCTGGCTTCCACCGCCGGCAGCGCCGAGGCGGCGGAGAACGGCGGCCAGGGTTCCGCCCGCCAGCCCCTGACCAGCCGGGTCACCCGCCTGGCCGACGTCGACACCGCGCCGGTCGACCGGGCCGCCGCCCTCGTCAAGAACGAGCTGCCGCAGGAGGCGGCCGGTCAGATCTACCTCCGCTCGCCCCTGGCCGAGGGCTGAGTCGCCCCACCAGGCTCCCGTGGCCGGCGCCGACGGCGTGCCGGCCATGGGGCGCGGGTTTGCCACATGGCCGGATTTCGCCCTAGGGTCCCTCCGATTTGTTACTGATCTTGGGGGATTCATGTCCGCACCATCGCCCGCGCCCTCTTCCCGGCGCACGAAGACGACCACCGTGCTGAGCTGGGTCGTCTCGATCGTCTGCAATGTCGTGTTGCCGATCGTGACCTACAACCAGCTGACCGACGCGGGCTGGAGCGACTTCTCCGCCCTGGCGCTGTCGAGCGTCTGGCCGCTGGTGGACACGGTGGTGTACCTGGTGTGGCACCGACGGATCGACGAATTCGCGGTCATCACCTTCATCTTCATGCTGCTGACCCTGGCCGTCACCGCCGTCGGCCCCCACTCGACCCGGCTGCTGCTGGTCAAGGACTCCGCCGTCACCGGCCTGTTCGGACTGGTCTGCCTGGCGACGCTGGCTGCCCCGCGCCCGCTGATGTTCTACTTCGGCCGCAAGTTCGGCACCGACGGCACCAAGGAGGGCCTGGCCCGCTGGAACGCCCTGTGGGAGCAGCAGCCCGGCTTCCGCCGTGTGATGCGCACGATCACCCTGGTGTGGGGCGTGGGGTACGCGGTCGAGGCGCTGGTGCGCATCGGGCTCTCCTACGCCCTGCCGACGGACACCATGGTCGCCGTGAACTCGGTGCTGTCCTACGGCGTCCCGGCCCTGCTGGTCGCCTGGACCGTGACCTACTCCAAGCGTGCCCGCGCCAGGGGCCAGGCCGCCGCGGCCGCCGCCTCAGCCGCCGAGCCGGCCGCCGCTGCCGGGTAGCGCCCCCTTCGCCGGCCCGCCGGCCTGCTCCACCCCCGGGGTGGCGTAGGAGTGCCGGCCGGCGACGCGCCACCACAGGCCGGCCAGCCCCAGCACGGCCAGCAGCGCCACCGGGGCGTAGTTGAAGGTGTCGACGGAGACCAGGCCGTGGGCGGGCCGGGACTGCGGCAGGCAGAACAGAACGGTCACCGCGCCGACCCACACCACCGCGGCCCAGCCGACCGGCCCGCTCCATCGGCCCAGGTGCCAGGGGCCGCGGTGGAAGCGGTCCCGGTGGCGCAGCCGCAGATAGACCGGAATGGCGTAGGCCGGGGTGATCCCGATGACGTTGACGGCCGTGACCGCGCCGTACGCGGTGGTGCTGTAGAGCGACGGCAGGGCGAGCACGCCCGCCGCCGCGACGGCCAGCCACACCGCCGGTACGGGCGTCCCGGTCCGGGCACTGACGCGTCGCCACCACCGGGAGCCCGGCAGCGCGCCGTCCCGGGAGAAGGCGAAGACCATCCGGGAGCAGGCGGCGACCTCGGCGTTGCCGCAGAACAACTGGGCGACGATCACGACGAGCAGCAGGGCCTTGGCCCCGGACGCCCCCAGGGCGTCGAGGAAGATCTGCGCGGGCGGCACCCCGGTCGGGCTGTCCCGGGTGCCGGCGTAGTCCTGTATCGCGAACGTCAGCCCCGCCAGCAGCACGAACCCCGCCGCCCAGGACCAGGCCACGGCCCGGACGATCCCGCGCGGGGCGTTGGTCTGCGCCCCGGTGGTCTCCTCCGACAGATGGGCGCTCGCGTCGTAACCGCTGAAGGTGTACTGGGCCACCAGCAGCCCCACCGCGGCGACGTACAGGGGGCTGGACCATCCGGTTCCGTTGGCGAACTCCCCGAAGACGAAGGAGGGCGAGCGGTGGTGGGACGGTACGAACGCCAGGGCGCCGACGATGACCGCGACCCCCGCCAGGTGCCACCAGACGCTGACCGAGTTCAGCAGGCTCACCAGACGGACGCCGAAGAGGTTCAGCAGCGCGTGCAGCAGCAGGATGCACCCGTAGACGGCCATCGTCGTGCCCGGCGTCGCCTCGAAGCCCCACTGCAGATCGGCGAAGGCGCCCACGAACAGCGCGGCGCCGTAGTCGATGCCCGCGATGGCCCCGAGCAGCCCCAGTAGATTGAGCCAGCCGGTGTACCAGCCCCAGCGGGGCCCGCCGAGCCGGTCCGCCATGTAGTACAGGGCCCCGCTGGTGGGGTAGGCGCTGGTCACCTCGGCGAGGGAGGCGGCCACGCACAGCACCATCGCCCCGACCAGGAGCCAGCCCCACATCATCACCGCCGGGCCGCCGGTCCGCAGCCCGAAGCCGTAGAGCGTCATGCACCCGGACAGCACGGAGATCACGGAGAAGGAGATGGCGAAGTTCCCCATCGCCCCCATGCGCCGGACCAGTTGGGGCCGGTAGCCGAGCCCGCGCAGTAAGTCGGCGTCCGGGTCGCGGCCGGCCGGCGGCTCGGGCGGGGCAGCGGTGCGGGACCGTCTCGGGTGCGGCACGGAAGACCTCCGGGATGCGTGCGGGTGTTCGGCCGGGCTCACCGCGTGAGCCTGCCCCGGCTCCGGGCCGTGGATGCGGGCCGGTCCGCGGTCCGCGGGCGCCGGCGCGGTCGAGCACCGGGGCGGATGGCCGCGCAAGAGCGCCTAATGGGACGAGATCCCTCCGGATCTGGTCAGGTCCCGAGTGTTTCCGTCAAGGATTTGCATCGTTCACCCAGTACGGTGACTGCGTTCATCAAGAGTTTCCTCAGCGCCCCGGGACGGTCCGGGCGCACCGAGGGAGGAAGCGATGGAATCCGTGCGACATCTTGCCGCCCACCTGGGACTCGACCTCGTCGCCGTGTGCCTGCTGACCTTTGCCGTCTACTATCCGCGGCACCGGCGCCGCGACCTGGTCCCCGCCTACCTCGCCCTCAACGTCGGCCTGTTCACCGTCGTGGCGGCACTCGCGGAGACCAGTGGCAACGGCGGCGCGGCACTGGGCTTCGGCCTCTTCGGCGTGCTGTCGATCATCCGGCTCCGCTCGGACGCGGTCCAGCACGAAGAGGTCGCCTACTACTTCACCATCCTGGTCCTCGGTCTGGTCTGCGGCCTGCCCCACCTCGCCCTCGGTCTGGCGGCCGCGCTCAGCGGAATTCTGCTGCTGGTGGTTTACGGGGCCGATCACCCCAGACTGTTCGCGCGCTCGCGCCGGACGATGGTCACCCTCGACGCGGTGCACGCCGACCCGGCCGCCCTGCGCGCGGACCTCGCCCGACGGCTGGGGGAACCCCTGAACTGGACGGTCATGGAGGTCGACTACGTACGCGACCTGACGGTCGTCGACGTGCGCTACCGCGAGCCGCTGCCGGGACCCGCGGAGGTGCCGGCACAGGACGGCCGGCTCGAACGCGCCTCCCAGGGCAAGCCCGCCTGGGAGACCGTATGAGCGCCCCGGCCCAGCACCCGGCGTCCCTGCCCGAGCTGTCTCCCCGGACGCCGACCGGGCCGGGGGAGCGGCCCCCGTCCGCCCAGGGGCCGTCCGCCCAGGTCCTCTCCGCCCAGCCCTCGTCCGTACGGGCCATCGCGCAGGCCGCCCGCGCCGCCGAGCCGGTCGGCCTCGCCGAGGTGAACGAGCGCGCGGAACTGCTCGTCCGCTTCGACCGCAGCTACCTGGTCCCCGTCGAAGCGTTCGCCGACGTGGCCGCGCTGCTGACGGACCCTCGCCGCCCGCACGCCCCCTTCCGGATCCTGACCATCGACGGCCGGAACACCTTCCGCTACCACTCCGTCTACTACGACACCCCCGAGCTCCGTTCCTTCCACGACCACCGCCAGGGCCGCCGGCTGCGCTTCAAGATCCGCGAACGCGTCTACCAGGACAGCGGCGAGCGCCAGTTCGAGATCAAGCTCAAGGGGCGGCGCGGCGACACCGTCAAACACCGCCGCCCCCTGACCGGCGACGGCACCCCGCTGGACGCGCCCTCCCGCTCGTTCCTCGCCGCCACCCTGCGCCAGTCGTACGGCATCGACGCGCCCCGGGCCCTGCACCCGTCGCTGAGCACCGACTACCTCCGGGCCACGCTGGTGGCCGACGGCGAGCGCATCACCTGCGACGCGGGCCTGGTCTGCACCGACGTGCGCACCGGCCGGACCGTCCACGGTCACGAGGGCCTGGTCCTGGTGGAGACCAAGAGCACCGGCCGCCTGACCGAGGCGGACCGCCTCCTCCACGCCCACGGCCTGAGACCCGCCGACTTCACCAAGTACTGCGGCGCCCTGGCCGCCCTGCACCCCACCCTCCCGGCCAACCGCTGGCGGCGTGCCGCCCACCACGCCTTCACCGGCGCGGTCCGCAGGCCGCCGCCGGTCCGGGCGCGGTAGAGGCGGGCTGTACGTCGCACGCCGGACGGCCGGTAGGGTGCCCGTTGCACAAGCGTCGGGTCGCATCAGGTTCCCGGCTGCCCGATGCGGTCTCCTAGCCTGTTCGTATGATCGACGACCGCGACCGGCGCGGTCGCCCCTGGCTCCCTGAGTCGCTAGCCGGGTTTGATGGTGGTGAGCTGTACGAGCAACAGGACCAGGCGGTAGGCGTCGGCGAAGTCGGCTGCGGTGAAGGTGACCGTGCGGCCGTCCTCGGCGCGTGCGACACCCGGCACGAGTGTCGCCAGATCGACCATGTGAGGGCTGGAAAGGTCGATCTCGAGCGCCAGTGGTCCGGATATGGCCAGCGGTGAAACCAGTGCACGTCGCGTGATGGCTTCGGCGGCCGCCCGGCGCAGCCGCTCCCGGGCTTCTTCGGGGTGCAGGGCGACTGCGGCGCCCTGGCCGAGGGCTTGTTTGACCGCGAGGGTGACCGCGGAGGGGACCAGATCGCGCAGTTCGGCGCAGGCGGTGTCGTCGCCGCTGAGCAGCACGACCGGTACGCCCAGGTGCCCGGCCATTGCGGCGTTGAGGCCGATCTCGCCCATGGGGCGTCCGGCCACCCGCACGTCGAGGATGGCGTCGCTCATGGTGTGTGCCAGCACGGCCGGCCCGGCACCGGCTCGTGCGTGGTAGCCGACGCACATGACAGCGTCGGTGTGTTCGTCGAGCCCGCCGAGCATGCCCAGCGGCCGGGGCTTTCCTCGAACCAGTCGTGCCCGTCGGTCCAGTTCCTCCGGCAGGAGATTACGAAACGGCCCGTGCGCGTCGGTGACCCAAACGACGGCGTCGGGTTCGGCGTCCAGGACGCCGGCGATCACGGCATTCGCCTCGGCCGTCATCAAGGCCCGGCCTCGTTCGTAGTCGTAGCGGTCCGGATTCGTCTCGGCGGGATGCACAATCCCCGAGATGCCCTCCATGTCAACAGAGATCAGCACCTTCATGGACCAGGGAGTGTACGCGTCGTGCGGCCCCGCGCCCCCTCAGCTCCCCGCCCGCAGGAAGCGCCGGAGCTTCTGCAGCGGCCACGTGTTGATGACGTCGTCCTTGGTCAGCCACCCCCGCTGCGCCGTGCCCACCCCGAAGCGCATGTAGGGCAGGTGCGTCACCGAATGCGCGTCGGTGTTCACGGCGAACTTCACGCCGTAGCGCTTGGCGCGCAGGATGTCCTCGTCGCACAGGTCCAGCCGTTCCGGATGGGCGTTGATCTCCAGGGCCGTGCCCGTGCGGGCGCAGGCCTCGAAGACCGCGTCGAAGTCGGCGTCGATGCCCGGGCGTTTGCCGATCAGGCGGGTCGTGGGGTGGCCGATGATCGCCACGTGCGGGTTTTCGCAGGCCCGTACGAGCCGGCGCGTCAGCTCTTCCCGGCTCTGGTTGAAGTGGGAGTGGACCGAGGCGACGCACAGGTCGAAGCCTTCGAGGAAGTCGTCCGGCCAGTCGACCTCGCCCTCCGGGCCGATGTTGAGTTCGGTGCCGTGCAGGAGCCGCATCTTGCGGTGCTTGCCGTCCAGTGCCCGTACGCGCTCGCGCTGGGCGAGCATCTTGGCGTCGGTCATGCGCTGCATATAGAGGTCCGGGGCGTGGTCGGTGATGGCGTAGTAGGCGTAGCCGCGCTCCGCGGCGGCGGCCACCATGTCCTCCAGCGGGGCGAGGCCGTCGGTGAGGTCGGTGTGGGTGTGCAGGTCGCCCCGGATGTCGTCCTCGGTGACCAGGTCGGGCAGTTCGTCGCGCAGCCCGGCGGCGACCTCGCCACGGTCCTCGCGCAGCGTCGGCGGGATCCACGGCAGGCCGAGCCGGGCGTAGATGTCCTCCTCCGTGCGGGAGGTGATCTTCTTGCCGCTCCCGGCGTGGAAGAGCCCGTACTCGGACAGCTTGAACTTGTGCCGCACCGCGATCTCCCGCACGCGGATGTTGTGCGCCTTGGAACCGGTGAAGTACTGCAGGCCCGCTCCCCAGGCGTCGGGCGGCAGTACGCGCAGATCGACCTGCAGGCCCTTCGTCGTGCGGATGGAGGTCTTCTTCTCCCCGTGCGCGATGACCTCGGCCGTGTACGGAAGGCCGGCGAAGGCGTCCATGAAGGGGCCGGAGCGGGCGGCGGCGACGAGGATGTCGATGTCGCCGATCGTCTCCCGCATGCGGCGCAGCGACCCCGCGTACGTACATCCTTCGCACCCTTTGATCGAGGACAGGTCGGAGACCACCTGGTCCGCGACGTCCATGGCGCCGCTGAGGAGGATCCGGCCACCGCCTGCCCTCTGCATGAGGGAGATTCCGTGCAGGATGTTCGCCTCGGTCTTCTCGCCGAAGCCCTTCAGGTCCCGCAGCCGCTCCGCCTGGATGGCGTCGAGCAGTTCCTCCACGGAGGAGACGCGCAGTTCCTCGTAGAGGGCCATGGCCTTCTTGGGGCCGAGCGTGGGAATGGTGATGAGCTCCCGTACGCCGGCCGGAATGGACGCCCTGGCCTCCTCGAGGGTGGAGACCTGTCCCGTGCGCAGATATTCCACGACCTTGTCGGCGATCGACTTGCCCACGTTGGGGATCTCCAGCAGGCCCTTGGCGTCGAGCTTGGAGACGTCGCCGGGGTAGCCGCCGATCGCGCGGGCCGCCTTTTCGTAGGCACGGGCCTTGAAGGCGTCACCACCGGTGATCGAGACGAGGTCGGCGTACTCCTGCAGCAGCGCCTCGACCTCCTCGTTGGGCCGGACCATGGATCCAGCGTGCCACGGGGACGCCGGGGCCACACTCCGGGCGGCTCCGGAGCCCACCACTTCCGGCGGCCCCGGCCTCCTCCTGGACGGCGAGGCGAAGCGCGTTCCCCCGCGACGCGCCTCGTCCGTCGTCAGATTCTTACCCGTGCCCCGCTCCCGTCACAGGCCGCGTTGTTTCCTGATGGAGTTGTTCAGGAACGCGGACTTCCTGTAATTCGGGACATGGTCCGCTGACGCGCACGGCCAGGACGGGCAGGGAGAAGAGGAACGGTGGACAGCAAGAAGGCGTTGAAGGACCTGCTGGAGGCGCAGCGTGCGCGGATCGATCCCACGGAGATCGGCTGGCCGCCGCGCTCGGGGCGGGGGCGTACGGCGCGGGGGCTCTCCCAGGCGCAGGTGGCGCAGCTGCTCTACAAGACCGAGCGCTGGTACGGGGAGTTTGAGCGAGGAAACCTTTCTTCTCCGGCGCCGGAGATGCTCGACGCCGTGGCGCGGGTGCTGCGCATGTCCGAGCACCAGCGCAGCGCGCTGTACCACTACTCCCTGGGGTACGAGCCGCCCGTCCCTGCCGACCCGCGGTCCGCCGACCGCGTCAATCCGGCCTGGCAGCGTGCCGTGGACGCCGTCACCGGCCACGCGGCCTACCTCACCGACACCGCCTGGAACCTGCTGGCCTGCAACGACATGTTCGTCAGGATGTTCCCGCGGGCGCCGGGCGCGCAGCCGCGGGTGCCGGAGCGCAACATGATGCGGTACATGCTGCTGAACCCGCAGGCGCGCGAGCTCATGCTGCTGAGCTGGAAGGAACAGTGGGCGGAGCCGGTGACCGGGGCGTTCCGCGCGGCCCTGGCCGCTCACCCCGGCAACGCGGACCTGCAGCAGTTGGAGGCGGACGTGATGGCCGACCCGGAGGCGGGAGCGGTCTACCGTCGTGGCGGGGTCGCCCACATCCACCCCGACGGGGACCGGCGGGCGTTGCGCCACTGGGCCTACCCGGGCGAGCCGGCCGGGCACGTCACCATGTGCATGGCCCGGCCGTACGGATCGCCGGGAGCGCGCTTCACGATCCTGGTGTTCGACCCCGGACCGTGACGGGGCGGCCGGCCGTCGGGGGGCGACTGTCAGTGGCCCCTGCCATGCTGAATTGCGATCGACGGCAGCACGCCGGAAGCGACGGCACCACGTTCGAGGAGCTGACCCATGCTGACATCCACGCACGTTCCCGGCGGGCCGAGCTGGCTCGACCTCGGCACCCCCGACGTCGAGGCGGCCGTCGCCTTCTACCGGGGAGTCTTCGGGTGGGAGTTCGCTTCCGCCGGTCCGGAGGCGGGCGGCTACGGCTTCTTCCAGGTGGACGGCAAGACGGTGGCGGCCGTCGGACCGCTGACGGAGGAGGGGGCGTCCTCCGCCTGGACGGTGTACTTCCGCACCACGGACGCCGACGCCACGACGAAGGCCGTGGAGCAGGCGGGCGGCACGGTGCGCTTCGGCCCGGCCGACGTCTTCACGGCCGGGCGGATGGCGGGCTTCACCGACCCGACCGGGGCCGAGTTCGCCGTGTGGCAGGCCGGCGAGACCAAGGGCCTGGACCTGGTCAACGCGCCCGGATCGGCGAGCTGGATCGAGCTCTACACCACCGACGCGGCCGCGGCTAAGGCCTTCTACCAGCAGGTCTTCTCCTGGGAGATGCGGGACATGCCGATGGGGGAGGAGCTGGTCTACATCGTGGCCGGGCCCGCCGGCGGTGGCGTGGAGACGATGCACGGCGGCCTCCTGCAGCTGCCCGAGGAGAATCTGGCGGCCGGCTCGCTCTCCGAATGGCACCCGTATTTCGAGGTCGTGGACTGCGATGCCACGCTGGCCGCGGCCACGGCACAGGGCGCCGTGGTCCTCATCCCCACCATGGACGCGCCGGGCATCGGCCGGCTGGCCATCTTCGTCGATCCCTTCGGGGCGCCCTTCGCGGTGATCACGAGCGCGTCGGTCTGACCTGCGATCCGAGCGTGGCGGGCAGGCCGCAGGCCCGTGCGCGTCGGCCCGACTGCCGCCCCGCCGTGTGTGACGGCGCCCCGAAGCCCCGTCAGAAACGCGGCAGCGCCCCCTTCCTCGCCTGGCGGCACAAGATGGCGATCTTGTGTCAACTGCCCACAGACCCCTCCCGTGACCTGCGTCTACTCGGTACCGTCCCCTTCAACCGCGATCGGTGTTCGATCGCGTTGACCGCAACCCGGGCGGCCACACCAGGGCCGACCCGTTCCGGAAAGGGACTTCCGTGCGCGCACACCTCCGCCGCAGAGCGATATCGGCGCTCGTCACGACCGCCGTCGCCACTCCCGTGCTGTTCGCCGTCGCCGCGCCCGCCGAGGCCCGGCCGACGACCTCGGCCCAGCAGCGCGACAAGGCCGAGCGGCTCGCCAAGAAGCTCGTCAAGGCCTCCTCCGGGAAGAGCGCCTACCGCCATCTGGAGGAGTTCCAGGAGATCGCCGACGAGCACGGCGGCAACCGCGCCGCCGGCACGGCCGGGCACAAGGCGTCCACCGAGTACGTCTACCGGCTGCTGAAGAAGGCCGGTTACGACGTCTCGTACCAGAACTTCGACTTCTACGAGTCGAAGACGCTGGGCGAGAAGCTGAGCGTCGTCTCCCCCGAGCCGCGGGACATCAAGGTGGCGGCCTACGACTTCAGCAAGTCCTCGCCCAAGGGCGGTCTCGTGGCACCGGTCGCCGCGGCCCGTGTGGACGAGACCCCGGGCTGCGAGCTGGACGACTACGCCTCCGGCACCTTCACCGGCAAGATCGCGCTGGTCAAGCGCGGCAGCTGCACCTTCCAGCAGAAGGAGGAGGTCGCCGCGAAGGCGGGCGCCATCGGCCTCATCCTCTACAACCACTCCGGCACCGAGCCGGTGCACGGCACGGTCACCGACCCGGCCAACGCCCACATCCCCGCCGGCGGCATCTCCAAGGCCGACGGCGAGGCGCTGGCCGCGCAGGTCGCCAAGGGCGAGACCAAGGTGAACCTGGACGTGAGCACCGAGGCGATCAAGCGCCAGACCCGCAATGTGATCGCCGAGACGCGCGGCGGCAGCGCCGACCACGTGGTGGCGCTCGGCAGCCACCTCGACTCGGTGCCCGAGGGCCCGGGCATCAACGACAACGGCTCCGGCTCCGCCGGCCTGCTGGAGGTCGCCCTCAAGCTCGCCGAGCAGATCCGCAAGCCCGGTCAGCAGCCCACCAACAAGGTGCGGTTCGCCTGGTGGTCCGGTGAGGAGCTGGGCCTCCTCGGCTCCGAGCACTACGTCAAGCAGCTCAGCGAGAAGCAGCGCAAGCAGATCGCGCTCTACCTCAACTTCGACATGATCGCCTCTCCCAACCCGGTCGAGTTCGTCTACGACGGCGACGACTCCGACCGCAAGGGCGAGGGCCCCGGCCCGCAGGGTTCGGCGCAGATCGAGCGGCTCATCAACGGCTACCTGGACCGCCAGGGCGCGCCGCACGAGGGCACCGACTTCGACGGCCGCTCCGACTACGGCCCGTTCATCCAGGCCGGCATCCCGGCGGGCGGCACGTTCACCGGCGCCGAGGGCATCAAGACCAAGGAGCAGGCGGAGAAGTTCGGGGGCAAGGCCGGCGCCGCCTACGACCCGAACTACCACGGTGCCGGCGACACCCTGGCGAACATCGACCGCAAGGCGTTCGACACCAACATCGACGTCATCGCGCACACGGTCGGCATCTACGCCCACGACCTGAGCTCGCTGACCCAGCCGGCCCAGGGCTGATCCCGAGCCAGGAGCGCCGGCCCCGGCCTACAGCCGCGGCCGGTTGTGCCAGACCGTGTAGACGCCGGTCAGGGCCGCGGCGTACTCGCCGAAGTCGGCGGGGCTCACGTGGTCGGCGAAGATCAGCGTCACACAGGCGGCCATGGTGACCGCGAAGGCGAACATGTCGGCGAGTTCGGTGTTCATGACGGGGCTTCTTTCGTCGACGTCGGCCGTGGGAGCGGAGGCGCCGGCTGGAGCGGAACCGTGGCGTCCGGTGTTCTGAGTCTCGGCATATGACAGGGCGTGAGCCAGGGGTTGTCCGTTGCCCGCGGGCAACAGGCGCCGGGCAACCCCTCGCGACCTGCGATTTCTCAGGGGCACCCCGGGGCGTAGGGCACATCCGGCAGCAGCCGGCGCCAGGTCCGTTCGTCGACGTCGCCGACCGCCTCGCACGCGCCGGACAGGACCGCGTCGACGCCGAGGTCCCACCGGCGCACCGTGGCGTCCTCGGCGACCGACACCACAGGGCCCCGCTCGCCGAGGAACGCCGCGGCCCTGACCCGGCCGGTGTGCCCGGTCAGGGTGAGCAGCAGCCGTCCGTCGTGCGGGTCCCAGACGCGGACGGTGTTGTCGCGGCCCGTCGTCACCAGGCGGGTGCCGCCCGGATCGAAGGCGGCCGAGGTGACGGGGCCCGTGTGCCCGGCCAGGGTCCGCAGCCGGTGGCCGTCGCGCGGGTCCCAGAGCTTGACCGTGTAGTCGCGGCTGGCCGTGGCCAGCGTGGTCCCGGAGGGGTCGACGGCCAGTCCGAGGACCGTATCGGCGTGGTCGGCCAGCTTGTGCAGCTCGCGGCCGTCGGACGCCCGCCAGATCCGGGCGGTGTTGTCCTGGCTGGCCGTCGCGAGGGTGGCGCCGTCCAGGAACAGCACCCGGTAGACGGCGTCTTCGTGCCCGAGCAGGCGCTGCTCCAACCGTGGCGCCGCCCCGTCGGTGCGCCACAGCCGCGCGGTGCCGTCCTCGCCGGCCGTGGCGAGCGAGGACGGGTCGCCGGGCCGGAAGGCCACCGAGGTGACCGCCCGCGCGTGGGCCTGCCAGCTGTGCACCGGGCGGTCGGGGGAGGCGGTGCGCCATACGGTCGCGGTGCCGCGCCCGTCCCCGGCCGCGATCAGCGAGCCGTCCCGGCTGAAGGCCACCGCGCGCACCGGCCGGTCGGACACCCGCAGGGTGCGCACCGCGCGGTCCCGCATCCCCCGCAGGCGTACGGTGCCGTCCTGACCGGCCACGGCCAGCAGGGAGCGGTCCGGGCTGAGGGCAGCGTCCAGCCACGCCGTCGCGGGCCGGACGGCCAGCTCCCCGGCGTGCGGCGTCCACAGGCGCAGCGTGCCGTCCTCGCCGGCCGTGGAGAGCCGGCGGCCGTC
Source organism: Streptomyces sp. NPDC053079 (assembly GCF_044546695.1). Taxonomy (NCBI): domain Bacteria; kingdom Bacillati; phylum Actinomycetota; class Actinomycetes; order Kitasatosporales; family Streptomycetaceae; genus Streptomyces; species Streptomyces sp. NPDC053079. The sequence goes on from NZ_JBITZJ010000009.1 coordinate 401,034, forward strand.
AGGAGAGAAGGCGATGCCGTGCACGGGGCCGAGATGGCTGGCCAGTACGGCGGTCCGGCGCCGGTCGGACAGGTCCCACACGCTCGCGGTGTCGTCCTGCCCGGCCGCGGCCAGGCGCCTGCCGTCGGGGGAGAAGGCGACGGCAAGAACGGAGTCCTGCATTCCGTCGAGGGCGGCCTCCCGTTCACCGGTCGCGGCGTTCCACAGTCCGACCTCGTCGTGCCACTCGCCGGTGGCCAGGTGCCTTCCGTCGGGGGAGAAGGCCAGCGAGCGGATCTGACCGCGGTCCTTCGTGCCGACGAGCCGGCTTTGCCGGGTACGGACGTCCATCAGCCACACCCGCCCGTCCAGGCCCGCGGCGGCCACCCGGTGGCCGTCCCCGGTGACCGCCACGGCGTACAGCGGCCCCAGCGCGGGGTCGAAGGACTCCGCCCCGGCGTCCGCGCTGCCCGCCGCGGCCTTGGTGGCCGCGCCGGCCGGGCGGGAGAGCCGCACGGTGCCGTCCCGTCCCGCCGACACCAGCACCTCCGCGTGATCGGACAGGGCCACGGCCCGTACGGCGCCGTGGTGCCCACCGCCTCGTACCGCAGGGGCGAGGCGCCCGGTGCCGGCGTCCCACAGCGTCACCGCGCCGCTGTCGTCGCCCCACGCCGCCAGCGGGCTGCTGCGTGCGACGGCCAGGGCCCGCACCGCCGTACGCCCTTCGGCCACCACGCGGGAGCGTCGGCTTCCGGCGCCGTCCCACTGCCGTACGGTCCCGTCCGCGCCGGCCGACAGCAGCCGGCCGGGGTGCGGCTGCCAGGCGACGGCGAAGACCGGCCCGCGGTGTCCCGTCAGCCGTCCGGCGTAGGGCTGCGCCTGGGAGCCGAGGACCGCGCTGGCCGCGGCGGGGGTGTGCGCCTGCCGCCAGGCGGCGGTCGCCAGCAGCATCGACACCTCCGGCCGGGCGGTGCTCAGCGCGGTGGCGCGGAAGGCCAGTTCGGCGGAGCGCGCGGCGCCGCGTTCCGCCACGGCCCGCAGGCCCTGATGGACCGCCACCGCCCCTCCGGCCACGGTCAGGACCAGGAGCACCGCCAATGTGGCCAGCAGCCGGTGGAGCCTGCGGGTCCGGCGCCGTTCCGCGGCCCGTTCGGCGGCGGCGTGTTCCGTCGCGGCCTCCACATACGCCTGTTCGACCTCGCTCACCGTCCCGATCGGGTGGGCCGCGAGGTCACGGGCCGCCTCCAGCCTGCTGCCCCGGGGCAGCAGGGCGGGGTCGCGGTCTTCCGCGTCCCACTGGCGGGCGGCCGCGCCCAGTTGCTGCCGGGCGTGCAGCGTGGCGGCATGGGTCTCGATCCACCCGTGCAGGCGGGGCCAGGCGTGCAGCACCGCTTCGTGCGCCAGGGCGACCTCGTCGGCGTCGACGGTCAGCAGCCGGGCACGGGCGAACTCCTCCACCACCTCCAGGACGGCACCGGGGCAGGAGCCCGCCTGCCGTGCCAGCTGCTCGCGCGGCACCCGGCCGCGCGTGGCCCGGCCGTCCTCGTCGACGCGGACCAGCCCCAGAAGGGCCGTGCGCGCCGCTTCGCGACGCTCCGCGGACAGCCGCGCGTACGCCCGTTCCGCCGTCGCCGCCACCGCGCCGGCGATGCCTCCGGCCTGCTGGTATCCCGCCACGGTCAGCGTGCCGTCGCGGCGGCGCTGCCAGGTCGCCAGCAGCGCGTGGGACAGCAGCGGGAGCGCGCCCGGCCCGAACCCGCCGTGCCCCGCCCCGAGGTCACGCAGGATCAGCTCCACGAGCCCGGGCTCCGGCTCCAGCCCCACGGCGGCGGCCGGCCGTACGACCGCCTCGCGGATCTCCTCCGCCCGCATGGGCTCCAGCGGCAGCTGGCCCTCGCGCAGCGCGGCCGCCAGCTCGGGAAAGGCCAGGCAGCTGCCGTAGAAGTCGGCCCGCATGCCGAGCACCACCAGCGCCGCCGAGCCGTCCCGGCCGCCGGCGAAGGCGGGCCCGGTCGCGAGGCCGTGCACGGCGCGGACGTACTCCGCCTGCTCGTGCGCGTCGGCGCACAGGGTGAAGAGCTCCTCGAACTGGTCGACGACGAGCACCAGACGCACCGGCTCCGCGGCGCTCCTCCCACCGGCGCGACCGGACGCCCTGCCCCGGGCCGGGGCGAGGGCCTCGTGAACGGCCCGGGCCAGGGCGCCCGGACCGTGGTCCAAGGCCTGACGGAGGCGCCCGGGATCCGTCCCCGACGCGTGCGCGACCTCGGCCAGCAGCGTGTCCACCGGCTGCGTCCCGGGCCGTACGGTGACCACCGGCCAGCGGCTCGAACCGCTCACCGGCAGGACGCCACGGCGCAGCGCGGGCACCAGACCCGCCTGCAGCAGCGACGACTTGCCCGTACCCGAGGCGGCCACCACCGCGGTGAGCCCGGAGCCGTCGAGCCGTTCGGTGAGGCGGTGGACGAGCGCCGCCGTCGCCCGTTCGCGCCCGAAGAACCAGCCGGCCTCGGTGACCCCGAACGCCGCCAGACCGCGGTACGGGCACACCTCGAGCGGTGCGCCGCGCCGCTCCCGGTCCGCCTCCGGCACCAGCCGGGTCAGCTCCCCCGCCGCGCGCAGGGCGCCCTCGCAGAGCAGGGCCATCTCCGGCGTTATCGGCTTCTTGCCGGTCTCCACCCGGCTCAGATAGCCCTTCGTGTAGTTGACCAGGTCGGACAGCCCCGCCAGTGACATGCCGCGCGCCTGCCGGAGCCGGCGCAACTGCTCCCCCGGAGTGACCGTGGAGGCGGAGACCCCGCCGCCGTCGCCCTCGTCGCCGCGCTCGTCCATGAATGCCGTCCTTCTTCCTGAATGGGCTACTTGCCACAGGTTGTCCTGTCGGGGCGCGGTGACGGCAGGGCTCGACGCCCGCGGGCGGAGAAACCGGTCCTTCGAGTGACCGTCGCCCCCTCGGTCGTCACCGACGGTGACGTGTTGCTCCGTGCGGCGGCGCCCGACTGGCCGCACGGCCCGGGCTCTGGTCATCTGGGAAAGGCCCGGGAGCGGGCCCGGAGGAGGATGACGATGGATATCGGTGCCCTGACCGACGCGACACTCCGTGATCTGCGCCGCCCGCGCGACTATCCGGCGGTGTCGCTGTTGCTGCCCACCACCCGGCGCTCGCCCTACAGCGCCGAGGACCCGGTGCGGCTGCGCAACACGGTCGCGGAGGCCAAACGACGGCTCGCGGAGGACCCGAAGGTGACCCGGGCCGCCCGGATGGACGTCGAGAAGCGGCTCGACGCGGCGGCCGCCGAGGTCGACCTCACCCACTCGTCCGACGGGCTGCTCATCCTGGCGGCCCCGGGCGAGCACCAGGTCTGGTACCTGCCGCGCTCGGTGCCCCAGCGCGTGGTGGTCTCGGACACCTTCCTCACCCGCAACCTGGTCGCCGCCCGCCTGCTGGGAGAGCCCTACTGGGCGCTGGTGCTGTCCGAGAGCGGGAGCCGGCTGTGGGACGGCGCGGGAGACAGCCTCGAGGCGGTCACGGGCAACGGGTTCCCGGTGATGCCCGAACTCCCCGACCACCAGGACGCGCTGCCCGGCCGCAACTTCGACAAGGTGGGCAACCACTCCATGACCGAGCGCGCGGAGGCGCACGTCGAGCGCGAGCGTCAGTACCTGCGCAAGGTCGCCGGCGCCCTCATGCCCGTCCTGGAGCGCGGCCGCCGGCCGTTGTACGTCGTCGGTCTGCGGGAGCAGATCGCGCTGTTCGAGAAGGTGTTCCCCGCCCGCGACGCGATCGCGGCCCGCGTCGAGAGCGGGGGAGCGGTCGGCAAGTCCGCCCACGAACTCCTCGGGCTGCTGCACCCGGCGTTCGAGGAACGCCGCAGTTCCCGGCAGGGAGAGGTGCTGCGCCGCCTCGACGACGCGCGCGGGGCCCGGCGCTTCACCTCGGGGCTCGACGAGATCTGGCAGACCGTCCGGCAGGGCCGGGTGGCCCTGCTGGCGGTGGAGGACCACTACCAGGTCACCGCGCGGGTCGACGGCAACGGCGGCCACCCGGTCAAGGTCGAGTCGCCCACCGAACCCCTGGCGGCGGACCCCGACATCCGCGAGGACGTCGTGGACGAGCTCGTCGAGACCGCCTTCAAGAACGGCGCGGACATCGAGTTCGTCCCCGACGACACCCTCGCCGGAGAGGACCGGGTGGCCGCCGTCCTCCGGTACTAGCCGATTCCTCCGGCGGATCGGGGCGGCGGCCAGGAGACCGTCGTCAGTGGGTCACGACGTTGTGCGCCGGAGTCACCTGCGGCTGGACGTGGCCGAACCCGAGGTCGGAGACGATCGGGGCGAGGGTGGCGGCGAAGGATTCGAACGCCTCGGGGGACTCCCAGACGTCGGTGACCCGCCAGCCCCCGTCGACCGGGCCGGCCGCATGGGAGATGAGCCCGTTCGCCCCGGGCAGATCCGCGACAGCGGAGAAGCCGCGTCCGCCGGTGAGGCGGTCGATGCAGGCGTCGTACACATCCTGCGTGGCGCCCTGGAGTTCGAACGTGACGATGATGGCCATGTGCTGCCCGCTTTCTGTCCGTGGTTGTCCCGATCGGGCGTTTCTCTACCCGGTCCCCCAAGCGGTGACGCACCTCGCCCGTGGCCTCGGGACGCATTCGGCTGTACGGCCGTACGCCCCGCACGCCGGTTCGGGCGCGGCTGCGCGGGGCCCGTGCCGCCGTCCGTGGGTCAGGAGGGGCCCGCCGGCCGCTCCCGGGCCTGAGCGGCGGAGTCCGCGGGGGCGGCCCGGTCCTGGTCGAACGTCACCGACAGCACGTGCTCGCGCGAGGTCCGGTCGAGCAGTACCACCGAGGCCGCCTCCGCCACCACGTCCGGAACGGGGCGCGGCGGCGGGGGCGTCGTCATGTCCGGTGCCGCCGTGCCGTGCGCCGCCTCACCGGACAGGGCGTGCAGCAGCCGGTCGAGTCCGCGCCGGTGCCGGGCGAAGACGCGCTCGGAGGCCCACCGGCCCCGTGCCGCCTGGCCCGCCAGGGCCTCGTCGGCTCCGACGTCCAGCAGCACCAGGTGCAGCTCGCGCCCCTGCCGTCCCGCGGTCCGGGCCAGCCAGCGGCGCATCCACGCCCGGCTGCCGCAGTCGTGCACCAGAAGCGGCCCTCCGCCGCGTACTTCGGCGCGCAGCCAGCGGAAGTGCTCCAGCCGCGCCCACGGCCGGTACACCGCGTACGGCAGGCGCTCCGGCATCACGGCCTCGCATGCCACATGGACCGCCCGGGGGTCCACGGCGGACGCGACCTCGCGCGCGCCCCCGGCCGTGGCGTCGCCCGGCGCCGCCTGCGACCAGCGGCGCAGCAGGGTGCTCTTGCCGCTGCCCGGAAGGCCGGAGACCACCACCACCGCACCGGGCGGGTAGGACAGCGTGGCGGGAACGCCGTCGACCGCTCCGCGCAGGTCCACCAGCCCGCGCGGCCGCGATGCCGCCCCCTCTTGCCCGGTCGTGCCGGTTCGTGCCTCCGCTACGGCCGGTCCGCCTGTGTCTCCCACTGTCCCTACCGTCCCCTGTCCGAACCCCGACTGCCCCCGAGCCTCGCACGGCCCGCCGGACCGCCCCCGAGGACCCCCTGCCGGGTCGGCAGTGGGACAGCCTTGAGGACGCCGCGAAGGGCCGGCCGGTTCACCGTCCGCAGGGGCCGGACGGCGCGGTCCCGGCCAAAGATGGGACGTCGGAGCGGTTTTGAGTCAGCGTCACATTGCCAACCGTTGACACCTTCTTGGCCATCGCTTTACCGTCTGTGTCGGGTGACGCACACATATGGGCGCCGCCGCATAACCCCATCCTTTGGAGGTCCGCAATGGAGAAGCTGATCAAGAAGATGGCCCAGGACGACGTCTGGCGGGGTTGGGTCGCCGCCAACTCGGCCACCGAGGCCGCGAAGAACGGTTGCATCAGCGTGGCCAAGTCCGGCTGCATCAGCGTGGTCAAGACCGGTTGTATCTCCTGACCCCTTCCCGATCAACCCCGCTGTAGAGCCAGACCGGAGCGGGCCGGGCGGCAACCTCACGTCCGCGCGGCCCGCTTCGCGGTACACCGCACGGGACCCCCGGCGCGGGGCCTCCCGTTCTCCGAGCACACCTGAGGGGTGGCACATGGACGGTCAGCCGACGGCCGACATCGTCGATCGGATCAGGGACATCCCGATCTACCGTGAGTCGATCGAACGTGGCCACTTCCCGATACTCGAGAAACCCGAGATCGCGCGCGGCTTCCCGGACAACTGGATGACGCCCGCGCTCGCCGCCGCGCTGGAGGCCGGCGAGGCGGAGTTCGTGCTCTCCACGGGCACCAACCACGCCCGCATGCAGATCATCCGCCCCCCGTACTTCCTGCTGAACTCCTACTACCGGCTGTGGAGCGAACACCCCGACATCGCCCACACCTGGCACGAGGGCTGCCGGCGCCTCTCGCTCACGACCGTGCTGGCCACCGAGCACGTGGCACGGGTCAACGCGAAGAAGCGCGGCGCACAGCCCGACGCCCGCCCGGCCCTGGAGGACCGCCGGCTCGACGCCCGTACGCTCTACCTCAACCTGCGCCTGGACCCCGCACTGTGGGAGCGCGACGAGGTCGAGCGCATGCTCGCCGAGATACGGGCGGCCCGCGACGAGCACCCGCAGGGCCTCTACCACCTGGACTGCTCCAGCTACCACCTGGCGCACCTCGTCCGCAAGGTCGGGGAGTGGGACCTGTGGGAGGACTTCCCGCAGCCCGCGAGCATCATCCACGCCTACGAGTACGCCCCCGACAACGTCCGCGCCTACCTGCTCGAGCACTTCGCCTGCCCGGTCGTCGACCTCTTCGGCAGCACCGAACTCGGCTACCTGTACTACAGCGACCGCGACGGCCGGTTCCGGCCGTACCTCGACGAGATGAGCGTCGAACTCCTCCCGGTGGCGCCGGGAAGCCGGATCTACAGCCTCATCGTCTCCAGCGTCCGCAACCCGCATATGCCGCTGATCCGCTACCGCTCGGGAGACTGCGCGCGCACGCTGGACGGAACGCCCGACCCCACCAGGATCTCGAAGTTCTGCGGCCGCGAGAAGGAACTCCTCGCCACACCGGACGGGCCCGTCTCCCAGGGAGACCTCGACGACCGCGTCAGCGCCGCCTCGCCGCGCGTCTTCGTCCACCAACTGCGGGTCACAAACGAGGCGGAAGCCGAACTGCACTACGTGACCTTCGACGACGCCCCCCTCGAGCCGCACGTCGCCGAGGTGCTGGAGAAGAGCGTCGGGGAACTGACCGGCCGCGCGTGCAGGCTCGAACACCGCACTCACATCCCCATCGGGAAGTCCGGGAAGTACGCCTGGCTCGCCCAAGACCACTGACCACCCCGACGGAAGAACCCGCCATGACCACACCGCCGCACGTGTCCGCCGACGAGCTCAAGGCCCTGCTCGGCGACACCCTCCACGCCGAAGTGGTGACGCACTTCACCGCCAGGACCGGCGCGGCTCCGGACCACGTCGAGCGCCAGGTCACCGAGTGCCTGCGCTACCTCTACCTCGTCTCCCGCCACCAGGAGCAGCTCAGCGGCCTCTTCCTGCCCGTCGAGCAGGACATCGACGAGATATGGCACTACCTCATCCTGCAGACGCGCGAGTACCGCCTCCTGTGCGAGGAGCGGCTCCCGGGAGGCTTCTTCATCCACCACCGCAGCATCGCCTACGAGGAGTACCAGCAGGAGCCGGGCCGGGAGCAGGCGCTGGAGGAGGCCCTGCGCTGGATCCCGCTGTACGTCCGCGAGTTCGGCCCGTTCGACGAGGGCGCACTGCCGCACTGGACGATCGTGCGCTTCCTGCACCAGCAGATGGACATGTCGCTGCAGGAGATCGCGGCGCTCGAACCGCTCGGTGCCGCGTAGCACCCCGCCGGAGCACCCGAAGGATGAGCTCATGAGCAATCCGCCCGCGGCGCCCGCCGCGCAGAAGCGGATCCTGACCGTGCTGGTGATCGCACAGGTCCTCAGCGGCGTCGGCACGGCCGCCGGCATCACCGTCGGCGCGCTGCTGGCCGAGGAGATGCTGGACTCGACCGGCCTGGCCGGAGTACCCGCGGCCCTGTTCACCGGCGGCGCCGCGCTCGGCGCCGTGGGCATCGGCCGGATCAGCCAGTGCTGGGGGCGCCGCCCCGGCCTCACCCTCGGGTACGCCGTCGCCGCCCTCGGCAGCGCCGGCGTCGTCCTGGCCGCGACCGTCGACAGCGTGGTGCTGCTGTTCGCCGCCCTCCTGGTCTACGGCGCCGGCACCGCGACCACCCTGCTGGCCCGGTACGCGGGCGCGGACCTCGCCCCGCCCGCGCGCCGCGGCCGCGCCGTGAGCACCGTGCTGTTCGCCACCACCCTCGGCGCCGTCGTCGGCCCCACCCTGGTCGACGTCACCGGGGACGTGGCGCACGCCTGGGACATCCCCCGCCTAGTGGGCCCCTTCCTGCTGGGCACGGTGGCCTACGCGGCGGCCGCGGCCGTCATCGGCGCGCTGCTGCGCCCCGACCCGCTGCGGCTGGCCCGCGAACTCGCCGCGGCGGACACGGGGACGGCCGCCGGAGCCCCGCAGGGGGTGGCCCCGCAGGCCGACGCGCGCGGGCTCGCCACCGGCACGGCCATCATGGTCATCAGCCAGCTCGTGATGATCGCGATCATGACGATGACGCCCGTCCACATGACGGCGCACGGCCATGGAACACAGGCGGCCGGCCTGGTCATCGCCCTCCACGTCGGCTCGATGTACCTGCCGTCACCGCTCACCGGACTGCTCGTCGACCGCCTCGGCCGGCTGTGGGTCGCCGCCGCCTCCGGCGTCGTCCTGCTCACCGCGGGCCTCCTCGCGGCCCTGGCACCGCCGCACTCCACGCCCACCCTCGCCGCGGCCCTGATCCTGCTCGGCATCGGCTGGAACTTCGGCCTGGTCAGCGGCACCGCCGTCATCACCGACGCCGTGCCGCTCGCCACCCGCGCCACCACCCAGGGCATGGTCGACGTGGGCATCGCCATCGCCGGCGCCACCGGCGGCATGGCCTCCGGCATGGTCGTCGCCTCCGGCAGCTACTCCCTGCTCGGGGTCGGCGGGGGCATCCTCGCCCTCACGATCGTGCCCGTCGCCGCCCTCACCGCCCGGCGCGCCCGTACCGCCTGACGCACGATACGGCCCGCCACCGCCGCCCTCACCCTACGGACGCGTCCGGGAGGGCGATGACGGTCGTTCGCCCCACACCGGCGGGCATGTGCCGCGGCCCTTTCGCCATAGCGGCCCGGACCAGCATGGATAGGGCCGAACGGCCCTGATATCCCGGGCCCTTAGGGCACATTCGGCCGCTGTCATACTGCTCCACGCCCGCGGCCGGGAGCGCGTACGCCCTGCCCGCGGCCGCCAGGCCCGGCCGACGGCCGTCGCCACGACGGAGCACAAGGAGAACCAGCCCGTGAACACCCCCCGGGGCAACGACTACTACGCGCTGCTGGCGCGCCACGACGCGATGCGGCTGCGCAAGGCCCTGCTGGCCCCGGACCGGCCGGGACCGGAGGCCCTCCCCGGGCGCGCGCCGGCCGGCCCCTGCCGCGACGAGGCCGACCGTCGGCTGATCGCGGCGCAACTCCACCTCGTCACGCCCTTCGAGGACCTCATCACCCACCTCTACGAGGCCATGTTCCGGCGCTGGCCCTACCTGCGGTCGCTGTTCCCGGAGTCGATGGCGTTCCAGCGCGAGCACCTCGCCCTGATGTTCGGCTACCTCACCGAGCACCTGGACCGGCCCGAGGAGGTGACCGCGACCTTCACGCGGCTCGGCCGCGACCACCGCAAACTCGGCGTCCGGCCGGTGCACTACGAGGCGTTCGAGGCGGCCCTGCGCGAGGCGTTACGCAAGCAGGCCGGCCACCAGTGGACGGAAGGGCTGGAACAGGCCTGGCTGCGCATGCTGCGGTTCGCCGTGGACGCCATGGTCGCCGGCGCGGACGCCGCCCTCACCGAACCCCCCTACTGGCACGCCGTGGTGGTCGGCCACGAGCTGCGACGCCCGGACCTCGCCGTGCTGCGCGTCAGGACGCACGAGCCCTACCCCTACCGGGCCGGACAGTACGCCGCGCTGGAGTCGCCGCTGCTCCCGCAGACCTGGCGGCAGTACTCGATGGCGTGCGCACCCCGCCCCGACAACGTCCTGGAGTTCCATGTGCGGCGCACCGGAACCGGCGGGGTGAGCGAGGCGCTGGTGGCCCGCACGGGCGTCGGGGACACCCTGCGGGTGGGGCCGGCGGCGGGGACGATGACCCTGGACGACGACCTCTCGCGCGATCTGCTGCTGGTGACCGGCGGCACGGGACTGGCCCCCGCCAAGGCCCTGCTGGAGGAGCTGGCGGGCCGGCGCACCGGCCACCGGCGCGTCCACCTGTTCCTGGGCGCGCGGCACCGCGAGGACCTGTACGACGCGGACTGGCTGACGGCCATGGAGCGGCGACGGCCGTGGCTGCGCGTGGTGCCGGTGCTCGACGACGGGCCCGGCGCCGGCGGCGGCACGGTCGCCGACGCGGTGCGCCGCCACGGCGACTTCTGCGACCACCGGGCCTACGTCAGCGGCCCGCCGGAGATGGTGGGCGCCACGGTGCGCCGGCTGAGGGAGCAGGGCCTGCCGGGCGAGCGCATCCACCACGACCCGGTCCTCGGCGCGGGCGACGCCCGGCGCTGAGGACCCCGCCCCGCCTCAGGCGTACGGGGCCGGTTCGGCGGTGCCCGCCGCGGTGTCGTCGGTCTCGGCGGCCAGGTGGTGGTCGACGCTGACGACGCCGTCCACGCTCTGGCAGAGCTGGACGAGCACCGGCACGAGGCTCTTGCGCCGCACCGATCCGCTCAGCCGCACCTGGCCGCCGGTGACCTCGACGCCGACGGCCGACGGCGGCTCGCGCAGGGTGCGCACGAGCACGTCCTCGATGATCTCCTCGCGGATGGCCCGGTCGCTGCGCAGGAAGACGCGCAGCAGGTCACCGCGGCTGACGAGCCCCACCAGCCGGCCCGTGCCGTCGACGACCGGCAGCCGCTTGACCCGGTGCTCCTCCATGGCGCGGGCCGCCTCCACCACGCTCCACTCCGGCCGGGCGCAGATGGCGGGACTGGTCATCAGCCCCTCGGCGGTCGTCGCCGCGTGCTTGGCACCCCCCAGCGGGCCCTGGGGGTCGAGCTCGAACAGGCCGGCCGGATCCGGCTGCTTCGAGGCCTTGGCCAGCAGGTCGGCCTCGGAGACCACGCCCACCGGCCGGTCCTCGGCGTCCACCACCGGAACCGCCGTGATGTCGTGCTCGTGGAGCACGTGCACGATCTCCGTGAACAGGGTGCCGCGCTGGATCCGGACGACCGAGTGGGTCATCAGGTCGCCAACGGTTCTGTGCTGCAACATCGTCCCGTCCTTTCGGTGCACCGGGAGGGCGGACGCGGCGCCGCGGCCTTCCGGGAGTGCACCTCAAGCCTCGCACACGCTGATCGTCACGGGGGCCGGTGCGGGGGACGAGGCCGTCGACGAATCGCCGGCGGCCGGCCGCCCCGTCAGCCGGGGTTCCTCGCGTGGGTCAGGGTCTCCCAGGCGACGAAGAGGCCGTCGGTCCCGGAGAGCCCCGCCTGCCGGCGCCGCTCGGCCACCCGCTGCGCGTCCGGGATCGCGACGCGCTTGCGGACGGTCAGGTGGTTGAGGAGCACCTCCGTGTCGGGGCCCATCCGGGTGCTCAGCTCACCGTCGCACAGCCACGCGGGCACGGCGTCGCCCAGCTGGTACCCGGAGTGGAAGGCCAGCGCCGCCCGCAGCCGGGGGCCGGCCTCGGCGTAGAGGTCGACGCCCTGGTGCCAGGCGGTCTCCGCGATGTGGCCCGTGGCCGCGAGCCCGTAGCCGACGTGGGCGAAGTTGCGGCAGGTCTCCTGAGCGAGGCCGTCGACGAACCGCCGCTGGCCGTACCAGTACGCCCTGACCTCGGCGGCCGAGGAGATGCGGCTGCCCGGCGGCCGCCTGGGCAGCCGCCCATCCGTGCTCAGGTAGAAGTACGCCGGGACGCGGTCCCGGAACCGGTCCACGGCGTCGTCGAACGCCTCGGTGTCGTCGAGGAAGACGGCGATCGCCATGGTGGCGTCCGTCATGGTCAGTTCCCAGTTCCCGTTGTAGTCCGCGGCGTCGGCCGAGACCTGGGGGAGGTAGGCGGTCCGCAGCATGGAGGCGAAGCGCCGCACGCGGCTCGACGGCCAGCCGTCGTAGGTGTAGCGCATGATCTCCGCCGCCCGGGCCCAGGACGTGCCCGCCCAGGCGGCCTGCAGCGGCGCGTTGCCCTCGGTGTGCTCGTCGATCACGGCCGACCAGGCGTCCATGATCTGCACCGCCTTGCGGGCGTGCGCGCGGTCGCCGGTGATGTACCAGAGCAGCGCGTGGGTGTAGGCGGCGATCGCGTCCTTGCGCTCCTCCACGCACCCCCGGCCGGGACGGGAACCTGGCGGGCAGCTCACGACCGAGGTGGGCGCCGCCTCGTAGGAGAGGGAACCGTAGGTGCTGTCGCGCATCGACCGGAACGCCGACCGCCACGGCTCCGCCCTCCCGGTGGCCCGCACCCGGACCTTCTCGAGCTGGGCCCGGTTGACCAGCACCCCGGGATGGGTGAAGCGACCGGCCGTCAGATACCGGGACGGGACCGCCTCCCGTACCGCCGCGCCGGCGGGCGCGGACACCGCGGCGACCGGGGCGAGCCCCGCCAGGAGGGCGGCGGCGAGGGAGAGGCGCACCAGCAGGCCGGTGCGGCTGGGCCCTGTTCGGAAGGACGGAATGCGACATGGTCCGGGCACGGCCCACCTCCGGTGCGATGTGATGCAAGCGTCGCCCGGCCCGGCGGGACACGCCCCAGGTGTTGCGCCGAACGTGACGGACTATCAGCGGAGGCCGGGGGAGAGGACCGTCCTGGTCGCCTCGGTGAGGGCGAACGAATCGCCGACGCGCGTCAATGCCCGTCGCGCACGCGGACCGTGCGCAGGGCGCGGTCGGCGGCGTCCGGGAGGTGCATGCCCGCCTCCACGCCGGTGCGCAGGTACTCCAGGACGGGCTCGGTCAGCAGCTCGCCGGGCAGCGCCACGGGGATACCCGGGGGATAGGGGGTCAGCATCTCCGCGGCCACCCGCCCGGCGGCCCGCTCCAGCGGCACGTCCTCCACGGGCCCGAAGTAGGCCTCGCGCGGCAGGCACACCTGCTCCAGCCGCAGATCAGCGGGGCAGGGCACGCGCACGCAAGGGGCCGGCCGCAGGACGTCGGCCCGGTCCGCGAGGTCCCGCAGGGCGGTGAGGAGGGCGGCCGCCGTCCTGTCGTCGTCGGCGTGGGTGAGCTGGGCGCTGATCCGCCGGTGGTCGGCGAGGTGGAGGTCGATGTGATGGTGCTCGCGCAGCCGGTCCGCCGCCCGGTAGCCGGTCGTGTCCAGGTCGTGCACGTCGATGACGACGGGCAGCGGGTCGAGGTCGGCGCCGGCCCCGGGCCCGGTGAGGTCGGCACGGTCGTTGACGTGCAGCCCCTCGATGAGCTCGATCTCCGCCCGTACCGCCGCCGCCAGCTCCAGCGCGTCGGTCAGCAGCTCGCGCCCGTGGAGCGCCATCTGCCGCCGCCAGCCGTCGATGCCGGCCAGGATGAGCGCCGACGGGCTGGTGGTGCCCAGCAGATCGGCCCGGGACCTGAGCGTGGCCGCGTCGACCAGCCGGCCCCGCAGGTGGAACACCGACCCCTGCTCCAGGCCGCTGCCCATCTTGTGGACGCTGGTCACGCAGACGTCCGCGCCGGCGTCCATCGCCCAGGCCGGCAGTCCGGGGTGGAAGGGCAGATGGGCTCCCCACGCCTCGTCCACGACGAGGGGCCGCGCACGGCGGTGGCACACCTCGGCGATCGCGGCGGTCGCGGCGCAGGAGCCGTACGGCGTCGGGCTGGTGACCAGCGCTCCCTTCGCGTCGGGGTGGGCCCGGAAGGCCTCCTCGAAGGCCCGGGCCGACGGGGGATGGGCCAGTTGGCGGGCGGCGTCCCACAGGGGGTCGACCCACACCGGGCGGATACCCGCCAGGATCAGCCCGGAGACCACGGACTTGTGCGCGTCGCGGCCGACGAGGAGCTTCTCGTGCGGCCCCGCGACGGCGAGCATCGCCGCCTTGACGGACAGTGAGCTGCCGCACGTGGTGAAGAAGGTGTGGTCCGCGTGGACCGCGTCGGCCATGAGCGCCTCGGCCCGCTCCTGGACCCGCCCCCGGGTGCGCCGGTCGTCCAGCCCGCCGCAGGCCAGGACGTCGGAGAGGAACACGGCCTCGCCCAGGCGGCGGCGCACCGAGGGGTCGGCGCCCCGCGCCTGCTTGTGCCCGGGCGGCGTGAAGCCCATCCGGCCCCGGCTGTGGTAGTCGCCGAGCGCCTCCAGAACGGGCGCCTGGGTGTGGTCCATCGTCAGATCCCTCCGCAGCAGGACACCGGAAGCGGGAAAACGTGCTGCCGTACGGGTGACCTGCCGCGCCGGAGGGAAACGCGGGCCCGCGCCCCCTGTTCTGCCTAATCCCGCGCGGCCCGGCGATTAGCCGGTCGGCGCGCCGGTTACCCATCAGCCGCGGTGTGGCGCGGCGGGCTTCGGGCGCGCGGCTTGACGAGGAGCGTGGTGGATGCTGTTCCCGACGTGGCGGGAGAGGGCCGCGGACAGGGCGCGCGCGGCGGCGGTGACCGGATTCGGGGCGCTGGACCGGCGGCTGCCGGCGGCCGAGACCGCCGCGGCGCTGCTGCGCAAGGCCTTCCCCGACCACTGGTCCTACCTGCTCGGCGAACTCGCCCTCTACAGCCTCCTGGTGCTCGTCGTCACCGGCTCCTACCTCACCCTGTTCTTCGACCCGAGCATGGCCCAGACCGTGTACGAGGGCGCGTACGAGCCGCTGAAGGGCCTGCGGATGTCCCAGGCCTACGCCACCACGCTCGGGCTCAGCTTCGACGTGCGCGGCGGGCTGCTCATCCGTCAGGTGCACCACTGGGCGGCGCTGGTGTTCGTCGCCGCGATCGGCGTCCACATGCTGCGCGTCTTCTTCACCGGGGCCTTCCGCAGACCCCGGGAGGCCAACTGGACCCTGGGGGTGACGCTGTTCCTGCTCGCGCTGCTGGAGGGCTTCTGCGGCTACTCACTGCCGGACGACCTGCTGTCGGGGACCGGGATGCGGACGGCGAACAGCATCGTGCTGTCCATCCCGTTCGTGGGCACGTACCTGAGTTCCTTCATCTGGCGCGGCCCGTTCCCCGGCGGCGTCATCATTCCGCGGCTGTACATCGTGCACGTGCTGTTCGTCCCCGGGGTGCTGCTGGCCCTGGTCGGCCTCCACCTCTACCTGGTGGTCTACCTCAAGCACACCCACTGGGGCGCGCAGGGACGGACCAACCGCAACGCGGTGGGCGTGCCGCTGTTCCCGCACTTCACCGCCAAGTCCACCGGCCTGATGATGCTGCTCTGCGGGGCGCTCGTCCTCCTCGGCGGCCTCGCCCAGATCAACCCGGTCTGGAACTACGGCCCCTACCGTGCCGACCAGGTCGCCACCGGGGCGCAGCCGGACTGGTACGTGGGCTTCCTCGAAGGGGCCCTGCGCCTGATGCCGCCCTGGGAGAACGTGGTGGCCGGGCACACCCTGATGTGGAACGTCCTCCTTCCGGCCGTGGTGCTGCCGGGCGTGCTGTTCCTCGTCCTCTACATGTATCCGTTCTTCGAGAAGTGGGTGACCGGCGACCGCACCGAACACCATCTGTGTGACCGCCCCCGGGACCGGCCCGCGCGCACGGGTCTGGGCGTGGCGGCGGTCGTCGCCTACGCGCTCCTGCTGCTGGCCGGCGGCAACGACGTGATCGCCTACTCCTTCCGGGTCTCCGTCGACGCCCTGACCTGGACCTTCAGGGGGCTCGTGGTCGTGGGCCCCGTGCTGGCGTTCTGGGCGACCAAGCGGCTGTGCCTGGCCCTGCAGGCCCGCGACCGGCGGCGGCTGACGGAGGGCGAGGAGACGGGTGAGGTGACGCAGGACGTCTCCGGAGGGCTCTCGGAGGGCCATCACCGCGTCTCCGCGCAGGAGGGCTACCGGCTGATGGTGCGCGAGGTCCCCCGGCCGCTGCCGGCGCCCGAGGGCCCGGCGCCGCGCCGGAGCCGGCTGCGGGTGGCGCTCAGTTCCTGGTACTACCGCGACCGCGTGGAGATGCCGGTCACCGCGGAACAGCGCAAGCAGATCGCGAGCAGGCTGGCCGAACCGGAGCCGGCGGGCGGGGAACGGGCCGGGCGGTCGCCGTCCGGGGACGCGACGACCGACCCCGCCGCGCCCGGCCGCTAGGCCCGGTCGTTGAACTGGAAGACCATGCCCATGACCCCGGCGCCGAGGACGCCCACGGCCACCAGGAACAGCCACAGCCCGAAGACGACGCCGAGGGCGAGCACCGCGATGCCGAGCGCCGTCAGCGCCGGATAGGCGCTGTGCGGCGGGAAGAAGTCCAGCCGGCCCGCGCGCTCGGCGATCCGGGCGTCCTTGCGGTCTTCCGGGCGTGGGCCCCGGCGGCGGTAGTTCATGGTGAAGAAGAACGACATCACCGAGGCCATCAGGAAGGACACCGCCAGGGCCGCCGTGCCCGCGGGTTCCCGGCCCGACCACCACGCGTAGCCGGCGTCGGTGAGGAGGAAGAAGCCGGCGACCCCGGCGAACAGCACCGCCTCGGCCTTCA
The DNA here is from genome assembly GCF_044546695.1 of Streptomyces sp. NPDC053079. Lineage (NCBI taxonomy): Bacteria > Bacillati > Actinomycetota > Actinomycetes > Kitasatosporales > Streptomycetaceae > Streptomyces > Streptomyces sp. NPDC053079. Next base: position 417,775 of record NZ_JBITZJ010000009.1, read on the forward strand.
TGGGCTCAGCTCCCGGTGCGGGTCCCGGCTCTCGGCCTCCGGATGGTGCAGGTCGAACGCGGGGGAGTCCGACCGCACCTGCGGCAGCGCGACGAAGTTGTGGCGCGGCGGCGGGCAGGACGTCGCCCATTCCAGCGACCGGCCGAAGCCCCAGGGGTCGTCGCTCTCCACCTTCGGCGCGTAGCGCGCCGTGCGCCAGACGTTGTAGAGGAACGGCAGCGTGGACAGGCCCAGCAGGAACGAGCCGATGGAGGAGAGGGTGTTCAGCGTGGTGAAGCCGTCGGCCGCGAGGTAGTCCGCGTAGCGGCGGGGCATGCCGTTCTCGCCCAGCCAGTGCTGCACGAGGAAGGTCAGCTGGAAGCCGGTGAACAGGGTGAAGAAGTGGACCTTTCCCAGGCGTTCGTCGAGCAGCCGGCCCGTCCACTTGGGCCACCAGAAGTAGAAGCCGCCGAACATGGCGAACACGACCGTTCCGAACAGCACGTAATGCAGGTGGGCGACGATGAAGTAGGAGTCGGTGAGGTGGAAGTCCAGCGGCGGCGAGGCGATGAGCACCCCGCTCAGACCGCCGAGCAGGAACGTGACGAGGAAGCCCAGGGCCCACAGCATGGGGGTCTCGAAGGTGATGCCGCCCTTCCAGAGGGTGCCGATCCAGTTGAAGAACTTCACCCCGGTCGGCACCGCGATCAGGAAGGACATCAGGGAGAAGAAGGGCAGCAGCACCACTCCGGTGGCGAACATGTGGTGCGCCCAGACCACCGCCGACAGCATCGTGATGGCGATGGTCGCCCCCACCATCCCGAGATAGCCGAAGAGCGGTTTGCGGCTGAAGACCGGGACGATCTCGGTGATCACACCGAAGAAGGGCAGGGCGACGATGTAGACCTCGGGGTGGCCGAAGAACCAGAACAGGTGCTGCCACAGCACCGCCCCGCCGTTGGCCGCGTCGAAGACGTGTGAACCGAACTTGCGGTCCGACTCCAGGGCGAGGAGCGCCGCCGTCAGCACCGGGAAGGCGAGCAGCGCCAGGATGGAGGTGAACAGGATGTTCCAGGTGAAGACCGGCATGCGGAACATCGTCATGCCCGGGGCGCGCAGACAGACGATGGTGGTGATGAAGTTGACCGACCCCAGCACGGTGCTCAGACCGGCCACCACCAGGCCCATCGCCCACAGGTCGCCGCCCGGGCCGGGGGAGAAGACCGCGCTGTTGAGCGGGGCGTAGGCGAACCAGCCGAAGGCCGCGGCGCCGTCGGGGGTGAGGAAGCCCGAGACCACGATCAGGGCGCCGAAGAGGAACAGCCAGTAGGTGAGGGCGTTCAGGCGCGGGAAGGCGACGTCGGGCGCCCCGATCTGCAGCGGCATCACGGCGTTGGCGAAGCCCGCGAACATCGGCGTCGCGAACAGCAGCATCATCACGGTGCCGTGAATGGTCACCAGCTGGTTGTACTGGACGGTGCTGAACAGCTGCAGCCCCGGCCGGGCCAGCTCCGCGCGCATCAGCAGCGCCAGCACCCCGCCCAGCAGGAAGAACCCGAAGGCGGTCACCAGGTACATGTTGCCGATGACCTTGTGGTCGGTGGTGGTGAGATACCCCAGCAGCCTGCCGCCCAGCCGCGTGCGGGCGTTGTCCGTGCTCTCCGACAGCTGGTCGGGCGGTGTCCGGTGATCCAGCTGCGGCATCGCCTCTCCATGTGCCGGGCGAAGTCTGCCGAGACCTGCCGTCGTGCCAGCGGGCGCCTCGTTGTCTAGCCCTGATCACCGCGGCGCAAACCCCGCCTGCGCCATTCGGTCGTACGCCCGCCGCCGGCCGGGGCCGGGCCCGCTCAGCAGGGCGGCAGGTCCTGCCCCCGGTTGTCGACGACCGTGCGGGCCAGGTCGGCGAGCTTGCGGTTGGTGTGCTGGGAGATGCGGCGCAGGACGCCGAAGGCGGTGTCCGTGTCACAGCCCAGCACGTGCATGACGATGCCGCAGGCCTGGTCGATCACCGCCCGCGAGTGCAGGGCGGCGTCCAGCTGGTCGACGGTCGCCAGCGCCCGGCGGTAGCGGTGTTCCCGCGCGACGGTGTCGGTCAGCAGCTTGCCGAGCAGCGCCGACGGCCCTTCGGCCGCGTGTTCCAGGCCGCCCGGGCGCAGCCGGTAGACCGTCACCGTCACGGTCACGCCCGCACGGTGGAAGGGCAGGGTGGCACTGGCCCGTATGCCGGTGCCCAGCGCGCTGGCCCGGTAGCGCGGCCAGCGCTCGTCGGTGAGCAGGTCGTCCGCGTGCACCGGTGCGCGGGTGCCCACGGCCGTGGGGATGGGGCCCTCGGCGGCCCGCAGCTGCACCGTGACGAGTTCGGCCAGATCCGGGTGGGTCGCCGTGGTGGGCGACTCGGTGGTGCCGTCCCAGACCGTGGTGGTCGCGCCGCAGGTGCCCGGAACCAGCCGCGGAATCAGTTCGGTCAGTCGTGCGATGCGCTGCCCCCACGGGGTGTCCGCCATGTCGCCGAGCAGCTCCGCACCCGCCGACAGAACCCCCGCCTGCGTCTGAGCGATGGCCTCCATAGCCAGGCGCCTGCCCGTCCTCCGACAGCGGAAACGGCGCTCGGTGGCGGTCACTCCGCTTCGGTTTCCCACTCCGGCCCGGGGGTACCCGCGCCCCTGTCACCGGACGATGGCAAGACGAAATACGGACGAGATGACGAGGAGGGGACGACGCGATGGACTGGCTGCGGTTCGCGGCATGCACCCGAGAGGATCCCGACCTGTTCTTCCCGGTCGGGACGGCGGGACCCGCCGCGCAGCAGCAGGAGGACGCCAAACAGGTGTGCCGCCGCTGTCCCGTGCGGGCCCAGTGCCTGGACTACGCCCTGCGCACGGGAGAGAACTCCGGTGTGTGGGGCGGCACCTGCGAGGACGAGCGCCGCAGGATGCGCCGCAGGGCCGAGCGCGCCGAGCGAGCCGGGCACGCCGGGCGCGCCCGGCGCCGCAAGGTGCCGCACTGAGCGCCACGGCGGCCGCACGGACGGCCGGAGACGAACGCCCGTGACACCGGGACCCGGCGGCGGTGCGCACTATCGTTCCCCCATGACCGGTGGCGGGCGGGACGCGTTCGGCGAGGAACTGGCGGACTTCCGCGACAGGGTGCGCGAGCTCGAGGCCGTCCGCGGACTGCCGCCCGACCGGCGGCTGCGGGCCCTGGACGCCGCACTGATCGAACTCCGCTACGCCGCCGACGTGCTGTGGCCCCGCCACGACGAGCCGGCCCGCCGCACCCGGGCGGACGCCGGCGCCGGCCGGCAGGAGGAGCAGCTGCTGCGCGCCCTCTTCCAGCGGCTGCCGCTGCCGGTGGCGCTGCTGGAGGGCGACGGCGCGATACGGCGGCTGAACCACGGCGCCGCACGCCTGCTGGGCGTCGGCGCCGGATACGCCACGGGCCGTTCGCTCGCGACCTTCCTGCAGCCCGCCGACCGGCCGGCCCTGCGTACCCAGGCCGCCGCCGTCGCGCGCGGCGACGGGGACCGCAGCGTCGTGGCCGGCCTGCTCGCACCGCCCCCGGGCGCCGCCGGCGAGCGCTGGCAGCTGACCCTCGTGGCGCTCCGCCCGCCGGGCGAGACGCGCAACGCCGTCATGGCGGTGTTCCAGGCGCCCGGTCACGACCCCGTGCACCGCCCGGCCGCACCGGACGACGCCGAGGGCGGCGACGCCCGGCACGCCCTGTCGGCCGCCACCCGGGAGACGGTCCTGCTGGACACCCTCGACGAGGTGACGGCGGCCCTGCTGGCGGCCGGCCCCGGGCAGCCGGACCGGGTGCTGCGGGCCGTGACGGGGGCGCTGCGCACCACCGTCGCCGACTGGGCGATCGCCGATCTCGTGGACGGCGCCGGAGTGCTGCGGCGCCGCGCGGTGGCCGCCCCGGCCACGCGCGAGGACGACGGGACGGCCGCGGCGGTACGGGCCCAGGACCCGGCGGAGTGCCCCGTGGTCGTCGAGGCGGCGGCCGGCGGGGTGGTCACGGTGCGGGTACGGGCCGAGGACGCCGGCTGCTTCGGCCGGGACGGGGCGGGCCGGGCGCTGATCACCCGGGCCGCGGTGGCGTCGCTGGTGTGCCTTCCGGTGCGGTGCCCGGCCGGCCTGCCCGGCCCGCCGGTGGCCGCGGTCCTGACGGTCTTCCGTACGGGCGCGGCGCAGCCGGGGGAACCCGGTCCGTTCTCGATGGCGGAGGCGGGGGTGCTGGAACGGGTGGCGCGGCACACGGGGCTGGCGCTGGGGCGCGCCCTGGGGCCCCTCAGGCCCCCGTCATGATCTCGGTGCGCAGCCGGGCGCAGGTGCGGCTGAGCAGGCGCGAGACGTGCATCTGGGAGATGCCCAGCCGCTCCGCGATCTGGCGCTGCGTCATATCGCGGAAGAAGCGCAGGTAGAGGATCTCCCGCTCCCGCTCGGGAAGCGCGCGCAGCCGCGGTTTGACCGCCTCCCGGTCCACGACCCGCTCCATGCGGGCGTCGGCGGCGCCGAGGGTGTCGAGCAGCGCGCGCCCCTCGGAGCCGGGCCGCTCGGCCTCGAGCGAGAGCGTCGTATAGCTGTCGATGGCGGCCAGACCGATGCGCACCTCCTCCTCGGTCAGCAGGGCGCGTTCGGCGATCTCGCGGACGCCGGGGCCCCGGCCGCCCGGGCCGGGCGGCAGTTCGTTGCGCACCCGGCGGACCCGGTTGCGCAGCTCCTGCACGCGGCGTGGGACGTGCACGCTCCACAGGTGGTCGCGGAAGTGCCGCTTGATCTCGCCGACCACGGTGGGCACGGCGAAGCTGGCGAAAGCGGCGCCGCGCCCGGGGTCGTAGCGGTGGACGGCCTTGACCAGGCCCAGGGCCGCGACCTGGCGCAGGTCCTCGGCGGACTCGCCGCGGCCCCGGAACTGCACGGCCAACCGCTCGGCCATCGGCATCCAGGCGGTCACGGCCTCGCGGCACAGCTCGTCCCGCTCGGCCCCCCGGGGCAGGCGGGCGATGCGGCGGAAGGTGTCGGCGGTGTCGGGGGCGTCGTCGTGCGGATGGGTGGAAGGGCGCATGGCGGTACACGGCTCCTCGGGGGGTGGGAGTCTCCCCGGGCGCGGCGCTCGGTGGGCGTGCTGATGCCGGTGCACCGCCGCGCGGCCGGGGCAGGGGGAATCCTGCTGCTGCGGCGTGCCTCCGGTCCGAAGCACAGGATGCGGGTGCCCCCGCGCGCACGGCCCAAACACCCCCGCGCCGCAGGAGTGTTGCCCCGCACCCCCAGATGCCCCGCGGCCGTGGGGGGGGGGGGGGGGGGGGGGGGGGGGGGGGGGGGGGGGGGGGGGGGGGGGGGGGGGGGGGGGGGGGGGGGGGGGGGGGGGGGGGGGGGGGGGG
>NZ_JBITZJ010000010.1:0-213383 GCF_044546695.1 Streptomyces sp. NPDC053079
ACCCTGTGGGAGAGTAGGACGCCGCCGAACAATTATTCAGAAAGCCCTGGTGGGGACCGAAAGGTCTCTGCCAGGGCTTTCTTGCATTTCCGGCCGGTTTCCTTGCCCCTCCGCACGGTCCCAAGTCCCCGGAGGGTAAGGTCATGGGACATCGTTGGTACATATCCCCACAGGAGGCCCCCGGGTGGAGGTCCAGGAGACGCGCGTTCAGACCGACCGCGTCCTCACCATCCCGAACATCCTCAGCATGGCGCGCCTGGTCGGCGTACCCCTCTTCCTGTGGCTGATTCTCCAGAAGCACGACGGCTGGGCGCTCGTCGTGCTGGCGCTCAGCGGCGTCAGCGACTACCTCGACGGAAAGCTCGCCCGACGCTGGAATCAGATCAGCAGCCTCGGCCGGCTGCTCGACCCGGCCGCCGACCGGCTCTACATCCTCTCCACGCTCTTCGGCCTGACCTGGCGTGAGATCCTGCCGCTGTGGCTGACCCTGGCCCTCCTCGCCCGAGAGGCGATGCTCCTGGTCATGGTGTGGATTCTGAGGCGCCACGGATATCCGCCGCCGCAGGTGAACTTCCTCGGCAAGGCAGCGACCTTCAACCTGATGTACGCGTTCCCGTTGCTGCTTCTCAGTGACGGCGAGGGCTGGTTGTCCTCGCTCGCCGCGATTTTCGGATGGGCGTTCGCCGGGTGGGGTACAACCCTCTATTGGTGGGCAGGGATCCTCTACGTGGTCCAGGTCCGCCGACTGGTCAGGGCGGACGCCACGGCCGACTGATCTCGCGTTGTCCCGAGCCTTACCGGGCGTGAAGTCGGCATGACCGTCGTCTCTCAAGGAGGACGCTTCCGACATGAAGGCCGTCGTGATGGCCGGCGGCGAAGGCACTCGCCTTCGCCCCATGACCTCGAGCATGCCCAAGCCGCTTCTACCGGTCGCCAACCGGCCGATCATGGAGCATGTGCTGCGCCTGCTCAAACGGCACGGGCTCACCGAGACCGTGGTGACCGTACAGTTCCTCGCCTCCCTCGTGAAGAACTACTTCGGTGACGGCGAGGAACTCGGCATGGAGCTCACCTATGCCAACGAGGAAAAGCCACTCGGTACGGCGGGCAGCGTCAAGAACGCGGAAGAGGCGCTCAAGGACGATGCCTTCCTGGTCATCTCCGGCGACGCCCTCACCGATTTCGACCTGACCGACCTGATCCGTTTCCACAAGGAGAAGGGCGCCCTCGTCACCGTCTGCCTGACCCGGGTCCCCAACCCGCTGGAATTCGGCATCACCATCGTCGACGAGCAGGGCAGGGTCGAGCGCTTCCTCGAGAAGCCCACCTGGGGCCAGGTTTTCTCCGACACCGTCAATACGGGCATCTACGTCATGGAGCCCGAGGTCTTCGACTACGTCAAGGCCGACGAGCCGGTCGACTGGTCGGGCGATGTCTTCCCGCAGCTGATGAAGGAGGGCAAGCCCGTCTTCGGGTATATCGCCGAAGGCTACTGGGAGGACGTCGGCACCCACGAGAGCTACGTCAAGGCCCAGGCCGACGTGCTCGAGGGGAAGGTCGACGTCGATCTCGACGGCTTCGAGATCTCGCCGGGCGTCTGGGTGGCCGAGGGCGCCGAGGTGCACTCCGACGCGGTCCTGCGCGGCCCGCTCTACATCGGCGACTACGCGAAGGTCGAAGCCGGCGCCGAGATCCGCGAGCACACGGTCGTCGGCTCGAACGTCGTCGTCAAGAGCGGTGCCTTCCTGCACAGGGCCGTCGTCCACGACAACGTCTACGTGGGCCAGCAGAGCAATCTGCGCGGCTGTGTCATCGGCAAGAACACCGACATCATGCGCGCCGCCCGGATCGAGGACGGTGCCGTCATCGGCGATGAGTGCCTCGTCGGTGAGGAATCGATTATTCAGGGCAACGTCCGGGTCTATCCCTTCAAGACCATCGAGGCGGGCGCGTTCGTCAACACCTCGGTCATCTGGGAGTCCCGGGGCCAGGCCCATCTCTTCGGAGCCCGAGGCGTCTCCGGCATCCTGAACGTGGAGATCACCCCCGAGCTCGCGGTGCGGCTCGCCGGCGCGTACGCCACCACGCTCAAGAAGGGCGCGACCGTCACCACGGCCCGTGACCATTCCCGGGGCGCTCGTGCGCTCAAGCGCGCGGTGATCTCCGCGCTGCAGGCCAGCGCCATCGACGTGCGGGACCTGGAGAACGTACCGCTGCCCGTGGCGCGTCAGCAGACCGCGCGGGGCAGCGCCGGCGGCATCATGATCCGTACGTCCCCGGGCGTGCCGGACTCGGTGGACATCATGTTCCTCGACGAGCGCGGGGCCGACCTCTCCCAGGCCGGGCAGCGCAAGCTCGACCGGGTCTACGCCCGCCAGGAGTACCGGCGAGCCTTCCCCGGGGAGATCGGCGATCTGTCCTTCCCCTCCAGCGTCTACGACTCCTACACCGGCTCGCTACTGAGGTCCGTGGACACCACCGGCGTCGCGGAGGCCGGCCTCAAGGTGGTCGTCGACGCCTCCAACGGCAGCGCGGGGCTCGTTCTGCCCAGCCTCCTCGGCCGGCTCGGCGTCGACGCGCTCACCATCAACCCCGGCCTCGACGAGGCGCGCCCGACCGAGACCCCCGACACCCGGCGTTCCGGGCTGGTGCGGCTGGGCGAGATCGTCGCCTCGGCGCGGGCGGCCTTCGGCGTGCGGTTCGACCCGGTGGGCGAGCGGATCTCCCTCGTGGACGAGCGCGGGCGGATCGTGGAGGACGACCGTGCGCTGCTGGTGCTGCTCGACCTGGTCGCCGCCGAGCGGCGCAGCGGTCGGGTGGCACTGCCGGTGACGACGACCCGCATCGCCGAGCAGGTGGCCGCGTACCACGGCACGCAGGTGGAGTGGACGACGACGTCGCCCGACGACCTCACGAGGGTCGGGCGGGCCGAGTCGACCATCTTCGGCGGGGACGGGCGCGGCGGCTTCATCGTTCCGGAGTCCAGCAGCGTCTTCGACGGCACGGCGGCGTTCGTGCGTCTCATCGGGCTGGTGGCGCGTACGCAGCTCACGCTGAGCCAGATAGACGCACGCATCCCCCGGGCGCACGTCCTGCGCCGCGACCTGGCGACGCCGTGGGCCGTCAAGGGCCTGGTCATGCGGCACGTCGTGGAGGCGGCGGGGGACCGGTCGGTCGACACGACCGACGGTGTGCGGGTGGTCGAGGCCGACGGGCGCTGGGTGATGGTGCTGCCCGACCCCGCCGAAGCGGTGACGCACCTGTGGGCGGAGGGCCCTGACGACGCCTCCGCGCAGGCGCTGCTGGACGAGTGGTCCTCGGTCGTGGACGGCGCCGGACGCTGACCTCCGCGGGGCCGGACGCGACCGGCGCGTGAGGGGCGTCGTCTCCCTGCTCCCGGAATGTTCCGGATCTGTCCCGGATCCGGCGCGCCGGTGGGGCCATTGGGAGACGGCGCCCCCGACGTGCGACGATGTGCGGCATGTCGCAGCAGCCCCCCGTTCGGAGCACCTCATCGCCGCCGCCGCGCCCCGATGCCTCGATGTCGCTGCTGACCAATGTGATGGATCACAGCCTCGACGACGGCTACGCGGAGGCGGCGGCCCGTCGCGGTGAGGGCGGCAAGGGCCTCCCGAGCACAGTGCGCGCCAAGTTGGGACTCGCCGCCGCGCTCATGCTGTCGGCCGTGGTGGTGACCCTGGGAGCGGCGCAGGCGCGCATATCGGCACCGACGCTGGCCAAGGAGCGCGAGCAGCTGATCCAGCGGATCGGTGCGGAGACCGAGGCTGCCGACACGTTGCAGAAGAACGTCGACACCCTGCGGGCCGCGGTCGGTACGAAGCAGCGTGACGTGCTGCAGAAACACGGTGGGGACAAGGCCGAGTTGGTGTCCCTGCTCGCGGGTGCGACACCGGTGCAGGGGCCCGGGGTCAAAGTGGTCGTCGACGATGCCAAACAGGCCAAATCGGGTGGCGGTGGGCCCCGGGAGAGCAGTGGCTTCTCCGATACGGGGCGTGTGCGCGACCGTGACATGCAGCGCATCGTCAACGGCCTGTGGCAGTCCGGTGCCGAGGCGATCTCGGTCAACGGACAGCGGCTGACCGCACTGTCGGCGATCAGGGCCGCGGGTGACGCCATACTGGTCGACAACAAGCCGCTGGTGCCGCCGTACACGGTGCTGGCGATCGGGAACGGTCAGCGGTTGAGCACCGCTTTCCAGGACAGTGCCGACGGCCAGTATCTGCATGTGCTGCAGCAGAACTACGGGGTCCGCGCCAGCATTTCCGCCCAGGACGAGGTCCGGCTGCCGGCCGCCCCGAGTCTGATCGTACGTACCGCAAAGCCAGGAAAGGGCAGATCGTGATCGCCGTATTGGGCCTCATCGTGGGAGTCGTGGTCGGACTGGTCGTCCGCCCCGTGGTGCCGACGGCGGTCGAGCCCTACCTCCCCATCGCCGTCGTGGCGGCGCTGGACGCGGTGTTCGGCGGCCTGCGCGCCATGCTGGACGGCATCTTCGACGACAAGGTCTTCGTCGTGTCGTTCCTGTCCAACGTGGTCGTCGCCGCGCTGATCGTCTTCCTGGGCGACAAGCTCGGTGTCGGGGCGCAGTTGTCCACGGGCGTGGTGGTCGTCCTGGGTATCCGTATCTTCTCCAATGCGGCCGCCATCCGGCGGCACATCTTCCGGGCGTGAGACCGATGAGCACAGACGACACCCCGGAGAAGTCCGGAGAGCCGCACGGCCCCGAGGGGCCGAAGGAGCCGAAGCCCTCGGAGGGCGCGCAGGAGCCGAAACCGAAGCCGAAGCCGTCGGGGGAGGAGCCGCCGGCCGGTAACGGCGGCGCCGGCGAGCCGGAGCCGGGGCCGCAGGCCGAGGAGGGTGCCGGGCCGGGCCCGGAAGCCGGTTCCGTGCCCCAATCGGAAGACGCTCCCGCGGCCGTCCCGTTGACGGGACGTCAACGGCTGGTGAACGGACTGTGGCCCCCCAGGCTGACGCGGGCGCAGCTCACCGTGGCGGTGCTGCTGTGCGTGCTCGGTCTCGGGCTGGCCATCCAGGTGCGCTCGACGAGCGACAACAGCGCGCTGCGCGGGGCCCGGCAGGAGGACCTCGTACGGATCCTGGACGAGCTGGACAACCGGACCAAGCGGCTCGAGGACGAGAAGCGGCGGCTGGACAACCAGCGCTCGGAGCTGGAGAGCAGTTCCAACCAGGCCGCGGAGGCCCGTAAGCAGACGGAGCAGAAGGAAGAGCAGCTCGGGGTGCTCGCGGGCACGGTGGCGGCACAGGGGCCGGGCATCGAGCTCACGGTGAGCGACACCAAGGGTGCGGTCGAGGCGGACAAGCTGCTCGACACCATCCAGGAGCTGCGGGCGGCGGGTGCGGAGGCGATCCAGATCAACGATGTGCGGGTCGTTGCCGACACTTATTTTTCCGGGTCTGCCGGAAAGGTGGAGATCGATGGCAAAAAGGTCTCCCAGCCCTATAAGTTCAAGGTCATCGGCAAGCCCCAGGACCTGGAGCCGGCGCTGAACATCCCCGGTGGTGTGGTGCAGACTCTGGAGAAGGAGCAGGCCGCCGTCTCCGTCTCCCGGTCTGAGAAGATCATCGTGGATGCCTTGCGCCCGGCGAAGCGGCCTGACTACGCTCGGTCGTCATCGCAGTGAGACCGGCGCGCGGTCGGTGCCCGTGGGGAGGGCGGGAGGTTGCGGGGGGTCGCCGCACCAAGTTGGTGGTGCGTGATGGAAACTGTCTGTTGACTGCGGACGTTGTAAGGATGTCCAGGTCGGACGGTGTGTGCAGCAAGGGTTTGTCCTGCCCCACGGGCGGGTCTGTTTCGGTCAAGGGGAATCGCCCGTGAAGTTGTTTGCGAAGTTGTTCGGCAAGAGCGCACGCCAGGAGGGCGGCACCGCCCGGCACCGGGCGTCGCGTCCGGTGGACGGCGGCGAGGGGGGCCAGGAGGGCCGTCCGCTGTTCCGCGACCAGATGGACGTCGCGGGGACGCCGGGAGGCGACATTCCGGGCAGTCAGGGCGCGTCCTCTGTTGACCCTGCCCAGGCGGGGCGCATAGGTTTCGGGGCACCAGCAACCTCAAGTGCGGGTGGAGGGTTTGCCTTGCCGGTCTGTACGAGGTGTGGCCACCGGAACGCAGAGGCCAGTCGGTTCTGTTCCAACTGCGGTGCGCCGCTGCGGCCGGGAGCCGTGGCCGAGCGCGCGTCCGAGACGACCTCGACCATCTCCATCTCCGGTCTCGAGGCGTACGACTCGGAGACGACCGGCCAGACGCAGATCCCCGCCCTGTCGCCCGAGGCGCAGGCGGCGGTCGACGCCCTGCCGCTGGGCTCGGCCCTGCTGGTGGTCCGCCGCGGTCCCAACTCCGGCAGCCGCTTCCTGCTGGACGCCGACGTCACCACCGCGGGCCGGCACCCGCAGAGCGACATCTTCCTCGACGACGTGACGGTCTCGCGCCGTCACGTGGAGTTCCGCAGGGAGCGCGACGGCGGCTTCACCGTCACCGACGTCGGCAGCCTCAACGGCACGTACGTCAACCGGGAGCCCATCGACTCGGTCGCCCTGTCCAACGGCGACGAGGTGCAGATCGGCAAGTACCGTCTGGTCTTCTTCGGCAGCCAGCGGGGCATCTGACCCTCCCCCGGACTCCGTCCGGGAGGTACCCCCAGGGAAGGGCCATGCTTCGAACACCGTCGGGCGGTACCGGACCCTCCGGTGCCGCCGGTGCGGAAGGCCGGCTGGTGAGCATCGGAACGGTGCTCAACCTGCTGCGCGAGGAGTTCCCCGAGGTCACCATCTCCAAGATCCGTTTCCTGGAGGCGGAGGGCCTGGTCGAGCCGAAGCGCACACCGTCCGGCTATCGCAAGTTCAGCACGGACGACGTGGAGCGGCTCGGCCACGTGCTGCGGATGCAGCGCGACCACTATCTCCCGCTCAAGGTCATCCGGGAGCAGCTGGACGCCCTGGCCCGGGGCGAGCGGGTCCAGCTGCCCGCTCCGGCGCAGCCACGTGACGCGCTGGACCTCCTGGACGCCCCCGAGGGCCCGGAGGGTGCCGGCGGCGGCGCGGGAGCCCCGGAGGGCCGCACAGCCGCCCGTATCGGCAGAGCGGAGCTGCTGGCCACCGCGGGCGTGACCGAGGACGAGCTGGCGGAGTGGGAGTCCTACGGGCTGCTCTGTGCCCACCCGGACGGCGGATTCGATGTCGATTCCGTGACGATCGCGAGGCTCGTCGCGGACCTGGGCGGTTTCGGCCTGGAGCCGCGCCATCTGCGGGCCGTGAAGGCCGCGGCCGACCGCGAGGCCGGGCTTATCGAACAGGTGATCGCACCTCTTCGCAGGCACCGCAACCCCCAGACCAGGGCACACGCCGAGGCCACCGCCAAGGAGCTGGCCGCCCTGTCCGTACGGCTGCACGCCGCCCTGGTGCGGACAGCACTGCACCCGCGCGGACAGTGACGGAAAGTGCCCGACTACCCAAACCTGCCGGGCACGTCCTAGGGTTGCTGTGTGAACGAGCTCGATGTCGTGGGTGTCCGGGTGGAAATGCCCTCCAACCAGCCGATCGTGCTCCTGCGTGAAGTGGGAGGCGACCGTTACCTCCCGATCTGGATCGGACCCGGGGAGGCGACGGCCATCGCCTTCGCCCAGCAGGGGATGGCACCGGCCCGCCCGCTGACCCATGACCTGTTCAAGGACGTGCTGGAAGCGGTGGGACAGCAGCTCGCGGAGGTCCGCATCACGGACCTGCGCGAGGGCGTGTTCTACGCGGAGCTCGTCTTCGCCAGCGGGGTGGAGGTCAGTGCGAGGCCGTCCGACGCCATAGCGCTCGCGCTGCGCACCGGCACGCCGATCTACGGCAGCGACGGGGTGCTGGACGACGCGGGCATCGCCATCCCGGACGAGCAGGAGGACGAGGTCGAGAAGTTCCGCGAGTTCCTCGACCAGATCTCGCCGGAGGACTTCGGCACCAACAGCCAGTGAGGCGTGTCGCGGCGGCCGGGGCGGTGTGCGACGGCCGCGTCGGGGCTGCCGCGCGGCGCATTCGAGTAGCCTTTCCCGCTACCTGGACACGTAAAACCACTCTCAGGGTGATTATCACTCGGCGTGCCGAGTGTGGCGATCGTTGACGCACCCCGAGCGACTGCCTACCGTCGAGAAGGCAGGTCAAGGACGGAGGTCGGCGTGAGAAGCACGGGCGACGGTACGGCGGTTGGCGGTCCGTATCCGCTGCATGGGGGAACGGTCGAACCAGTGCCCCGCTATTCCGCTACGGCGGCGGTCACCACTCCGCGGGGGAGCGATTCCGAGGACTCCGACAGCTCCAGGAGCTCGGACGACATCGGATACCGGGGGCCGACGGCATGCGCGGCGGCGGGGATCACCTACCGGCAGCTGGACTACTGGGCGCGCACCGCTCTCGTGGAGCCCAGCGTGCGGCCCGCATACGGCTCGGGCAGCCAGCGGCTCTACAGCTTCCGGGACGTCGTCGTCCTGAAGATCGTGAAGCGGCTGCTGGACACCGGGGTCTCCCTGCAGAACATCCGCACCGCGGTGCAGCACCTGCGCACGCGCGGCATGGCGGATCTGGCGCAGATGACATTGATGAGCGACGGGGCGACGGTGTACGAGTGCACCTCGCCCGACGAGGTCGTCGACCTGCTCCAGGGCGGTCAGGGGGTCTTCGGGATCGCCGTGGGCGTCGTCTGGCGTGACGTGGAGAGCGCGCTGGCGCAGCTGCACGGCGAGCGGGTGGACACCGGGGAGACGCTGGTGGGCCACAACCCGGCCGACGAGCTGGCGCGGCGCCGCAACCGCGCCGGCTGAGCCGGCCGGACAGCAGGGACCGGGCGCCCCTCGCGCCGCCGCGACGCGGCGCCGCGAGGGGCGCTCCGTCGCAGGTGGGCGCCATTGTCAGTGGCATGCGGCAGCATCTGACCCGTGAGGGGTGCGCCGACGATTCTCCATCTGGACATGGACGCTTTCTACGCTTCGGTGGAGCAGGCGGCCAAGCCCAGCCTGCGCGGAAAGCCCGTGGTGGTCGGCGGGATCGGGCCGCGCGGCGTGGTGGCCACCGCGTCGTACGAGGCGCGGGTCTTCGGCGTCCACTCCGCCATGGCCACGGCCCAGGCCCGCCGGCTCTGCCCGAACGCCGCCTACCTCACCCCGCGCTTCCGGCTGTACCAGCAGGTCAGCCAGGTGGTCATGCGGCTGCTCGGCGAGCTGTCGCCGCTGGTGGAGCCCCTGAGCCTCGACGAGGCGTTCGTCGACCTCGAGGCGGGTGGCGTGGAGCCCACCTCGGCGGCGGTCCGGGCCGTGGGGGAGCGGCTGCGGGAGGACATCGCGGCGGCCACGGGGCTCACCGGCTCGGTCGGGCTCGCCGGCTCCAAGATGCTCGCCAAGATCGCCTCCGAGGAGGCCAAGCCCGACGGCCTGGTCGTCATCGAGCCCGGTACGGAGCTGGAGATACTCGGGCCCATGTCGGTCCGCGCCATTCCCGGGGTGGGTCCCGCCACTGCCGAAACGTTGCGCCGGGCCGGGATCACCACCGTGGCCGAGACGGCGGAGGCGGGCGAGGCCGAGCTGGTGCGGCTGCTCGGCAAGTCCCACGGCGCCGGCCTCCACGCGCTGGCCACCGGCCACGACGACCGGCCCGTCGTCGCCGAGCGGGACGCCAAGTCCGTCTCGGCGGAGGACACCTTCGCCGAGGACCTCACCGACCGCACCCGGGTCCAGCTGGAGCTCGCCCGCCTCGCCGACCGGTGCGTGCGGCGGCTGCGGGAGGCGGGCCGCTCCGGGCGCACGGTGGTCATCAAGGTGCGCAGCTACGACTTCTCGACGCTGACCCGCTCGGAGACGCTGCGCGGTCCCACCGACGACCCCGCGGTGGTGCGGGAGGCGGCGGCCCGGCTGCTCGACGGCGTGGACACCACCGCGGGCGTGCGGCTGCTGGGCGTCGGGGTGTCCGGGCTGGCCGACTACACGCAGGAGGACCTCTTCGCGCAGGCCGCGAGCCGCGCGGAGGAGGCCGCCGGGGCCGCCTTGCAGGACGGCCCCGAGCCCCAGCAGGCCCCGGAGGCCCCGGAGAGGCCCCACCAGTGGCTCCCGGGGCTGGACGTGCGGCACGCGGAGTACGGGAACGGCTGGGTGCAGGGCAGCGGCGTGGGGCGGGTCACCGTCCGCTTCGAGGAGCCCTGGTCCGGGCCCGGGCGGGTACGCACCTTCCGCGTCGACGACCCCGCGCTCGAACCGTCCGAGCCGCTGCCGCTCGTCCGCGCCCCGCAGGATCAGGTGCCGGAGGTCTCGGAGGTGCCCGGGGTGCCGGAGGTGCCGGGCAGTTCGAGCCCGTAGTGGTGGTACAGCTGCAGCTCCTGCTCGGGCGAGAGGTGCCGGCCCACTCCGAAGCCCGGTGCCTCCCTGATCAGGGCGCGGTCGTAGGGGATGCGCAGGACGTCGCCCTCGACACGGCTCGGCTCCAGCGGTACGAACGCGTCCCTGCCGAACAGTCCGGTGCGTACCGCCGCCCACTCCGGTTGCCCGGTCGCGTCGTCGAGGTAGACCTCGTCCACCGTGCCGATCTTCACGCCGTCGCGGTCGAAGGCCTTCCGGCCGATCAGACTGCGGGGGTCGATGTCGGTCTGCACGGTTCCTCCCTTGATCGCGCCTGCCTGCGCCGGCCCCCGGACACCCGCTCGCGGGCCCCCCGGACGCCCCGCAGAGCACTTCGGAGCCCTTCGGTAACCACGAAAAGCCACAAAGCGGGAACCGGCCACTCGGGAGATCCGCCCGGAAAGCCGCGCTGGTAGGCTGGCGATTGGCCGCAGACCCCGTGCGGGAGAGTCCTCCGTCGAAACCCAGCCGATGCGTTGGGAGACGAGTGGGGGCGCCGAAGGAGCAAATCCTCCCCGGAATCTCTCAGGCACACGTACCGCACAGGCGAGGTCACTCTGGAAAGCAGGGCGGGCCCCGGTCAGGCACGACGCCGAGCCCTTCCTCACCGACGGTGAAAGCCGGGCCGCAGCATGGCCCGGTGAAGCTCTCAGGTTGAGATGACAGAGGGGGAGGCCGTCCGGGTACCCGCGCCGTGGTACCCCTCGCAGGTCGTGTATGACCAGGAGGCCTCCGCAGATGACAGCCCACCGCAGCTCCCTTTCCGACCTGGAACGCGGCACTCCCTTCGAGGCCCGCCACATCGGCCCCGACGCGGGTGCCCAGGCCAAGATGCTCGCCCAGGTCGGCTTCGGCTCGCTCGACGAACTCACCGAGGCCGCCGTGCCCGAGGTGATCAAGAGCGCCGAGGCGCTCCGGCTGCCCGGCGCCCGCACCGAGGCCGAGGTCCTCGCCGAACTGCGCACCCTCGCGGACCGCAACCAGGTGCTCGCCCCCATGATCGGCCTCGGCTACCACGGCACGTTCACGCCGCCGGTGATCCTGCGCAACGTCATGGAGAACCCCGCCTGGTACACGGCGTACACGCCCTACCAGCCCGAGATCTCCCAGGGCCGCCTCGAGGCGCTCCTGAACTTCCAGACCGTCGTCGCCGACCTGACCGGCCTGCCCACCTCCGGCGCCTCCCTCCTCGACGAGGGCACCGCCGCCGCCGAGGCGATGTCGCTGGCCCGCCGCGTCGGCAAGGTCAAGAACGGCGTCTTCCTGGTCGACGCCGACGCCCTGCCGCAGACCATCGCCGTCATACAGACGCGCGCCGAGCCCACCGGCGTCGAGGTCGTCGTCGCCGACCTCGCGGCCGGCATCCCCGACGAGCTCGCCGAGCGCGGCGTCTTCGGCGTCCTGCTGCAGTACCCCGGTGCCTCCGGCGCCGTACGCGACCTGCGCCCCGTCATCGAGCAGGCCCACGGCCTCGGCGCGATCGTCACCGTCGCCGCCGACCTGCTGGCCCTGACGCTGCTCACCCCGCCCGGCGAGCTCGGCGCCGACATCGCGATCGGCACCAGCCAGCGCTTCGGCGTCCCCATGGGCTTCGGCGGTCCGCACGCCGGCTACATGGCCGTGCGCGAGCAGTTCGCCCGCAGCCTCCCCGGCCGCCTCGTCGGCGTCTCCGTCGACGCCGACGGCAACAAGGCCTACCGCCTGGCCCTGCAGACCCGCGAGCAGCACATCCGCCGCGAGAAGGCCACGAGCAACATCTGCACCGCCCAGGTGCTGCTCGCCGTCATGGCCGGCATGTACGCGGTCTACCACGGCCCCGAGGGCCTCGCCGCCATCGCCCGCCGCACCCACCGCTACGCCACCGTCCTCGCCGAGGGCCTGCGCGCCGGCGGGGTCGAGGTCGTGCACGGCTCCTACTTCGACACCCTCACCGCACGCGTCCCCGGCCGGGCCGCCGAGGTCGTCGCCGCGGCCCGCGAGCTCGGCGTCAACCTGCGGCTGACCGACGCCGACCACGTCGGCATCGCCTGCGACGAGACCACCACCCGCGCCCAGCTGGCGTCCGTGTGGGCCGCCTTCGGTGTGGAGGGCGACGTCGAGGCGATCGACGCCGCGGTGGCGGACACGCTCCCCGAGGGCCTGCTGCGCACCGACGAGTACCTCGCGCACCCGGTCTTCCACCAGCACCGCTCCGAGACCGCGATGCTGCGCTACCTGCGCCGCCTCGCCGACCGGGACTACGCCCTGGACCGCGGCATGATCCCGCTCGGCTCCTGCACCATGAAGCTCAACGCCACCACCGAGATGGAGCCGGTGACCTGGCCCGAGTTCGGTGCGCTGCACCCCTTCGCGCCGGTCGAGCAGGCCGGGGGCTACCTCACGCTCATCACCGAGCTGGAGGAGAGGCTCGCCGAGGTCACCGGCTACGCCAAGGTCTCCATCCAGCCCAACGCCGGCTCGCAGGGCGAGCTCGCGGGCCTGCTGGCCGTCCGCGCCTACCACCGCGCCAACGGCGACGAGCAGCGCACCGTCTGCCTCATCCCGTCCTCCGCCCACGGCACCAACGCCGCGAGCGCCGTGATGGCCGGCATGAAGGTCGTCGTCGTCAAGACCGCCGACGACGGCGAGGTCGACGCCGAGGACCTGCGCGCCAAGATCGAGAAGCACCGTGACGAGCTCTCCGTGCTGATGATCACCTACCCGTCCACGCACGGCGTCTTCGAGGAGCACGTCGCCGACATCTGCGCGGCCGTGCACGAGGCCGGCGGCCAGGTCTACGTCGACGGCGCCAACCTCAACGCCCTGGTGGGCGTGGCCAAGCCGGGCGAGTTCGGCGGCGACGTCTCGCACCTGAACCTGCACAAGACCTTCTGCATCCCGCACGGCGGCGGCGGCCCCGGCGTCGGCCCGGTGGCCGTCCGCGCCCACCTCGCCCCGTACCTGCCCAACCACCCGCTGCAGCCCACCGCGGGCCCGGAGACGGGCGTCGGTCCGATCTCGGCCGCCCCCTGGGGCTCCGCCGGCATCCTGCCGATCTCCTGGGCGTACGTCCGGCTCATGGGCGGCGAGGGCCTCAAGCGCGCCACCCAGGTCGCCGTCCTCGGCGCCAACTACATCGCCAAGCGCCTCGAGCCGCACTACCCCGTGCTCTACACCGGCCCCAACGGGCTGGTCGCGCACGAGTGCATCGTGGACCTGCGGCCGCTGACCAAGGCGACCGGGGTGAGCGTCGACGACGTCGCCAAGCGGCTCATCGACTACGGCTTCCACGCGCCGACCATGTCCTTCCCGGTGGCCGGAACGCTGATGATCGAGCCGACGGAGAGTGAGGACCTCGCCGAGCTGGATCGTTTCTGTGAGGCGATGATCGCCATCCGCGCCGAGATCGAGAAGGTCGGCTCGGGGGAGTGGGACAAGGATGACAACCCGCTGCGGAACGCCCCGCACACCGCCGCCTCGGTGGCCGGGGCCTGGGAGCACCCGTACAGCCGCGAGGACGCCGTCTTCCCGGCCGGGGTGACGCCCGCCGACAAGTACTGGCCGCCGGTGCGCCGCGTCGACGGCGCCTACGGCGACCGCAACCTCGTCTGCTCCTGCCCGCCGCTGGACGAGTACGACGGCTGACGCGGGAGGCCCGTACACGGGTCGGGGCCGGTTCGGCGTTCTCGCCGGGCCGGCCCCTTCATGTTTTTCTGTGTGTCATATGAGGTGGTGCAGGGTAGATGCCGCGCTAGGCGGCCGTCACCACATGATCGGTGCCGAGCGACCGGTGCGGCGCGATGATCTGCCCGTCCGGCAGCAGCTCACCGGTGTCCTCGAAGCAGAGGACGCCATTGCACAACAGGCTCCATCCCTGCTCCGGGTAGGCGGCCACGAGATGGGCGGCCTCCCGGTCGGCGGAGTCGGCTGACGGGCACGTGGGCTGGTGCTGGCACATGGAAGGGATCTTTCGCTCTGATGTGGTGGCTGTCCTGCGGCTCGATGCGGTGGTCATGCCGCCCCCCGTAATCAATCGTCGGTCGGTCCCAGTGTTGCCCTACGGGCCTGATTCCGCAGGGATTTCACAGTGACGCTCCTCACAGGGTGATGACGCGTCACCCATGCGGGCGGTTGCCTCCAACTCGGCAGTCCCTTTGGGTGGTTAGGGCTGACCCCGGTGGGCTAGCCCGTGAGGGTGAGGGTGGGGACAGCGGTGCGCCCCGCCTCTCCCTGGTCTGAGGGGGTGCGGGGCGCGTGATCGTACGGCACGCTCAGGCGGTCGCCTTGAGCGCGGGTCCGGGGGTCAGCCGGAGGGTGAGCATGGGCAGCAGATCGGAGACCCGGTGCGGGCGGTGCGCGGCGATGCCGGGCGGCGCGGGGGCGAGCGGCACCAGAAGGTCGCCCGGGGCGAAGAGCTCTGACGAGGCGTCGGCCGCGATGTCGGCATGCAGCCAGAGCGTGAGCATGTACAGCTCCGGCACCGACAGCAGCCGCGGCTGGTACGGCGTCGGCAGCGCCTCCGCCTGGCGCAGCGCACGCTCGGTGGACGCGAGGTAGGGGCCTTCGAAGAAGTGCGAGAAGGCCCAGCCGTCGGGGGTGAGCATCGCCTCTCCCGCGGCCACCGCGCGGTCACCTCCCTTGATGAGGAAGCGCCAGCCGGTGAGCCGGGTGCGGGGTGCCGTGCCGCGCGGGGTGACCCGCTCCAGGACGTGCACGGGCAGCGGGAGTTCGGGGCTGAGCGGCGTCTGGGCGGACGTCAGCGACGGAGTGCGCGCCTCGCGGACCGCGGTGGGGGAACCGAGGGCCGTGCGAACGCTGCGGAGGGCAGGCGCGGGGGCAGGGGGGACATGCAGCGGCATGGTGTGGGTCGCCTCTCGCTTCGGAGACACGGTGGAGCTGGGCAGGTGCGGACGACGCTGTCGGCGTGCGGGGTCAGAGGGGGGCCGGGACCGACTCCAGGGCGCCTACTCTCTGCCTCATTCCGGAGTTTATACGACACATGTTCACATGATGTTTCGCCTAGCTGTCGCCGGTATTTCCGGCAAGGGCGAATCGGGACCCGTTCGAGGGGGGATTTCGGTGTTTTTGTGACGGGCCCGCGCCGATGACCTCGGCCTTTTCTCCGTATACGGTAGGCCGGATCCGATCGGTGTTTATCACCAGCGCATTGCGCCGCGCCCCGGTGGCCACTTTATGCCGACGGAATGTGCCGGAGTGCGCTCGGTGAGAGCCTACCGGGTATGCGGCCGCCGTGAGGCGTTATCGATCGCGTCCCCTGGGCATCATCGACCGTGACACGGAGGTCGGCGCCGGGGGCGACCCGCTTGAGAAGGGACGCTTGAATGGGTGAGAAGGTCGTGGCCATGGGGTTCGACCTCGCCGACCGACAGCACCACCGGGACAAGCTCCGGCAGTGTCTGGAAGGGCTGGCGAGGCTCCTGGCGGAGAAGCGGTTCGACCGCCCCCGGAATCTTATGGGGCTGGAGATCGAGCTGAATCTCGCGGGCCCCGACGGCATGCCGAGCATGGTGAATGCCGAGGTGCTGGAACGCATCGCGAGCCATGATTTCCAGACCGAGCTGGGACAGTTCAACCTGGAAGTGAACATCGTCCCTCACCGGCTCTCGGGAAGGGTTCTCGACCAGCT
This sequence comes from Streptomyces sp. NPDC053079, assembly GCF_044546695.1. Taxonomy (NCBI): domain Bacteria; kingdom Bacillati; phylum Actinomycetota; class Actinomycetes; order Kitasatosporales; family Streptomycetaceae; genus Streptomyces; species Streptomyces sp. NPDC053079. Next base: position 16,024 of record NZ_JBITZJ010000010.1, read on the forward strand.
TGCCGAGGAGTTGCGCACAGGGCTGTCGTACGCCGACCGCAAGGCCATGGAAGTCGATTCCGGAATCGTCATGATCGGAATTCTTCCGACACTCACCAGCGGCGATCTCGTGCCCACGAGCCTGTCCGTCGCGGACCGGTACTACCTGCTCAACGACCAGGTGGTGGCCGCCCGGGGCGAGGAGTTCACCATCGACATCTCCGGCGTCGAGCACCTCACCTGCACCGCCAGGTCCATCGCCCCCGAGGCCGCCTGTACGTCCGTGCAGCTGCACCTGCAGGTGACCCCCGGACGGTTCGCCGCGGTGTGGAACGCCGCGCAGGCCGTCGCGGCGGCCCAGATAGCCGTCGGCGCCAACTCGCCCTTTCTCTTCGGCCGGGAGCTGTGGCGCGAGTCCCGGCCGCCGCTGTTCGTCCAGTCCACCGACACCCGCCCGCCCGAGCTGCAGGTCCAGGGCGTGCGGCCGCGCACCTGGTTCGGGGAGCGCTGGATCACCTCCGCGTACGAGCTGTTCGAGGAGAACCTGCGCTTCTTCCCGCCCCTGCTGCCCATCTCGAGCGACGAGGACCCCCTGGGCGTCCTGGACGCGGGCGGCGTGCCGATGCTGCACGAGCTCACTTTGCACAACGGCACCGTCTACCGCTGGAACCGCCCCGTCTACGGCATCGCCGACGGCGTCCCCCACCTGCGCGTGGAGAACCGGGTGCTGCCCGCCGGCCCCACCGTCACCGACGTCATCGCCAACACCGCCTTCTACTACGGGCTGATCAGGGCGCTGGCCGAGGAGCCCCGCCCGGTGTGGACCCGGATGCCGTTCGCCGTCGCCGCCGACAACTTCGACGTCGCCTGCCGCCACGGCATCGAGGCCTTCCTGCGCTGGCCGCGGGCGGGCCGGGGCGGCGCCCCCGCGCGGGTGCCCGCCGTGCGGCTGGTCCTGGAGGAGCTGCTGCCGCTGGCCGCCGCCGGCCTCGACGCCTGGGGCGTCGAACCCGCCGACCGCGACCACTACCTCGGCGTCATCGAAGGACGCTGCCGCCGCCGGGTGAACGGCGCCTCCTGGCAGGCCGCCACCTACCACCGGGCGCTGGAGAAGGGCCTGGACCGCGAGCAGGCGCTCGCCGCCACCACGCGGCGCTACTGCGAGCTGATGCGCACCGGCGAACCCGTGCACACCTGGCCCGCCGGCCTCGCCGGCTGACACGGGGCGCACCCCTGTCCGTACCGGCGCGCGGCCGTCGGGCAAGCTGTGACGACCGTCGTACGACGGTGATGACGGCGGCCAGACGGGAGACGACAGTGCGGCGGAACGCTCCAGACGGTGGCGCGGGTACCCGGCCGGAGGCCCCGGCCGGGCTGCCGGGCGGCGACGGCACACTGCCGCGGCGGACGCTGCGCGCGGAGCTGCTGATCGTCCTGGCGCTCTCGCTCGGGGCCAGCGGCGTGTCGTCGCTGATCAGCTTTGTCGGGGCGGCCACCAGGCCGGGCGGGCTCAAGGACCAGGCCGCCACCCTCAACGCCTCGCACGCGCCCGGCAGGCCCTGGCTCGACCTCGCCTGGCAGCTCTTCGGCATCGCCACCGCGCTCGTGCCCGTCTTCCTGGTGGCGTACCTGCTGATGCGCGAGGGCCGGACGCTGCGCGTCATCGGCTTCGACCGGGAGCGGCCCGCCTTCGACCTCAGCCGGGGAGCGGGCCTGGCCGCGGCCATCGGCGGCACGGGGCTGGCGTTCTACCTCCTCGCGCGGGCGGCCGGATTCAACCTGACCGTGGTGCCGGAGAACCTGCCCGACGTGTGGTGGAAGATTCCCGTGCTCATCGCCTCGGCCCTGCAGAACGCGGTGCTGGAGGAGGTCGTGGTCGTCGGCTATCTGCTGCGCCGGCTGGGACAGCTGGGCTGGACGCCGGCGGCGGCGCTGGCGGCGAGCGCGGTGCTGCGCGGCTCGTACCACCTCTACCAGGGGATCGGCGGCTTCGTCGGCAACATGGCGATGGGCGTGCTCTTCGTCCTGCTCTACCGGCGGTGGGGGCGGGTCGGGCCGCTGGTCGCCGCGCACGCGCTGATCGACATCGTGGCCTTCGTCGGCTACGCGCTGCTCGCCGGCAAGGTGGGCTGGCTGCCCACGGCCTGACCCGTCCCCTGGTGGCTGTTTATGCCAGCAGCTCGCCGTCGATGACGGTGACGGCGGACCCGGTCAGCAGCGTCCGGTCGCCGCGCAGCGTGGTGCGGACGAGGCCGCTGCGGGCGGACGCCTGAAGGCCCGTGAGCTCCTCGCGGCCCAGGCGGGCGGACCAGAAGGGCGCCAGCGCGGTGTGCGCGCTGCCGGTGACGGGGTCCTCGTCGATCCCGACGTTCGGGAAGAAGCAGCGCGAGATGTAGTCGTAGCCGCGGCCGGGGTCCTCGGCCGGGGCGGTGGCGATGATGCCCCGGCGGGAGTGCCGGGCGAGCGCGGGGATGTCGGGGGACAGGGCCCGTACGGTCTTCTCGTCGGCGAGCTCGATGACGAGGTCGCCGATGTGCGGTCCGGTGTCGTGCGTGCTCAGCGGCGTGGCGCCGAGGGCCTCGGCCACCCCGTCGGGCGCGGCCACCGCGGTGAGCGGCGCGGTCGGGAAGTCCAGGGTGATCGAGCCGTCCTCGTGCGCCGTCGCGGTGAGGATGCCGCAGCGTGCGGCGAAGCGCACGGTGCCGGTGGCGGCGCCCGTGGTGCGCAGGACATGGGCCGTGGCGAGCGTGGCGTGGCCGCACATGTCGACCTCGGTGGCGGGCGTGAACCAGCGCAGCGCCCAGTCGGCGTCGGAGCCGGGCGGCAGCCGGTGGGCGAAGGCCGTCTCGGCGTGGTTGACCTCCCTGGCGACGTGCTGCAGCCAGACGTCGTCGGGGAAGGCGCCGGCTTCCAGGAGCAGGACTCCCGCGGGGTTGCCGGCGAAGGGACGGTCGGTGAAGGCGTCGACGATTCGAATCCGCATGGCGGTGACCGTAGGCGCCCGTAAAAGCCGCAGGCCAGAGCCAATTGGCGAGAGGTGGCCCGGGTGCGGGCCCGGGACGGCCCCTGCCGCGGTGCCTGCGTGATCTTGCTGACCCGGTCGGCCTCTCTTGTCATCCGATCGGTTCCGATATATCGTTGAGATATCGCGACCGATCAATGATTGGAGGGACGCAATGCGTTTCCATGGACACGGTCATGAACACCGCGGACTCCGCTCCGGCGCCGGCCCGCAGGGCTTCGGAGGCCGGCGCGCCTTCGGCCCCTTCGGCCCGCCGTTCGGCGGCCCGCCCATGGGCGGCCGCGGGCGCGGCGGAAGGGGCGGCAGGGCGCGGCGCGGCGACGTACGGGCCTCGATCCTGGCGCTGCTCAAGGACCGCCCGATGCACGGCTACGAAATGATCCAGGAGATCGCCGAACGCAGCGGCGGCAGCTGGAAGCCGAGCCCCGGCTCCGTCTATCCGACGCTGCAGATGCTGGAGGACGAAGGCCTGATCGTCAGCGAGAGCGAGGGCGGCAAGAAGCTGTTCACGCTCACCTCCGACGGCCGCGCCGAGGCCGACGCGGGCCCGCAGACCCCCTGGGAGGACGTCGGGCGCGGCGCCGACTGGGAGGGCGCGATGGAGATCCGGCAGGCCGGTTCCGGCCTCATGGAAGCTCTGGTCCAGGTCTGGCGGACCGGCAGCCCCGAGCAGCGGGAGAAGGCCCTCGCCGTCGTCAACGACGCGCGGAAGAAGATGTACCTGATCCTCGCCGACGAGGACTGAGGCGACGAGGACTGGCGCACCGGAAATGGCGGGGCCCACGGAATCGGTATTCCGTGGGCCCCGCCGCGTTCCTTGACCGGGTCGCGGGGCATGAGCAGACTCCGGTTCCGGATCCGATCGGAACGGAGCCCCCCATGGCCCTGCGTACGCGCCGACGGCACGCCGCGGTCGCGCTCACCGCCCTCGCCGTCTGCGCGGCCGCTCCCCTCGGCGTCCCCGTCGGCGTCGGCGACGCGCAGCCGCTCTACCGCGACGCCCGCGCCGATCCGGACGAGCGGACGCGTGACCTGCTGCGCCGTATGACGCTCGACGAGAAGATCGGGCAGATGGCCCAGATCGCCGTGGTCCGGCTGCAGGGCGACTGCCACGAGAGCGGCGGCGAGCTGAGCCGGGCATGCCTGAAGAGCGTGCTCGACGACCACGCCGTCGGCTCCGTGCTCTCCGGCGGAGGCATGGGACCGCCGCGCAACACACCGGGCGACTGGGCCCGCATGGTCAACGGGGTGCAGAAGTACGCCCTGGACCACAGCCGGCTGCGCGTTCCCGTGCTCTACGGCGTCGACGCCGTCCACGGCCACAACAACGTCCTCGGCGCCACCGTCTTCCCCCACCAGATCGGCCTCGCCGCCGCCTGGGACCCCACGCTCGTGCGCGCCGTCGCCGACACCACCGCCCGCGCGGTCGCCGCCACCGGCATGGACTGGAACTTCACCCCCGTCGCCGACCTCGCCCGCGACCGGCGCTGGGGGCGCTACTACGAGACCTTCGGCGAGGATCCGCTGCTCGCGGGCGCGCTGGCCGCCGCCGCGGTGCGAGGCACCGAGAGTGCCGCCGGCGCCAAAAAGGTCGCCTCCACGGTCAAGCACCTCGGCGGCTACTCCGAACCCGCCAACGGCCACGACCGGGTGCCCGCCGACGTCTCCCCGCGCTACCTCCAGGACACCCTCCTCGCGCCCTACCGCACCGCGATCCACGCCGGGGCGAAGACCGTGATGGTCAACTCCGGAGCCCTCAACGGCGTACCGGCGACCGCCTCCCGCCATCTGCTGACGACGGTGCTGCGCCGGCAGTGGGGCTTTACCGGCGTCACGGTCTCCGACTGGCAGGACGTCCGCGCCCTGTGGACGAAGTACAAGGTGGCGGCGGACTATCCGCACGCGATCGCCCTCGCGGTCAACGCGGGCGTCGACATGGCGATGGAACCCTACGAGGTGCGCGAGTTCACCGAGGGCCTGCGCGGCGCGGTACGGGCCGGCCTCGTGTCGCGGGAGCGGATCGACGAGGCCGCCGGGCGCGTGCTGCGGCTGAAGTTCGACCTCGGACTCTTCGAGCGACCATTTGTCGACGCCGAGCGCGCAAACACCGAAATCGTGGGGACGGGACGTGAACTGGCCCGGCGCGCCGCCACCGCGTCGCAGGTCCTGCTGCGCAATGAGAAGCACCATGGCAAGAACGTCCTGCCGATCGGGCCGTCCGCACGGAGGATCGTGGTCGCCGGAGCCCTCGCGGACGACATCGTGGACCAGGCGGGCGGCTGGACCGTCGGCTGGCACCGGGTGCCCGCAGGGGTGAAGCTCGAGGGCACCACCGTGCTCGAGGGCATCAAGGCGGCCGCACCCGACGGCACCCGCGTCGTCCATGCCGGGAACACCGCACAGGCGGCGCGGGAGGCCCGTACCGCCGATGTGACGGTCGTCGTGGTCGGGGAGAAGGCCGCGGCCGAGGGCGAGGCCGACAGTCCCCGGCCCGAACTTGCCGCGGACCAGCAGGCGCTGGTGTCGGCACTGAGGGCGAGCGGCCGCCCGGTTGTGGTCGTCGTGATCGCAGGCCGACCACTGGTCCTGGGGGAGGCGGCCGGCACGGACGGGCTGCTGATGTCCTGGCTGCCGGGAACCGAGGGCGGCCACGCGATCGCCGACGTGCTCTTCGGCAAGGTGAACCCCCGCGGACGGCTCCCCGTGTCCTGGCCCCGGAGGACGGGCAACGAACCGCTGTACTACCAGCAGTTGCCCGGAACCAACGCGGGCGCGGAATCCGCGCACGACGTGGCGTACGACTTCGGCGACGGGCTCTCCTATACGACTTACCGCTTCGACTCGATCGCCCTCGCGGCGTCCTCCGTGCCCGCGGGCCGCGAGGTAGGGGTGACGGTGAAGGTGAGCAACACCGGTGCGCGCGACGGCGACCTCGTCGTACCGGTCTACGTCTCCCGGCCCGTCAGCGACGTCCTCGCCCCGCCACGGAAGCTGGTGGCGTTCGCCAGGATCCATCTGAAGGCCGGGCAGTCGGACACGGTACGGCTCACCGTCCCACCGAGCGCGCTCGCGGTGACCCCGGGCGACCTCGACGGCGCGGGGACGCCGCGCGTCGAACAGGGGGCGTACGTCTTCACGGCCGGGGAGCGCACGGCCACACTGGACGTCACCCCGGGCGAACCGGCGGGAAACGCGCGCCCCTGAGACGAAATGCGTCACTCGTCCTTCTTGAGGATGAGGAACCCGCGTCGTATACCCGACCGGCGTCGGATGTGTGAATGCAACTCTCCGGGGATGCTCTCATCACATGGGACTGATGGGGTAGCAGGGTGCAAAGCCGTACACCTGACACCGGATGGACCGGGGCCGCGGGCGGGACTCCGCTCAGCACGGAACTCGCCTCGGCGGTCATGGGTGCCCGCAGGCGCGCCGCACGCGACGGCGACCGGCAGATCGACACCGCCCATCTGCTGCACACGCTGCTCGAGGCCGACCCCGCCGCGCGGGGCGCCTTTCCCGGCGGGCCGGCCCAGGTCGCCCGGCTGCTCGGCTATCTCGTCCAGCGCACCATCGGCTACGGGCTGCGCTGGAGCGGCACGGTGGAGGACTCCGGCCGCCTGCCCGCCCTGACCGGTGGCACGATGCCCGGCTGGTCGCCCGCCGCCGCCGGCGCCATGCGGGAGGCGTACGCCCGGGCTCACGCGCGCGGCGCGGGGCGCGTACACGGCACGGACCTGCTCGCGGCGCTGGTACGCGACCCCCGCTGCCGGGCCGTCGACGTCCTGCAGCGGGCCGGCGTCGATGCGGGCCTGCTCGCCGCGTGTGTGGATGGTGCGTGTGTGGATGGCGCGCTGATGGACGCGGGCAATCACTCCGAGTGCGGCTGAGTCGTCGCCTGCGCGGGCGGGTTGTGGCCGGCCCATGTCTCCGTGTCGGATCCAGGGTGGTACGTGGTGGTTCGTCGAACAGGGGTGAATCTGCCAGGACCAAAAAGGGTGACGGTCCTGTCTGTTGCTGCCATGATGCAGCGATGCAAGCGTCTCCAAGAAAAAGCGCCGGTCTGGGCCTCGCCCTGGTGTCCGCGCTCGCGTTCGGTGGATCGGGTGTCGCGGCCAAGCCGCTGATCGAAGCGGGCCTGGACCCCCTCCATGTGGTGTGGTTGCGGGCGACCGGCGCGGCCCTGGTCCTGCTGCCCGTCGCCTGGCGCCACCGCGCCCTGGTGACGCGGCGCCCCGCGCTCCTCGCCGGCTTCGGGCTGCTCGCCGTGGCGGGCGTCCAGGCCTGCTACTTCGCGGCGATATCCCGGATCCCGGTCGGCGTCGCCATGCTGGTCGAGTACCTCGCGCCGGCGCTCGTGCTGGGCTGGGTGCGGTTCGTCCAGCGGCGGCCGGTGAGCCGGGCCGCGGCCGTGGGCGTGGTGCTCGCCGTGGGCGGGCTCGCCTGCGTCGTGCAGGTCTGGTCGGGGCTGACTTTCGACGCCGTGGGCCTGCTGCTGGCGCTGTGCGCGGCGTTCTGCCAGGTCGGTTACTTCATCCTGTCCGACCACGGCGGCGACGGCGAGGACCCCGTCGACCCGATCGGAGTGATCGCCTACGGGCTGCTCGTCGGCGCCGTCCTGCTCACCGCCGTGGCCATGCCCTGGAACCTGGACTGGGCAGTGCTCGCCGGGAGTACCGGCATGAACGACATGCGGGTACCGGCCGCGCTGCTGGTCGGCTGGCTCGTCCTGGTCGCGACGGTGGCGGCCTACCTCACCGGAGTGCTGTCCGTACGCCGGCTTTCGCCGCAGGTCGCCGGCGTCGTCGCCTGCCTGGAGGCGGTTATCGCCTGCGTGCTGGCCTGGGTGCTGCTGGGGGAGCACCTCTCCGTTCCCCAGATCCTGGGTGGCGCGATCGTGCTGACAGGGGCCTTCATCGCGCAGCGCTCCACGCCCAAGGAGGCGTCGGCGACGCCCGTGGCCGGGGGAGGCGCGGGAGCCGGGGCGGATGTGGGTGTGGCCGCGTGCATGGACACGGGTGTTGCCGCGGAGGCGGCCGCGGAGATGGCCGCGGAGATGGCCGCCGGGCGGGAGTTGTCCGGGGGAACCCGTTCGGCCTAGGCTGACGATCATGCCGATGACTGTTCTGCCGCCTCCCGCCGCGTAGCGCGGGCGGCCGCTTCCCGGAGGACCGGGCCCGGGACGAGCTCCCGGGCTGATCGCCGCTGCCCGCAGACGGACCAAGCGATCATTCATGTCTTCCGCGGGAGAACAGTCGTGCACCACACCTCTCTTCCGGCCTGCCCTTCTTCGGGCGGGCCGGCCACCGGTCTGTCGTCATCGGCCGGTCTGTCATCCACCGGTTCCTCAACCACCGGTCTCTCATCTACCGGTCCGTCGTCATCCGGTCCGTCGTCATCCGGACTGTCGTCATCCGGACTGTCGTCATCGTCGGGCCCGGCCCTCGGCGGGCCGGCCACCGGCCATTCCGGCGGTCCGGCCACCGGCCCGGCCGGCCGCACGTCCACGGGCCTGTCCGTACGCCGCGGGCTGGCCTACGTCACCTTCGCGGCCGTGGCGTGGGGCACCTCCGGACCGGTGGCCGCCGTGGTCTTCGATGCCAGTGGCCTCGGCCCTCTCGCCCTCAGCTTCTGGCGCACTGCCGGCGGTTTCGCCCTCCTGCTGGCCTTTTGGGCCGTCCGCGTTCTGCGGCGGGGCTGCCCGCGCGGAGGGCGCCCAGCGGAGCCGATGTGGCGACGGGTGACGCGGATCGCGATCACCGGCGCCGGCCTCGCCGTCTTCCAGGCCGCCTACTTCGCCGCGGTCGACGGGACGGGCATCGCGGTCGGCACCGTCGTCACGCTGGGGGCCGCGCCCGTGATGGTGGCGCTCGGCGGCATGGTGCTGATGGGCGAGCGGCTCGGTACGGGCGGCAGGCTGGCCGTCTCCGGCGCGCTCGCAGGCCTGGCGGTGCTGATGCTCGGCGGCGACGGCGGGGGCGCGGTGCGCCCGGCGGGAGTCGCCATGGCGCTGCTGTCGGCGGCGGGCTATGCGGTGATCACCCTCTACACGCGGTTCCTCGGCCACCAGGGCAGGGGCTCGAATCCGTTCACGACGACTCTGACGTCGTTCGGCGTCGGCACGGTGTGCCTGCTGCCGCTCGCCGCGGCCGAGGGGCTGTGGCCCCAGACGCATGAACTGGGGCGCACTCTGGGGCTCTTGGGGTACCTGGTGTCGGTGCCGACCGCGCTGGCCTACGCGTTGTTCTTCGCGGGGCTCGCGGCGGTGCGGGGTACGACGGTCACGGTGATCACCTTGCTGGAGCCGGTCACGGCCGCGGTCATCGCGGTGGCCCTGCTGGGGGAGCGCCTGACCGCCGCGACCGCGGTCGGCACGGCCGTTCTGCTGAGCGCGGTGGGCGTGCTGACCTGTGCGGAGGCGCGCGACTCGGCGGCCCCCGCGCGGGCGGACGTGCTCAGAGACCGGTGAGGTAGGCCGGTACGGGGATGCCGGGGGCGAGGTCGTCGGCCGGGACCGGGGCGCCGTACGTGGTCGTCACGGGGACGACGCCGCTCCAGTGGGGGAGGGCGAGGTCCTCGGCGTCGTCGTTGGGGCCGCCCACCCGGGCCTTGGCCGACACCTCGGTGAGGTCGACACACAGCACGGCCGTCGCGGCCAGCTCCTTCGGCGACGCCGGGCGGGAGTCCGCCGCCCTGCCCGGCACGACCTGCTCCACCAGCGCGTCGAGGGCGGCGGTCAGCTCGGCCTCGTCGGTGACCCTGCGGGCCCTGCCCTGCACCACCACCGAGCGGTAGTTGAGGGAGTGGTGGAAGGCGGAGCGGGCCAGGACGAGGCCGTCGACGTGGGTGACCGTGATGCACACGGGCATCCCCGGCTCCTCCGCCTGCCCGGCGGCGCGCAGCGGCCGCGAGCCGGTCGAACCGTGGACGTACAGGCGCTCCCCGACGCGTCCGTAGAGCGTCGGGAGGACGACGGGGGCGCCGTCGCGGACGAAACCGAGGTGGCAGACGTAGCCCGCGTCGAGTATCGCGTGGATGCTCTCGCGGTCGTAGGAGGCCCGGTCGCGGCCACGGGTGGGGATCGTGCGCTCGGTCCGCTCGTACTGCCCGGCGCCGGAGGACTGCTCGCCGGCCCCGGAGGACTGCTCGACGACCGTGGAAGAAGGCATTGCGCTCTCCATTGCACTAGTGCATACTCGTGTTTGTGCTAGGAGAGTATCGGATCGAGGGTCGTCGCGCAGCGGACATTTCCGCGAGCGTGGAGCGCGCGGTGGGGGCCGGCAGGCTCGCGCCGGGCGAATTGCTGCCGCCCATGCGGGAATTGGCGGTGGAGCTGGGCGTCAATCCCAACACCGTGGCGGCCGCGTACCGCACGCTGCGCGACCGCGGGGTGATCGAGACGTCGGGGCGGCGGGGGAGCCGGGTGCGGCAGCGCCCGGCCACCGCGCCGCGCGAACTGATCCGTGTGGAGGCGCCGGAGGGGGTGCGCGACGTCTCCGCCGGCAACCCCGATCCGGCGCTGCTGCCCCCGCTGGGCGAGGCGCTCGCGGCGGCCGCGGAGCGGGCCCGCCGTGATCCGGTGCTGTACGGCGCGCCGGCGGTCGACACGGAGCTCGAGCGCATGGCCCGGGCGATGTTCGCGCAGGACGGCGTGCCCGAGGGGCCGGTGGCGGTCACCTCGGGGGCGCTGGACGGGATCGAGCGGCTGCTGACCGCGCACCTGCGGCCCGGGGACGCCGTGGCGGTGGAGGATCCGGGCTGGGGCAGTCTCCTGGACCTCGTGCCCGCGCTCGGCCTGCGGGTGGTCCCCGTCGCGGTCGACGACGACGGTCCCCTGCCCGAGGACACCGAGCGGGCGCTGCGGGAAGGAGCCAGGGCCCTGGTCGTCACCGACCGGGCGCAGAACCCCACGGGAGCAGCCGTCGGCGAGGCGCGCGCCCGCGAGCTGCGGGCCGTCCTCGCGCGCCACTCCCATGTGCTGCTCATCGAGGACGACCACGGCCATGGCATCGTCGACCTTCCGCTGCACCCGCTGGCCGGCGTCACTGCCCACTGGGCGCTGGTGCGTTCCGTCGCCAAGGCGTACGGCCCCGACCTGCGGCTCGCGATGCTGACGGGCGACGCCGTGACCGTGGACCGGGTGCGTGGGCGCCAGCGGCTGGGGCACGGGTGGGTGAGCCATGTGCTGCAGGACGCCGTGCTGTATCTATGGCGCACCGGGGCCGTGGACGCCGTCGCGGTGGCGCGCGCGTACGGGCGGCGCCGGGACACCCTCGTGCGGGCCCTGCGGGAGCGGGGGATCGAGGCGCACGGGCGCAGCGGGATGAATGTGTGGCTGCCCGTGCCCGACGAGACGGGGGCGGTGACGCGGCTGCTGCAGGCGGGGTGGGCGGTGGCGCCGGGCGCGCGCTTCCGGGTGGCCTCGGCGCCCGGAGTTCGTCTGACCGTCTCCGGCTTGACGATGGACGAGATAGGGAAGGTCGCGGACGCCTTGGCGGCCGCGACCGTACCGGTGCCGGCGGGGCGCTACGACTGACCCCGGCGGGGCGCTACGACTGGGCGGACTCGGCCCGGGCCGCCGGGGTCCGGGCGGCGCCGAGCGGGTCCGTGGCGGCCGGAGCCGATCCGGTCCGGTCCGCGCCGGTCTCGCCCGGTCCGTCTGTCCCGCCCGTCTCGTCTGCCTTGTCCGTCGTGCTCGTGCCCGTCCGGAGGGTCCGGGAGCGGACGGTCTTGGCGGGGGCGCTCGCCCTGCTCTGGGTGAGGGCCGCGCCGGCCAGCACGATCAGGGCGCCGACCGGGGTGTTCCAGGTGAGGTCTTCGCCCAGGAGGACCACGCCGGCCCCGGTCGCGACGACCGGGATGAAGTAGGTCGTCAGGGTGGCGGTCGTCGGCCCGACCTCGGCGACCAGGCCGTACTGGATGAGGAAGGCGAAGCCGGTGCCCAGCGCGCCGAGCGCGACGACGGCCAGCAGTGGCAGCACGGGGAAGGAGGTCGGCAGGGGGCTGAACACCGGGGCGGCGATCGCCAGCTGGACGGTGCCCACGAGCAGCTGGGCGCCGGACAGCGACAGATTGGAGTCGCCCGTGCCGGACAGCGTGCGCCGGACGTAGATCCAGCCGACGGCGTAGCTGGCGGAGGCGATAAGCGCCATCACCGTGCCCGCGGTGTCCTGGCCCGAGAAGCCCTGCCAGGCGCCGAGCACGATGAGGACGCCGGCGAAGCCGAGGCCGAGCCCGGCGAAGCGGCGCCGGGTGGGGCGGTCCTCGGACAGTGCCACGAGGGAGAGCACCATGCCCCACAGCGGGGTCGTGGCGTTGCAGATGCCGGCCAGGGTGGAGGGGATCGTCAGCTCGGAGTAGGCGAAGAGCGTGAACGGCAGGGAGTTGAGGAGGAAGGCCGCCACGGTCAGGTGGGCCCAGATGCGCGGGGAGCGCGGCAGCCGCTGCCGCTTGACCGCCATCGCCACGGCGAGCACTGCCGTGCCGAAGAGCATCCGGCCGAAGGAGACATACGCCGGGGCGTAGCCGTCGGTGCCGAGCTTGATGAACAGAAAGCTGAAGCCCCAGATGAGGGCGAGCGCGCCGAAGCGGATCCGCCAGTCCACCGGCGAACGCCCCTGACCGGCAGGGGCGTCTGTGACGGAAGGGGCGGATGTCGTTTTGGGTGTGGCGCTGGTGCTCATGTGACTACGATGCAGCCTCGTACGGATTAGAACAAGCAAATAATTGTGGGCACCATCGCGTAGCATCGCTTATATGTTGAACCTCGAGCGCCTGCGTACCCTCGATGCCGTCGCCCGTCATGGCTCCGTCAGCGGCGCGGCGGACGGACTGCATGTGACGACGTCCGCGGTTTCGCAGCAGCTGGCCAAGCTGGAGCGCGAGGCGGGCCAGCAGCTGCTCGCCAAGAACGGCCGCGGGGTGCGCCTCACCGATGCCGGCCGGCTGCTCGCCGACCACGCCTCGCGCATCCTCTCGCAGGTGGAGCTGGCCCAGGCCGACCTGGAGGCCCAGCGCGGCCATGCCGTCGGGGAGCTCCTGCTGGGTGCCTTCCCCACGGCGGCCCGCGGCCTGTTCCCGGCGGCGCTCGTCGGGCTGCGCGGCGAGCACCCGCAGCTGCGGGTGCGGCTGGAGGAGATGGAGCAGGACGAGGCCGTCCCCCGGGTGATGCGCGGCGACATCGACCTGGCCATCGTCCTCGACTGGTACAACAAGCCGCTGCCGGTGCCGGACGAGCTCGTCAAGGCCCCGCTGCTCGACGACCGCGTCGATGTCGCGGTCCCGGCCGACCACCCGCTCGCGGACCGGGAGCAGGTCGCGCTGGAGGACTTCGCCGAGGACGAGTGGATCTCCTGGCCCAAGGGCGAGTTCTGCCACGACTGGCTGCTGTTCACGCTGCGCGGCAAGGGCGTGGAGCCCCGCATCTCGCACAAGGCCGACGAGCACCCCACCCAGCTCGCCCTGGTCGGCGCGGGCCTGGGCGTCGCCGTCGCGCCCCGCCTGGGACGCGGCCCGGTGCCGGAGGGGGTGCGCGTGGTGCGCGTACAACCGACGATGTGCCGCCACGTCTTCGCGATCTGGCGCGCGGACGCCGACCGCAGGCCCTCGATCCGCGCGGCGGTCGAGGCCCTCCGAGCGGCCGGCGCGGCCGTCGGCGTCTAGAGGCTGTCCGGTGGGTCCTGCGAGAGCCGACCCGTTGGGCAGTCATCAGGAGTCGGGTGGGCTTTGAGTGAGTCCAGGTGAGGCGCGGCGCATCCGATCGGGTGAAGTGCTTGCGGGAGGTCTGTTCAGTGTTGGCAAGTCCCGCTGTTCTGGCACTGCTCCCGGAGCGAGGGGGCGCAAGCGAGTGGAGGCCCTGGAATGGCTCGATCGGTGATCAGACGCCTCTGGAAGCCCGTCATCGCGGTCCTGACGGTGTCCGGCTCCCTCTTCGCCACTACCGCCACGGCCGCAGAACACCGCGCCGCTGCCGTACCGCCGGGCGACTACTGCGGCTCGCAAGAAGGCTTCTACGGTGGGGGCCAGTACACCTACGCCGAAGTACAGGCGTGTCTGCACTTCGAAGACGGTGGACCCCCAGAGGTGCGGGTGAGCACCCACAACAACAGCTACTACTGGGGCAGCGCCTGGTACAACGCAAGCGCGAGCTACCCAGCCCAATGGAGGGCCGAGGGCGCCGTGAGCAAGGATGGCCAGACGGCGACCTACTCGGCCTCTCTCCGCCAGGAGTCCCGCGACGGCTGGGCCGGCGGAGGGCAATTGCCGGCCAGCGAGTGCGGCGCGGCCACCGTCACCCTGAACTTCCATCAAAGCGGGCCGTACTGGACCGGCAGTGACAATGACATCAACTCGGGCGAGCGCACCTACCAGATCGACGTGCCGTGCTGACCCTCTTAGGGCCTGTCCGATGGGTCCGGTATAACCCACCGGCAGCCCTTAGCCGGGGGTGTCCTGGCCAACTGCCCGGATGACGTCGGCAAGCCACACCAGGTGGTAGCCCAGGGCCCGGTCCGACTCACCGGACAGACACTAGGGGAGGCCCGGCCTGACGGGTGCCGTGCCCAGTGCCGGCCCATACCTGACGGGTGCCCGTGCCTGGCGCCTGCCCGGGCCTGCCCGGCATCAGCCCACGCCCCCCGTCACCCTCCCCGCAGCTTGCGGAAGTCCCACGAGAGCACGCTCTGCGGCGTCAGCCGCAGCCAGGCGTGGCGGCCGTCGTGGGGCATCGCGTCCAGGTCGAAGTACTTGGCCGCGAACAGCCGTTCCGGCGTCTCCAGGGCGGGGCACGCCTCGCCCCGGCGCGGTGCCTCGCCGACGCTCTCCGCGGTGCCGGACAGCTCCGCCCCGCGCAGCTCCCCGTACTCACGGCCGTCGTCGACGATGACCGCGAGGCGCGGATCGCGTCGTACGTCGGCCCAGCGCCGGCTGCGGGTGAGGGAGTACAGCCACAGCGCCCGCCCGTCCCATACGAACCACAGTGCGCTGACGTGCGGCCGCCCGTCACGGCCCGCCGTCGCCACCCGGCAGGTGCGTTGCGCGGTGAGGAAGGCGTCCAGCTCCGCCGGATCCATCATGATCCGGCGGCCCCGCCGCTGTGTGACGGCCATCGTCCATCACCCGCCCTCCGGAAGCTGACTGTCTGTCAGAAAGGATGGGTCCTCTTCCCCCGCCGCGCAATGCCCGCTACCCTCACGCGCCCGGACCCCACCCGTGCCGGACCCGACGAGGGAGCACCATGGCGCCGCAGGACCAGCCCGCCGAGGGGCTCGACCCGGCAACCACCGTGCTGATGACCGTTGAGTGCCAGCGCGGCGTCGTCGGCCCCGACAGCGCCCTGCCCGAGCTCGCCGCCGTCGCCCGCGCCTCCGGAGCGCTGGTCAACGTCGCCCGCCTCGTCGCCGCGGCGCACCAGGCGGACATCCAGGTCGTGCACGCCATCGCCGAGCGGCGCCCCGACGGCCGCGGCGCCAGCCGCAACGCCCACCTCTTCCGCGCCGCCGAACGCCTGCCCGTCCAGCAGCTGACCGGCACCCTCGCCGTCCGCGTCGCCGAGCCCGTCCCGGTCGGCGACGGCGACCTGGTCGTCCGCCGGCTGCACGGCCTCTCGCCGCTGGCCGGCACCGGCGTGGACGCCCTGCTGCGCAACATCGGCTGCCGCACCCTGATCGTCGCGGGCGTCTCCGCCAACGTCGCGATCCCGAACACCGTCTTCGACGCCGTCAACCTCGGCTACACCGCCGTCGTCCCCTCCGACGCCATCGCCGGAGTGCCCGCCGAGTACACGGCGGCCATGGTCCGCCACACCCTCTCGCTCGTCGCCACCGTCACCACGACCGAAGCCCTCCTGCGCGACTGGCGGCACCGGCGGCGGCAGCGCTGAGCGGGTGCGGCGGACCGTTCGTACGCCGCTCGGCCCGGGGTCAGCCCAGCGTCGATCAGCCCAGCGTCAAGGAGTCGCCGCTGACGGAGATCTGCTCCGGCGGCAGAGGCTTGGTCGCCGGGTCCTTGCGCACGCTGCCGTCCTCGATGGAGAACGTGCTGCCGTGACAGGGGCAGACGATGGTCCCGTTCGTCACCTCCTTCACCAGGCACCCCTGGTGCGTGCAGACCGCCGAGAACGCCTTGAACTGCCCCTTCGTCGGCTGGGTCACGACCACCTTCCGGTCCGGGAACACCTTCCCGCCGCCCACCGGAATGTCCGCGGTCCGGGCCAGGGCCTCGCTCTCGCCCTTCTTCTCGCCCCCGGAACCTCCGCACGCGGCGAGCACGGCGGCCAGAGAGGCGACCCCGGCCGTCGCGACGACGGTGCGCCGGGTCGCTCCGGCCGGGGCGGGTGACGAATGCGTCATGATCGATCCCTCGCTGTTCGTTCCAGGAGTCGGCTGGTTCGAGGAGCCATACGGTTCGCGCGCCCGCGTCGTTCAACGACTGAGTAACCTGGGGCGATGCTCCCCGACGTCACGGGATCGTCGACGCCGACGATCGATTCTCCCCAGGGAGTACCTCCGTCGTGGGTAGCGGAGGTACGAAAGTCACCGCTGCCCATGGCACGCTGGGTGACTGCAGTGGATGGAGAGCTCCGAAACAGCTGAGCCGATGGACTCCACGGCACTGGATGCTCGCCGACACCGTGCCGGACGGTGCCCTGATGGGCGGCCCCCTTGCGTTGGCTGCCGACTGGTTCGGCGCCTTCCGGGAAGCGGGCGCTAATTCTCGGCGGGGCGGCCCGCGCGGGAACCCTGGACCGGGGGCTGCGCCACAGCACACGCCTCAGGTAAGGAGGGTGTGGAGCGAGGTGTATCCGTATCCCTGGTCGCTGATGGCCTGGATGAGGGAGGGCAGTGCGGTGGCGTCGACCGTCGAGGGGTCCGTGGGGCTGGTGGTTCCCACGTGCATGAGGATGATGGCGCCTGGGGTGAGGGCTTTCATGACGCGGGCGATGGCGGTGTCGGTGGTGGCGCCACCGGAATTGCCCTTCCAGCCGCAGGTGTCGACGGTCCAGCGGACGCACACGTATCCCTCGTCGTTGACGTCGGCGATGCTCTGCCGGTCGACCTCGCCGAAGGGGAAGCGGAAGAGCGGCACGGGCGGACGTCCGGTGGCCTTGTCGATGGCATCGGCGGCCGACCGGATCTCCCGCAGTCGCCGGTCGTGGGTGAGCTTGGGGAACGCGGGGTGCGTCATGGAATGGTTGCCCACCGGGTAGTGGGCGGCGATGCGCCGGGCGACGGCCCCGTTGTCCGAGGCGAAGCGCCCGGTCATGAAGAAGTTGGCGGGGAGCCCGTGCTCACCGAGGGTCGCGAGGACCTTGTCGACGCCGTCCGGGGTGCTGCCGCAGTCGAAGGTCAGGGCTACCTTCTTTTCGGCGATGGGCACCCTGGTGACGTCCTGGCCCGCCAGGTCCGCGGGCGCGGAGCGCCGGGCTGCCGCTCCCCGGCCGGCGGCTGCCGCCTGGACGGTCCCTTGGGCGAGGGTGGCTGTCGCCAGGGCGGCCGCGCCGGCGGCGAACCCCAGGCGCAGCAGAGTCCTCCTGGACGGTGCGCCCATCCGACCAGGTTCGTGGAAAGCCTTGTTCACGTATTCCTCAGCCACTTCTCTTGGTCACAGGTGATGACGGACGGCTGGATGGGTGCCGGCAGGAGGTCAGAGCTCTCCGCCGACCTGGCTGCCGATCGTCGCGACGTCGTCCCCCTGGCCGTTGACGACGGTCACGAGGTTCTCACCCTGGTTGTCCACCAAGCCGAGAACTTGCCCGACCATGCCGCCCGAGGTCTGGCTTCCGTCGTCGAGGGCGTGGGCCGGCGCGACGAGCGCCCCCGAGGAGGACGGAGGTGCCGAGGACGGCAAGTGCGAGGCGACGCATGACGTACTTCCCTTTGTTCGGTGGGGTGGTTGGCTCACGGGATGGAGACGGGCCGGAGGCAATCACAGAGCTGCCCGGCCGTACCCACCGTCATTCGGGCATCACCCGTATGAGCACTCCGCCGTCACGGTGGTGAACCGGTAGCCGGAATGCAGCAGTTGGGGAAGGTGGACGGCAGATGGTCGAGGTTGGGGTGGGTCCACGTGTGATTGCTCAGTGTGTGCCCCGCATCGGCGACCTGCCGTGCGATGTGAGGGTACTTGGCCACATTGGCGCCCATCATGAAGAAGGTCGCCCGAATGCGATACCGCGCCAGGACGGCCAGTACCTCCGGCGTGTAGAGGGGATTGGGGCCATCGGTGAAGGTCAGGGCGAGCGTCTTCGGTCCGGCAGCTACGTGGTGGTCGGGCCCGGAAGGCCGCCCGTTCCCTGCGCCGGCGCTGGTCGCGGAGGCGGGATCCGCGCCGAGGAGCGGCGCCACCAGGGCCGTGCCGGAGGCCGCTAGGAGCCAACGACGGGTAAACGCAGGTCGATTGCTGGTCGGCACCGCTCCAGCATGGCCGCCCGCCGACCACACCGGCGATAACGTGCGGATCATGCCTCTCCCGACAGCAGTGCCCCACCCTGCAGCAATGAGAAGGACGGCGCGGTCGGTCATCGCCGTCACGATCGCGGCTGCCGCGGTGCTGGCACCGGCAGCCCCCGCCGTCGCCGGACGTGGCAGCACGGCCGCGCCCGGGTCCGTCACCGGCCACGCCGGGGTGTGCTCCCTCTTCGGCTCGGAGAACCGCACCATGCCCACGCAGCAGCGCGTGGTGGCCCTGACGTTCAACGCCGCCTGGGAGACGGAGGGGCTCGACACGGTGCTCAGGGTGCTCCGCCGGTACCACGCCCCGGCCACCTTCTTCCTCACCGGCGACTTCGCCGACCGCCACCCGGAGGCCGCCCGTGCCATCGCGGCGGCCGGACACGGGATCGGCAACCACTCCTACAGCCACCCGCACTTCGAGACCCTGCAACCCGGCGAGCGCGCGGCCGAGGTTCTCCGGGCGGACCGGGCGATCCGCACCGCCGCCGGCACCACCCCGCTGCCGTTCTTCCGCTTCCCCTACGGCGACACCACACCGCGCGAGATCGCCGAGGTCAACGCCCTGGGCTTCGCCGACATCGAGTGGACTACCGACACCAACGGCTACCTCGGCCCGGCCGGCGGAATGACCGTGCAAAAGGTCGTACAACGCGCCCTGGACGCCCTCCGCCCCGGCGCCATCATCGAGATGCACATTGGTTCCCACGGCCAGGACACCGTCCTCGACGCCGACGCCCTGCCCCAGCTCATCGAAGCCATCCGGGCCCACGGCTACGACATCACCGACCTGCGCGACCTCCTCAACGCCCCTCAGGGCTCGCACTGCAAGGAGCCCAGGTCGCAGCCGGAGAACTCCACGGAGCCGACGCGGAGCTTCTCCAGCCGCGTGCGCCGGGCCTTGAGCCACTGATCCGGCCGTCCGGCAGGTGGGTGACTGCCAGGTCGAGGTCGTGCAGCTCGGTGTCGGCGTAGTGGAACTCCGCCACCCGACCGCGTCCGTCCTCGAGCGAGGCGACGTTGGAGAGGTGGAGCAGACAAGGCCCTACGCTACGGCTTTGCCGAGCCCTCGGGCAGCACGCCGGAGAGCCGCAACAGCTTGCCATCCCGGCTGCTGACGTAGATCGAGCCCTTGCCGCGGTCCAGCCCGATGCCGCAAACCCTGCCCAGATCCTCGGCCACCACGCGCTGATGGCCCTTGGCCTCGCCGTCAGCCACGACGACCTCATGCAGCTTCTTGCCCTCAGGGTCGGAAACGTACGCGTTGACCGCCCCATCCAGCGCTACGCGGACGCTGCCATTCCCGAGATTGGTGGCGACGGCTTGCGGGGTGCCGCCATCCGCCTTCAGGTCGACCTCGTACAGCCCGCTCTTGTCGTACTGGCCGATGTACGCCTTGCCCTTGTCCAGGGCTACTCCGGCAGCCCTCGGCACGGCCCAGGTGCGCTTCTTCTCCGCCCGTCCATTGCTCAGCTTGAACTCGATCAGCTGCCCTTTTTCGACGTCGGTGACATAGACCTTGTTACCCGGCAGGTCCAGTGCGACGCCGTACGCGAACGTGCCCTCGGTGCCCGTGACCGGGGAGATGGAGCGGTCGGACAGGTTCACTGTGAACAGGCGCTTGCCGCTCCAGTCTGCGACGTAGGCCATGTCGCCCGGCAGGTCCAGCGCCACATCGTTGACTTGGCCCAAGCCCTCCAAGACCCAGTCCGTGTCGCCGTCGGCGAGATCCACCTTGTGCAGCTTGCCGCCCGCGCGGTCGGTGACGTACGCCTTTCGGTTCACCAGGTCCAGCGCGAGGCCATCGGCCGTTCCGAAGCCGGTGGCGCGCTCGTCAGGAGCCCTTTTCGCCCCCTCTTGTTCTTCGCCGCTGCTCTTGTGAAGAGGGTGATGCTGCATATTGAAGTTGAGCTTTTCAAGCTCGAAGACCTCGTGCACCCCGGCGAGGGTGGAGACGACCTCGGCCTCCCCTTTTTGCGTGAACGGCTTGCCTTCATCGGTCAAGTCGAAAGGATCCGTGGTCGTGGTCTCGCCGAGTTTCCACGCAATCACCTTGGAGTATTTCGGTTCCTTGGCCTGTGGGCCGTCCGGGCGGGTCTCCTTGACCTCTACCGGCTCGGGGTAATACAAAGCGACCCATCCGCCGAAGGAGATAGGGAATTCGTAGTCGAACCTTCTCACCTGACGTCGCTGCGTGGCCAGGACATCTACCCGGCTGGCAACGTCCCCGCTCAGCGTGGACGATGTTTTGAACGAAGTGGTCAACGAACCACTGACGGATGCAGTGATCCCAAGCATCAGCTGTGCCGACAATTCCCCGGTGCCCGTGGCGGTACCCGTGGCTGTTGTCGTACTTGTCGTTTGTGACTGAGACTCCGTGTCGACGCCCTGGTTGTCCTTGCTGTTCTTCAGGGTGGTCTTCTGGGATTGGTTCAACGCCATGCTCTGCTGCAGTTGCTGCTGCAGTGATGCGATGGCTTTTGCCCCGAAGGTGAGCTGTACCTGCCCCTGGAGCGACCAGCTGATTGTGTTCGAAATCGAGAATTCGACGGTGTGCGACCATTTGGTGGGGGTGGGGTCGGTTCGATTGACGTACGTCTGCTTGGAGATCACGTCAGGAGGGGGCTGTGCAATGTCGCCTCGCTCTTCGACAAGCGGTACACCCACCGTCATGTAGGCGCGCCACCCACGCTGGTGTGCCGCATCCTCCCCTTCGGGAAAGTCACCGAATCGCCCCTTGTTCAAAGAGAACCCGGTAGGGGAGATATACCGGTCCTTTCCGTCCTTAGATTTCTTTTCGGCCTTCCTCTTCAGTTTATCCTTGTCCCGCTCCAGGATCGCGGAGGCCTTGTCGGCAATTTTGAGCTCCTTCAGGTTTCGCCCTGTCAGCGGGTGGCGCACAAATCGTTCGCCCAGATGAGCTGTACTCACGTTGTTTTTGGTGGCGCCGCCCATGCTCTTCAGCCTCCTCGCGTCGCAGAACTGAACGATCTGTCAGTGATTGTTTGTGAGCTGCTTCCAGCCTGGCGTGATCGAATGCGAACTCGTCCCGTCAGGCTGCCGGGCGAGTCCGTTGTTCCTGCTCAAGGGTCAGATCGCGGAACGCGGGACTTTTGAACAGCTCTTCGACCCTCGAGCTATCTCGCAAATCGGCCCTCACCCCTTGGCCGGCCCATCGTCGGTCCTTTTGATGTCGTTGGCCGACTTTTGGTTATCCTTTCTCGATTCTTCTCGCTGTTGGTCGCTGATCTTCGGCCGGTCTTCTTCGCTGATCTTCGGCCGGTCTTTGTCCCTGATCTCCACCTTCACCTTTTTGAATGCCTCATCCTTGGCCGAAGATGCCATACCGGATGTCGATTCGGGGTTTTCGCTGGCTTCCCGCTGCGTGGCGGCTGCCGTCTGGGTATTCTTGAACAGGGGGGAGATGAAGTTGTTCATGATATTGAGCGCCTCGGGCGACGTCTCACGCACAATCTTCGGGTCACGCGCAGCTTCGGGAATGCCGTCGTAGAGCTCCGGATCGACCCCTTTGTTTTCGGGCCAGGCGCCGGGAATCGTTTCGGATACCTTTTGCGCGGACTCTTGGGCGGACTTGGCTTCACTTCCGCCGCCGTCGAAGATATTCTTAAAAGTCATGAGATTTCCTCCGGAATCCTCTTGGTGAACGAAAAATCACCCCTGATGAATGAGGATGATTTTTCTCGCCGTAATGAGGCCGCCTCAAGGGTGATGAGGGTTTCGTGGCCGGACGCCCTCACCTGACACCGTGAGGCGGCCTGGACGTGCACCGGCTGCCGATAAACCCACTAGGCCGTGCCGCATTTCGCCAGGACCAGCTGCGCACGAGTCACCCTTGTCGCCCAGGGCTTCAGTCTCCTTTTGTAGCCCACCGTGTGCACCAGGATCTTCGTGTGTTTGCTACCCCTCTGGTGATCGATCTATCCGGCTCGGTCCTGCGGTTTTTGTTTGGAGTACCATGACGGCTGGAACTGATCCCCGGTTGGTTTCTGGTTGAACGATGCTCTGAAATGGCCCCGCCTGCGACCTGCGATGACCGGCTTGGAGGGACCACTTCAGGGGATCATCGAACTGCAGATCGCGTTGAGTCCTGGCCAACACGGCGGTCCTCAATATCGAGTCGAAACTGGTGGGTCTCCTGCT
Source organism: Streptomyces sp. NPDC053079 (assembly GCF_044546695.1). Taxonomy (NCBI): domain Bacteria; kingdom Bacillati; phylum Actinomycetota; class Actinomycetes; order Kitasatosporales; family Streptomycetaceae; genus Streptomyces; species Streptomyces sp. NPDC053079. The sequence continues at coordinate 38,632 of NZ_JBITZJ010000010.1, forward strand.
TATCAGCCGGGTATGAGTGCCCAAAGTGGGGCTACGCGTCGGCTGGCGCCCGCGGCGCAGGAGGATCCGCGGCTGCGGGCCATTGCGGCGCTGGAGCCGGGGCGAGTTACCGGCACCCCGGACCAGGCCCTCACCGCGCGCAGCGACCTGATGGACCACCTCGATGCCCTGCTCACCGAGAAGGAAGCCCACCGGCGCCAGGGCCTGCTCGACGACCTCGTGCAATACGCCCGCGGCGAAGACGGCCCCCGGACCGTTTCACTCCTCGCCCGCGATCACCCTCGGTTACTATGCTCACTTCATGCCGGAGGCTGGCAGCAAGTGGCGCGCTGTCCTCGACGGACTGCTTGGCCCCCTCCGAAGCGGTCCGTGGATTGCAAAGCTAAAGAGACGGATGGCCTGGGAAATGCTGGAAGAGGTTGTTGCGACTCGCTATATCGCGCCTCTGCGTGAGGGCGGCTCGCTCCCGGGCATCGTCGAGGCCGACGATCTCGGTACGTACGTCATGAAATTCACCGGCGCCGGCCAGGGCCGCAAGACGCTGGTGGCCGAGGTCATCTGCGGGCAGCTCGCCCGCCGCCTCGGGCTGCGGGTGCCGGAACTGGCCACCATCCAGCTCGACCCGGTCATCGGCCGCGGCGAACCGGACCCCGAGGTGCAGGCACTCCTCAAGGCCAGCGGCGGGCTCAACCTCGGGATGGACTTCCTCCCCGGCGCCCTCGGCTTCGACCCGCTCGCCTTCGAGACCGACGCGGCCGAGGCCGGGCGCGTGGTCTGGTTCGACGCGCTGATCAACAACGTCGACCGCTCCTGGCGCAACCCCAACCTGCTGGTCTGGCACGGCCGGCTGTGGCTCATCGACCACGGCGCCACCATGATCTGGCACCACAACTGGCCGAGCGCGGCGGCCGCGGCCGGCAAGGCGTACGACGCCTCCGACCATGTACTCGCCTCCTTCGACCCGGACGTCGCGGGCGCCGCGGCCGAGCTGGCCCCGCGCATCACGGCCGAGCTGCTGACCGAGGTCGCCGCCGACGTGCCCGACGAGTGGCTCGTGGACGAGCCCGGCTTCGACAGCCCGGACGCCCTGCGCCGCGCCTACGTCGAGGTCCTGCTCGATCGCGCGGCGACCATCGGCGATCGCATCACCGTCGGCGAGCGTAGCGCCGACAAACCCTCGCAGGCCCCGGAATGGGTGCGTGTCAGGCTGAACGGAAAGGCCGGGAAATGACGCGCCACAACGGACGCGACGTCTTCGAGTACGCGCTGCTGCGCGTCGTACCACGCGTCGAGCGCGGGGAGCAGATCAACGCCGGAGTCGTCGTCTACTGCCAGGCCAAGTCCTACGTCGCCGCCCGCGTCCACCTGGACGAGGCCCGGCTGCTGGCCCTCGACCCCACGGCGGACGTGGCGGGCGTACGCGCGGCGCTGCACGCCGTGGAAGGCGTCTGCGCGGGCGGCGAGCGCGCCGGGCAGGCGGCCTGCGACGACGCCGGCCGGCGGTTCCGCTGGCTGATCGCGCCGCGCAGCACGATCGTCCAGCCCGGGCCCGTGCACACCGGACTGACCGCCGACCCCGACAGCGAGTCCGAGCGCCTGCTCGACCTGCTGGTCAGGTGAGCGGAGGGCCACGCGGGAGGCGGTGCGCCGCGAGGCGTTGACAGCGGGTGGCGGTGCTTCTAGCGTCGGAGATCGTCCGACGTTACTAAGCGGTTGCTCACCCGCTGTTCGAAGGCGGGAGAGCCGCCTTCGAGGTGAGGAGAACCCGCATGTCCACCACCGAGCAGCGCGTAGCCCTGGTCACGGGCGCGGCCCGTGGCATCGGCGCCGCGACCGCCGTGCGCCTGGCCGCCGAGGGCCGCGCGGTCGCCGTCCTCGACCTCGACGAGGCGGCCTGCGCGGAGACCGTGGAGACGATCACGGCGGCGGGCGGCACGGCCCTCGCCGTCGGCTGCGACGTCTCCGACTCCGCCCAGGTGGACACCGCCGTGGCCCGTGTCGCCGCGGAGCTGGGCGCCCCCGTCATCCTCGTCAACAACGCGGGCGTGCTGCGCGACAACCTGCTGTTCAAGATGAGCGACAGCGACTGGGACGCCGTCATGAACGTCCACCTGCGCGGTGCGTTCCTGATGTCGCGCGCCTGCCAGAAGCACATGGTGGACGCCGGCTTCGGCCGGATCGTCAACCTCTCCAGCAGCTCGGCCCTCGGCAACCGTGGCCAGGCCAACTACGCGGCCGCCAAGGCCGGGATCCAGGGCTTCACCAAGACCCTCGCCAAGGAGCTCGGCAAGTTCGGCATCACCGCCAACTCCGTCGCGCCCGGTTTCATCGCCACCGACATGACGGCGGCCACCGCCGCCCGGGTGGGCATGAGCTTCGAGGACTTCAAGACCGCCGCCGCGAGCCAGATCCCGGTGCAGCGCGTCGGCGAGCCCGCGGACATCGCCCACGCCGTCGCCTTCTTCACCGGCGAGCAGGCCGGCTTCGTCTCCGGCCAGGTCCTGTACGTGGCCGGCGGCCCCCTCAACTGACGGAAAGGCGGACAGACATGACCGTTCAGGAGCGGGAGCTCACCGGAAGAGTCGCCCTCGTCACCGGCGCCAGCAGGGGCATCGGCTACGGCATCGCCGAGGCCCTCGTGGCCCGCGGCGACCGCGTCGTCATCACCGGCCGCAACGAGGACGCCCTCAAGGAGGCCGTGGCGAAGCTCGGCGACCGGCAGGCCATCGGCGTGGCGGGCAGGGCCCACGACGAGGACCACCAGGCCGTGGCCGTCGAGCGCGCCATGGAGGCCTTCGGGCGTGTGGACTACCTCGTCAACAACGCCGGCACCAATCCGGTGTTCGGCCCCATCGCCGACCTCAAGCTCAGCGTCGCCCGCAAGGTCTTCGAGACCAACGTCATCTCGGCGCTCGGGTTCGCCCAGCAGACGTACAAGGCCTGGCAGAAGGAGAACGGCGGCGCGATCGTCAACATCGCCTCCGTCGCCGGTCTCGGCTCGTCCCGCTTCGTCGGCGCGTACGGCATCAGCAAGGCCGCCATGATCAACCTCACCCTGCAGCTCGCCCACGAGCTGGCGCCGGGCGTACGGGTCAACGCCATCGCCCCGGCCTTGGTGAAGACCCAGTTCGCCGCCGTCCTCTACGAAGGCCGCGAGCAGGAGGCCGTGGCCTCCTACCCGCTCGGGCGCCTGGGCGTCCCGGAGGACATCGGCGGCGCGGCGGCGTTCCTGCTGTCCGACGCCGCGGGCTGGATCACGGGCCAGACCCTGGTCGTGGACGGCGGGCTCTTCCTCAACGCGGGGGTCTGACAGGGTCTGACGGGATCTGACGGGGTACGACGCCCCCGGCCGCCGGGGCCCGCAGGGTCCCCGGCGGCCGCGCGGACGGCGTTGTCAGTGGTGGCGGGTAAGTTCTCACGCGAGAACGGAACGAACCACCGGAGGTTGTCGACGTGAGTGTCACCGACGTGCTGCCCGAGTCCTGGCACGGAGTCCTCGGCGAGGAGCTGGACAAGCCCTACTTCAAGGACCTCACGGCCTTCGTCGAGGAGGAGCGGACGAAGGCGCCGGTGTACCCGCCGCGCGGCGAGGTGTTCGCCGCCCTGGACGCCACTCCGTTCGACCGGGTCAAGGTCCTCATCCTCGGCCAGGACCCGTACCACGGGGCGGGCCAGGGCCACGGCCTGTCCTTCTCCGTGCGCCCCGGGGTCAAGACGCCGCCCTCGCTGCGCAACATCTACAAGGAGATGCGGGAGGAGCTCGGCTACGACGTCCCGGACAACGGCTACCTCCAGCCGTGGGCCGAGCAGGGCGTCCTGCTGCTCAACGCCGTCCTGACGGTGCGCGGCGGCGAGCCCAACTCCCACAAGGGCAAGGGCTGGGAGAAGTTCACCGACGCGGTCATCCGCGCCGTGGCCTCCCGGCCCGACCCGGCCGTCTTCGTGCTGTGGGGCAACTACGCCCAGAAGAAGCTGCCGCTCATCGACGAGGAGCGGCACATCGTCGTCAAGGGCGCCCACCCCTCGCCCCTGTCGGCGAAGAAGTTCTTCGGCAGCCGCCCCTTCAGCCAGATCAACGAGGCCATCGCGGCCCAGGGCCACGAGCCGATCGACTGGCGCATCCCGGACCTCGCGGTCTGAGCGGTCGGTCGTTCTGACCGGTGTCGGGTCGGGCCGGTTCGACGGTCCGAACCGGCCCGGTCGCCGGCAGGGCGATCAGTTCCCGTACACCTGACGGCAGATCCGCGAGGCGTCGCCGCCCTTCTGCCATTTGCCGTAGGTGTCGCCCATGGCACAGACGCCGTTGCCGCTGCGGCCCCGTGGTGGCGCGGGTGCGGCCGGCGCCGGGGCCGGGGCCTCGTGGTGCGACTCGTGGCCCGGCCGGCCGTGGGACTCCTCGTGCCGGCGGGCGGGAGGGGCCGGCGCCTCGTGCACCTCCCGGGCGGCGGGTGCCGAGGCGGGCGGTTCGGCGGAACGGCCGCCGCCCGCGGGGCGTTCTGCCGCCCATGGCGGCTCCGCGTGCTCCCGCTCGCCGGGACCGGCGGGACGGGGCGAATCGGGCGCGCCCTGCCCCCTGTTCCACGACGGACCCCATGACGGCCGCCAGGAGGGCCCCCATCCGGCGTCCCGGGACGGCTCTCCTCCCGGGCCCTCGCCCGTACCCCACACCGGCTCCCGGCCTGGTTCCCACGAAGGGCCCCAGGGCGGGTCACCGGTCAGGAGCAGGGGCGGATCCGTGGACCGCCCCAGCGACGCCCTGCCACGCTCCGGGCCGTCCCCCGTGGTGACCAGGGACTCGCGGGCAGGGCCGGGCCCGGCCTCGGGCTCCGCGGCACGGGAGAGGCGGGGCGGTACGGACCGGTCGTCATTCGGGGAGACGGCGACGCAGCCGGTGGCGGCCGACATCGCCACCGCCACCAGGCAGGCCGCTGCGGGCATTCGATGCACCCGCCCAACCCTGCTGGGACCCACGGCCCGTTGGGAATTCCTCGCGGGGGTGATACGGGATCACGGACGGCCCCCGTGCGCCGTCCGTCACACCGTCACTCCCCGGTCATCCCGCCCCGGTCATCCCACCCCGGCCATCCCGCCCTGGTCATTCCCCCGTCATGACCCGGTCGCGCCGTCGATCCGTTCACGGATGAGGTCCGCGTGACCGTTGTGGCGTGCGTACTCCTCGATCATGTGGAGCAGGATCCAGCGCAGATCGAACCGGTCGCCGTTGGCGCGCGTACCGACGCTCAGGTCGTCCAGCGAGTGTCCACCCGCCGCCTCCCGGGCCGCGGCGACCTCCGCCCGCCAGACGGTGAAGGCTTCCTCCGCCGTGTCCTGCTCGCAGGTGCGGAAGTCCCCGTCGAGGTCCTCGTCGCTGTAGAAGATCGGCGTGGCCGACGTCTCCCCGGCGAGTATCCGCCGGAACCAGTGCCGTTCGACGTCGGCCATGTGCCGTACGAGCCCGAGCAGCGTCAGCTCCGACGGCGGCACCGAGGCCTCCCGCAGGCTCTTGTCGTCGAGCCCGGCGCACTTCATGGCGAGGGTGGCGCGCTGATAGTCGAGAAAGCCCTCGAGAGCGATGCGTTCGCCGGCGACGGTGGGTGGCGCGATGCGTTCGGGTGTGGTCATGGCCGCCATCCTGGCGGTCGTGGCGCGGCGGCGCCAAGGATTATCGGCCGAGCATGCCGCGCAGCAGCTCGGCGAAGCCGGCGCGCAGTTGCGCCCGCTCCGGCACCTCGGCGTGGAACGACCCGGCGACGCACGAGAACATCAGCCCCTCGCACCACGCCAGCAGGGACAGCGCGTGCCGCTGCGGATCGTCCGAGCCTGCGGCGGTCATCAGCGCGACCAGTGGTTCTCGGAAGGCCTGCCCCTCCTCGTCGTAGATCTTCCGCAGCTCCGGCCGCCGGGTCGCCTCCAGCGCCAGTTCGTAGCGGGCGAGGACGAGCTCGCGATGGCCGGTGAGCGAGCGGTGCAGCGCCAGGGCCAGCGCGTCGGCGAGTGCGTCCGTTCCTCCCGCCAGGGCCGGCATCTCCGTCGGCGTCAGCACCCTTGCCTCGCGCACCGCGTGCCGGCGCACCGCGAGTTCCAGCAGCGCCGCGCGCGTACGGGCGTGGTTGGAGGTCGAGCCGGGCGGCAGTCCGGCCGCCTCGTCCACCGCGCGGTGGGTCAGGCCCCGCATGCCCCGCTCGGCGAGCAGTGCGATGGCGGTGTCGGCGATCAGTTCGGCGCGGGAGGGCGCTCCAGGGGTGCGGGCGCTGCGTGGTGCTGCGGTCATGGTCCCAACCTAGCCGCATCACTACGGGCGTAGTAATCTCTCACTACAGATGTAGTGACGAGGAGGAGTCATGGAACAGCCCCGTGCCGTCGTCATCGGTGCCGGAATCGGCGGACTCACCGCGGCGGTCGCCCTGCGGCTGAGAGGCTGGCACGTCACCGTCCTCGAACGGGCCGCCACCCTCGAACCCGTCGGCGCCGGCATCTCCCTCGCCCCCAACGCCCAGCGCGCCCTGGACGTCATCGGCCTCGGCGACGAGGTCCGCCCGCTGGCCGCCTGGCAGGGCGACGCCGGACTGCGCAGGCCGGACGGCCGCTGGCTGGCCCGTACCGACAGCCGGGCCGCGGCCCGGCGCTTCGGCGGCCCGCTGGTCCTCCTGCACCGCGCCACCCTCGCCGCTCTGCTCACCGCGCACCTGCCTGACGGAGCCGTCCGCACCGGCACCCCCGCGACCCTCGCCGACCCCGGCGCCGCCGGCCGTCCCGCCCGCGTCGCCACCCCGGACGGGGAGTTGGAGGCGGACCTCGTCGTCGGCGCGGACGGCGTCAACTCGGCCGTACGCCGCGCACTCTTCCCCACCCACCCCGGGCCCGCGTACGCCGGATTCACCACCTGGCGCGTGGTCGTCCCCGCGCCCGAGCAGCCCTTCGCGCCGCACGAGACCTGGGGCGGAGGCCGGCTCTGGGGCAGCCAGCCGCTGAAGGACGGACGCGTCTACGCCTACGCGGCGGCCCCCGCCCCCGCACGCGACCGCGCCCCCGACGAGAAGGCCGAGCTCCTGCGCCGCTTCGGCGGCTGGCACCACCCCGTCCCCGGCATCCTCGCCGCGGCCGAACCCGGGGCGGTCCTGCGGCACGACGTCCACTACATGGCCCAGGCCCTGCCCGCCTACCACCGCGGCCGCACCGCCCTCCTCGGCGACGCCGCCCACGCCATGCCCCCGAGCCTCGGACAGGGCGGCAACCAGGCCATCGAGGACGCGGTCGTCCTCGCCCACCACCTCGCCCCCACCCGCGAGGACCCCACGGCCGCGCTGGCCGCCTACACCCACGACCGGCTGCCGCGCACCATGGACGTCGTACGCCGCTCGGCGCGGGCCGGCCGGGCGTCGATGCTCAACGGCGCCCCCGCCGTCCTGCGCGACGCCGCACTCGGCGCCGCCGGCCGCCTCGCCCCGGGGCTCATGCTCCGCGGCCTCGACGGCATCGCCGACTGGCGCCCGCCCGTACGGACGTATGCTGCCTGAGCAGGAAGCAGTAGGCGCGCCCAGGGGAGGCCAGAATGAGAATCGGCTGCATCGGCCTCGGAGACATCGCGCAGAAGGCGTATCTGCCCGTACTCACCACCCGGCCGGACCTTGAAGTCCACCTGCACACCCGCACCCCGGCCACCCTGCACCGCGTCGCCGACACCCACCACGTGCCGCACGAACGGCGCCACACCGACCTCGACTCCCTGCTCGCGGCCGGCCTCGACGCGGCGTTCGTGCACGCCGCGACCGCCGCACACCCCGAGATCGTCACCCGCCTCCTCGAGGCGGGCGTCCCGGTCTACGTCGACAAGCCGCTCGCCTACGACCTCGCCGAGAGCGAGCGGCTCGTCCACCTGGCCCGGGAGCGGCAGGTCTCCCTCATGGTCGGCTTCAACCGCCGCTACGCCCCCGGGTACGCCCAGTGCGCCGATCACCCGCGCGAGCTGATCCTGATGCAGAAGAACCGCGTCGGCCTCCCCGAGGACCCGCGCACGCTCGTCCTCGACGACTTCATCCACGTCGTCGACACCCTGCGCTTCCTCACGCCGGGCACCGTCGACCACGTCGACGTACGGGCCAGGGTGCGCGACGGCCTGGCGCACCACGTCGTACTGCAGCTGTCCGGCGACGGTTTCACCGCCATCGGCACGATGAACCGCATGAGCGGCTCCACGGAGGAGGTCCTGGAGGTCTCCGGCCAGGAGACCAAGCGCCAGGTCCTCAACCTCGCCGAGGTCGTCGACCACAAGGGCCAGCCGACGGTCCGCCGCCGCGGCGACTGGGTGTCCGTCGCCCGGCAGCGCGGCATCGAGCAGATCGTCGATGCTTTCCTCGAGGCCGTGGCGGCGGGCAGGACGCTGGACGCGGCGGACGCGCTGCTCACCCACGAGCTGTGCGAACGGATCGTCACCGCGATCGGCGCCCAGGCCTCCTGACGACCTGCCGGACGCCTTCGGCGGCACCATGGACGACAAGGATCGCGAGCGCACCGTAGAGGGCCCAGTCCCCGGTCCGTACGTACGGGCTGGTGCCCCGCGCCAGCGGGACGTCGTAGATGGCGGCGGCACTGCGGTCCGTGCCGAGCTGCTCGCCGACGGTGCGGCCGCGCGGATCCGCCACCGTGCTCACTCCGGTGAGCGTCGCGTGCACCATGGGCCGCCAGGTCTCGGCGGCGCGCAGCGCGGCGAGCGAGGCGTGCTGGGCGGGCGCCCAGCTGCCCTGGAAGGTGGACGTCGCCGACTGCGCGACGAGCAGCTGGGCCCCGTCCCGGGCCAGCTGCCGGCTCATGTCCGGGAAGGCCGACTCGAAGCACACCAGCGGCCCGACCCGCAGACCGCGGCCGCTGGTCTCCGGCAGCCGCATCACCACCTGCGTCTCGCCGCGCCGCCGGTCCTCATCGGCCGCCTTGCCCACGGACGTCGCCCAACCGAGCACCGAACGGAAAGGGACGTACTCGCCGAACGGCACCAGCCGCATCTTGTCGTAACGGTCCCCGGTGGGACCGTCCGGACCGATGAGGACGGAGCTCTTGAAGATCCCCGGCTGATCCGAGCGGCGGGCGTCGACGTTGACGAGCAGATCGGCGCGGGCCTCACGTGAGAGCGCGGCGAGCCGGTCGCGCAGGTCGGGGCGGTTCTGCAGATCCTGGCCGACGCTGCTCTCACCCCACACCACGAGATCCACCCGCTGCCCGGCCAGGGAGCGGGTGAGTTCCGCCTCGCGGTCGAAGCGCCGCTGGACGCTGCCCGTGCCGTCGATGATCCCGGGCTGGACGATCGCGACCCGCACCGTACCGGCGTAATCCGGCACGGGCGCCCACACCCAGATGCCACCCACGGCTAGGACACAGGCCAGCAGGCCACCGAATGCGGCGGCACGGGCCCGAGGCGCCGAAATCACCGCGGCAAGCCCGGTATTGAAGGCGACGATCAGAAACCCGACCAGCCACACCCCTCCGACGGAGGCGACGCGCAACGCGGGAGCGACCTGCCACTGACTGGCCCCGAGCAGCCCCCAGGGCCCACCCAAGTACTCCCAGGACCGCACGAGTTCGACGACCAGCCACCCGGAGGGCACCACGAACAACGCCCCCAGAACCCGGCCCCACCCGGGCGATCCCCCCAGCAGCCGGTACACCAGCAGCCCCCAGGGCGCCCACAACAACCCCAGCAGCGCGGCCAGCACCAGAATGAACACATGCAGACTAGGCAGCAGCCAATGATGCAGAGCAAACAGAAACCCGGCCCCCCCGAGCCAGCCCTCGAGCGCGGCCCGCCGCCCACTGACTGCCGACCGCACCAGCAGCATCCACGGCACGAGCGCCACCCAGGCCAGCCACCACAGGGACGGCTCGGGGAAGGCGAGAGCGGGCAGTGCGCCGGCGAGGACGGACGTGAGGGCCCGCGACCAGGGCGAGGCGAGCAGTGGGCGTTCTGGCTCCTTCGCCGACGTGATCGTCATGATGTGCGCCCTCCTCGGGCTTACCGAGCATTGGCGTCAGGATTCCCGGTGATCCATCGTGCCGCATGCCCAACGCGAGTAAGAGGCCATCTCAATCGGCGAGTTCAGTTTGCTAACACGGACTCGTCGAATGAGCTGATATCTCGACAGGCGCTTGTCCGATCTCATGGTCCGTGCCATGCCCGGTCCACCGCCGCCTCGGCTTGATCGCTGTGCTTCCTCCGCGGCCCGTCGAGGCCGCGTATTCGCGCTTCGGGACCAGGTCAAACCATCCGATTTGCGCGTTTAGGGGCATGGTGGGTATCTCACGGCCTTCGATGCTCCATGTGTGAGCCGTTCCGATGAGGCCGCGAATCTGGTCCTCTTGGGAGGCGGCATACAGAAACGCTTCCGCGTGAGGCTGAGGAAGGAGGTCTGCCTATGACCAGATCGGTGGGGCAGTGCATGGCCGAGGACTGGGTCCCGGCTGCAGCCCGCACCGCCGGCGCAGGAGACCTGCCGGATTCGTCCGCGCCGCGGCATGTGGTCTTCGACCTCGACGGCACGCTCCACCCCGATGCCATGGGCATCCTCCTGCTCGAGGATCTGAGCACCGCTGGAATCTGCCACAGCGCGGCCACAGAGCGGCTGTTCGACTTCCTGTACTCCCTCGATCAAGAACGGCTGCACGAGCCGCACTCCGTGAGTACCGCCTATCGGCTCTATGCGCAGGCCCTGCGGGGCTGCGAACTACACCGGGTCCAGGAAGTCGCTCGCCGGCTGTGGGAGCGAGAGGCGCCCAACGTCTTCTCCTACGTCGCCCCGTTGCTGGAAGAATTGCGTGGTCGGGGCACGTCTCTGATCCTCATCTCCGGGAGTCCGCAGGAGGTGGTGGAGCAAGTGGCTCTCTCGCTGGGCTTCCACCAGTGGCGTGGCGCAGTCCTGGCAGCCGAGGACGGCCTCTACTCCGGGCAGTACTCCCGCAGGCCGGCAATGGCGCGGGAAAGGCTGGCGCTCACGACAGATCTGGTTGGCGGGCAGCAGCACCTGGCGCACTGCGCCGCCGTGGGCAATTCCACCTCCGACATCGAACTGCTGGCGGGTGTAGGGCACCCCGTCGCCTTCGAACCGGGGCCCCAGCTGGCCGCTGCCGCCCGCCGCCACGGCTGGACCCTTGCAGATCGTTCGTCTCTGACGGCGGCCTCGTTCGCCATCCCGACCCGATGACCTTCCGGCTGAGATTCGCCACGAAGAAAGGAGCTCTCCGGTGACGGGAGCAGGCGTCCGCAACGTCATCCTCGAAGCCGAAGGTGTCCTGTTTCAGAGCAGCGGCTCGCTCACGGGCGAGCTGGCCGACGTACCAGCCCGCCAAGTCTTCCAATCGGCCACATGGCTGCGTTACGCGGCGGGGCAGCTGACCAGCGAGGAGGCCTTCGAGCGTATCGCCACAGCACTCGGCGTCCACCCATCGGCCATTGCCGAAGCTGTCATCGCGCACAGGAGCACCTGGCGCCCCTCACCCCAGCTCGCGGACATGCTCGACACCCTCACCAGCCAAGGTACGAATCTGTACTGCCTGGCTGCCATGCCGGCCGCGGACTGGAACTGCGTTCGTGAACAGCTGCCTGACCTCTGGGCCCGCTTCGTTGACGTCGCTACCACCGGCGAGCTGGGGGCGGAACCAGCCAGCCTGGACGCGGTCACCCGCCTGTGCAGTCGATGGGCCATCGCACCGCGCGATACGGTCTACCTCGGAGCCGACCAGCACACTCTGCAGTTCACGCGCTCCATGGGGATCCGCTCGGTCCGCTATCGGACGCCAGCAGACCTCTGGCGGCTGCGCAGCGAGAAGAACAGGCTCAAGGCCGCCGAGGATTACATTCGGCATAGTCTGCGGACGGATGATGTTCGCTCGGAGGCGGTGACCGAAACCGGCGAGCACCACCCTGTGGACGAGACCTGGTCGTTGTTCTACCTCCTGGACGCCAGCGAAACGATCGCTCGCAGCGAGCCCGGTAGGGCGCTGTTGCGCCAGCTAGCGTCCCTCGAACAGGACGGCCTGTACGGTTTCCTGCGCAGCCCTCATCCGCTGATGAAAGATCTGCCCATCGACTCGGACGACACTGGGCTGGCCTTGTCCACCCTGTATTCCTACGGCTTGGCCGATCAGCCGATGCTCCAGCGGGCCGCCAAGCGCATCCTCGACAACGTCAACAGGGACGGCCTCATCCAGCTGTACTTCCATCCCGAACGTCCCCGCGTCGACTCCGTCGTATGCTCCTCGGCCCTGTGCCTTCTCTACCTGGCCGGGTACCAGGAGGCTCCCGCCGCCCGGAGGACGGAGGACTTCCTCTACGCTCTGCTTGAGAACAGGGGATACGAACAGGGCTCCCTCTACACCCCCTCCCCGGACTTCTTCCTGTACACCCTTTTCCGGATCGCCCGCAGATCGGCCGGCTTCTGTGACCGGTTCGGGACCCTGCTGGCCGCGCGGCTCACCGAGCGGATCGGAACCACCGGTGAGCCGGCCGGCCAGGCCCTGCGCGTCCTCATGTGCCGTACGCTGCGGATCCCCAACGACATCGACTACGAGCGCCTTCTCAGCCAGCAATGTATCGACGGATCCTGGGGCCCCGCCCCTGCCTGGCAACTGATCGCAACAGCCGGAAACGGCTACAACCGTGTCCTTGACACCACCTTCGCGGCCCAGGCCATTCGCCTCACCCTCGCTATCGGAGAGGACCAGCACAGGCCGCAGCGGAATCGGGAGATCGAATCTCACCTTGCGTGTCCGGCCGAATTGTCCGGTCGAGCCGCACTGTAGGGGTAGGGAGAAGACCGTAGCTGCGGGCCGCGCCGGGACGGAGGCCCCTGGCTGACCCGCAGGTGCGGCGATCTCAACTTCGCTACCTGGTCAGACCGCTCGTCAGCCCTCTAGCGGCGCTGCAGCCAGCGCCGGAGGGACTTCCACCAGGAGACGCGGGGCTCGGGCCCTTGCCCGGATGGCGCCGCAGCCGGAGCGGACTGTACGTCGATCGCCCCAGCGGATGGGATCTCAACGGTGGTCAGCTCACGGTAGGCCGGTTGACTCGCCGTGAACTTCACCGGGAGCGCAGTGAGATTGCGGGACAGCAGTGAAGAGTGGTAGCAGAGCTCCGACTCCTCGACGGCGAGTGCGAGATCCGGCAGTCGCAGGAGGAGGGCATCGATGCCGGTACCGGCAATCGCCCGACCGATGTCCTGGCCGGGGCATTCATGCGCTCCGCCGCTGAAGGCAAGATGTGCTCGATTCCCGTGGATCGGGGCGTCCAGGTCGGGCCGGACGGCGGTGTCCACATTGCCGGCGGCCAAGGCCAGCACCAAGGCGTCACCCGCTTTGATCTCTTTCCCCGCGAGCTCTGTGTCCTGCGCGGCCCAGCGGCCGACGACGGTCAGGAAGGGCGGCTCGTCCCACAGCACCTGCTCCACGGCGTCCGGGAGCGTCATGTGTCCGCCCGCCAGTGAGGCCCGGAAGCGAATGTCGGTCAGGACCATTTTCAACGTGCTCGCGATGAGGTTCGCCGTTGTTTCGAACGCGGCTACGAGAATGAGTCGAAGGTGTTGCTGGACCTCGTCGTCGGTCAGCTCGGCAGGATGCTCAAGCAGCCAGCTGGTGAGGTCGGCTTCCGGCTGAGCGCGCTTGCGCGCCACCAGTTTGCGGAGCGTCTCCTGAATGAACTCATTGCTCGCGATCGCCGACTCGTTCCCCTTGACCAGGTTGCGGGAGGCGCTGACCAGCTGAGGGCTGTACTCCTCAGGCATGCCGACAATCTGTGTCATGGCCATCATCGTGAGATGCTCGCCGAACTGGTGCACCAGATCGGCCTCGCCTGAGCCGCAGAAGCGGTCCACCAGTTGGTTGGCGCACTGCGTCACGTGGCGGCGGATGCCCCTCTTGTCGAGGCGCGCGATGCTGTCGTTCACCGCTCCACGCCACCGCTCGTGCTGCTCGCCGTCGACGTACGACATCATCGGCTGCCAGGTGACGACGGGGAGGAGCGGATGGTCGGGGGGAACCCGTCCCTCGCGCATCTCGGTCCACAGCCGTGGGTCATGCGAGAACCGCGACGGCGTCCGCGTGACGTCCAGGTTCTCCCGGTAACCCAATACCAGCCAGGCCGGGAGGTCACCGTGTAGCAGAACCGGCGCGACCGGACCGTGCTCCTCGCGCAACCGCTCGTACAGCCCGTACGGGTCGTTCTCCGCCTCCGGCCCGTACAGCCGGGTCCTGCCGCCCGGGCCCGGCCCCAGGCCCATTTTGCTCGCCGGGCACCCCGGCGGCGGCGTCGAAAGGGCTTCGGTGCGCGAGTGTTCAGACGTGTCGGTCACTGTGACTCCGTGGGGACGGTAGTGAGGGTGTACAGATAGCGCATCAGGGCCATCAGGGTGTCGCGGCAGGAGGCGCGGTCGCGGGCGTCGCAGTCGACCATGGGGACGGAGTCGTCCAGGTCCATCGCGGTGCGCAGTTCCGACATGGGGTATCTGGGGGCGCCGGGGAAGGCGTTGACGCCGACGACGAAGGGGACGCCGCGTTCCTCCAGGCGGCCGATCACGTCGTAGCTGACTTCCATCCGGCGGGTGTCGAGGAGGACCACGGCACCCAGTGCGCCCTCGAAGAGGCCGTTCCACAGGAACCAGAAGCGCTGTTGCCCGGGTGTGCCGAACAGGTACAGCACCAGGTGGTCGTTGATGCTGATCCGGCCGAAGTCCATGGCGACCGTGGTCTCGGTCTTCTGTTCGATCCCGGCCAGGTCGTCCACCCCGACGCCGGCCTGGGTCATCGTCTCCTCGGTCGTCAGCGGGCGGATCTCGCTCACCGCGCCGACCAGGGTCGTCTTGCCGACCCCGAAGCCTCCGACGATCACGACCTTCACGGCCGCGGTGGCGGAGGCCGGGAGGATGTCCTCGGTCCGCGGTCCGGCGTAGCCGTCAGAGCTTTTGTAGTCCATGCATCACCGCCTCAAGCAGTCGAACATCGGGCAGGGCGGCCGCCGGTACCGGTGGCCGGGCCTCGACCTGCCCGCCGGTGAGCAGCTCGGTGAGGAGCGGGGAGAGGGTGCTGACCGGCAGCTCCAGGTAGGCCGAGATCTCGGCGACCGACAGGGGGTAGTCGCACATCCTGACGACGGCGGCGTGCTCCGGCTGCAGCCCGGGGTCGGACTCCGTGCGGGAGACGATCAGTGTCACCAGGTCGAGGTCTCTCTTGACCTCCGTGGTGCCCTCGGCACCGGTGAGGATGTACAGCCGGTCCGGATTGCCCGGTGGCTCCGGACCGGACGCGGGCTGGGGTCCGGCTCCGGTCATGTCACCGGCCCACCGACCCGGGGCGGGCTCGTGAGATGGGAGCCGATACGGGCCACCAGATCCCGCATCTTCATGCCCATCAGCCCGGCGTCCACGTCGTCGTCGGCCAGCACGGCCAGATAGGCCCCGGCCCCGGCGGCCATCAGATAGAAGAATCCGCCGTCGACCTCGATCACGACCAGGCGCATCTGCCCGTCCCCGTGGGGGAACTCCGAGGCGATGGCCGAGGACAGGCTCTGCAGTCCGGCGCAGGCGGCGGCGAGGCGGTCGGCTACCTCCGTGTCCGTGCCGTGCTGGGCCATGCGCAGGCCGTCCGAGGACAGCACAATCACATGGCGGGTCTGGGGGACGCTGGTGGCCAGGTCCTTGAGCATCCAGTCCATGTTGAACCGCGGCTGCTGCGTCACTTGGCTACTCTTCCTTGTCTGACGGGATATCACTGATCTGCCGTCCGTTCCGCTCCTGCGGCAGCTCTCCGTTGATGCCGCTGGTGAAGGCGGCCAGCCACAGCCCGGGCTGTACGGATTGCTCCTCGGGAGCGGGCGGGGCCGCCGGGGTCCGCCGGGCGGGGCCGCCGCGGCCGCGTTCGGCCGCACCCCGGCCGAACGGGAGCGGTGCGGGGCCGCGCCGGCGCCGGCGCTGGGGGAGTCCACTGTCGCCCAGTGGCGGGGGGACGGGGCTGTCCATGATCGGCGCCGCCGAGGGCTGGGCGGGGATGGAGCCGGAGCCGGGCCGCCGCTTCTTCTTGTACGGCGGAAGCTTGGGCGCGCGGGCGATGTCGCCGCCGGGGAACCGGCTCGCGGTGATCAGGTTCGGGGGGATGACCAGCACCGCGCGGACGCCGCCGTACGCCGAGGGGCGCAGCGAGACGATGAAGTCGTGGGCGTTGGCGAGCCGGCTGACCACCGCCAGGCCCAGCCGCGGGGACTCGCCGAGGTCGTCCAGGTCGAGTCCGCCCTCCTTGGACAGCACCCGGTCGGTGCGGCGGCGGGCCTCGTCGGTCAGGCCGACGCCCGCGTCCTCGATCTCCACCGCGATGCCGGACTGGATGTCCACGGCGGTCAGGTGCACCCGGGTCTGCGGCGGGGAGTAGCGGGTGGCGTTGTCCAGCAGCTCGGCCAGCGCGTGGATCACGGGCTCGACGGCGGGGCCGACGACGGCCACGTCCGCCACCGAGTGCAGGTCCACGCGACGGTATTCGAGGATGCGCGACATCGCGCCGCGCAGCACGTTGTAGAGCGGGATCTCGGACCGCCACTGACGGCCCGGGCGCGAGCCGCCGAGCACCGCGATGCTGTCCGCGAGGCGGCCGGTCAGGGCGTTGCCGTGGTCCAGGTGCAGCAGGTCGCCGAAGACGTCCGGGTTGTTGCCGTGCTTGTGCTCCATCTCCCGGATGTCGTAGGCCTGTTGGTGAACGATGGCCTGCATGCGGCGGGCGATGTTGACGAACGCGCGGTGGGCGGCGTCACGCAGCGCCTCTTCCGCCTGGACGGCTTCGATCACGGACCGCACCACCGAGCGGTGCGCCGCGGCGAAGCCCGGCTCCAGCTCGTGAATGGGGATGGTGACCCGCAGGACCTGGTCGGTGGGGGCGCCGTGGCGCATCAGCTTGAGCGCCTCGGGCATCACATCGCGGGCGAAGCGCCAGGTCTCCGCGTCGTGCTGGTCGAGCCGGTGCTGCAGGAGGGCCTCCCGCTCGGCGTGGCGCCGGCGCAGCCCGGCGATCACCCGTCCCCGGCGGGCCGCCTCGGCGGCGGCCAGTGCCACGGCGACCGTGGCCGCGGCCCCGCACCAGGCCACGGGCGCGCGCGCCTCGGGCGTCACGGCGAGGGACGCCGTGACCGTGCACACGGCCAGTACCAGAGGGGAGACCACCCATATAAGAGCGGAGGGGGGCCGCCCTGAAGCCGACGAGCCAGTACCAACCATCGAGATCCTCGGAACTCTTGAGACATAAAGGAGTGGGGGCCGGCGCGCGGCGTTTTCCGTTCTCCCGGAAAGGCGGCGGCAGCACAGCACTTGGCCGCAGCGTGCCGAGCCAGGCGGCCCGCTGCGCGAGATGGAGCGTAGCTTGTCGCACCGATGCTCCGGCGCGAAGTTGTCATATTCGCGTGATGGGCTGACGAGCGAATTCGAATGGCCTCATAATGACCTGCACCAGGTGAGCGAATGCATTTCCGAACGGCCTGAATGGACGTTCGGTGGGGGGTGAAGGTCACGCTCACGGGTGGTCCGTCCGGCGAACCGGGCCCGTACGCCGACGGACGGGGCTAGGCTCGCCCCACCACATTCTCCGGGGAGACATCGCCATGTCGGGGCATCAGCGTGAACGCGACCCATCTGCCGCCCTGTTCGAGCGCGAGCGCGAGCTCGACGTCGTCGAACGGGCGGTGTACGGCCTCTGCGGCCGCCAGGGACCGGACGGATCAGAGGACGGCGGCGAGCAGCCGAAGGAAGGCGGTCTACTCCTCTTCAGCGGTGAAGCCGGCCTGGGCAAAACGGCGTTGCTCACCGAGGTGCGGCGGCTGTCCGCCGAGTGCGGCACGTGCACGGTGCTCTTCGCCCGCGGCAGCAGGTCGGCCGAGAAGGTGCCGTTCCACGTCGTGCGGCAGCTGCTCCAGCCCGCTCTGGCGCCGATGACCACGTCCGCCCGGCAGGAGTTGCTGGGCGGCTGGTACGACATCGCCGGGCCCGCGCTGGGCATCGTGCCGCCCGTCGGCCCGCAGGCCGACCCCCAGGGCGTGCGCGACGGACTCGACTGGGTGGTCACCCAACTCGCCGTCCAGACGAAGCCCTTGGTCGTCGTCGTGGACGACGCCCACTGGGCCGACCCCGAGTCGCTGTCCTGGCTCACCTCCTTCAGCGTGCGGCTGGGCGAGATGCCCCTGCTGCTCGTACTGGCCTACCGGCCCAAGGAACTGCCCGAGCACACGCCCGCCTTCCGTGACCTGGTCGAGGGCCGGGCGGTCCGGCCGGTCGAACTGCGGACCCTGACTCCGGAGGCCGTGGCCGGCCTGGTCCACGAAGCCCTCGGCCCCAAGGCCGATCCGCCCTTCTGCCGGGAGGTCTGGGCGGTCACCGGGGGAAACCCGTACGAGGTCGTCGAGCTGATAGCCAAGGCACAGGACCGGGACATCGAGCCGGTCGAGGAGTCCGCGGCGCTGCTGCGCGATCTGGGTGCGGCGGCCCGCGGCAAGGGCCTGGTGTCCCGTCTCGAGCTGCTCGGCTCGTCGGTCACCCGCTTCGCCTGGGCCGCGGCCGTCCTGGGCACGGAGATCGAGGCACGGCTGGCGGCCAGCCTCGCGGGCATGGGCCCGGCCGAGGCATCCGACTGCGCCGACCAGCTGCGCGAGAACCGCATCCTCGTGGGCGCCGAGCGGCTGGAGTTCGTCCACCCGCTGATCGCCACCGCGGTCTACCGTGCCATCCCCGCGGCCACCCGTACCGCCATGCACGGCCAGGCCGCCTGGCTGTCGGCGGACGCGGGCAAGGGCGTGGCCGTCTCCGCCCGGCACCTGCTGGAAGTGCACCCCGACAGCGACCCCGACGTGGTCAACCAGCTGCGTGCCGCCGCCCGCGAGCACCTCGCCGTGGGCGCCCCGGACGCCGCCCGTCGCTGTCTGGAGCGGGCGCTGCAGGAGCCGCCTGCGGAGGAGGAGCGCGCCATGCTCCTCTACGAGCTGGGCTGCGCCGCCCTGCTCACCTCGCCGCAGACCACCGTCAACCACCTGCGCGCCGCACTGGACCTGCCGGACCTCAGCGAAGAGCTGCGCGTCGACGCGACCTACCGGCTCTCCCAGGCGTACGCGCACAACAGCCAGCTGCGCGAGGCCGTCGCGGTGGTGGCGGACCAGGCCTCCCGTACGCCACCGGGGCCCGGTCTGATGCGTCTGCAGGCCGCCCACTATCTGTGGAAGGGCATCCAGGTCGAGGAGGAGGACGCGCACGGGCGGTCGCGGCGCATCGCCGAACTCGCCCGTCCGCTCAGGGGTCGGGACAACTCCGAGCGGGCCCTGCTCGCGCTGCGCGGCTTCGACGGCATGATCCGTGGCGACAACGCCCTGGAGGTCATCGAGGCGGTCGAGCGGGCGCTGGTCGACGGCCGGCTCGCCGAGGGCATGGGGTGGACCAATACCGAGTGGGGCTTCGAGCTCCCCAGCATCATCGGTATCACCTTCGCCTACACCGACCGGCTCGACCAGGCCGAGCAGTTCTTCACGGACGCCGTGCGCGCCTTCGAGATCTCCGGCTGGAGCGGTGCCCATCTGGCCCTCGCCCATGACTTCCTGGGCCTGGTCCAGCGGCGGCGCGGTCAACTGGACCGCGCCGAGGAGACCTTGCGCAAGGGGCTGGAGCTGGCCTACCGCCTCGGCCCGGGGCTGCCCACCCAGTGGGACGGCACCTGCCTGCTGATCGACACCCTGATCGCACGCGGCAAGATCGACGAGGCGCAGGTCGTGGCGGAGGAGAACCTCTTCGAGCCGCCCTACTCCCCGGTGATCGTGCTGCCGGACGCCGCCTGCCTGGCCGGTCGGCTGCTGCTGGAGCGGGGCCGGGTGAAGGAGGCCGTCGCCGAACTCGAGGCCGCCGGGCGCAGACTGGACGAGCGTGGCCGTCACAACACGCTCTGGGCTCCCTGGGCGCTCGACCTCGCGTCCGCCGTCGCCGACGAGGAGCCCGAGCGTGCCCGGGACCTCGCCGACCAGGCCGTCCGGCATGCGAACCGGTTCGGTACCGAGACCGCGATCGGTGAGGCCCTGCGCCGCTCCGCGCGGTTGTACGGGCCGGAGGAGCGGCTCGCCCGGCTCGAGAAGGCGGTCGGACTGCTGAGCCAGTCGCCCTGCCAGTACGAGTACGCGGCGGCGCTGGTCGATCACGGTTCCATGCTGCGTGCGGTGGGCCGTGAGGTCGAGGCGGTCGAGCGGCTGCACGAGGGGCTGGTCATCGCGGAGCGCTGCGGGGCGGACGGGCTGGTGGAGCGGGCCCGGTCCGAGGTCGTGGCGTGCGCGTTCAAGGGCGGTGAGCAGAAGGACTGAGGAGGGGAGCGGGTCGCCGCCCGAGGGCATGGAGCTCAGGAGGCGCGGCGGCCCGTTTTCTTGGCGGTGGCCTTTTTCGTGTTCTTTGCCGACGTGCTCTTCGAGGCAGCGCTCTTCGATGCGCTGCTCTTGGTGGCCGTGCTTTTCGAGGCGGCGCTCTTCGAAGCGGTGGTTTTGGCCGCGGTCTTCTTGGCCGCGGCCTTTTTGCTCGTGCCTTTATTCGATTCGGCGCTCTTCTTCGCGCGACTCCGCGGGGTGCCCCCGGCCGCCGCTTTCGCCTCTTTTCCCGCCTCGCCCTTTCCGCCCGCCGAGTCGATGGAGGCCTGCAGGGCGGCCATCAGGTCGATGACGTTGTCGGGTGCGGGGGTGGTCTCCTTGCGGGGCGCGGGCCGGTGGTCCAGGTGGGCGGTGATGAGCTCGTCGAGGGCCACTTCGTACTCGTCCTCCAGGGAGTCGAGGTCGAAGTCCTCCGAGAGGGTGTCCATCAGGCTCGTGGCCATCTTGAGCTCCTGCGGCCGTACGGTGACGGACGAGGGCGGGGCGAGGTCGTCGGCGTCGCGGATCTCGTCGGGCCAGTACATGGTGTGCAGGGTCAGCAGGTCCTCGTGGACGCGCAGCAGGGCCAGCGACTCACGGGTGCGCAGGGCGATCTTGGTGACGGCGACCCGCTCGGTCTGCTTGAGGGTCTCGCGCATCAGGACGTAGGGCTTGTTCGCCGCCGCGCTCTCGGGTGCCAGGTAGTAGGCGCCGGACAGCTGGAGGGGGTCGATGCGGTCGGCGTCGACGAAGGCCAGGACGTCGATGAGCTTCTTGCTCGGCAGGGGCAGGCCCGCGAGCTCGTTCTTGGTGACGACGGCGGTGCGGCCCTCGTCGTCCTCGAAGCCCCTGGCGACGTGTTCGTAGTCGACTTCCTTGCCGCACGCGTCGCAGAAGCGCTTGAGGTGGATGCGGCCGCCGTCCGCGTCGTGGACCTGGTGCAGCCTGATGCCGTGCTCCTCCGTGGCGGCGTACAGCCGCACGGGCACGGAGACCAGCCCGAAGCCGATCGAGCCTTTCCACATGCTCCGCATAGCTCACGTCCCTCCGTGGGAATTATCACCTTATGTCCACTTCTTCGGAGCGGCAGTCCCCGGAACGGCAGGTGGTGGAGGTCGAGGGCCGCAGGCTCTCCCTGTCCCACCTGGACCGGGTGCTCTTTCCCGCGTCCGGGCACACCAAGGCCCAGATCCTGCGGTACTACGCCCGCGTCGCCGCGGCGATGCTGCCGCACGCGGCGGGCCGGGCCGCCTCCTTCGTCCGCGCCCCCGAGGGCACCGGCGGGGAGAGCTGGATCGCCAAGACCCCGCCCAACGGATCACCCGGCTGGGTGCCCCGGGTGCCGGTCCGGCACAAGGACGGGGTGGCCGAACAGGTGATGATCGACTCCACGGCGGCCCTGATCGCCATGGTGAACCTCGGCGCGTACGAGGTGCACGTCCCGCAGTGGACCGCCGAGGCGGGCCCCGAGGGCCACGACCGTCTGGTCCTCGACCTCGATCCCGGCCCCGGAACCGACCTCGTCGTCTGCTGCCGCGTCGCCCAGCGCCTGCGCCAGCTGCTCGCCGACGACGGGCTCACGGCGTATCCGGTGGTCTCCGGAGCGAAGGGGCTGCACCTGTACGCGCCCGTCGAGGCCGCCTCCGGCCGGGCCACCGGGCACTACGCCAAGGCACTGGCGAAGCGGATGATGAACGAACACCCCGGCCTGGTGGTGGTCTCCATGACCAAGTCCGAACGCGAGGGCAAGGTGCTCATCGACTGGTCGCAGAACGCGAGCGCGAAGACCACGGCCGCCCCCTACACCGTGCGCCTGCTGCCGGACCGCCCCGGCGTCGCCGCCCCCGTCACCTGGGACGAGGTCGCCTCCTGCACCGCACCCGACGCGCTCTCCTTCACCCCCGAGGAGGTCCTCGACCGCCTCGACGCACACGGCGACCCGCTGGCCGGACTGTGCGGCGACCGCACCCGGGGACGGCTGCCCTGAGCCTCACCCCAGCTGGGTCAGGTCCGGCCGCAGCCGGTGCCACGTCGGGTGCCGCAGCCGGTCGGCGGCCGTCCAGCCGGTGAAGGCGATCTCGGCGACCAGGCGCGGCTCGACCCAGTGCGCGCCGGACACGTCGACCGGGCCGGCGAAGGGGGAGTCGGCGCGCGGGATCACCGACAGGTAGCGGGCGAGGTCCTGCCGTTCGTGCTCGGAGAGCCCGGACCCGACGGAGCCCACGTAGCGCAGCCCGGACGGGTCCCGCAGGCCGGCCAGGACCGCGCCGGGAAGCCCCGCCAGGCGGCCGCGCCCCTCCGCCCAGCCGCCGATGACCACGTCGAGGGTGATCACATGCTTGGTCTTGCGCCAGTCGGGTGAACGCACGCCCGGCAGATAGCGGGACGTCAGCCGCTTGGCCAGGACGCCCTCGAAGCCGCCGCGCAGCGTGGCGTCCCACGCCTGCAGGCCGTGCCCCTCCACGTGCGCGGGCACCGACCAGTTGGGGCCGCCGACGCCCAGCCCGTACAGCAGGGCACGGCGCTCGCGGTAGGGCAGCTCGGTCAGTAGCGCGCCGTCGAGGTACATGACGTCGAAGAGCATCAGGTGGACGGGGTACTCCATGGCCAGATGCGCCGCGCGGCGCGGATTGGCGACCCCCATCCGGCGTTGCAGCAGCCCGAAGTCGGGCCGCCCGCGCTCGTCCACGACCACGACCTCCCCGTCCAGCACCACCGGCCGGCCGGGCAGCCGCTCGCCCAGTCCCCGCAGTTCGGGATAGGTGGCGGTGGCGTCGTTGCCGGCCCGGGTGACCAGCCGCAGGGTGCCGTCGCCCGGCGCGTAGGCGACGCAGCGCACGCCGTCCCACTTGACCTCGAAGCCCCAGGAGGCCTCGTCGTCCCCGGCGGGCAGCGGGGCCGGGGTGGCCAGCATGGGGCGGATCTCGGGGAGAGCGTGCGCCGGCGTCACTTCGATGCGGTCCATTCCAGCAACTCCCGGGCCGTCCAGGTGGTGATGACCCGTTCGGCGGGCACGCCGCACTCCTCGGCGCGGGCGCAGCCGTGGATCTGCCAGTCCAGCTGACCGGGGGCGTGGGCGTCGCTGTCGACGGAGAACAGCACTCCCGCGTCCAGCGCCGTGCGCAGCAGCCGGCGCGGCGGGTCGAGCCGCTCGGGCCGGCTGTTGATCTCGACGGCGGTGCCGAAGCGGGCGCAGGCCGCGAAGACCATCTCCGCGTCGAACTCCGACTCGGGCCGGTGCCCCAGGATCCGTCCCGTGCAGTGCCCCAGGACGTCCACGAGCGGGCTGGCGACCGCCGAGACCATGCGCCGGGTCATGCTCGCCGCGTCCATCCGCAGCTTGGAGTGCACGGAGGCGACCACCACGTCCAGCCGCTCCAGCAGCTCCTCCTCCTGGTCCAGCGAGCCGTCGGCCAGGATGTCGCACTCGATGCCCGTCAGCAGCCGGAAGCCGTCCCCGAGGCGCTCGTTGACCTCCGCGACCACCTCCAGCTGCGCCCGCAGCCGCTCGGGGGACAGGCCGCGGGCGATCGTCAGCCGGGGCGAGTGGTCGGTCAGAACGGCCCACTCGTGCCCGAGCGCGCGGGCCGCGCGGGCCATCTCCTCGATGGGGCTGCCGCCGTCCGACCAGTCCGAGTGCAGATGGCAGTCGCCGCGCAGCGCCGCCCGCAGGGCCAGTCCGCCCTCGGCCAGCGGCTCTGCGGCCTCCTCCTCCAGGCGGGCCAGATAGGCCGGGACCTCGCCGCGCGCCGCCTCGGCGACCACGCCCGCGGTCTTGGGGCCGATGCCCTTCTCCTGCGTCAGCGAGCCGTCGGCCGCACGGCGCCGCACCTCCTGGGGCTTCATCGCGGCGATCACGGCGGCGGCCGTGCGGAAGGCCTTCACCCGGTACGTGGGCGCCTGGGCGCGCTCCAGCAGGAACGCGATCCGCTCCAGCGCCTCCACGGGCTCCATGGCACCCACCTCCACGTCACCACCGTGCGCCACGGGCCGCCCGCCCGCACGTGTTCGGGCGGCGTGCGGCGCGGGCAGGTCACCTCCCACTGGCCAAGACGAGGGAGCCGCACGATGAGTGATCCGCAGCGCTGGGACCGCACCGAGCCCAGAGCCCGCCGGGCGGTGGTGCTGGGCGGCGGCATGGCCGGGATGCTGGCCGCGTCCGCCCTGGCCGACCACGTCGGCGAGGTGGTGATCGTCGAGCGGGACCGGCTGCCGGCCCGGGCCGTGCCGCGCACGGGGCTGCCGCAGGCCCGCCACGCGCACCTGCTGATGTCCGGCGGCGCCCGCGCCGTCGAGTCGCTGCTGCCCGGCACGCTCGGGCGCTGGATCGCCGCGGGCGCCCGGCGCATCGCCATACCGACGGACCTGGTGGTGTTCTCGCCGCCCGGCTGGTTGCCGCGCCGGCCGGAGATGCAGTTCATGGTGGCCTGCACCCGTGACCTGCTGGACCTGGTGGTCCGCGAACAGGTCCTCGCGCACCCCCGCGTCACCCTGCGCGACGGCACCGAGAGCCTGGCGCTCCTGGGCGGCCCCGGCCGCGTGACCGGGGTGCTGGTCCGGGGGACCGGTGCGCGGCAGGACGAGGAGCTGCCGGCCGATCTGGTCGTCGACGCCGCGGGGCGCGGCTCCCGGGCCGTGCGCCGGCTGAACGATCTGGGGTTGCCCGCCGTGCGGGAGCAGACCGTCGACTCCGGGCTGGTGTACGCCACCCGGATCTTCCGTGCCCCGTCGGGCGCCGAGGAGTTCCCCGTGGTCACCGTCCAGCCCGACTCCGCCGTCCCGTGCCCCGGCCGGTGCGTGGGACCTGTCGACGGGGGAGGACATCAACTATCCGGGCGCGATCGGCCCCCGGCCGCCGCTGCCGGCCCGGCTGCTGCGCGGCTACGTCGCCCGGATGATGCGGGCCGGGCTCGTGGACGCGTCCGTCATGCAGGCCCTGATGGGCGTGATGACGCTCTCGGCACCGGTGAACGCCCTGGTCAGCCCGGGGGTGCTGATAGCCGTGGCGCGTTCCTCGGGCCGCCCGGTGCCGCCTGGGCCGACCCTGACCGCCGAGGAGCGGGCCCGCGTGGGGCTGACGCCGGGCTGATGGGTCCCGCGGCTCACGACCCGGGACCGGCCAGACGGATGGGCGGCAGGTACTCGCCCTCCAGGGTCCGGTGCCACCAGGCACCGGTCTCGCGCAGCTCCCGCCATGTGGTGAAGCGGTACAGGTACAGCCGGGCGCGGACGTGGGTGGGCGGGGCGGCGGGAAAGGGGTTGTGCCGCAGCAGACGCAGGGTCGCGGGGTCGCCCGTCAGCAGCCGCTCGACGAAGGGGCCGAACCATTCGCGCGCGTAGCCCGGCGAGATGCCGGCGAACCACATCAGCCAGTCCAGCCGCAGGTGGTACGGGGCGAACTGGCGCGGGACCCGTCGGGGGTCGCCCGGCTTGCCCTTGAAGCCGTACTCCTTCCACACGGTCGCGTGGGTGAGCTCGTCCTCGTCGGTGCCCTCGACGACCACCTCGTAGCGGCGGCGGTTGATGCTGCCGAAGGCGCCGTAGGTGTTGACGAGGTGGAAGGCGTTGAAGGACATGTTCATCCGCTGGTGCGAGGAGAGCAGGTTGCGCACCGGCCACCAGCTGAGCGTCAGCACCAGGGCCGTGGCGGCGAGGACCAGGACCTCGAACCACAGCGGCGCGCCGCCGAGCGGTGCGTGCGGTGGGAGGGAGAAGAGCTCGGCCATGGCCGTTCCGTCGACGGCGGCGAAGGCGAGGACGATCGTCACCCAGTTCAGCCAGGCGAAGTTGCCGGAGGCCACCAGCCAGAGCTGGGTGACGATGATCAGTCCCGCCGCGACGCTCGCGAACGGCTGGGGTGCGAAGAGCCCGAAGGGCACCACCAGCTGGGCGACGTGGTTGGCGGCCGTCTCGACGCGGTGCAGGGGCCGGGGCAGCCGGTGGAAGAACCAGCTCAGCGGGCCCGGCATGGGCTGCGTCTCATGGTGGTAGTACAGGCACGTCAGGTCCCGCCAGCAGCTGTCCCCGCGCATCTTGATCAGCCCCGCGCCGAATTCCACGCGGAAGACCAGCCAGCGCAGCAGCCACAGCACCAGGACCGGGGGGTCCGTCCGGGCGTTGCCCAGGAAGACGGCCAGGAACCCGGCCTCCAGCAGCAGGGACTCCCAGCCGAAGCTGTACCAGGTCTGGCCCACGTTGACGACCGAGAGGTAGAGCACCCACAGCGCCGCCCACATCGCCATCGCCGCCCACAGCGGCACCGCATCCGCGCCGCCGGCCAGCACGGCGGCCGACAGCAGCGCGCCGCCCCACGTCCAGGCGGCGAAGAAGCGGTCGGAGTAGTGGAAGTGGAAGACGCTGGGCGTCCGGCGCAGCGGTGCGAGCGCCGTGAAGCGGGGCACCGGCAGCATGCCCCGCTCGCCGATCAGCGCGCGGAACTGCAGGGCCGCCGAGGCGAAGGCGACCAGGTAGAGGGCGGCGAGCCCCCGCTGCAGGACCAGCCGGCTCAGCCAGTACCCGGATGCCGTGAACCACTCCATGGCGGTATCCGTACCACTCGGGCCCCCGAGAAACGTGCAGTCACATCGAAGAAACGGACAAAAGATGGCAGAGTGGCTCTATGGTTGATCGGGGAGCGACGCCTGCCGCCGTACCGCCGCCGGACGACTGGCCCGCTCGCCCGGAGCTCATCCTCGCCCTCAACCGCACGGGAGGCTTCGACTGGGACCTCGACGGCGGCCGGCTCCACCTGGACGAGGCCGCCCTGGAGATCCTGCACGTCCCGCCGGGCACCTTCCACGGCAGCATGTCCGACCTCGCCGGCCGGCTGCCCCGGACCGACGCGAGCCGCCTGGACGCCCTGGTCTCCAGCGCCCTGAAGGACGGCAGCGAGAGCTACGGCGCCTACTACCGCGTCCGCGTCCCCGACGGCAGCCTGCGCTGGACGTACACCCAGGGCCGCATCCTGCGCGCCGAGGACGGGCGCCCCCGCCGCATCATCGGCATCGTCCGCGACGCCACGCTCGAGCTCGACCGGGCCGGGCCGCGCATGCAGGACGAGGAGCGCCGTCACCAGACCACCGTGGTGGAGACGATCACCGCCGCCCTCGCCCACGCCAGGACCGTCCAGGATGTCATCGACTTCTTCAAGGACGCCCAGGCCGTCGAGCATCTCGGCTCCGACCTCCTCGTCCTCGGCCTCGTCGAGGCGGGCCGGATCCACCTCGTCGCCGAGGGCCCCTCCGTGCACTTCATCCCGGGCACCCGCTACACCCGCGTCGACGACAACTTCCCGATGAGCGACGTCATCCGCACCCTCGCCCCCCGCTTCATCGAATCCCGGGAGGAGTTCGCCTCCTCCTACCCCTGGCTGTGGGAGCGGATCAAGGACATCGGCATCGCCTCCGCCGCCTACCTCCCGCTGATCGCCCAGGCCCGCCCCATCGGCGCCCTGGGCCTGCTCTACCGGGACGCGCGCGGCTTCACCCGGCAGGAGCGCAACCTCTTCATCGCCCTGAGCAGCAGCCTCGCCCAGAGCATCGCCCGCGCGATGCTCTTCGACCAGGAGCACGACCTCGCCGAGGGCCTGCAGCAGTCCATGCTGCCGCGCCGCATCCCCGACGTGCCCGGCGCGAACATCGCCGTGCGCTACCGCTCCGCCCGCATGGGGCGCGACATCGGCGGCGACTGGTACGACGCCATCCCGCTGCCCGGCGGCCGCGTCGGGGCGGTCATCGGCGACGTCCAGGGCCACGACACCCACGCCGCCGCCGTCATGGGCCAGCTGCGCATCGTGCTGCGCGCCTACGCCACCGAAGGCCACGCCCCGGCCACGGTCATGGCCCGCGCCTCCGCCTTCCTCCACGACCTCGACACCGACCGCTTCGCGACCTGCACCTACGCCGAGGCCGACCTCACCACCGGCGTCGTCCAGCTCGTACGCGCCGGCCACATAGACCCCATGCTGCGGCACACCGACGGCACCTGCCGCCGCCTGCCCGTCTCCGGCGGACTGCCGCTGGGCCTGTCCGCCGAATTCGGCCGCCTCGACTACCCGGTCACCACCGTGGAGCTCGACCCCGGCGAGACCCTGATGCTGTTCACCGACGGCCTGGTCGAAGTGCCCGGCTCGGACCTCGACCAGGGAATGCAGCAGCTCAGCGGCATCGTCCGCGAGGGCCCCTACGAGCTGCAGAAGCTGGCCGACCTCCTGTGCGACGTGGTCGGGGAGCGCGTCGGCGAGGACGACATGGCCGTCCTGCTGCTGCGCCGCCAGGGCGCGGCCGTCCGCGGCGGCGGCAAGCTCCAGCAGCACATCGCCCCCGCCGACCCCGAGGCCCTCTCCGCCGGCCGGCACATGATCCGCGCCGCCGTACGGGCCTGGGGCGCCCGCGAGCGCGCGGACGAGATCGAGCTCGTCGCCGACGAACTGGTCACCAACGCCCTGCTCCACACCGACGGCGCCGCCGTCGTCACCATCCGCATGCTCCCGGGCCCCGAACGCCGCGTACGGGTCGAGGTCGAGGACAAGTCCAGCGCCCTGCCGCGCCGCCGGGAGCCGGGGGAGTCGGGCGTCTCCGGACGGGGGCTGCTGCTGGTGGACCGGCTGGCCGACGTCTGGGGCACGGAGCCGCGCGGCGGCGGCAAATCCGTCTGGTGCGAATTCGTCGTACCCGACCGCCACCACACCCCCGAAAGTCCCGACTGAGGGGCCCGCCCGGCCGACGATTTGCGCAGTAGGCCGTTCTCCGGTTCCACTTGCGGCTTTGCTCCCTGACGAACCGTCGAAAAGGCCGTAGAACCATGTGGACCTCCAGACCCCACACCGCCCGCCGCGCCACGCTGCTCCTGGGCGCCGCCACCATCACCCCCCTCGCCCTGCTCACCGCCCAGGCGCCGCCGGCCCAGGCCTTCGGCACGGTCAACGCGCTCGGCCAGCACGCCGAGCACGAGCGCATCACCCGCGCCGCCCTGGCCTGCGCGCCCGGCACCCCCTCCGACGGCACCTGCTTCGAGCCCCGCTCCCTGGACCAGGTCGCCGGCCACAAGGGCACCTTCGGCGCCGTCGGGGCCCCCGACACCGACGAGGTCGCCACCCCCGAGGCCCACTGCGACAACGCCGACTTCCTCGCCGCCCCCGGCTACCCGCGCAGCCGCGAAGAGGCCACCCGGCAGCTCCAGGCCTGCGTCACCAAGCTGCAGACCCGCTTCGCCGAAGGCGTCGCCGCCGCCGGCGGCACCCTCAAGCCCGACGGCACGATCGACGCGGGCGAGAGCAACCTCGCCAAGAGCTGCACCTTCACCCTCGGCCTGCCGGGCCGCAACAAGTGCGAGGCCATCGAGGGCTTCGGCCGCGCCCTGCACGGCGTCCAGGACTTCTACTCGCACAGCAACTGGGCCGACGCCGCCGCCGGCGACCGCCCCCTGGGCAAGGACAACCCGCCCGGCCTGAACCTGCCCGGACCCTCCCCGCTGCTGGCCCTGTCCACCGGCCGGCCCCCCGCCACCTCGGCCGTGCCCCGCGAGCTCACCACCGGCTGCTTCTCGCTCGTCCCGCTCGGCTGCTCCAAGCGCGTCCAGCACAGCGGCCTCAACAAGGACAACGGCCTGATCGACCCCGCCACCGGAGCGACCAGCGGGCCGACCACCGCCCGGGGCAAGGTGGGCGACAACTTCGACCGCGCCGTACAGGCCGCCGTCGCCGACACCCGCCGCCAGTGGTCCGACTTCCGCGCCGCGCTCACCGCCCGCTACGGCAAGGACCGTGCGCGCAGCATCGGTTGCGCCCTCACCCACGACGATCCCGCCCGCGACTGCGCGCCCAAGGGCTGACCCCGGAGCCGTCACGCAGGATCACGGCGGGACCACGGAGGAAGAGGCCAAGGTCACAGCCGCTTCCTCTGCTGCCGGGCGCACCCGCTCCCCTAGCCTTCCCCCCATGACGGTCCTGCCTGACGACGGCTTCTTTCTGGCCGCCGAGTTCCCGGACGCGACCCGCCAGCAGTGGCAGCGCCTCGTCGAAGGCGTGCTGAGCAAGGCGGGCACCGTGGCCGAGGGCCCGGCGGCCGAGGAAGCGCTGTCCACCACACTCCTGGACGGGCCCACGATCCGCCCGCTCTACACGGCCGACGACAGCGCCCCCGCGGCCGGCCACCCCGGCTTCCCGCCCTTCGTCCGCGGCGGCCGGCCCGAGGGCACCGCCGTCTCCGGGTGGGACGTACGCCAGCACCACGCCGACCCCGACCCCCGGCGGGCCAACGAGGCCGTCCTCGCCGACCTCGAGAACGGCGTCACCTCCCTCTGGCTCACCACGGGCGAGGCAGGACTGCCCGTCGACGCCCTCCCCGCAGCCCTGGACGGCGTCTACCTCGACCTGGCCCCCGTCGTCCTCGACCCGGGCGCCGACTTCGAGGCCGCCGCACACCAACTCCTCGCGCTCCACGACGAACGCGGCCTGCCGCCCGGGGCCGCCCTCGGCAACCTCGGCGCCGACCCGCTGGGCACCCTGGCCCGCACCGGGAACACCACCGACCCCGCCGAGCCCCTCGCGGCCGCCGCCGCGCTCGCCGCCCGCTGCCTGCGCGAGCGGCCGGGCATCCGCGCCCTGACCGTCGACGCGCTGCCCTACCACGAGGCCGGCGGCTCGGCCGCCCAGGAGCTGGGCGCCTCCCTGGCCACCGGCGTCGCCTACCTCCGCGCGCTCACCGCCGCCGGGCTCACCATCGACCAGGCCTGCGCCCAGCTGGAGTTCCGCTACGCCGCCACCGCCGACCAGTTCCTGACCATCGCCAAGCTGCGCGCCGCGCGCCGGCTGTGGGCCCGGGTCGCCGAGGTCAGCGGGGCGACGACCGCAGCGGCCGCCCAGCGCCAGCACGCCGTGACCTCCTCGGTGATGATGACCCGCCGCGACCCGTGGGTGAACATGCTGCGCACCACCATCGCCTGCCTGGGCGCCGGCGTGGGCGGCGCGGACGCCGTGACCGTCCTGCCCTTCGACGAGGCACTCGGCCTTCCCGACGCCTTCGCCCGCCGCATCGCCCGCAACACCTCCTCCATCCTGCTCGAGGAGTCCCACCTGGCCCGCGTCGTCGACCCCGCGGGCGGCTCCTGGTACGTGGAGCGGCTCACCGACGAGCTCGCCCACGAGGCCTGGGGGGTCTTCCAGTGGATCGAGCGCCTGGGCGGCCAGGCGGCGGCCCTGCGCGAGGGGCACCTGGCCAAGGCCCTGGCCGACGTCTGGGAGGCGTACAGCGACAGGACCGCCAAGCGGCGCTACCCGATCACCGGTGTCAGCGAGTTCCCGAACCTGAACGAGAAGCCCCTGGAGCGCCGGCCCGCGCCCGAGCCGCTGTCCGGCGGCCTGCCCCGGGTCCGCCGCGACGAGGCGTACGAGCGGCTGCGCGCCCGCTCCGACGCCCACCTGGCCGCCACCGGCGCCCGGCCGCGGGTCTTCCTCGCCGCGCTCGGCCCCGCCGCCGCGCACACCGGCCGGGCCACCTTCGCCGCCAACCTCTTCCAGGCCGGCGGCATCGAGCCCGTCCACGAACCCGCCAGCGTCGACGCGGAGTCCGCCGCCGCGGCCTTCGCCGCCAGCGGCGCCACGATCGCCTGCCTGTGCTCCAGCGACGCGCTCTACGCCGAACAGGCCGAGGCCGTGGCCGTCGCGCTCAAGGAGGCCGGCGCCGAGCGGGTGTTCCTCGCCGGGAAGCCGCGCGGGGAACAGCAGAAGGCCTATGTGCAGGCGGGAGTCGACGAGTTCGTCTTCGCCGGCGGCAACGCCGTTGCCGTCCTCTCCTCCGTCCTCGACCGCATGGGAGTGGCGTGATGTCGATCCCCGACTTCTCCGGCATCGACCTGGGGCCCGCCTCCGCCGCCCCCGCCGACCCGGCGGCCTGGCGCGCGGCGCTGAAGGAGCGCACCGGCAAGAGCGCCGAGGACCTGGTGTGGGAGACCCCCGAGGGCATCGGCGTCAAGCCGCTGTACACCGAGGAGGACCTGCAGGGCCTGGACTTCCTGGGCACCTACCCGGGCGTCGCGCCCTACCTGCGCGGCCCGTACCCGACGATGTACGTCAACCAGCCCTGGACCATCCGTCAGTACGCCGGGTTCTCCACGGCCGAGGAGTCCAACGCCTTCTACCGCCGCAATCTGGCGGCCGGTCAGAAGGGCCTGTCCGTCGCCTTCGACCTGCCGACCCACCGAGGCTACGACAGCGACCACCCGCGCGTCACCGGCGACGTGGGCATGGCGGGCGTGGCCATCGACTCCATCTACGACATGCGGCAGCTCTTCGACGGCATCCCGCTGGACAAGATGAGCGTGTCGATGACGATGAACGGCGCCGTCCTGCCCGTTCTCGCGCTCTACATCGTGGCCGCCGAGGAACAGGGCGTACCGCCCGAGAAGCTGGCCGGGACCATCCAGAACGACATCCTCAAGGAGTTCATGGTCCGCAACACCTACATCTATCCGCCCCGGCCCTCGATGCGGATCATCTCCGACATCTTCGCGTACACCTCGCAGAAGATGCCGCGCTACAACTCCATCTCCATCTCCGGCTACCACATCCAGGAGGCCGGGGCCACGGCCGACCTGGAGCTGGCCTACACCCTCGCCGACGGCGTGGAGTACCTGCGCGCAGGGCTCGGCGCCGGACTGGACGTCGACGCCTTCGCGCCCCGCCTGTCGTTCTTCTGGGCGATCGGCATGAACTTCTTCATGGAGATCGCCAAGCTGCGGGCCGCCCGCCTACTGTGGGCCAGGCTCGTCAAGCAGTTCGAGCCGAAGAACGTCAAGTCGCTGTCCCTGCGCACCCACTCGCAGACCTCCGGCTGGTCCCTGACCGCCCAGGACGTCTTCAACAACGTGGCCCGCACCTGCGTCGAGGCCATGGCCGCCACCCAGGGACACACCCAGTCCCTGCACACCAACGCCCTCGACGAGGCCCTGGCCCTGCCCACCGACTTCTCCGCCCGCATCGCCCGCAACACCCAGCTGCTGCTGCAGCAGGAGTCGGGCACCTGCCGGGTCATCGACCCCTGGGGCGGCAGCGCCTACGTCGAGCGGCTCACCCACGACCTCGCCCGCCGCGCCTGGCAGCACATCCAGGAGGTCGAGGCCGCCGGCGGCATGGCCCAGGCCATCGACGCCGGCATCCCCAAGCTGCGCGTCGAGGAGGCCGCCGCCCGCACCCAGGCCCGCATCGACTCCGGCCGGCAGCCGGTGATCGGCGTCAACAAGTACCGGGTCGACAGCGACGAGCAGATCGAGGTGCTCAAGGTCGACAACTCCTCCGTGCGCACCCAGCAGATCGACAAGCTGCGCCGGCTGCGCGCCGAGCGCGACGAGGGCGCCTGCCAGGACGCGCTGCGCGCGCTCACCGCGTCCGCCGAGGCCGGCCCCGGCCAGGGGCTCGAGGGCAACCTGCTGGCCCTGGCGGTGAACGCGGCCCGCGCCAAGGCCACCGTCGGCGAGATCTCCGACGCCCTGGAGAAGGTCTACGGCCGGCACGCCGGCCAGATCCGTACGATCTCCGGTGTGTACCGCGAAGAGGCCGGACCGTCGTCCGGGGTGGAGCGCACCCGCGCGCTGGTGGAGGCGTTCGAGCGGGAGGACGGCCGCCGCCCGCGCATCCTGGTCGCCAAGATGGGCCAGGACGGCCACGACCGCGGCCAGAAGGTCATCGCCACGGCCTTCGCCGACCTCGGCTTCGACGTCGACGTCGGCCCGCTCTTCCAGACCCCCGCCGAGGTCGCCCGGCAGGCGGTGGAGGCGGACGTGCACATCGTCGGCGTCTCCTCGCTGGCGGCCGGCCACCTCACCCTGGTCCCCGCACTGCGCGAGCAGCTCGAGGAGCAGGGCCGGGAGGACATCATGATCGTCGTCGGCGGGGTCATCCCGCCCCAGGACGTCGAGCCGCTGCGGGAGATGGGCGCCGCCGCCGTCTTCCCGCCCGGCACGGTCATCCCGGACGCCGCCCACGATCTGCTGAAGACCCTCGCCGGGGTCCTCGGCCACGAGCTGTGAGGCCGCTTCCCTGATGGCCCGCGCGATCGACATCGACGCCTACGTCAAGGGTGTGCTCGACGGCAAGCGGGCGGCGATCGCCCGCGCCATCACGCTCGTCGAGTCCACCCGCGCCGACCACCGCGCCCTCGCCCAGCGCATGCTGACCGAACTGCTGCCGCACGCCGGCGCGGCACGGCGGATCGGCATCACGGGCGTGCCCGGCGTCGGCAAGTCCACCTTCATCGACGCCCTCGGCACGATGCTCACCGGCCTCGGGCACAAGGTCGCCGTGCTCGCCGTCGACCCCTCCTCCAGCCGCACCGGCGGCAGCATCCTGGGCGACAAGACCCGCATGGAGCGCCTCGCCGTCGACCCGGCGGCCTTCGTCCGCCCCTCGCCGACCGCCGGCACGCTCGGCGGGGTGGCCAAGGCGACCCGCGAGACCATCGTGGTGATGGAGGCCGCGGGCTACGATGTGGTCCTGGTGGAGACCGTCGGCGTCGGCCAGTCCGAGACGGCCGTCGCGAACATGGTCGACACCTTCCTGCTGCTCACCCTGGCCCGCACCGGCGACCAGCTGCAGGGCATCAAGAAGGGCGTCCTGGAGCTGGCCGACATCGTCGCCGTCAACAAGGCGGACGGCCCCCACGAACGCGACGCCAAGGCCGCCGCCCGGGAGCTGTCCGGCGCCCTGCGCCTGCTGCAGTCCCCGGACGCCGCCTGGAACTCTCCCGTGCTCACCTGCAGCGCCCGCGAGAACACCGGCCTCGACACCCTGTGGGAGCGGGTGGAAGCGCACCGCAGTGTCCTCGGGGCCACCGGCGAACTCGCCGGCCGCCGTCGCGAGCAGCAGGTCGACTGGACCTGGACGATGGTCCGCGAACAACTCCTGACGGAGCTGCTCGGTCACCCCGAGGTGCGCCGCCTGGGCCCGGGTCTCGAACAACAGGTGCGGGAGGGCACCCTGACGGCGAGCCTGGCCGCCGAGCGGCTCCTGGAGGCCTTCCGCTCGCCCGGCTAGGGCCGACGGGCTCCGTGTGCGGGGCGCGGGGGTTCCCATGACATCCTGAGGCGTCACACTTCTGCCGGGCGGATCGGCGGATGTCCGGGATTTCGAGGGTGATGCGGCACATGAGACTCTGCTTCCTGGTGGAGGAGCAGTACCGGTACGACGGCATGCCGGTGGACGTGATCCGTCAACTGACCGCCTGGGGTCACCGGGTGGATGTGCTGCGGCCGGGCAGTTCGCTGATGCGCCTCTCCGAGGTGGTGCGCGCCGGGCAGCACGACGCCTGGGTGCTCAAGACCGTCTCCGGCGGCCCGGGGCTGACGCTCCTCGAGGCTGCCGCGTCCGTCGGGCTCACCACCGTCAACGACGCCCGCTCCATCCGCGGGGTGCGGGACAAGGCGCTCGCCGCCGTGACAGCCGAAGCCCGCGGCCTGCCCGTGCCGGCGACGTACGCGGCGGCGCGGGCCGAGGAGTTCGCCCAGCTGCCGGCGAGCGCGTACCCACTGGTGGTCAAGCCCGCCGACGGCAGTTCCGGGCGCGCGGTACGGCTCGTACCGGACCCGGGCAGGCTGTCCCCGCAGGACGGTGCGGAGGGCGGCGGCGGAATGCTGATAGCCCAGCCCTATGTGCCCAATTCGGGCATCGACCTCAAGGTGTACAGCGTCGACGGCGAGCTGTACGCCACCGAGCGCCGCAGCCCCCTCCACCCCGACCAGCCGGCCCGCGAGCGCCACGTGCCCCTGACGCCCGAGGTCGCGACGATCGCCGCCGAGGTCGGCGCCGCCTACGGGCTCGACCTGTACGGCGTCGACATCGTCTTCGGCCCCGACGGCCCGGTGGTCGTCGACGTCAATGACTTCCCGAGCTTCCGTCAGGTGCCCGACGCCGTCGCCCGGGTGGCCTCGGCGATCCTGCGGCTCGCGGGGGCCGGCCACGGCTCGGTGCCCGCCCCTCGGCCGCCGCTGACGGCTCAGGCCCCGGTCACCGGCGGCGGCGCATGAGGGTCTGCCTGCTGACTCCCGCCCCCGACCACCCGCTGCTCGCGGAGACCACCGCCCTGCTCACGCCCCGGCACGACGTGGAGTGGCTGGATCCGGGGACGGCGCGGCTGCCGGACCCCGGCGCGCTGGCGGACGTCTATCTGCTCAAGACGCGCACCCCGCGGGCGCTGGCCTACGCCCGTTTCCTGGAGGAGCACGGGGCGCCGGTGATCAACACCGCCGCGGCCACCGAGCTGTGCCAGGACCGCACCGCCATGGCGGAGGTCGCCCTGCGGGCCGGGCTGCCGTTCGTCGCCACCCGCACGGAGACCTCGCTCGCGCGGCTCGTCGAGGCCGGGGCGGAACTGCCGGGTCCGGTGGTGGTCAAGAGCCGGCACAGCCGCCGCCACGACCTGGTCGCCCGCGTCGACGACGCCGAGCGGCTGCGGTCGCTGGCGCGGCAGTGGCCCGACGAGCCGGTCGTGATACAGCCGTTCGCGCCCAACGACGGCTGGGACCACAAGCTCTGGGCGGTCGCCGACGAGATCTTCGCCGGCCTGCGCCGGTCCGAGCTGGCCACAGCCGTCCCCGACAAGCGCACCCGCACCCTGGGAACCGGCGAGCTGCCCGCGCGCTGGCTCGACGTCGTCCGGCGCGTGGGCGAGGTGTTCGCGCTGGACGTGTACGGCGTCGACCTGCTCGACGCCGGCGGAGAGCCCGTGATCGTCGACATCAACGCCTTTCCGGGCATACGGGGACAGGCCGGCGCCCCCGAGGCCCTGGCCGCGCTGGCCCTGCGCACGGCGGCGGGCAGCCGGCCGCCACGCGTCACGGTGGGCCCCTAGCGGGGTCCCATAGAAGAACTGTGGCCAAAACCCTCGCTCTCGCGCCCTTTCCCCTCGATACTGCGGACGCCTGTCGTGCGCAGTTTCGAAGGAGGCCGGCATGCTTCACGGCATCGATGTCAGCAGCCACAACAGCGAGAACTACGCCCTCCAGGGCCTGGACTTCGTCTTCGTCAAGGTGACCGAGGGGACCTCCTACACCAACCCCAAATGGGTCGTCCAGCGTGACCGGGCCCGGCGGGCCGGGCTCGTCGTCGGCTACTACCACTACGTCTCACCGGGCTCGATGTCCGCGCAGGGCAACTACTTCCTCGGCAAGATCGCGTTACGCGCCGGGGACGTCCTGGCCCTCGACTGGGAGCACCCCGACGTGTGGTGCGCGGACAAGGACCGCTGGCTGGCCCATGTACGGGCCAAGGCCCGAGGACACCGGGTGGTCCTCTACTGCAACCGCGACTACTGGTTCAACCGGGACACCACGAACAACGCCGGCGACGGCCTGTGGATAGCCGACCCCGCCCACGCCGCGGGCCACCCGGCCGTACAGCACCCGTGGACCTTCCACCAGTACAGCTGGGCCGGCGGACTGGACCGCAACGTCGCACGGTTCGACAGCCGGGCCGCGCTGCGGTCCTGGGCCGGCGCCTCCAGGGAAGCCGAAGCCCCGGAAGCGGCGGAACCGGAGTAGCCCCGCCGGGCCGCGGTCAGCCGACCAGGTCCAGCACGGGCAGCAGCCCCCGCGGCCGCTCCTGGACGGGCAGATGCTCCACCAGCCGCACCGCACACCCGATCCCGGCCGCCCCCGCGTCCGCACGCGGGTCGTCGCCGACCATCAGCGCCTGGCCGGGCGGCACGCCGAGCGCCTCGCACGCCGCCCGGAACAGCCGCGGATCGGGCTTCTGCACCCCGTGCTCGTAGGACAGGACGTACGCGTCCACCAGCTCGTCCAGACCGTGCTCGCGGAAGACCGGACGCAGGTCCCAGCCGATGTTGCTCACCACGGCGGTCCGTATGCCACGCCGCCGCAGCTCACCGAGGACCTCGGCGGCATCGGCGTACGGCCGCCACGCGGCGGGCTCCATGTGCCGGGCGTACAGCAC
The DNA here is from genome assembly GCF_044546695.1 of Streptomyces sp. NPDC053079. Classification (NCBI taxonomy): domain Bacteria; kingdom Bacillati; phylum Actinomycetota; class Actinomycetes; order Kitasatosporales; family Streptomycetaceae; genus Streptomyces; species Streptomyces sp. NPDC053079. The sequence continues at coordinate 76,950 of NZ_JBITZJ010000010.1, forward strand.
GTCGTACAGCGCCGGGTCCGGCAGCGGAACCTGCCGCGCGACGCCCACGTAGGCGGCCCGGTGCTGCTCCCGGCCGGCGTCGCGCCCTGCCCATGCCTCCGCCAGGTGCGGCGGCACGGCCCGCGGCGCCACCCCACCGGGCAGCGCACCGGCCTCCTCCAGCCGCCGCACCAATTCCGCGAACTCCCCCTCCGGCAGCCGGATGCCGGACCGCTCGAGCGCGGTCCGCAGCCAGGAGGCGGTGGACTCGACGCGGAAGAGGGTGCCGGAGAAGTCGAACAGCACGGCCTTGATGCTCTGACGGTCCTTGGTGCGCAGCTCTGTCGTCTGTGTCGTCTGTGTCGTCTCTGTCGTCTTTGTCGTCGTCACAGGTCAGGAGCCTAGGGCGGGGCGTGGGTTTCGTACATGCGGACCGTTCGGGGATGTTCAGGAGTCGCCCTCGAGGGCGCGGCCGGTGGCCTCGGCCCAGTCGTGGGCGCCGCCGACCAGGACGGCGAGCCCGTCGGCGCCGGCGCGGGTGAGGAGGCTGGCGGCGGTCATGGCGCGTTCGCCGTGCCCGCACGTCACCACCGTTCCGTCCAGCGTGGCGGGGAGGTCGGCGGGAAAGGTGCCGAGTTCGGCGTGGCCGGCGCCGGGGATGTGGCCGCCGGTGAACTCCGAGGTCTGCCGCACGTCGAGGACGGGCCGGTCGCCGATCTGGCCGGCGGTGAGCAGGGGGATGGTGGCCACCGGCTGATGGTCGGAGCGCCAGGCGTCCATGCCGCCGGCCAGCTGTCCGGCGATCCGGTCGTAGCCGATCTTCGCGGCCTGCCAGGCGAGTTCGGCCGCATCCTGGCCGAGGCCGAGGCCGAGGCTGGGGCTGGGGCTGGGGCCGAGGACGAAGACCAGCGGGACGTCGTCGGGCAGCAGCCAGCCGAGCCAGGTCGCGAACGCCGGCCGCAGCGCGTTGGACACGGCACCGGGGATGTGCCCGGCGGCGAACTCCTTTACGGGGCGGGCATCGACGAGGTACGCGCCGGAGGCGAGCAGGGAGCGGACGGCGGCCGGGGTGAGCGGCTCCAGGCCGGGGGCGGCGGTGAGGAGGGCCGGGCCGCGGCGGTTGATCTCGGCGAGACGGTCGAAGTACGCCGGGTACGAGCCGAGCGAACCGAGCAGGCGGGCCACGAAGGCATCCTCGTCCGGCGCCGCCAGCAGCTCGTTGGCAGCCTTCTGCGCGCCGATGGTCGTGGTCCGCTCGGCACCGGGCGGGGCCGAGCAGAACGACCCCGCCCCGTGGGTGGGCCACACCGCGGTCTCGTCGGGCAGCTCGGTCAGCCGCCGCAGCGAACGGTACTGGGCGCGGGCCAGCTCCTCCGCCCGGTCGGCCCCCTGCAGGTCGGTGCGGGCGGCGGAGCCGACGATCAGGGAACCGCCGGTGAACACGCCGAGCCCGCGACCGCCGTCCAGGAGCAGGAAGGACAGGTGCTCGTCGGTGTGACCGGGGGTGGCCAGCGCCCGTAGCGTCAGCCCGCCGAGGTCGACCTCGGCGCCGTCCGCCAGTGGTGTGTGGGGGAAGGCACGGCGGCCGGCGGCGGAGGCGAGCACGGTGGCCCGGTCGTCGGCGGCGAGCTGGAGCGCGCCGGTCAGGAAGTCGGCGTGCAGGTGGGTGTCGGCCGCGAACGCCACACGCAGGCCACGCTCCGCGGCCGCTGCCCGCAGGGCGCGCAGATCGCGGCTCGCGTCCACCGCCAGGGCGCGGCCGTCGCCGAGGTCGACCAGATAGGCGCTGTTGCCCAGCCCCACGTCCACCAGGGGAATCAGGTGCTCGTCGGTGAAGCTCACGGCGTCCTCCACTGACCAGCATGCGGGGTGCCCATGGCCACGGCAAGCGGCTGGAACTGCTCGACGCCCAGCTCGCATGGCGCCGCGTGAGTGCGACGCATGTTCATGCTTCGTCGGCGGGCCGGGTGAAACGGTTGCCCGGTTCTCCTCGGAGCCGGCCGTGCGGAAGCCTGCGACCGTAGGCCAGCAGCAGGAGGTCCTGGCCGGCGCCGTACACGGGCGAGCCGGAGCCGTACGACCAGTCGAGGTCCTCGGCGCACAGCCGCACTCCGTCGAGGTCGGCGCCGAAGAACTTCAGGCCGCTGGGCCGGATCTGGTCGAGCAGGATGCGCAGCCGGTCCTCGGGGACGCGCCGGTCGAGGCCGAGGGCGACGGTGATGTCCAGCCCGTGCACCACGTCGTGGCCGAGCGCCGCCGGGAACCCGCCGACCGGTGGTGTCCAGGGGTGGTGGGCGTTGTCCCGCAGGGATGCGGCGAGTGCGGTGGGGGAATGGGCGGTCGCGTCCCTGCGCGCGACCCGGTCGGTCATGCGGTGAAGGTTCCCGCGCGCCTTGACCAACTCGCCGAGCGTCATGGGCAAGGAGAGCCGGAACCCCATCGACATGTGTGCCGCGACCTCGCGAACGCGCCATCCTGAGCAGAGGCTCTGCTCGTTCCATTGCTCGGTTCGCAGAGTGTCGAACAGATCGGCCAGTTCTCGGCGTTCCGCCGCGATCGCGGCCCTGACCTCGGTGCTCTTGCCCTTGCGGGCTGCCGCGTTCTTCATGTGATCAAGCCTGCGGCCTGAAGGAGCGATAGCGCCAATAGATGGTTTTGCTGCTCCCTAGAATCATCGGTTATGGAGCTTCGTCAGCTGCGCTACTTCGTGTGTGTCGTCGAGGAAGGCGGTTTCACCCGGGCCGCCGCCCGGCTGCATCTGGCCCAGCCCGGCCTCAGCGCCCAGATCCGCCAGTTGGAGAAGGAGGTGGGGCAGCCCCTGCTCGACCGCTCCGGCCGGTCGGTGACGTTGACCGAGGTGGGCCGGGCGGTCCTGCCCCACGCCCGCGCCGCACTGGCCGCCGCGGACGCGGTGCGGCAGACGGTGGACGCGTACACGGGGCTGCTGCGCGGCCGGGTCACGCTCGGGCTGGTCTCCGGCGCCACCGGCCACGCCTTCGACATCGCCGCTCTCCTCGCGGACTTCCATGACGCCCACCCCTCGGTGGAGGTGGCACTCACCGAGGACACCACGGAACGGATGCAGGCCGCGCTCCTGGCCGGCGAGCTCGATATCGCCGTCCTCGGGACGGCAGAGGAGGTGCCCCCGCCCGGAGCGGCCTTCCAGATGCTGATCGACGTTCCGCTGGTGGCCGCTGTCGCGCCCGGCGATCCGCTTCTCGACCGCGTCGACCGAATCGACCGCGTCGACCGCGTCGACCGCGTCGACCGCGTCGACGGCGCGAGCGTCCCGCTTGCCGATCTGCGTGATCGGCCGCTGATCTGCCTGCCGCGCGGCACCGGGGTGCGCGCGGCGCTCGAACGCGGCTGTGCGCAGGCGGGATTCCGGCCCCGCGTCACCTTCGAGGCGGCGGCCCCGCACGTGCTCGTACAGCTCGCCGCGCGGGGCTTGGGCGTTGCCGTGCTTCCTGCCGGCGAGGAGGAGCCCACCCTCGACGGGCAGCTGCGCACCCTGCGGATCGTCCGGCCCCAGATGCGGGCCCGCATCGCGCTCGCCTGGCAGGCCACGGGCCCCTCGAGCCCCGCGGCCCGGGCACTCCTCGACCGCCTGCGCGAGGCCCTCCCGAAGCCGCCCGGTCCCTAACGGGCTGTCGGCTCGTCCGTGGCCTTCGCCGCCAGGTGCGCCTTGGTGAGGGTGCAAACGCCGTCCACACACTGGCGCTCCAGACGGCCGCGGGAGATGGTCTGCGCCAGGCCGACCATCCAGCAGGTAGGACAGCCGCGGAAGGCGATCAGGGCCAACGGGGCCGCCAGCAGGGTGGCCGGGCCGGCAGTGGGTACCAGGGCGATCGAGCCGATGATCAGGCCGAAGCCGATGGCGCCGCGCGCCAGATGGCGCGGGACGGACTTGCTGGCGAAGTTCCTCCCGGGCGCGGCGGACTGTGCGGCGGCCTGGGCCTTCGCGCCCTGCGCGGGCTTCACTGTGTTCGCGGCGTTCATGGTGTTCACGGTGCTCACGGTCGTGAGACTCCTCCGACTGGTTGGTCTGTCACTGCCAGAGAGTGACGCAGTGCCGCGCGTGCTCTGTGCAGCCGCGACTTCATCGCGGCGCTGCTCAGACCGAGCGAATGGGCGACGGTCCTGCCGGGCAGGCCCTGTACGTCCCGCATGATCAGGACCTGCCGCTGGTCACGGGGAAGGGCGCTGACCGCAGCCGCGATCCGCTCCGCCTCCAGCCCGCGCAGCACCGCGTCCTCGGCGGACGGTTCCGCGGTCGCCTCCGGTTCGGCTGGCGCCTCGTCGCTCCGCGGGACGAGCAGCCGTACCTGCCGGAGGCATTCGTTGCGCACGATCCGGAACATCCATGAGGCGAGCGCGCCACTGGCCCGCAAAGTGCCGATCTTCCGATAGAGGATGATCAGCGCCTCCTGCGCCGCGTCCTCCGCGTCCTGCGGTGACGAACACAGCGATATGGCGAACTTGCGCACATGAGGCTGCGATTCCATGACGACGGTGGTGAGCGAAGTGACGTCGCCGTCCTGAGCGGCCTTGATCAGCCGCTCGTCCGGCCAAGTGAAGCGTTGGTTCATCTGGGACTCCTCCCCGGAAGGCGCCCTACGGGCAGGTGCTGGTCAGCTTCGGCTCTTGTAGCGCCGCATCAGGTGCCAGCTGCACGCGCCCACGAGCAGGGCTCCGATTACTACGAGGCTGGTGACCATCATGGGTGGTTCCTCCCGGTTCTGCCGGCCCGTTCGGCCGGTACACAGACAAGAGGCGGGGAGATCCGAAAAGGATTCGCCTCCAGCCGAAGTCTTTTTTGAACACCCCGCTCCCACAGCCACGGCACGAGCCCCGCCACGTCGCCGAGCTATGGCGCCGGCATGGCCGACTCCCGGGTCGCGTAGATGTCCCGGAGCCGGGCGGACAGGGCTTCGTACGCGGCATTGGCCCGTGCGCCCAGGGCGCCGGGGTCGACCGGCTCGTCGAGCAGGACGGCCGCCGCGGCCAACGTCAGGGCCTTCTCCGCGGTATCGGCCAGCGCCCGGACGTCGTCCGCCAGGATGAAGCCGATCTGGGACCGCAGGGCGTCGAGAGCGGCGTCCGACGCGGCGGACGCGTCCAGCATCGGCTGCCGGTGGGTCTCCGGCGGAGCGGACGGGTCCTCCCGCAGGCGCGACCGGTAGTGCCGCCTGGCCGTAACGAAGGCGTGGAGCGCCATCATGGCGTTCCGCAGCAGGGTGTTCACCTCGACGAGCTGGGCCAGCTCGAACGTCTCACGGCGTTCCGCGGCCACCTTGTACCGCTCGGCCGCCCTGGCCTGCGCTTCCCGCCTGGCCTGGGAGCGGTTGTTGACGAAGCCCATCGTCACCACCGTGGCCTGGCCGATCAGGATCGACACGACAGTGGTGAACCATCCCCAGCCCCCCGAAACCATGCCAGCAGTCTAGATATCCGGCGCGGGAACACAGAAGCGCCGACCGTGCCGCTCCCGGGGCATCCGCGGTCCGGCCAAGCGCCTGCCACGGCCCGGTGCACGCCTCGACCACACCACCGCCCCGCCGGTCGTCCGCCGTCCACGAGTCCGTCCGCCCCGCTATCCGGGAGTGGTGATGAAGAGCGTGCCCGCGACCGTCATGGACTTCAGCCCGCCAGGGGCCGAGCAGTCCGCGAGGCTGATGTCGGAGCGCTGCGGGTCGAGCGTCGCGGTCCAGGTGCCGCCCTTGTACCGGCCCTCGGTGATGCCCCCGCTCAACGGGGTCGAGACGCTGAGCAGGTCGGCGACCGGCCGCATCGACCAGCTGTACTTCATGGCGGGCTCACCGCTCTTGGCGTCCCAGGCAACGCGATTGGCCGCTCCGGGCCGGTCGCCGTACGTACCGGCCGCACAGGTCACGTCGGTGCCGACGCCCTGGGTCACGAAGCTCGCCCGGGAGATGGCCGCGTCGCCGGTGCAGCCGCGCAGCGCGCCGTCGGGAGAACCGACCTTCGCCGTCACCTGGGACTGGGGCGTGAGCGTCAGAGCGGGCTCGAAGGTCATCGTCCATGTGTGGTCACAGGCGATGACCTGCGCTGCTCTGGCCGAGGAGACGTCGTGGAGGAAGAACGCGCCGAACAGCGCGGCGGCCGTCACGGCGCAGGTGAGATGCCAGGGGATTCTCATGTCCCTATCCCTTTCGGAGATATCGCTGATATCGCTTCGCGAGGTGACCGGGCGATCAGGAGCGTCGCGCCGCTCACGACCAGCGCGGCGACGGCGTAGAGGGGGACGGTCAGGGGAGCGCGCGCCCAGGCGGGGCCGTGGCCGGCCAGGGACACGGCGAGGGCGCCGCCGAGGAGGCCGGCCAGTTGGTAGCCGGCCGCCGTGCCGCTGAGCCGCACCCGGCTGGGGAACAGTTCGGCGATCAGCCCCGCCTGCGGGGCGTACATCGCCGCGAAGGCGATCAGAGCCGCAAGGCAGCCGACGGCCAGCACCGGCAAGGAGCCGGTCCGGAACAGGAGCGGCAGCGCCAGGGCCGCGGCCGTCACCAACTCGGTCCGGTGCCCCCGGACCAGCACGGCGACCGGCCGCTCGGCACGCGAGCCCGTCGAGACCAGCGCCTCGAAGGGCCCCGTCTCCGCGATCCGTACGCGCGCCCACAGCCCGGCCGCCACCAGCAGCCCCGAGAACAGGAACGGCACCCGCCAGCCCCAGGCCAGGAACTCGCCCGGCGTCATCAGGCCCGACACGGCCGCCACCACCCCGAAGGCCAGCAGATTGCCGGCCGGTGCCCCGATCTGCGCCCAGCTCGACACCCACCCGCGGCGCTCCGGCGGCGTGGCCTCCCACGACATGACGGCCGCGCTTCCCCGCGCGCCACCGAGCCCGAGCCCCTGCAGCAACCTCAGGGCGACCAGCAGCAGCGGGGCGCCGACCCCGATCTGTCCGTACGTCGGCAGCACACCGATCGCGGCGGTGGAGGCGCCGGTGAGCAGCAGCGTGGCGACGACGGCCACGCGCCTGCCGAACCGTTCACCGAGATGACCGAAGAACAGCCCCCCGAGCGGCCGCGCCACCAGCCCGGCACCGTACAGGCCGATGCCCGGGAGCACCCCGGTGAGAGGCGCCGAGGGGGCGAAGAACTGGTGTCGGAAGACCACCACCGAAGCGCCGACGTACAGGAAGAAGTCGTACCAGACCAGGGTGGTGCCGATGAGGCCGACGACGATCGAGCGACGGCCGGCGCCCTCGGCGGTGCCGGGGCACCGCCACCGGACACTGTGTCGTTTTAGCGACATATGGTGATAGTGATCTGTACGGAGCCTCCCTGCTATCCGAGACCCCGCACATGCCCGCCATCCGGTCGAACATCACGCGCCGCGCCCCCGGCTCAGCGCACCCTTCCCCGCGGCTTGAGCGCCACCGGCGGCAACGCGGGCGCGGGCAGCCGGTCGCCCGCGTAGCCCCGCACCTCGCCGAAGCGGGAGCGGGAGCCGGTCATCCAGTCCGCGCGGGCCTCTTCGATCTCCTCATGGGAGCGCCCCACGAAGTTCCACCACATGACGATCCGCTCCTCGAACGGCTCCCCGCCCAGCAGCATGAACGCGCTGTCCACGTCCGCCCGCAGCGGCAGTTCGGAGCGCCCGCAGCCGAGGTAGAGCATCGTGCCCGGTGCGAGGCGCACGCCGTCCACCTCGGCCTCGCCGGACATGGTCAGGGCCGCGTACTCGAAGTCAGGCCGCACAGGGAGCCGGGCGGACGTCCCCGCGGCGAGTGAGACATCCGCGCCGACGATCGGCGTGAACGTCGTCCCGGGCGAGAGCGCCCCGTCCAGCTCGCCCAGGAGCACGGTGGCACGGAGGCCACCACCGCCCGTCACCGTCGGCAGTTCGCCGTGGTGCTCCCACGTGGGAGCCGTGTGCCGGTGCTCGTCCGGCAGGGCCACCCACAGCTGTGCGCCGTGCAGGGAGGGCGCGTGCTCGCGGGGCGACTCCTCGGAGTGGCTGATGGCGCGCCCCGACGTCATCAGCCCCAGCTCGCCGGGGCGCAGCAGCTGCTCGCTGCCGAGGCTGTCGCGGTGCAGCACCTCGCCCGCATGCAGCCAGCTGACGGTCTGCAGACCCATGTGCGGGTGCGGCGGCACTTGCATGCCCGGCTCGTCGGCGATGTCGTCGGGGCCGTAGTGGTCGACGAAAGCCCAGGCCCCCACCATGCGCCGGCCCATGCTGGGCAGCAGTCGGCGCACCATGGTGCTCTCGCCCAGCCGTACGTCCTTGGCGGGCAACAGCTCGCGCACGGGCCGGGCGGTGACGTCGTGTCGGCCGCCGCACTCGGCCGGTGCGGGATGAAGGTCGAGATTGCTCATGGGAGCACTCTGCCGCGTTCCCGGCACGCTGACCACGACGAAAGGCGGGAGTCCCGGCGCGGACGAAAGACGGGAACCCCGGCGCCGTTCAGCCCCCCAGCGCGCTCAGCCCCGGTACGAACGTCACCAGCAGCGGTACGAATGGCACCAGCGACGCCACGGCCGTCAGTCGCAGGCGGCGGGCCGCCGTCAGGCGGGGAGCGGGGGCCAGCAGGCGTTCGACGCGGTCCGGGACCTGGGAGAGGGAGGGGCAGGGGCCGAACACGCCGCGGTCCTCGTTGAGTTCGACCAGGGCGAGCGCGGTGGTCAGGCGGCCGAAGCGGCGGGAGGCGGAGTCGTCGGCGGCCAACTCCACCAGATGGTGCACCTGGTCGCGGAAGGCCGCGAACACGGGCACCTGCGGGAAGCCGTTCGCCAGCGCCGAGGAGCAGTGCAGCAGCCAGTCGTGGCGGGCCCGCGCGTGGCCCTGCTCGTGTGCCAGCACCGCGTCCAGCTGGGAACCCTTCAGCCGGCGCAGCGCGGAGGTGGTGATGACCAGCTGGGGCGCGGCGCCGGCCCGTAGCAGCCAGGCTTCGGGCCGCTCGCCCTCCAGGACCACCAGCCGCTCCCCGTCGCGCTCCTCGCCGGGCAGGCGGGGGGAGCGTACGAGCAGGTCGGCGCGGCGACGGCGGCGGCGGGTCCGGGCGTCGCGGACCTCGCGGGTGAGCATCGCCGCCGTCCACAGGGCTCCGGCGGCGAGGGAGACGGCCAGGGGGGCCGCCCAGGAACCGTAGGCGGCGAACGCGTAGGCCTCGACGACGCCGTGCGGCGCGGGGGCGAAGACGTTGCCGCGCACGGCCTCCCAGGCGGCGGAGGCGCTCAGCGACATCGCGAGCGCACAGCACAGGAGCACGCCGGCCACGACGCACTGCCACACCCACAGGGCCAGTACGGGCTCGCGGCGGGGCCAGTCGGCACGGGTCAGCACGCGCGGCGCGATCGCCGCGGCCAGGCCGCCGAGGGCCAGCAGCGCGAGCGGGACCATCATGGTCAGCAGCCTATGAGTGCGGCGCCGCGGCGGGTACGTTCCCGGCGGGGAAGTGACGCAGGACACGGCGGCCCGGCGTCGCTCACATGGTGAGCAGCATCGCCAGCATTCCGATGCCCATGGACAACCGGCACGCGTGGGTCAGCTCCCGCCCGCCCGGCGCCCGGCCCGGCCCGCCGGCCTCGGCCGGCGCGCCCGCCGGGACGGGGACCATCTGGGCCGCGCCGCGGACGACGTACACCGCGAAGTACACCAGCAGCAGGCCGGTGAGCAGTGGTGTGCCCGCCGGCTCGTGCGCGGCCGCCGCGTGCCCGGCATGGGCGGCTCCCGCGGATGCCCGGGCAGCCGTGGCCGCCGGGGTCCCGGCCATCGCCAGGGCCATGTAGACCATGGCGAACGCGCCCACCGCGTGGTGCAGGTGGTGCGCCTCGGGCTCCCTGCGGGCCCGGATCAGCGTGTGCAGCCCGGCCGCCCCGAACACCACGGCGTACAGGGCGTACCCCCAGGGCCGGGTGTGCAGCACGGCGGCTGGCACGGCCATCGCGGCCATGCCGAGCCCCATGAGTGCGTCGCCTCCCGCGGCCCGGCGCTCCCCCGCCGCGCCGGCCCGCGTACTGACGAGGCCGTACGCGCCCGTGGCGGTGCAGAGCACGACCAGCAACCACCCGACCAGCGGTGGTCCGTGCACGGCACACCTCCCCGGGACGCGCGTCCACCCCCGGAGAATGCCCGCCGGGGCCGCCTCACACGGGAGCGCACAGGCGCACAGGGGGAGCGCAGGCAGCCCGGTTCGTGCTCCGGCGCAGCGCGGGCACAGGCGGCGTCGGCGCCGGGGCGCGCCGGGGCGCGCGACGTGGTGCCACACGGGCCCGGCCCTCGGCGGGCAGACCCGTCAGATGCCCGGCCGGTACCGCAGCGGGTGTCCCTCGGGCACCTCCACCACCGCGATGCGCACCCCGTCCGGGTCCGCGATCCACATCTCGATCAGGCCCCACGGCTTCGTCTCCGGCGGCTCCAGCACCTCCACCCCGCGGCTGACGAACTCCTCGTGCGCCCGCGCCGCGTCCGCGACCTGCATCCACAGCTCGATCCCCGGCCCCGGCGGCGCCTCCGACCGGCCCGAGACCTCCAGGAAGCCGCCGCCCAGGAAGTAGACGACCCCGCGCTCGGGGCCCGTGCCGAACTCGCGGTAGACCGCGAGGCCCAGGGCCCCGCCGTAGAAGGCCCGGGTCCGCTCCGGATCGGTCGGCCTCAGCAACACCCTGCTGCTCAGTACGTGCACCATGCCCGCGACTGTACGCATTCCCCTCCTGTTACGTCCGTTAGGGTCGTACATACGCCCGAAACCGCACGGAGAGGACCTCGCAGCACATGGAGACCACCACGACCCGCACCTCGGAGCCGGTCTTCCGGACCGCGGCCGTCGCCGACGTGCCCGTCCTGGTCGAGCTGGTCGAGTCGGCCTACCGGGGCGACGCCAGCCGCGCGGGATGGACGACCGAGGCCGATCTCCTGGAGGGGCAGCGCACGGACCCCGAGGGCGTCCTGGCGGTGGTCACCGACGCGAACAGCCGGCTGCTGGTGGCCGAGCAGGACGGCGAGACCGTGGCCTGCTGCCATCTCGAACACCGCGGCGACCACGTCTACTTCGGCATGTTCGCGGTACGCCCGACAGCCCAGGGCGGCGGCCTCGGCAAGCTCGTCATGGCCGAGGCCGAGCGCCTGGCGCGCGCCGAGTGGGACGCCGCGGCGATGCACATGACGGTGATCCGGCAGCGCACCGAGCTGATCGCCTGGTACGAGCGCCGCGGCTACCGGCGCACGGGGCGGATGAGCCCCTTCCCGTACGGCGACGAGCGGTTCGGCATCCCGCAGCGCGACGACCTCGAGTTCGAGCTGCTGGTCAAGGAACTGGACTGACCCGGGGGCCGGCCCTCACAGCCGGCCCGCCTCGACGAGCCGTCGCAGGAAGCGCCGGGTCCGCTCCTGCCGCGGCTCACCGAAGACCTCGCCCGGTGTGCCGCGCTCCAGCACCACGCCGCCGTCCAGGAAGCACACCTGGTCGGCGACGTCGCGGGCGAAGCCCATCTCGTGCGTGGCCAGGACCATGGTCATGCCCTCGTCCTTGAGGTCGCGCACGACGCCCAGCACCTCGCCGACCAGCTCCGGGTCGAGGGCCGCGGTGATCTCGTCGAGCAGCAGCAGCCGGGGTCGGGCCGCCAACGCGCGGACGATGGCGACCCGTTGCTGCTGGCCGCCGCTGAGCCGGTCCGGGTACTCGTCCGCCTTGCCGCCCAGGCCGAGCCGCGCCAGCAGCTCGCGCGCCCGCTCCTCCGCCTCCGCGCGCGGCACGCCGTGCACCCGGCGCGGGGCGAGGGTGATGTTCTCCAGCACGCTCATGTGCGGGAAGAGGTTGTACGCCTGGAATACCACGCCGATGCGGCGGCGCACGGTGTCGGGGTCCACGCGCGGATCGGTGATCTCCTCGCCGTCGAGGAAGATCGCGCCGTCGTCGATCTCCTCCAGCAGGTTCGCGCACCGCAGCAGCGTCGACTTGCCCGAACCCGACGCGCCGATCAGCGCGGTGACGGTGTGCGGGGCGACCTCCAGGTCCACGTCGCGCAGGACGACCGTGCTCCCGAAGGTCTTGCGCACCGCTTCCAGGCGCAGCACCGGCTGCTCGTTCATACGATCCCTCCCTGGGCCCGGCGGCGGTCCATCCGGGCGGTGACGGAGTCGGTGAACCGGGTCATGGGAATGGTGAGCGCCACGAAGATCAGCCCGGCGACGACGTAGGGGGTGTAGTTGAAGCTCTTGCTCGCCGTGATCTGCGCCGCGTACACGGCGTCGACCGCGCCCGCGATGGAGACCAGGCCCGTGTCCTTCTGCAGCGAGACCAGGTCGTTGAGCAGGGGCGGCACGACGCGCCGCACGGCTTGCGGCAGGACCACGAAGCGCAGCGTCTGCCCGCTGCCGAGCCCCAGCGAACGGGCGGCGGCGCGCTGGCTGGGGTGGACGGACTCGATGCCGGCGCGGAACACCTCGGCCACGTAGGCGGAGTACGTCAGCACCAGCGCCGTCCCGCCCAGCAGCACCGGATCGGTGGTGACGCCCTGCAGCCGCAGCGCCGGGATGCCGAAGACCACCATGAGCAGGCAGATGATCAGCGGCAGCCCGCGGAAGAAGTCCGTGTAGGCGGTGGCGAGGGCGCGCAGCGGGAAGAACACCGGGCCGCGCAGGGTACGGGCGACCGCGATCAGCATGCCCAGGACGAGCACCGCCGCCCCGCAGACGAGCAGCAGCCGGAAGTTGAGCCAGAGCCCGTCGAGGATCTCCGGCAGGGCCTCGCGTGCGTAGTGGGCGCTGAAGAACGTCTCGCGGGTGCGCGGCCAGCCGGGGGAGTTGACGATGACGAGGAAGAGCACGGCGCCGGTGACCAGCGTGCTGACGGCCGCGACGGCGGTGGCCCGGCGGGTCCGCGCCCGCTTGAACCGCTCCCGCTCCAGGCGGCGCGCGGACGGCACGTACCCGTCCTCGGCCACCGGTGGCGCGTCCTGTGTCTTGCGCGGCTCCTGTGCCCCCTGCTGCGTGGGCACCGCGTCCCCGGCCGTCATGAGAGCACCGGCGCGCCGACGGTCGCGGACAGCCACTGCTTCTCCAGCCGGGCGAGCGTGCCGTCCTTGCGCAGCGCGTCGACGGCGTTGCTGACGCAGCCGGTGAGGGGGCTGCCCTTGTCGAGGACGAGCCCGAACTGCTCCTGCCGCCCGTTCGCGGCGCCCTTGGCGTCCTTCGGGTCGAACTGGCCGACGATCTTCGCCTCGGGCACCTCGGCGGAGGTGATGAAGAAGGCGGTGGGCAGGTCGACGACGATCGCGTCGACCTGGCCGTTCTTGAGCGCGGTCTTGGCGTAGTCGTTCTTCTGGAAGACGGCGGGCTTGCGGTCCGGCTTGATGACCTCGTCGACGATGTCCAGGCTGGTGGTGCCCACCTGGGCGCCGAGCCTGGCGTGCTTGAGGCCGTCGATCGTGGTGGCCTTGGCCGCGTCCGAGGTCTTCAGGGCGATGACGGCCTGCCGTACGTCGTAGTAGCCGGAGGAGAAGTCCACGGCCCGGCGGCGCTCGTCGCTGACGGAGATCTGGTTGATGTCGAAGTCGAACTTCTTCGCCCCGGGCGCGACGGAGGTGTTGAAGGGCACGGTCTGCCACAGGACCTCGGAGCGGCCGTAGCCGAGCTTGTCGGCGACGGCGTAGGCGACGGCCGACTCGAAGCCCTTGCCGTTGGCGGGGTCGTCGTCGACGAACCAGGGGGCGTAGGCGGGCTTGTCCGTCCCCACGGTGAGCTTCCCGGCGGTCCGGGTCGTCAGCCGCTCCTTGGCGCACGCGGCCGCCTGCGCGGCGGGGGAGCCGGGGGGCTTCGCCGCGCCGGTCTCCTCCTGCGGGGCGCAGCCGGTGGCCGCGGCGAGGAGGACGAGGAGGGCTGCGGCCAGGCGTCTGGGCTGGGTGGCGACGGACATGGCGTGAGACTGGCAGCGCGCGCTGTGATCTGTCCAGGTCAAGGCCATGAACCGTCCGAATGGCGGACGGTTGTTGCCGGATCATGAACGCGCGGCCGACGGGAGTACGCGCGTCCCGACGGAAGCGAGAGATGGCCGGAAACAGTCGGTGTGACGGGCGGTTCCGCGGTGTTGCGAGTGAGGATTGAGTGCCCCCGATGCCCTGAACGGCCGAGGTCGACAGGAAAAAAGGCTGTACGACGGGGGCTCGGCAGGATAATTTATGGCTCAACCCCTTGAGTCGAAGAACTGCGCATGGATACGGTGTCTTAACGCCAGGTTCTCCCGAGGAGGGGTAGTCGTGACGGAAATTCTTGCGTCGACAGCCGCAAAATCCGACATTTTGTCTGTTGACCGCGTCGTGGAGCACCCGGCTTGGGCCGAGCTCAAGGCCGCTGTGGAGACGATTCGGCCGTGGCAGTCCGCCGACGGCTCCATCGACCTCGAGACCGAGGGCGCACCACCGGGCGCGACGGTCCGCGCCCAGGTCGACACGGTCATAGCCGCGGTCGAGCAGCTCTCGCCGCTCCTCCCGCACGACGCCGCGTACCACACGGCACTCGTGGCGGACCTGCGACGCTGGGCCGACACGGGCTTCGGCGTGCCGGACTTCCTCGACTCGCTGCTGGCCTTCCAGCCGGCCGCCCGCCGCGAGGACGGCCGCCAGCACCTGGTCGTCTTCCCGATGTACACCCAGAACGGCAACCCCGACCGCAACTTCGAGGCCGTCGTCCTGCGCATGGTCTGGCCCGAGTGGCTCTCCGAGCTGGAGCGCACCCGCTACGACAACCCGCTCTTCCTCGGCATCACCTTCGAGGACTTCACCGCGGGCTACGACACCAACTCCGCGGTCCTCTTCCCCGAGACCATCGCCGTCCGCGAGGCCCCCGAGCGCTTCACCTGGGGCGGCATCTTCTGCGACCGCGAGGCCGCCCGCTTCCGCCGCATCACCGAGTCCGCCGTCGAGACGCTGCGCCTCGACCTGCCGGCCGACATCGCCGAGATGGTCGGCGACCAGGACCGCTGCGAGCAGGCCTTCGTCCTGTGGGACATGGTCCACGACCGCACCCACAGCCACGGCGACCTGCCGTTCGACCCCTTCATGATCAAGCAGCGGCAGCCGTTCTGGATGTACGGCCTGGAGGAGCTGCGCTGCGACCTCACGGCCTTCAAGGAGGCCGTGAAGCTGGAGGCCGACGGCTACACCCAGGCCCGTGACGTGCAGTTCGCCGTCCTCTTCGACCGGATGTTCCGCTTCCCGATCACCGGCGAGCGCGTCCGCAACTACGACGGTCTGGGCGGCCAGCTGCTCTTCGCCTACCTCCACAAGCACGACGTCGTACGCTGGACGGACAACACACTGCACATCGACTGGGAGCGTGCTCCGCAGGTCACCAACCAGCTCTGCGGCGAGATCGAGAAGCTCTACCGCGACGGTATCGACCGCCCCAAGCTGGTCCACTGGTTCGCCGCCTACGAACTCGTCTCGACCTACCTCGCCCCGCACCCCGGATCCGTGTGGGCCAAGGGCCCCGACGCCCTCGACCTCTCCCTTCCGCCGCGCAAGCTGGTGGACGACGTGCTTCCGGACGAGTTCCCGCTCAGCATGTTCTACGAGGCCCTTGCCAAGAAGCTGCGTGGCGTGATCGCCTCGACCAGGGGGATCACTGCTGCGGACATGGCGCAGGTGGCCGCGTGAGCGAGAACGAGACCGGGCAACAGGAGGAGGCGACCAGCATGAGCACTCCGACCAACGGCAACGGCCCGCTGGAGGGTGCCGTCGTGGCGGTGGCGGGAGCGGCCGGCCCGGCGGGCCGGGCGACCCTGCTGCGCCTGGCGGAGGCCGGGGCGACCGTGGTCGCCTCCGACGCGGACGCGGCCCGCCTCGCCGAGGCCGTGGACGCCGCCCGCTACGCCCACGGCGGCGCCACCGTCACCGGTGACACCGTGGACCTGCTCGACCTCGACGCCGCCCGCGCCTGGGCCGACCGCACCGAGAAGGAATTCGGCCGCGTCGACGGCCTGATCCACCTCGTGGGCGGCTGGCGCGGCTCGGCGACCTTCGCCGAGACCGACCTGGCCGACTGGGAGCTGCTGGAAAAGCTCCTCATCCGCACCGTCCAGCACACCTCGCTGGCCTTCGAGGGTCCCCTGGCCCGCAGTGGCAACGGCCGGTACGTGCTCGTCAGCGCCGCCGGCGCCAGCAAGCCCACCGCCGGCAACGCCGCCTACTCCGCCTCCAAGGCCGCAGCCGAGGCCTGGACGCTCGCCCTCGCGGACTCCTTCCGCAAGGCCGGCGGCGACCAGGAACCGCCCGCCGCGGCCGCCATCGTGGTGGTCAAGGCGCTGGTGCACGACGCCATGCGGGCCGAACGACCCACCGCCAAGTTCGCGGGCTTCACCGACGTCAAGGACCTCGCCCAGGCCATCGCCGGTCTGTGGGACAAGCCCGCCCAGGAAGTGAACGGAACCCGTCAGTGGCTCACCCCGCACGTCTGACCGACAACCCCGGCACCGCCCTGCCGGCCACCGACGCGATACGCCGCCACGACCCCGCGGTGCGCGGCTTCGCCAGCGACAACTACGCCGGCGCGCACCCCGAGGTCCTCGCGGCGCTCGCCCTCGCCAACGGCGGCCACCAGGTCGCCTACGGCGAGGACGACTACACCGCGCACCTGCAGGACGTCATGCGGGCCCACTTCGGGCCCACGGCCGAGGCCTTCCCGGTCTTCAACGGCACGGGCGCCAACGTCGTCGCCCTCCAGGCCGCCACCGAGCGCTGGGGCGCGGTGATCTGCGCCTCCTCCGCGCACATCAACGTCGACGAGTGCGGGGCGCCCGAGCGCGTCGGCGGCCTGAAGCTGCTCCACGTGCCGACCGAGCACGGCAAGCTCACCCCCGAGCTGATCGACCGCGAGGCGTGGGGCTGGGACGACGAGCACCGGGCCCAGCCGCAGGTCGTCTCGATCACCCAGACGACCGAGCTGGGCACCTGCTACACGCCCGAGGAGATCCGCGAGATCTGCGACCACGCCCACGAGCGGGGCATGAAGGTCCACCTCGACGGCTCCCGCATCGCGAACGCGGCGGCCACCCTCGGGGTGCCGCTGCGGGCCTTCACCACCGACGCCGGAGTGGACCTGCTCTCCTTCGGCGGCACCAAGAACGGCATGGTCTTCGGCGAGTGCGTCGTCGTCCTCAACCCGGACGCGGTGCGGGCCATGAAGCACCTGCGCAAGCTGTCGATGCAGCTCGCCTCGAAGATGCGCTTCGTCTCCGTCCAGTTCGAGGCCCTGCTCTCGGGCGACCTGTGGCTGCGCAGCGCCTCCCACGCCAACGCCATGGCGGCGCGCCTGGCCGAGGGCGTACGGGACGTGGAGGGCGTCGAGGTGCTGCACCCGGTGCAGTCCAACGCCGTCTTCGCCCGGCTGCCGCACGACGTGAGCGTGCGCCTGCAGAAGCGCTACCGCTTCTACTTCTGGGACGAGACGGCCGGCGACGTGCGCTGGATGTGCTCCTTCGACACCACCGAGGCCGATGTGGACGCCTTCACCGCGGCCGTCGCCGAGGAGATGGCCAAGCAGTAGCAGCGCGTAGCAGCCCTCCCCACGGCGACGTACGGCCGTGGAGACGCCGGAGCCCCCGGCCGCTCATCGAGCGGCCGGGGGCTCCTGGGCTTTTGCGCGTACTAGCGCCGGTCCGTGCCCGCGGCCTGGGCCGGGGTCGGGGCCGTGCCGCCGAGGTGGGCCGGGATCCACCAGCTGTCGCCCGGGCCCTCGGTCCGCACCGGATAGGCCCGCTGGGCCGACTCCAGCAGGCCCTGGACGCGGGAGCGGACGCGCTCGGTGACGGTGTCGGCGGACTCTTCCGCGCCGGCGGTCACCGGCTCGCCCACCCTTATGGCCACCGGGATGTGGTCGCGGCCCAGATTGCGCTTCTGGCCCTTGGTCCACAGCCGCTGGGTGCCCCACAGCGCCATCGGCACCAGCGGGACCCCGGCCTCCTGCGCCAGCCGCGCCGCGCCGGACTTGAAGTTCTTGAGCGTGAAGGACGTGGAGATCGTCGCCTCGGGGAACACGCCGATGATCTCACCCGAACGCAGGGCGGTCAGCGCGTGCCGGTAGGCCTCCAGGCCCGCCGCGCGGTCGACGGGAATGTGCTTCATCGCCCGCATGAGCGGCCCGGACACCTTGTGCCGGAACACCGAATCCTTCGCCATGAAGCGCACCAGCCGCTTGGCGGGGCGCGCCGCCAGACCACAGAAGACGAAGTCGAGGTACCCGATGTGGTTGCTCACCAGCACCGCCCCGCCGCGCTGCGGAATGTGCTCGGTGCCCTGGATGTCGAAGCGCAGATCGAGCGCCTTGAACATGGTGCGGGCCACTCCGATCACCGGGGGGTAGACGAGCTCTGCCATATCGGGAAGTTCCTTCCGGGCCTGGGGAGGGTGCTCCCACGGAAATGGTGAAGGGGTGCGGTTCTCAAGTTACGCGGCCGTAGGGTGTCGGCTTCCGGCAGATCGTGCCTGAATGCCCGGCCCGCGGGCCAGCGGGGAGGCCCCATGGGCCGGGAGATCCTCGTCACGTCGCGAAATTTTCCCGGTTCGGACGGTGCTGGAGGAAGGGAGTCGGACACGGAAGAAGGAGGACGCGCGTGCCCGTGCGGTACGAGGACGCCCGCGAGGGGGACGGGGCCCGGTGGCTCGGCGCCGACGGGATCGGCGCGGAGCTCGGGCGGCGCGCCACGCTCGTGCAGTTCTCCAGCGCCTTCTGCCGGCCCTGCGCGGCGACCCGGCGCGTCCTCGCGGACGTCGCCGCCATGGTCGAGGGCGTCGCGCACGTCGAGGTCGACGCGGAGGCGCACCTGGAGCTGGTGCGCGCCCTGGACATCGGCGCCACCCCCACCACGCTCGTCCTCGACGCCGCCGGCCGCGAGGTGCGGCGCGCCGTCGGCCAGCCGCGCAAGGCGGACGTCATCGCTGCGCTGGGCGCGGCGGTCTGACGGGCCGTGATCCACCTCCCAGATCGCAGGCGTCCCTTGACGTCGCACGCCCTGAATCGTCACTGTGACGCTATGTGGCCTGGGCTCCTTCTCCATGGACGCGCGTACGTGGATCTCCTGCGGACCGCGAGCGCGCGCTGTCCGAGTCCGTGAGCACCCGCACCGCAGCGCCCCCGGCGCCGCTCCCGGCTCGATCCCCGGCAGCCCCGACCTCCCGGCAGAAGGACCCCTCATGACTGCCTCGCCCGACCTCGGCACGCACCGCACCGCCACTCCCGAACTGCTGCGCTCGGTCTTCCGCAGGCACGCGGCCGGCGTCGCCGTGATCACGGCCCGGGGCGCCCGCCCGGCCGGCTTCACCGCCACGTCGCTGACCTCGGTGGCGGCCGAGCCCCCGCTGATCTCCTTCGGCGTCGGCACCGGCTCCTCCAGCTGGCCCGTCCTGGCCGAGGCGGACCACGTCGGCGTGCACATACTCGGCGAGCACCAGCAGGAGCTGGCCGCCACCTTCGCGCGCAGCGGCGCCGACCGCTTCGCCGCCCCCACCCGCTGGTACTCGGGCCCCCACGGGGTGCCGGTGCTGGAGGACGTCCTGGCCTGGATGGTCTGCCGCGTGGTGGCCCGGGTGCCCGCCGGGGACCACCGCCTGGTGCTGGCCGAGGCGGTGGCCGGCGACCCCACCGGGGACGGCCGTCCGCTCCTCTACCACCAGGGCCGCTTCAACGGATTGCGGGACTGATACATCCCCCTTCGCCGCGTTGGGCAGATCACAGTCGAGCGGCCTTGCGTTCGGCGCACACCCTCGATGTACTGACGAGTAACATTCCGGTGGGAGCGGGGCCCGCACCCGACCGGGGTCCGCCCCCAAGGCGCCTATGCTGCCTGCCAAGGCAGCTTTGATAGAGACGATGCAGTAGGAGAGCCGGCGTGAGCTTGAGGATCGTTGTCACTGTGAAGTACGTGCCCGACGCCACCGGCGACCGGCACTTCGCCGAGGACCTGACCGTCGACCGTGACGACGTGGACGGTCTGCTCTCGGAGCTCGACGAGTACGCGGTCGAGCAGGCGCTGCAGATCAAGGAGGCGAACGACGACGAGGCGGAGATCACCGTCCTGACCGTCGGCCCCGAGGACGCCAAGGACGCCCTGCGCAAGGCGCTGTCCATGGGCGCCGACAAGGCCGTCCACGTCGAGGACGACGACCTGCACGGCACCGACGCGCTGGGCACCTCGCTGGTGCTGGCCAAGGCCCTCGAGCACGTCGGCTACGACCTCGTCATCTCCGGCATGGCCTCCACCGACGGCGGCATGGGCGTCGTCCCGGCGATGCTCGCCGAGCGCCTGGGCGTCCCGCAGGTGACCCTGCTCTCCGAGGTCGCGGTCGCGGGCGGCAAGGTGACCGGCCGCCGTGACGGCGACGCCGCCAGCGAGCAGCTGGAGGCCTCCCTCCCGGCCGTCGTGTCCGTCACCGACCAGTCCGGCGAGGCCCGCTACCCGTCCTTCAAGGGCATCATGGCCGCCAAGAAGAAGCCGGTGGAGTCCCTGGACCTCTCCGACCTCGGCCTTGAGGCCGAAGAGGTCGGCCTCGAGGGCGCCTGGACCACGGTCGACGAGGCCACCGAGCGCCCGGCCCGCACGGCCGGCACGATCGTCAAGGACGAGGGCGAGGGCGGCAAGCAGCTCGCCGAGTTCCTCGCGGGCCAGAAGTTCATCTGAGCTCCTGACACCCGATCCCTCAACCGCCCTCGCAATTCCCGCAGGAGTGCAGATCCATGGCTGAAGTCCTCGTCTACGTCGACCACGTGGACGGTGCCGTCCGCAAGCCCACCCTCGAGCTGCTGACCCTCGCCCGCCGCATCGGCGAGCCCGTCGCCGTGCACCTGGGCGCCGGCGCGGACACCGCCGCCGCGACGCTCGCCGAGTACGGCGCGGTCAAGGTCCTCACCGCCGACGCCGCCGAGTTCGCCGACTACCTCGTCGTACCGAAGGTGGACGCGCTCGAGGCCGCGTACAACGCCGTCTCCCCGGCCGCCGTGCTCGTCCCCTCCTCCGCGGAGGGCAAGGAGATCGCGGCCCGCCTCGCGGTCCGCATCGGCTCCGGCATCATCACCGACGCCGTCGACCTGGAGGCCGGCGACGAGGGCCCGGTGGCCACGCAGTCCGTCTTCGCGGCCTCGTACTCCACCAAGTCCCGTGTCACCAAGGGCACCCCGGTCATCACCGTCAAGCCCAACTCCGCCGCCCCGGAGGCCGCCCCGGCCGCCGGCACGGTCGAGCAGCTGGCCGTCTCCTTCGGGAGTGCGTCCACCGGCACCAAGGTCGTCTCCCGCACCCCGCGCGAGTCCACCGGCCGCCCCGAGCTGACCGAGGCCGCGATCGTGGTCTCCGGCGGCCGCGGCGTCAACGGCGCCGAGAACTTCCCCGTCATCGAGGCCCTTGCCGACTCCCTCGGCGCGGCCGTCGGCGCCTCCCGCGCCGCCGTCGACGCCGGCTGGTACCCGCACACCAACCAGGTCGGCCAGACCGGCAAGTCCGTCTCGCCGCAGCTCTACATCGCGGCCGGCATCTCCGGTGCCATCCAGCACCGCGCCGGCATGCAGACGTCGAAGACCATCGTCGCCGTCAACAAGGACGCCGAGGCCCCGATCTTCGACCTCGTCGACTACGGCGTCGTCGGCGACCTCTTCCAGGTCGTCCCGCAGCTCACCGAGGAGATCACCGCCCGCAAGGGCTGATCCCGCACGGCACGCGCGTCGTCCCGCCGCCCCCGGCCACCGGCCGGGGGCGGCTGCGTCGTGCCGCACGTCCGCCGCGTCCGTTCGGGTGACCTTGGCCGGTACGGGGGTGTCCGGCCGAGCCGGTCGCTGGAAGAGATGACCGTGGACCACCGGAATCTGCGCACGGCGCCGCACGGACGACGAGGAAGCCCCATGCCCAGTGAACAGACCGACACCGTGGCGCGGTTTCTCCACGCCCTGAGCCCCGCCAGCCGTGAGGACGTCCAACAGCTCTCCCGCGAACAGCAGGAGAAGCTGGCGCAGGAGTGGGAGAAGCACCTGCGCGACGACACCGATCTGATGGCGCTGAGCGAACTCGACCCGGCCACCGCGGAGCACCGTGCCGCCGAGGGCGTCGCCAAGGACTTCTTCTGACGCGACTTCTGACGCGGCTGACGCGACTTCTGACACGGCCGGGGTGTTGACCCCCTCACCGCCCCCTCGCTAGCTTCGCGCTGCGGATGGTCGATTCCGTTCAGCGGAAACGCGGAGGAGTGGCATGGGGCAGCAGCGCGTCGCGACGACCTTCGGAACCACCGTGAGCGAGGGCGTCGGCGCCCTGCTCGCGGACGTCGACGCCGAGCTCGCCCGGCGCTACCCGGGCGACCCCGGCACCCGCCAGCCCGTGCACACCGTCTACGTCCCGGCCGACGCCTTCGACGCCGGCACCCTCCGCTCCTGGGGCGATGCCGCCCTCGCCGCCCTCGACGAACACGCCCCCGACGCGGCCGCGTTCGGCGCCGTGCTCGGCCTGCCCGACGAACTCGCCGGCCCGGTGTACGAGCGCGTGCGCGCCAAGCTGGAGCGCGAGCCGGTGGAGGACCTGCGCATCGACTTCGAGGACGGCTACGGCCCGCGCCCGGACGCCGAGGAGGACGCGGCGGCCGCCCGCGCGGCCACCCTGGTGGCCCGGGCCTGCGCGCGGGGCACGGCGGCTCCGTACATGGGCATCCGTATGAAGTGCCTGGAAGCGGCCGTCCGTGACCGGGCGATACGCACCCTCGACATCTTCCTCACCGGCCTCATGGAGGCGGGCGGGCTGCCCGGCGCCCTCGTGCTGACCCTGCCCAAGGTCACCTATCCCGAGCAGGTGACCGCGATGGTCCGGCTGGCCGAGGAGTTCGAGAAGGCCCACGCCCTGCCCACCGGGCGCATCGGGTTCGAGATACAGATCGAGACCACCCAGGCCGTCCTCGGCGCCGACGGACGGGCCACGGTCGCCCGGCTCATCGACGCCGGACAGGGCCGCGTCACCTCACTGCACTACGGCACCTTCGACTACAGCGCCGCGTGCTCGGTCGCCGCCGCCCACCAGGCGCCCGACCACCCGGCGGCCGACCACGCCAAGGCCGTCATGCAGACGGCGGCCGCCGGCACCGGCGTACGGCTCTCGGACGGCTCGACCAACGTGCTGCCCGTCGGCACCACGCAGCAGGTCCACGCGGCCTGGCGCCTGCACCACCGGCTCGTACGCCGCTCCCTGTCCCGCGCCTACTACCAGGGCTGGGACATGCACCCGGCCCACCTGCCCACCCGTTACGCGGCCGTCTACGCCTTCTACCGCGAAGGACTGGAAGCGGCCGCCGCCCGCCTCGTGGCGTACGTCGGGAAGCGCGGCGGCGCCGTGCTGGACGAGCCCGCCACGGCCCGTGCGCTCAGCGGCCACCTGCTGCGCGGGCTGGACTGCGGGGCCGTGGACGCGGACGAGGTGGACCGGCTTACTGGGCTGGACCGGGTTGCGCTGGAGGGTTTGGCCGGGCGTACGGGTGCGGGGCGGGACGACTAGATTCAGCGGGTGGCCCTGCCGTACGTCCTGCCGCTCGCGGTGCACCTGCTGCTCGAGGAGCCGCTGCTCGACGCGTACTTCTATGAGGGGGACCTGCTGCTCGCGGCTGTCGAAGCCCCGGCCTCGGCCTGGGCTCTGATGCCGGACCTCGCCGCGCGGCTGCGCGGCGTGATCACGACTCTGCCGGAGACGGCGGTCGCCGACCTGCCGCGCGGCGCCGCCGAAGAACTCGCCCGCTTCGCCAAGGGCCCCGGGTCACCCTGCTGACCACGCTTCCGCGGAGGTGGGAGTGGAGCGACTGGACAGCCGGCATGGCCGGTCCCGCGTGCCAGGCCGCGAGCAGTACGCCCTACTTCGGTGCCTGGAAGCCGCCGATCTTCTGCTCGAGCAGTTCGGCCAGCCGCAGCGGGGTGCGGTCCTCGAACATCGGACCGATGAGCTGCACTCCGACCGGCAGACCCTCGGGGGACCGGCCCGTTGGTATGGCGGTGGCGGGCAGGCCGGGCATGGTGGCCAGACCGGCCCAGACGAGCTGGTCGAAGTACGGGTACTCGACGCCGTCGATGTCGATCCGGCGTTCCCTCGGATCGGGGTTGTGGTCGTGCGGGAACGCGGGAGTCGGCGTGATCGGACACACCACGGCGTCGAACTCGGCGAAGAGCTGCCGCCAGCCGTGGCGGTGGAGCTCGCGACGGTTGTTCGTCTCGATCCAGTCGCGGTGGCTCAACACCATCCCGCGCAGTACCGCCGCATCGAGACTCTGGTCGTCTGCGCTCAGTGCGGCGGCGCGGGTCCGCAGCTGCTCGTAGGAGTCGACGGGAAAACGTGCGACGGAGCCCGAAAACAGCAACTGCCGGTAAAGCATGGCGGCTTCGGTCAGATCGGGCAGCAGCGGACTGTGCCGTTCGACGCGGGCGCCGCCGTCGGCAAGCGCGTCGGCCACCCGGTTCACGCCCGCCCGCACGGCGGACCCGGTCGGAATGAGCGGATGCTCCTCGATCACCAGGACCCGGAAGTCGCCGAGCCGCTCGTGGCGCGGGGGCGGCAGCGTCACGTCGTACGCCACACCGTGCGTCAGCGGGTCCGGTCCGGCCATGACGTCGAGCAGGAGCATGAGGTCGCGGGCACTGCGCGCCATCGGACCGACGACGGCGAGGTCGAGGTCCACCGGCAATGCCGGTGCCGGCGGCGCGACCATGCCGCGGGTTGCCGCCAGTCCGAGTGTCGGCTTGTGCGCATAGATGCCGCAGAAATGCGCGGGGGTGCGCAGCGAACCGGCGAGGTCGGAGCCGATGGACAGCGCGCCGAACCCGGACGCCAGGGCCGCCGCTGATCCGCCGGAGGATCCGCCCGACGTGCGATCGTGAGCCCACGGATTGTTGGTGGTGCCGTAGATCTCGTTGAAGCTCTGGATGTCTTGCAGCCCCAAAGGCACATTGGTCTTGCCCAGCACCACCGCGCCCGCGGCCTTGAGCCGCGACACCTGTACCGCGTCCTCGGCCGGCACATAGTCCCGGTGTTGCGGCATGCCCCAGGTCGTGGGCAGCCCAGCCATGTTGTAGGACTCTTTGACCGTCACCGGAATACCGAGCAGCGGCCGGACCTCGCCGCGGGCGAGCGCCTGGTCGGCATCGCGCGCGGCGGCCCGCGCACGGTCGAAGTCCGGCACACAGATCGCGTTGATCACCTCGTCGTCGCGCTCGATACGGGCAATCGCCGCATCGGTCAGTTCCACCGAGGTCACTTCACCGGCACGCAAGGCAGCCGCGAGTTCTTCTGCTGTCTGAAGGTTCCACTCCATGAAACCGACCGTACTGACCTATGGCAGAGGCCATAAAATGCCGATTTGCACAACGGGGTAGATGCCTCAACTCGATGCAGCGTCTTCAACAGCGACCGGCCCGCCCGCTCCGCGACCTCGCCATTCACCCCGGCACGTTCAGGGCCTTCCGCAGGGTGTCGGCGGTGGCGTCCGCGGTGTCGATGCGGCGACGCGGTGTCAGGGCTGATCGATCTGCGCGGCGGCCTCCTCCAGGTCGGCGACGGTCCCCGACATGATCGTCCGTACATGCCCGGTGATGTGCTGCACGGGCCAGTCCCACCACGCCACGGCGAGGAGCCGGGCGATGTCCGCAGCGTCGTAGCGGGTGCGGATGAGCCGGGCGGGGTTGCCGCCGACGATGCCGTAGTCGGGGACGTCGCCGGTGACCACGGCGCCGGCGGCGATGATCGCGCCGTGGCCGATGCGTACACCGGGCATGACCGTGGCGCCGTGGCCGAACCACACGTCGTTGCCGACGACCGTGTCGCCCCGGCCGGGCAGGTCGGTGATCAGGTCGAAGTGCTCCGCCCAGGAGCCCCCCATGGTGGGGAACGGGAAGGTGGAAGGACCATCCATGCGGTGGTTGGCGCCGTTCATGATGAACCGGGTTCCCGTCCCCAGCGCGCAGTACTTGCCGATGACGAGCCGCTCGGGACCGTAGTGGTAGAGCACGTTGCGCGTCTCGAACGCGGTCGGGTCGTTGGGATCGTCGTAGTAGGAGAAGTCACCGACCTCGATCAGCGGCGACTTCACCAACGGCTTGAGCAGAACCACGCGCGGGTGCTCGGGCATCGGGTGGAGCGCGGTGGGGTCGGCGGGAACGGGCGGCATCGCGGGGGCGGTTCCTCTCCGATGGGCTGAGCGACAACTGTCGCGTTAAGATGCTGGCACAGCCCTGCCGCCTTGATCAACTGGATACTGATTGCCGATGACAGACTCGCTGGACACGACGCCGGACCGCCGCCCGGGCGGTCGCACCGCCCGCATCCGCGCCCAGGTCCTCGATGCGGTGCGCGCCGAACTCGCTGAAGGCGGTCACGAAGGACTCACGATGGAGGGTGTCGCGACGCGGGCCGGAGTGCACCGCGCCACGGTCTACCGGCGTTGGCGCGATGTCGGCGGCCTGCTCGTCGACGTCATCGACGCCGCCGGCGAGATCGACTGGCAGCCGCCGGACACCGGCTCGCTGCGCGGCGATCTGACCGCCCTCAACCAGGAGATCCAGGAATCTCTGGTCGTACAGCCGTCGTTCGCTGTCGCCCTGATGGCCGCCTCGTTCCACTTCGAACAGGCCGCGCGGGCCCAGACGCAGCTGTGGACGGACCGGTACGCCCAGTGCGAGATCCTCGTCGAGCGCGCCATCGAGCGCGGTGAACTCCCCGCACAGCACACGGACGCGCGGAGCCTGCTGATCGCCGCCACGGCTCCGCTCTACCACCAGCTGGTGCTCCTGCGTGCCAACCCGGACCCGCAACTCCCGGAACGGGCCGCGGAGACGGCAGTCCTGGCGGCTGCCGGGGGTGCCTTCTCCGTGCGTCGGGAAGAGAGTGTGTGATCGAGGAGACAGGGAGCGAACGCAAGTACGAGTTCTGAACCTGGAACCCACTCGGCTCGACGTCGGCTGGAGCTGTGATTGCTTCTCTGCGCCGATGTGGCAGAGACCAGCTCTCGCCTGAGGCGGCGGTGGCAGCGGCAGCCTTCGCGGGCGTCACGAACGTTCGGCGCCGTTGTCGCGGACAGTTCCTCGGGACGGGAACTCATCGATGGGGGCTATGCCGACGACGTCGCCATAGCGACGGAACTGGACGCTTCCAGCGTGGTCCCCGTCCTCACCAGCGGTGCCTTTACTGCCGCTGGATGACAGCCTCAGACCCCGCCCATCGCCGTCTGTGCGCGCTCGGCCTCTGCCTCCCGCTGGTCGTACTCGGCGCGCGCGGCGGCGATCTCGTCCTGGTGGCCCTCGGTCCAGGTGACGAGCGCCTGGATGGTGTCATGCAGCGTCGTGCCCATCGGGGTGAGCTGGTAGTCCACGCGCGGCGGAACGACCGGGTGCACCGTGCGGCGCACCAGCCCGTCGCGCTCCAGCTGGCGCAGTGTCACCGTCAGCATGCGCTGGCTGATCCCGTCGATCTCGCGCCGCAGTTCGGTGAAGCGCAGGGTGCGGCGGTCGAGCAGGGCGATGACGAGCAGCGACCACTTGTCGGCCACGCGGTCGAGGATCTGACGGACCTCGCAGCCCTCGCGGGTGTCCCACTGGCGGGCCTGGTCGTCCTCGGTTCCCGTGCAGTAACTCGGTGACTTCAAAGTGCCTTCTTCCATAGTCGTTCAGGGTGCAACAGGATCGAGACGGTAACAAGAGGGAACTGACAGGCAGTTTGGTAACCACCTGCGATGCCTTCGTTCTCTTTTCTCTCCTCTTTCCTTTTCGCTTGAAGGAGCCGTCCTGTGTCCACGTCGTCCACGTCATCACCGCCGGAGCCCGGCGCCGCCCGCCTGGGCGGGCGCGCCTGGGGAGTGCTCTTCGTACTGTGTGGAGCGATCTTCCTGGAGGGCATCGATGTGGCCATGCTCAATGTGGCCCTGCCGTCGATCCGTGCCGACCTGGGAATGTCCACCGGTGAACTGCAGTGGGTGATGAGTGCCTACGTCGTGGGTTACGGCGGGTTCATGCTGCTGGGCGGACGAGCGGCGGACCTCTTCGGCCGCCGGCAGATGTTTCTGTTCTGGCTCACCGTGTTCCTGCTCTTCTCCGGCCTGGGCGGCTTCGCCGACGACGGACCGACGCTCATCGCCGCCCGCTTCGTGACGGGGGTCGCCGCCGCGTTCATGACCCCGGCCGGGCTGTCCATCATCACGACCGGCTTCGAGGAGGGACCGCAGCGCGACAAGGCCCTTCTGGTCTACTCGGGCACCGCGGCCGGAGGTTTCTCCGTCGGCCTGGTCGTCGGAGGGCTGCTGACCTCGGCCGACTGGCGCTGGGTGTTCTTCGCGCCCGTTGTCATGTCGTTCCTCATCCTGGTTGCCGCACTCGCCCTCATCCCCAAGTCCGAGCGGCCCGACCGGGCCGGGCAGCGTGTCGATCTGCTCGGGGCGCTCACCGTGACCGGCGCGATCGTGCTCCTCGTCCTCGCCGTCGAACGCGCCGCCCACACCGGTGTGGTCCAGACGCTGGGCACCCTCGCCGCGGGCTTCGCCCTCCTCACCGTCTTCGTACTGGCCGAACGCCGGGCGGCCGCCCCGCTCGTGCGGCTGGGCATCTTCCGCAGCGGTTCCCTGGTGCGCGCCAACCTCGCCGCGCTGCTCTTCTCCGCCGGCTTCTTCGGCTTCCAGTTCATCGCCGTGCTGTATCTGCGGGAGCTGCGCGGCTGGTCCACGGTCCAGACCAGCCTCGCGCTCCTGGTGATCGGCATCGACGCCGCACTCTCACCCACCCTCACCCCCAAACTCGTCAACCGCTTCGGCAACGCCCGGGTCATCTTCGGCGGCCTGGTGCTGGCCGTGCTGTCGTACGCCCTGTTCCTGCCGGTCGGCGCCGACTGGACGTACGCGGCGATGTTCCCCGGCTTCATCACCCTCGGCCTGGCGTTCTCCCTGGCGTACGGCCCGCTCACCATCGTCGCCACCGAGGGCATCGACGAGGAGGAGCAGGGCCTCGCCGGAGGCCTCCTCTACACCTCCTTCCAGTTCGGCGCCGCCCTCGGCCTGTCCACCGTCACCGCCGTCAACGTCGCGGCCACCGCCGACGGCGGATCCCCCAAGGCCCTGCTCGACGGCTACCACGCCGCCTTGCTGGTGCCGCTCATCGCGGCCGCCCTTGCCGCGCTCATCAGCGCGTTCGGCCTCCGCGGTCGCCCCCGTGCGACGGATGGCGACGCCCCGCGGGCCGCCGCCGAAAGCGTCGAGACGGCAGGGGCGGCGCGATGAGCCCCGCAGTGACGCAGGTAGCGCCATGGCGCTGCTGGACCGCCGAAGGCGGGGCGTAGGGCCCCTCAACGCGCCCCCGGCCACGGCCGGGGGCGCACCCCCGATCAGCGCGCGCGTACGCCCTCGATGGCGATCGCAAGCAGGAGGTCGGCCTCGGCCGGGCCGTCGATGTCCTGCTCGGTGGCCAGCGCGATGGCGCCGACGAGTTTCAGCAGCTGGGTGACGGTGATCCCGGGGCGCACGGCGTCTGCCGCTCGGGCGCGTGCGAGGAGGGCGTCTCCGGCATTGGTGATCATGTCGTGGCAGGTCTCGCCCAGTGCCGGGTCCGCGTCGCGCGTCAGCGACGCCCCCAGTCCCCGGTTGGCCACGGCGTGTGCGCCGACGGCGTGAAGCCAGGTGGACAGGGCCTGGCCCGGGTCGGGTTCGGCGAGCAGGTCGCCGGCCTTCGCGCACAGAGCCTCCACCCGGTCCTTGAAGACCGCCTCCAGGAGTGCCTGGCGGGAGGGGAAGTGGCGGTGCAACGTCGCCGAGCCGACTCCGGCACGGCGGGCGACCTCCTCCAGGGAGGCATCGGCGCCGTGTTCGGCGATCAGGTCCCCGGCGGCGGCCACGATCTTCTCGACATTGCGGCGGGCGTCGGCGCGCATCGGCCGGCGGGGCGGGGTGGCGTCCTTGGGCACGGGCACTCCTGACGGCTTGAAAAGTGGGGTGGTCCTCCATATCGTAGCGAACGAGAAACGGAGGGCCACCCCACTTATGGGGTGGCGCCCCTTCCGCACGGGCGCGATGGAGAAGAAACGTGAAGCTGACGCAGAAGACCGTCGTGGTGGCGGGAGCGACCGGACTGCAGGGCAGGGCCGTGACGCATCACCTGCTCCGCGACGGCTGGCAGGTGCGCGCGCTGACGCGTGACCCGAACGGGGCGCAGGCCACAGCACTGGCTCAGGCCGGGGCACAGGTGGTGCGGGCGCAGATGGAGGACGTCGGCTCCCTGACCGCCGCGGCCGAGGGCGCGTGGGGCATGTTCAGCGTCCAGCCCACCGTCGGCTCGCCCGGCACCGCGCCGGACTTCAGCGCCGAGGACGAGGTGCGCTGGGGTGTGAACGTCGCCGAGGCCGCCCGCGCCGCCGGCATCGGGCACTTCGTCTTCACTTCGGTCGCCGAAGCGCACCGGCACCTTGAGGAGAAGCTGCCGGTGAACCTGGTCAGCAAGTGGCGGATCGAGCAGCACATCGCCACGCTCGGCCTGCCCGCGACGATCCTGAGGCCGGTGTCCTTCATGGAGAACTTCACCGGCGGATACGCGCTGCGGAACGGAAATCTGTCCACCGGGCTCGCGCCGCAGGTCCCGCAGCAGATCATGGCCGTCGACGATGTCGGCGCCGTCGCCGCGCTGGCGTTCTCCCGGCCGAAGGAGTGGATCGGCCGGGCCGTCTCCCTGGCCGGGGACGAACTCACGCCGGTTCAGATCGCCGCGGCCATCGGGAAGGCGCTCGGCATACCGCTGCCCTACGTTCAGGTCCCGATCGACGCGATCCGGGCCGTGAGCGAAGACTTCGCCTACGCCAACGAATGGCTCAACGCACCCGGCTACCGCGCCGACATTCCCGCCACCCGGAAGATCCACCCCGCCGCGATGGACTTCGGCACCTGGCTGGAGCGCACCGGAGCGTCCCAGATCGCCGTGTTCCTGGACTCCGCGCGCACCGCAGGGCAGGACGCGTGAACGCCCGCGCCCACGGCCTCGGACGCATCGGAATCTGGGCGGGGGACTTCGACCACCTCCCCGCACCCGAGGTCCGTAAGGCCGTCGCCGCGATCGAGGACCTCGGCTACGGCACCTTGTGGTTCCCCGAGATCACGGGACGGGAGGCCATGGCGCAGGCCGCGATCCTCCTGTCGGCCACCCGGCGCATCACCGTGGCCGCCGGCATGACCGACATCTACGCCCGCGACCCGGTCACGGCCGCCGCCGGGCAGCGCACCCTGGAGGAGGCGTTCCCCGGACGGTTCCTGCTCGGCCTGTGGGACAGTCACCCCAGCCTGGCCGAGGACATCCGCGGCCACCGCTTCGGCCCGCCCCTGGCCACCATGCGCTCCTACCTCGACGCGCTGGACACCGCCCCGTTCGGGCCGCCCGACACGGCCGCCTCACCGCACCGCGTACTCGCCGCCCTGGATCCCGGCATGCTCGCCCTCGCCGCCGAACGCGCCCGGGGCGCAACGGTGCTGGGCATGCCCGTCGAGTACACCCGCACCGCCAGGACCGTCCTCGGAGACGACGGCCTGTTGGCCATCACCCAGCTGTGCGTGCTCACCCACAACCCGGCCGACACTGCCGAGCCGGCCCGCACCACGGCCGCGGCCGCCCTGCCGAACCGCCGCGACCTGCTGCGAGGACTTGGACACGAGAACCCGGACGCGCTCGACGACCGGCTGATCGACGCACTGGTCGCCCACGGCCGTGCCGAGGACATCGCCCACCGCGTCCAAGAGCATTTCGACGCTGGAGCCGACCACGTCAGCCTCCACCTCATGACCACCGCACCCGACTCCCCGTCCGTACGGCAGTGGGAGCAACTCGCCACGCACCTGCCCATCTGACCGGGCACGCCCACGCGGGAGTGGCCGTGGGCGACGGCTCGTGGGTGGCGCCGGAGCCGTACTGCCGGCACATCGTGGGTGACACCGGTCGTCAGTCCTGCGCGGGCGGGAGTTCGCCCGAGCCCCGGGCGATGAGACGGGTCGCCAGCTCCACGCGGCGCGGGGCGTCCTCCGCACCGTCCAGCCGGCGGAAGAGCAGCTCCGCCGCCGTGCGGCCGAGCCGCGCCGCGTCCTGGGCGACGACGGTGATGCCGGGGGAGAGGAGATCGGCGAGCTCGAGGTCGTCGAAGCCGACGAGGGCGACCGCGCGGGGCAGGCGGGCTATGACGCGCACGGCGGTGAGGGTCACGCGGTTGTTGCCCGCGAACAGGGCGGTCACCGCGTGCGGAACGGTCAGCATGCGCTCCGCCTCGGCTCGTACGCGACCGGGTTCGGTGGGGCCCAGGGAGACCCACGCGTCGTCCACGGTCAGGCCCGCGGCGGCCATCGCGGCGCGGTAGCCGCGCAGCCGCTCGGCGGCGGTGTGGATGCGGGGCCGGTCGCCGATGAAGCCGATGCGGCGGTGGCCGTGGGCGATCAGATGGGCCACCCCCTCGCGGGCACCGCCGAAGCTGTCCGAGAGCACCGCGTCGGCCTCCAGCAGCCCGGCCGGGCGGTCGACGAACACCGTGGCGATGCCCGCCGCTATCTCGGGTTCCAGATAACGGTGGTCGTGGCCCGCCGGGATGACGACCAGTCCGTCGACGCGGCGGGCGCAGAAGGCCAGGGCCAGCTCCCGTTCCCGCTCGGGGTCCTCGGCGCTGGAGCCGTTGATGAGGAGCGCGCCATGGGCGCGAGCCACCTCTTCGACGGCCCGGTTGAGCGGGGCGTAGAACGGGTCGGCGAGGTCCTCGAGGACCAGCCCGATGGAGGCGGTGCGGCCCTTGCGCAGGACGCGGGCGCTGTCGTTGCGGCGGAAGCCGAGGGCCGTGATCGCCTCCCGCACGCGCCGCTCGGTGTCCTCGGTGACGCCGGACTCGCCGTTCACCACGCGCGAGACGGTCTTCAGGCCCACTCCGGCACGGGCCGCGACATCCTTCATCGTCGGGCGGCTGCCGTAACGGGGCCGGGGGACGGGGGCGGCGCCGTCGGCGCGGCGGGTGTCGGTCACGGGCGCTCGTCCTTTGCGCGGAGGGGCCTCTGATGCACGGAGGTGAGGTCGAGCATAGAGCCTGGACAACGTTGTCAGACCCGGGAAGACTGACGCCCTGACACCCCCCTTCGTCACCCCCTTCGTCACCCCTCCACCCCCACCGGACCAGGAGCGAGCGTCACTGTGCACACCGTCCCCGGCGACCTTGTCGCCGCTCTCGACATCGGCGGCACCAAGATCGCCGGGGCGCTGGTCGACGGCGGGGGCCGGCTGCTCGTCCGCGCCCGGCGCGCCACCCCGGCGGGGGAGGACGGGGCGACGGTCATGGCCGCGGTGGCGGCCGTCCTCGGCGAACTGGCCGCGTCCGCCGACTGGTCCCGGGTACGGGCCGTGGGCATCGGCAGCGCCGGCCCCGTCGACGCCGCCGCCGGCACGGTCAGCCCCGTCAACGTCCCCGGCTGGCGCGCCTTTCCGCTGGTCGCCGAGGTGGCGGGGCGTACGGACGGGCTGCCGGTGGTGCTGGTCGGCGACGGCGTGGCGATGACCGCCGCCGAACACTGGCAGGGCGCGGCCCGGGGGCGGGCCAACGCCCTGTGCATGGTGGTCTCCACCGGCGTCGGCGGCGGACTCGTCCTCGACGGCCGCCTGCACACCGGACCCACCGGCAACGCCGGCCACATCGGGCACATCAGCGTCGACCTCGACGGCGACCCGTGCCCGTGCGGCGCCCGGGGCTGCGTGGAGCGCATCGCCAGCGGCCCCAACATCGCCCGCCGGGCACGGGAAGCGGGCTGGCGCCCGGGCCCGGACGGCGACACCAGCGCGGCCGCCGTCGCCGCGGCCGCGCACGCCGGCGACGAGGTCGCGCTCGCCTCCTTCGCCCGCGCGGCCCAGGCGCTGGCGGCGGGCATCGCGGCGACCGCGGCACTCGTCGAGATCGAGGCGGCCGTCCTGGGCGGCGGGGTCGCGGGCGCCGGAGAGGTCCTCTTCGCCCCGCTGCGCCAACGCCTGCGCGACTACGCCACGTTGTCCTTCGCCTCCGGCATCGAGGTGCTGCCCGCCCGGCTCGGCCCCGACGCGGGCCTGGTCGGCGCGGCCGCCGCCGCGGCGCAGCACCTGGGGCTGTGGGGGACGGCCCGCGCCTGAGCCCTTCCCCCTCCCGGCCGCCCTCGGACAGGGCCCCATCCCGCTCGTACACGTTTCCGTGGCAAGGTGTTGCGGGCACTGTGTCCGGGGCACGTCACCGGGGCTACGGAGAAGGGGGAACCGTGATCGTCTGGCTGAACGGTGCGTTCAGTGGGGGTAAGACCAGTACGGCGAAGGAACTGGCCGAACTCATCCCGGGCAGCAACCTCTACGACCCCGAGATGACCGGCGGGATGCTGGGGTACCTGCTGCCGCCGAAGAGGATGAACGAGGTCGGCGACTTCCAGGACCTGCCGATATGGCGGCGGATGGTCGTGGACACGGCCGCGGCGCTGCTCGCGGAGCTGGGCGGGGTGCTGATCGTGCCGATGACGCTGCTGCGCCAGGAGTACCGGGACGAGATCTTCGGGGCGCTCGCGGCCCGCCGGATCCCGGTGCGGCATGTGGTGCTGACCCCCGATGAAACGATCCTGCGGGGGCGTATCGACGGCCGGGTGGACTACCCGGACGACCCCGCGCGCAGCGAATCCATCCGGCAGTGGGCCCGCGACCACCTCGACCCCTACCTCGAGGCGCTGCCCTGGCTGCGCGACGACGCCCTCGCCGTCGACAACGGCCGCCTGACGCCGCGCGAGACCGCCGAGCGCATCGCCGAGGCCGTGCGCAACGGCACCGCGGGCTTCTGCCCGATCGTCCAGACCCCCGAGCCGACGGCCCAGACCCTTGCCTCGGGCGTGCTGCTCTTCGACGAGCACGACCGGGTGCTCCTCGTCGACCCCACCTACAAGCCCGGCTGGGAGTTCCCCGGCGGCGTCGTCGAGCCCGGCGAGGCGCCCGCCCGCGCGGGGATGCGCGAGGTCGCCGAGGAGCTCGGCATCGAACTCACCGCCGTGCCGAAGCTGCTGGTCGTCGACTGGGAGCCGCCGAAACCACCCGGCTTCGGCGGGCTGCGCTTCCTCTTCGACGGCGGACGGCTGACCTCGGCCGACGCCCACCGGCTGCTGCTGCCCGGCTCGGAGCTGCGCGGCTGGCGGTTCGTCACCGAGGACGAGGCGGCCACGATGCTGCCGCCGGTACGGCTCAGCAGGCTGCGGTGGGCGCTGCGCGCCCGTGAACAGGGGCGCCCGCTCAACCTCGAGGCGGGGGTTCCCGTGGGGTGACCCGCGGGAACCCCGGCACCGCGACCAGCGCTTGCTCTCCGCGCAGCGGGTGGGCTAGCGCTTGCTCTCCGCGTAGCGGGTGAGGAAGACGGCCTCGGCCAGGGACAGCCGCTCCAGCTCCTCGGGGGAGACGCTCTCGTTCACCGCGTGGATCTGGGCCTCCGGCTCGCTCAGACCGATCAGCAGGATCTCGGTGTCGGGGTAGAGCGCGGCCAGGGTGTTGCACAGCGGGATCGAGCCGCCCATGCCGGCCGTCTGCATCTCCTCGCCCGGGTAGGCGATCCGCATCGCCGCGGCCATCGACGCGTACGCCGGGCTGGAGGTGTCCGCGCGGAACGGCTGGCCCTGACCGACCTGCTCGAGCCTGACGCGGGCGTTCCAGGGGGTGGCCTTCTCCAGGTGGGCGTTCAGCAGCTTCGTCGCCTCGGCGGCGTCCACGCCCGGCGGGACCCGCAGGCTGATCAGCGCCCGCGCGCTCGCGTGCACGGACGGCGTGGCGCCGACGACCGGCGGGCAGTCGATGCCGAGCACCGTGACGGCCGGACGGGCCCACAGGCGGTCGGCCACCGTGCCCGAGCCGATGAGGCCCACGCCGTCGAGGACCTTCGCGTCCTTGCGGAAGTCCTCCTCGGGGTACTGCAGCCCCTCCCAGACGCCGTCGGCCTCCAGGCCGTCCACGGTCGTCGAGCCGTCCTCGGCGCGCAGCGAGTCCAGGGCGCGGATGAGCGCGGCCAGCGCGTCCGGCGCGGCGCCGCCGAACATGCCCGAGTGCAGATTGCCCTCCAGCGTGTCCACCGTGACCCGGACCAGGGTCATACCGCGCAGCGTCGCCGTCACGGTCGGCAGCCCCAGCCGGAAGTTGCCGGCGTCGCCGATGACGATCGCGTCGGCCGCCAGCAGCTCGGGGTGCGCCTCGGCGTACTCCTGGAGGCCGCCGGTGCCCTGCTCCTCCGAGCCCTCCACGATCACCTTGACGTTGACCGGGACGCCGCCGTGCTCCTTGAGCGCCCGCAGGGCGGTCAGGTGCATGATCACGCCGCCCTTGCAGTCGGCGGCGCCCCGCCCGTACCAGCGGCCGTCGCGCTCGGTCAGCTCGAACGGCGGCGAGAGCCACGCGGCCTCGCCCAGGGTGGGCTGCACGTCGTAGTGCGCGTACAGCAGCACGGTGGGGGCGCCGGCCGGGCCCGGCAGGTAGCCGTACACCGACTGGGTGCCGTCGGGGGTGTCGAGGAGGGCCACGTCCTCGAAGCCCTCCGCGCGCAGCGCGTCGGCCACCCAGTTCGCGGCGCCCTCGCACTCGCTCTTCGGGAACTGTGCCTCGTCCGCGACCGACTTGAAGGCGACCAGCTCGGCCAGTTCGGTCCTGGCGCGGGACTGCAGCGAGGCGACGGTCGTCGCGAGCGCGGCCGGGTCCGGCTGACGGATCGAGGACGTGTCCATGGAACGCTCCTTGTGGGCGCGGCGTTATGTCCGTACGTACGGGCGATTGCGGTACCGATCCTGTCATGACCCGGCTTCGGATCCACCTGGTGGTCCGCACGTGGTCCGCACGTGGTTCCCCCGGGCGGTGCGCCGGACGGCGGGCCTTAGGATGCGGCGATAGCGGTAGCCGGTGATCGAGCGGGGAGTGGAAGCACAGGTGAGCAGCGACAACGCAGCCCGGGAAGCGGGCCGGGACGCAGCCGGGGACAGCGAGCGGGTCTGGGACGTCGTGGTGGTGGGCGCCGGGCCGGCCGGCGCCTCGGCCGCCTATGCGGCGGCCTCCTCGGGCCGACGGGTGCTGCTCCTGGAGAAGGCCGAGCTACCGCGCTACAAGACCTGTGGAGGCGGCATCATCGGCCCCTCGCGCGACGCGCTGCCGCCGGGCTTCGAATTGCCCCTGCGCGACCGTGTGCACGCCGTGACCTTCTCCCTCAACGGGAAGCTCACCCGCACCCGGCGCTCCAAGCGGATGCTCTTCGGGCTCATCAACCGGCCCGAGTTCGACGCCGGCCTCGTCGAGGTCGCCAAGGCCGCCGGTGCCGAGGTGCGCACCGGCGTGCCGGTCTCCCGCGTCGAGCAGCACGGGCCGTCCGTGCCCGACCGGCGCACCGTGGCCGTCGTCCTGGGCGACGGCAGCACGGTGCACGCCCGCGCCGTCGTCGGCGCGGACGGCAGCGCCGGGCGCATCGGGGCACACGTCGGAGTGAAGCTCGAGCAGGTGGATCTCGGCCTGGAGGCCGAGATCCCGGTGCCCGCCACCGTCGCCGAAGACTGGGCCGGGCGGGTCCACCTCGACTGGGGGCCCATCCCCGGCAGTTACGGCTGGGTCTTCCCCAAGGGCGACACCCTGACCGTCGGTGTGATCTCGGCGCGCGGCGAGGGCTCCGCCACGAAGCGGTACCTGGAGGACTTCATCGCCCGGCTGGGGCTGGCGGGCTTCGAGCCGAGCATCTCCTCCGGCCACCTGACGCGTTGCCGCTCCGACGACTCGCCGCTCTCCCGGGGCCGCGTCATCGTCTGCGGCGACGCGGCGGGTCTGCTGGAGCCCTGGACCCGCGAGGGCATCTCCTTCGCCCTGCGCTCGGGGCGCCTGGCGGGGGAGTGGGCCGTACGGATCGCCGAGGCGCAGGACGCGGTCGACGCGCGCCGCCAGGCCCTGAACTACGCCTTCGCCATCAAGGCGGGGCTGGGCGTGGAGATGGGCGTCGGACGTCGCATGCTGACGCTCTTCGAGCGGCGCCCCGGCCTGATACACGCCGCGGTCACCGGCTTCCGGCCGGCCTGGCGGGCCTTCGCCAGGATCACCCGGGGCTCGACCACGCTCGCCGAGATCGTTCGCACCCATCCGTTGGCTCGGCGCACGCTCTCGGCCATGGACCGGGGCTGACCCGGGTCCGTCGGTGCGGTCGTCCCTGCCGGTCGGGGGCGGCGCGGGGAGGGCCCTTCTGGGGCTGCATTATTTACGGCCCGTTGCCCGGTGTTTCTTGTCGTGCCCCGCACTTGGGCCGCAAATAACGCTTTACGCCCCTGCCAGGGCCCTCCCCGCCCCGCCCCCTCACACCGGACGTGGGCAGGGGGGTGGGGCGGCGGAGTCGTGTGGGTCAGAACAGGGCCTCCGGCGCTGGGGGCTGGTCGGGTATCAGCGTTGTCCTTGCTGTTGTCGGTGCGTCCGGTGCGGCCGCCGTCAGCGTCCATCCCGCCAGTTGTCGTGCGTCGACCAGCAGGGGCTGTTCGTTTGCCGCCTCCAGGTAGACGTCCGGTCCGGCTACTGCCGTCACCCGGCCCGCCACCGTGCGGTCGGCGGCCGGCTCTACCAGGCCGTGACCCGGCCGTATCCCGTCCAGGTGGAACGCCTCGTCGTGGTGCACCGGCGCGAAGTCCCGTACGGCCAACGACTCCGGCAGGCCCGCCAGCCCCCGCGCCCGTTCGTGCAGCTCCGCCAGCTCGGCCACCCGGCTCTCCCGCGGGGGTGCGGGGACGCGGGCGATCCGCTTGGCCGCGTACGGGAAGCGGTCGGGCACCGCCAGGGCCGCGCCCAGCACCGCCTCCGCGCGGCGCGCCGCCATCAGGGGGCCGCGGCCGAGCAGGGCGTAGGACAGTGCGGCCTGCTCCAGCAGCCGCACGCCCTCCCGCTCCGCGGCCGTGATGCCGACCTTGACCAGGCCGGGGCCGAACCACGCCAGGTACACGTCGTACGGGCGCGGGTCGTCGGCGATGGTGTCGGCCGCCACCGAGTGCGCGCGGTCCAGCCGGGCGCACTCCGCGCACTGCGCGGACACGGCGCTGTCCGGTACCTCCGCCCGATCCGGGCAGGGGGTGTGCCTGCCGCTTCTGCGCACTCCGACGCAGCGCCGTTGTTCACCCGTGGTGAACGCCAGCGTCCGTCCCCGTGGCAACGCGGACAGCCGCTCCCCTTGTATCGGATGCCGCCACACCAGTGCCGGGCCCTGGGTGCTCCATCGCAGTCCGGCGCACTGCCACAGTCCGCTCTCGGTACCCATGCCCGCCCCTTCCTTCTGCCGGTGTGTCCATGGTGGCAGCCCGCACTGACAACGCCGTCGGGCCGCTCGTCACCGCCGGGCCGGCACTCCCGCCCGCCGGGTCGTGTACGCGATCAGCGCCGCCATGGCCGACAGGGCGGCCACCGTGGTCAGGGCCACTGGCAGGGAGAACCAGTCCGCCAGGAAGCCGATGGCCGGCGGGCCCAGCAGCATGCCGCCGTAGCCGAACGTGGAGGCGGCGGCGACCCCCGCCGGGCCCGCCAGTTCACCCGCCCGGCCGATGGCCACGGGGAAGATATTGGCCAACCCCAGACCGGTGACGGCGAAGCCGGCGAACGCCACCCACACCGTCGGCGCCAGCGAACCGATCAGCATGCCCAGGGCCGCCGTCGCACCGCCCGCGACCAGCACTCTGGTCTGGCCGAGGCGTTCGAGGAGCGCGGTGCCGGACAGCCGGCCGATGGTCATGGCGAGCGCGAAGGCGGAGTAGCCGACGGCCGCGAGGCCCGGGCGGGCGGAGAGGTCCTGTTCGAGGTGGAGCGCGCCCCAGTCGGCGAGGGCGCCCTCGCCGTACGCCGTGCACAGGGCGATCACGCCGAACACGGCGATCAGCCGGCGTTCCCGGCCGGTGGTGCGCCCGCCGGTCGTCTCCGGTGCGGCCTCGGTGCGCGGTGCGCGGCCGGGTGCGGGGTGGGCGAGGAGGGCCCGGCCCGCCGCCGCGGCGACGACGAGTCCGATCGCGGTCAGGAGCAGCAGGTGGCGCGTGGCCGAGAGGTGGCCGGCGAGGAGCCCGCCGAGCCCGGCGCCGAGCATCCCGCCCACGCTGAACGCGGCGTGGAAGCCGGGCATCACGGGCCTGCGCAGCGCCGCGACGAGGTCGACGGCCGCGCTGTTCATGGCGACGTTGATGCCGCCGTAGGCGGCGCCGAAGACGAGGAGGACCAGTCCGAGCGCGAGCGCGGAGTGGGTCAGCGGGGGCAGCGCGATGCCCAGGGACATCAGGAAGGCGGCGGCGACCGTGATCGGATGGCTGCCGAAGCGTTGGCACAGGCGGCCTGTCACCATCATGGTGGCGACGGCACCGGCCGACACGCCGAGCAGGGCCATGCCGAGGTCGCCGGCGGAGGCTCCGGTCTGCTCCTTGATCGCGGGGATGCGGACCACCCAGCCGGCGAAGAGGAAGCCGTCGAGGGCGAAGAAAAGGGTCAGGGCGGTACGGAGGCGGCTCAGAGCGAGGGTGTCCGAAACCGGACGTTGTCCCCGCAGAATGGCCGTCCGTATTTTGTTTAGCGTCGGCACAAAGTCAGAATAGGGGCGTGACCCAGACTCGGACAACACGTTTGGAGCGGGGCCGGGGCGCCCTCGGCCCGGCACTGGCGCTCGTACACACCGGTCGCGCGCCCACGCGCGCCGTGCTCACCGCCGAGCTCGGCGTGACCCGCGCGACCGCCGGCGCCGTGGCGGCCGAGCTGGAGGCGCTGGGACTGATCCAGGTCGATCCCCGCCCGGTGGCCCCCGCCGGTGCCCAGGGGCGGCCCTCGCACCGGCTCTCCATCGCGCCGAACGGCCCCGTCGTCCTCGCCGCACAGATCCACTTCGACGGCTTCCGTGCCGCCCTCGTCGGCCTCGGCGGCCGGGTGGTCGCCACCGCCCCCGGCTGTATGACGGTGCCCGCGGACCCCGCGCTCATCATCGACGCCGTCGTCGAGGCCGGGGCCGCTCTGCTGCGGGAGACCGGACGGCGCTGCCTGGGCGCCGGACTCGCGGTGCCCTCGGCCGTCGCCGAGCCGGACGGTACGGCGCTCAATCCGCTGCACCTGTCCTGGCCCGCGGGCGCTCCCGTGCGCGAGCTGTTCACCGAGGCCCTCGCCAAGTCCGCGGTCCTGGGCCCTGGAGGCGCCCTGGTCACCGGGGTCGCCGGCAACGACGTCAACCTCGCCGCCCTCGCCGAGCACCGGCACGGCGCGGGCCGGGGGGCCCGCCACCTGCTGTGCGTGGCCACCGGTCACCGGGGCGTCGGCGGCGCGCTCGTCGTCGACGGCCGCCTGCACACCGGAAGTTCCGGCCTCGCGCTGGAGGTCGGCCACCTCACCGTCAACCCGG
The DNA here is from genome assembly GCF_044546695.1 of Streptomyces sp. NPDC053079. Taxonomy (NCBI): domain Bacteria; kingdom Bacillati; phylum Actinomycetota; class Actinomycetes; order Kitasatosporales; family Streptomycetaceae; genus Streptomyces; species Streptomyces sp. NPDC053079. Next base: position 118,288 of record NZ_JBITZJ010000010.1, read on the forward strand.
CGGGCCTGCCCTGTCACTGCGGCAGCCGCGGCTGCCTCGACGTCGAGACCGACCCGCTGGCCTTCCTCACCGCCGCCGGCCGTGAACCGGGACCGGCCGTGTCGCTGCTCCAGCAGTCCCGCGACCTGCTCCGTTCGGAGTACGCGGATCCGGCCGTCCGGGGCGCCGCCGGGACTCTCATCGACCGGCTGGGCCTGGGCCTGGCGGGACTGGTCAACATCCTCAACCCGGACCGCATCGTCCTGGGAGGGCTGCACCGCGAGCTCCTCGAGGCCGACCCCGAGCGGCTGCGCGCGGTCGTCGCCGACCGCAGTCTGTGGGGGCGCAGCGGAAGCGTTCCCATCCTGTCCGGCACCCTGGACTTCAACAGCCTCATCGGCGCCGCGGAGGCGGCCTGGCAGCCGGTCCTGGACGATCCGCTGGGGGCTCTTGGCTGAGCTGATGGCCGAAGACCTGCGCGGCCGGGCCCTGCCGGGCCCGGCCGTCGTCCCTGCCCGCCGCCGGGTCAGCCGCCGACGGCGGACCTGGCGGGGGAGTGTGTGCGCAGCGCCGTCGGCCGCAGCCTGACGGGGGCACCACCCGCGAAGGCGGGTTCGTCGAGGGTCGCCAGGGAGAGCGCCGGCCGGTCGAACGCGACGGCGCCCTCGGTGCTCCGCGCGACCTTGGGTGCGGGTGCCGGGGCGGTCTGCGGGACGGGAAGGGTGAACCAGACGACCTTTCCGCCGTCGTGGCTCTCCTTGACGCCCCAGCTCGAACTGACCGCGGCGACGAGGGCGAGGCCGCGGCCGTGGGTGCTGTCGGTCCCCACGTCACCGAGGGTCGGCAGCCGGGGATCGTGGTCGCGCACGGAGACCGTGAGCCGGTCCAGCATGAGGTCGATCTCGACCGTGCAGCGCTTGTCCGGCTCCGCGTGCTGGTGAACATTGGTCAGGAGCTCGGTGACGCCGAGCGCGGCAAGGTCGATGAGCGGATCGAGATGCCAGTAGCGCAACTGCGCAGATACGATTCTGCGGACCTGGCCGATCCGCGGCGGCAGAGCCTGGAGCTCCACGGTGCAGTGCTTGTTCACTCGGCTGATCACGGCTGCGACTCCCTGGAAGAAGTAGGGCTAGCCTGATGCAGATACGCGTGACGATACGCGCGGATACGCGTGGCGATACGCGCCTTGTCCACCGGACCGGCGGCGCCCGGCCGCCCGCCCGGTCGGCGGAAACCGGCCCGATGCCACGACTGGCCCAGAGCGTGACCGCCGACAACCCTCAGTGATGCCGGTACGAATAAAGCGTCGACTCTCGCGGCGACCTTCGCAACTCCTGCACCCCTCAGTGCTTCGCCGTGCTTCCGTGCGCCGATCGCACGACCTCCAGGAAGCGGTTGACCGCGGCCGCTCCACCGTTCTCGGCGACGGCACCAGGGCCGGCGAGAGTGAGCACATAGCGGTTGCCGTTCACCGTCGCCCGCGCCCGGTCACGGGCGGAGAACCACGGCTTGCTCGCCTGGACCGAGTCCACCGGCGCACTGTCGATCTCGCGGCCGTAGCTGGTCAACAGCTCCAGCCTGCCGTCCTGGATCTTCACCTGTCCGGCCCGGGTGAGGGAGCGGCGGGAACGCTCGATCCGCACCCCTGTCGCGTTGAACTCCGGTTCCGCCACGGCGCACCGCCTCTCCGGCCGAATGGGCTCCTCTCGTGCGCAGTCTGCCCGCGAGCAGGCCCGTGCACCAGTGCACCTTTATGATCGAAACGCCCGAGTGATCCATATGAGCCCGTCCGGACCGGGTCCGGCGGCCACCGGAATCGTGAGGAGCGCCGCGTGAACGGCACAGCGCACCCGGGGGAGTCCGGCGCCGCCGGGCCGCCCGCGGACGGCCCCGCCGCCCCGACCCTCGACGTGGACCGCAGCGACCCGGCGTACCGGGCCTGGCTCAAGGAGGCGGTCCGCAAGGTCCAGGCCGACGCGAACCGCTCCGCCGACACCCATCTGCTGCGCTTCCCGCTGCCCCCGGAGTGGGGCATCGACCTCTACTTCAAGGACGAGTCCACCCACCCCACCGGCAGCCTCAAGCACCGCCTGGCCCGCTCGCTGTTCCTCTACGGCCTGTGCAACGGCTGGATCCGGCCCGAGGCGTCCGTCATCGAGGCGTCCAGCGGCTCCACAGCCGTCTCCGAGGCCTACTTCGCCAAGCTGATCGGCGTGCCCTTCATCGCCGTCATGCCGCGCACGACGAGCCGCGAGAAGTGCCGGCTGATCGAATTCCATGGCGGCCGGTGCCACTTCGTGGACGACCCCCGGGCGATGTACGAGGAGGCGGCCTCCCTCGCCCGGCGCTCCGGCGGCCACTACATCGACCAGTTCACCTACGCGGAGCGGGCCACCGACTGGCGCGGCAACAACAACATCGCCGAGTCGATCTACAGCCAGCTCCGGCTGGAGCGCTACCCTGAGCCGGCCTGGATCGTGGCCACCGCGGGCACCGGCGGCACCTCGGCGACCATCGCCCGCTACACCCGCTACATGCAGTACGACACGCGCGTGTGCGTCGCCGACCCGGAGAACTCCTGCTTCTTCGACGGCTGGCGCCACCGCGACCCGGCCGCGTGCAGCGACAGGGGCTCGCGCATCGAGGGCATCGGCCGGCCGCGCATGGAACCCAGCTTCGTGCCGGGCGCGATCGACCGGATGATGAAGGTCCCCGACGCCGCCAGCGTCGCGGCTGTACGCGCCCTCGAGCACGCCATCGGCCGCAAGGCGGGCGGCTCCACCGGCACCGGCCTGTGGAGCTCGCTGAAGATCGTCGCGGAGATGGTCAACGAGGGCCGTACGGGCAGCGTGGTCACCCTCATCTGCGACCCGGGCGAGCGCTACCTCGACAAGTACTACTCCGACGCCTGGCTGGCCGAACAGGGCCTGGACATCCAGCCCTACGCCATGACCATCAGCACCTTCCTCGCGACCGGCCACTGGTCCGGCTGACCCCGCGCCCGTCAGTCCGCAGGACGGCGCACCGGCGCCGGCTCCTCCGCGGGATGGGCCACCACCAGCTCCGGCAGCCGCTCGGCGATCTCCGCGCGCACGGTCACCGGTAGCCCGGCATCCGTCACCAGCGCGTCGACATCCTCCAGCGCGGCGAACGAACTCAGGCCCACCGTCCCCCACTTGGTGTGGTCCGCCAGCACCACGACCCGGCGCGCCGAGCGCACGAAGTGCCGGTTCGTCTCGGCCTCCGCGAGATTGGGCGTCGACAAACCCGCCTCCACGGATATGCCGTGCACCCCGAGGAACAGCACGTCGAAGTGCAGCGACCGGATCGCCGCGTCCGCCACCGGCCCGACCAGGGTGTCGGACGGCGTGCGCACCCCACCCGTCAGCACGACCGTCGCCGCCCCCGGCCTGGCCGCCGGACCCGAGGCCGTCATCGACCGCTGGGAGCTGTGGAACACATCGGCCACCCGCACCGAATTCGTGACGACCGTCAGATCCGGGATGTCCACCAGCTGATGCGCCAGGGCGAAGGCCGTCGTCCCGCCCGCCAGCGCTATCGCGCTGCCCCGCACGGCCATCCTCGCCGCCGCCCGCGCGATGTCCTCCTTGGCGCTGAGCTCCAGCGCCGACTTCGCCTCGAAGCCCGGCTCGTGCGTGGTCGCCTCGGCCACCGGAACCGCACCACCATGCACCTTCTCCACGACCCCCTGACGCGCCAGCGCGTCCAGGTCGCGGCGGACCGTCATGTCCGATACCTTCAGACGCCTCGTCAGCTCATTGACCCGCACCCCGCCGCGCCGCCTCACCTCGTCGAGGATCAGGGCACGTCGCTGCTCCGCCAGGAGGTTCTGGTTGTCGCTCACCCGGCCCGTCCCTTCAGGTCGGCCACCGCTCACCATGTGCGCACATCCTCCCACGCACATATGACAGCGGTCCTTCCCTCAAGCGGACGGCAGCTCCGGCAGGTCCTGCGGGTACAACAGCGTCAGGTCGTCGGTGCTCGGCGCCGGCAGCTGCGCCACCCGGCCCGCGTGCCGCTCGACCATCGCCTCGAACGTCTGCCGCGCCGTACGGCCGTTGCCGAACGCCGGACCCTTGGGGATGGCCGTGAAGTAGCGCAGCAACGCCTCGGCCGCGCCCTCGCCGATGCGGTACTCGTGCTCGTCCGCCTGCTGCCGCACGATGCGCAACAGCTCGTCGGGCGCGTAGTCGCCGAAGGTGATGGTGCGTGAGAAGCGGGACGCCACACCCGGATTGACGGTCAGGAAGCGCTGCATCTCGGCGGTGTAGCCGGCGACGATGACCACGACCTCGTCCCGGTGGTCCTCCATCAGCTTCACCAGCGTGTCGATGGCCTCGCGGCCGAAGTCCCGCCCCGAGTCCTCCGGGCACAGCGCGTACGCCTCGTCGATGAAGAGCACCCCGCCGCGCGCCCGGTCGAACGCCTCCTGGGTCCGCAGCGCGGTCGAGCCGATGTGCTCGCCCACCAGGTCCACGCGCGACACCTCCACCAGATGGCCGCGCTCCAGCACGCCCAAGGAGGCGAGGATCTCGCCGTAGAGGCGCGCCACGGTGGTCTTGCCGGTGCCCGGGGAGCCGGTGAAGACCAGATGCCGGCGCACGGAGGCGGCCTTGAGGCCCGCCTGCAGGCGGCGACGGCCGACCTCGATCATGTCCGTCAGGGCCCGCACCTCGCGTTTGACGCTCTCCAGGCCCACCAGCGCGTCGAGTTCACCGAGCACGGACGCCGAGCCCCGCACGCTCTCGGCAGCACCGGCGGCAGCGGGCTGCCGCTGCACCGGCACCGAGGGGGCCGCCGGCCGCACGGCCGTCTGCACGGCGGCCACCGGCGTGCCGCGGGCCGCCGCCGGGGCGCCCTGCACCGCGCCCTCGTCGCTCGTGCAGCCGTGGCTGACCGGCCCCTCCTCGGCGAATTCGTAGCCGCCGCGCGCGCACCGCTCCGTGCGGCACCCCGTCAGGGTCGTGCGGCACCCGTCGATGACGTGGAAGCCGTAGCCGGCGCTGCCCGTGACCCGGCAGCCGTCGAACGTGCCGCGGCCCTCCGCCGAGACGTAGAAGCCCGCCTCCGTCGGCGAGGTCACCGTGCAGCGCTCGACGACGGGATCCGCGCCCTTGGTGACGATGACGCCCGTCGAGGTCGCGTCGAGGGTGCAGCCCGCCAGCCTGCCGCCGCTGCCGTGGCCGCGGAACCACACCCCTGTGGTGGCGTCCCGGATCCGGCTGTCCTCCAGGCGGGCCTCCGCGCCGCCGCTCACCGACACGGCGGTGCCGCGCACCGCGGACAGATCGCTGTCCGCGACGTCCGCGCGCGAGCCCCGGTCCAGGACGAACAGCGCGTCCGGCACGTCGTGCACCCGACAGGAGGCGAGGTCGGCGCTCGCCCCGTCGCTCACCCAGACCGCCGGATAGTCGCCCGTACTGTCGTGGATCTCGCACCCGGACGCCTCCACCCGCGTGCCCGGGTCCCACACCGACAGGCCGTTGCGCCCGAACCGGCGCACGGCCGAGCGCGTCATCGTCAGCACCGAGCGCGAGCGCAGGTCGACCGCGTTCTCGGGGACGTCGTGGATGTCGCAGTCGGCCAGGGTCAGCACAGCGTCGGTGTCCAGCGTCACGCCGTCGGCGGTCGTGCGGTGCACCCGGCAGTCCGTCAGGCGCCCGGTGGCCCGCGACGCCACCTGCACCCCGGTCCCGGTGATCTCGTACACCTCGCAGCCGACCGCCTCCAGGGCGCTGCCCTCGCCGGTCAGCGACAGCCCGGCCCCGCGCGCGTGGTGCACCCGGCAACGCTCCAGGCGCGGTTCGGCGCCGCCGCGCACGCTGACGCCCGACTGCCCGGCCGCCACGACCTCGCACTCCTCGAAGACGCCGCCGGCGCGGTCCAGCACGCTGATGCCGACGCCGCCGGGGTTCTCGACGGTGCAGCGACGCACCGTCGGCCGCGCCCCGCCGCGCACCTCGATGCCGGCCGCCGAGCGCGTCACCACCCGCAGGTCGGCCAGGTCCGGTTCCGCGCCGTCGTCGACCAGGAGCGCGGGCTCGGCCGCGTCGTGGCCCTCGATCCACAGGTCCCGCAGCGTCGCCGAGGCCCGTACGGTCACGGCCACGCCCTCGGACGGGGCGATCCGCACCGAGCCGCGCGCGCCCTCGCTGCCCCGCAGCGTGACGGCGCGGGCCACGACGAGGTTCTCCCGGTAGGTGCCGGGCGCCACCGACAGCACGTCGCCGTCGGCCGCGGCCTCGAGGGCGGACGCGAGGGAGTCGTACTCTCCCGTGCGGCGCCGCCAGCGGGACGTGCCGGTGTGCGTCACCTGGACGGTTCCCACGCCCTTGGACCTTCCCGGCTGCGGGCCGCTCCCGCCGCTCCCGACGCTCAGAGGGTTGAAAGACGCGGGACGTTCGCCCACCGGTGGACCTCCTCCTTCGGAACAGCAAGATCGTGAGGGAGGGAGAGACCGCCCTGACCTTCCGTGCTCAAGAGGATAGGGGCCGACACCGGGCCGACGAGCCGGGATACGAAGGACGAAAGGCGGGGAAGCGGAACACCGGCGCCCGCGCCCGTCCCGAGCGCCCCGCCCACAGCGCTGCCCCGCACGCCCGGCGTCAGGCCCGGATCTCCACGCAGGCCCGTCCCCGGGACCGGACCTTCTCGTCGATGTGCTCCCACGCCTCGGCGCAGATCGTCGTACGGGGCTCGACCCGTCGGCCCAGGGCGATGGTGTACCGCGAGCCCTCGTGCCAGTGCTGCAGCGCGCTGTCGCCGTTCAACCCGCCGCCGACGAGATGGAAATGACCGAAGAACGAGCTGCCCGGCGAGGGCGTGACGTGGGCCTTGGCGACATAGCGTCCGCTTCCCTCGACGCTGAGGCAGGTGTACCCCGCACACGTGCCGCCTCCCGCGGAGGCCGGGGGAGTGAAGACGGTGAGGAGGGACAGGGCGCCCGTCAGGCTCGCGCCCGTCCGCAGCAGAGCCCGGCGTGCCCGTGCGGCGATTCGCTTCATGAGGCCGGTCCGTCCGATCGTGTCAGGGGAGCCACCCGGGATGGCCCCGACGTCTGGGGTCTGTTGCATGCCCAAGCCGTCCGGATCGATCCGGCCTGTCACCCGTGCGGCGGAACCGCGAACCGGCGCGCCCCGCAGGGCGCGTTCAGCTGCCCGCGTCCGCCCGGCCCCAGGTGTCGGCGGCCCGTTCCCAGGACCGTTCCCATTGCGCGTACCGGCGGTGCGCCAGGCGCCAGACGACCAGACGGCGCGCCCCCTCCAGCAGGCCGGCCGCGGCGGCGGCGGAGCCGAGGCCGGCGAGGACGGTGTGGACGGTGGCGGTGGCGTCGTCCATGGGGCGGCCGGTGACCTGGCCCCGGTCGTCCGTCCACAGCGGGAACCGCTCGCCGGGGCGGGCGGGCTGACGGACGGCCACCAGTCCGGTGCGGAGCCGGCCCGCCGGGTCCTGCCAGCGGGCGAGGACCCTGCGGTAGTCCTCGCGGCCGGCGGTGGACTGGTGGTCGGTGCCGTCGGATCCGCCCGATACCGAGCGCACGGTGGTGGCGCTCACCAGGTGCCGGTGCAACTGCTGCTCGTGCACGGCCCGGCGCAGCGCTTCGTTGGCGAGGGAGCCGGTGACCCAGCCGACGGCCGGTCCCACCAGGAGCATCAGCACCACGGCGGCCACCCCCACCCAGGCTTCGAGGACATCGCTCCGGCGGCGCAGCGCATTGCGCCGCCACCGCCATACGAACGCCGTCGCACGCATGGTGCTCACCCCCTACGCGTCCGTAAATACCTCACACAGGGCATCGCATGCGGAGGAAGGCGGCGGAGAGAGCAAAATCACCCCTCGCGGATGTCGGCGGCGGCGACGCGTTGACGCCGGGCGTGAGGGGAGCAGGGGAGGTCAGTCGAGGATCTCCACGGGGTCCCCGACCCGTACGACACCGGTGTGTTCCGGGATCAGGTTCTGGCCGAACACCAGCGACTTGCCGATGCGATGGTGCCGGGCGAGCGTACGCAGCGGCTCCTTGCCGCGCTCGGCCGTGTGCTGGTCGGTGGTGGTGATGACGCAGCGGCCGCACGGCTTGACGACGCGGAACGTGACCTCGCCGATGCGCACCCGGCGCCAGTGGTCCTCGGCCCAGGGCTCGGTGCCGTCGACGACCACGTTGGGCCGGAAGCGGTCCATGGGCAGCGGGCCCTCGCCGGGGTGGTCACCCTCGGCGATCAGGGAATTGAGCGCCCGCAGCGAGGCGGTCGTGGTGAGCAGCAGCGGAAAGCCGTCGGCGAAGCTGACCGTCTCGCCGGGATCCGCGTAGTCCGGGTCGATCGGGCGGCGCCGCTCGGGATCGTCCATGTACAGCAGCTGGGCCTCGGTGCCGAGATAGGCGCTCAGCCACGCGTCGGCGGCGGCCCCCGCCCGTATCGTCTCCACCTTGTCGTGGAAGAGCTCCACGGTGGTCGTCGGCTCCCCGGCCGCCGACGCCGGCACGGCGACGTCGAGCGGCGCGACCCCCGGGGCCGTGAGCCGGATCCCGCCGTCCGGCAGCGGCTCGGCCGACGCCAACGCGAGCGTCGGCTGCTGGCGTTGGGTGATGAACCGGCCGTCCGGCGCGGCCAGCATCCATCTCCGGTCCCCGGCGAGCCCCCACGGCTCCACGGCCGCCTCGCCCGGTGCACACCCCGCCATCGACTTGACCGGATAGAAGTGGACCGCGTTCAGTACAGGATTGGACATAAGCCCATCTTGCCAGCTGGATATGACAGTTGGCAGGACCGGCCGGTCCGCCGGAACGACGGACCTCGCCCCAGTCGCGGTCAGTAGCCTCCCTGCTCCGGGTAGGGGCGGTTGCCGTACGGCTCCTCGTACGAGGCCGGACGGGGCGCCACCGGGCGCATCCCCTCGTATCCCCCGGGCGCCGGGCGCTGCTGCTGGTACTGCTGCGGTCCCGGGTAGCCGCCGCGCGGGGCCGAGGCCTGCTGCGGGATGTACGGGGCGGGCGCCTGCTGCAGAGCGCCGCCCTGCTGGCCGTACTGCGGGGCCTGGCCGGCGTAGCCGCCCTGCGGAGCCTGCGGACCCGCGGAGGACGGGCCGGAGGGCAGGGCCGGCAGCGCCGGGAGGTTGCTGTTGCCGAAGTCGTACGGCGACGCGACGCGGATCGGCGCGATCTGGGGGGTTCCCCGCTCGGCGACGAGGCTGTCGTAGATGGGGGTGTCCGGAAAAGACGACGAGGCGTAGTAGCCGCCGCCGTAGGTGCTGCGGGGGGAGGTCATAGCCCATAAGTTAAGCCCATGGTGTGCCGGTTGGGGAGCCCGGTATGGGGGTTGATTCCGGAGGTCGCGAGGACCGTCGATGAACAATGCGAGCGAACCCGGGAAAATCGGTCGCCAAGGTACGTTGGAATCGTGTAAAGACCGGCTCATTTCGGAGCCGGACGGAGGGGTGGGGCATGGGCATGCTGAAAGGCGCCAATATCCGGATTCCTGCACAGGTGCTACGGATCGAACTCGGCTGGCGCACGGGCCCCGGTGTGCCCGACGTCGACGCCTCGGCCCTCCTGCTGGCGGCCGGAAGAGTCCGCTCGGACGCCGATTTCGTGTTCTATAACCAGCCAACCCACGCCTCCGGCGCTGTGCGGCACGACGGCAAGCGCCCCGCGGGCGACGGAGTGACCGACACCCTCACCGTCGATCTCGGTGCCGTCGAGGGCGCCGTCGGCAGCATCGTCCTCGCGGCGTCGGCCGACGGCGGCAGCTTCGGGCGGGTGCCCGGACTCCACATCCGGGTCCTGGACGCGCGGAGCGGCGCGGAGCTGGCCCGCTTCGACAGCCGGGACGCCACCGTCGAGACCGCCTTCGTCCTCGGCGAGCTCTACCGACGCCAGGGGGAGTGGAAGTTCCGCGCCGTGGGACAGGGCTACGACAGCGGTCTCGCCGGCCTGGCGACCGACTACGGCATCACCGTCGACGAACCGCGGCAGGCGCCCGTACCGCCGGCCCGTACCGCCCCTCCCCCCGCACCGGCCCCCGCCGCGCCACGGCCCGCCGCGGCGTCGCCCACCGTCCCGCTGCGCGGCATCCCCTCGGCCGCCGCACCGGCCGCCGCCTCCCGCCCCGCGGGGCCGGGCAAGGTCACGCTCACCAAGAACGCCCCGACCGTCTCCCTGGCCAAACAGGGCGGCACCTCCGGCGCCATGCGCGTCAACCTCAACTGGCAGATGGTCAGGCCGGCCGCCACCGGCTGGGGCCGGCGACTGAGCCAGGCCATGGCGTCCCTCGGCGGCCTGGACCTCGACCTCGGGGCCCTGTACGAGCTCAGCGACGGCAGCAAGGGCGTGGTGCAGGCCCTCGGCAACGCCTTCGGCTCGCTCCACCAGCCGCCCTACATCCACCTCGACGGCGACGACCGCACCGGCGCGGTGGAGTCCGGCGAGAACCTCACGATCAACCTTGACCACATCCGCGACTTCCGGCGCATCCTCGTCTTCGTCACCATCTACGAGGGCGCCACCAGCTTCGCCGGCCTGCACGCCACCGTCACTCTCCAGCCGCAGCGCGGCGCGCCCATCGACTTCTCGCTCGACGAGTGCACCGTGCAGTCCAACGTCTGCGCGCTCGCCCTCATCACCAACAAGGGCGGCGACCTCGTGGTCCAGCGCGAGGCCCGCTACCTCGTTCCCGGCCGCGGCGTCGGCCCGCAGCGCGCGGTGGACCAGGCCTACGGCTGGGGCCTGAAGTGGACACCCGGCCGCAAGTGAACCGACACCTGTCGCGGCGGACCTAGGGCAGGGCCTCGGGACGGGCGTACGTACGCCCCTTCCAGGCCGCCCCCCGCCCCCGGTAGTGCTGCACCGCCGAGTCCACCGTCATCAGCAGGTACAGCAGGGCCGTGACCGGCAGCAACGGCGCCAGCCACAGCGGCTGCCGGTAATAGCGCAGCATCGGCAGATACGTCCCCGTCATCACCGCCCACGCGCCCGCCCCCAGCACCGCCGGCACGACGGCACCGGACAGCGCGCCCGCCACCACGGCCACCGGCGGCGCGAGGTAGATCACGGCCATTCCCGCGACCGTCCCGGCGAGCAGCAGCGGATGGTGCAGCAGCTGCGCGTAGGCGCTGCGCGAGACCATCCGCCACAGCGGGCCGAGCCCCCGGTACGGGCGCACGCTCTGCACGCCCTCCGCCAGCCCCAGCCAGATCCGGCCGCCGGAGCGCTGGACCGCCCGGGCCAGCGACACGTCGTCGATGACCGCCTGCCGGATGGAGTCCGGGACCCCCGCCCGCTGCGCGGCCTCCCGGCGCAGGAGGACGCATCCGCCGGCGGCCGCCGCCGTCCGCGCGCCCGGCCGGTTGACCCAGCGGAAGGGGTAGAGCTGGGCGAAGAAGTACACGAAGGCCGGGACGATCAGCCGCTCCCAGAACGTGGCCACCCTCAGCCGCGCCATCTGCGACACCAGGTCCAGCCCGCCCGAGCGGGCCGCCGCCACCAATTCCCGCAGACTGTCCGGGGCATGCGCGATGTCCGCGTCCGTCAGCAGCAGGTACTCGGCGTCCATGCGCTCGCGCGCGAGCGCCAAGCCGTGCCGGACCGCCCACAGCTTGCCGGTCCAGCCCGGGCCGGGCTCCCCGGGCGAGTCCACGGTCAGCGGCAGCCCCCCGCCCGCGTCGGCGAGCGCACGGGCCACCTCGCCCGTTCCGTCCGTACTGCCGTCGTCGACGAGATAAACCTCCGCCCGTCCCGGATAGTCCTGGGCCAGCAGCGACGGCAGGCTCGACGGCAGCACCGCCGCCTCGTCCCGGGCGGGCACCACGATCGCGACCGCCGGCCAGTCCCCGGGCGGGGTGCGCTCCGGAAGCCTGACGTCCGTGCGCCAGAAGAAGCCCTGTCCCAGGAGCAGCCACCCCCAGGCCGCCAGGGAACCGGCAGTGATCCACGTCAGCGCGCTCACCCCTCGCAGTCTGCCGCACGGACGCCGGCCGCGGGCGGAAAGCGGCCACCGCGGGGCGGAGGGTGTCACCGGGCCGGCGGCGCCGGGTGGTGCCCGCGGGGGCCGGGGGCAGGAGCCCGCGAGCCCGTCACCCTGGGCGGATCGATTAAAGTGAGCGGGTGAAGATCGCGCTCATGGACTCCGGCAATGGCCTACTGGCGGCGGCTGCCGCCGTGCACCGGCTGCGACCCGACGCCGATCTCGTCCTCTCCTCCGACCCCGCCAGCATGCCCTGGGGCCCCCGGACCCCCGAGGACGTCACCGAGCGCGCCCTGGCCTGCGCCCGGGCCGCCGCCGCGCACCGCCCGGACGCGCTGATCATCGCCTGCAACACCGCCTCCGTCCACGCCCTGGCCGCGATACGCGCCGAGCTGGAACCGGAGCTGCCGGTCATCGGCACCGTGCCCGCGATCAAGCCCGCCGCCGCCGACGGCGGCCCCATCGCCATCTGGGCCACCCCGGCCACCACCGGCAGCCCCTACCAGCGCGGCCTGATCCGTGACTTCGCCTCCCACGTCGAGGTGACCGAAGTGCCCTGCCCGGGCCTCGCCGACGCCGTGCAGCGGGCCGACACCGACGCCATCGAGATCGCGGTGAAGGCGGCGGCCGCCGCCACCCCCCGCCACGTAAGGGGTGTCGTCCTGGGCTGCACCCATTACGAGCTCGTCGCGGAGCGCATCCGCGCGGCCGTCCAGGACCCCTCGCAGCCGCCCATCGAGCTCTACCACTCCGCCACGGCCGTCGCCGCCCAGGCGCTGCGCCGCATCGGCGCCTACCCCGCCCCCGACGCCGAGCCGTCGGGCAGCCTGACCGTTCTCTTCGGCGGCCGCGAGACGGAGCTGGAGCCGGCCTCGCTGACCTACGCCGAGGGCCGTTCGCTCCCCGCCGTCCGCGCCGCGCGCCCCTGACGCGCCCCGTCCGGGTCGGTCTGCCGCGCACCCCTGCCACGGTGGCGGAACGTGAGTAGGCTGCCCGGTATGAGGGACCACTCCGAGGGCCCGCGGGGTCACGAGGGCTCACAGAACTCCGAAAACGACCAGCAGGGCGCGATGCCGCCCGCCGTCTGGACCGGCCGGGCGACCAACCGGGCGCAGTGGCTGCTGGCCGGCGCCGGCGCCGCCTGCCTGGCACTCGGCATCGAGCTGGCCGTCGACAGCACCTGGACCTCCGGCCTCGCCCCCCTGCTGATGGCGGTCGTCGGCTGCGTCGCGGCCGGACTGCTGATGCTCTACGGCACCCTCGCCTTCGTGCACGTCGCCGTCCGCGTCGACAAGGACACCCTCGAGGTCCGCTGCGGCCACATCGGCGTTCCCCGTACGCGCATTCCGCTCAGCCATGTCGTCGGCGCCGACTTCGACCCGCGCGTCACCCCGCGCCAGTGGGGCGGCTGGGGCTACCGCTGGCGTCCGGAGAAGGGCACGGCCGTGGTCGTACGCCGTGGCGAAGGCCTGGTGGTCCGGCTCGGCGACGGCCGTACGTTCACGGTCACGGTGGACGACGCCGAAGCGGCCGTCCGTGTGATCCGCGCGCGCCTGCGCCTGCTCGGCGCTGGTCGCGCCGCCTCCGCCTGACCGCGCCCGCCCGGCCCCTTTCCCGAAGCCTCCGGGCTCGTCATTCCTCCTGTCCTGCGCCCCATTAGGCTCGCCACATGCCGATTCCCGACTTCATCCGCGATCTGCGCGCCACCGCGGGCAGCCAACTCCTCTGGATGCCCGGCGTCAGCGCCATCGTCCTCGACGACGAGGACCGGGTCCTGCTCGGCCGCCGCGCCGACACCGGAGGCTGGTCGATCATCGGCGGCATCCCCGAGCCCGGTGAACAGCCCGCCGCGGCGATCGTGCGCGAGGTCTTCGAGGAGACGGCGGTCCGCTGCGTCCCGCAGAAGGTCCTGCTGGTCGAGGCGCTGAAGCAGATCACCTACCCCAACGGCGACGTCTGCCAGTTCATGGACATCTGCTTCCTGTGCCGCGCGGTGGGCGGCGAGGCGCGCGTCAACGACGACGAGTCGCTGGAGGTGGGCTGGTTCGAGGTGGACGCGCTGCCGGAGATGGAGGACTTCGCGGTGACCCGCATCAAGCAGGCCGCGGCCGGCGGACCCACCTGGTTCGAGGGCATCGGCGAGAGCTGAGCCGGCGCTGACGCGCCCGCCGGGCGGCCATACCGGATGGCCCACCCAATAGTTTCCTTGTACACATTGCGTGTTAGCGTCGAGGACCGCCTTCGGCACGGCCTGCCGTGCCGGGCTCGTGGGGCGGTGACGATGGTGTCGGGGAAGCAGGGGGAGAGCCGAAGTGACCACTCTGGACGAGGGCGCCGCCGAGGAGAGCGACTTATCCTTACGGCGCCCGCCGGCGACGGCGGGCCGCGAGGAGCGGCCCGGCAGCCGGCGCGGACGGGTCCGGGCCCTGGCGCTGCACCCCGTGCTCGCCTCGCTGGCCCTGGCGGCGGTCCTGCACCTGGTGTGGGTGCTGCTGATCGCCAACAGCGGCGGTGACCTCGCCGCGCAGGACGCGTGGGCTGAATTCGCGCTCCAGCACCCGGACTCGGCGTACAACCTCGCCTGGTACGGCGGGATGCACCCGGTCTCGTACAGCGTCATCTCACCGTTCGTGATGGCGGCCGTCGGGGTCCGCACGACCATGGTGATCGTGGGCACGCTCTCCGCCGGGCTGCTGGCCGTGCTCCTGATGCGCAGTCGCGCCGTGCGACGACCGCTCTGGCCCTCCCTGTACGGTGCGTTCGCGCTGTTCTGCAACGCGGTCTCGGGCCGGGTCACGTTCGGGCTCGGCCTCATGTTCGGCCTCGCGGCCGTGGCCGTGATCTTCTCCTGGCCGGCGAAGCGGCGCTCGCGCAGATGGTCGCACCGACTTCCCCGGGCCGGGCTGGCCGCCCTGCTCTCGGCGCTCGCGACCGCCTCGAGCCCGGTGGCGGGCCTGTACGTCGGGATCGTGGCCGCGGCGCTGTGGCTGACCAGGCGGCGCCCCGCCGCCTACGCCCTCGGGATCCCACCGGTCCTCGTGGTCGGGCTCTCGTCCTGGCTCTTCCCCTTCTCGGGCACCATGCCGATGGACCTCACGATGGTGATCCTGCCCGTCCTGAGCTCCCTGGCGGCCCTGGCCTTCGCGCCGCAGCAGTGGCGTACGGTGCGGTTCACCTCCGTCCTCTACGCGGTCGGAGTGGTACTGGTCTGGCTGATCCCCTCGCAGATCGGCTCCAACATGACCCGCTTCGGCCTGATCTTCGGCGGGGTGGTGCTGGTCGCCGCACTGCCGGCGGTCAAGGTCCCGTCCCCCGCCCGGATGCCCACCACCGGCCGATGGCGGACCGTACTGGCCCTGTCCGTCGTGGTGGTGACGGTGTGGCAGGGCGCGCAGGCCGCCAACGACGTCATCAAGACCACGCCCTCCGCGTCATGGGCACGCGAACTCGCCCCTTTGTTGGACCAGTTGGACCGGGTCAAGGCGGACCGCGGCCGCGTCGAGGTGGTCCCGGTGCGCAGCCACCGTGAGTCCTCGGCGCTCGCGCCGTACGTCAACCTGGCACGCGGCTGGAACCGCCAGGCCGACATGGAACGCAACCCGGTCTTCTACGACCGCGACAAGCCGCTGTCGCCGGCCGGCTATCACCAGTGGCTGCGCCACTGGGCGGTGCAGTACGTCGTCCTGCCCAAGGGGGACCCCGACGGCGCGGGCGAGGCGGAGGCCGAGCTGGTGGCGCGCGGGCTGCCCTATCTGGACCGGCTGTGGTCCGACGCCAACTGGAAGCTCTACAAGGTCCACGACCGCGTGCCGCTGGCAGAGCCCGAGGCCACGGTGACGCGGGTGCGGGCCGAGGAGGTGATCCTCCAGGTGCACAAGCCGGGCCGGGTGCTCATCCGCATCCCGTACTCGCCCTGGCTCGGCCTGATAGACAGCCGGGGCAACAACGTGAAACGGCCGCAGAAGCCCGACAAGGGCGCACCCGCCGTCAACATACAGGGCTGTCTGACCAAGGCCGCTCAAGAGGCGAACGAGGGCCAGTCGCACGGTGAATGGACGGTGCTGCACGCGCCGCGCGCCGGCGAGTACCGGATCGGGGCGCGCTACAAGCTGCCGCGCGGCACGCCCTGCCCCGACGAGTTGACGGAGTAGGACCGGAGCCGGGCCCCTGGTGGTCCACAGCCGTTCACCGCAAAGGGACGGTGCCGGCCTTCCGCGCGGCGGAATTCATGCCGCGGCGGACGGTCCATTTCGTCCTGCCGTCGCACCGTATTCATCCTGAAAACCCGATGGCGTCACGTGTCCCATGTCACGCCGTCGGATTACGTAAAGAGTCGTTCCCTTCGGTCCGAGTTCCTGCCTAGGATCTTCACCCGGCCGTGCCCCTATTCCCTGGAAAGGTTAATTCGGTCCATGCCTCAGGAAAGCCGTAGCTCCAAGCGCATAGGCGTGATGTTCCACCGGGACCTCCCCCCTGAGGAACTGGTTCCGTTCGCGCGCGAAATCGATGCGTCAGGGGCCGACGACATATGGGTGGTCGAGGACCTGGGCTGGTCGGGATCCATCGCCGCCGCGGCCACCGTGCTGAGCGCGACCGAGCGGATCCGGGTCTGCATCGGCATCGTGCCCGCCCCGCTGCGCAACCCCGCCCTGCTGGCCATGGAACTGGCCACGCTGGCCAGGCTCCACCCCGGCAGACTGCTCGTCGGCATCGGTCACGGCGTGCAGGAGTGGATGGCGCAGGTCGGCGTCAAGGCGGCGTCGCCGCTGGCGCTCCTCGAGGAGACCATCGTGGCCGTGCGCGGCCTCCTCGCAGGGGAGACGGTGCGGATGGACGGCCGCGCCGTGCACATCGACGGCGTGAGTCTCGTGCACCCGCCGGCCGTCGTGCCGGGCATCGTGGCCGGGGTCGTCAAGCCGAAGTCCCTCGAACTGTCCGGGCGGGCCGCGGACGGGACCATCATCATCGAGGGCCGCAGACCGCAGGACGTGCGCGAGGCGTGGGCCCACATCGAGCGCGGCCGGGCGGCCGCCGACCAGGCGCGGGCGCACGAACTCGTCGCGATCACCCACCTCTACGTCGACGACGACCCGGCGCGCACCCAGGAGGTGATGCGGCCGTACATCGACGAATTCGCCGAGTTCCTCGGAGTGGAAAAGGCGGATGTCAACGTGGCGGCCGGAACGCCCGAGTCGGTCGCGGAAACCGTCGAGGCGTTCTGGGACGCCGGTGCGACCACGGTGATGTTCCACCCGGTCGGCGACGACCCGGTGCGCAGCGTCAAGCGCGCCCTCGCGGCGCTCGGTCGCTAGGAAGAAGCAACCCCCGGAAGAAGCAACCCCCCGAAGAAAGAAACCCTACCGCTGCCGCAGGGCGGCGAATCACCCCCACCGAGACCTTGGAGAGTGCGGTATGACCGGCTTATCGACGGCGAATTCCTCGGAGCGTTCGGACAGCGTGCTGGTCACCGGCGCCGGCGGATATCTGGGTGCGGTACTCGTCCCGCTGCTGCTGGAATCGGGATACCGGGTGACCGCGGTCGACACGTACTACTTCGGCACCGACGTGCTCAAGCCGGTGCTCGACCACCCCGCGCTGAACCTGGTCCACGCCGACGTACGCGACCTCGACCCCTCGCTCCTGGACGGCGTCGACGCCGTCATCGCCCTGGCCGCCCTCAGCAACGACCCCGCCGGCGACCTCCACCCCGGCTGGACGGAAGCGGTCAACCGAGACGCGGTGATCGAACTGGCCGAGGCCGCACGGGAACGCGGGGTCGGCCGCTTCCTCTTCGCCTCCTCGTGCAGCGTCTACGGCCCCGCCGGTGACGAGCAGCGGACCGAGGACGACGCCGTCAGCCCGCTGACCGTGTACGCACGGACCAAGCTGGAGGCGGAGAAGGCCCTCATCGCCCTGGCGACCGAGACCTTCCACCCGGTCTCGCTGCGCAAGGCCACCCTCTTCGGCCTCTCGCCTCGCATGCGCTTCGACCTGGTCGTCAACATCATGACGATGTCCGCCGCGACCAAGGGCTCCCTGCAGGTCCACGGAAACGGCGAGCAGTGGCGCCCCCTCCTCCACGTCGCGGACGCCGCGCGGGCCTATCTGCAGTGCCTCGGTCTGCCGCAGGAACGGATCGCCGGCGGCCGGGTGTTCAACGTGGCCGGCTCCAACTACCGGGTGAGCGACATCGCCCAGCAGGTGGTGGAGGCGTTCGACGACGTGGAACTGCGCTTCGTACCCGACCAGGTCGACCGGCGCAGCTACCAGGTCTCCGGGCAGCGGTTCGAGCGGGCGACCGGCTTCACCCCGCTCTACACCACGCGCGACGGCGTCCTGGAGATCCAGAAGGCGCTCGCCGACGGCGTGTTCCCGGACACCGACGACTCCCGCTACCACACCGTCAGGGCCCTGCAGGAGGTACTGGCCAAGCCCGCGCACCTCGGCGGGGAGCCCGTGCGCCGCTCCTTCCTCCCCCTGGCGCTGCCCGACCTGGGCACGGCGGAGGAGAACGAGGTTCTCGACACGCTGCGGTCCGGCTGGCTGACCACGGGACCCAAGACCAAGCGCTTCGAGGAACTGTGCGCGTCCTACCTCGGGGTCAAGCACGCGGTCGCCCTCAACTCCTGCACGGGCGCCCTGCACGTGGCGCTCGCGGCCGCCGGGGTGGGCCCCGGTGACGAGGTGATCACCACCCCGGTCTCCTGGCCCGCGACCGCCAACGTCGTCATCCACCTCGGCGCGACCCCGGTCTTCGTCGACGTCGAGGCCGACACCCTGAACATCGACGCCTCTCTCATCGAGGCGGCCGTCACCCCGCGCACCAAGGTCATCCTGCCCGTCCACATGACGGGCCAGCCCTGCGACATGACGGCGATCAACGCCATCGCGGAGCGGCACGGGCTGACCGTGATCGAGGACGCGGCACACGCCCTGGGCGCCGAGCACCGCGGCGTCAAGGTCGGCAAGCTCAGCACGGCCGCCGCGTTCAGCTTCTACCCCACCAAGAACATGACCACCATCGAGGGCGGTCTGCTCGTCACGGACGACGACGAGCTGGCGGACCAGGCCAGGGTGCTCAGCCTGCACGGCATCACCAAGGACGCCTGGAAGCGCATGGCGAGCGACGGCTCTCCGCACTGGCAGCTCGTCCAGCCCGGCTACAAATACAACATGACGGACGTGCAGGCGTCGGTCGGCCTCCACCAACTGCCCAAGCTGGAGGAGTTCATCGCCGTACGGGAGCGCTACGTACACCGCTACGACGAGGCGTTCGCCGATCTGACCTGCCTGCGCCCGCTCGCCAGGCGGTCCGGCTCCCGCCATGTCCACCACCTGTACGTGCTCGAGCTGCGCACCGACCAGCTGACGATCACCCGTGACGAGTTCATGGCCGCACTGAAGGCCGAGGGCATCGGCACCGGAGTCCACTTCGTCTCGATGCACCTGCAGCCCTACTACCGCGAGGAGCTGGGCTTGCGGCCCGACGACCTGCCGGTGGCCAAGGCCATGTCGGAGCGCATCCTCTCGCTGCCGCTCTTCCCGAAGATGACCCCCGCCGACGTGGAGAGCGTCATCGCGGCCGTCCGCAAGACGGCCCTCGCCGTCCAGCGCTGAAGGGCGGGCGACCGACATGCCCGAGCCGACCAACGGCACCAACATCATCCTGGTGAACGACCGTGGCGAGGTCCTGCTGTACCTGCGCGACGACAAGCCGACCATCCCCTACCCGAACCGGTGGTGCCTGCCAGGAGGCCATCTGGAAGCAGGGGAAAGCCCCGGGGAATGCATACGGAGGGAGATCGAGGAGGAGCTGGGCGTCGCCCTCGATCCGGCCGACGTCCACCCGCACTGCTCCGTCGTCCGCTCCTACGGCACCGAGCACACCTTCTGGGCGAAGGCGGCGTTCGACCTCGACGACATCGTTTTGACGGAGGGACAGGACATCGCCTGGTTCACCCCTGCCCAGGCGGCCGGCCACGAGCTGGCGTACGAGGACAACGCCATCCTGCGGGAGTTCCGCGCCCAGCACGCGGAGCTCTTCGCCCAGCACGTGCACGGCGCCGGATAGGGGCCAGCGATGGACGACTTCATGGCGGACGTCGCACGCCGCGCCGGCGCGCTCCTGTCCGGCCTCTTCCACAGCGGCGCGTACGGGCAGGAGAGCAAGTCAGGCTGGGACCTGGTCACGGAGGCGGACGTCCGCTCCGAGCGGCTCATCGTCGAGGCCGTCCGGGAACGCTTCCCCGGCCACGGCATCCTGGCGGAGGAGAGCGGCGCCCAGGGCGCCGGCGACGAGCACCTGTGGCTGATCGACCCCCTCGACGGGACGCTCAACTTCGCCCGCGGAGACGGCCCGTGGGGCGTGAGCATCGCCTACGCCCACCGCGGCGAGGTCCAACTGGGGATGTTCTACGCCCCCGGGACGGACGAGCTGTACCATGCCCGGCTCGGCGAGGGCGCGTATCTCAACGGCTCCCCCCTGCGCACCAGCGGGGAGGAGCGGCTGAGCGCGGCCGTCGTCGTGTGCTCCGCCTCCCACGAACCCTGGCAGGAGGAGGCCCAGCGGATCGCGCTGGCGCTGTGGCCCTCCACCCGGTCCCTGCGGATGACCGGGTGCGGGGCCGGCGCCCTGTGCGCGCTGGCCGCGGGCCGGGTGGACGCGATGGTCGAAGTGGACGGCGGCCCCTGGGACTACGCGGCCGGGGCGCTCATGGTGCGCGAGGCCGGGGGAGCGGCGACCACCGTGGACGGGACCGCGATGGCCGCCCGGTCCCGCACGGTCGTCGCGGCGGCGACGGACCGGCTGCACACGTCACTGACCGACGCCTTGCGGCACTGAGGGAAGGGGTGCCATGGGTACGGCCCTCGGCGCGGGAGGACAGGGCTGCTCAGCGGGGCGACTGCGGCGGGCGCGATGGGCCATCGCGCTGGTGTTCGCCGTCCACGGCGCGGTCACCGGCAGCTTCGCCACCCGCGTCCCCTGGATCCAGGACCACACGGGCGTCAGCGCCGGAGAGCTCGGGATCGCGCTCGCCGCTCCGGCGATCGGCGCCTCGGTGGCGATGCCGCTGGCGGGGCGGATCACCCACCGCTTCGGTGCGCTGGCGGCGCTGCGCGGGCTGCTCGTCCTGTGGTGCCTCTCGCTCGCTCTGCCCGCCTTCTGTCCCGGCCTGTACGCGCTGTGCCTCGCCCTGTTCGCGTACGGCGCCACCTCCGGGATGGCGGACGTCGCGATGAACGCGCTCGGGGTCGAGACCGAGCAGCGCCTCGGCCGTTCGATCATGTCCGGTCTGCACGGTATGTGGAGCGTGGGGGTCCTGGCCGGGTCCGCGGTGGGCACGGCCGCCGCGCACGCGGACGTCGACGCCCGGCTGCATCTGCCCCTCGTCTCGGCCGTCCTCACCGTGCTCGGCGTCCTCGTCTGCCAGGGGGTGCTGGACCTGCGGAGCGCTCCGGACGAGCAGCCGCCGCCGCGCTTCGCCTTGCCGCCGCGGTCGGCGCTGGCCATCGGTGCGGTCGGGTTCTGCGCGATCTTCGCGGAAGGAGCGAGCCTGGACTGGTCGGCGGTCTATCTTCGGGACGTGGCGGGCACTTCGCCCGGGGCCGCCGCGGTCTCCACCACCGCCTTCGCCTGCACCATGGCCGTGGCCCGGCTGGCCGGCGACCGGCTGGTGGAGCGCTTCGGGCCGGTACGTGCCGTACGCGCGGGCGGTGTGCTCGCGGTGCTCGGCGGGGCGGTGGTGGTGACGGCCGCGCACCCGGGCGCGGTGGTGGGCGGGTTCGGGCTGATGGGGCTGGGCGTCGCACTCGTCGTGCCGCTGGCCTTCGCGGCGGCCGGGCGGAGGGGGCCCGTGCCCAGCCAGTCGATCGCGGGCGTGGCGACCATCGTCTACACCGCTGGGCTGATCGCCCCGTCGGCGGTGGGCTCGATCGCGCAGGCGACCTCGCTGACGGTGTCGTTCGGGCTGGTCACCGTGCTGGCGAGCGTGCTGGTGGCCGCCGCGGGCGTCCTGGGGCCCGCACAGGGGCGGCCCGGCTCGGCCGCGGCCGGGCCGGCACGCGTGGGGCGCCGGGGCGGGCGGCGGTGACCCGGGCGTGAGGCGCGGCGGCCGGTCTGCTCCACCGGCAGGACAGACCGAACCCCCCGTCCCGGCCGAGGGCCGGGTCGGGGGGTTCGAGATTCAGTGGGTCAGCCGAGCTTGGCCAGCTGGGCGTCGATGACGGCCTTCGGCAGCTCCGCCTTGCCCATGACGCTCTGCGCGTAGAAGGACGCGAGCGTGCTGCCCTTGCGGACCACGACCAGGTGGGCCGTGCCGGCCGTGCCCTCCAGCTCGGTGCTGAGGGTGAAGGAGACGGCCTCGTCCCCTCCGCTGAAGGTGGCCGGGGCGACCTTGGTGACCTTCGGCAGGTCCCCGCTGGCGTTCGTGCTGAAGCCCCCGGCGCAGGCCGTGCCCGCCGCGCGCACCTTGGCGAGCGAGTCCGCGGCACCCTTGTCGTCGTACGAGCCGAGCACGTCGGCCGTGATCGTGCCGGCGAACATGGCCTGGGCGGCCTTCATCTTCTCCTCGGGCGAGGCGTTCTCGGCCGGCTTCTGGGGAACAGACATGATCTTGAGCGCCGTGGACGCGGCGGGCGTGCCCACGGGCCGGAGCGTCATGAGGTCGAGGACCGGCTTGCACTCGGCCTTGTCGGCGTTCACGTTCTTGACCGAGGCCATGTCCGCCTCGGTGGCCTTGCCGACCTTGTGGTCCTTCAGGTCGCTCTCGGTCAGGGCGCGCTTGTCGAGCTCGGCCTGGGAGAGGGCCTTGCCGGCGGGCGCGGCGGCCGCGCTCTCCTTGCCCTTCTCCTTGCCCTCGGGCTTGGCGTCGGCGGCCTTGTCGGAGCCGCAGGCGCTGACAAGCAGGGCCAGCGAGAGCGCGGAAGCGGCGACGGCGGTACGGCGGACGGTGTTGCGGCGCATGGAAAGGCTTTCTTCTGGTCGGTGAACAACGTCTTCTGCGCGCAGTTCACTCAGCCGTGACGACGCCGATTCCGTTGGGAGCACCGAAAATACGGCCTTTACCCACCCTTTGATCAAGGGGGAGGGCTTTTTGTCATGATCGTGACTTCCATGCAATCCCGGATCCATCGAATCGAGACGCATTCGGCTACAACCTTTGCCGAAGTGACGGAGGCCACTCGCGCTCCGTAGGGGCCGAGCCATGCCGACAAAGATCTTCGTAGGTCAATCGGTAGATCGCATTGATGCGCCCGAGTGAAGCTTGCCCCAATGGTCTGGGAATCGTTATCGGTGAGTTGGTGATGGAAGTGATCTTTTACAGCGCACCGCCCCGGCCGCACGTCGAAGGGCGTGCGGCCGGGGCGGCTCCCGCCGGCCCGGCCCGGCCCGGGCTCCGGTCAGCGGACCGCGACCACCGGCGGCATGGGCGGTGCGTCGGCCCGGGCCGGGGGAGTCGTGGCCGTGAAGGTCGCGAGCGTGACGGCGGACACCAGGAGGGCGCGGCGTGCCGTCACCCTCCTGGCCCTCCTGGGTTTCGCCGCCGAGTGTCTGGGGCGCTTTCTCCGGGACAAGGCACTCTCCTGTCATGTGGTGACGCATCGACTTGTCGCTTGCCGTATGGCGCCTATTCATCATCTTCCGGGGCAAATAGGCGGGCGAATGGACAGAGCGAATACATCCGCCATTTGATGACAAGTCGACAGAAGAGGGTGCCCAGCGGCCCGATCGGCCCTCCGGTCAGTGCGCCCCGGCCGTCACCACCGTCGCCACCAGAGGCACTGGTGCCAGGTCGCCGACCTCGGCCGAGCCGTCCTCGTACCGGCCCGGCGCCGCGTTGGGCAGGGCCCGCAGCGGCAGTGTGCACACCAGCCGGCCGCTGTCGGCCGCGACCGTGTTGACGTGGGGATTGGCCCACACGACGAGCGTCCTGCCGCTGTCCTCCATCCGGTACCCCACCCGCTTGGCCACCGTGCCGCCGAGCGCGTGCGGGTAGCGGAACAGCGGGCGGCCGTCGAAGGCGAAGCCGGTCGGGGCGGTGAAGCGCTGAGCGATCCGCCCGGGGTTCACCGGCCGGCCCGCGGGGGCGAGGTAGGCGACGTCGAGGACCGCCGCCGCACCGGGCGCGGCCTGGGGGACGTTCTCCTGCAGGACGGTCAGCGCCTGCTCGTCGGAGACCGGCAGCGGGGCGGCCACCACGACGGAGAGGGTGAGCTCCGTGCGGTGCGCCGCCGGGCCCGTGCCGCGTAGCACCGTGAGCGTGGCGTCGTAGCGCCCGGGCGGCGTGGTCTCGGGCGCCCGCACCCGGAAGACCCCGTCGGCCGTGGCACCGGCCGGACCCGCCTCCGCACCCGGGTACGTACGCCGCAGGGGCCCTCGCGTGCCGTCCACCGCGCCGACCAGGCCCTCGGGCAGGGCGAGTTCGACGGTCAGCCCCTCCGTAGCTGCGGCGGTCCCGATCCTCGCGCCCAGGGCGAACTCGTGGTTGCGCTGCACGGTCGCCGGGGTGACCGGCTCGACAGACGCCTCTCGCGTGCCGCCGCCCGTGCGGGCCGCGTCCGACAGGCCCGCGACTGTGAAGATCCGGCGCACCCGGTGGCTGTCGCACTCGGCCACGAGGAGGTCGTCGTCGGCCACCGCGACCGCGCGCGGGAAGTACAGCTCGGCGCCCAGGGCCCGCCCGCCGTCCTCGTCGTGCTCCGGAGCGCTGCCGCCCGCCACCGTGGCGATCAGGCCGTCCGGCGTGACCACGCGCACCCGCTGGTTGAGGGAGTCGGCGATGTACAGCCGCCCGGCCGCGTCGAGGTCGACGCCGCGCGGCTGGTCCAGCCGGGTCCGGGCGGCGGGCCCGCCGTCACCGTCGTAGCCGGGCAGGCCCGTGCCGGCGACCGTGGTGATCACGCCGTCGGGGGACACCGCGCGGACCCGGTGGGTCCAGCAGTCGGCGATGTAGAGGACGCCGTCGCCGCCGACCGCCACGTCGATGGGGTTGCGCAGCGCGGAGGCGGTCGCCTCGACGCCGTCGCCGCCGAAGCCGGGCTCGCCGGTGCCGGCGACGGTGGTGATGGTGCCGTCGGGGGCGATGCGGCGCACCCGGTGGCCCTTCCACTCCGCCACGTACAGGTTTCCCGCGCCGTCGAGGGCCAGGCCGCGCGGCTCGGCGAAGCGGGCCAGGAGGGCGGGCCCGCCGTCGCCGCCGTGGCCGGCGAAGCCCGTGCCCGCGACGGTGGTGATGACGCCGTCGGGGGAGATCCTGCGGATGCGGTGATTCCAGTAATCGGCGAGATACAGGCCGCCCTCGTCGTCGACGACGAGGCCCCCGGGCTCGTGGACCAGGGCCTCGACGGCCGGCCCGCCGTCGCCGCCGAAGCCGGGCTTGCCGGTGCCGGCGACGGTGGTGATGGTGCCGTCGGGGGCGATGCGGCGCACCCGGTGGCCCTTCCACTCCGCCACGTACACGCCTCCGGCGGCGTCCGCCGCCAGGGCCCGCGGCTGGTCGAGGCCCGCGCGGGACGCGGGCCCGCCGTCGCCGTCGGAACGGGCCTCGCCCGTGCCCGCGATGGTGGTGATGATGCGTACGCCGGTGGGCGCGGCACCCGCGCCCGGACCGTCGATGGCCGTCATGGTCGACCCTCCTCGTGGGGCGGCCGCTGCGGGGACGCGCCCAAGGGATCACCGCGGCGTCGCGGCGGGCCGGGCGCGCGTCGAATTCCGGCCGCGTCGCCCCACGTTAGGCTCCGGCGCCGCGCGGCCGACAGCCCGTCAGGGACGGGCGACGGGACTTCCGGCCAACGTCGGGGTGGCGCGTTCACCCCCGTGACCGCCGACTGACGGACTGTCAGGATGGCGGGGCCCGGCGCCGCCGGCCCGTGCGTGAGCGAGCCCGAGAGCGAGGAGCCGACCATGGCCGCACCCGACCGTCGCGAACCCTCGCCGCGGCGCCACCCCTGGCAGTGGGAGGAGCACGAGTGGCGCGGGCACGTCGACCGCGTCCGGGCGGGCCGCAGCCTCAAGCCCGACGGGTGGCCGCAGGGCGCCCGGGCGGCCGTGGCGCTGTCCTTCGACGCCGACCACGAGACCATCCCGCTGCGCGACGGCCGGACCGGCCCAGGCAAGCTCTCGCAAGGCGAGTACGGCGCCCGCAGGGGAGTGCCGCGCGTGCTCGCGCTGCTGGAGCGGCGCTCCATCCCCGCCACCTTCTTCATGCCGGCCGTCTCCGCCCTGCTGCGCCCTCAGGAGGCCCGCGGCTATAGGGACCGGGGCCACGAGGTCGGCATCCACGGCTGGATCCACGAACGCAACATGGAGCTCGAACCCAAGGATGAGCGCGAACTCGCCTTCCGGTGCGCGGACACCCTGGAACGGCTCAGCGGCACGCGACCCGTCGGAATCCGCACCCCGTCCTGGGACTTCAGCGACCACACCCTGGACATCACCCGCGAACTCGGCCTGCTCTACGACTCCTCGCTGATGGCCGACGACGACCCTTACGAAATCCTCGCCGACGGGGAGCCCACCGGCATCGTCGAACTCCCGCCGGAGTGGATCCGTGACGACGACATCTACTTCGAGATGGACCGGTACTCGCCGCTGCGCCCGCACGGCATGCCGCGCCAAGTCATCGGCGGAATATGGCGCGATGAGTTCGATGTCGCCTATGAGGAGGGCGGGCTCTTCCAGTTGACGATGCATCCGCATGTGATCGGGCATCGCTCGCGCATCGTGGTCCTGGACGAACTGCTGGAGCACATCGCCGGCCACGACGGCATCTGGTTCGCCACACACGCGGAAGTCGCCCGGTACGTAAAGGAGCGCTCGGAGGCCAGTTCGTAGGCACGGTCGTTCCAGCGCTCGAAGAAACAACCGGAAGCAATTCGGTGCCAACGCTTCGCCCACCGTGGTGATACCGCACGACTTCCCGCACTGTTGGGAAACAGGTTGCTTTGCTAAAGTGTCCTCTGCTCATCTTCCGAGAGCAATCGGGGGTCAGTGAGGATGCATCGCAAAAGCATATGATCGACCGCCCACTCAAAAGTCAGCGTGTGCGGCCGTTCCTGCGAACGGACAAGCGAGCCGACGAGCTGGATACCGGGGCGCTCTGACCCTTGATCAGGCTTCTGATCAGGAAGAAGCCTGAGGTCGACCCGGTCGCCGTCCCCGCCGCTTGGCGCACCGTCAAACCCCCCGGTCGTATGGCGCGCCCTTGGTTCCAGGGTGCTCTCGCCTGCCCGGGCTGGATCCAGGAACGCGCATGAGAAACATTCGGGCGACCCGCGACTTCTCCCTCGCATTGCGATTGCTATTGTTCAACCAGTTTGGAATCGACATCGGGTTCTATCTCCTGATGCCGTTTCTGGCGGCATACCTGGAACAGGGTCTGGGAATGTCGGCCGCGCTTGTCGGCCTGGTGCTCGGAGCGCGGAATCTCAGCCAGCAGGGCCTGTTCATCCTGGGCGGCTCCGCGGCCGACCGGCTGGGCCCGCGCGTGGTGATCATCACCGGGTGCGCGCTACGGACCGTGGGCTTCGCCCTCTTCGCCTTCGGGAGCTCGCTGTGGCTGCTGCTGTGCGCCTCCGTGCTCACCGGCCTGGCGGCGGCCCTGTTCTACCCGGCCGTACGCACCTACGTCGCGCTGGAGTCGGGCGAACGCAAGGCCGAGGCCTTCGCGCTCCTCAACGTCTACGCCACCAGCGGCTCCCTCATCGGACTCCTCCTGGGCAGCGTGCTGTTCCTCGCCGACTTCCGGCTGTGCGCCCTGGTGGCCGCCGCGGTCTTCGGACTGCTGACCATCGCCCAGGCCATGGTCCTGCCCACGCGCGGGGCTCCGCCGCGCGGCCCCTCCGCCACGGTCCTGGCGGACTGGCGCGAAGCGTGCTGCAACCGCAGGTTCCTGCTGTTCTCCCTCGCTACCACCGGCATGTTCACCATGGAGAACCAGCTCTACCTGCTCCTGCCGGAAGGGGCGCTGGACGCCTCGGGCTGGAAGGGCGCGGCGGGCGTGCTGCTGGCCGCGGGGGCCATCGCCAACATGATGTTCCAGCTGCGCATCACCAGAGCCCTGGAACGCAACGGCGGCGGCACCCGGTGGGTGAGCTCGGGGCTCGTCATCATGGGGGTGAGCTTCCTGCCGCCCCTGCTGGTGTGCGGCAGTGAGCCGCCGGGCAGCACGAGCGAGGCGATGGCGCGGACGCTCGTCATGGTGACCGGATCGGTCATGCTCTTCTTCGGCATCATGGTGGCCCACCCGACGGCGATGGAGCTGATCCCGCAGTTCGGCCGCGAGAGCCTGACCGGTACGTACTTCGGGCTCTTCTACGTCTTCTCCGGCATCGCCGCCACCGGCGGCAACGCCGTGGTCGGCCGGGCCATGGACATCGGCAAGCAGGCAGGCCTCTACTGGCTGCCCTGGGTGTGCTGCCTGTCCTTCGGGCTGGCCTCGGCGGGCGCGGTGGCCATGCTCTACCGTGCCCGGATGCTGCCCGGCGTGCCCGTGCCGTCCAGCACACCCGTGGCCGAGGGCCCCGTGGTGGGCACGGCGACGATGGGCAAGGTGATGGGCACCGCGGTCGTCAAGCGGGCCGCGGCCCCCGTCGTCCCGATGGCTCCCGCGACGCCGGGGACCCCCTCGGCGGCGAAGGGCCCCCAGCGCCCCACCCCCGCCCTGGAGTCGGCGGCCAACGCGAGCGAAGGCATCAGGCCCCCGGACACGGCCCGGCTGCCCGGCCCGGCCAGAGCCACCGACGACACCTCCGACCAGCCACCCCGCTGACGGCGGCGGGCCGCGGGGCGAGCGGTGCCGGACGCCTCCGGCACCGCTCGCCCTCGCCCTCCCGGGAGATCCGGCCACGGAAAAGACCGCGCACCGCGCGGTCGCCGGACTCCCGGGCCGTCGGCGGAAGGCGCTGACTTCCCTTCCAGGGCAGGCAATTATGCGGCTGTCATGGAATCCTCCCCGGTGAACCTGGCGCGTTCACTACCTTGCAGTAGGTGCGGCCCGCCCCATAAATTCGAAGATCCGGGGGCAGGTTTCCCGGGTCGGCGAAGGGGCCGGTGCCGGGCAGTCTCGGGGAGGCGTCTTGGTGGGCCTTGCGACCGGACCCGCGAATCCGCCAAGGGAAGGCGGATCTCCGTTGCCGCTCACCCCGGTTGTCGCTTTACACCTGTCCGTCGACGGATATCCAACCGTCCTGTGGCTCAAATTGGAGTCACACAATCCGCATGGATCCGTAAAGGGCCGTACCGCGCTCGCCCTGTGGCAGGACGTCGCCGCCCGGGTAGACCCGGAATTCGGCATCATCGAATCGACCTCGGGCAATCTCGGCCTCGCCCTCGCCGCCGTCGCGGCGACCAACGGGGTGCCGTTCACCGCCGTCGTGGACCCCCGGAGCAGCGCGTCGCTCGTGGACGCCGTACGCGCGCTCGACGGACGCGTGGTCACCGTCGACGAGCCCGACGGCGCCGGCGGCTACCTGCTCAGCAGGCTCGCCCTGATCCGGGAACGGCTGGCCGCCCAGCCCCGGCTGGTCTGGCCCGATCAGTACGCCAACCCGGCCAACCCCGCGGTGCACGCCCGCGAGACCGCCCCCGAGCTACGCGCGCAGATACCGGAGGGGCCGACGAGCGTGCTGGTGGCGGTCTCCACGGGCGGCACCCTGGCGGGCTTCCGCGACTACGCGCTCGCGGCCCGGCCCCACTGGGAGCTGGTCGGCGTCGACGTCGTCGGCTCGGCGGCCCTCGGCGCCGGCTCCGGCCGACGCGTCCTGTCCGGCATCGGCGCCAGCCGCCGCTCGGCGTTCCTGCCCGACGGCCACCGCCCCACCGTCTGGGTCACGCCCCAGGAAGCGGTCAGCGCCTGCCTGTGGCTCGCGGAGTCCACCGGCGTGGGCGTCGGCGGCAGTTCGGGCGCACTGATCGCGACGGCCCTGCGGCTCTTCCGGTCCTCCTCCCGGCGCACCAGCGTGGCCTGCCTGTGCCCCGACGGCGCCGACCGCTACCTCGACAGCGTGTACTCCGCCTCCTGGCGGGACCGCCAGGGCCTGGCGCCCTTGGACGTGGGCCGGGGCGTCGAGATCGTCGCCGTGCACCATCCGCCCCGCGACCCCGCCGCCTCGGGCGCGGCCTGGTCCGCGGCCCGCAGAGCGCCCGCACCCGGCGAACCCCCGAAGGGACGGTCGTGATGACCGCGGCCGAACCCCGTCGCGAGTGGGACGAACGAGCCGGCGTACGCTCCTGCCCGCGCCGCGTCCTCGGCGACGAACTGGAGCGCGGGCAGCTGTTCTTCCCGCCCGCGCTCGTCCCCTACCTCGACCATCCGCTGGTACGGGCCCTGCCCGCCGACCGGCGGCGGGACCTGCTCGCCCGGCACCTCTACCACTACCTTGGATTCACCGCGCAGTTCGAGACCCGCGTGGTCAACCGGGCCACCGACCGCATCGCCGGCGGCCGCAGCGGACTGCGGGCCTCCACCGCGACCCGCCTGGACGCCTACCGCATCTACGTCGACGAGGGGTACCACTCCCTCTACAGCCTCGACGTCATCGACCAGGTCTCCCGGGCGTCCGGAATCCCGCCCGCCCCCTACGACTTCGGGCCCTTCCTGGCCCGGCTGGACGCGGTGGGGGAGCGGGCCCTTCCGGACGAGGGCCCGCTGGCCCAGCTCCTGCAGGTCGTGGTCTTCGAAACGCTGATCACGTCGATCCTCAACGACGTGCCCAAGGACGCCCGCGTCCTGACGGTCGTCCGCGACATCGTCCGCGACCACGCACGGGACGAGGGCTGGCACCACGCCTTCTTCTCCGCGCTCTTCCGCGAGCTGTGGGCCCAGCAGCCCGCACCCCTGCGGGCCCGCGTCGCCCGCTGCCTGCCCGGCCTGATCCGCTCCAGCCTGCTGCCCGACCTGCGCCCGGTGCGGGCCTCGCTGGCCGCCGCCGGCCTCGGCCCGGCCGCGGTGGCCGCCGTCGTGGCGGACTCCTATCCGGCGCGGCGGGTCGACGAGGACGTCAGGAGGGCTTCCCGGCACGCTGTACGGCTGTTCGAGGAGACCGGGGTGCTGGACGTGCCCGGAGGCCGGGACGCCTTCGCCACGGCCGAGTTGCTGCGCTGACGAGCGGTCCGGGGCCGGCACGGGCCGGCCCGCCAGGGGTTGCGGCCAGGAGCCGGGCCCTCCATCCGACCCGAGGAGTGAGGTTTCCGATGGGCGACACCCCCATCCCGCGAGGCCCCGGCCAGGAGCACGGCCTGTTCTCGCTGGCCGAGCTGCCACCCCCGCTCATCACGGGCCTCACCGCGCGCTCGGTCGAGCTGTTCCACGACGCCAGGGCTCACGACCGCCCCCTGGACGGCCAGGTGGCGGGCGTGCTGTTCACCAGATCCTCGACCCGTACCCGTACCGCCTTCACCGTCGGCGCCATCCGGCTGGGCGCGGCCCCCGTCGCCTTCGGCCCCGGCGATCTGCAGCTGAACACCGGGGAGTCGGTCGCCGACACCGGGCGGGTCCTCGGCTCGATGCTCGACCTGCTCATAGCCCGCACCGCCGGCCCCCTCGACGAACTGCGGCAGCTCTCCCGTCAGGGCGGGCTGCCGGTCGTCAACGCCATGGCGGCGCAGGAGCACCCCAGCCAGGGCATGTGCGACCTCGCCACCCTCGCCCTCACCTTCGGCGACCTCACCGGCATCCGGGTGCTCTACGTCGGCGAGGGCAACAACACCGCCGTCGCCCTCGCGCACGGCCTCGCCGCCGTCCCCGGCGCCCACGTCACCTTCGCCACCCCGCCCGGATACGGCCTGCCGCGGGACGAACTGCGCACGGCGGAGCGCCGGGCGGGCACGGTCGGCGCGGTCGTCGAGGAGGTCCACGCCCTCGAGCCCGCCCCGAGCGACGTGGACGTCGTCTACACCACCCGCTGGCAGACCACCGGCACGGTCAAGCACGACCCCGACTGGAGAGAGGCGTTCCGCCCCTTCCACGTCGACGAGGCGCTGCTGGACCGCTGGCCCCGGGCGTCGTTCATGCACGACCTGCCCGCCCACCGGGGCGACGAGGTCGCCGGCCGCGTCCTGGACGGCCCCCGGTCGCTGGCCTGGACCCAGGCGGCCATGAAGCTGTCCAGCGCGATGGCGGTGCTGGAGTGGGCCGCCGCGCCGCACGGCTGAGACCCCCGAGCCCGCCCGACCGAGCCCGTACCACTTCACCGACAGGGGTCCTCATGCCGAACGTCTCCCGCGTCCTGACCTACGAGCACCTGACCAGGACCGACCTCGTCCCGCCCAGCTGCCCGCAGGTCTTCTTCGAACCGGCCGACACCGAGATCGGGGTGTGGGTGGCCCAGGACCTGTTCACCGAGGGCTGTTCCGTCCTCGACCTGGGATCGGGCAGCGGGGCGGCGGCCGCCGCGATGGCCCGCGCCGGGGCCGCCCGCGTCCACGGGGTCGACTCGGGCGCGGAGACGGTGGCCTGGGCGAGCGAGCACTACGCCTCCCGCAACGGCGACGGCCGCGTCACCGTGGCCCGCGGCGACTTCGCGCGCATGACCACCGGGGAACTGCTGGCCACAGCCCCCGCCCCGCTGCCCCGGCCGCTGGTGGTCACCAGCAACCCGCCCTACGTCCCGCTCACCCCGCAGGCCGACATGCGGCGCCGCTCCATCAGCGGGGGCCCGGACGGACTGAAGTGGGCCCCGGCGATCATCGGGCACGGCCGTGCGCTCCGCAGCGACCTGGGGCTGACGATCGGCAGCTACTCCACGCCCCGCAAGGCCGTACAGCTGCTGGAGGCGGCCGGCTACCGCGTGCACGCCGTCACGCTCTGCCCGCTGCCGCTGGGCGAGTTCACCCTGGCCAACATGGAGCAGGTGCTCGCTTTGGAAGAGGCGGGCGAGGCGGTCCTGTGGCGCCCCGGCGACGGCGTGCCCGCCTACTTCATCGTGGGCCTGGCCTGCCGCTGGACGGGGCCGGGCACGGCCACCGCGCACGACAGGCTCTCCGGGGACGGGCTGCTCGGGCTGCTGCGCATCGCCGCCCGCTCGCACACCTCCCGCCTGGAGGCCCTGGACGGACCGCGCCCGGACGGCTGGAGAGGCCCCCTGCGGGTCCTGGATCTGCCGGCGGCCGCGGTCCGCCACCACTGGTGAGCCGAGGGGAGACGAGGACACGTGAACGACGACGCAGCGCATCCGGCGCTCCCGGCGCTCGTCTCGCCCGTCAGCGTCACCGCCGACGCGGTGCTGCACAGCGCCGACTTCATCCGTCCGCGGCTGCTGGCCTCGGGCCACGACCGCGTCGTGCTCTACGCGGGCGTCCAGATCAACGGCACCCCCCACCTGGGGACCAACGTCATGCAGACCGCCGCCTTCCTGCTCGCCCGGGCGGCGCGGGAACGTTTCGGGGTGCGGGTCCTCGTACGCTTCGGGGCCCTGGACAACGCCCCGTACGAGACCCGCCGCTGCCCGGAGACCGGCAGCCTCTACGAGCGCTCCTTCGGCTACGTCCTCGGCGCGGCCCGCGTCGGGGAACTGGTCGGGCGGTACTACGGCGGGTTCTTCGACGAGCTGTCCGCCGCCACGGGCGTCCCCTACGAGGTGGAGACGTACACGGACCAGCAGTCGGGGCGTGCCTTCCGGGAGGAGTTCCTGGCGTCGCTGGAGCTGATGGACCGGCTGCGCTGGGTGCTCGCGCCCTCCAGCGGCACGGTGCCGGTCAGCTTTCCGTGCCCGCGCTGCGGCTGGTCGCAGAAGCACGGCGAGCAGACCGAGCTGCTCTCGGCCGGCGCCCGGGAGGCGCACTTCGCGGCGGTCTGCCTCGAGCACGGCAAGTACCTGGTGGAGGTCGCGCCGGGCGCGGAGGCGTTCATAGGGCTGACGACCCTGCACCGCAACCTCGTCAAGGAACGGGTGGCCGACCGCGAGGACGCGCTGCCCGTGATCGTCAAGGGGGCGGACTGGGCGCCGGGCTGCCGCCTCGTGGACGAGGCGTTCCTGTGCTACCCGGGCGCCCTGCCGCCGCCGCGGGTCTTCACGCCGGTGGTGCTCTCCGACTCCGGCGCCAAGCTGTCCAAGACCCTCATCCGCCAGGGCGCGGCCGACCTGTCGGAGGCGACCGAGCCCTGGATGCTGGACGCCTCGGCGTGGCCCGGCCCGCGGCGGGAGTACGCGCGGATGCTGCTCGGCCTCGTGGCGCGCATGCTCTCCGAACCGCGCCACTTCGAACGCGGCTATACGACGCGGGAGGTGGCCCGCCTCATCGGCCGCCGGGCTCCGGGGCCGTCCGGGGGACCGGGATGACGTCGCGGTTGGCCAGGTAGCGGGGGCGCGGCCGGGGGGCCGCGTAGGGGACGCCGAGGGGGTTGCGCACGCTGTTGTAGACCACGAAGAGGTTGGTGCGCGGGAAGGGCGAGACGTTTCCGCTGGAGGCGTGCAGGCAGTTGCAGTCGAACATGACGGCCGAACCGGACGCCCCGGTGAACTGCCGGATGCCGTGCCGCTCGGCCAGGGCCGTCACACCCGCCCGGTCGGCCGAGCCGGCCGGCAGGTTCTTCCCCAGCAACGACAACTTGTGGTAGTCGGCGGGCGTTTCGCCGACCGAGGGGACGAACGTCCGGTGCGACCCCGGGATGATCATCAGGGGGCCGTTGAACGGCATGTTCTCAGTGAGCGCGATGGACAGGCTCAGCGCCCGGGGCGCGGGCATGCCGTCCTCGGAATGCCAGGTCTCGAAGTCGGAATGCCAGCCGAACGGCGAACCCCCGAAGGCCGCCTTGTAGTTCACCCGGCTCTGGTGGACGTACACCTCCGAACCGAGGATCTGGCGCGCCAGCGAAGCGAGCGGATCGGAGCGGATGACGGCGCCGAACACCTCGGACAGCTCGTGCACTTCGAAGAGCGAACGGATGCCGTCGGAATCGGGCTCCATCACCATCCGCTCGCTGCCGCGCAGGGAACCGTCGGCGGTCATCCGCCCGATTTCCGCCCGGCATCGCGCGACCTGCTCCTCGCTCAGCAGCGCGTCGAAGGAGAGGAACCCGTCGCGCTCGTACGCCGCCAGCCGCCCGGCGTCCAGCGGCCCGTCCGTGTCGTCCCCCCAGACGACCGGGTGGCTCCGCCCGACCGGGACCGACTCGGTGACATAGCGGGTGGGATAGGGATCGTGCGCGGTGCCGGGCGCGGGGGAGGAGGACATCGCCGCAACTCCTGAAGTATCGGGGATACCGGGACGAAGGGCTGTGAAATTTCCAAGGACACCGTGGAAATCCGCTGCATGGCTTCCCGTGCGGACGGTCCCGAAAACGCGGCCGTCTCGTGCGCGGGGGATTTCGGTCAAGGTCGCGGAACCGGGCCGATCCGTATCCCGTTACGGCGCCGCCTGCCACGCCGCGCCAGCCACTTGGCGCAGGCGGAGAGCGCCAGGCACATCCCGATGTACATCGGGCCGACGACGAGGAGAACGGGTATGTAGGGATAGCCGGAAGGGGTCGCCGTGTTCTGGGCCAGGAGCTTTCCCGCGTAGAGGAGCTCCTCGTAGGTGATGATGAAGCCGAGCGAGGTGTCCTTGAGGGTCACCACGATCTGGCTGACGATCGCGGGCAGCATGGACCGTACGGCCTGGGGCAGGACGACCGTCAGCATCACCTGGGTCTTGCGCAGCCCCAGGGCGTACGCCGCCTCCCGCTGCCCCCGGGGCACGGCCAGCGCCCCGGCCCGCAGGATCTCCGCCTGCACGGACCCGTTGTACAGCGTGATGCCGATGACCAGGGCCCACAGGGTGGGGCTGGCGAAGTTGTCCGCGAGCCAGTTGCCGGTGCGGCCCAGCTCCGTCCGCAGGAAGCGCCCGGCGGTGGTGACGCAGGACCGCAGCCAGCCCGTGTTGTACAGCGCGAAGATCATGATGAGCAGCGGCATGGCCCGGAAGAACTCCACCAGCGCCGTCGCGGGCCAGCGCAGCAGACGGTGCTCCGAGAGCCGTCCGCAGGCGAGCAGCACACCCAGCAGCAGCGAGAGCACCACGGCCAGGGAGAACGCCTTGAGCGTCTCCAGCGCGCCGATCAGGATCCGCCGCTGCACCCCCTCGTAGGCGAACGCCTCCCACATCGCCGGCGTGAACTGCCCGGCGTCGCGCAGCCGCACGATCACATAGCCGGCCAGGGCGGCGATGCCCAGGACCGCCAGGACGCCTATGAGGGCATGGCGGCGGCGGGCGCGGGGGCCCGGGGTGTCGAAGAGGACGGAGCTCACCGCGCCACCGCCAGCCGGTGTTCGAGGATCCGGAAGAGGCCGCTGATGGTGAGGATGAGCAGGAGGTAGGCGGCGGAGACCCACAGGAAGACCGTCAGGATGGCGTAGCCCCGCTCGACGAGGGACTTCTCCACGCTGAACAGCTCGTAGACGCTGAAGCCGCCGGCGAGCGCCGAGTTCTTGGTGAGCGTGATCATCAGGCTGCCGACGGGCGGGACGACGGCCCGGCCGGCCTGCGGCAGCACGACCAGACGGGCCGTCTGGGAGAAGGACATGCCCAGGCTGCGCGCCGCCTCCGCCTGGCCGACGTCGACGGTGTTGACGCCCGACCGGAGCGCCTCGCAGACGAATGCGGAGGTGTAGACGCCCAGGGTCAGCACGGCGAGGGTGAAGTAGCTCAGCCCGGACAGCCCCACCATCGGCAGGCCCAGGGTGACGCCGAAGAACAGCAGCGTCAGGGGCGTGTTGCACAGCACGGTCACCCCGGCGGCCCCGAACGCGCGCAGCGCAGCGACGGGGCAGACCCGGCAGAGGGCCAGGACGGTGCCCAGGCTCAGGGCGAGCAGCGCGCTGAGCCCGGTCAGGGCCACGGTACCGAGGAAACCTCTGCGGAAGAGGCCGACGTTGTCGAGCAGTACGTGCACGGTCGCCTCCGTGGCCTCGGCGGGCCCGCGTGCCGGCCCGGGCGGGTGGGTACTTCGGGGGCGGGAGGTGACCGCGCGGGAAGCCGCGGTCCCGCCGGGTCAGTACCGGATCACCTCCGGCGGGGCGGGGGCGGGCGCGCCGGACCGGCCGAGGGTGGCGTCGTAGGCCCTGAGCCAGTCGCCGTTGCGGCGGTGGTGCTCCAGCGCGTCGTTGACCGCGTCGCGCAGGGCCTTGTCACCGCGGGTCAGCCCTACGCCGTAGGGCTCCCGGGAGAAGGGCCTGCCGATGACGCGCAGTCTGCCGCCGTTCTGCGCGGCGTACCCCTTCAGTATGGTGTCGTCGCTGGTCACCGCGTCCGTCTCGCCGCTGATCAGGTCTTGGACGCACTGGGCGTAGCTGTCGTGCCCGCTCACCCGGGCGCCGTAGGCGGGGTCCTCGATGCGGTGGAAGGGCGTGGAGCCGGTGACCGAGCACACCCGCCTGCCCTTGAGGTCGCCGGGGCCGCGGATGTTCTTCTCGCCCTGTCTGACCAGCAGGTCCTGCCCGGCGACGTAGTACGGCCCGGCGAAGGAGACGTGCTTCTTGCGCTCGTCGTTGATGGTGTACGCGGCGACGTAGAAGTCGACGTCCCCCTTGGCGATGGCCGTTTCGCGGCCCTGCGGGGAGACGGTCTTCCAGGTGATCCGCCCCGGCCCGAACCCGAGGTCGGCCGCGACCATCTTCGCGATCTCGATGTCGAAGCCGAAGCGACGGCCGGTGACGGGGTCCTCGAAGCCCAGGAACGGATGGTCGGACTTCACCCCGATCACGATCCGGTGGGCGGCCCTGGCGTGCCGCAGGGCGGGCGACCCGCTGACGGTGACATCCGGGTTGACCGGATAGGCCATCCGGTGCTCCCCGTCCCCGATCAGGGCGGCGACGCTGCCCGGGGGAACGCCCTGACGGCCGCAGGAGACCAGCGAGGCCAGCGCGAACAGTGCGACGGTCGCGACCAGTGGACTCCTCGGCCTCATTCCGCTCCAGGTGAGAGCATCCGGACCCTAAGGTGACCACCAGAATACCGAGCGTGGCGTGGCGCGCTACCGGTAGCGCAGGCCAGTGCCGGCCAGTGCGGGCCAGTGCCGGCTATGGAAGGCCATACGTCTTGCGCGGCGGGGCCCGGCGCCGCAGAGTCGATGCATGGCCATCGCAACGGTGAACCCAGCGAACGGCGAGACGCTCAAGACCTTCGACGCGCTCGGCCCGGAGGAGACCGAGCGGCGCCTGGCCACCGCCGCGGCGGCCTTCCGCAGCTACCGCACGACGGACTTCGCCGAACGGGCGCGGCTGCTCGGCCGGGCCGCCGACCTCCTGGACGACGACCAGGACGACATCGCCCGCACGATGACGACCGAGATGGGCAAGCCGCTCGCCGCGGCGCGGGCGGAGGCGGCGAAGTGCGCGAAGGCGATGCGCTGGTACGCCGGCAACGCGGAGCGGCTGCTGGCCGACGAGGTGCCGCCGGCGGCGGAGGTGAAGGACGCCGGGGCGGCGCACGCCCGCGTGCACTACCGCCCGATGGGGGTGATCCTCGCCGTCATGCCGTGGAACTTCCCCCTGTGGCAGGTGGTGCGCTTCGCGGCGCCCGCCCTCATGGCCGGCAACGTCGGCCTGCTCAAGCACGCCTCGAACGTGCCGCAGACCGCGCTGTACCTCGAGGACCTCTTCCGCAGGGCGGGCTTCGCCGAGGGCTGCTTCCAGACCCTGCTCGTGGGCTCCGGGGCGGTCGAGTCCGTCCTGCGCGACCCCAGGGTCGTCGCGGCGACCCTCACCGGGAGCGAACCGGCGGGCCGCTCGGTGGCGGCCGTGGCGGGCGACGAGGTGAAGAAGACGGTCCTGGAGCTGGGCGGCAGCGACCCCTACGTGGTGATGCCCTCGGCCGACGTCGCCCGCGCGGTGCGCACCGCCGTGACGGCCCGCGTCCAGAACAACGGCCAGTCCTGCATCGCGGCCAAGCGCTTCATCGTGCACGCCGACGTCTACGACACCTTCGCCGAGCGCTTCACGGCCCTGATGGCGGGGCTGACCGTCGGGGATCCCATGGCGGACTCCACGGACGTCGGCCCCCTCGCCACGGAACGGGGCCGCGCCGACCTGGAGGAGCTCGTCGACGACGCGGTCCACCGCGGCGCGACCGCCCTGTGCGGCGGCCGCCGCCCCACCGACCCCGCCGAGCTGACCAGGGGCTGGTACTACGAACCCACCGTCCTGACCGGCATCACCCCGGACATGCGCATCCACCACGAGGAGGCCTTCGGCCCCGTGGCCTCGCTGTACCGCGTACGCGACCTGGACGAGGCCATCGAGCTGGCCAACGACTCGCCCTTCGGCCTCAGTTCCAACGTCTGGACGCGCGACGAGGCCGAACAGCGCCGCTTCGTACGGGACATGGAGGCGGGCGGCGTCTTCTTCAACGGCATGACGGCCTCCCACCCGGCGCTGCCCTTCGGCGGAGTGAAGCGGTCGGGCTACGGCAGGGAGCTGTCGGGCCACGGCATTCGCGAGTTCTGCAACGTCACGACGGTCTGGCACGGGGCGGAGCCGGGCGGGGGGTGAGGGGCCCCGGGGGTCACCGCCCCCAGCGCAGCCCGGGGGTCTGCACGGGGGCGTCGTACAGGCGCAGCAGTTCGTCGTCGACCTGGCACAGGGTCACCGAGGCGCCCGCCATGTCGAGCGAGGTCACGTAGTTGCCCACGAGGGAGCGCGCGACCGGCACGCCGCGCTCGCGCAGTACGCGGTGCACCTCGGCGGTGAAGCCGTAGAGCTCGAGCAGCGGCGTCCCGCCGGCCCCGTTGACCAGCACCAGCACCGGCCCGCTCGGCCGCAGGTCCTCCAGCACCGCGTGCACGGCGAAGTCCGCGATCTCCCCCGACGTCATCATGGCCCGCCGCTCCCGGCCGGGCTCGCCGTGGATGCCGACCCCCAACTCCAGCTCGCCGGCGGGCAGGTCGAAGGTGGGCCCGCCCTTGGCCGGGGTGGTGCACGAGGCGAGGGCGACCCCGAAGCTGCGCGAGGCCTCGTTCACCCGCCGCGCGATGGCCTCCACCCGCTCCAGCGGCGCACCGCCCTCGGCGGCGGCGCCGGCGATCTTCTCCACGAAGAGGGTGGCCCCGGTGCCGCGCCGCCCCGCGGTGTAGAGGCTGTCGGTCACGGCGACGTCGTCGTTGACGAGCACGCTGGCGACCTGGATGCCCTCGTCCTCGGCGAGCTCGGCGGCCATGTTGAAGTTGAGCACGTCACCCGTGTAGTTCTTTACGATGAACAGCACACCGGCGCCGCTGTCGACGGCGGCCGCGGCACGCACCATCTGATCCGGAACGGGCGAGGTGAAAACCTCCCCGGGGCAAGCGGCGTCCAGCATCCCCGCCCCCACGAACCCCCCGTGCAACGGCTCATGCCCGGACCCCCCACCCGACACCAACCCCACCTTCCCCGCCACGGGCGCGTCCCGCCGCACCACGACACGCCGCTCCACATCGACCGACAGCTCGGGGTGGGCGGCGGCCATGCCACGCAGGGCGTCGGCTACGACGGTTTCGGGGACGTTGATGAGCATTTTCATAGCGGGCTCCTTCAGTAACGGAGGGTTAGGTCACTGACCTGCATTTCCGCAGGTCAGCTGCAATGAAGGGAGTAATTGATCTTGGCGGGCTCTGGCGGTCGGTGGCGGTCTGTGGCGGTACTGATGCTGACCTAATGCTGACTTTGCTGACGGCTCGTCAGTCAAATGGCGCACTACTCAGCGTGATGGGCCTAGGGTACTGAGGCCGGTGCGCTGAGAGACTCCGCTGTCGCAGTAAGTGAGCCCCATCAGGTGGAGACCTCCCTGACTGCTGTCGTGAGTGCGGCAGCCAGGGTTGAGAGCCCCTGCGACGGTGATGGCTGGGCAAGTCAGAGTTTGTGGGATATGAGGCCTGGTCGCGGCGGGCCAGGTAGCTGGCCTGCCGGCGTGCAGTGTCCGGTGATGGGAGTGATCGGGACGCAATCGGCCGTGATCAAGTCTGTCCGAACGGACATGGTGGTTCGTCGGGGTGCTCGTCCCAGCACGTCACGTTCGTCATGAAGTTGTCCACGTAGTGGCGTGAAACCTGTGGTGATGCGGCTGCCACCAGGGCTGACCTGGGCAGACGGATCTTTCAGCGTTGTGCCGTATTACGCGGTCGGTCCTCCCCCAGCGCTCCCCAGCAGCGCCCATACTCCCCGGATTCTCCCCAAGAATCGCCGTCTGGGGGTGGTGGTGAGCCGAGGGGGTAGCACTTCCGTGGGCGCGCTGGGTGATTACTCGGGCTGACCGCTGCGTCGGCCAGCCGAGGCCGCCTCTCACGTGCACCTCACCAGTGACGGCATCGCGAAGCTGAGCACGGTAGCGAACGCGCCCCTGCCGCCGGACCAGGCTCCTCAACGACGCATTCACCTACCGGCCGCAGCGGCGCGGCGGATCCGTGCTCTCGGCCACGGACTCAACCTCGGCGGCGCGAACAAGACCCCCTCTGCGCCAAGTCGGTATGTCGCAGGGACGCGCAGACCGCGCCGCTTCAAGGGCGTGGTCAAGCGTTACTGCCCTGAAGGCGGCCTTTACGCGACCGCTGTAGGCGACGATGCGCAAAAATGGTACAGCTCGCGTCACAGGTCGCGAACGATGACAGTGCGAACTGGAGCGTCGACGCTGCCTGCGACGTGGGCTGTACCCATTTTCGCCGAATGACTGCACAGCACCTGGGGATTGTGC
This sequence comes from Streptomyces sp. NPDC053079, assembly GCF_044546695.1. Lineage (NCBI taxonomy): Bacteria > Bacillati > Actinomycetota > Actinomycetes > Kitasatosporales > Streptomycetaceae > Streptomyces > Streptomyces sp. NPDC053079. The sequence continues at coordinate 159,883 of NZ_JBITZJ010000010.1, forward strand.
AAGGCTACGGACATCGACTCTTATGTGTCACGCCGACCGAGCTGGCTGTGAACCTGTGACTACGATGGACTTACCCATACGGGACCATCTTCGGGGCAGCAGGCTGGCCCAGCCCGGAAGGGGCCGGACCAGCCGCTAGCGCGGCGCCCTCAAGACCACCACCCCCCGACGCTATTTCGGGGGGTGGTGCTACTTGATGGTCAATGCCACCAAGAACGGTGTCACGAAAGCTGTGACTACCGTCAAGGCCAGGTGACGCCGTTCGATCCAGTCGAGGGCCCTACTGCCCCAGGACTGTAACGTGCGACACCCCTTCCGCACCTGCTGTCGCATGCCCATAGGAGCATGCCTCCCTTCGAAGAAGGACCTGTGAAGGCCCTGCCTGTGGGACCAGTGAAGGCCCCTGCCCCTGGCTGGGCGCCCGGGACGTGCTGCTGGGAGTCAGTTACGCGACAGCGCATCAGATGCTACGCCAACCTCCTTCGTCGGTTAGGTACTTGCGAGAATCCGTCCCCGATAACACGCCCACACTTACCGTTACCGCTGTACTCGGTTCGAGAGCTGAGACGGCCGCTGCTGCCCGTCCCGGCGTACAGCTCCGGGTCTCCGCAGCAGGACGGCAGTGGCTGGTCGTTTGCAGCTCCGGTAGCTGGCTTTGTCCGTGGGTGTGGTTCCGGTGTAAGTGTCAACGCGAGTGCTGGCCGTGTTCGTCGCTGGCCCGGGCCCGAGGTTGGGGCAGCTGGTTTCCGCCCGTCTGGCATCTCGGCGGTCCGCCGCGTGGTGAGGCTGCCGACGGCAGGATGATTGACCCGGCGCGGTAGCAGCTGACGAACACAAACTGACGAGTGCACGCCGCGTCCGTGTCCAGTAGTCCATGGGGCTCCTGCCACCTTCCGGCGGGTTAAGTTCCTGCGCAGTGTTCCGCATTCCCTCTGAGGAGTTCGTGTCAATGGCGTGTCCGCTCCCCATGCGGGCGTGGTGTGCCTGGTCGCCTGGCTGTTCTCCTGTAGGCCCCTGCATGGGCTGCCGTGTGGCGAAGGTTTCGATCATGCCCAGTTCGCGGACCGCCGTTCCCTCGCGGAAACAATTCTCCGCCTCGTTGACGTTGTGGTCGTGTTAACTGAGGAGGGGAAGGTGTCGGGGCTGAAGCTGTTCCACACGAAGGGCGGCGTGACGGAGGTCAAGTCGCACCTCGCTGAGGTTGAGGCCGATGTGCAGGATCTTGTCGAGGCCAACCTTGAGGCGATGCTCGGTGTGCGGTTCCTGGCGAGCGAGTACAGCACCGGGCCCGTGCACGGCGGCCGGATCGACACCTTGGGGATCGACGAGAATGGTGCCCCAGTCGTCATCGAGTTCAAGCGAGCCACTGATGCCGGCGTGATCAACCAGGGGCTCTTCTATCTGTCGTGGCTCCTGGACCACAAGGCGGAGTTCGGGCACCTGCTCCGCGACCGGCTCGGGGCAGCGGTCGCGGCCCAGGTGCTGTGGAGCGCACGGAGGCTGATCTGCGTCGCTGGCAACTTCACCCGCTACGACGTCCACGCGATCCGCGAGCACCGGCGCAGCATCGACCTGGTCCGCTACCGCTTCTTCGGCTCCGACCACTTCGGCCTGGAGACTGTCGCCTCCGTCGCCGCCCAGACGGCGGTCCCGCGTGCCCGCCGGACGAGTGAGACCGCGATACCTGGTGCTCGCGCGGCCGAGGGAGCGATGGAGGATCTGCACGCCGAGGTCGACCAGGTCCTGCTGGGCCTCGGCGCCTGGGCGATGTCCCCGGAAGTACGGAACAGGGGAGCTCCGCCGTCGCCGGAACAGATCGCGGCGTTGTCGCCGGTGACGTCCACGTCGGTGGCGCCGGCGGCGGCCGCGGTGAAGGTCCCGTTGTGTGCCTTGAGCGGGGCCCACTCGTCCTTGGTACGGCCGTAACCGGTCAGGGTCAGCTTCTCACCGGCCTGTGCGGAGGCGGCGGCGATCTGGGCGGGGCGGACGTTCGCGACGGGGGCGGAGAGCTTGGCCAGCACCACGTCCCGGTCGTCGCGGGGGACGAGCTTGACGACGGTGCGCTCAGCGCCGGAGGTCGTGGCCAGGTCGGTACGGCCGATGACGGCCTTGGTGGCGAGCTTCGGGGCGCCGGCGGGGACCTTGGCGGACTCGGCGGGGTTGTCGGCGAAGCAGGAGGCCGCGGTGATCGCACCCAAGCACCGGTACTCAGCCCCGTATCGACCGGATCACCATCCGCCTGGACCGGCCCGGCCAGCGCATAGCCCTGGCCTACCTCCAGGGCACTCCCACCGCCCAGCCGCAGCCCCCGGTATTGGCGCAAGGGGAAACGGTGTCTGGGACATCCCACTGGTCCGCCTCGTCGTCCGCCCCCAGGCCGGCGCCATCACGCCGGCGGATCTATCCGACGAGCGCCTCTATACCGGTTGGGGCATCATCCTCTCGCGAAGCCAGTCCCGTCCGGTCCCCGGTTACTCGGGCCAGCTTCTCTACGAATCCGACACCGGCCGTCTGCGCCTCCATGCCACCATCGACGACACGGCAGGCCCGGACGCCACCTGGCGCACGATCGCCGACACCGGCGCCGCCATCACCCCGTACAGCGTGGCCACCGGCCTCGAGGAACTCAGCGCCACCGGGTCCTATGGCATCGCGGGAGCCAACCTCGTCTACATCGAACTGTCGATGACCGTCGAGAAATCGTTCACCCTCACCGGCCGCAGCCTCCGCCCCAACCTGCCATTCACCGCGGCCACAACGGGGCGGAAGATCATCGACGGTCTCCGCTGGCAGGCCGACCAGAACTCCGACCCCAACATCACCGGGTGCAAGCTGCTGATCAACGGCGGCACCACCGCCGGCCTCTACCTCCAGCAGAACCCCGGCTCCGCAGGCGACTGGAACGCCGAAGGCATCCCTTTCAAGGCCGGTGACCAAGTCAATTTCTCCGGCCTGTACTCCGTCGCCGACGGCCAGCTGTAGCCACCCACCAAACCTGACCACCACGGCCCCGCGCCGCCCACGGCGCGGGGCTTTTGCACGCCTTACAGGAGTTATCCGCATGTCCCTTGCCCGCAAGGTGATCGCCATCGCCCATGACGAAGTGGGCTACCAGGAGGGCCGCTCCCGTGGCCACTGGAACAACATTCAGAAGTACGCCCCGGCTGTGCCGGCGCTGGAGTGGGCCCAGGGTGAACCTTGGTGCAGCACTTTCGTCACCTGGTGCTTCCAGGAAGCCGGCGCCGCCGACCTCGTCCCCGTCACCGCGTCCTGTGCCGAGGGCGTCGAGTGGTTCCAGGACCAGGACCGCTACACCGACTACCCCGTGATCGGCGGTGTCGTGTACTTCAGCCCCGGCGGCGGCTCCCACACCGGCATCGTCATTGCCTACACCGACGACGAAATCACCACGGTCGAGGGCAATACAAACGACGACGGATCGTCGGAGGGTGACGGCGTCTACCTGAAGACCCGCCCGCGCCACAGCTCCTACATCCACGGCTACAAGATTCCGGACTACCCAGAAGGCGTAGTCCTCGCCGATCCGTCGTGGCACGGTCAGAAGGGCGTCATCTACTTCGGGCACGAGGCGACCACCGACGACATCCCCGGAGACGGCGCCAACGAGCACAGCGATTACCTCGAGTACAAGGATGAGGACGGTCAATACGAGCGGTTCCCAGGTGCGGACTGGTTCCGCACTGCGCCGAACTCACCGATCATCACCCGCATGGGCGAGCGCCTCGTCGAGGTCGGGTGCTCCGCCTATGAAGCAGGCCCCGGACCCCAGTGGACCAGCGCCGACCGCGAATCCTTCCGCCTCTGGCAGCGGGCACTCGGTGACGCGCCCGAATACTGCGACGGCTGGCCTGGACCGCGTCAGTGGGACCTGCTGAAGATCCCCCAGTGATCAGGCGTGAGTCGCCCAGTCCGTCCCGCCACCCTGACGGCCTGGCGCCCCTACCGATGGCCCGACCCCAGCCCCGACCCCCTTGCCGTCGTACAGCACTGTGGTCTGATCTCACTGCTATTGAGCAACTCCGGCTCAATTTGGGAAGCGTTGCAGGCCTAACAGAGCTGCTGGTTGGTGCGGATCCATACCCAGGCGCTCTGGTTGCCGTGATCGTCGGTGGCGCGAAGGGCGAAGTCATGGATGCCTCGTCCGAGGTTCAGCACAGTGATTGTGTCGGTCCCTCTGGTATCTCGGGGGTAGGGGTACGGGCTCCAGGTGCCATCCGCGTTTCGGCGGTACAGCTCATACAGCGTGATGGGGTTCACCCCGCCCGCTGTCCAACTCAGCTTGGCCTGCTCTGGAGAGGCGCCGCAGACCCAGGTGGGGTTCGAAAGGAACGGCGGCAGCTCTGCGAGTTGTTGATTGACGACCAGGAAGTCGTTCAGTCGTCCGGCCACGGCATCCGTCTCCGGCGGCGACAGGCGGCAGCGGTCGCGGGTCAGCGACACGAGAATATTGGCGGCGTCGGTGGCGTTCAGATCGGGTCGGCCAAGGGAGGCGCTGAGGTTGGTTCTCTTCTCCCCGCGCTTTATGTCGGCGCACAGCGCGTCAGACAGGTTGAGGACTTGCTGCCCGGTCATGCCGGTGGATCCGCTGCTGTTGAATCCTTGAGCCGCCTGCTGGGCGGACCGGTCGGCATCTGTGCGTGGGGGGTAAATCGCGTTGTAGTCCTGCGGGCCGAGGACAGGCCGCTGCTGCGGCAGGTCGGGGGCCAGATACTGCAGGGACTGTGCGGCGGGAAGCAGTGTCTCGGTTGGGCAGGATGCCTTCGCAAACCCGAGGATCGCGGTCGACCCAGCACCGTAGGTGGCGGGCGGCAATTTCAAGCTTCCGAGGCCATGATTACGGCCCCAAGAGGTCTTGCTGATCCCTTCAATCAGCCCTTTCAAGACGCCTTTTATGACGGTCTTATCGGCCTTCTCATCGAGCCAGCTGTAGTCCTCGAAGTGTTTGCATAGCTCGTCGGTGGAGGCTATCGCTGAGGGTGCGCGGGCACGCTGGGCGACAGCGGCGTTCGCGGTGCTAACTGGGGCGGCCAAGGCGAGCGTGAGCACGGCGACGAGGCACGGCCGACACACGCCATAGCGGTGCGTGCGGGGTGGGACGGGCATGACCTCAGTACCCCCTTCGGGTTAGCCGATAGCGGGGGACGCGTCCTTCCTAATTTTATCGCTGGATCTCCGTGACTGCGCGCAGAAGCCCGGGCATCCCACGGGCTGATCCGACCTAGGACCCGCCGCGTGCGCTGCCCGCACTCATAACACTGCTCCGGCACCGAATCGGCTGTACCCACTTGCCCGCGCTGCCAGCGAGGCCGTGGGCAAGGACACAACGGCGGGTGCCCAAAGTGCAGACTAGGACAAACCGCGCGGCTCCTTCCGACGCCGCAATCACCGACAGCAACAGGGTCGGAGTCGTACCGCTTCAGGGGGATGCCACCCTGCCCCCCCCGCCAGAAGAGGAGAAGTCTTGACCGACGCAACCCGTCGCACCATCCGCACGACCGTTCAGACGGCAATCAGCGTTGCCGCGCTCCTGCCCGCGATCATCTCGGCAGCCGGTATCCCCGAGACCCTTCCGTGGGCGGCAGGCGCTCTCGCCTTCGCCGCGGGCCTCACTCGCACCATGGCCATTCCGGGCGTGCAGGCCCTCATGCCGACATGGCTTCGTACCGAGGGCGGGGCATGACTGATCCCCCACCACGACCGATACGGCAACTGTGGCCCTGGAGCTGGGGCCGGTTTGGCCAGGGTGGACGGGGCCCTTGCCCTCCTCGTCCAACGCTCTGACCAGAGCGAACGCCAGCTCTCCCACCATGAAACCCGCCTCACAGCGCTTGAACGCTCGCGATGGCCGCTGCCCAGCATTGCGGCACTCGTCGCCGTACTCGGCCTCGCCGTCACCCTCTGGCAAGCCACCGCCGCCCGATGAAACAACGCGCCCCCGTTCCGGCTCCCTGCCGGAACGGGGGCGTTTCTGTGCTGCCTATCGTTGGGCGCCTCGTCGTTGACGCTGTGGTCCACTGGCGGGTCGCCGGCGTGAACGACCAGTGTTCAGGAGGAGCGGTAGCGCTCTCAGTCAGCTGGTCGCGGGGTCGGTCTCGAAAGGAAAGTGCAGACCGAGAAGCCGAGGAAGCCCAGGAACGCGAGGGTCATGACCCCCATCATGACGCCCAGACCGACAGCAGATCCTGGCTTGCTGTAGTTCATGTATAGCGCCGTGGCCGTCGTCGACGCGAGGCACGCGCAGAGGGTGCCGAAGACAAGTCGGCGGACACCCGCTCGCGAAATGGCATAGCGGGCCGCGGCGGCCGCGACAGTCCCTCGTCCGTAGGCGAGGAATCCGACGATGCTCCATGACACCAAGATCACAAAGAAGCAACCGAGGACGATACGGACGGGTATCGGAACGCTGTTCCCAAATTTGTTGTGCAGGCATTCCTCAAGCGGTCCTTGCTGGTTGGCGAAGCATAACAATGGAAGGACCTGGCCGAGAATGTGACGCGTGTACTTAGCTGCGGCACTCTCCGGGGATAGGGCCTCGAGCAGCAGCACCAGAAAAAGGGTGAGCAGGAGGGCAGAGAAGGACAGGGACAGACCTGACAGCAGCCCGCCCAGCGCGGTTCTGTACACATCGTCGGAGGCGACCACCACAGTTCCTTGGGTCACGGCGGTGATGCTCAGCGAGAAGAATGCCGAGATGCCGACGGTGAGAATTTCTCCGAGTTCCTGATCCCTGGCTCCGCTCAATCGCTCCCTCGGGAGGAAGTGCGAGATGATGACGATCACCGCCGTAAACGCGAATCCGGCGAGAATGGCAGCGAAATTCGAGTAGAGCATGATCGCATCGCGGATGGCAGAACGGTCGGGAGTCGGCACTCCAGTCATGAAACCCGACGCATAACGAGGCCGAGCGGGTATCACAAAGGCTTCACAACCGGTTACCCTGCGTCAGTCTGCAGAGACGTTTTCCCGGACGGTAAGTCACTGAACGACCCGGAGCCAATGCCGCTGCGGCGAAGATGAAGAGAGCCGCAGCAGCGCCCCGGATGTGAAGACCTGGGGGATCCTCCGCGACCGCCGCCTGAAGGGCGACGGCGCCTTCTACCCACCAGCGGCGCCACCCACATGCACAACCACCCCGCCACACGCCAAGGCATTTGGCACCCATCGGGGAGCAGACCGCCCCCACGCCCCCGAGACCCTCATGCTCAGGGAACGGCGGGCCCCGCACTGGGCTAACTCCTGCTGCGCCCCAGCCACCAGCGGCTCACCCTGGACAGCGACGACCCCGTTCCGAACCCCAGAACGAGCCGGAGCCACTGGCACTCGTAGGAGGCCTGGAAGGTGCAGCACGAGGATGAGCCGTCCAAGGACATAGAGGTACCGACCGCCCCGCCATCCGCCATGCGCAGGATGCTGGAGCTTGCCAAGAGTGCCGATTGGCGCTCCCGGCGGACCACCATCCGCTCACAGATCTCGCTCGCCATTGCGGCGGTGGCTCTTGTGACCAGTGTTGTCGGCCTGACGATGTGGGGAGTGCCGAACCGCGACGACATCCAGCAGGTGCGGCGTTGCGTCCCAGTGGTAGCCCAGTCTATCGACGACGGGGCCCGCGCAGTCGCCCAGCAGGTCGTGGCCGGCCACTACGACCAAGCCGAAGTGCAGAGGCTGAAAGAGCTTCTGACGACTGCGGAGGCCAACTTCGAAGGGGTCCTTGACAAGGCGTCACAATGCCTCGAGCCAGCAACCCGGGCACGCCTGTCATCAACCCTCAAGCTGATCAAGAGTGCCCTGCAGATCCTGGCCACACCGCTCGGCCTACCGGGAGGGAGCTCACCCACACCCAATCCAAGCCCCTCGTGACCGCCCATATCTAGAGCTCGAAGCCCGCCCGCGTCAAGCAGCCCGACCGACGGCAGAGCCCATAGACATGCCGCACGATGATTCGGCAGTGTGCCTGGCTTGCTGGCCGGATAGCCGCGCTCAGCGGACGGCGACCGTCACGGAGCAGCACAGCCCGGCCCAGTCGCAATTCTGGCGACCCTCTGGCCCGCCTACTATCAGGCGCTGACCGCAACCCCCGGTGCTGGTGACGACCCACATCCGTACGCTCGTGCACTGCTAGGCGCCTTGACCCTAGTGGACGTTCCTGAGGCTTTCACCGAGGCGGACCTCCACGAGTTGCGTGCCCTGTGCCACCCCTCGCTCGACAGGGCCACCATCACGAGCACGTGGTGCGATCACCCAGACTCTGGCTGCCGGCCCGCAGCTGGTCGACTACTACGAAAGCGCCGCCCTACCCCACGGCCCCTATGGGAAGGCGATTGTCACGGCAGCCATGGACGCCCGCCGCCTCGGCCACACGGGCCCCCTGCCGACCGCTCTCCTGGAGGCCGCAGCTCCCGGCTATCTGACCCAGGAACAGCGAGCCGCAGCGCCGGCCACCTGGTTCGCTGATGCTCTCAGCTACGCGCGCACCAGGATCAAGGGTGTGGTTTCGGCCTTGGAGCCCGTGGCCGACCCGGGCGGTATGGGTGCCCTTCCCGACGTATACGGTCTTGCCGACTACCTTGACCACTATGGCCGGGACAGACGCCGTATGCTCTGCCCGCCATCGACGTTCTGGAGCGCTGCTGCCCGACATGTCCGCTCGAGTGTCGACTGTATGGCTCTCGCCTACGCCGCGGCCAACAGGGGACGTAAGCGCCATGCCGCTGAGCTGTACCGGCGTGCCGCCGATATGGGCTACACCGACGCGCTGGTGAAACTCGCTGGCGTGCTCGACGACGCAGGCGACCGAGCCGGCAGCGAGCGGATGGTTCTGGCGGCTGCCGAACGCGGAGGGGGCAACGCCCTGTACACGGCAGCCGGCATCCTGAGGCGAGCAGGACGAGAGGACGAGGCACTCGCCTACTATCGCCGCGCCGCCGAGGCCGGCGAAATCGATGCTTACAACCGAGTGGCCGGCATCGTGGAATCCACGGGGCAAGTGGGTGAAGGCGTCGCCTGGTGCAAGGAGCGCGCGGAAGCAGGCGATGCACACGCCTTGAGATCGGCCTCCAATTTGTTGGTGCGGGCAGACCGGTCGCGGGAGGCGCTTTCCTGGTTGGAGTCCCGTGCCACCGCCGGAGACGCCCATGCGTTCACTCCGTTGGCATATTTGTTGGAGAAAACAGGACGGTTCGACGAGGCGATCATGTGCTACCAACGCGGGGCCGAATCAGGCGATTGGGGCGCCGCCAGTGCGGCTGGTCTCCTCCAGGAAACGGGACGGGTGGACGGCGCGATCGCCTGGTACCAGCGTGCCGCCGAGGAAGACACCGATGACCACCGCTCGCTATGTCGTGCGGCCGATCTGCTGGAGAAATCGGGCCGAACCGAAGAAGCGATCGCCTGGTTGCAAGCCCGCGCCGAGGCCGGAGACGTCGTCGCGCTGGTCGAGGCCGCCCAACGACTGGTGCACGCTGGCCAGGCGGAGGAGGCAATCACCCGGTTGCAGAGAAGAATCAGCGAGGGTGAGATCAGAGCCGCAGGCATTGCCGCCGAACTACTACGGAGGAACGGGCGCACGGACGAGGCGATTGCTCTGGGCGAACGCTACCCCTCCATACAGACCGCCTACGTCCTATGGAGGGCTGCTTCTCTGCTGCAGGACGCGGACCCGGAAGAAGCGGTCCAACTGTACCGGCGCGCCTCGGCTTTGGACGATGGCTCTTGCGGCTATGGATCCGCGGCCATGGAAGGTGCGGTTGGTCTGCTCGTGGCCGCGGGGCATGTGGAGAAGGCAGCGGGATGGCTGAATGAACGAACCCAAAAGGGGGACGTTCGCGGTCTTGGCGTCATGGCCAAGTTGCTGGAGAAAAAGGGCCGGACAGTGGAGGTGGCCATCTGGTGGCAGCGAGCCGCCGATGCCGGAGACATGGGAGGAACGGCCAGTCTTGCAGCATTGTGGAAGGGAATCGGCGATATTGAGCGGGCCGAGCGACTTAACCGATTTGGGTTGGACGCGGACGGATCTGTCGCAGATCCATGGATCCTATGAGCCGCGTGGTGCCGGTATGGAGAGGATCGGGACCTGCATGAACCAACCCGCTCCTCGCGCGCGGCAAGGCTCCCAACCAGCCGCTGCCGCCACCCGCCGGGGATCGACCGACCGGTACTCCAGCACCCAAAACGTACACCAGCCGGGTACGGGCTCATCTCTCTCGATCCGCTTCAACACGCAGATCCAACAGGGAAGCTGGGGTATTTCTCCCACTCGCCCTGGGACTCGAGGAATTCCTTCAGCAGCCCCTCGTGGTCGCCGGGGTCGGCGGCATACAGGGACGGTCTCCGATTTCAGCCCGGTTGGCTCGGACGACGTCTTGGGTGAGGTGGTGCTCCTGTGATTGTGGTGGCCAGGGCCTTGGTGGCCTGCAGCTCGGTGTCGGTGGCACGGGCCGGGCCGGGGCGGACGGCATCGCCGTACAGCCGCTCGAACTCGGTAAGGGCTTCGCCGGGGGTGTCGTAGACGAGGGCGACTTGCCGCAGGTGGTTCTCGCCGTGCAGGTGGACGCTCTTGTCGTCGCGGTAGGTGGCGACAGCGACGGTGGTCCATCCGTCGTGGGCGTGCAGGTGGAACTGGGTCTGGGTGGCGAGCGGGCCCCGGGAGGTGATGATGTTGGCGTGTCCGGCGAGGTCAGACGAGTTCACACCGGACACGCTCGGTGGTGCGGCGTATGGGGCTACTGGAACGTCAGTGTCGTGGTCCCCTCCACGCGGGATACCCCCGATCCCGCGCATGCCAGGGGGGCCGGGTTGGTCAGGGTGATCGTTTCGGTGGCTGCGTCGTTCTTGCCGTATCCGTCGGTGACGGATCCCGTCTTCGTCACCACGCTGGTGGCTGTCAGCCTCGTCACTGAGACGGTGGTCCAGTGCACGGTGGACTTCAGGCCGTTGTTCCACTTGTACTCGATGGTGGACTCCGGGCCGAGGCCCAGGGACTGGCAGGACGAGGGGACGGTCACCTCGAGAGCGCCGTGGCCGGACGTGATGCCGACCGGATCTGTGCAGGTGGACCACGTTTCGCGGACCTTCACCTTGGTGTCCTGGGTGGTGTTGGTCAGGGGCGGGTCGAAGGTGGTCTTCTGCGTCCCCTTGCAGACCAGGTCGCCGACGGCGGCGTGGGCGGTGGTGGGGACGAGGAGACCGCTGACCGCGAGAGCGAGCGCAAGGGTGGTGCCGAAGGTCCGGGAGCGTATGCCGGCGAGCACGGTTCCTCCTAATGACTGTTCGGGACAGTGGTGCACGGTTCAGCCATTAGCCCAGAGGTATCGGCCACTTGGCCAGATCGATACCCCAACCCCGCGCAGGACTGGCGTGCCAACCATCCGCTCCGCACCCCTATGCGCCACCTAGTGCACCAATATCCCGACGCACAGTGAACGCCCAAGCGGAACAAGAGCCCGTCGATCACCTTGCGGTGACACGCCCACCACCCGCCCGGCCCTGTGTTCTGCAACAGATGCGACTCCAGCCGCACCCACTTCTGCTGAGCGCGCCACCCACCGCAAGGCCGTACCGCCGTGCCGGGTGGAGCCGGCCATCGCCCAGGCGGTACAGCGGCAGACCGCCGCGATGCCGGAACTGAGCCACTGCGTGTTTCCTGAGCTGGAGACGGGGCGGACGATGCGCCAGCCCCGATCGCGCAGGCCCGCACACAGCGCCGCCGTCAGGCCGCCGCTTAGTGCCGGCCCGCGCAGGCGGGCCGAGGGGAGCCCCGCCCACAAGTTCACGATGTTCGGCCCGGCGAGCCGGCCATGGCCCTGGCGGAGTCGATGCCGGTGAGCATCGCCCGCTGGGTGCGGGGCCTGACCGTATCCGGCCCTTCTGGCCATGGGCCGGGCCGTCCGGACGGAGGACGGCTCCGCCACCCCGTGAAGTCACCCGGTCGTCGTCCTCGTGCGGGAAGGGTGATTCGGCGCTGCGGACGATGCGGCCGATGACGCGTGCGAAGGAGTTCGTGTGGCTGCCGGCGGCGGCCGCCGAGGACCTCTCGCCCCGGCAGCTGCGAGCGTATGCGTTGATCGCGTACGCGTACGCGCAGGTGCGGGGGATCCCGCTGACAGAGGCAGAGCTGGCGGCCGGCCTGCGTCACCACTCGGGGAAGAAGGCGGGCGAGCCGCAGTCGGTACCGGCAGCGTCGGCAGTCGTGGACGAGGTGGAGACGGCGCGCTGGGTGACGGTGCAGCGGCGGGCGGGCGGGGGAGCGGGGGCGTCACCGGTACATCGCGTACGACATCGCCCCCGAGGCCCGCCCCGCTGGTGCCTGCTCGGTGGCCGGTGGGGTCCTGGAGGCGGCCGTGGGCAGCGGTTCGCAGGGGTCGTGCAGTTCCCAAGTTGGTGAGGGGTCGGGTTCCCCGGTTGGTGAGGGATCCTTCGCGAATGAGGAATCACCTAGGACTGACTCACCCGATGACGAGCGCGCGTTCTTCTCTTCCGCCGTAGGCGAGGTACCGGTAGTTGATGGCGCTGAGGCTGTGGAAAGCCCCGGTAGCGTACGGACGCGTACGGGCGGGGCCGGTGATTTCGCGCTTCGCGCGGAACGGCATTCCCCCATCGCTCTCACCAGCAAGACAGCCCTCCGGGTGCCGCGGACGGCACAACTCCTGGCTGAGGTTGTCGGGAAAGTGAACGGCTACCAGCGGGACCGGCTGGACCGGCTGGTGAACGGGTGACTCGAGCTGTCCGTACCGGTTTCGTCGTGACGGTTTGTCGTGGGCGCTGAGTATCGGTCTGCCGTACCGGCCCGGAGGGATGACGCAGGTGCCCTGCCGCAACCGGTGGTGCGGGAGTCTGGTGCTGGGGCGGGCGACGGACGATGTGCGTTGTGACACTTGTGAGCTGGCTGTGCAGAAGGCTACCCGTCGGCCGCCGGCCTGTGACGTGGCGCCGCCACCGCCCATCGATGTGCTCCGTGCGCGTATTGCCGCCAGCATGCCCATTGGCTCCTTGCCGCACGGGGAAAGCAGCGCCGGGGTCACCGCCGACGTGGGGGAGATGTGCCTGCCGGCCATCGTGCGGGAGCAGATCGGGGTGATTGCCACCGCTGATCCACGTGCCGGGTGCATCGCTTAGACGGCCGCCCGCACGGTTTACGGCCCCGCATCCGACGAGGAAGCCGACGCTGATCATGCCGAACGGGTATCGGCTGCGATGGCCATTCTCGGCGCGATCACCGATCGCTACGCTGACGTCCTCGCCGCCCACTACACCGGGAGCGCCGCATGATTACCCGTCGTTCGGGAAACCGGGCGGTCATCCGCTGTGACCTGTGCCCGGGCCATCCGGTTCTGCCCACCTTCAGCCAAGAGGCCAACCCGGCCAAGTGCATCCGCTGCCAGGGCGATAACCGCTGGCTGCCTGTGCCCCACGCGGAAGACCACCTGTGCAATGTATGTCGGCGTGAATGCCCCGGATGCCAGGCTCCTTCATCCACCGGCGGCCTGTGCCTGACCTGTCAGGGCAAGTGCCGCACCTGCCAGGCCCCGCTGCCCGAGCGGCCTCCCAGTGCGGTCCAGGTGGTCGAGCCCGAGAACCGCAAAGACCGCAAACGGCGCTGGCCCCGCCACTACTTCCCCCCACACCGCAGGACGCGATCGATGCGACGCCTGCTTGAACCAAGGCAACTCCACCGACCCCATCCGCGCCGTCCTCGCCGCTATCCCGGACAAACTCCTGCGCGCCTGTGGTGGAGTCATCCCGCGGTCCGCGATGGAGATGATCCATGACGAGCTGAGCTACCGCACCACGCGACAGATCACCGCACGCATCGAACGCCGCTGGTGGAACAGCTGGGCCAGCCGCCCTCTCCAGCGGGCCACCGATGAGAAGCAGGAGGGTTACGGGCCCGACGACGTCGTGCTCTGGCTGCTGGCCCCCACACCGTGCTCGGCCCGCTGCGAGGACGGCTTCAGCGCCGACAACCCCGACTGGCCCTGCCCCGCCTGCAAGGACAGCACCCACGCCGCAGTCGACGAAGCTGAGCCCGACCCAGCGCCGGCCACCGACCGGACCCCGGCCGAAGCCATCGCCTACCGACCGCCGATGGCCGAATGCGTCGGCAAGGGCGGCACCTGCGGAGTGCCCGTTGCCCCACCCCACACCCAGTGCCCCTCCTGCCTGGGCTGGCCCCGCTGCGCCTGCGGCCGCCCGTACGACCCCGACCACGGCGAAGGCTGCCGCCTGTGCCGCGCTGTCTGTTCATAAGCCCCGCCGAACGGGGGCGTACAGCCAGCACGTACAGGGTCGGGCGCGATGCTGGTCAGGACTGCACAACAGTCTCGGATGCCATGGATACTGGGCATCCATCCAGGAGGTCTCTGCTGAACGAACGGGTCGAAACACCAGATCTGGCACGTATCGCCTTGCGTCGTGCCCAGGAGGACGCAAGGCGCCGCAGGGTGTCGTCGGCTCGTACGGCCACGCCGCGCGCCGTGCGCAGAGGACGGTCACAACCAGTCGCCCTGTCCGTCGCACTTGAAGAACTCCTCGCAGCCCGGATGCCAGCAGGCGCTCTCGCCCGCTCCGCAGTACTGACTCACTGGGACGACAGCGTCGGGGTAGACATCGCCCGTAGAGTCCGCGCAATCCGCTTTGACCCAGATACTGGGAAACTGACCGTGCAGGCCGACTCTCCGGCATGGGCGACGCAGACACGGCTCCTTGTACCGATGCTCATTCAACGCCTCAACCAACGCATGGACGCCCAGGCTGTACGGTCCATCAACATCCTGGTGCCCAAACCCGCGCGGCCTGTAGGCCATGGGGCAGCCGAACCCGCTGCACCGCCCCAGCCAGCGAGCGACCTCATGGCCGGCTCTGGACACGACGGGAAGCTGCACTTCGACAGTGGTTCGGCAGACGGAACGGCGCAGCTGCGCACGACGGCAGACAGCGGCACCGGATCCACGGGGCGAGCAAAACACCATCCGGACACCAGAGCCTCTCGGGAGCCGGAGGACCAGGACTCTGGCTACGGAGCCGGATCGTCGGCCGCGGCCGCACCATCGCCGGTTGTTCGAGGCCCAGACCAGGCCAGGGAGAGAACCACCCCGGTGAACGGGGCAGTCGAGGCCGCCGCCGAGCGGCAATCGCGCTGCCTCCCCCGTGAGCCCGTGCACGCCCTCGCCGCCACCAGGCACCGGCCGGCATCGGACGAGGCGTACGCCTGCGCCGTGCTCAGGGCCCGCACACAGCGATCCGAGACAACCTGGTGAGCCCCTCCTTCGCCCTAGCGCAACGCCGACCAGCGCTTAGGCTGACCCGGTGACCATGACGTGGGGGTGGGCTCCCGCGCAAGGAAGAGGGGGACGGCCAGATGGCGCTGAAGGAGACGGGGTCGGCACACAGCACGCACGATGTCGAAGCGGAGAAGGCTGTCCTGCGCGCGATGCTGCGCTCGCTGGAGGCCATCGCCGACGTCGTGGAAGTCCTTCGCGGCGATGACTTCTACCGCCCTGGGAACGAGCTGATCTACAACGCCATCCTCTCCGTCTACGCCGACGGCGACACACCCGACCCTGCCTCAGTCGCGGCGCGGCTCACCCAGCGCAAGGAACTCGACAAAGCCGGCGGCGCCGAATACCTGGCCGCCCTGGCTGGCTCCACGAGCCGGGGCTCGGCCTGGGTGAAGGAAGCCACCCGTCTCCAGGCCCTGGCCCGCCTGCGTCGCACCAGAGTGGCCGCAGTCCACATCGAGAACCTCGTGGACGAGGGATCCGCCGACAACGCGGACCGGATCATCGAAGCGGCCCAGGCAGAGATCTTCGCCGCTACCACCCACCGCAGCAACGTGCTGCCGCCGCTGTACTCGCTCAGCGATGTACTGGAAGACGCCCTCGACCAGATCGAAGCCATCGGATCCCTCCGGACCGAGCTCACCGGTGTGCCCACCGGATTCGTTGACCTCGACGCCCTGACCAACGGCCTGCAGCCTGGCCACCTGACCGTCATCGCCTCCCGCCCCGCCATGGGCAAGTCCACCCTCGCCCTGGACTTCCTCCGCGCCGCCTCGATCAAGAACAACCTGCCCGCAGCACTGTTCACCCTCGAGTCCGGCCGGGAAGAGGTCGCTATGCGGCTGCTCGCCGCGGAAGCACGCGTCGCCCTCCACCACATGCGCTCCGGGTCCATGGCCGACGACGACTGGACCCGCCTGGCGCGCCGGCTGCCCGACATCGCCGCAGCCCCCCTCTACATCCAAGACGGCGCCTACTCCACCCTGACTGATCTGCGCGCCCAAAGCCGCCGACTGCGCAGCCAGCAGGACATCCGGCTCATCGTCGTGGATGCACTGCACATGCTGACCTACGGAACCCGTCCCTTCTCCTCCCGGTACGAGGAAATCTCCGAGATCTCCCGCTGTCTCAAACTCCTGGCCAAGGAACTCGGCGTGCCCATCGTCGCGATCTCCCAGCTCAACCGGGGCCCTGAGCAGCGCGTCGACAAGAAGCCGCATATCAGTGATCTGCGAGACTCCGGGGCCCTGGAGGACAACGCAGACATGATCATCCTGCTTCACCGTGAAGATGCCTACGAAAAGGAGTCACCTCGCGCAGGCGAGGCCGACCTGATCGTGGCAAAGCACCGTAACGGACCCACCGCGACAATCACCGTCGCTTTCCAAGGCCACTACAGCCGCTTCGTCGACATGAGCCAGCCCGTGCCACCTGCCCGACCCGCCCCGGACGCGGGGCAGCCGGAGCCAGCTGAAACGGATCCCGCGGCCAACACCTGAAAGACAAAGGTCGATGGTGCCGAGGATGCCCAGGGCTGCGGGCAGTGCCTGGCGCGGGCCGGTACGGGCGTCGGCGCGGGTGGCTTCGTCGAGCGCGGTGCGCAAGCGGGCCACGAGATGGTGGTCCGCGTAGCGGCGGGCGCTGGCGACGGCGGCCAGGTACTCACGGGGGAGGAAGGACCTCAGCGTCGATGATGTCGGCCGGCTCGGTGTCTATCGTCACGGCAGGAGCTTCTGTGCGGCGCGCACGCCCGCTCCGCAGCACGCAGGGCGTCAGCCCGCTGCGGCCGTTTCGGGAGTGCCGGCCCAGAGAGCGGCAACCGGTACAGCGAGCGAACCGATGGCTCCGGCCGGCACGTACAACGCTTGCTGCGGCTCCTCGCTGTCTAAAACGTCCTGCTGCTGCGCGAGCCGGGACGCGGTGGCAGCAATCTCTCCGACCAGGTCCTCAACAGCGTGGCTCACGGGGCTGCCTTCGCAGAGGACACCGCGTTGCTCTCGTCGTTGCCGAGCTCGGTGAGCGCGAGGATGGCAGCGTGCTGCTCGGCGTCGAACCGGAGTGGGTGCTCCTGGCCGCCTACGGGGAGATCAAAACAGCCACCGACAACCCCGTACCGGGCACTGGTGACGTTCTCGGCCATTCCCAGAGTGCATATCGGGCAGTCCTTCCCATCCGTGGCACGGCGCTGTGCGGGTGGCGTGATGATCGGCGGACCAGAGCATTGTGGAGGTAGCCGCTCGTGTCCGATCACATCACCCTCGCTGACGACCCTGACCTCGCCCACCTGATCGACCTGATCGACATGCTGCCGCACCCGGAGGACTCAAGTTTCTGGGGCGAAGGCGATGACAGCATCGGGTCCAAGTTCGAGTACCGGCTCAAGGCCATCCTCCGCGGCCAGGGCCATGCAACGGACGTGGACTACCTTGCGGTCTACGTCCTGAAGTACCTCGGGCGGGGCAACAAGCACATCTCGCAGGAGCAGATCACCAGCCGTCTGCGCGGCGCGTTCGGTCTGCCTGCCGCAGGGCATGCATGGGTGGAGGACGCCACCCGGACCGCATGGACACTGGTCAACCGCTACAGCCTTCCGAACTGGCGCGGCTACCGGACCCCTCCTGGGCAGGCCTGGCTCGAAGGCTGAGAACTGCCGTACTCCCTGCACGGTCTTGATCCGGCTACGGCCACGCTGACGTGGTCGTAGCCGGGGCCTTTCACGGTCAGAGGGGATGGCTTCAGACGACTGCTGCATGCCAGCGACCAACCCCGACGCCCGATGGCTCTTCCCCAGCCGCCGGGCCGAACAGCCAGACATCACGTTGAAGACCGTCCGCAGGCCGCCGAACACCAAGGGATTCGTCGTGCTGCCCCGCCGCTGGGTGATGGAGCGGTCCCTTTCGTGGATCATGCGGGCCCGTCGGCACTGCCGGGACCACGAGAGGCTGCCGCAGGTCAGCGAATCGCTCATCACCTGGGCGTCCATCACGCTGATGACCCGCCGCCTCACCCGTAAACCCGCCCGGAAGATGGCACCTGCCGTCCCCGCCGTCATGCCGGCCGCGGTCTGAGCAACATCCAGCTCATCGTCGTCAGGCTGACGATTCTCTACTTCTCGTATGAAGATGGCGGCTTGCCCGCCGGGTGTTGTCCGCCGGGTCGGTCACCAGTTCTCTGTACTGGTCATAGGTTTTTTCGCGTAGGCCGCGATCGCGTTCTTCAGGTCGAGGCGTCGGGGTCCGGGCAGCGGGCCGAGCACACACACCGGCACCCAGTCGTTGAAGAGAGTCTGGGTGTTGTTGAAGAGAGTCTGGGTGCCGCGGCAGATGTCCGGCAGTTCCGCATAGATCGGCCATCCGGCGGGGCGGTACAGGACGTTAGATGTGGTGCGCGTCGGCCCGCGCATCTCCAGGTGGAGCGCAAGAGGATTGTGCTTGTGCACGGCCGTGTCGGTGTGGCGGGCGGTCACCCCTGCGATCGCGGACCACGGAATGCGTTGCATGCCGGAGGAGTCAGTGGCCGTGATGCCGTATCGGTCGATACGCAGAGTTCTGGCCTGCATGCCCTTCCGCAGCGCTCGACGCGAAAACCAGCCTTTCCACTCTTCTCCGGCGAACAGCGTCGACAAAAGAGCCGGCCCGAGGAAGGCAAGCCCTGCCCCCAGAGCGCCGTCGCCCACCCCCGCGAAGCCGAGCACGTAGCAGCACGCGGCGGAGAGGGCCGCGAAGAACGCTGCACCCCCCTCTGTGTTGTACTTGCTGAACTCACTGACGTCTTCGTCGCCGGTCCATGATTCTTCGAAGTGCTCCGGGACAGACTCGGTGGTGGGCGCGGCCGACGGGGTCTTCGGTCTCGTTATCCCGGGAAACAGGGAACCCAGCAGGTCGTACGCCCTCCAGAGGGACGGCAGGACCACCTGCGACCTCGCCATCCCCTCTCGTTGACGGGAGTGCGGGGTGTCGAGGAGTGTGAATGCCTCGGGGATGGTGGGCCTCGCAGCGGGGTCTTTGGCGAGTAGCGCGAGGATGAGCGGGGTGAGCCTTCCGGCACGGCCCGGCGGCCGGGGGTTCTCCAGGGCCACGGCGGCCATGGTGGCGGTCTGCGAGTCGCGCCGGAACGGAGAGATGCCCTCGACGGCGCGGTACAGGGTCACCCCGAGGGAGAACAGGTCGCTTGCCGGGGTGCCGGCAGCTTCTTTGAGACGCTCGGGGGCGATGTACTCCAGGGAGCCGATGACCGAGCTGTCGGTGGTGATCTGGGTATCGGTCAGGTGCGCGGCGATGCCGAAGTCGGTCAGCAGGATCCGGCCGCTGGTGGCCAGCATGACGTTCGCGGGCTTGACGTCGCGATGGACGACGCCGGCGTCATGGACCGCTTCCAAGGCTCTGAGAAGGGAGTCGGCAAGCTCAACGGCCTCGGTCAACAGTAGCGGGCCCTTGCCAAGCCGCTCCTCCAGCGACTGCCCGTCGACCAGGTCCATGACGATCCAAGGCTTGCCATCCTCGACGACGACATCGTGGACGGCGACGACATTCGGGTGGTGGCGCACCCGGACGGCGTTGCGGGCTTCTCGCTCGGCGTATGCGAGGCGTTTAGCCCGTTCCTCGGGGCTGCCGGTGGGGGGGAAGGCAGACTTCCTTGACGACTACGGGGGCACGCAGACGATCGTCGCGGGCTTGCCAGACCCGGCCGAAGCCGCCCCTGGCAAGCGGGCGTATGAGCTGGTAGCGGCCGGCGATAAGCCGTGGTTCGTCGGACATGGGTCAGTCCATGCCGACGCATGGGCACCCGGTGGCACGATTGGCCAGCTCCTGCTGCTGTTCCGGGAGTAACGGCATGAGAGTGGCGATAGCCCGCCCGTGGTCGGTGAGGATGAGCGGCTTACGGGTGGTGGCGACGCGGCGAGCGAGGTCGCCAAGTATCGGTCGCGCACGGGTGATCGAGAATTCCTCGGTCATGAATATAGTTTGATGAAATGACACGACGCGCCGAAAGGGCGCGGGGGCTTAAATATGCCGCCGTTTTTGCTTCCATGACGGCCGTGTGGGGTGGGGGAGGCGTTATGAGTTCAGCGGGACGGTGCGGTGTTGCTCGCGTGGCCCACATCTCGACAGGGGCTGGCAACGATCACAGGCGGCAGGTCGAAGTGATCGTCCGCGTCGCGGCGAAAGACGCCGCATCGGGTTGATGTTCGACCAGAAGCACGTCAGCCCCGCCGGTCCTCGTCCGTCAGCTTCCTTGCCCAGGCCGAGCTCGTCGCCGACGGCTTCCTCGGCCCCCGACACCCTCATCATCGGAATCGACCACGTCCGTTGAACGCTCCAAACGTTCTGACCTCAACGGACTGCGAAATCGGAAACGGGCACTTACCGGGAGCCTGGCCTGGCGCATCGAGCAGGCGAGGCCCCGTCCTCCTGGCAACAGCGTCTTCTCGGCCATTGCCTGCGGTGAATTCGGGCAGGCGGGGGCATCGGCGGCGCGCCGAGGGGCTGGGCGCTTCATGATCTGCGACAGCAGGGCGCGACGGACGGGTCCTGGCGGCAGGGGAGGCAGCCAGTGGGGGGCTCCGTGAGCGTGGTGGACGACCGGATGCGTTTCGGCGCGGGTGCCTGGGGGCTGATCCGGCGGCAGGACGGGCACGTGCTCCTCGTGCACCATGCCCGCTCGGGGCTGTGGACCCTGCCCGGAGGCAGGGTGGAGGAAGGGGAAACGCTCAGGGAGGCAGCGGTACGGGAGGTCCTCGAGGAGACCGGACTTCGCGGAGAGGCCGGACGGCTCCTGGTAGTTCGCCACGCACGTCCCGGCACCTGGTTCGGGCCACTGCAGCGCACGCGGGACTCGCTGCACTTCGTGTTCGCCATGAATGTCCCCGCGGACCAGTTCCGCAGCATCCGCCGGCAGGAAGACGAGGTCCTTGATGTCCGCTGGTGGGCACCAGACCAAGTGATGGCCGACGGCCAGCACGAGCCCGCGGTTCTCATCACGGCCGCCCTCGGAGTACTGGCGGGACAGACCGAGGGGTGCGCGTACCTGGAGGACAACGAGTTGCGGTAGGCCGACGGTGTCCAGCCCCGGCGCTGTGCCAGTGCCAGGCCGTCCTGGAGGCGATGGTCGCTGGCCATGCGACCACCGGCTGCCCGCTGCTTCCCGTGCCGACGGCCACCGGGTCCGTTCCAGTGGAAACGGCCGCGCTGAGTCGTCGCGCGTACCCCGAGCCGGAGGCAGCGGCGGCCGATGCGCCGGCCCCGATCGAACAGGCCCGCGTCCAGTGCCACCGCCAGGCCGCCGGGCCGGCGTCGGCCGCGCTGCGCCGGGCTCGTGCCGAGCGGGCCGGTGTAAGGCGCAGCATGCCGCGCTGCAGGACCGTACCCGCGAGACCGGGCCGGCGTCGGCCGGCTCGGCTATCCCGGCCGCCGTGCCGGTGACGGTGGTGCTGCCCGCGCCCCGTCCGGTCCAGGACGCCCCGCCACTCGAGCCGGAGCGCCAGGACGTGGGCGAGGGCCAGGTGCCGCTGGTGCTTGAGATCTGACTCGGCAGCAGGTCATCGACTGGCGGGCCCGCGCGAGCACGACCACCAGCTGGTGCTCGACCACATCGACGAGTACGGCGAGCTCTCGGCGAGGCGGCTGAGCCGGTTCGTCCACCAGGTCCTGCGCCTGGCGGGCACCCGCAACCTGGTCCTCGGGCACACCACCTGGGGGTGTCAGGCATGAGCGGCGGCGAGATGTCCGGTATCGCCCTGGCCCGGGTCGCGCTGCGGGCCGCGAGGAGGCGGTACGGCAGAACGGCGGCGGACAGAAGGCTCAGCACAAGCCGCGGCCGGTCCACGGTGCGGCGGGACGGGCGCGAGCCGATGGGGCTCGCAGCGGCGATCGGCGCGCTGGTCACCGAGCGGGCCTGGGAACTCCCAACCGCCGACGCCACGTTACGGGAGGGGGCGGCCATCGCCCCCGACCTCGCCGAGCACGTCGCGGCCGTCGGCTACGACGCGGACTCCGGTCGGCTCACCGTATGCCCGGAGTCGACGGCCTGGGCGACGAAGGCCCGCCTGGAGCAGGCCCGCGTCATCGTGGCCGCCAACGCCACAGCCAGTCGCACGGTCGTCCGCGCCTTACGGATCCTGCCCCCCCCGGCACGGTGCCCGCCCCCGAGCCGGCCGACGCCGATCCGGCACCCGCCGCCGCGCCCTGCGGGCCGGTACGCGCCCGGGAGAACGCCTGGGACGGCTACCGCCGCGCGCTCGCCGCACACCAGGCAGCGGCCCTGCCGCGCAGGGTGGACCCGGCCCTCGCGGAAGCGGTGGAGCGGCAGAACCGAGCGATGCGTGCCCTCAGCGCCCGCGCGTTCCCCGAGACCGAGGCCGTACCGGACGAAGTGCTGACCGCGATCGAGGTGTCTCGTGCACAGCGTCGCCACCAGGCCGCGGCGACCGAGGCCGCTGCTCTGCGCCGGGCGCGGGCCGAGCGGGCCGGTCTGCTGCCTTCCGGGCGACCCGAGCCGCTGAGCCGGCCCGCATGATCTCGCCGGGGCGGTGTGCTCGTTTTGCTCGTACTCGAGGTGCGAGGCTGCGTCCAGGGAAGGCGGGGGCCTGCACGCCAGGAGTGGGAGGGGATGAGGGTGGGGGCCTTTTCCCCGAGCTGACCGAGCTCGGACCGCTCAGCGAGCACGAGTGGGAGGCCCTGCGGTCGCTCAACCGCGCGTATGTGGACCTGCGCCAGGAGTGGGAGTCGGCGTGCGCGGCACAGGCGCCCAGCCGTCGAGATTCACGGCTTCCTAGCGCCGACGGTCTGGGTCAGTCCCCCGGCGGCGCCTTGCAGGGCGCCGCCGGGGGACTGACCCAGCAGAAGGAAGGCGGTGGTCACGGCGGCCAGGTCGGTCGTCGGCTGTGCTGGGACCTGCGCTGACCGTCTGCCCGAGAAGACACTCATCGACCTGCAACGACTGAAGAGTTCAAAAACAAGCTCAGTCGGAGATGCTGTGATGGTTCGTAAGCTCCTCGAGGCTACTGCGGATCATTCCCAGAGCCTGAGCGCGCACCACTGCGCTGACACGGTCACGGGCGTTGAGCTTGTTGCGTAGATTTTCGGAGTGTTTCTCAACTGTCCGTACAGATACGCCCAGGCGACGAGCAATAGCTACAGCAGTTAGTCCGAGTGGCCACAGCTTTAGGATTTGCATTTCCCGTGGGGTCAGCCGTACGTCGGGATCAGGAAGGGTTTTCTGTGGCGCTTGGGCTTCTTGCAGCCGCTGATTCGCGTAGGCTGCAGCCAGCAGAGGTTCAAGACGTTGGGCAACTTCCAGATCTCGATCTGAAAAGTCGGTGCTGGTACGCATAACGGCGACGGCACATTGCTTCTCCGGGTGAATAGAGAGAGGCAAGATCAGCTGGTGCGCCATACCGATACTGTCCTGCAGAAAACCGTAGGCTGAACTCGCTTTCCATGCCTTGAGGGGCAGGACATCGCTGACACGCACGCTACTTGCGATACGGCAGCTTCGGTAGCACTGCACCACTGGATGACCAAGGACATACGAGTGAAAGCCAGGCAATGTTGGGCCGATGTCGAAAAACAGGCAGGATGGGTAGCCACCCCAGTAACGGCTGCTGCAGTTACGGAAGTTGACTTCCGTGATGGCGATCGCCTCGGCCTGGAACAGTTCCGCAAGCTGCTCGCCCAGCTGCAGGCGCGGCGTCCCTGGGGCGCGAGGGTCAATGATCTGGGTAGCCAGTTGAAGCAGAGCTTCGTAGTCGTGCATGTTCAAGGAAGTCATGATCCCTTCCTGATGGCCAGCAGCGTTCCTAGCATCAGAAACCTCTGCGGGGTATACGTACTTCTCCTACCTTTTGAAGAGATTATCCCTCCCTTAGGGTCGGTTATGTCAATCTCTTCGGAGAGAAAGGAGCTCGGCCATGAAATTCCGCAGGCAGATGGCCACTGCGCTGGCTACGCTTTTTGTCACTGCAGCTACTCTGGCAGGCGCATCGGCTGCCACCGCTGACGGCCCTGACGGCGGCACACCACCGCCCTCAGGCGGGACAGTAAATCCCTGCACCTCCCAAGCCTGTCACCAGCCTGCGCCGCAGCCCGGGGGCGGGGGCGGGGGCGGGGCGAAGAAAGAACTGCCTGTTTGGGAAGCTCCGTAAAAGTTCCCCCCTGTTGGCGGTCTCTGCTTCGGCCGATGCCGACGCCTTCAGCGCGGGCCGGTGGGCCTAGTCCAGCGCATCTTGGACCAGTGGTGGGACTCCACCATCCGGCCGGACACCGGCGCTGGCTGCCCGGCATCAGCGCAGGGGAGCGTCGGAACCGCGCCCTGCGCGAACAGCGGGAGCAGTCCTTCGCCGACGACCAGCTGGCCGCAGGACTGACGGCGCTCGAAGACGCCCGGGGCCTGGCGCAGCGCCAGGCCCCGGGCCGAGCGTGCCTCGCTCAGCAAGCTGGAATTACTGCCGCTGTGGCGTGCAGTGCGGGGGACTGCGCACCACAGCCTGATCCACCAACGGAATCGTGGTGCCCTCCCGTCGCGATCGTGGCCCAAGGCGCCGCCATGCAGTCGTCGCTCGAGCCAGAACCGGTCCGAAGACGTTCACGTGCGCCCACATTCAACTCCGCAAGTAGGCCAGGGGCCCCGGAGCGCCCGGCCGAATGGGATGTGTTCGCATGTGCGGGCGCCGAGCATGTGTTAGCCACCTCGCTGAAGGTCGTTCACGTCAGACCAGCCGCCGGTGTTGACCAACAGTTGTTCGGAACGAGTACGGGCGGCGCCCCCCCGCCAGCCGGTGGCGGGAGTGGTGCTGTGAGGCATGCTCATACTCCAGTAATCGGAGGAAAGAACCTGTTCCCACTTCCGGGAATGGAAGAGTTCGGGATGGGTATTCATATGCCCCTGAGAGTGGTCAGCAGATCGGATCGCTGATGCCTTCACTGCATCGGAACGTCACCCAGCCGGCCTCCGCGACGCACATGGTGCAGGTGAAGCCACAAAAGAGGTCGGCAAGGAACATAGGCGCGGCCCCCGAGCCCGAGACTTCGGCACAACGTGGTGTTCCAGCGATGAACACGATCACAAAAGATGATCCCAGGAAGTCGACGTCTCCACCGGTACACCAAGTGGGGCGTGTTACGGAACATGGCGTCGGGAGTTCAGTGCCTCGTGCGCAGAAAGTGGCCAAAACTGAGTGGGAAGAACTAGTCGCGCAAGACGCACTACAGTTCCTTCACACCAACGAGGCATCCGTCATTCGGGACCCTCCGCCACCTCACAATCATCTCGGCTCGGATAAGTGTAACGGAGC
Source organism: Streptomyces sp. NPDC053079 (assembly GCF_044546695.1). Classification (NCBI taxonomy): domain Bacteria; kingdom Bacillati; phylum Actinomycetota; class Actinomycetes; order Kitasatosporales; family Streptomycetaceae; genus Streptomyces; species Streptomyces sp. NPDC053079. Next base: position 185,467 of record NZ_JBITZJ010000010.1, read on the forward strand.
CGTTTCCGTGCCTCCTGTGCCGAGTAATTCGAAGGCGAAGAACCAGCGGACGTTCATCCTGTTTAACTACACGGTCGAATTCCGCGAATCTGTTATCGGGTCGCAGATCGCGATAGGTAATCGCAATGCCCGGCAGTGGCAGATGAGGGACCTGCCTGGCCTCCGGCCGTACCGGCTCGCATGGCGTCCCTTCACGGGACGGAGCCTGTCCTCGTGGCCCCCTCACACCGCCATGCCCGAACCGCATCAGGCACCAGATTCTGCCGACCCGATGCGCAGGCTGGCGGTAGTGGCTCCGCAGGCCGCCGAGCTGATCCCGGTCCTGGACGACTTCAGGCGCCGACTTCGTATGCTGCGTCTCGACGAGGTGACGGTCAGGGCCGTGCGTCAGGCTGTCGCGAACGTTGAAGCGCAACTGATGCAGCCAGTCGCTGATCAAGACACCGTTCGCCAGGAACTCGCCGTCATCGTCGCGCGACTGAAAAGCGCTGCTCGGACTTTGCACCGCCCCGAGGCCGCGCGGCTGGCTGACGGCCTGCGGACCGCTTTCAACGGGACTCCCGCCAGTTTGCAGCCGGTGATCGCCGAAGAAACCGCGCACGTGCGAGACGTGATCACCAAGGATACGGCCGACCTGCGGGCCTGCTTCAGCAAAGACGCCGCCCGGTCTCGGGGAGAGGACGAGTGATGATCGGTGGAGAGGGCCCGGTCTTCCATGGGTCGGTCCATGGAAGTCAGCTTGCCTGGGGTAACCAGGATGTCAGCCAGACCCAGCACCATGCCTCGGGTATAGGTATCGAAGGGCTGCGGGAAGTAGCGCAGCTGATCTACTCCCGAGCCGGTGACCTGGGCCTGTCCCGCGAGGACGAGTCAGTCGTCCTGCAAGGTGCCCAAGCCCTTCACAACGAAGCATCTGTCCCCGCCCCCGACCCGACCCGCCTGCGCCGACTTGCCGAGCCGGTGATCAGTGCCCTTGGCACGGCACTGGCCACCGGCGTCACGGGCAGTGTGCTGGAGCTCGCACGGTCCATGCTCACAGGGTTGCAGGAGGTACTTCCGTAAGGTCACACACCGCACGCACACCGGGGCAGCTGCTGGCCCAGTTCAGCTCAATGGCCGCGCTCCGCGCTCGCTTGTCGGCGACGCCTGAACTTCGAGATTGATACTCAGCTTATTCACGGTCTGTCAGCCCGTGCCTTCATTTCGCTGATGATCTCCTCGAACTTGGGAGACTTCACGACGCCTGTGACGATCGCTTGCACCAGGACGTCATTGGCCTGGCGAGTCGTGGAGAGGTCGCGATAGATGAGAAAGGCCATGGGGCCGGAGAGAAGGGCCCACCACGGTTCTACCAGGATGGCGGCTACACAGCACAGGATGATTGCTGCCCCTCCGACGTTCACCTTGAAGTCAGCTTCGGCGGCTAGCCGGTCGTAGTCTCCGTATAGGTCCTTCGAGGATCCGTACAGGCGCGTACGGAGCTGGGGCAGGTCCTGTATGAGGGGATGCAACGCGAAAGGGGCCCGCCCTCTCCTTCCCCCCTCATAGCCGAGCCTGTCCGCGATGTAGACCAAGAGCCCATCGACTGCCGGTTTGGTCAGCTCTGCCCTAGCCGCCTCTACTTGCAAGAAGGATTCGGCACGCGTCAGCTCGTCAGGCTCCATCATGTATTGCACCTTGGGGGGAAGCCGGGAAAGCTTCCTGTGAAAACTCCCGAGCCGCGATCGAGCGTTGCGGAAAAACTTGGGGAGATTTGCGGCGTGTACCTCCAGCACGCTGCCGAGGACGTAGGCGACGAATGCGCTGGTCGCAAGGGCTGCCGGCCTCCCTATCCATCCCGCGACGCCATAGAGCAGTTTGAGGGGCTCATGGACTTCAGCCTGATCCGGGATCCTGTGGCCGAGTAGAAGGAGCAGCGACAACAGGTAGAGGTAGCCAGAGGCCATAGGGGTCCTAAGTTCCCGGAGCCCGGGCAGCAAGGATGCAAGCACACGATCATGGTTGTCTTGCATGAAGTTCGGAGTGATCAGGGACACGCCGAATGTGCTGGAGATCGTGCCGGAGAGGCGCAGCAACCGCTGCGGTGAGCACCATGAGCCTCACAGCCTCCGCGGAGGCGGCTGGATGGGGACCTGCCGGGAACTGAAGGGCGGCCGCTTCGCGCTCGCCGAGGCGAACGTCTCTGCTGGATTCCCCGGTCCCGCGCTGAGAGCGACAGGCTTCGACGGACTGCACATGAGCCACCTGGACGGATCTGGTCCGCCGCCGTGTCCTGCTGGTGATCACCTGCACGGGCCGGACTTGTCAACTGAACTTCAAGTCATGAGCGTGCTGGAGATGTCCCTGTCGGAGCTGCTCAATAAGCCCAAGGTGACGCTGGCCGCCCTGCGCGGCCCGCGGCGGATACTGCTACGGCGGCGGGACGACGAGGACCTGGTGCTGACCACGGCTGCGCGCGCCGAGCAGGACCTCGAGGTCATGGGCGCGGCCAGCCGCCTGTTCGTGGAGATGATGCGCACCTCCCCGGGCCGCACTCTGGTCCTGGGAGGTGCTGCCAGCGACGTTCCCGTGGGTGCACTACCTGCCCGCGCACGACGTGCGCGAGTTCTCCGTGGAGCTGGTCGAGGCCCTGCAGGCGGCCGTGGAGCTGGACAACACCGCCGCCGTCGCCCAGCTGATCACCGAGTGGCGGCACACCGCCGAGGTGCACGCTGACCCCGAGCTGTACGCCGCGCTGACCACCGACTCCGGCGAAGACCTTGGGCCCGTGCCTGAGCCGGGCGCCGCCGCGTGAGTCCAAAGCGCGGAGAGGAGCCGCCCCACCACCGGCCGAGGACGAGTGGGACGTCCGCTTCGCCAACGGCGACGCGGCAACGGGGTGGGAGCAGCTGGGCACCCAGGCCGCGGGCAACACCCGCGCGGCCTGGCTGCTGATGCGCACGAACCCGGCTCCGACCACCCGCACCGAACGCCATCACCGGCTCAAGGGCGAGCTCGCCCGGGGCACACACCGCAGCGAGACGATGGACCGCTGGCAGATCGAGGTCACCGCCGCCGGGCGCATCTGGTACCTGCTCGACGTCCAGCGCCGCACCGTCTGGATCGACCACGCCTCGACGAGCCACCCGAAGGCCACCGACCGGTAGTCCGCCCGGCGCCACGGAACGACGGTCAGCTGAAGCCCCTCGGAAGTTCTGGGCGCAGCATACGAAGGCACTCGGTTGCTCGGAGTCCCCGTCTCCAGGGGAAATGGGACGTCGGGCCGGTGGCGGGACGGCAGTAGGCGGGCGCCGCCGCCAGAGACGTCCTGCCCAGGCCGGGCAGCCGACGGTCTCGGGGCGCGCGTCGGGCCTCCCGTGGGGAGGCCGGGAGGGAGGGCGCGGCCCCGCCCATGCGCGGGGGGCGCGGGCGGGGCCGATGGGGGATCTCTGCCAGGGGAGGCGGGAGATCACCGCTGTTTCAGCATGGCACTGGTTTCGGCCACACAACAGAGTCGTGACTGAATTTCATAGGTGAGGCAGGTGGGCAGGTTGGGACAGCTGAGCCTTCCCTGTTGGGTCCGACGGCGTGACCTCGCTACCCGCCGCGCGTTGGAGGTTCTGTGACGACGGTGACGCTGCCTCGGTGCCGCTCATCACCTCTGGCGGTCCGCCGGCCCCGAGGCGTCCGCCGAGGGCGCCCGTCTTCGACAAGTTGGCCGCCGACTGGGTTGCCGCCGGACGTGCTGTTCCTGGCCGTGGCGACCACGAGTGGACCTGGCTGGTCACGAAGGTGCCGTGGCCCGCCCAGTAAGGTCCCGAGGAACAGGCTCCCTGCCTGCACACCAGTTCTCCAGCGCGCCCGCCTCACAGCGGGCCCTGCCGGCCTCCTAGCTTCCTGATGCCCCAGCTACTGATGGCCAGGACGCCGCCGGAGGCGAGGGAGGCGAGGAAGGGCGGGAAGCAGACGCGTAGGAGGCCGTAGCCCGACCAATCGGTGAGCTGGGGCCCCAGCACAGGAGCGGTGCCGGGAACGGGCCCGGCTGATGCCGCCGGGGCTGCCGACTCTGCTTGGGCGCGATCGACGGGAGCCATGACGGCCAGGAGCAGGGCGAGGAGAGCCACGCTGCGGCGGCCACGACGCCCGAGTGCCCCTTGGCGGCGGATTCGGCCAAGGGCAGGTGCGTAGTCACCGTGTTCTTTAAGGTTGGACATGTGGCCCCTTCGGGGGTTAGGGCCGGGCTGTGTGGTTCCTGCTTGCCCGCTGGCCACGGCAGCCCGGCCATCCGGAAGTCCACTGGCAGTTGCCGGCTCGCCTCTCCAGTGGACCGTGCCGCGATGAGGGGCTGACACATCTGACAGTCAAGTGGTTTTCCGATATTGCGTGACACAGTTAGGACCTGTGGAACTATCTGGCTGTCTAAGCAGATATGACAGCAGGGAGCCCGACGGTGCCCGCACAGATGCCGGGCTTCTTCCCGGACCCCGACGGCGCACTGCGCCGGCTGACCGATGCCGTCCAGGGGCTGCACAGGGCCGCGGGCGCGCCGTCGTACCGCAAGGTCTGCGATCGGATCAACCGGGATGACTCCTTCCCTGCGACCGTCTCGCGTCAGACACTCTCGGACATCCTGTGCGGCAGGCGTCTGACACAGTGGACAAGGCTTCATTCCGTCGTGGTGCAGCTCCTGCGTATGGACAAGTCCCAGGCCGGCTCCGAGGCCGAGGTCCTGGCTCAGTTCGAGTCCCTGTGGTCCGCTGCGGACCGCGAGAAGAACAAAAGGATCGCCCTGCCGGACGTCCCCGCGGCGCGAGCGTTCACCGCGCGGCTCCGCACCCTCGTCCTGGCCCCACTGACCAGCGTGACCGACGTCAGCGAACGGCTTCATCACGCCGGCAGCCGCATGTCACCGGGTGCGCTCGCCAACATCGCCGGCGGCATCCGCCCGCCCCAGCGGCACGAGCTCGACGTACTCCTCCACGTACTGGCCCAAGAAGGCCTGGCCCCTTCCCCCCAGGACTTCCAGGACCTGATGCGGTCCTACTCCGCCACTACGCCCCCGCCCAGTACGAGCAGTACATGGACGACGAACTGACAGCATGCCGCGCACACGCAGCAGACCTCGAAGACGAGGTCGCCGCCCTCCGCAAACAACACCACCAAGAACACCTCGAGCACCACGCCCGTCAGACCGAGGCCCACGCCACCATCGAAGAGACCGGCAGGGCGCTGCGGGAATCCGAAGAGCGAGCGAAGCGGGCCGAAGCCCTGGCGCGTCAACATGAGCGGCTCCAGGAGCATCTCGCGCTGTCGCGCCGCCTCCAGCAGGCTGCGAGGCGACAGTTGGCCATCCTGCGGGCCAGCCTCAATACCGAACGCCGACGCCGAGGACAGCTGGAGGACCGCGTCCGCCTCCTGCGCACAGAACTGACCGCCGCCCAGGAAGAAGCCGACCGCTCCCACGCCGACGCCGTACTCAAAGAAGCCGAAGCCACCGTCGCCTCCGCCCAGGCCACCATCGCCACCACAACCGCCGACCAACTGCGCCACGCCTACGGCCCATGCGGCCCCTACGTCACCCAAGACCGTCGGGAGTCCATGGCCGGATACGAAAAGCTGTCTCCCAGCAGGCACGCAAACCAGGGCGAGCTGTACATAGGGGTCAGCGCCTCCACCCTCCCCATCGAAGACCACTGCGCCTGGCGGCCGTCAGGCCGAAACATGACCGCCTGATGGCCGCGCCCGGCACGCTGCTCACCTCCCATGCGGCAGGTGTTTCGGCCACCATGAGGGCTCGGCGTCTCCTTATGACGTCCGTAGAGATCACCGTGATCTACCCGGCCCAGTACAGGACACCCGGGGAGTACAGGCCAGCGTTCGCCGGGCCACTGCTCAGCCACCCCACGGGCGCCACCCTGCCAGAGCCACATCCCCAGACTGAGGATGCCCCTTCGGGGCTCCTCATCTGGCCAACGAAGGGGAATTCACCAACTGCAGAGCAAAGCGTCGGTCGAGCTCCCGGGGCCCGAACCCGTTGGCCCTTGCTGTCGCTGTTCCGTCAGGGTAATGGCCGACACGCACGACGCCGCTGACCTGCACCGCCGTATAAATGCGGTGCTGGCACACCCAATACCTCGGCCTCGCCGTCGACGTACTGCGCGGATCAGGCGGCGACCGCGGCGCGACCGGCGGCGTACACCGCGGCCTGGGCGGCGACTCGCCGGCCGAGGTGTTCGGCGGTGGCTATGTCGGCCTTGTGGACGCCGTCCGGGCCCCGGTCGGTGTCGGTCTGCGCGCCGGCGCCCAGGTAGAAGCCGAGGCGGTTGAGGTCGTTCTCGGAGGAGGTGGTGGAGTGCCAGCCGGACGGCAGGCCGAGGTTGATCCAGTGCATGCCGTGCTGGGCGGCCAGCACGGAGAAGAACTGCAGGGTGTGCAGCTTGTCGCCGCTCTTCGCACCGGAGTTGGTGAAGCCCGCCGCCAGCTTGTCCTGCCAGGCGCGGGTCGCCCAGCGCTTCGAGGTGGCCTCGGCGAAGACGTGGAAGGCGCCGGACGCGGTGCCCATGTAGGTCGGCGAGCCGAAGATGATCGCGTCGGCGGTGTCGAGCAGCGTCCAATGCTCCTCGGTGATCTCGTCGACCTTGATCAGGTGGACGGTCGCCCCGGTGTCGGCTGCGCCCTCGCGCACCGCTTCGGCCAGCACCGCGGTGTGGCCGAAGCCCGAGTGATGGGCGATGGCGACGACCGGCGGGACGGCAGCGGCGGAAGAAGCGGTCGGGGCGGGCGTGGTCATGATGGCAGGGCTCCTTAAGGATCGTGCCGCGTGGTGCGGCGCGAGGCGGTCAATTTCATGACGGTGGGGGCTTCGCCGGCCCGTATCACCGTCGGTGTCAGCGTTGAGGTCAGCTCTCGACGGGGTACCGGCTGGTGATCGCGAGGCGGTTGAACGCGTTCATCAGGATGGCCAGCCAGGTGATGGCCGAGATCTGGTCTTCGGTGAGGACAGCCGCTGCGGCGTTGTAGTCCTCGTCGCTGACGTGCCCGTCCGACACGCGGGTGACCGCCTCGGTCAGGCGGAGGGCGGCGCGGTCGGTCTCGGAGAAGTAACCGGTCTCTTCCCATCCGGGCAGTACGGCGATCCGGTCGGGGTTTTCGCCCACCTTGAGGGCGTCGCGGGTGTGCATGCGCAGGCAGAACGCGCAGCCGTTGATCTGGGAGGCGCGGATCTTCAGCAGCTCGACCAGGAGCGGGTCGAGGCCCACTGCGGCAGCAGCCTCTTGCACCTCCGACGACAGGGCGGTGAGGGCCTTGTAGGAGGCCGGGTGCTGCTTGCCTATGTTGACGCGCTGGGGGTCGTTCATCGTTCCTTCGATTCGTCGCCCGTTTTTGCTTTCTCATCAGGGAGACGAGGTAGCCCCCGCGGGTGTGACAGCTCAGACGCGCGCGAGTTTTTCGGGATTGACGACCCTGCGGTACGCGGTGATCAGACCGTCAGTGATCTGGACCGTGTCCACGGAGTGGACCCGGCCTTCGCGGTAGGACACCAGGGCGAGCTCGCCGCCGACCTCGGCGAAGACGATGCGGTCCGGACGCCACCGGCGCCCCACACGCACCATGACCTCGGCGACGCGCTCGCCGCCGTGGATGAGTTTGCGCGCCGCGGAAACCTTGCCGCCACCGTCGGTGACGAAGACGGCGTCCGGGTGCAGGAGCTTGACCAGGCCGGCCAGGTCCCCGGCCTCGTACGCGGCGCGGAACACCGCGAGGACGCGTTCGCGCTCCGCCTTCGACGCCTGCGGCACGGACTGCTTGGCCTTGGCGACCCGTCGTCGCGCCCGCGAGGCGTGCTGCCGGGCGCCCGGCACGGAGACGTCCAGCACTTCGGCGATCCTGGCGAACTCGAGACCGAAGACATCGTGCAGGACGAAAGCCACCCGCTCCGGCGGGCTCAGCTCTTCCATGATCAGCAGCATGGCCGAGCCGACGGACTCATCGACGAGTACCGGCTGCGACGCGTCCGGCCCCGTCAGCAGCGGCTCCGGCAGCCACGGCCCGACATAGCTCTCCCGACGGAAACGGGCACTCTTGAGAATGTCGTACGACCGCCGCGCGGCCACCGTCACCAGCCAAGCCCCCAGGTCACCGACGTCCTGCAGATCCGCTCCGGCCGCCCGCAACCACACGTCCTGGGTCACGTCCTCGGCATCGGCCACGCTTCCCAGCAGTCGGTAGGCCACACCGAAAACCGCAGGCCGGTGCCGCTCCCAACCGGTCCCGAGCGAATCCTCCCGCTCAGACCGTCCGGGCCCGTGTCCGTCACACATACCGATCGCGACCTCCTCCAAGGTGCGGACCAGCGTAGCTATCCGAACTCGGGACCTTTGAAGACCCCTCCGCACAAGCGAGCAAGTCCGCTCAGGCCGACGACGTAGGACGGCGGTATCTCAGAGTGGGAAAGGGCGGACTTGTGAAAGACCCACTTAGGCCCGACCGGTCGCCACGCTCATCGGAGGCTTCGGGGCGGTCGAGCAGTGCTGGTAAATCTCATCGGAACCGGCCGGTGGGCACGGGACGAGCCCACCGGCCGCCATAGGCACTGAGCCTGGCGCCCAAGATCCCCGGCGGAGTCAAGCGCTTACAGGACCGCCATCGGGTATCGCCGACTGCGACTTGTGCTGTTGTTCTGCGGATGGAGACGTTCGCGCAGATAGGCGGGGATCGGTACGAACTCGCCGACGGCCAGAGGCCGGGGTATGGCGGCAGGCTCATCGTCCGGCTCGTCGCCGTGGTGCGAGGGGCGGCGGGAGTCGTATCGCGCCTCGATCGCCTTCCACTTGGCCGCCGCCTGTTCGCGCTCGTGCTCTTCCCGCTTCGCGGTCAGCAGTGTCGATGCGCCGACGGACTCCGCATGACGCGTCACGATGGCCTGGGCGGTCTCGAACGGCAAAGAGGTGTCCATGCCTGGTCCTCCCCTGCCGACGGCCGCGAACCCGGCGGGCCCTGGCGACGGCCTTGTGCTACTTCGGGGGCTTGTCGTCGTCGCGCAGCACGACGTAAAGGAAGCCGACAACGGCGGCGGCGATCGCAATTGCGCTCCCCAACGCAGGATCGCGGTACGCGGCGTAGCAGATGATCACAGCCACGACGGTGAGCAAAAGCAGGGTGCGGGCATCCATGCTGGACCACTCCGGTGGTTCCCGGGGGCCTGCCACGGAGCACCCTCCCGGAGGCATCGTGGCGGGCCCCGATTCCATGAACCCTGCCGCACACGCGACAAGGCCCACCTCTCCTTTGAAGAGGCGGGCTTTGTCAAAGATGGGCTTCTCAGTGCGAAGCCATATCACCGAACGAAGAGTTCTAGCAAGCCCCGAAGTTGCTGCCAGCGCTGACCTGCGCAAATAGGGAGAGCAGCGGAGGGAAAGAGCCCTCCCAGGACCCTCCCCTCCCCGTCAGCGCGTCGTGACCAGTCCTCGTGCTTGGCCATCTGTGCACCCCTGCAGGGGGTGTGACCCAGGTATGCGTCAAAGGGGCAATGAGTTGATCTTGAGCGGCGGAGGGCCTGTAGGGCACGAGATCAGCGGTCGCCCCTGACTGTCCCTGGCTGGCACCGTGTCACCGCTCTTGCCGGATTCGTTGTCCGTGGGTATGAGGGGTGAGGAGTACGTCGAGGCGGCGGCCGAGCTGGAGAAGCAGGTGGTTGCCGCGGTGGTGGGCTTCGTCTGCGGCCGACTGACCCGAGGAGGAGGCCGTGGCCTAGGTAAAGGCCATCGAGCGGGAGGCCGAAGGCATCTCCGCGGTCGCGGCCGCCGCCGAGCTGGTGCTCATGGAAGAGCAGCAGCGCCGGTCGCAGGCGGTACTAGAGGAGCAGGAGCGGCGGACCTGACACCCGCCTTGCCCCGCACCGACGGGAACGATCTACTCGCGGAGCGGGTACCCAGCCCACCGGACAGACGCTATTCGCCGATGGAGACGAACCGCTTCACCAAACTCTCGAACTCGCCCTCCGGCGGCAGTTCACCGTGCGGGGTCGCCGTATCCACGAGAACAGGCAGGGCCTCTGCGAGCTGATCGGCGTACTCCTGTACCGAAAGGCCCGCTGCCCCGGCAGCCTTGGCAAGGGCGCTCTCGGGCAGGGCGCTCAGCAACTGTTCGCCGGTGACTGGCACGTTGGCGACGCTGTCGCTGACCCACGAGCCCACATGGTCCGCGTAGCCCTGATCCGCCAGGTGGGTCAGGAGCGCACCCAGGTTGTCGCGGATCACCGGGTAAGAAATCTCCGACGTCACTCCATGCCGCCCCTCGGGCGAAGCCTCGGCGCCAAGCTCCCGCACTCGCTCCTCCACGGGCGCCACCATGGCACTTTTCGGCCCCAGAGTCACCTTCACGTCGTCAGCGAGAGAGTTGACGCCTTTAAGAATTTGGGCACGCGCATTTTCATCGTAATTGTCCGGCTGTGATGGCATTTTCCTGCCTCCTTTACGCGTCGCTGAGTGTAGTGACGCGATCACGCTGAGCGTACCCCACGAGCATGCCCATGCCGGGTACTGCTGACCCTTTGCCGGCTCGGCTATCGCTCTCACAAATGACCATCTGTGAGAGTTCTGAGAACGACCCGACCGCGATCACATTTCCGCAGGTCGCCGTTCGCAAAAGCCCTCTCCAAACCCGCGCGTTGTGCGAGGCACTTCTGAGAGACTGCCTTCATGGATTTGACGCCCGATCAGGCCGCATTCGCGGTAGAACGTCACGACTGCCCGAACTGTGACGCGCCCGCCGGCAGCGCCTGCCGCACCCGGGGCGGGAAGACCGCCGCGAAGTACCACACCCCCTGCTTCGTCCTCGTCCCCGCGCTCCGCGAGGAACTGGAGATCCCCGTCCCCGCCGACCGGCACCCGGGCCGCGCGTGGAAGCAGGGCCCGGCGCTCGCCGCCGTGCCCGCGCCCCGCACCGAGCGGCCGGTGAGGATCGGGTACGCCCGCACCTCGACCGCCCGCCAGGAGCTGGCGAGCCAGCTCGAAGCCCTCCACCGCGCGGAGTGCCACAAGGTCTTCAAGGAACAGATCAGCACCCGCATCAAGGTCCGGCCCGAGCTGGAGAAGGCGCTCGCGCTGGCCCACCAGTTCAAGGAGGCCGCGCCCGAGACGCCGGTGATCTTCACGGTGCATGAGCTGAAGCGTCTGGCCAGGAACGCGGCCGAGCTGATGACGCTGTCCGCTGAGCTCCAGGCCGGCGGTATCCAGCTCGAACTCCTCACCGGTCCGCTCACCGGGATCTACGACCCCAACGGCATGGGCGCCATGTTCTTCGCCGTCCTCGCCGTGGCCGGGCAGATCGAGCGCAACTACATCCGGGAGAAGACCCTCGAAGGCCAGGTCATCGCCGCGTCCAAGGGCAACCACGGCGGACGCCCGAAGGTCATCGACGACGACATGCTCACCTTCGCCGTCGCCCTCAAGGACAAGGGCGTCCCCGTCCCCGAGATCGCCAAGAAGCTCACCATCAAGGTCGGGAAGAACGCGGGCAAGTCCCCCTCGGTCGCCTCGCTGTACCGGGCCCTCGCGGAAGCCGAGGCCACCGCGGTGGACGACGGCCTGCCGCTGCGGCCCAAGCCCGTCCGCATCCGCCGGCCCGAGGGCCCGCTCACGCCCGAGGAGATTGACCTCCGCGACCGGCTCCAGGCCCAGCCTCACCCGAACGCCGGAGGTACCTCTCGTGGGTGATCTCCAGGCCGTCCGCGCGCAGGAGTACGCGAAGGTGTACGACGAACTCCTCGGTGCCGCCGCCCGGCTCGACATGGTGCGACGCCTGGAAGGCGGAAACGTCGACGCTCACGCGACCGCCGCCATGCACGCCGTCCGCTTTGCGGCCACCATCCTGTGGCCGACCGTCCCGAACACCCCGCCGCCCGGATACCGCCACGACAGCGAACGCCTGCTCAAGCTCGCCGCGAACTGGCGCGAGGCAGCACTGGAACTCGGCGAGTTCGCCCCAGAGCGCCCCGCCCTCCGGCTCGTCAGCGACACGACGCCGCCCGTCCGCCGACCATGATCAAATGCTTAGCGTTAATGGCTGTACCGACGTTCCCCAAGCCCGGTCCTCGGTTCGAGGAGGCACTGAGGACGGCGCGGGAGGTCAAGGCGCACGCCCCGCACTGCCGGGTGATCTTCACCGTGTACGAGATGAAGCGGCTCGGCCGCGACGCCGCCGAGCTCACCGCGCTGGCCGACCACCTCACCGCCCACGGCGTGCTCCTGGAGATGCTCGCCGGGCCCCTGCCCGGCATCTACGACCCCACCGGCCCCGGCAAGCTGCTGTTCGCGTTCTTCGCGGCGATGGCGGAGACCGAGCGGGAGAACATCCGCGAGTCCACGCTGGAAGGGCTCGACACCGCGGCCCGCAAGGGCAAGCACGGCGGCCGGCCGCCGGTCATCACCGACGACATGCTGCACACCGTGCTCCGCCGCCGTGCGGGCGGGGAGTCCGTCGAGCAGATCCAGCCCGACCTGATCATCCCCACCGGCAAGCGCAAGGGACGGAACCCGTCGGTGGCCAGCTTCTACCGGGCGCTCGCCGAGCACGCCAAGCGGGAGGCGTACCCCGAAGCCGTCGAGGCGGCCCATGCCGACTTCGCCGCCCTCCAAGGCTGCGAACTCCCCAGCCCGCGCACTCCGCAGCAGACGGAGCCCGCCCGGTGACGACCGGGCTTGGTACGTCGGTACAGCGGTTGGCGCTGAGATTGACCTTGGCACCGGGTGACCGGCTCAACAGCGGGTCACCCCGGTGGCAGTCCTCGGAGCTCAGGACAGAAAGGCGCTGATCGCTTCGAACATCTTCACTGCGGAGGAGCCCTTCCAGGTGCCGTTCCAGGCTGTCTCTTTCGGCTTCGGCCAGCTGGAGAGCTTCACTCCGACCACCTGGGTTCGCCGGTTGATGTAGACCAGCTGGCCGTAAACGCCGATGCAGAGCACTACGTCGGGATCGCCCGCGCGGGACCAGAACATGTTGCGGAACTTGCCGTCGAGCATCCCCAGCTCGGGGTAATTGGGGTCGTCCCGGAATGCCTGCGCGGAGTCGGACGCGCCGGCGAAGATGCCGTCCACCCATTCCGGCTTCACCACTTCCACTCCGGTGAGCGACGTGCCGCCCTTGCAGATCATCGCCCCGAACCGGGCCAGGTCATGAAGAGTGGCGCAGATGCCGCCGTCGAACGCTGAGGTGCCTTGGCTGTCGACGGTGACGTAGGCACCGGAATCGGAGGCCCCCAGCTTCGACCAGAGCAGTTCCGAAACCAGTTCCCAGAAGGGCTTGAACCGGCCGCGCATGGCCTTGTCGTAGGCCTCCTCGCAGACCCAGCCGAGCACGGCGGTTTCACAACTACGGTACGTGAAGGGCCCACCATGGGGACGCTTCGGGACCGCGCGCAGGTCTCTGAGGAAGTCCTTGACGTTGTCTTTGTCGCCAGAGGCCAGCGGCGCCCACCGGACGCGGCTTCCATCTTCGCCACCGCGGACGTTTCGTCCAAGTACTCCTCGGAGAAATCGATGGCGCTACGCATGTCGAGCACATCCCGGACTGTGGCGCCGTTGTAGCCCCAATCAGGACCCTGGTCTCCCACATAGTCGGTCACCAGCAGGTCGGGATTGAGCACTTTCCCGGAGAAGTTCTCACTGTTCATGTGCTCCAGGATTCCGGCGACGGTCCCGGTCAGTGACTTGGTCACCGACATTAGCAGGTGTTGCGTATCCGCTGGCATCTGGCCGGGGTATTCACCGGGGTACGGCCGTTTACCGGGGCGCCTCTCGAAGACCACATTGTCGCGGTGCAGCACCAGCAGGCCGTCGGTCTCCGTGGCATCGATGATCTCCTGCACCGTGGGGGTCGCCGCGGTGCCTTCCAGCCTCACCGGGATGTCGGCGATGCGGTTGTCCATCGCCTCGGTCAGGGCCTTCGTTCGGCCGCTATTCGGGATTTCCTTTACGTCGAGGATCTCATTCACGCGCCGGAACGAAAACTCCCCCAATTTCTGCCAGTTCGCCAGGGTCAGCGGAATTACGGGGAGTGGGGTCGGGGGCATTGATTTCCCCTTCAATTGCTGGCGGATATCGGCCAGCTTGACGCTACAGCGTTCGCCAGGCTCGCGCAATGGAAGTCGTATCACTCATGTGGCCCAGTCCTTTACACCCCCGGGTCGAAATGTTCCTCGAACTGGGTCGCTGAATCAGGCATGCGCCGAATAATGCGGCACCCTTCGTCTAATCATGCGCTTCGGCCAAGGTGTACTCATCAAGACGAAGGCCGTGAGGGTGGTTTTGCTGCCGTGCGCTGGGGGGAGGGAAGCGTGTGCGGAAGCTCACGCTTCCGAGACGAGTTGCACGGGTGTCCGATCGTGGGGCGACGAGCTGTTCGAGCCCGTTGACCGCGATTGAGCACCCGGTGCGCGAGCCCACCAGTAAGCACCAAACCCGACGACCTACCGCGTCACCCCTCAGTTCCACAAGGACGGCCGGCCATTCCCTCCTGTGAGGCGGCGGCCTCTCGGTTTGGCCGGTTCCGTTACTCGTCGATGGAAGCGAGATAGGCGTCGGCACCTAGGAGCGTCGAAAACTCGTTCGTGTCGGATGTCTTGACGCGGAAGAGCCATCCGTCTCCATAGGGCTCAGCGTTGACCAGTTCCGGGGAGCCCTCCAGTGCTGCGTTGACAGCGACGATTTCACCGGAGATGGGGGCGTACGTGTCGCTGGCCGCCTTGACCGACTCAACCGCCGCGCCAACCTCACCTGCGGAGACGCTGGCGCCGACTTCGGGCAGGTCAACGGCGACCAAGTCTCCGAGCAGCTCTTGCGCATGGTCCGTCAAGCCCACGGTGTACTCCCCGTTGCCCTCGTCGCGTACCCACTCGTGTGACGTGGCGTACTTGAGTTCCGCCGGAACGTTCGACATCTCTCTCTCCCGTGTGTAGTAACTGCGCAGTGAGCGGGCTGGATGTACTGGCCCTCAAGCTGCCTGCCCAGGCGTGACAAGCTGTATACCGAGGCGAGTGCCGGTCCACCCACCACGCCCAGAGCTGGAGCGATTCCGTCGGTCCAACTTCGATGACAATCGGTCCGGGTTACCTGCCACAGGACAAGCGCCGAGCCGCGCTCGCGGCGGTCCTGGCTGACGCCCTCGATCTCGGCACCCCGGAGAAGACCGGCCTGTCCATGAGCTGGCCGCAGGACGACACCCTCGTCGCGCTCCGCGAGGACTGACCGCGCCGCTTTACCAGCGCCTCCCGCTCCACGGAGCCGGCGGAATCGGTTCACCGCGCGGGCCGTGCCGCCACCGGAGGTGCTGAGTGCCAGCCCTGGTTGGTTCAGTCCTCGTCGTTTCGGATGATGCCGCCTGGCAAGTGCGGGTCGAATCGGCCGACGCGCATGGCCTCGATGCACTGCAGGACACGGGCGAAGGACGTCAGACCGTACGTGATGTATCGCGTAGGCGAGTCCCCGGAGACGCTTTCACCCCGCTCATTGGGAACGCCGCCCATGATTGCCCAGTACGTTTCACGCGCCTCGTGCTCGGGGTGAGCCGCGATCCATGCCATCTCGACGTCCGACGCGAACTCGTTGGCGCACGTGCAGGTGTACTGGCTCCATCCCTCGACGGGCTTGGTCGGGTCGAGCGCGGCGATCGTGCGTACCTGCTCGATGCAGCGCTCGTAGATGCGGGACAGCTCAGCATTCAGACCTTGGCTCATCAGGTTTCTCCCTCTCTCGCGCCGGGCCGCCCGGCGACTGGTGAACCCTGCCCGAGGCCGCGGTGGAACAGTCGCGTCCTCATGCGCGATTCAGTGGCTCGAGGGGGCGCAATCTATGGCGGACCAGCTGGCCTCGGCCGGGCCGGAGCACCCGTGGCAGGGGCGCAGTTTCATGGCCGGCTGGTCGAGCCGCTGACCGTTGCCCTGGCCGTCCCTGAGAACGTGGTGAGGTGAGGGCCGACTCGGCGGTGGACGCCGGGAAGTGGAGGCACCTGGTGCGCTGGGTGCGGCTGCGTGCCGACATGGCTCCGGCCGACACCCCGCGGTTCGGTGAGGGCAACCGGCCCGGCGCCGGCTGAGTCGAGCCTCACTCACCGGTTACGCCGCGTCAGTTTCTGACAGCACGACCGGTTCCTGTTCCGTTCCCACTCGGCCTCCGTTCGGCGGGCCGATCTGGCAGAGGGTCGGTGACCGGTGCTCCTCCTGCCTCGTTGAGCCGGATGTTCCATGTGCGAAGCCCCGGACCGTGACGTGTCCGGGGCTTCGTGGGTTGGTTAGTGACGGATGTGGATGGTTACCTGAATGCCGCCCGCCACAGCGGCACCGCCTGCAGCCACGGCGAGGGCGAGCGGGAGGGGGCCAGTGAACCCGATGACGACCGCGGTGATGATGCACACGGCCAGGATCGAGGTCTGCGTCCAGGCCAGCGCCGCAGTCACCACCGCCGGCCGGTGGCTGAGGGCGTTTTCGTTGGCAGGGGACACCGTCTGCGATGGGATCGACGGCAGCGGTGCGGGAGCCTGCGGCTCAGATACTCGCCTACGCGGGCGTGGCTCCGGTGGGGTACGGTCGATGTGCCGCATGGATAGGTGTACCTCGTTTCTCTCGGCATTGAGCACTGAGGACACGCAGCCCTGTCGGCACGACAAGGAGGCTCCGGCGCGCCGCCAAGCATTCGCCGAGGGCCTCCTTCGTCTGTCAGGCCGAAGGGGCTTCGATGTCCAACCACGATACGGCCCACCGCTGATACCCGGGGCGCGCGTTGACCGCCGTACGTGAGGTTGTTGGGTAGGGAAGCCGCAGGTCAGAACAGGCTGCCCGCGCTCAACTCGACGGTCGGCCGGATCCACAACCACGCGCCGAATGTGACCGTGGTCACCTGCCGAGAGGTCAATTCACTGGATTTCCGGTGCGTTTGTCCGGCACAGATGGGTGACAACCAATCAGGTGAGGGCTGCAGAGGCGTTGTCGTCCCAGCCGCCGTCGATCTGCATGTAGCCGAGCATGGAGCAGGAGTGGCGGGCCCAGCCGCCCTGTTCGGCGATGGCGTCCTTGCCCTTCTTGCGGCCGGTGGAGGCCAGGCCGATGCGCAGGGGGTGGCCGGTCCAGTCGATCGGGCATCCGGCCCGGCGGGAAATGCGTCTGGTGGCGCGGGTGACGCTGTCGGGGCGCACGCAGGGCACACCTCGGGGTCCTGCTGGCAGGCGATCCGCGCGTTGCGCACGGAGCTTGCGCACGGAGTGCTTGGTCTTGCTGGCACGGCCGCCCCGACCGCTACCTCGGTCAGGGCGGCCCCGCAGCGACTAGGTCTGGCGGCGGCCTGCCGGCGAACGTGCACGGTCACCCGGATGCCGCCGGCGGTGCTGAGGGCTCCGCCGATTCGTCCGCGAGCACTGAGCCGCTCGCGGCCCGTCAGCCCCGGGACAGGCGTCCCACGACGCCCCGCTCGGCCAACGGACACTCGGCGGTCTCCGGGCTGTCGGCCCGCCGTGACCGGCAGCACCCTCCGCCGGCCTTGCGGTCGA
Organism: Streptomyces sp. NPDC053079; assembly: GCF_044546695.1. Lineage (NCBI taxonomy): Bacteria > Bacillati > Actinomycetota > Actinomycetes > Kitasatosporales > Streptomycetaceae > Streptomyces > Streptomyces sp. NPDC053079. The sequence goes on from NZ_JBITZJ010000010.1 coordinate 202,984, forward strand.
GGTCGTCCTCCGTCGCGCTCCAACCCTGGTCGGTGGCACCGGGCACATTGCGCAGGTAGTTCTCGGGGAAGGACAGGCGGGCTGTCCGGGCGTCCTGGGCGCACTCTTCGAGGTCCTCGTCGTACAGGGCGCCGGCGGCCCCCCAGGCGCGGTAGCAGTGGGCGGCCTCGCGCCGATCGCCACGCAGGAGGGCTTCAAGGACCAGAAGGTAGGCGGCGGTGGCATCGCCGATGCCAGCCGCGTACCGCCACCAGAACTGCGCGCCGCTGCTGTTGCTGGCGGTGAGGTAGATCAGGCAGCCCAGCCCGCGGGCACCGGCCGGGTCGATCGGGTGCTCGGCGGCGACGAAGCGACTGGTGCGGCGGCGCACGCTGGGGACGGTGAGCAGGTACCGGCACAGTGCCTGCACGTCGTTCCGGAGCTGGTGGCGTTGCCGCTCCCACCTCTGTGGGGTGTGGCCCTGGGCTGGCCGCGCGGCCAGCTCCGCCCAGGGGCGGATGCTGGCTTCCGCGCGGGTCCGCTCGGTGCGCTCGATGCGTTCCACCAGCAGGTGGCGGTCCTCAGCCTGTTGGAGCAGGACAGGGAAGGGGGCGCGGATCTGCATGCCGCGCAGGATGTCGTCAATGATCACGAGGTTCCTTTCGCTGCGGGGCCGTCGCGGAGCGCGGCGGCCAGGGCCGCCCGGCCGGCCGTCAGGTGCGAGCGGACAGTGGAGGTGGCCAGCCCGGTGGTGTCGGCGATCTCCGGGATCGGGCTGCCGAAGATGTGGTGCAGGAAGACGCAGGTGCGCTGTCGGTCGGGCAGGGCCGCGATCGCCCGGTGAACATCCAGGCGCAGGGCGGCCTGCTCGGCTTCGTCGTGGGGAATGCCGGCGATGGGGCGGACGGTCTCCTCCAGCGCCGCCAACGGCAGCGGACGGCGGTCCCGGGTGCGCAGCACGTCGACCACCGCGTCCTTGAGGATCTTGAATGCGAAGGCGTCGATGCTGTCGCTGGCCAGCACGGCATCCCACCGCGCGAAGATCCGAAACAGCGAGATGTTCGCGGCTTCCAGGGCGTCGTCCCAGGCGAACAGCCGGGAGTAGGCCCATCACGTAGCTGTCGTGCTTGCGCCGGGCGAACGACTCGAAGACGAGCAGCCGGCGGCCCTGGGCATCGGCTCCGATCACCGCCTCCCCGCCGCTCACAGCCGAGTCCAGCAGAGGGGACCGGACCAGGCCGAGCGGGGCACGCAATGACAGACGAGCCTGTCGCAGATCGCCCCCGCACAGCGCGCCAAGCGCGCAGTGCCATCACACACGTTGTGATTCCTTCGTACGCAGGAGCAGGCAGCCTCCCCTGCAGCCCGGGAGAACACGACGCTCTCACCCCCTACGCCGTACCAACCGCCTCCCGCGTCCAGCCCGGAACACAAAAATATTGACGTAACGTCACTGCGCGGTCACCCGAAGTCCGGCATCTCATCCAAGGCCCTGGGCGAAGGCTGAGTTCTGCGCGGCCCGGTGAAGCTTGACCAACTTCTCGGTGGGCTGCAGCCGGGGCCCACTTTCTTGCGGGCGCGGTTGCGGGCGTTGCTGGCGGCGCGGGCTTCTGGGCTGAGGATCCGGGCGACGACGGTCGGATGCCACCGGCCGCCGCTCTTCGTGGGGATGTCGGGGTCGTTGAGGCAGGCGGTGGACCAGGTTGACGACCAAGCCCCGGTTCGGCGAACACCTTCGCGCTGTCCGCCACCCGTACACGGCGGCCTGCTCGATGTTCCCGGCGCTCTCGCCGACATCATCGAGATGGAAACCGGTGACAGGTGCTGGTCCCACGTCGTTGAGGGGTAGCCGGATCATCGGCCGCAAAAACAACGGATATGGCTTGCAAGGAGTCTGAGCTGCCGTGATGCGCACCGTGGCCACTCTTCCTGCCCGGTGCGGTGCCTAGCGTCGCGCCGAGTACCAGGCCGCCAGGACCGAACAGCGCCGGATCCGGCGCCGTCAGGCCCGTGCCCGCCGCCGAGTCCTGCGCCGCGCGGCTCGCCGCCTGGCAAGCATCGCGGTACGCGGCGGGCTCATAGTGTGCGGCACGATCGCCTTCGTCACGGGCTGCATCCTGCTCATCCTCGGCCAGCCGGGCAGCACCGAACTGCTCAGCACCGCTGCGGCAGCCTGGGGCCTGGCCGCCGCGATGGGCGGGAGCAGCCACTGACCGGAGCCGGCACTGCTCCGAAGCGATGCCTGGGCGAGGGGCTGTTGGCCGCTTCACGGAGACCCGTTCGACTGCCCGGGGACGACTGCCCCGTCCACTACCTCAGAAGCCGTTGTGCATCTTCACCATGCGTTGTCTGTTCTGGTGGCTTCCGTGAAAGGAGGCCCAGGCGTCCAGCGCTGTCGGGGTCATTTTTCTGGCTCTGGCACGGAATGTGAGACAGAGCCACGATTCACGCGTCGCCCACAGACGAGGCGGGTGACCGGAGTTCCTGCGTCCCCAGACGGTTCTCGGCGCCGCGGTGCGGGGCATCTTGACGACGGTGTCGGCGTGGAGTCCGGCTGTCCCCGTCGTCGTGCTCGTCGAGGACCCGCTGCTGTCCCACGCAGGCCTCCGGGTGTCAGGTCCGCCCTGGTCACCAAGGTCTGAGGCAGTCCCTCACGTACCGTGCAGTGTCCACGCCTTCTTGATCGTCTACGTCGCGGAAGATTGCTGCGGCCTGAGCCAGTGCCTCACCCATCTTGCGGAACTGCCGGTCTTCATGGAGTAGGCGGCTGAAATTGACCAGTGCCCAGGCTTCCCATCTGCGGGCGTGGTGCTCGCGGAAGATGTTCAGCGCCCTGGCCTGGGCTTCGACAGCACAAGCCAGTAGGTCGTCGTGCTGTTCGTGGCTGCCGTGGTGCTCGAGCTCGCGGCCGAGGGCCGCCAGAGCCTTCGCATCTATGACTGCCGACCTGTTCGAGAGGTGCGATATGGCCAGCACGGTCTTGGTAACGGTGACCAAGTCGTCGAAGCGCCAAATGGAACTGAGGTACAGGCCAACGAACCAGGCGAGCGCCACGCTCCAGCCGCTACGGTCCTCCAGCGGCGGAGCGGTGACCGCGGCCACCAGATTCGGGCGTTCGTCATCGAGCCACTCTTTAGCGTTCGCCGAGCTGCTGAACTGGGGTGCGCCGGAAAATCTGGGCGGGTGGAACGGTGCTGCCCGCATGATGGGGTAGGTCGGCCTGGAATAGACGGCCGCTGACACCGTGCCGATGTAGTACTTGTAGAGGCGGCGGTGGGCCTCCTCGCGGTCGTCGGCGTCAGTGTGGATCTTTCCGATTTCCTCGGCATACAGGCGTACCAGATCGTGCAGCCGCCAACGGCCCCAGGTGCGCCCGGGCTCGATGAGATGGGCACGGGCCAGATCCTGCAGCAGTTCCTCGGTCTCGTAGCAGTCGATGTCGGCCATGACGGCTGCGGCTTGGGTGGATATGTCAGGACCCGCATTGAGTGACAACAGCTGGAACACCCGCGCGTGGAGGGGGTCGAGTCGCTCGTAGGACAGGTCGAACGCGCTCCGCACGGCCCGCTCCTGCCTGCGCAGCCTGTTCAGGCGCAGATGCTCGGCTGCCAGGGCCTGCGCGAGGGATGACAACGGGCGGGCAGGACTGTCGGCCAGGAGGGCGGCGGCGATGCGCAGCGCCAGGGGCAGGTCCCCACATGACCGGGCGATGGCGGCAGCGTCGTCCGGCGAGTCCGCCACGCGGGTATCACCGGGGCCGCGCGCTTCGCGCACAGCCCGATCCAGCATGTCGATCGCAGATGTTTCGTCGACGACATCCAGCTCGAACAGGCGGGCGCCGATATCCAGGGTGATTCGGGAGGTGAGGAGGGTGGCGGTGAGGCCGTCGGTGGGAAGGAGCGGGCGCGCCTGGTCGGCACTGGAGACGTTGTCGAGCACGACCAGGATCCGGCTTCCCGCGCCCGCGAGAGCAGCCAGGGCACTGCGATAGAGACGTGAACGGTCTTGCAGGCCCGGCGGTATGTACTCGGGTGGCATGCCCAGGGCATGAAGGAGGCCGCTCAGAGCCTGTTCGGGCGGCAGCCGACGCTCGGGGTCGTAGCCGAACATGTCCACGAACAGGACCCCGCCGGGGAACCAGTCCTGTTTCTGCAGGGCGCGCCTGGCGGTCTGCACGACCAGTTCCGTCTTGCCGATCCCCGCCAGACCGGCCACCAGCGAGGCCGGCGCCGCCTGCGCTGCTCCAGGTTCGAGAACCTGGAGCAGTTCACCGATCTCCCGGTCGCGGCCGGTGAAGACGGCCGAAACCAGGGGCAGGCCGCTCAGCGCCGGGGTGATCGACTGGGGGAGGTCCACGTTCACGGTGCGCCCCTGGATCACCGTCCCAAAGAAGACCCCGCCGCTGATCCGGTTCTCCACCCCTGCCACCGGTTCTTTACGCGGCACAGGGCCTTGGCCGCTGACCTCTGCCATTCCGCTCAGTCCCGCTGCCCGGGGTCGGCGCCTCCCGGAGGAGTCGGCGGCGATGGCTGAGTGTGGGTGGTGAACGACGCCCCGGAAAAGTCACGGCCCTGGAGAACCGGACCGCGGAAGGTCCCTCCGCTGATCTCGTTACGGGTGTCTCCGCCCACGCTGTGCACCAACGCTGTTGCCTGCGCAAGCCACTGTTGCAGTCCTGCGTGGAAGTCCATGTCCACCGCCGCCCCCATCGCGAGCGCAGCACTCAGGGCTTGGGCCCGCACCGGATCGGCGGGCCGCTCTTCCAGCCGCGCCAGCTCCGCTTCTCCCGGACGCGTTGCCGGGAGCTGCCCGCCGTCCTCGTCACGCTGGAATGGTCGATGCACCAGCACGCCCAGTCCTGCCCACACCTGCCGACCCAGTTCGCCGCCGACACCGCCGGCCAACGAAGCCAGCAGGGCCGCCGATATCGGATCCATGCCCTGGCTCCCTCTCCCCCCGTATGGGTGTCACGAGAGCGGAGACCGCAACCAGCCGCGGCACCAGTTCCGCCTGTGCCACCAGCCACGTGGATTCCGTGGCCGACGAGCCCGAGCCCGCCCAGTGAACGGCCTGTTCGCTCTCAGGCGGGGCCCGCACATCTTGGGTACCCGCCGCGTTACGCCGCTTCGCCGATGCCGTACGCGGATCTGCCCTCCGTCTGACAATTTCCATCTTGTTCCACGCGCTTCCGATACGCCATTGCAGGTCCGGCGTGGCCAGCCCTGGCGTGTCGCCGCAGGTCAGGGCTGCTCCGATGTTTTCTCGGCGATTACTGCTGGGACCCCCTGTGCGACGAGGACTGGGAAACCCCCACTACCCGGACGGCCCCGGCCAGGCGCACCTGGCTGGCCGAAGTCAACGAGCACATCTGCGAAGTACGCACCGGTCCCGGCGCCGGCTCGGTCCCCATTCCCGAGGGCTACCTCCAGGACGCCACCCCCCACGAACGACAGGAGCTTCTCTGCCACCACTGACCCGGCCCGCCCTCGTGCCCTGCGGCCGCTCGCCAGCCGCAGGGCACCGCCATGTCCGCCATTCCGAGAAGGGCCCGAATGCTCCGCCAACAACACTCCCGGCCTCCACGCCGCAGGCGGCAGATGTCCCGGGCGGACCGGATCCAGATCGCCGCAGCCATTCTCAGCGGCACCCTGCCCGCCCTCGCCATGATCCTCAGCCGGTACCTCGGCCACTAGATGATCTGTTCCAAGGGATCGTGGTGGTCACTGGTGGCTAGCATGCGCGGATGTCTTCGGTGAACCTGCGTCACTCAGTGCGTGCGGTCGTCCTCGACGAGGACGACCGCATCCTGCTGTGTCGCTTCGCTATCCCAGACCCGGTCGGCACGGTCGTATGGGCGGCCTCTGGTGGAGGCGTCGAGCTCGGAGAGACGCCGCTCGCCGCGCTCCGCCGAGAGCTGCATGAAGAGGTAGGGCTGGCGGTCGATACGGACCCGCCGCATGTCTGGCACCAGCAAGTCGTCGCGCCCGGACACGCGACTGGCTACGACGGCGTGGTCAACGACTATTTCCTTGTCCGCGCCGCGGCGTTCCGTCCCCGCGGCGCGATGTCCGACGACGAGCTCGCCGCCGAGAACATCGACGGCTTCCGCTGGTGGTCGCTACGGGACATCGCCGACTACCACGGCTCTGAGCTGTTCTCGCCCCGCGACCTCGCCACACCGTTGGCGGCGCTGATCACCAGCGGGGTCCCGGCCAGACCCGTGTTGCTCGGCCTGTGACCCTCGCATCCGACTTGCCCCGGCGCCCGGTCGCAGCCCCTGCCACCAACGCGACGCGGAGCTGGTGACCCTGGCGATGATGCAGGCGATGCTCGGCTTCACCTCCGAAGCCAGATGGCTGCGGCACGCCCGCGCCCACCTGCGGCACAGGTGATGACTGGCCCCCTCGGCGTGGGCACGATGGGCAGCATGGCGAACAATGACGACAGGCAAGCGGCGTTACGCCTCGCTGAGCGGGCCCACGAGGTAGGACGGGTATCCGGACGTGACCCCTGGCGCAAGGCACTGGAGTGGGTCAGCCGTGGGCGGCTCGGCCAGCGACACGGCTGGCAGATTCCACCCCAGTTGGACACACCGTGGCAGGACACGATCTCGCCTCTGCGCAGGGGTTGGCGTGAGCGTGCGGCCAATCTGGATGGCGAGAGCATCTTCAGCGTCGACTACCGGATCTGCCGACACTGCCAACTCGGATGGGTCGAGGAGCCACACACCGACCCGGAGTACCAGCGATGTGGGCTGGCCTCCGCTGGCCTCGCCGCCCTGCGGGCTGACAACCCCGGCTTGGCGTGGCACACCCTCGGCGGCCATTTCGCTGAGGCGCAGGCGTTCTGGATCGCCGTCGGCGCCGACGTACCCGGCGGCTACCAGCAACGCGAACCGTGCCTCCACCTCAACTCCAGTGGGTAGCTCAATGGCAGCAGAAGGCGTCAGAAGGCGCCCGGCCATCAAGCCGGCATCTCCTGTCTGTGCTCCGCTGACCGGAGAAGCGCCATGCCACGATTGTCTTCGCCGATGAAGCCGGGGCCCAGAGCATGCCCTGGCGTTTCGTCTTGGGGCCAGACGTTCGGCGTCGCTATGTTTTGGCGGTGTCGGAAGACGCATCCCCGGGAGGCGGGCTGGTGGCGTCCGGCCTGGACGTGCGGGGGGACGACCGCGCACGTCCCACTCGTCCTCGGCAGAGGGGGGCTGGCCCGGGCACGCGGAGGACGACCGGGCTCTGCGAACATGGCATTCTCCGGGGCTGGCCCGGCTCGGACGCGCAGGGGGTGTGAGTAGTTGGGCGCCCAGGTGCGCGGGCAACACCCGTGCCGTCTGGCTGCTGATGCGCACCGCCCCGGCTCCGATCACCCGCGTTGAACGCCATCACCGGCTCAAGGGCGGGCCGGGCATGTGCCCGGTAGCCTGACGCCACATCGCTTGACAGGATAATCCTGTCATGGTGGCATGTGGGTATGCTGTACAAGACTCCGGCCCTGGACGCCGATGACCACCGTGTGCTCGAAGAGATCGAGCAGATGCGGATGCGCCTGCGCCACCAGCTGCGGGCGCAGCCTCGCTGGTCCGGTCAGCTGCGGCGCAACCTCACGGCTCGCGCGATCGCCGGGTCGAACACCATCGAGGGCTACGCCGCTACCGTCGATGACGTCGAGGCCCTGATGGCGGGCGAGGAGCCGCTGGAGACGGCGGAGCGGACCCGGGTGGAGCTGGAGGGTTACCAGCGGGCGATGACCTACATCCAGGCCCTCGCCGACGCCGGGGAGGGCTTCCGCTATGACGCGGGCCTGTTCAACGGGCTGCACTTCATGCTGCAGGGCCACCACCTCGACAAACGCCCGGGCCGCTGGCGCGACGGCCCGGTCTACGTCACCAGCCCCGACGACCCTCTGGTCCCGGCCTACACCGCTCCGGACTTCGAGGACGTGCCTGCCTTGATGGGGGAGCTGATCGACTGGCTCAACACGGGCGACCTGGACGCCCCCGTCCACGTCCGGGCCTCGATGGCGCACCTGAACCTGGTGAACGTCCACCCGTGGAAGGACGGCAACGGGCGCATGTCCCGTGCGGTGTCCACGCTGGTGTTCGCCCGCGAGGCCGGGCAGCTGCTGCCGCCGGAGTTCTCCTCCATCGAGGAATGGCTCGGCCGTGCCCAGAACACCTACGCCTACTATCGCGTCCTCCAGCAGGTCGGCGGCCCCCGCTGGACCCCCGAGCGTGACACCCACCCGTGGATCCGCTTCTGCCTGGAGGCCCACCACCGCCAGGCCCAGCAGGCACAGCGCCGTACCGACCTGCTCTCCCGCGCCTGGATCCACCTCGGCGAGGCCGCCGAGCGCGACGGCCTGGACGAGCGCGTGGTCTACGCACTGCTGCCGGCCTTCTGGGGATCCAAGGTGCGCCGCACGGTCTACCAGGCCGACGCCGGTCTGTCCGAGCAGCAGGCCATCCGCGACATCCGCGAACTGATTCGCCTCGGCTGGCTCGAAGCCCAGGGCCGGGCACGGTCCCGCTACTACGCCCCAGGCCCTCGCATGGCCAGCGCACAGGAGAAGATCCGGCAGGCCGTCGAGCCCTACGCCGACCCTTACACGCCCCGCCCCTGACCACGGGCGGCCGCATACCATCGTCAGTCCCCAGGCTCCGTAGAGGAGCGTCGTGACTGCGGTCCTCTTACGACCGTGGTGGCCGCCGTGCCCGGCGCCGGCCACGGCCCCAGAGCTGATGCCGCCCACGCCGGGGGACGAGTACGCCGGTCTATCGGTCGCTGTGGGTACGGCGGGCGTGGACGAGGTGCTGCCAGCGGGTGCGTACGGCCTCGGGGCTATCGATCCAGTGCGTGGCGGTGGGACCGGGCAGGCGCAGGCCGGCCATGTAGTGGGCGATGTCGGTGAAGTGGGCGAAGTCGCCGGTGGCGGTGAGCACGCGCAGCCGGTCGATGGTGGCGGCCGGGTCCTGGTCCTCGTTGCGGACGGCGTAGTGGAAGGCGAGGGCGAGCTCTATGAATTGGTGGAGGAAGGGGAGACCTGCGGCGTCGATGTCGGTGTGAAGGTTTCGGGCGCGGTGGGTGACGCCGTCGGGGTCCTTGATCAGGGGTGACGACCTGGCAGGACGAGCGCTATCACCTGCTTCCTCCGCGCCGGGCAGTGACCAGGGTGCGCCAGCGGTCACGGGGGTGGTCGAACCACCTGCCGGTAAACCCTGCAGGGCCGGGACGACGAGCTCGTCGCGGCGCGCGCGGCGAACTGCGGGCTCATAGTCCAGCACAACCGAGGCGCCGAGCCGCTTGGTAGGGAACAGTGCCTTGATGTCACAAAGGAACGCCCATTGGTGCGGCGATTGTTGAGGTGCTTGTACTGCAGCGGAGGATCTTGCTGATGCGATCGATCCGGATCGCCCGGGCGAAGCTGCGCGGTAGCCGAAGTGCGGGCAGCCCCTGGTCCGGCTAGCGTTTTAGCGTGTCCAAAGGAGCATTCCGTAACGTCACTGTGTGGTTGGCCCTCTTTGGCCTCCCCCTTACCGGCATCTGGGCGACAGTGATGGCGATCGCAAGTCAACATCTTGGCTGGGGCAAGGCATACGAGATCATGGTGGGCATTTCTTCGCCAGTTGGCTCACCAGAGCCAGGCTGGGCGTGGAGTGTCTCTCTAGGCGGATGGCTGTTCGTCCCGGCGCTTGTAGGCGGTGTGGCGGGTTCCATGATCGGAGGGAGAATGGATCGTCGACGCTCGCAAGATACCGATGAGATCAAGAATGAAATCATCAACGGCTTCGAGACGATGGGCAGGCCATGATGGCGCTACGCTGCCTGCTAGAGCTTAGGAACGAAGGCGATAGCACCTTCGTCAATCCCTTTATAAATAAGTGCCATCAGGGAAATGACGCCCTGGCGAAAGACTGCTGGAAGCGTACCGTCGAATATGTTTTGCGTAATTGGAAGGCGCTGGAAGGGTTTTCCGTATTCGAGGCAGATAGGGAGGCGGAGAATTTTGCCCGCGACGCGCTGCTTGAGCGTATTAATCTTTACGCGGCCTGTTGCTGGGTTTGCTCAAACCCTGGCAAATTCAACCGATAGTCCCGCGACTATACATAGGTAAGGTCTAATTGTGGCGCGCAATACACCAAGGAAGAAGTCCTCAGGAGAACTGGCCCGTGAGATCGTCTGGCCAGCGCCCTCCAGCTTGGGCAACGCGCCCACAGCGGACATCGACTCCGCTGTGCGGAGGATCGTGCAGTCTGCCAGCGACCGCCTGGCCATGGTGCAGAAGATGCGGGCTGGAATAGGCACAGCGCAGGCACCAAGGGGCACGGGTGTCGTCACGATGCGGGAGCTGCTGGAGAGCGGCGTCCACTTCGGTCACCAGACCCGTCGTTGGAACCCGAAGATGAAGCGTTTCATCTTCACGGA
>NZ_JBITZJ010000011.1:0-94535 GCF_044546695.1 Streptomyces sp. NPDC053079
GAACGGACGCTTCCTTTGTACTCACCCTCTCGGGCTTTCCTCCGGGCGCTTCCCTTCGGTATTTCGTGTTTCCAACCTTACCAGATCCGTTTTCCGTTCCCCCCGCTTCTAAAAGAAGCAGTCGGTCCGAATTCCGTTTCCGGCCCCCTGTTGGAGCGGGGTTCCGACTTTATCAGACTTGTCTGAGTCGGTTTTTCCTCCGCCTTGCGGGGCCCCGTACGCACAAGGCGTTCGGCGTTCCCGCTGCGGTGGAGTCGTAAACGTACTGGACGGCCGCGCCCGGATGCAAATCGGCGCAGGCGCGGCCGTCCAAACGGCTGATGTGGCGTCAGACCTCGACGACCACAGGGAGGATCATCGGGCGCCGGCGGTAGCTGTCGGACACCCACTTGCCCACCGAGCGGCGCACGAGCTGCTGCAGCTGGTGGGGCTCGGCGACGCCGTCGGCGGCGGCCTTGGCGATGGCCTCTTCGATCTTCGGGACGACGGCCGAGAAGGCCGCGTCGTCGATGCCCGAGCCACGCGCGTGGACCTGCGGGCCGCTGACGACCTTGCCCGTGGTGCTGTCGACGACCACGTGGACGAAGATGATGCCCTCGTCGCCGAGGATGCGACGGTCCTTGAGGTGGACCTCGGTGACGTCGCCGACCGAGAGGCCGTCGACGTACACGTAGCCGGCCTGGACCTTGCCCACGATGCGGGCCTTGCCGTCCACCAGGTCCACCACGACGCCGTCCTCGGCGATGACGATGTGGTCCTTGGGGATGCCCGTGAGCGCGCCCAGCTCGGCGTTGGCGCGCAGGTGACGCCATTCGCCGTGCACCGGCATCAGGTTCTTCGGCTTGCAGATGTTGTAGAAGTACAGCAGCTCGCCGGCCGAGGCGTGGCCCGAGACGTGGACGCGCGCGTTGCCCTTGTGGACGACGTTGGCGCCCCAGCGGGTCAGGCCGTTGATCACGCGGTAGACGGCGTTCTCGTTGCCCGGGATGAGCGACGACGCCAGGATCACCGTGTCGCCCTGGACGATCCGGATCTGGTGGTCGCGGTTGGCCATCCGGGAGAGCGCCGCCATCGGCTCGCCCTGGGAGCCGGTGCAGACCAGCACGACCTCGTCGTCCGGCAGGTCGTCGAGCGTCTTGACATCGACCACGAGGCCGGCCGGGATGCGCAGGTAGCCCAGGTCGCGGGCGATGCCCATGTTGCGGACCATCGAGCGGCCCACGAAGGCGACGCGGCGGCCGTACTCGTGCGCGGCGTCCAGGATCTGCTGGATGCGGTGCACGTGGCTGGCGAAGCTGGCCACGATGATGCGCTTCTGGGCGCCCGCGAAGACCTGGCGCAGCACGCCGGAGATGTCGCGCTCCGGCGGGACGAAGCCGGGGACCTCGGCGTTCGTGGAGTCCACGAGCAGCAGGTCGATGCCCTCCTCGCCGAGTTTGGCGAAGGCGGGGAGGTCGGTGAGGCGACGGTCCAGCGGGAGCTGGTCCATCTTGAAGTCACCGGTGTGGACGACCATGCCGGCCGGGGTGCGGATGGCGACGGCCAGCGCGTCCGGGATGGAGTGGTTGACCGCCACGAACTCGCACTCGAAGGGGCCGATCCGCTCGCGGTGCCCCTCCACGACCTCGAGGGTGTACGGGCGGATGCGGTGCTCCTGGAGCTTGGCCTCGATGAGCGCGAGGGTCAGCTTGGAGCCGATCAGCGGGATGTCCGGCTTCTCGCGGAGCAGGTAGGGGACGCCGCCGATGTGGTCCTCGTGGCCGTGCGTGAGCACGATGCCGTCGATGTCGTCGAGGCGGTCCCGGATGGACGAGAAGTCCGGCAGGATCAGGTCGATTCCGGGCTGCTCCTCCTCGGGGAAGAGCACTCCGCAGTCGACGATCAGGAGACGGCCGTCGTATTCGAAGACCGTCATGTTGCGGCCGATCTCGCCGAGACCGCCGAGGGGGGTGACCCGCAGGCCGCCCTTCGGGAGCTTCGGCGGCGGACCGAGTTCAGGGTGCGGGTGGCTCAAAAGACTCTCCTCACCACGCACGCCACATGTCCCCCTGGACACATGGCGCGCATGACATTCGTGCACGTGCGGTTTTCGTCTGTATTCCGTCGGTATTCAGTTGTGAAGTCTGGTGTTACAGCTGTACCCCGCCCGCGGCGAGATCGCGCTTCAGCTGCTCGGTCTGCTCTTCGGTGAGCTCGACGAGCGGGAGTCGCAGCGGTCCGGCGGGCAGGCCCTGGAGGGCGAGGGCGGCCTTGGTGGTCATGACGCCCTGGGTGCGGAACATGCCGGTGTAGACCGGGAGCAGGCGGCGGTGGATCTCGGCGGCCTTGACGACGTCGCCGGACCGGTGGGCCTCCAGCAGGGCGCGCAGCTCGGGGGCGACGACGTGGCCGACGACCGAGACGAAGCCCGCGGCGCCGATGGACAGCAGCGGCAGGTTCAGCATGTCGTCGCCGGAGTACCAGGCGAGGCCCGAGCGGGCCATGGCCCAGCTCGCGGCGTCGAGGTCGCCCTTGGCGTCCTTGTTGGCGACGATGCGGGGGTGATCGGCGAGCCGGACCATGGTCTCGGTCTCGATCTGCACACCGCTGCGACCGGGGATGTCGTAGATCATCACCGGGAGGTCGGTGGCGTCCGCGACGGCGGTGAAGTGCCGGCGGAGGCCCTCCTGCGGGGGCTTGTTGTAGTACGGGGTGACGACCAGGAGGCCGTGCGCGCCCGCCTGCTGGGCGGCGCGGGCCAGCTCGACGCTGTGGTGGGTGTCGTTGGTGCCGGCTCCGGCCACGACATGGGCGCGGTCGCCGACCGCCTCGACGACGGCCCGTACGAGCTGGGCTTTCTCCGCATCGCTGGTGGTGGGCGACTCGCCGGTGGTGCCGTTCACGACGAGGCCGTCGTTGCCTGCGTCCACCAGGTGGGCGGCGAGGCGCTGTGCGCCGTCGAGGTCGAGGGCGCCCTCGGCTGTGAAGGGCGTGACCATGGCGGTCAGGACCCGCCCGAAGGGCGTCTGCGGTGTGGAGGTCGGAGCCATGGGGCCCACGCTACTCGTTGCTCACCGTGAGGTGCTCCCTCGGGGAGTGCGAAAAGGGATCCCGGCACTGCCTGCTCGGGGGTTCAAGCAGTGCCGGGTCCGTCTTTTCAGCCTAGATGAAGGTGATGAAACGCCGCAATACGGACACCTGACCCGATGCTCCGGGTAGCAGCGCGTCACCATCACTTCAGTCACCGTACGGACGCGGTGGGTTACGGGGCGACGCGGCCGTTCTTGTTGAAGGCGGCGTAGGTGAGCGGCATGAGCTTGGCCCACTCCGCTTCCATCTTCTCGCCGACCATCTCGATCTCGCGCTGCGGGAAGGACGGGACGGCCGCCAGCTCGTGCTGCGTCCGCAGGCCGAGGAAGTGCATCAGCGAGCGGGCGTTGCACGTGGCGTACATCGAGGAGAACAGGCCCACCGGCAGGACCGAGCGGGCGACCTCGCGGGCGACGCCCCCGGCCAGCATCTCCTGGTACGCGGCGTACGCCTGGCGGTAGCTGTCCTCCATGGCGCGGCTGGTCAGCTCGTACTGCTCCTGGCTGCCCTCGACGAAGACGTACTTGCCGGGGCGGCCCTCCTGGACCAGCTTGCGGGAGGCGCCCGGGACGTAGAAGACCGGCTCGAGCTCGCGGTAGCGGCCGGACTCCTCGTTGTACGACCAGCCCACGCGGTGGCGCATGAACTCGCGGAAGACGAAGATCGGGGCGCTGATGAAGAAGGTCATCGAGTTGTGCTCGAAGGGGCTGCCGTGGCGGTCGCGCATCAGGTAATTGATGAGCCCCTTGGACCGCTCGGGGTCCTTGGTGATCTCTTCGAGGGACTGCTCGCCGGCCGTGGAGACGCGGGCGGCCCACAGCACGTCGGAGTCGGCCGCGCTGTGCTTGACGAGCTCGACGGTCACATCGCTGCGGAACGTCGGCGCGTCGGTCTTCGCGTCCTCGGTGGGGGTGTCGGTCACCGGCGGGGTCCTTCCATCTGCATTGCTAGGCCGCCGCCAAGCCTAAGGGCCGCCACTGACACCCGGCCGACACCGGGCCCCCGGTCCCTTCCCACAGCCGGGCCTGGGACGCCAGTTGATATTTTTCACAGAAGTCAGGGAAAACGGGCACCTATGGGCGACTTCGCGCGTCCTTATGTGTGACACCGCACTTCGAGGTTCCTAGGAGAGCCCTTCATGTTCCGCCGGCGAGAGCCCGTACCGTTCGCCTTCGTCGCCGAGGCCGAGCGCTACCGCAGCAACGTCGCGCCGCCACCCCGCAATCGCGCCAGCCGTTCGGAGATAGCCGGGCGGACCCTGGTGGGCCTGACCGTCGCGGCGGGCCTCGTCGGGGCGCTGCTGTTCGGTATGCCGTCCCTGGAGACCGGTCCGCAGAAGACCCAGAACGCCCAGCAGTCCGAAGCGGGCACGGGCCGCTGACGGACGCCCGCTGATCAGCGGGTACCCTCACCCCGCACGCCATTCGAGCGTGCGTGCGTATGAGTGAGGAACCGTCGTGCCCCTGCCCTTCCTGACAGCCGACCGCGACGGCGACGACCTCGCGACTGCGGCTCCGACCCCCATTACACCCACGACCACGGACGCGACCGGCACCGCTGCGGCCGCGCCCGCAACCGCCGCGTCCCCCTCCCCCGAGGACCCCGAGGACCCGTACGACACCCGCCACCGCTGGCGACGTCCGTACTCCCCCGGCCCTCTGCGGGTGGGTGGCGCGGCGGTGGTGCTTCTGCTGGCCGGTTATGTGCTGCTCTCCGCGTTGATCATCGCCCTGGCAGGGTCCTGGATCGGCGCGGGCGTGTGCGGCGCCGTCGGCGCCCTGCTGATCACACTCGCGGTGCGGCTGGTCCGTACCGGCATCTGGGTGGGTCCCCAGGGGCTGCGGCAGCTGCGACTGCTGTCGGGCACCACGCTGGCGTGGTCCGAGGTCGCGGGCGTGCGCATGGTGCAGCAGCCCGTCCGGCTGCTGGGTCTGCCGCGCACGGTCCAGGGCCAGGTCCTCCTCGTCGAGCGGGCCCAGGGCGAGCCGCTGCCCGCCCTGGTCAGCAACCACGGCGCCGACTTCCTCGGCCGCCCGCTGGCCTTCGCCGCGGCCGCCTACGCCGTCGAGGACTGGGTGGCGGAGTTCAAGGACTGAGCCCCGCCCGGCCGGCCGGCTAGGCCAGGTCGGCCCGTACCGGCTTCCCGTCGTGCAGGGCGATCGCCCGCTGCATCGCCTTGCGCGCCCGCGGAGTGTCCCGAGCGTCGTGGTACGCGACGGCCAGCCGGAACCACGAGCGCCAGTCCCCCGGGGCCCGCTCCGTCTCGGCGCGGCGCTTGTCGAAGACGGCGTCCGCCGAGTCCCGGTCGATCCGGCCGCCGGGGGTCCGGACGAGCTCGTCCACCGGAAGCCCGCCCTCGGCCTCCAGCTCCCGCGCCAGCCGGTCGGCGTCCCGCGCGAACTTGGTGGTCTGGTACAGGAACCAGGCGCCGATGAAGGGCAGCACCAGCACGGCGACGCCGAACGCCACCGTGACGACCGTGCCCTGCTGGATGAGCATCACCCCCCGGCTGCCGACCAGGACGAAGTAGACGGCCAGGACGGCGGCCAGGGCGAAGTAGACGACTTTCGCGCGCACGATGATCAGCCCAGATCCAGGAAGTGTTCCAGGCCGAAGGTGAGGCCCGGGGTGGTCACCACGCGGCGCGCGCCGAGCAGGATGCCCGGCATGAAGCAGCTGTGGTGCAGCGAGTCGTGCCGGATGGTGAGCGTCTCGCCCGTGTCGCCGAAGAGCACCTCCTGGTGGGCCAGCAGGCCGCGCAGGCGTACGGCGTGCACGGGCACCCCGTCGACGTCCGCGCCGCGCGCGCCCTCCAGGGCTGTGGTCGTGGCGTCCGGCTGCGGTGCGCAGCCCGCCTCGCGCCGCGCGGCCGCGATGAGCTGCGCGGTGCGGGTGGCGGTGCCGGAGGGGGCGTCGGCCTTGTTCGGGTGGTGCAGCTCGACGACCTCGACGGACTCGAAGAAGCGGGCCGCCTGCTGGGCGAAGGCCATGGTCAGGACCGCGCCGATGGAGAAGTTCGGGGCGATGAGCACGCCGGTGGAGGGCGAGGCCTCCAGCCAGGAGTTCAGCTTCGCCAGGCGGTCCTCGGTCCAGCCGGTCGTACCGACGACACCGTGGATGCCGTTGCGGACGCAGAACTCGAGGTTGTCCATCACCGAGTCCGGGTGCGTCAGCTCGACCGCGACCTGGGCTCCCGCCTCGGTCAGGGCGTCCAGCTTGTCGCCCCGGCCCAGCGCGGCCACCAGCTCCATGTCGTCGGCGGCCTCCACGGCCCGTACGGCCTCGGAACCGATCCGGCCCTTGGCGCCGATCACCGCGACGCGCAGCTTGCTCATCGTCCCTGCTTCCTTCGAACCATCGACTGTGCGGGTTAAGAAACGGCCTCGTGCAGGCGCGCGGCCTGCTTGTCCTTCAGCGGGCCGATGACGGACAGCGAAGGACGCTGTCCCAGTACATCGCGGGCCACCTCGCGGATCTCCTCCGGGGTGACGGCCGCGATGCGCGTCAGCATGTCGGTGACCGACATCTGGTCGCCCCAGCACAGCTCGCTCTTGCCGATGCGGTTCATCAGCGCGCCCGTGTCCTCCAGGCCCAGGACCGTGGAGCCGGAGAGCTGGCCGATGGCACGGCCGATCTCCTCGTCCGACAGCCCCTCGGAGGCGACCCGGTCCAGCTCGTCGCGGCAGATCTTGAGCACGTCGTGGACCTGGTTCGGACGGCAGCCGGCGTAGACGCCGAAGAGGCCGCAGTCGGCGAAGCCCGAGGTGTAGGAGTACACCGAGTAGGCCAGGCCGCGCTTCTCCCGGACCTCCTGGAAGAGCCGGGAGCTCATGCCGCCGCCGAGGGCGGTGTTGAGGACCCCGAGTGCCCAGCGGCGCTCGTCGGTGCGGGCCAGGCCCGGCATGCCGAGGACGACGTGCGCCTGCTCGGTCTTGCGGCCCAGCACCTCCACGCGGCCGGCGGTACGGATCGTCTTCGCGCCGGAGCGCGGGGCGACGGGGGTCGCGTCCGGGCGGCCCAGGGCGCCGGCCTTCTCGAACGCGGCCCGGACCTGGCGGACGACCTTGGCGTGGTCGACGTTGCCCGCGGCGGCGACGACCAGGTGGGTGGGGTCGTAGTGCTTCTTGTAGAAGCGGGCGATCTGGTCGCGGGTGAGCGCGTTGATCGTGTCGACCGTGCCGAGCACCGGGCGGCCGAGCGGGGTGTCGCCCAGCATGGTGTGCGCGAACAGGTCGTGCACACAGTCGCCGGGGTCGTCCTCGGTCATGGCGATCTCTTCGAGGATCACCCCACGCTCGGCGTCGACGTCCGAGGCCTCGATCAGCGAGCCGGTCAGCATGTCGCAGACGACGTCGATGGCGAGCGGCAGATCGGTGTCGAGCACACGTGCGTAGTAGCAGGTGTACTCCTTCGCCGTGAACGCGTTCATCTCGCCGCCGACCGCGTCGATGGCGGCGGAGATGTCCAGCGCGCTGCGCTTGGCCGTGCCCTTGAAGAGCAGGTGCTCCAGGTAGTGCGTGGCGCCGTTGAGGGTCGGCGTCTCGTCGCGGGAGCCGACGTTCGCCCAGATGCCGAACGTCGCGGAGCGCACGGACGGCAGCGTCTCGGTGACGATGCGCAGACCCCCGGGGAGGGTGGTCCGGCGGACCGTGCCGATGCCGTTCTCGCCCTTGAGAAGCGTTTGGGTACGGGCGACGGCCCGCCCCTCCGAGGAGGTGCGGGCCGTCTTCCGTGTACTACGGGACGTCACTTGTCGGACTCGTCCTTGGTCTCGTCGGCGTTGCCGTCCTCGCCCTCGATCACGGGGATGAGGGAGAGCTTGCCGCGCTGGTCGATCTCGGCGATCTCGACCTGGACCTTGGCGCCCACGCCGAGCACGTCCTCGACGTTCTCCACGCGCTTGCCACCGGCGAGCTTGCGGATCTGCGAGATGTGCAGCAGGCCGTCCTTGCCCGGGAGCAGGGAGACGAACGCACCGAAGGTGGTGGTCTTGACGACCGTACCCAGGTAGCGCTCGCCGACCTCCGGCATGGTCGGGTTGGCGATGCCGTTGATCGTGGCGCGGGCGGCCTCGGCGGCCGGACCGTCGGCGGCACCGATGTAGATGGTGCCGTCGTCCTCGATCGTGATCTCGGCGCCGGTGTCCTCCTGGATCTGGTTGATCATCTTGCCCTTGGGGCCGATGACCTCACCGATCTTGTCCACGGGGATCTTGACGGTGATGATCCGCGGGGCGTTGGGGGACATCTCGTCCGGGGTGTCGATCGCTTCCATCATCACGTCGAGGATGTGGAGGCGGGCGTCACGGGCCTGCTTGAGGGCCGCGGCCAGGACGGAGGCCGGGATGCCGTCCAGCTTGGTGTCGAGCTGGAGGGCGGTGACGAACTCCTTGGTACCGGCGACCTTGAAGTCCATGTCGCCGAACGCGTCCTCCGCACCGAGGATGTCGGTGAGGGCGACGTAGTGCGTCTTGCCGTCGATCTCCTGGGAGATCAGGCCCATGGCGATACCGGCGACGGGGGCCTTCAGGGGCACACCGGCGTTCAGCAGCGACATGGTGGAGGCGCAGACCGAGCCCATGGAGGTGGAGCCGTTGGAGCCGAGGGCCTCGGACACCTGACGGATCGCGTAGGGGAACTCCTCGCGCGTCGGCAGCACGGGCACGATGGCCCGCTCGGCCAGGGCGCCGTGGCCGATCTCGCGGCGCTTCGGCGAACCGACGCGGCCGGTCTCGCCGACGGAGTACGGCGGGAAGTTGTAGTTGTGCATGTAGCGCTTGCGCGTCACCGGCGACAGCGTGTCGAGCTGCTGCTCCATGCGGAGCATGTTCAGCGTGGTGACACCCAGGATCTGGGTCTCGCCGCGCTCGAACAGCGCCGAGCCGTGCACGCGCGGGATGGCCTCGACCTCGGCGGCGAGGGTACGGATGTCCGTCACCCCACGGCCGTCGATGCGCTTGCGCTCCTTGATGACGCGCTCACGGACCAGGGACTTGGTCAGCGAGCGGTACGCCGCGGAGATCTCCTTCTCGCGACCCTCGAACTGCGGCAGCAGCTTCTCGGCGGCGAGCTCCTTGACGCGGTCGATCTCGGTCTCGCGCTCCTGCTTGCCGGCGATGGTGAGCGCCTGCGAGAGCTCGGTGCGGACCGCGGCGGTCAGGGCCTCCAGGACGTCGTCCTGGTAGTCCAGGAAGACCGGGAACTCGCCCTCGGGCTTGGCGGCCTTGGCGGCGAGCTCGGACTGGGCGCGGCACAGCACCTTGATGAAGGGCTTCGCGGCCTCGAGACCGGCGGCGACGACCTCCTCGGTGGGGGCGTCGGCGCCGTCCTTGACCAGCTGGATGGTCTTCTCGGTGGCCTCGGCCTCGACCATCATGATCGCGACGTCGCCGTCCTCGAGGACGCGACCGGCCACGACCATGTCGAAGACGGCGTCCTCGAGCTCGGTGTGGGTCGGGAACGCGACCCACTGGCCCTTGATCAGGGCGACACGGGTGGCGCCGATCGGGCCGGAGAAGGGCAGGCCCGCGAGCTGCGTGGAGCAGGAGGCGGCGTTGATGGCGACCACGTCGTAGAGGTGGTCGGGGTTGAGCGCCATGATCGTCTCGACGATCTGGATCTCGTTGCGCAGGCCCTTCTTGAAGGAGGGGCGCAGCGGCCGGTCGATCAGACGGCAGGTGAGGACCGCGTCCTCGGAGGGGCGGCCCTCACGGCGGAAGAAGGAGCCGGGGATCTTGCCGGCCGCGTACATCCGCTCCTCGACGTCCACCGTCAGGGGGAAGAAGTCGAGCTGGTCCTTGGGCTTCTTGGAAGCGGTGGTGGCCGACAGCACCATGGTGTCGTCGTCCAGGTACGCCACGGCGGAGCCGGCGGCCTGCTTGGCCAGGCGGCCCGTCTCGAAGCGGATGGTGCGGGTGCCGAAGGCGCCGTTGTCGATGACGGCCTCGGCGTAGTGGGTCTCGTTCTCCACCAGGGATATCTCCTCTTGTGCGTCCCCGCCCGTGTGGCGGGGACGGTGGTGGAGGGCGCCGCGGTGCGCTGTGCGGGAGCCGGTCTTCGATCGAAGCACCCGGAATTCCCTGTTCCGGGGGCCACTACCGAGGACCGGCGGAGCGCCGGCGTCCCTCCTCGTCAGGTGTTTCGTTCTGTATGCCGTTGTGGGACCAGACTACAAAGCTTCTGCTCGTCTCTGCTTCCCGTGAGCTGCGCGAAGGGGCGCGCGGCCGCGGCATGCACGAAGGGAGCGGCCCCCGGGCTGGGAACCGCTCCCTTCATGACGTCTTACTTGGCGCCGGCGGCACCGCGGCGGATGCCGAGGCGCTCGACCAGGGCGCGGAAGCGCGTGATGTCCTTCTTGGCCAGGTACTGCAGCAGGCGGCGACGCTGGCCGACCAGGAGCAGCAGACCACGACGGGAGTGGTGGTCGTGCTTGTGCTGCTTGAGGTGCTCGGTCAGGTCCGAGATGCGGCGGGTGAGCATGGCCACCTGGACCTCGGGGGAACCGGTGTCGCCCTCCTTGGTGGCGAACTCGGCCATGATCTGCTTCTTCGTAGCGGCGTCGAGCGACACGCGGTACTCCTCAAATTCTCTGTTTCGGCCACCGAGTGCCCCTGGTCTATGTCTCAGGGGAGCTTCCGTTACTCGGGAGGCGGGGTCCGCTGGGCGCTGTCCCCAGAACCCTGATCGGCTGACCGGGGCGGTCCGGAGGCGCGTACACAAACGGCCACCACACACAGTACCAGCCCCGTGGCCGGGCCCCGCCGGGGGTCGCGGTTCAGCCGCCGGCGAGGCCGCGGGCGGTGGAGTACAGGTCGAGGACCGCGAGGCACAGGGGCACGAGGGCGAGGAGGAAGGCACTCTCCGTCACCTCGGACGCTCTCGCCCAGAAGGGTGACAGCCCCTTGCGGGGGATGATCAGCGCGACGCAGGTGAGCAGGGCCGCGACGGCGGCGACGGCGGCGGTGAGCCAGACCGTGCGGACGTCGGAGACGGCTGCGGAGGGGTGCACGGCCATGCCCAGGACGAGCAGGGCGAGGGTGGCCACGCCCGCGCCGAGGACGGCGGCGACCTGCGCGGTGTAGCGGAAGAGGCGGGCGCGCAGCGGCATGCTCAGGCCGGCGGCCAGGGCGAGGGCCTGGGCCCAGGGGTCGGCGGAGAAGGCGAGCACGGCGGCGGAGCCGGTCACGACGGCGGCGCAGCCGCCGACGAGGCCGAGCAGCAGCTCGTGGCCGCGGCGGGCCTGGGCGGCGATGCGCTCGGCGTCCACGGGCTCGGTGCCGGCGCCCCGGGGCGCGTCGAGGTCTTCGTCGCCGGCGGCCGCGCGGGGTGCGGCGTAGCCGACGGGGAGGCGGGCGACGCGGGCGGAGAGGGCGGGCAGGAAGGCGATGGCGCCGATCGCGACGACGGCGCAGACGGCGGCGGCATCCGCCGGGTCGGCCCCGCCGAGGATGGCGCCGAAGGTGGCCAGGACGCCGGTGGCGGACGCGACGACGGTGGCGACGAAGGGGGCGTCGCCGCCGGGCATCAGGGCGACCAGGACGACGGCGGCGATCAGGACGGTCGCGCAGCCCAGCAGCAGCTGCAGCCGGCCGGCGCCCTCGCCCGCGCCGGGGCCGAGCACGCCGGACCCGGCGATCAGCAGGTGTGGCACGGCGGCCAGGCCCAGGGCGACGGCCGAGGCGCGGTCGTCGTAGACGCGGGCCCGTATGCCCGCGAAGGCGGTGAGGAAGACGGCGACGACGGCGGCGACGATGCCGGGCACGCCGTGCATGTCGTGGCGGACCGGGTCGGCGAACCAGAGCACGAGGCCCATGAGGACGAGCAGCAGGGCGCCGGCGAAGAGGCCGGTGCCGCGCAGGAGCCGGGCGTCCCACAGGGCGCGCTCGCCGGTGACGGCGGAGGCGACGGCGTCGGAGACGTCGTCGTGGACGGCGGGCGGCAGGGATTCGGAGAAGGGCCGCAGGCAGAGGATCTCGCCGTCGAGGACGCGCTGGGCGGCGAGGGTGCGGGCGCCGTCGAGGACGGTGCCGTCGCGGCGGACGAGGTGGTAGCCGGTGGGGCTGCCGGGGGCCTGGGTCCGGCCGGTCAGCCGCAGGATCTCCGGGTTGACGTCGGCGACGGGCAGGTCCTCGGGGAGGGCGACGTCGATGCGACGGTCGGGCGCGACGACGGTCACCCTGCAAAAGCCGGTCGTGGCGGGCGTACTCACCCGGATTGCCCCCTGATGTGGTTCTTCGGCGTTGGTCTCGTGCTCGACGGCCCGTGCCGCACGGCGCGCGGCTGGTCACCCTACCGGGGGCGAACGCCCGTACGCCGATAGGATCACCGTCTCGCGAGGGGAGGCCGGGGCCACAGGGGTGCCGGAAGGGAACTGGCCCTTCGCTCAGAGGGGTTGAACCGTTCCGTGAGCCAGGTCGTCGTCAAGCGCCCGCCGCGGGTCCTCCCGCCCGAGGTGCCGAGCGCGGAACTACGGCTGGAGGCGCCCCCCGAGCTGCCGCGCGGCCGTCAGGACGGCATCCTGATGCAGCTGCTGCCGACCGTGGGCATGGCCTCGTCGATGGTCTACTTCTTCATGCCGGGCGCCCAGCCCATGATGAAGATCATGGGCGTCCTGATGATGGTCTCGACGCTCGGCATGACGATCGCCATGATCGTCCGGCACCGCCAGGGCTCGCAGGGCCAGATGGCCGACGCGCGCCGGGACTACCTGAGGTACCTCGCGCAGACCCGGCGGACGGTGCGGCGCACCGCGCGGGCGCAGCGGGACGCGCAGTTCTATCTGCACCCCGCGCCCGACCAGCTGTGGTCGGTGGTCGCCGAGGGCGCCAGGGTCTGGGAGCGGCGCTCGGGCGACGACGACTTCGGGCAGGCGCGCATAGGGCTCGGCGCCCAGCAGCTCGCGACGCCCCTGGTGGCCCCGGAGACGGCGCCCATAGACGATCTGGAGCCGCTGACGGCGGGCGCGATGCAGCGCTTCCTGGCCATACACGGTTCGCTGGACGGCCTACCGATGGCGGTGTCGCTGCGCGCCTTCTACCACGTCACCCTCTCGGGTGAGCCGGAGACGGTGCACGGCACCGCGCGGGCGCTGGTGGCCCAGCTGGCCACGCTGCACTCGCCGGAGGACCTCGTCATCGCGGTGGTCGCGGGGCGCGGTGCGGCCGCCCACTGGGAGTGGACGAAGTGGCTGCCGCACGTGCAGCTGGCGGGCACGGTCGACGGGGCCGGGACGCGGCGGCTGATCGGCGACGACCTGGAGGAGCTGGAGGAGCTGCTGGCGCCGCGCCTGGAGGGCCGGCCGCGGTTCAGCCGCGAGGGCCGGCCGCTGCACGAGCAGCCTCATGTGGTGGTCGTGCTGGAGGGCGCGGCGGTGCCGCAGGACTCGGTGTTCGCCGCGCCGGAGGGCCTGCAGGGCGTCACCGTCGTGGAGGTCGTGCCGGGCGAGCTGGACGAGCTGCGCGGCGGGCTGGCGGTGACAGTGCGGCCGGGCAGGCTGCGGCTGCACTCGCAGGTGGCGGCGTACGACGGCGTGCCGGACACGCTCTCGCCCGAGGCGGCGGAGGCGCTGGCGCGCCAGCTGGCGCCGCTGCGCGTGGGCGGGGGCGACGACGACGAGCCGCTGCTGGCCAACTGGGACTTCACGGAGCTGCTCGGGCTCGGCGACGCCGCCGCGGTGGACGTCGCCCGTACGTGGCGGCCGCGGACGCCGGCCGAGCGGCTGCGCGTGCCGATCGGGGTCGGTGAGGACGGCTCGCCGGTGATGCTCGACCTCAAGGAGGCCGCGCAGGACGGCATGGGCCCGCACGGCCTGTGCGTCGGCGCGACCGGCTCGGGCAAGTCCGAGCTGCTGCGGACGCTGGTGCTGGGACTGGCGGTCACCCACTCCTCGGAGACGCTGAACTTCGTGCTCGCCGACTTCAAGGGCGGCGCGACCTTCGCCGGCATGTCCTCCCTGCCGCACGTCGCGGCGGTCATCACCAACCTCGCGGACGACCTGACACTGGTCGACCGCATGCGCGACTCGATCACGGGCGAGCTGCAGCGCCGCCAGGAGCTGCTGCGGTCGGCGGGCAACTACGCCAACATGCACGACTACGAGAAGGCGCGGGCCGCGGGCGCCGCGCTGGAGCCGCTGGCTTCACTCGTCCTGGTGATCGACGAATTCAGCGAGCTGTTGACGGCCAAGCCCGACTTCATCGACATGTTCATCCAGATCGGCCGCATCGGCCGCTCGCTGGGCGTGCATCTGCTGCTGGCCTCGCAGCGCCTGGAGGAGGGCCGGCTGCGCGGCCTGGAGACCTATCTGTCGTACCGCATCGGTCTGCGCACCTTCTCGGCGGCCGAGTCGCGGACGGCGCTGGGCGTGCCGGACGCGTACCACCTGCCGACAGTGCCGGGCTCGGGGTACCTGAAGTTCGGTACGGACGAGATGACGCGGTTCAAGGCCGCGTACGTCTCCGGTGCGCACCGCGCGGGCGCGGCGGCGGGTGCCGGGGACGGGCGGCTGCCGGCCGAGCGCCGTCCGGTGCTCTTCACGGCGGCGCCCGTGCCCGTCACCCATGCCGCGCCGGATCCGGTGCCGGCCCCGGACCGGGACGCGGACGACACGTTCGCCGACACGGTCCTGGACGTGGTCGTGCGCCGGCTGGAGGGCCAGGGCCCGCCCGCCCACCAGGTGTGGCTGCCGCCGCTGGACCGGGCGCCGTCGCTGGACCAGCTCCTGCCGCCGCTCTCGCAGGTGGGCGGGCGCGGCCTGACGGCCCCCGAGTACCCGCGCCCCGGCCAGCTGGTGGTGCCGATCGGTCTGATCGACAAGCCCTTCGAGCAGCGGCGTGACGTGCTGTACCGCGACTTCTCGGGCGCGGCCGGCCACATGCTCGTCG
The DNA here is from genome assembly GCF_044546695.1 of Streptomyces sp. NPDC053079. NCBI lineage: Bacteria > Bacillati > Actinomycetota > Actinomycetes > Kitasatosporales > Streptomycetaceae > Streptomyces > Streptomyces sp. NPDC053079. The sequence goes on from NZ_JBITZJ010000011.1 coordinate 14,951, forward strand.
TGGGCGGCCCGCAGTCCGGCAAGTCGACGCTGATGCGGACGCTGATGGCGGCGTTCGCCCTCACCCACACCCCCGCCGAGGTGCAGTTCTACGGGCTCGACTTCGGTGGCGGCGGCATGAGCGCCGTCAGCGGGCTGCCGCACGTGGGCGGCGTCGCCTCCCGGCTCGACCCGGAGCGGGTGCGCCGTACGGTCGCCGAGGTGGCCGGCATCCTGGCCCGGCGCGAGGAGTACTTCCGGGCGAACGGCATCGACTCGATCACCACCTACCGCCGGCAGCGGGCGGCGGGCCGTCTGCCGGACCAGGACTGGGGCGACGTCTTCCTCGTCGTCGACGGCTGGGGCAACTTCCGGCAGGAGTACGAGCTGCTGGAGGGCGTCGTCACCGACATCGCGGCGCGCGGCCTCGGGTACGGCGTCCACGTGGTGGTGACCGCCTCCCGCAACATGGAGGTGCGGGCGACGCTGAAGGACCTGCTCCTCAACCGCCTGGAGCTGCGGCTGGGCGACACGATGGACTCCGAGTTCGACCGCAAGGTCGCGGCGAACGTCCCGGCGGGCGTCCCCGGGCGCGGCCAGCTCCCGGAGAAGCTGCACTTCATGGGCGGCCAGCCGCGGATCGACGCCGGCAGCGACCCGGAGACGATGACGGACGCGACCGCCGCGCTGGTCACCGCGGTCCAGGAGGCGTGGTCCGGTCCGCAGGCGCCGCGGGTGCGGCTGCTGCCGCGCAGGCTGCGCGCCGACGAGCTGCCCAAGGGCGGCGAGCACCCGGAGCTGGGCGTGGCCATCGGCATCGACGAGACCGGCCTCGAGCCCGTCTTCGTCGACTTCGAGACCGACCCGTTCTTCCTGGTGCTCGGTGAGAGCGAGTCCGGCAAGACGGCGCTGCTGCGCCTGCTGGCCAAGCAGATCACCGAGCGCTACGGCCCGGACGAGGCGAAGATCGTGGTCGGTGACTACCGCCGCACACTGCTGGACGTCGTCCCGCAGACGCACCTGCTGGAGTACGCCCCCATCGCCTCCTCCCTGACGGTGCACGCCGAGGCCCTCAACGGCCTGATGGAGCGGCGCGCCCCGCAGCCGGGCATCACGCCGCAGCAGCTGCGCGACCGGAGCTGGTGGTCGGGCCCGCAGCTCTTCGTCATCGTCGACGACTACGAGCTGGTCGCCGCGAGCGGCGGCAATCCCCTGTCCGTGCTCACGGACAATCTGCCCTTCGCCCGCGACGTCGGCATCCGCTTCATCATCGCGCGGAGCTCGGCGGGTGCCTCGCGCTCGATGTTCGAGCCCTTCATGCAGCGCGTGAAGGAGCTCGGCGCGCAGGGCGTCGTGCTGTCGGGCGACCCGGGCGAGGGCGACGTCCTGGGCGGCGTCCGGCCCCGCCCGATGCCACCGGGCCGCGGCTATTTCGTCTCGCGCAAGCGCGGGACGCCGCTGGTGCAGCTGGGATGGCTGCCGGCGGAGTAGGGCGCCGCAGTACGGACATGCGCATGGGGCGGGCGACCGGTTTCTTCCGGTCGCCCGCCCCATGCGTGTGCGGTCGGTGGCCTCAGCTGAAGAGCCCCGCCGACTTGCGGTCGGTGGCCTGGTAGTGGTCGCCGCCCGTGAGGATGTCCTGGGAGACCTTCTCCAGGATCTGCTTGATGTGGTCGGCCCGCTTCTGGAGCTGGTCCTGCGCCTGCTTCATCGCGGTGTGCGCCTCGCCCTGCCAGCCTTCGGCGACCTTGCCGACGGCCGACTTCATCGCCTCGATCTCGCGCTGGATCACCGCCGCCGCACCCTTGATGTCACTCGCGGTCGCCTGCAGCGAGCTGTAGTGGACGACGAGTTCGTCCTGTCCTGCCATGTTCCCCACTCCCCGTGGTGCTGACGTCAATGGTCGCCGGGCGGTCCGCCCGGCGGTCCGGGCGCTCGGCCCGTCGGCTCAGAGGCCGCTGATGGCGCTGGTCGGCCCGGCCGACGCGTGGGCCCGCTTCATCGTGGCGGCGATGTCCGCGTCGTTGGCCGTGCTGTTCTTGTGCGTCTCGGCCACCGCCCGGCTGAACTCGTCGATCAGCTTCCGCACGGCGTCGTGGTCCATGTTCAGCTCCCGCTGCGCCTGCTTGAAGGCGAGGGCGGCCTTGCCCTCCCAGCGGCCCGAGACGTTGTCGATGGCGTTCACCAAGGTGCGCAGGTTGGCCGAGAAAGCCGCGCTGGATTCCTCGATGGCATTCTTGAATGCCCGGAAATGAGCGTCATCGACTTTCTGAGTGTCAGCCATGCTCTACCTTCCCCCATGAGTTGGTGCAAATCGAACGGCCGCTCACACGGAGCGGCGCACGGGTCACTGTAGTCACTCGCCGCCCGTGCCCCAACCGCACATCAAGCCCCGCGACTTGACGGGCCGACCGGATTCCGTCCTCGGCTAGCCGGCGACGACGGCGACCACGACGTCGCTGTCCTGGGATTCCAGCGCACCCTCGTTGACGAGCAGCAGCACCCCCGCCTTGAGATGCGCGACCGCGCTCCTGGCGCGCTCCAGGCGCCACTCGGTCGTGCGCAGGTCCGGGGAGAGCCGGGTGGTGCGGGCCGCCCGGCCCGTGCCGGTGGAGACACGGGTCAGCTCGCCGACCCGCTCCGGGGTCCCGGCGACGTAGACGGCGAGCTGCCCGTCCTGCACCGCGACGGGGAACGCCATCCGGTTGGTGTCAGCCTTGTAGGTCCACTTCTCCCGGCCGTTCGCCAGGCCGTAGGCGGTCGTCGAACCCTTCCGGGCGACGTAGACCGTGTCCCCGTCGACCAGGTACGCCGGGCACTTGCTCACTCCCGACGCGCAGACGTGGCCCTCGCGGTCGGCCGGGAGCTCGAAGCGGGAACGTTCCTTGCCGTCGTCGGCGAGGGTGACCAGTTGCCCCGGCCGGTCCTGGCCGGTGCCGGTCAGCAGCACGACGGGGCGTGTGGAGAGGACGGCCAGGACCTCCTCCCCCTCGCGTCCCTCCCACGTCCACCGCGGACGGTCGGGGGCGCCCGGGTCCTGTGCCCGCACCGTGGTGCGCTCTCCGCAGCGGCGCAGGGCCAGCAGTTGCGTTCCCCCGGCCGCGCCGACCCAGCGGCACTCCTTCTCGGGACTCTCCCCCACCTGCTTGCCGTCGTCGAGGCGGACGGTCTTCGAGCCCGTGGCCCAGGTGACCAAACCGTGGCCCGTGCCGACTGCCACCTCGAGCTCCGCCGGCCATTTCTCGGGCCGGAGATTGTCCGCATCCGGATCGTCGGCCTTGTACAGGGCGATGGGCTGCGACCAGAGCCTGCTGCCGTGGCGGATGTCGACGGCCGCCATCGTCTCGCACATGCCCGCGGTCTTCAGGGCGATGAGCACGCGGTCCGCGTCGGCTTCCCTCGAGGCGGCGCACAGGACGCCGTCGAGGATCAGGGACCACTGCTTCCTGCCGGTCTTCAGGTCGTACGCCGTCATCATGTCGGGCTCGGCCTTGACCACCGTGTTCCCGGTGAACCAGGCTCCCGGCGCGTTCTTGGCGGTCTTGGACGGCTCGGTGCGGGCGGTCTTCTTCCAGGCCGCCGCACCGGCCGCGACAGCCTGGGGCCCGCCGGCCGCGGAGCGCTTGCCGTCACCTTCCCCGCCACCCCACACGGCGTACGCCCCACCGCACGCGAGCAGGAGGACGAGCACCAGGGCGATGCCCCATGTCGTGCGGCGGCGGCCTCCCCGGCCGGGCCCGGGGGCGTCTTCCGGCAGGTGCGCGGACGTGGGGGGCGGGGGCTGGAGCGGGGGCATCGGGTACTGCGGTGACTGGGGCACAGGAGGGCTCCGGTGAATTCTCGGCTGAGGCAAGGGCTGGACGTCGTGGCTCAGCCGAACGACATCATCAGGTTCTTGGGTCTGAGCTCCGCGGCGGCGACCACGAAGACCTTGTCGTCGTGGAAGTACACCTCGCCCAGGGCGGCGATTTCGGCTTCCTCCTCGGAGCTCTCCGACGGCATCCGCTTGTGGACGGTCGGCGCACCGTCACGCGGGTCGAGGGTGACGAGCCGTCCGCCCTCGCCCGACTGGGCTCCCTGGTAGAACAGGGGCTTGTCGCCGACGAAGCCGACGGGCGTGCCGACCCGGTTGCCGCCGGCGTTGGTCTCCCAGCGCTTCTCCCCCTTGGCCAGGTCGATGGCGACGATGCGGTTCTCCTTGGTGCTCGCGGCGGTCTCCTTGTCCGCGCTCGCCAGGTAGACCGTGTCCTTGCCGACGATGGCGTCGATCGCGCCTCCGTGGTCCGTAAGGGAGATGACGGCCCGCGTCCGGCCCTGAGGACTGATGCTGATCAGGTTCGTGGAGGTGTCGGAGGAGTCCGTTCTGCCGACCGTCACGACGACGGGGTCCACGGAGAGCACGCCCCGGATCGTGAGGCCTTCCGGCACCTTCCACGTCCAGTCCTCCCTGCCGGTGCCGGGGTCGATCCGCTGGACGAACTCGCGGTCGCTGCCCAGGGAGCACCGGACCACGGAGAGCAGTGTCTTGCCGTCCGTAGAGGCCCGGTTCTCCAGGCAGTTGTCGGCCGGGTTGAGCCTGGGGTGTTCCAGGACCTTTCCGTCAGCGGCCGCGAAGGTCGCCGACTCGCTCCTGCCCATGACCTTGACCCTGCCCCTGAACACCAGGACCTGCGGGTCGCCATAGTCCGAGGTGCGCTCGTCATGGAGCGGTACGCGCCGGTCCCATTTCTGCCGCCCGCTCTTGACGTCCACGGCCATCAGGCCGGTGCAGGCGTTCCCGTCCTGCTTGTACATCACGGCGGTCGTGTCGTCGTCGAGCCTTCGCGAAGCCGAGCACAGCTCACCGGGCAGCGCGATCCGCCACTGCTCCTTGCCCTGACGGACGTCGAGTGCGGTGATCTGCCGGGACCACGTACGGATGACGTTGCCGTGCGCGAACCACGTGGCGGGGTGCCTGGGGCTGGGGAGTGCCTTGTCCTTGTCGGGATTGGCGACGATCCAGTCCAGGCGGGTGTCGACACGCGGCGGCGCGGACGGCTCGGCCCTGTGCCGCGGGGTCTTCTCCGGCCTCCCCCACAGCAGCCATCCGCCTGTGCCCAGGCCCGCGACGAGAGCGAGCGCCAGGACGACGATCAGCGCCTTGCGCCGACCGCGCGGCGCTCCGCCCCCTCCGCCGGGGTCCGCGCCGAACGGCTGGGGCGGCGGCCCGAAGCCCGGCGGGGCCGTGGCGCGGCGGCCGATGTCGGTGTCCCAGATCTGGGGCGTACGGGCGGGGCCGCCCGGCGGGGGCGGCGGTGCTGCGGTCATGGAGTGAACGGCTTTCTGTCCTACGGAAATAGAGTCGATCGGTGGGCAGGTGGCCGAACTCCCGCCGTCGTGCGGGTGCCGGTTGCTAGCGTCGGCTCCGGTGCCTCGCACCCGTACCGTCGGATGATCGGAAGAGGAGCCCTGCCCAGTGGCCACTGAAGAAGAGAAGGAAGCGCTCTACGCCATGGACATCTCGGGGGCGGAGTGGCACAGCGCCCCGGGTGACACCTCGGCGGAACGCGTGGAGATCGCGTATCTGGAGGGCGGGGCCGTGGGGATGCGCTCGTCCGCCGACCCGGACACGGTCCTGCGGTACACCAAGAGCGAGTGGGACGCGTTCGTACTGGGCGTGCGGGACGGCGAGTTCGACATCGAGGTCGAGGAAGCCTGAGGGGGACCGTCCGGCACGGGGGCGTGCGGTGTGCACGCCCCCGTGCGGTTCAGTCCTTCTTCGCCGGGGCGCTGATCGCGAAGATCATCCCTGCCTGGTCGTCCTCGAAGCCGCCGTCGTTGATGAGCAGGAGGCGGTCGTTCACCAGGCGGGGGAAGCCCTCGATCCTGTTCATCATCGCTTCGTTCTTGCGGTCGCGTTCGACGTCCGAGTGCTCCACCGTCCGGATGGCCTTGCCCGTCGACTTGTCGGCATAGGTCATCCGGCCACGGCGGTCGGGGGTGGCGACGGTGTAGAGCGCGATCTGGCCGTTCTTCCCGGCCAGCGGCATGGTGTAGCGGTTCTCGTCGGCCTTGAAGGCCCAGCGCTCCTTGCCGGTGGCCAGGTCGTAGGCCATGGTGACGCCCTTGCCCGCCACGTAGAGGGTGTCCTTGTCCGTCATCACTCCGGTGCAGCCGGACATCCGAAGGTTGCAGGTCCCCACCTGCCAGCGGCTCTGGAAGGTGACACGGGTCTTCTCCTTGCCGCTGTCCGGGTCCAGCACGACGAAGTCGTAGCCGTTGGGCCCGCTCTTGGAGGGGTGCTGCGAGAGGACCAGCGGGTCGGTGGAGATGATGGAGAAGAAGCCGTCGTTACGCGAGAGCGTCTGGTCCCACTTGGGCTTGTCCAGCTTGGTGGGGTCCAGCGAGCGCACCTTGACGTCGCGGGCGCCGTCGCAGTAGGTGATGGAGATCAGCCGGGCGCCGCCCGCGCTGCCGACCCTGTCGCACTTGTCGCGCTTGGCCTCGGCGACGCGCTTGCCGTCCGAGAGGCGGCGGGTCTGCTCGCCCTGGGCCCAGGTCATGTAGACGTGGCCGTCGTACAGGGCGATCTCCGGGGGCGCCTTGTCCCACTTCTTGGGGTTGAGGGAATCGCCGGCTTCCTTCTCGTCGACGAGCAGCTCTTCCCAGGTGCGGTGCCCGTCGCGCAGGTCGAAGGCCATCAGATGCGTGCAGACGTCGTCGTACTTGACGGAGACGACGGCGATGTTCCCCTCCGACTCCCGGGAGGCCGCGCAGAGCTCCTTGGTGAGGAGGAAGGACCACTTCTTCTTGCCGGTCCTGATGTCGTAGGCCGTCACCATGTCCGGTTCGGCCTTGACGACGAGGGAGTCGGTGAACCAGGTGCCCAGCGCCTCCTTCTGCCCCTTCTCGTCCGGCTTGGTGCGGGAGTCGGCCATCCAGACGACGGAACCGGCGGCGGAGCCCTGCGCGGTGTCGCCCGGCTTCTTCGGCCCGGACGGGTCGTCACCCGTGAACGACCACAGCGCCCAGCCGCCCGCTGCGAGCAGCAGCACGAGCACCAGGCCGATGAGGGACGGCTTGCGCCACGCGGGCGGTCGCGTACCGCCGCCACCGCCCGCGCCCGCGGAGAATTGCGACAGGGGTGCGGGCTGGACCGGCGGCTGTGCGGCGGGCGGCAAGGGGGCCGAGGGCCCCGACGGCGACTGGGGCGGATAGCCGTACTGAGGCGGTTGTGACACTGACATGACTCCTGGGTTCTCGTTGCTGGACTTCGTGGGGGGCCAGGTCAGTGGAAGACCATCATCATCGAGGGATCGGTCATGCCGTAGTTCGTGACCAGGTAGAGGCGGCCGTCACGGAAGTAGACGTCTCCGCTGCGGGCCAGATTGGACTCGCGTTCCGCGGACTCCTGCGGCAGCTTCATGAAGACCTGCGCCTTGCCGTCCGCCGGGTCGACCGAGAGCAGTTTTCCGCTCTCCTCCCGCGTGGCCTCCTGGTACACCAGCAGGCGTCCCTCGTGCATGGCGACGGGCCGGTGCGTCCGGTCGGCGCCGAAGTCGGAGGTCCAGCGCGGCTTGCCCGTGGTCAGGTCGATGGCGGCGACGGTGTTGCCCGGGCCCTTGGGGTGGCTCGTCGGCAGGAAGAGCGTGTTCCCGTCGACCACGGCCCTGCGGCACGTGTCGTACTGCCTCGGCTTGCAGTCGTCGAGGTCGTACGGTCCGGAGGAGACGGACACGAGGTGCTTGAGGCGGCCCTTGTCGTCCAGGACCACGATGTCCGACGCATTGGTGTCGTGTTCCCGGGCGACCGTGAGGACCGCGGGATTGACGGACAGGACGTTCTGCACCTTGAGGCCGTCCAGGATCTTCCAGGTCCACTTCTCCACGCCCGTCTTCGGGTCCACGCTCATGGCGAAGAAGCGGTCGAAGATCTGGCACTGGGCGATCGTCAGCTGCTCGGAGCGGCCCACGACCGTGCCCTGTTCCGGGCATCCGAAGTCGAAGGGCTTGCGGCGCTCACCGGTGCGGATGTCGAAGACGCGCGGCTCCAGCACCTCGGTGATGGTCACGGCACCGTTGGAGAAGGAGATGTTGGCTCCCGCGTGGCTGTCCTTGCGTCCCTTGGAGTCCGTCAGCTCCTTGTTCCACAGGGCACGGCCGCGCTCTAGGTCCACGGCCATGGCCATGTTGCACTCGAACTCGCCCTTGCCGTAGACGACCACCGCGACGTCCCCCTCCGACCGCGGGGAACTGGTGCAGCCGATTCCGGGGATCGGGAGGGTCCAGCGGGGCTTTCCGGTCTCGGCTTCGTAGGCCGTCACCGCGGTGCGCGTGGGCATCACGATGGCGCCCTTGGCGAACCACGGCCTGGCCATGCGATCGGCCTTCTGCTTGTCCGCGTCCGGCACCGGCGCCATCCAGGCGAGCTTGGCGTCGACGGCCTGGACGGGGCCCTTCTTCTTCGGCGCGGGATCGTTTCCTCCCCGCCCCCACAGCAGCCAGCCGCCCGTGCCCGCGCCGGCCACCAGCAGCAGGCCCAGCCCGATGGCCAGGGCCTTGCGGCGCTTGCCGGGGCCGCGCTCCGGCGTGCCGTCGCCGGGGCCGCCCGGGGGCGGGCCGAAGACGGGCGCCGGGCCGAAGCCGGGCGGCGCCGTCTGCCGCTGGTCGAAGCGCGTGTCCCAGACCTGGGGCGGGCGCTGTGGGCCGTGTGGGGGTATTGGCTGGCTCATGGGTTCCTTCGTGCGGTGCCGCCGGCTCAGGGCAGGCGGCGGCGATTACGGTCTCGTACGACCACGGCCGAACCCGCGATCGCGGCGACCAGGGCGGCCGTGCCGCCCAGGGTGTACGTGGCCAGGCGCGTCTGTCGCTCCCGCGGTGTCTCCCCCTGGGGGAAGGCCGCGGGTCGGGGGGCGGCGACAGCGTGGGCCGGGCCCTGGGGGCTGGAGACGCGGTCCGGGGGGTGGTCGTCCTCGGTGAGCGCGCGGGCGGGATCGACGACGCCCCAGCCGATGTACCGGTCGCGGCCGTCGGAGGGACGCTCGGCGGTCTGCTCGATCTGGGCGACGACCTGGTGCTGCTTCCAGTCGGGGTGCTTGGCCCGGATGAGGGCCGCGACCCCGGCGACGTAGGGGGCGGCGAAGCTGGTGCCGTGGTCGACGCACTGGCCGCCGCCGGGGACGGTGGAGACCATGTCGACGCCGGGGGCGGCGACGCCGACGAAGTCGCCGGACTGGGAGAAGGGCGCCCGCTCGTTGTTGCGGTCGGAAGCGCCGACGGCGAGGACGCCGCGGTAGGCGGCCGGGTAGGTCGCCTTGGTCTTGCCGTCGGCGCCGTCGTTGCCGGCCGAGGCGACCACGACGACGTCCCGGGCGAGGGCGTCCTCCACGGCGCGCTCCAGGTCGGAGTCGGGGCGCAGCGGTGTGGTGGTGTCCTGGGAGATGTTGATGACGCGGGCCCCGGCGTCGACGGCCTGCTTGATGCCCACCGCGAGGGTGCGCGAGGTGCCGGCGCCCTTCTCGTCGTTCTGCCGGATCGGGATGACGACCGACTCCGGGGCGAGGCCCACGAATCCGCTCGTGGCGGTGGGGCGGGCGGCGATGATGCCGGCGACCTTGGTGCCGTGGCCGACGGGGTCGACGGTGGGGCCCTTGCCGGCGTCCTTGGCGTCCGAGAGCAGGTCGGTGCCGGACTTGGCGTCGACGGCGTCCTTCAGCTGCGGGTTCTGGATGTCCACGCCGGTGTCGATGACGGCGACGCGGACGGGGCGGCCCTGGGCGTCCTTGCCCTTGGTGTCCTGCCAGAGCTGGTCGAGGAGGACGCGCTGGAGCGACCAGGGCGTGCCCTTGATGGGCTTGGCGGGGTAGGTGCACTCGCCGCTGCCGTCGAGGACCGGGTGGCCGGCGGCGGGGGCGTCGGCGGTGCCGTCCGCCGCGGCGGCGGGGGCGCCCGCGGTGAGCGTCGTGAGGAGCGCTGCTGTCAGCATGGCTGTGGTTCGCATACGGGCGTTCCCCTACGAACCCTGTGGCTGCTTGGCGCTGTTGGTGTCCAGCCGGGGTCCGGTCGGCAGGAACTGGGACCAGTTCGCGGGGACGGGGACGGGCTTGACGGCCTGATAGCCGAGCCTGGCGCGGGCCTGGTCCGCCTCGCGGGTCCCGGCTGTGGCGGCCGCGTCCGAGGCGGTGTCCGGGGACGGGTCGGGCGAGGGGCCTTCGCCGATCTTCGACTTGGCGGTGGCGCTGTCGTTGTTGGACTGGACGGCGTAGCGCAGCCCGGTGTCGGTGACGAGGAACACGGCGCCGCTGTGCGTCTGGCGCCCGGTGACCTGGCGGTACAGCAGGCCGGAGCCGGGCGTGACGTAGGCGCTGGTGGCGCCGTCGGGGATGGTCGCCGGGTAGTCCTTGCCGGCCCATACGGCCAGGTCGGGGGTGCCGTCGTCGTCGAGTCCGCCGAAGAGGCTGCAGACGGTGTCGCTGGCGTCGCCGCCGGCCAGGGGGTCCGCGGAGTTGGCCTGGCGGGGCACCTGCGTGGGCCAGTGGTTGCGGCCGTAGAACTCGTCGGCGTCGGGGGTGAAGTCGGCGGCGCTGACCCGCTCGGGTGCGCCGGCCTGGCCGAGGGAGGCGAGGGTGCGGCTGCTGAGGAGGAGCTTGGCGACGAACTCCGAGACGCGGGCGACCTTTCCGGGCAGTACGACGTAGTGCTGGGTGGTGGTGCCGGTGGGGGCCTGGAGGATCATGCCGACGCGGTTGGCCTTGGCGCTGAGCGTGGAGACGCCCGCCGGGGCGCCGACGCTGCCCTTGATCTCGGGGAAGGTGATGGGGGCGCCTTCGTTGAAGGTGCCGAGCCATTCCTTGGTGACCCGCTGCGGCTGGGCGCCGTCGTGGAAGAGGGCGCGCAGCAGGAGGTTGCGGTCGGCGCTGTCCTGGGTGCGCCAGTCGGGGCCGCCGAGGAGGTAGCGGTTGCCCTTGGGGTCGATGAGGTAGCGGGCGTCGTCGGGTCCCTGGACGTACAGGGCCTGGCCGCCGCGCAGGCGTTGGGAGCCGGTGAGCCGCTTGGCCTTGGGATCTCCCGCCGAGAAAAGGAAAACCGCCTTTTGCGTGGTTTTACCGTTGCCGCCCGGTTGTTGGCAGACTGCCCACTGCTTCTCTTTGCCCGCCTGGGCGGCGGTGGGCATTCGGTCCGGTGCGTACGGAATGCCGAGAGTGGGGCCGCGCGGAATATGGCCGTTGTCGAGCTCGGATTCCCGGACCTTGATCACTTTTCCCTTGCCGGGGGCGAGAAGGAGCCTGGCGGAAGCGAGATTGAGGACGGGGTGCAGCTGCTTGCGGCCGTCCGTCGTGAGCACCACGTAGCGGGTGGTGGAGTCGCTGCCGACGATGACGTGCGCCTCCGCGTCGTCCCATCCCTTGGGGGCCACGGGCTTGAACACGCCCCACGCGCCGAACCCGGCCACGAGCAGCGCCCCGACGACGATTCCGGGAAGGACCGTGCGCAGCGGCCGCGGCGCACCCTCCTCCGAACCACTGGGCGAGGGCTGCAGAAAGGCGGCAACTGTCCGTTTCTTCGCGAAAGTGTAGGCGTTGAGTTCATCCCGCCGTGATGCCATGTCGAGCCGTTTCTCCCCCGTTTTCGCTGCGGCCTCGCCTCGGCCGACCGGAGCCGCCCTATCGGGCCCGGTGTCATACCGAGCCTCTACTATGCCCGTAGGTGATCGGCACGTGGCGCCGGGGGACGGTACCGGACGGGGCGTCGGCCGATTCCCGAGTGTGCATTCCGGGATATTTGAGGGGGCTTGACGGTCATGGCTGCCGCGACGCGCGTACGGGCCTCGAACGGCCCGGGGGCCGGTGCGGACGCGGTCGTCCCCCGGTCCGCTCCGGGACGGGGCGCGCTGGGGCCGGTGCGGCTGCAGCAGCTCGTGCTGGTCGAGGTGGCGGCGGCCGCGGTGCTCGCCGGCTGGGTCGCCGGGGGGCTGTTCCTCGCTCCCGCGGTGGTGTTGGCGGTGCTGCTGCTCCTGCTCGCCCTCCTGCGCCGGGGAAGCCGGCCGATCACGGAGTGGCTGACGGCCGTGGCGGCGCTGCGCCGGCGTCTGCGCCGGGCCGCCGCCGAACCGGTGCCGCCGGGCACCGATCCGCGCCTGGCGCCCGTCGTGGAGTGCGAACCGGCGCTGCGCACCGATTCCTTCACCGACCGCGAGCGGCGCTCGGTGGGGCTCGTCGGTGACGGCACCTTCCTTACGGCCGTGCTGCGTCTGGACGCCATGGACCGGCCGTTGCGGGCGAACCGGCTGGAGGCGGCCCTGCCGCTGGCCCTGTTGCGGGACGCGATGGAAGTCGACGGCATCGCGCTGGAGTCGGTGCAGGTGGTGCAGTCCACCCTGCCGGCGCCCGCGCCGCATCTGCCCGGCCAGGCGCTGGCCGCCCGCAATTACGCCCCGCTGCAGGCCCTTACAGGCTCCCCCGCCGTCCGGCAGACGTGGGTGGCGCTCAAGTTCGACCCCGAGCTGTGCCCGGACGCCGTCGAGGCTCGGGGCGGCGGCACCGGGGGTGCGCGGCGGTGCGTCCTGCGGGCCGCCGACCAGTTGGCGAGCCGGCTGCGGGGGGCGGGGTTCGCGGCGACGCTGCTGTCGCAGGAGGAGCTGACGGCCGCGCTGGCCACGGCCGCAGACGTCAACCCCGCCGCGACGACCCAGGCCGGCCGTTCGGGCACGCCCGCGCGGCGCACGGTGGAGAGCTCCCGCACCTGGCGGTGCGACGACCGGTGGCACACCACGTACTGGGTGAGCCGCTGGCCCCGGCTGGGTACGGGCGGCACCGCCCTGCCGCAGCTGGCCGCGCTGCTCACCTCGCTGCCCGCGCTGTCCACGACGCTGAGCCTGACGCTCGGCCGCGGCCGGATGCTGGACGGACGGCATACGGCGACGATGACTGGACATGTACGGATATGCGGGCGCAGTGCTGATGAATTGGGTACGTTCCGGCGCGAGTTGGAACGGGCCGCGCGGGCGGTGAAGGTCGGCCTGGTCCGGCTGGACCACGAGCAGGTGCCCGGCGTCCTGGCCACACTGCCTCTGGGAGGGACCCGTTGATGAATACGCCCGCTACGACGCCGGTGCCGGGGCATGTGCCCGGGGGCGCGCCGGCCGGTGTTCCGGACGGGGCGGGGCAGGCGCCGGGCGCCGCGGGTGACGGCTTCGCGGGCGCGGCCCGGCGGCCGCGGTTCGGCTTCGGGCTGATCGGGCCGCGGCGCGGACGGCACGAGGTGACGCCCGAGCAGCTCGAGGCGCTGGCGCTGCCCGTCGGGGACGACGGCGTCGTCATCGGCACCGACGCGCAGGGCGCACCGGCCGTGCTCGGGCTGGGCCGTCCCACGGCGTTCGACGTGGTCCTGGTCGGCGGCGCCTGGACGGCGCAGGTCATCGCGCTGCGCACGGTCGGCACGGGCGCGCGGGTCGCGGTCGAGACCGGCCGGCGTCAGCTGTGGACCTCCCTCGCCCAGTCGGCCGACACCGGGCAGCACTCCATCACCCTGCACGACGTCGGCCGGGTGCCGCCGCAGGGGCCGTCGGTGCACAGCCCCGTGCTCCTCGTCCGCGACTGCGGGGCACGCCCCCCGCGCGGGCGGGTCGGCGCGGCGCCCTGGCAGTCGGTCCTGACCCTGCTGCCGTACCCCAGCCCCATGACGCCGCGTCTGATGGACCGGGCGGACCTCGTGGGCGTCCAGCGGGTCGCCCCGGACGAGGCGCGGCAGATCGGGCGGGCGATGAACCTGCCGCCCGACGACGTCGAAGCGCTGTCGACCCTGCCGGACGGCGTCACGCTGTGGTGCACCCGTGCGGCACGGACGTACGTCACCACGCAACCGACCGAACCGGAAGCCGGACTCCTGGGTGCGGCCCGGCGCATGGAGTGACAACGCCTGGGCAACGGAGGGGGAGAGCGCGGTCACGGTGTCGTGGGAGCGGCGCGGGGAAGCCTTGTTCCTCAGGGGGCGACGGGTGGGGCGGGGCGGGCCTGCCGCAGCGATGCGGATGACGATTAGTCTGTATGAACGTACGCACGGGAGAACCCGATGCCGGTCCTGTCGCGTGACAGATCACGCGACAGCGGGGAAACCCGGGCGATCGGGGCGTCAAAAACGGTCGGCCCCACCAGATGAGTCCAAGGGCGCCGGACCACACCAGCAGGAGGCATTGTGAGCAGCGATCGGGACGAGATCCGCGCGGCCGGGAAGACAGCCGGCGAGGACCGGTCCGACACCGCGCACGCACAGGAACACGAGCACGAGCCCGAGCACACGGGTGAGTTCACGATCGATTACACGCCGCCGGCGTGGTACACGCAGAGCACGCCTTCGGCCGGCGGGGCGGCGCCCGTGCCCGTCACGCCTCCGCCGCCGTCGGGGGAGCCGCTGTCGGCCACTCCGGCACCGGCGGCTCCGGCACCGGCGGTTGTGCCCGCTTCGTCCGTCGCGCCCGTTTCGGCCGAGGACGAGGTGAAGAGCCCCGACCCGATGCTGCCCTCCGCCGCGACGGCGCCGGAGGCTTCCGGCGAAGGCGGTTCCGGGTCGGCTCCGGCCGCGCCGGAGCCCGCGGAGGCGTGGAGCCCGCCGTCGGCGCCCCAGGTCTCCCTGCCGCCGCTTCCTCCGAACTTCCCGCCGGCCGCGCCCGCTGCCTGGCCGCCGGCGCCGCAGACCCATGGCCTTCCGCACCCCGAGGCGGCGGTCGACGCTCCCGCGTCCGAGGGCGGTGACGACTACCGGGCCCCGGGTCCCGTGGCGGCGGAGCCGCAGGACGAGGGCCACGCTCCCGGGGCGGCCGACGCCGCCGAGGCGTCCGGCGATGCCGCGACGCCGGTCGCCGCGCCCGCCGGCGGGGACGCCCCGCAGGATGACGACCACCACCTCGCGCGCCCGGACGCGCAGGAGAAGCCCGGCGACGAAAGCCCCGCCGCGGTCACGGCCGCGCCGGAAGGCGACGCCCCCGTGCCCGCGCCCGTGGCGGAGCCGGCACCCGCCGCCGCGCCCGCCCCGCAGGGCGGCTACGGCTACCCGAGCCCGGCCGGCACCGCCACGCCCCCGGCCCCGCCGGCCCCGCCCACCGCGCCCCAGGGCGGCTACGGCTACCCGAGCCCCGCCACGCCCGCCCCCGCGCCGCAGGACGGCTACGGCTTCCCGCGCCCGGACGCGCCCGCGCCCGCCCCTCAGGACGGTTACGGCTACCCCCGCCCGGACGGTTCCGGCACGCCCGCGTCCGCGCCCGTACCCGCCACGCCGGCTCCTTCTCCGCAGGACGGCTACGGCTACCCCCGCCCCGACGGTTCCGGCGCACCCGCATCCGCGCCCGCCCCCGCCTCGCAAGACGGCTACGGCACCCCGCACCCGCCGGCCGCCGACGCACCCGGCGCGCCCGCCCCGGCGGCCCCGAACGCCATGGCGCCGCAGGGCGGTTACGGCTACCCGCAGCCCGGCGCCGTGCCGCCCGCCGCTCCCATGGGCTCGCCGGAAGCGGCCTTCGGCCACCCCGCACCGGGCGCGGCCGTCCCTCCCGCGTACCCCGGCATGCCCACCGCCCCCGCCCCGCACGGTGGTTACGGCTTCCCGGCACCCGGCGCACAGGAGGCCGGCGCGATGCCCCCGGCCGCGGCCCCCGGACAGCCGATGCCCGGTCAGCAGCCCCTGCCCGGGCAGCCCCTGCCCGGCGGCCCGGACGCCGGCGCCCCCGGTCCGTACGCCCCGCAGCCCGGGATGCCCTTCCCCGGTCAGGACGGTGCTCCGCAGGGGCCCCAGGCCCGGCAGGCGCCCCCCGGGGCTCTCCCGCCGGCCATGGGCCCCGGGGCGGACCCGGGGCACCAGGGTGCCGTGCCCGGCGACCCGAACGCCCAGCCCGGCCCGTACGCCCCCTACCCGGGCGCGGCCCCGGGCGGCGCTCCGGTCGACCCCCGCGCGGGCGGCTGGCCGAGCGTGACGCCCGAGCAGCGGCAGCGGTCCGTGCACGGGGCGCCGCTCGGGTTCACGGCCGCGGTCGAGCTGTCCTCGGAGCGGCTGCTCAAGGGCAAGCCCAAGCCGAAGAAGCAGAGCCCCGCGGGCCGGTTCAAGTTCGGCGGCAAGAAGGAGGAGGCCGAGCGGCAGCGCAAGCTGGAGCTGATCCGCACGCCGGTGCTCTCCTGCTACCGCATCGCGGTCATCTCCCTCAAGGGCGGCGTCGGCAAGACGACGACCACCACCGCCCTGGGCTCGACGCTCGCCACCGAGCGCCAGGACAAGATCCTCGCGATCGACGCCAACCCCGACGCCGGCACCCTCGGCCGCCGCGTACGGCGTGAGACGGGCGCGACCATCCGCGACCTCGTGCAGGCGATCCCGCACCTCAACAGCTACATGGACATCCGCCGCTACACCTCGCAGGCGCCCTCCGGGCTGGAGATCATCGCCAACGACGTCGACCCGGCGGTCTCCACGACGTTCAACGACGAGGACTACCGGCGCGCCATAGACGTGCTGGGCAAGCAGTACCCGATCATCCTCACCGACTCGGGCACCGGACTCCTCTACAGCGCGATGCGCGGCGTCCTGGACCTCGCCGACCAGCTGATCATCATCTCCACGCCGTCCGTGGACGGCGCGAGCAGCGCCAGCACCACGCTCGACTGGCTGGCCGCGCACGGCTACGGCGAGCTGGTCTCGCGCAGCATCACGGTCATCTCGGGCGTCCGCGAGACCGGCAAGATGATCAAGGTCGAGGACATCGTGTCGCACTTCGAGACGCGCTGCCGGGGCGTCGTCGTGGTGCCGTTCGACGAGCACCTGGCGACCGGCGCCGAGGTCGACCTCGAGATGATGCGGCCCAAGACCCGCGAGGCGTACTTCCACCTGTCGGCCATGGTGGCCGAGGACTTCGTCCGGGCCCAGCAGCAGCAGGGGCTCTACGCGGCGCCGCACCAGGCGCCCCCGGTGCCCGGCGGCTACGCTCCCGCCCCCGAGGCGCCGTACCACCCCTACGGCGTCGCCCAGCCGCAGGCCCAGCACCAGCCGTACCCGCCGCAGGACGGCGGCTGGTCGATGCCTCCGCAGCAGTAGGCAGGCACGAACGGCGAAGGGCCCCGGGCGCGACGTACGCGTCCGGGGCCCTTCGCCGTGATGATCGTCAGCCGGCGACGACGGCGGCCTCGTGCGCCGCCACCAGCTCCCGGGCCCGCTTCACGTCGTCCGCCATGCACGCCAGCAGCGCCTCGATGGACTCGAACTTCTCCATCCCGCGCAGGTACGCCAGGAAGTCCACGGCCGCGTGCAACCCGTACAGCTCGAGGCCGACGCGGTCGATGGCGTACGCCTCCACCGTCCGCTCGGTCGCGTCGAACTGGACGTTCGTGCCGACCGAGATCGCCGCCGGCATCGCCTCGCCGCCGACGGTCAGCCAGCCCGCGTAGACGCCGTCCGCCGGGATCGCGGTGTGCGGCAGCGTCTCCACGTTGGCGGTGGGGAAGCCCAGTTCACGGCCGCGCTGCGCGCCGCGCACCACGATGCCCTCGACGCGGTGCGGGCGGCCGAGGACCTCCATCGCGCCCGCCATGTCGCCCTCGGCGACCAGGCGCCGGGTCAGGGTGGACGAGAACGGCAGCCCGCCGCCGGCCTCACCGGTCACATACAGGTCGATGACCTCGACGCCGTAGTCGTACGTGGCGCCGAGCTCCCGCAGGAAGTCGACGGTGCCGGCGGCGCGGTGGCCGAAGCGGAAGTTGGGGCCCTCGACGACGAGCTTGGCGTGCAGCTTGTCGACCAGGACCTTCACCACGAAGTCGGCGGGCGAGAGCTTGGAGAACTCCGCCGTGAACGGCAGGATCAGCAGCGCGTCCACGCCCAGCTCCGCCATCAGCTCCGCGCGCCGGTGGTGCGGCGCCAGCAGCGGCGGGTGGCTGCCGGGGCGGACGACCTCGCTGGGGTGCGGGTCGAAGGTCACCACGACCGCGGGGACGCCGAGCTCACGGGCCCGGTCCACGGCACGGCCGATGATCAGTTGATGCCCGCGGTGCACGCCGTCGTACGAGCCGATGGTGACGACGCTGCGCCCCCAGTCCTGGGGGATGTCCTCCAAGCCACGCCAGCGCTGCACTGTGCCCGCTCCTCGCCCGAACCCGAACCTTTGTCTGTCTGATGACGCAGGACTAAGAGTGCCATGCCGGTTGGCGGCGTCCCGCATCGGCCGGTGCACCGGCTGCCAGGTCGGCCGGGTCCGCGGGGTCCGTTCCGTCCCCCTCGCCCCGCGCGCCCCCCTTCTCCCGCCCGGCGGTCAGCCTGATCCGAGCGCTCGGGCCCACCACCACGGCCCACTGGGCGGGCGCCGACTTCAGCCACCCGCGGACCTGGGCGCCGAAGACCGGGACCTCGCGGGCGAGCTGGGTCAGCCGCCGGTCGAAGCACGCGGCGCCCTCGGTGGTGCGGGCCATCAGCAGGCCGGTGCGGTGGACGAGGTCGCGGGTACGGCCCTCGGAGCGCTCCGCGGCGCCCGCCGCCACGGCCCGCAGCAGCGCGTCGAGGACCGTGACCTCGCGCTCGTAGGGCCCGTACTCCTCCCGCTCCATCAGCACCTCCAGCAGCTCCTGGCGCAAGGGGCGCGACAGCGGCGTGCCGGGGTCGGCCAGTACGGGCGCCAGGGCGCGGCGGACCTGGGCCGGGCAGGTGCGCAGCAGGTCCACCACGAGGGGGAAGAGCACGGCCCGGGCGGCGGGGCCGTGCTCCAGGCGCCGGTCGACGAAGGCGGCGGCGTTCTCGGCGCCCTCGGGGCGGTGCTCGACGTGCTCGCGCACGAGCGTGGCGATGCGGCGGGCGAGGGTGGCGGGCGCGGAGACCTCGGCGAGGGTGCGCAGGACGGCCGCGGGCCGCTCCCCCGGCTCGTACAGCCGGGCCTGGAAGGCGCCGAGCACGAGGTCGGGGTGCGTGGTCAGGGCGGGCGCCAGCACGCCGGGCGGCAGGTGCGCATCACCCGCCGCGAAGCGCGCGAGCGCCTGCGGGAGGTGCTTGGCGCGGGTGTCGCGGTCGCGTACGAGGAGGGCGAGCGCGGTGCCGTGCAGGGCGCCCTCGGCGGGGCGGGCGAGGAGGGCGAGGGCGGAGAAGCGCAGCAGTTCGCGGTCGGCGTCCGTGGTGACGTGCGGTGCCGTCAGCAGCCCGTACGCGGCGGCGGCCACGTGGCGCTCGACGCGCTCGTCGTGGGCCCAGCGGTCCACGGCCCGGCAGAGCGCGGAGGGCTCGTCCTCGGCGAGGGCCGTCAGCAGCTCGTCGGCCCGGGGGTGGCCGGCCTCGACGAGCGCCTCGGCGAGGTCGTCGATGGCCCGCCGGCGGTGGGTGTGCAGCAGGGCCTGGGCGACCGTGGCGACCGTGGGCCGCACCCTGCCGCCGACCGGGACGGTCTGCAGGGCCCGCTCGTCCGTGAACCAGCGGCACAGCAGGGGCTGCGCGGCACAGGGGTTCTCGGCCATGATCGCGGCGACGGCGGTCAGGAAGCGGTCCGTGGCCGACGGTACGGACGGCGAGCCGGCGTCGGCCCCCTTGCGCTCCCGCCCCGCCGTGGCCCCACGCCCCCGCCGCCACGAGCCCCCCTCCGCACGCCGGCCCCCACCACCCCCGGCTCCCGCCGAGTGAGCCGCCCCCACCGGGCGGGCACCGGCACCACCGGCGGAGCCCCCCGGCCGCCCAGGGCGCTCGGCACCGCCGGCCGCGCCCCCTACCCGGCCGACGCCATCGGCACCTTCGGCCCCGGCACGCCCCTCCGGCTGCCCGGCACCACCGGCCGCACCCGCATCCCCGGACCAGCCGGCATCCAAGCGCTCCGCCGCAGCCGAGTCCCCGGCCCGGCCGACGCCATCGGCACCCTCAGCCCCGGCACGCCGCTCTGACCGCCCGGCACCACCGGCCGCGCCCGCATCCCCCGACCAGCCGGAATCCGAGCGCTCCGCCCCGGCACGAGTCCCCGCCGCGGCGGAGTCCCCCGCCCGGCCGGCGGCCGGGCGTCCGGCCGCCTCACCGTCCGCCGCCCCGGCAGGACCGCCCGCACGCACGGAGTCCTCCGCCGGCCCGGCGCCTGAGCCACCCGTCGCGCGGGGGCCTCCCGCCGGCCCGGCATCCGAGCCGCCGTCCACCGCGCCCTCACCCCGCGGCACCGCGGCCCCCCAGGGTTCGTCCTCGGCACCCCGCGACTGCCCGGGCACCCACGCCCCTCCGGTGTCCCCGGTGCCCCCGGGCTCCCCCGCCTGCCCGGGCACCCACGGCGCACGGGCCCCACGCGCCCCCTCGTGCCCGTCCGCACCGCCCCCGGCGCGCGAGCCGCTCGCACCCGCGCCCCCGTCCGCCCCCCGCGCCTGTCCGGGCACCCGGCGGCCGCCACGGGCCTCCTCCGCCCAGCCCGGCACGGTTCCCTCGCCCGTGGTTTCCGCCCGGCCCGGAACGCGTGCCCCGGCGGTGTCCTCCGGGGAGGCGGCGTCGTGGGCCTCCGCCACGTCGTCGGGGGTGGCTACGGGGCCTCCCCCGGCTCGGCCGTGGTGCTCCGGGGCGAGGGGCTCGTCCTGGGCCGGGCCCGCTTCCAGGGCCGCGGTGGCGGCCTCCTGGGCCGCGCCCGGGGGCGGCCCGTCGGCGGGGATCAGGATGCGCAGGAGTTCCAGGCGCTCGGCGAGGCCGAGCGGCAGGCGGAGCCAGAACCAGGGGCCGAACTCGGCGAGGCCGCCCAGCGTGCGCCAGGCCGCGCTGTCGAAGCCTCCGATGGCGACGGAGCGGGCGGTGACGCGCTCGGCGAGCAGGCGCAGCACGCCCATGTAGGGCGTGGCGTCGGGGACGCGCAGCAGCGCCTCGCCGAGCAGGTGCGCGGCCCACCAGGACGGGTCGCTGATCCGGCGGCTGCCGCCGGCCTCCTTGGCCTCGGCGGCCGCCGCGCGCTGCGAGAGCGTCTCGACGGCGTGGACGAGGGCGCTGAGGCGGCGGGAGAGCTCGGTGGGCCCGGAGCGCCGGGCGAGCAGGAGCAGGGCCTGCAGGACGGGTCCGATGCGGTGGCGCGGCACCGGCAGGGGCCGGGGCGGTTCCTGCGGGGCCGTGCCGCCGCGCTTGCGGCGGCGGGCTGCCCCCCGGGCGCTGCCGGAGCCGGGCGGCGGCGGTACGTGGCCCTCGGCCGCGGGCATGGGCCCGCCCCCCGCGCGGGACGGCAGGCGGACGGCGGCCTCGGCGGGCGGCCCCTCCGGTTCGTACCAGCGGTGGACCAGCGCCTGCAGCGCGGCGTCGAGGTCGAGGTGGGTGCCCTGCAGCCAGTCGGCGAACTCCTCGTGCGCGAAGCGGTAGCCGGAGCCGGCGGGTACGAGCAGTCCCTCGGTGAGCACGGCGGAGGCCCAGCCCGTGCGCCAGGGGAAGAGCTCCTCGAAGGCCTCGCGCTCCAGCTCGCCCTGGCCGGGCCCCAGGCAGCGGCGGGCGGCCTCGTGCACCTGTCCGGCCACGCGGGCGGCGAGCCGCCGTACGGCCGGGCCGCGCAGGGGCGGCCGGCGGGAGGCGGCCAGGCGTACGGCGATGCGCAGGCAGATCAGGTCCAGGTAGGCGGCGAAGACGTCCCAGCGGTCGGGGGCCGCCTCGCCGGTGCCGCCGATGCCCTCGGTGCCGTCCGGGAGCGCGGCCCGGACCTCGGCGAGCAGCCGGAGGGCGAGCGGATGGGCCGCGTCCGCCGGGTCGATCGCCTCGGGGGCGATGCCGTAGGACGCCCGGACCTCGGCCGCCTGGCCGGGGGTGAGGCCGGGCAGCCGGGAGCAGGGCGGCAGGGCGCGCCGTCCGGGCGCCGGGGGCGGCGCGCAGGGGCCGCCGGGGGTGTGGAGGACCTCGGGCGGGAAGAGGGCGCCGGCGCTCTCCCAGTGCTCCGGGCGGCAGGCGACGATCAGGCGGGCGGAGGTCTCCCGCAGCCACCGTGTGCTCGCGGCGGTCCACTCGGGCAGGCCGTGGGCGAGGACGGGCGGCATCTCCTCGGGCCCGTCCAGCAGGATGAGCAGGGGGCGGCCCATGCGGCGGGCCAGCTCCGCGACGCCCTCGGGGGTGGCGGCCGAGGTCTCGCCGATGGTGCCGGCGGGGCCCGCCGAGGCGGTCACGATGCGCCCGGCGGCCGCCAGGGCCCGCGCGACGGCGTCCCGCACGCTCTCGTCGCCCACCTGCAGGTCGGCGCCGCGCAGCCAGAGGGTGGGCGCGGGCTCGGCGCCGCGCGCCCGCCGTGCGGCCAGCGCGCCCAGCTCGGTGGTGCGGCCGGTGCCGGGGTCGCCGACCAGGCCGAGGACGCAGGTCCTGGTGCCGGGCGCGTCCGGCTCCACGTCGAGGAAGCAGGCGAATTCCCGCTCGGTCTCCGGACGCTCGACGGGCTCGCGCCATACGCGCGGCGTGACGACCGAGCCGAGGGCGGTGGCCGTGAGCTGCAGGGCGCCCGCGAGGTTGAGGTCGGGGCCGAAGGCCGGGACGGTGGCGGAGTTGCGGTCCAGGAGGGCGGCCAGCGGCCCGTCGGGGGCGGTCGCGGCGGCGGCGCGCAGGGGGATCGCGAAGCCGGCGGCCCTGCGGTCGGCCTGCAGCGCGGTACCGAGGACGGCGACGACCGCCCCGGTGCGGGCGTCGAAGACGGGCCCGCCCGTGGCCTCGTCGCCCAGTCGGAGCCCGGCGCGCTCGGACAGCGACAGCTCCAGGGCGGCGCCCAGCAGGTGGAAGCGGTCGGTGGCGGTGTAGGTGACGGGGACGTCGCCGACGATGCGGGCGGTGTGCCAGCGGCCGGTGCGCAGCCGGACCTCCTGGCCGCCCTCGAAGCGCACGGCCGCGGCGACGGGTAGCGGGGGGACGCAGAGCCCTTCGGTACGGACCAGGGCGAGGTCGAACTCGGGCAGCGGCGTCACGCTCTCGGCGCCGACGACGCAGGTCAGCTCGCCGGCCGCGTGCAGAACGAGGCGGGCCAGGCCGTCGACCGCCTCATGGCTGGTGATCAGGGTGCCGCGGTCGTCGGCGAGGAATCCCGTGCCCCGCGCGCGCCCCGCGAGGTCGCGGATGCGCACCAGCGACTCTTCCGCGTCGGCCCGCCGACCGTTCATCTCGTCGAACCTCCCCGCCGTGCTCGTACACACGACGGTAGGCAGCGGATGATCGGCGAAACCAGGTCCCACCCTGAACGCGCCCCCTTCCACCCCCCTGGTTCACTCCGAGCGCCTGCCCGTTGGGGTGAATCACCCGTCCCGGATGGATAGAGACCAGTGGGAGGGGGATCGTGGGGCGGGGAACGCGTGGAATGACGCGCTCCCCGCCCCACGGTGGGAAAGTCCCGCGACGGCCTGCCGGCCGGTCCGCTAGGCGAAGACGGCCAGGCTCTTGGCCTTGCCGCCCTGGTTCTCCACCAGCACCAGGAAGCGGCCGTCGGGTCCGAAGACCGCGAGGGGGCCGGTGGTGTCGAACAGCGGCACCTTGATCCGGACGCCGTTGCCGAGCAGCCGGGCCTGCTCCTCGTTCACGTCCCAGCGCTGGAACGCGGCGGCGGCCGCCTCGGCGACGGGCATCACGGTCAGCTCCTCCTGGAGCTGGTCCAGGGTGCGGGCGTCGCCGATGCCGTACGGGCCGACGCGGGTGCGCCGCAGGGCCGTCAGATGGCCGCCGACGCCCGTGTCCGCGCCCAGGTCGCGGGCGAGGGCGCGCACGTACGTGCCGGACGAGCAGACGACGGAGACCAGCAGGTCCTGCACCGGGGTGCCGTCCGCCGCCTCGGCGGGGATCACGGCGTGCACGGTGAAGGAGGAGACCGTCACCGGCCGGGCGGGGATCTCGAACTCCTCGCCCTCGCGCGCCCGCTTGTAGGAGCGCACGCCGTTTATCTTGATCGCGCTGACCTTGGAGGGCACCTGCATGATGGCGCCCGTCAGCTTGGCCACCCCGGCGTCGATCGCCTCGCGGGTGACCCCGGAGGCGTCCGCGGACGAGGTGATCTCGCCCTCGGCGTCGTCGGTCACCGTGTTCTGGCCGAGCCGGATGGTCGCCACGTACTCCTTCTCGGTCAGCGCGAGGTGACCGAGGAGCTTGGTGGCGCGCTCGATGCCGAGGACGAGCACACCGGTCGCCATCGGGTCGAGCGTCCCCGCGTGGCCGACGCGCCGGGTGCGGGCGATGCCCCGCATCTTGGCGACGACGTCGTGCGAGGTGAAGCCGGCGGGCTTGTCGACGATGACCAGCCCGTCCGGGGTGGTCGGTGCCTTGTGCTTCATCAGGCTCCGGCGCCCTTTTCGTCGGCCGCCTCGTCGTCCTCGCCCGGCTTGCGGTACGGGTCCGCCTCGCCGGCGTACGTGGCGCCCGAGGACGCCTCGCGCACCTGGGCGTCCGAGGCCCGCGCCCGGTCGAGGAGGTCCTCGATGGTCCGGGCGTTCTCCGGCAGGGCGTCCGCGACGAACGTCAGCGTCGGGGTGAACTTGGTGCCCGCGGCGCGGCCGACCTCGGAGCGCAGGATGCCCTTGGCGCTCTCCAGCCCGGCGGCGGCGCTGGCCCGGTCCTCGTCGTCGCCGTAGACCGTGTAGA
Organism: Streptomyces sp. NPDC053079; assembly: GCF_044546695.1. Classification (NCBI taxonomy): domain Bacteria; kingdom Bacillati; phylum Actinomycetota; class Actinomycetes; order Kitasatosporales; family Streptomycetaceae; genus Streptomyces; species Streptomyces sp. NPDC053079. Next base: position 39,453 of record NZ_JBITZJ010000011.1, read on the forward strand.
AGACCGTGGCCTCCCGCAGGTCGCCGGTGACGCGGGTGTCCGTGATCGTCACGTGAGAGCCGAGCCGCGGGTCCTTGATTCCGCGCTGCAGCTTCTGTGCGATCACCTCGCGGATGAGGTCCGCCAGCCTCTTCGCACGCGCGTTGTCGGCCACTGGTCCGTCTCCTTCTCGTCTTCCATCATTGTGCTCTCGGCGCTGACGCACTCAGTCGTCATGATCGCCGTGGAACCGCCGCCGAACCGACAGCAGCTCCACTTCCGGACGTGCGGCGACCATGCGCTCGCAGCGGTCCAACAGGTCTGTGAGGTGCCCCGCGTCCCCGGACACCGCCGCCACGCCGATCGTGGCCCGGCGGTAGAGGTCCTGCTCGCCGACCTCCGCCACGCTCACCGCGAATTTGCGGTGCAGCTCGGCGACGATCGGTCGGACGACGGAGCGCTTCTCCTTCAGCGACCGTACGTCGCCCAGGAGAAGATCGAAGGACAGAGTCCCTACATACATGTGGTGCGGGTGAAGCCCACCCGGGAGGCGTGAGGGTTACCCGTGCGTCGTGCACGGGCTCTTCGAACCGTACACGCAACGGCCGGGGCCGATCGACGGAAATATTCTTCCGCCGACCGGCCCCGGTCGAGCTATGCCGTTCAGCCTCGCGGCTTCTCGCGCATCTCGTACGTCGCGATGACGTCGTCGATCTTGATGTCGTTGAAGTTTCCGAGGTTGATACCACCCTCGAAGCCTTCGCGGATCTCGGTGACGTCGTCCTTGAAGCGACGCAGACCGACGATGTTGAGCTCCTCCGCGATGACCTTGCCGTCGCGGATGAGGCGCGCCTTGGTGTTGCGCTTGACCTCGCCGGAACGGATGAGGACACCCGCGATGTTGCCCAGCTTGGACGAGCGGAAGATCTCGCGGATCTCCGCCGTACCGAGCTCGACCTCTTCGTACTCCGGCTTCAGCATGCCCTTGAGGGCCGCCTCGATCTCCTCGATCGCCTGGTAGATGACCGAGTAGTACCGGACGTCGACGCCCTCGCGCTCGGCCATCTGCGTGGCACGGCCCTCGGCGCGGACGTTGAAGCCGATGACGATGGCGTCGGAGCCGGTCGCCAGGTTGATGTCCGACTCGGTGACCGCACCCACACCGCGGTGCAGCACGCGGATCTCGACCTCTTCGCCGACGTCGAGCTGGAGCAGCGAGGACTCGAGAGCCTCCACCGAACCGGACGCGTCGCCCTTGATGATGATGTTGAGATCCTGCACCAGACCGGCCTTGAGCACCTTGTCGAGGTCCTCGAGGGACACCCGGCGGGTGCGCTTGGCGAAGGCGGCGTTGCGCTCACGCGCAGCGCGCTTCTCGGCGATCTGGCGAGCCGTGCGGTCCTCGTCGACGACGAGGAAGTTGTCGCCGGCGCCCGGGACGTTGGTCAGACCGAGGACGAGGACCGGGGTCGACGGACCCGCCTCTTCCACGTTCTGGCCCTTGTCGTCGAGCATCGCGCGGACACGGCCGTAGGCGTCACCGGCGACCATCGTGTCGCCGACGCGGAGGGTACCGCGCTGGACGAGGACGGTGGCCACGGCGCCGCGACCGCGGTCGAGGTGGGCCTCGATCGCAATACCCTGCGCGTCCTGCTCCGCGTTGGCGCGCAGGTCGAGCGAGGCGTCCGCGGTGAGGACCACGGCCTCCAGCAGGCTGTCGATGTGCAGGCCCTGCTTGGCGGAGATGTCGACGAACATGGTGTCGCCGCCGTACTCCTCGGCCACCAGACCGAACTCGGTGAGCTGACCGCGCACCTTGGTCGGGTCGGCGCCCTCGACGTCGATCTTGTTGACCGCGACCACGATCGGCACGTCGGCCGCCTTGGCGTGGTTCAGCGCCTCGATCGTCTGCGGCATGACACCGTCGTTGGCCGCCACCACGAGGATCGCGATGTCGGTCGACTTGGCACCACGGGCACGCATGGCGGTGAACGCCTCGTGACCCGGGGTGTCGATGAAGGTGATCGCGCGCTCTTCGCCGTTGACCTCGGTGGCGACCTGGTACGCACCGATGTGCTGCGTGATGCCGCCGGCCTCGCCCGCGACGACGTTCGTCTTGCGGATCGCGTCCAGCAGTCGGGTCTTACCGTGGTCGACGTGACCCATGACGGTCACGACCGGCGGACGGGAGACGAGCATCTCCTCGCCGCCCTCGTTCTCACCGAACTCGATGGAGAACGACTCGAGCAGCTCGCGGTCCTCCTCCTCGGGGCTGACGATCTGAACCTGGTAGTTCATCTCGTCACCGAGGAGCGTCAGCGTCTCGTCGGACACCGACTGGGTCGCGGTGACCATCTCGCCGAGGTTCATCATCACGGCGACGAGCGACGCCGGGTTGGCGCCGATCTTCTCCGCGAAGTCGGTGAGGGAGGCACCGCGCGACAGGCGGATGGACTCGCCGTTGCCGCGGGGCAGCATCACGCCGCCGACGGACGGGGCCTGCATGGCCTCGTACTCCTGGCGCCTCTGCCGCTTCGACTTGCGACCACGACGCGCCGGACCGCCGGGACGGCCGAACGCACCCTGCGTGCCACCACGGGCACCGGGACCGCCGGGACGGCCACCGAAGCCGGGACGACCGCCGAAGCCGCCGCCACCACCGGGAGCGCCACCGCCACCGGGACGACCGGCGAAGCCGCCGCCGCCACCGGGACGACCGCCGCCACCGGGACCGGCCGGACGGCCGGCGAAGCCGCCGCCACCGGGACGACCGGCGCCACCGGGACGACCTGCGCCGCCACCGGGACCGCGACCGCCGCCACCGGGGCCCGGACGCGGGCCGGCAGCCGGACGCTGCGGCATCATGCCCGGGTTCGGGCGGTTACCGGCGGGAGCGCCACCGGGACGCGGGGCGCCACCGGGGGCACCCTGCGGACGGGGCATGCCGCCCGGGGTCGGACGGGCGCCGCCCTGACCCTGGGGACGCGGGGCGCCACCGGGGCCGCCCTGCGGACGCGGGCCGCCGGGGCCCGGACGGTCGCCGCCGGGACGCGGGGCGCCACCGGGACGGGGGGCCTGCGGGCGGGCCATTCCGGTGGAGCCACCGGAGGTGAAGGGGTTGTTGCCCGGACGGGGACCGGCCGGACGTGCGCCACCGGGGCGCGGGGCACGCTCGCCACCCGGGCGCGGGGCGCGCTCGGGACGGCCGCCGTCACGCTGACCGGCCGGACCACCCGGACGCGCGCCGGGGCGCGGGCCGGGAGCGCCGCCACCGGGGCGGGGCGCGGGACGGTCCTGGGACGGGGCGGCCGGAGCCGGCGCGGAGAACTCCGCGGCGGGCACCGGGGTGACCGGGGCAGGCTTGGCCGGAGCCGCCGGAGCGGGCTTCGGACCGGGGCGCGGACCGGGGGTCGGCGCGGCACCTGCCGGCTTGGGGGTGCTGGGGGTCTCCGCGGCGGCCGGCTTGGGGGCCGGGGCAGCGGGACGGGGGGCGCCCGGAGTGGGGGCACCCGGCTTCGGCGCAGCCTTACGCGGCGCCGCGGGCTTCGCAGCGGACTTGCCGGCGTTGCCGCCGGGCCCCTGCAATGCGTCAGTCAACTTGCGGACGACCGGCGCCTCGATAGTCGAGGACGCCGAACGGACGAATTCACCAAGTTCTTGGAGCTTGGCCATGACGACCTTGCTCTCCACTCCGAACTCCTTGGCGAGTTCGTATACCCGGACCTTAGCCACTTCGCTCCTTCTAGGTCCGGGTGTCCACCGGACCGTCGCTACTTCATGGGCGTACTCATCGCGTACTCATCGAGTGCTCATCGCAATCTCGACCTACTTCCAACTCGCGAGGTACCTGACCGCACGGTCGCCCGTGCCGTTCTTCTTACGGTGTTGCCTGGCAGTGCTGCCGGTACTAGCCGATCTGCTCGATGAAGCGGCGCAGTGCCGCGGTATCGAGCGGCCCCGGGCTTTTGAAGGCCCTGGGAAACGCCCGGCGGCGTACCGCCAGATCGAGACAGACCAGTGTGGGATGCACGGAGGCACCCCGGCCGGGCAGCGTACCGCGCGGATCGGGGACGCAGACGCCCTCGATCATCACGGTCCGCAGCAGTTCGCCCTTGGCCGCTCGCTCCCGGCACCCCACACAGGTGCGCTCAGGGCATGCGCGGGCATGCGTCCGGCCAGACACTGATTAAGTCTACCTCCCCACGCCGACCTCACCCCTTCGGGGCACTGATCGTGCGCGTATGCGTTTCGGCCATGATCGGCCAGGATTCGGGGCCCCTACCGGGGCCCACCGGGGGGACGCGGCCCCCTCATGGTCGTTTTACGGACCAATCGGGGCCGCTCGGGGCGGGCTGCCGCACGCCCCCCGTCACTACTGTGCGCTGCGCGAGGATCAGTCGCGCTCCGGCTGCTGCTGCTCGGTGTCCGGACGGATGTCGATCCGCCAGCCGGTGAGCCGCGCCGCGAGCCGGGCGTTCTGGCCTTCCTTGCCGATGGCCAGGGAGAGCTGGTAGTCCGGCACGGTCACCCGTGCGGAGCGGGCGGCGAGGTCCACGACCTCGACCTTGCTCACCCGTGCGGGGGACAGCGCGTGCGCCACCAGCTCCGCCGGGTCGTCCGACCAGTCGACGATGTCGATCTTCTCGCCGTGCAGCTCGGCCATGACCGCGCGGACGCGGCCGCCCATCGGGCCGATGCAGGCGCCCTTCGCGTTCAGCCCGGAGCGGGTGGAACGCACGGCGATCTTGGTGCGGTGACCGGCCTCACGGGCGATGGCGGCGATCTCCACCGAACCGTCCGCGATCTCCGGGACCTCCATGGCGAACAGCTTCTTCACCAGGTTGGGGTGGGTGCGCGAGAGCGTCACGGACGGACCGCGGACACCCTTGGCCACCCGCACGACGTACGTGCGCAGACGCGTGCCGTGCTTGTACTCCTCGCCCGGCACCTGCTCCTGGACCGGCAGGATGGCTTCCAGCTTGCCGATGTCGACCAGGACGTTCTTGGGGTCCTTGCCCTGCTGCACGATGCCCGCGACGACGTCGCCCTCACGGCCGGCGAACTCACCGAAAGTGATCTCGTCCTCGGCGTCGCGCAGACGCTGGAGGATGACCTGCTTCGCGGTGGTCGCGGCGATCCGGCCGAAGCCGGAGGGGGTGTCGTCGAACTCGCGGGGCTCCTCGCCCTCGGCGAGGTCCTGCGGGTCCTCCTTGGCCCACACCGTCACATGGCCGCTCGAGCGGTCCAGCTCCACGCGGGCCCGGCGGCGGCTTCCCTCGGTGCGGTGGTACGCGATGAGGAGGGCCGACTCGATCGCCTCGACCAGCAGGTCGAAGGAGATCTCCTTCTCTCGCACCAGACCCCGCAGGGCGCTCATGTCGATGTCCACGGCTACGCCTCCTCTTGAATCTCGTCTTGAATCCCGGACTGCTCTCCGGCGGATTCGACTGCGGCCTTCTCGTCGGCCTTACGGTTGAACTCGATCTCGACACGCGCCTTGGCGATCTCGGCGAAGGCCAGCCTGCGGGCGGTGGGCTTGCGGCCCTTGACGCCCGGCACCTCCAGGTCGAGCCCGTCCTCGTCCACGGCCATGATCCGCGCGACGAGCTCACCGCCGTCGGTGAGCTGCGCCTTGATCAGCCGGCCGGTGGCGCGGACGTAGTGACGGTGCTGCGTCAGGGGGCGGTCGGCGCCGGGAGAGGTGACCTCGAGGACATAGGGGGCGCCACCCATGGCGTCCGTCTCGTCGAGCATGTCGGAGACGTCGCGGCTCAGCTCCGCACACGTGTCCAGCTGCACACCCGCATCGGAATCCACCACGATGCGCAGGACGCGCCGCTTCCCGGCCGGCGTCACCTCGACCTCTTCCAGCTCCAGCTCTCGCGCGCTCACGAGAGGGGCGAGGAGCTCGCGCAGCCTCTCGCTCTGGGTGGTGCTCATCCGGGTGACTCCTCGGCCGCGTGTGCTGTTGTGGGAAAGTCGCGTGTCAGGTCAAAGCCTATCTGTTCCGGCAGGCGGCTGACGATTCGGTGCCCGGTCCGCTGCGACGTGGCCGCGCGCCGGTACGCTCGCGTGCGGTGATCATGCCCCGACGAGGCGGAAAGAGGATCGTGCCGCTCACGACGACGACGCGGGGCGCCGACGGCCCGCGCAGACGCAGGGTACTGGCCGGGGCGACGGCGGCCCTGCTGACCGGTGGCGCCACGGCGCTGCTGGCCGGATGTTCCTCCGGCTCGGACGGCGCCGACGGGCGCGCCTCGGCCGAGCGGGGGCTGCGCGAGAGCGCCGGCCGGGACTCGGCACGGCTGCTGGAGCGCTACGACGCGACGATCGCCGCGCACGCCTCGCTGGCGCAGCGGCTGCGGCCCTTGCGGGCCGAAGTCGCCCGGCACGCCGAGGCCTTCGGCCCGGACCCCCAGGCCTCTCCCTCGGCCTCGGCGACGGCCCCGCCCGCGGCCCCCGAGGTGCCCGGCGACGAGAACGCGGCCCTCGCCGCCCTCGCCGACGCCGAGCGCCGCACCGCCGACGCCCGTACCGCCGCCCTGGGTTCGGCCCCGCCCGACCTCGCCCGCCTGCTCGCCTCGGTGGCGGCGGCGGGCGCGGCCCACGCGTATCTGCTCACCGGAGGTGGCGCATGACCAGGACCTCCCGCTCCGGCGGCGCATCGCGCGAGGTGGTGGCGGCCGCGCAGGCCGCGCTCGCCGCCGAGCACGCCACCGTCTACGGCTACGGGGTGGTCGGCGGGCGCGTCGACGACGCCCGCGCGGCCGAGGCCCGCGAGGCGCACGACGCCCACCGGGCCCGGCGGGACGCGATGAGCCGCGCCGTACGGGACCTGGGCGCCGAGCCGGAGGCCGCGGCGGCCGCGTACACCCTGCCGTTCCCGGTGCCGGACGAGGCGGCCGCCGTGCGGCTGGCGGCGGAGCTGGAGGGCCGGCTCGCGGCCGTCTACGCCGATCTCGTACGGGCGGCCACGGGCGGTCTGCGCGGCGAGGCGGCGGCGGGCCTGCGGGAGGCGGCGGTGCGGGCGGTGCGCTGGAGCGGCGGCAGCGTAGCCTTCCCTGGGCTCGCCGAGCGGGCCGCGCAGGCCGGGCCCGGTGGCTCGCCGGGCGGTCCGTCCCAGCGGGCCTGATCAGCGAAAAGACGAAAGGGACCTCTCAGGGATGGCCAACGCTCACGACCGCCTCGAACCGCCGCAGCGGCTGGTTCGGACCCTGGGCTCGGACCCCGGCCGCGGCGCCGCCGCGCGGCAGTGGCTCGCGGCGCTGCCGGACATCGCCCGGGAGTGCCTCGCCCGGTGGGAACTGACACCCGAACGGGTGCAGATGCCCGGCGGACGGACCGGCATGGTCGTCCTCGTCCGGCAGGCCGACGGCACGCCGGCCGCGCTCAAGCTCTCCCCGCCCGACGGCACGGCCGAGCGCGAACACGCCGCGCTCGCCCACTGGGACGGACGCAGCGCGGTGCGCGCGCTGCGCGTGGACCCGGCGGCCGGGGCGCTGTTGCTCGAACGGCTGCACGCCGACGTCAGCCTGCGGTCGCTGGCCGAGGCCAAGGCCCAGCTGGAGGCGGCCGCCACGCTCCAGCGGCTGTGGGTGCCGCCGGCCGCCGGTCATCCGTTCGCGACCGTCGCCGAGCACACGGCAGCGCCGGCCGACGCGTTGCGCTCGTACCGCGAGGAGCCATGGGCGGCGGAGGTGCGCGGCGTGCTCGACGAGGCGCTGGAGCTGCGCGACGGCCTGGTGGCGGCCGACGCCGAGGAGGCTCCCGTGCTGCTGCACGGCGACTACCACCAGGGCAGCGTCCTGGCCGCCGACCGCGCGCCCTGGCTGGCCATCGCCCCGCGCCCGCTGGTCGGCGAACGGGCCTACGACCTGGCCTGGCTGGTCCGCGACCGCGCCGACACGCTGCTGGCCGCGCCGGGGGCCGCCGCGGCGGCCCGGCGGCGGGTGGCGAAGCTGTCGGAGTCACTGGACGTCGACGCCGGGCGGCTGCGGGGCTGGACGCTGTTCCGGGCGACGGAGGCGGGGGCGGTGGCGCTGGCGCGGGGGGAACAGAGGCAGGGGGAACTACTGCTGGAGTTCGCGGGGTTGCTGTAGGTCCGGACGGGCTGAATTTCAGCCCGTCCGGCGTTTGAGGACCGGGGTCCGGGGCGGAGCCCCGGTTACGCCCGCACCGCCTTCGTCAGCCTCGACACCGCCTCGTCCACCGGCAGTTCCTCCTTCTCGCCCGTGCGGCGGTCCTTCAGCTCGACCACGCCGTCGGCCGCGCGGCGCCCCACGACCAGGATCGTCGGCACGCCGATCAGTTCCGCGTCCGTGAACTTGACGCCCGGTGAGACGCCCGCCCGGTCGTCCAGCAGGACGCGCACCCCCGCCTCGGCCAGGCGTGCGGCCACCGCGTCGGCCAGCTCGGTCTGTACGGCCTTGCCGGCGGCCACCACGTGGACGTCCGCCGGGGCGACTTCGCGGGGCCAGCACAGACCGGCGGCGTCGTGGGTCTGCTCGGCGAGGGCGGCGACGGCGCGGGAGACGCCGATGCCGTACGAACCCATGGTGACGCGGACGGGCTTGCCCTGCGGGCCGAGCACGTCGAGGCCGAACGCGTCGGCGTACTTGCGGCCGAGCTGGAAGATGTGGCCGACCTCGATGGCCCGACCGATCTCCAGACCCGCGCCGCAGCAGGGGCACGGGTCGCCGGGCTCGACCACGACGACGTCGACGTAGCGGTCGACCGTGAAGTCGCGGCCGCAGACGACGTTGCGGGCGTGCGTGTCCGGCTTGTTGGCGCCGGTGATCCAGGCGGTGCCGGGCGCCACGCGCGGGTCGGCGAGGTAGGGCACGTCCTCGGGCAGCCCCTGCGGGCCGACGTAGCCGCGCACGAGGGCGGGCCGGCCGGCGAAGTCCTCGGCCGTCACCAACTCCACGACGGCCGGGGCGAGGTGCTCGCCCAGCTTGCCCAGGTCGACCTCGCGGTCGCCGGGCACGCCGACGGCGGTGATGCGGCCGTCGACCTTGACGAGCAGGTTCTTGAGCGTGGCCGAGGCCGGCACGCACAGGTGCTCGGCGAGGGTCTCGATGGTGGGGGTGTCCGGGGTGTCCACCTCCTCCAGCGGGCCGTGGCCCGCTGGGTCGGCGGGGGTCACGACCGTGGTGACCGCCTCGGTGTTGGCGGCGTAGTCGCAGCTGGGGCAGTCCACGAAGGTGTCCTCGCCGGCCGCCGCCGGGGCCAGGAACTCCTCGGACGCCGAGCCGCCCATCGCGCCGGAGACGGCGGAGACGATCCGGTGGTCCAGGCCCAGGCGCGCGAAGACGCGGGCGTAGGCGGCTCGGTGCAGCCGGTAGGACTCGGCCAGGCCCTCGTCGGTGGTGTCGAAGGAGTACGAGTCCTTCATCTGGAACTCGCGGCCGCGCAGCACGCCCGAGCGGGGTCGTGCCTCGTCCCGGTACTTGGTCTGGATCTGATAGAGGATCACCGGCAGGTCCTTGTAGGACGTGCACTGGTCCTTGACCGTCAGGGTGAAGATCTCCTCGTGCGTGGGCCCCAGGAGATAGTCCGCGCCCTTGCGGTCGCGCAGCCGGAAGAGCTGGTCGCCGTACTCCGTCCAGCGCCCGCTCGTCTCGTACGGCTCCCGGGGCAGCAGCGCGGGCAGCAGCACCTCCTGGCCGCCGATGGCGTCCATCTCCTCGCGCACCACGCGCGTGACGTTCTCGAGGACCTTCTTGCCGAGCGGCAGCCAGGTCCACACCCCCGCCGAGGAGCGGCGTACGTAGCCGGCGCGGACCAGCAGCTTGTGGCTGGCGGTCTCGGCGTCGGCCGGGTCGTCGCGCAACGTCTTGATCATCGTCTTGGACATGCGCTGGACATGGACCATGGTTGCTCCTGCGTACCGTGCGGGGTGATCCCGAGGAGACTAGCCTCCGGCGCCGAGGGCCGGGAAACGCTTTCTCAGGCCGCCAGCGGCAGCGGCGCCCCCATGACGGCGTACGGGCTGGGCGCGCTGGGGAAGATCACGTTCCGGGCGAGGTCCCGGTAGCCGAGCTTGCGGTAGAGCGCCCGGGCGGGGCTCTCGCGGTCGATGGCGGAGAGGATGGAGCGGGGCTCCCGGGCGGTGGCCGTGATGGCGGTGATCAGGCCCCGCCCGATCCGCCGGTTCTGGAACGCGGGGTGGACGTGCAGCTCGGTGATGACGAAGGAGTCGTCCAGCCAGGCCTCGCAGCCGTTGGCGCGCAGATACGGTTCGACCACCGTGGACCACCAGTGCGTGCGGTCGTTCGGCATCCCGTAGACGAAGCCCACGAGCCGGCCCTCGGGCGTGGTGGCGCCCAGGGCCCGTGCGCCGGGGCAGGTGAGGTGCCGGAGCACGATGTGGCGCCGTACGCCGACCTCCTCCGGCGTGAGCCCGAAGGCGACGGCCTGCACGGCCAGCGCTTCGTCCACCCGTGCGGCGAGGTCGAGCGGTCCGACCGCGATGTCATTCATGCGGGGAGGCTACCCGCCCGTAGGTCCGTCGGTCGCCTCAGAACAGCACGCTCATGAAGGCGCCGACCTCTTCGAAGCCCACCCGGCGGTACGCGGCCCGCGCGGCGGTGTTGTAGTCGTTGACGTACAGGCTCACGACCGGGGAGACCTCGTGCAGGGCGTGGCGCAGGACGGCGGCCATACCGGTCACGGACAGACCGCGGCCGCGGTGCTCGGGGGCGACCCAGACGCCCTGGATCTGGCAGGCCCGGTCCGTGGCGGCGCCGATCTCGGCCTTGAAGACGACGCGGCCGTCCTCCACGCGGGCGAAGGAGCGGCCCGAGCCGACGAGCTCGGCGACGCGGGCCTGGTAGAGCAGGCCGCCGTCGCCGGCGAGCGGGGAGACGCCGACCTCCTCGGTGAACATGGCCACGCACGCCGGCATGATCACGTCCATCTCGTCCCTGCGGACGCGGCGGACCAGCGGGTCGGGCTCGACCTCCGCGGGCATGGACCGGGTGACCATGAGGGGCTGGTGGGCGCGGACCTCGCGGGCGGGGCCCCAGTGGGGTTCGAGGAGGGACCACAGCTCGGCGGTGGCCCCCGCCGGCCCGACGATGGAGGAGCAGCGGCGGCCGGAGCGGCGGGCGCGGTCGGCGAAGGCGCGTACGGCGTCGGGGCCGGCGCAGATGGGGACGAGGTTGGCGCCCGCGTAGCAGAGCGATTCCAGACGGCCGCCCGCGTACCAGCCCCACATCTCGCCACCGAGCCGCCAGGGGTCGAGCCCGGCGACCTGGACGCGCGCCGCGACGAAGGCGTTGGCGACGGGGTCGCGGTCGAGGACGGCGAGGGCAGCGTCGAGTTCGCCGGGCTCCAGGACCTTGGTGGTGGTCGTCGTCAGCACGTGGGGGATTGCCTCACCGTCGCGGGCCGGGGGCCATGGGGGAACAGGTCCTGGCACTGTACCTCCAGCCTCGGACGGGTACCTGCCTCGTGGGCGGATATGGCGCTGCCCCGTCCCTTGCGGGGGCGGGGCAGCGGTGGTGCGGGGTGGAACCGGCCGGTTCCGGCCGGGTCAGCCGGCGACGCTGATGGTGGGCTCGCCGGAGGCGATGCCGTCCTTCTGCATCTGCTCGGCGATCTTCAGGGCCTCTTCGATGAGGGTCTCCACGATCTTGGACTCGGGGACGGTCTTGATGACCTCGCCCTTGACGAAGATCTGGCCCTTGCCGTTGCCGGAGGCGACGCCCAGGTCGGCCTCGCGGGCCTCGCCGGGGCCGTTGACGACGCAGCCCATGACGGCGACGCGCAGCGGGACCTCCATGCCCTCCAGGCCCGCCGTGACCTCCTCGGCCAGCTTGTAGACGTCGACCTGGGCGCGGCCGCAGGAGGGGCAGGAGACGATCTCGAGGCGGCGCTGGCGGAGGTTGAGCGACTCCAGGATCTGGATGCCGACCTTGATCTCCTCGGCGGGCGGGGCGGACAGCGAGACGCGGATGGTGTCGCCGATGCCCTCCGAGAGCAGCGCGCCGAAGGCGACGGCCGACTTGATGGTGCCCTGGAAGGCCGGGCCGGCCTCGGTGACGCCCAGGTGCAGCGGGTAGTCGCACTGGGCGGCCAGCTGGCGGTAGGCGTTGACCATGACGACCGGGTCGTTGTGCTTGACCGAGATCTTGATGTCGCGGAAGCCGTGCTCCTCGAAGAGGGAGGCCTCCCACAGGGCGGACTCGACGAGCGCCTCGGGGGTGGCCTTGCCGTACTTCTGCAGCAGGCGGCGGTCCAGCGAGCCGGCGTTGACGCCGATGCGGATCGGGGTGCCGGCGTCGCCGGCGGCCTTGGCGATCTCCTTGACCTTGTCGTCGAACTGCTTGATGTTGCCCGGGTTGACCCGGACGGCCGCGCAGCCGGCGTCGATGGCGGCGAAGACGTACTTCGGCTGGAAGTGGATGTCCGCGATGACCGGGATCTGGGACTTCCGGGCGATGATCGGCAGGGCGTCGGCGTCGTCCTGCGTGGGGCAGGCGACGCGGACGATCTGGCAGCCGGAGGCCGTCAGCTCGGCGATCTGCTGCAGCGTGGCGCCGATGTCCGAGGTCCGGGTCGTCGTCATCGACTGGACGGACACGGGGGCGTCGCCGCCGACGGCCACGGATCCGACCTGGATCTTGCGGCTGACCCGGCGGTCGGCGAGCTTGGTCGGAACGGAAGGCATTCCCAGCGAAATCGCAGTCATCTGGCGAGCAACCCCAAGGTCTTAAATCATGGTCCCGAGATCGGCGGGCTCCGGTCTCCGAGGTTACGGCAAACGCCGGACGGGCTGGAAATTCAGCGCGTGCGGAGTCGGTGTGTGCCGGGGGCCGGGGGGCGGCGCCCCGGCTCAGGTGAGGCGTACGGGGTTCACCACGTCCGCGATGAGGACGAGGATGGTGAAGCAGACGAAGATCCCCGCCACCACATAGGCGACCGGCATCAGCTTGGCCACGTCGAACGGGCCCGGGTCGGGGCGCCGGAAGACCTTGGCGAAGGCGCGCCGCACCGACTCCCACAGGGCTCCCGCGATGTGTCCGCCGTCCAGCGGCAGCAGCGGCAGCATGTTGAAGAGGAACAGCGAGAGGTTGAAGCCGGCGACCAGGAAGAGCATGGTCGCGATCTGCTGCGACGGCGGGATGTCGAGGTTGAACACCTCGCCGCCGACGCGGGCGGCGCCCACGACGCCCATGGGCGAGTCGGCCTTGCGCTCGCCGCCGTCGAAGGCGGCGTTCCACAGGTCCGGGATCTTGCCGGGCAGCGCGATCAGGGACTCCACGCCGGACTGGACCATGTCGCCCATCCGGTCGACGGACTGGCCGAACGACTGCTGGACGACGCCGGTGGCGGGCGTGAAGCCGAGGAAGCCCGCGGTGACGTACTGGCCCTTGAGGGGGGCGCCCTTGCTGTCGTACTTCTGGACCTGGTTGGAGATGAGGTCCGCGCTGAGGGTCTTGTGCTGACCGTCCCGCACGACGGTGATCGTGGCCGGGCCGGTGGTCTTGCGGATCTCCTTCTGCAGGGTCGTCCAGTCGGTGGCCTTGTGGCCGTTGAACGCGACGATCCGGTCCTTGGGCTGCAGGCCCGCGGCCTTGGCCGGGGAGTCCTTGGCGCCCGTGGGGCACTTGTCGGTGGCGGCGCTGGCGGAGACGACGCACTCGGAGACGGCGGAGACGGTCGTGGTCTGGGTGTTGACGCCGAACGACATCATCACGCCGAGGAAGATCACCACCGCGAGGACCAGGTTCATGAACGGTCCCGCGAACATCACGATCACGCGCTTCCAGGGCTTGCGCGTGTAGAACATCCGCGTCTCGTCGCCCGGCTGCAGCTCCTCGAAGGCCGCCGAGCGGGCGTCCTCGACCATGCCGCGCCACGGGGAGGTGGAACGGGCGCTGATGCGGCCGTCCTCGCCGGGCGGGAACATGCCGATCATGCGGATGTAGCCGCCGAGCGGGATGGCCTTGATGCCGTACTCCGTCTCGCCCTTGCGGCGGGAGAAGATCGTCGGCCCGAAGCCGACCATGTACTGCGGCACCCGGATGCCGAACATCTTGGCGGTGGAGAGGTGGCCCAGCTCGTGCCAGGCGATGGAGAAGAGCAGGCCCACCACGAAGACGACTATCCCCAGGACGGTCATCAGTGTCGTCATGCGCGGGCCTCCGAGGTCGCTTTCGCCGTACGGGCGCCCGTACGGGCCGCCAGTTCGCGGGCCCGGGCGCGCGCCCAGGTCTCCGCCTGCAGGACGTCCGAGACGGTCAGGCGGGTTCCCGCGGCGGGGGTGCCGTGTTCCGCGACCACCTCGGCGACGGTGTCCACGATCCCATTGAACGGCAGCTGCCCGCTCAGGAACGCATCGACGCACTCCTCGTTGGCGGCGTTGAAGACGGCAGGCGCGGTGCCGCCGAGACCGCCGACATGCCGGGCGAGGCCGACCGAGGGGAACGCCTCCTCGTCGAGGGGGAAGAACTCCCAGGTGGAGGCCTGGGACCAGTCGAAGGCGGGGGCCGCGTCGGGCACCCGCTCGGGCCAGCCGAGGCCGATGGCGATGGGGCCGCGCATGTCGGGCGGGGTGGCCTGGGCGAGCGTGGAGCCGTCGGTGAACTCCACCATGGAGTGGACGTAGGACTGCGGGTGGACGACGACCTCGATGCGCTCGAAGGGGATGTCGTACAGCAGGTGGGCCTCGATGACCTCGAGGCCCTTGTTGACCAGGGTGGCCGAGTTGATCGTGATCACCGGGCCCATGGACCAGGTGGGGTGCGCCAGGGCGTCCTTCGGGGTGACGGAGGCCAGCTCGGCCTTGGTGCGGCCGCGGAAGGGGCCGCCGGAGGCGGTGACGACCAGCTTGCGGACCTCGGCGCGGGTGCCGCCCAGCAGGGCCTGGAAGAGGGCCGCGTGCTCGGAGTCGACGGGAATGATCTGCCCCGGCTTGGCGACGGCCTTGACCAGCGGGCCGCCGACGATCAGGGACTCCTTGTTGGCCAGGGCCAGCGTGCGGCCCGCCTCCAGGGCGGCGAGGGTGGGCGCCAGGCCGATGGAGCCCGTGATGCCGTTGAGGACGGTGTGGCACTCGCTGCGCGCCACCTCGGTGGCCGCGTCGGGCCCCGCCAGGATCTCGGGCAGCGGCTCGCTCCCGTACCGCGCGGCGAGCGCCTCGCGCAGCGCCGGCACCTTGTCGGCCTGGGCCACGGCGACCGTGCGCACCCGCAGCTGCCGGGCCTGCTCGGCGAGGAGGTCCACCCGGCCGCCGGCGGCGGACAGGGCGGTCACCGTGAAGCGGCCGGGGTTGCGCAGCACGAGGTCGATGGCCTGGGTGCCGATCGAACCGGTCGAGCCGAGGATCACGATCTCGCGCGGTCCGTCGCCCGCCGGAACGGCGGCGGAGTAGCGCAGGTGCGGGTCAGCGAGGGAGTCCGTCATCCCCCCATTGTGGCCGCACCGCCGGGCCGGCCCGACAGGGGCGTCCCGGTGATGCGGCCATCGGGTGATCCGATCAGCGGATCGGGCGGTGGACGTTCTCGGCCTTGGAGGGCCCGGGGGTGGCGTCCGCGATCCAGGGGCCGTCGCCGCTGGGGTCGATGATGCCGGCCTCCAGCCACTCGTAGGAGCCGGACATCACGCCCGAGACGACCTTGCGGTCGAGCTCGTCGGTGTTGGTCCACAGCCGCCGGAAGAGCTCTTCCACACGGATGCGGGACTGGCGGCAGAAGGCGTCGGCGAGCTGGTACGCCTCGGTACCGTGGTCGCCCCGGCTGCGCAGGTGCTCGGCCCGTACGCAGGCGGCGCTCATGGCGAACAGTTCGGCGCCGATGTCGACGACGCGGCCCAGGAAGCCCTGCTTGGTCTCCATGCGGCCCTGCCAGCGCGACATGGCGTAGAAGGTGGAGCGGGCGAGCTTGCGCGAGGAGCGCTCGACGTAGCGCAGGTGGCCGGAGAGGTCGCGGTGGCCGGCCGGGTGGAACTCGGAGTAGGTGCGCGGCAGCGCTCCGGGCCCGGTGACGAGCTTGGGCAGCCAGCGGGCGTAGAAGCCGCCCGCGCGGGCGCCGGCCCTGGCCTTGTCCCCGAGGGACTTGTCGGGGTCGATGAGGTCGCCGGCGACGGAGAGGTGGGCGTCGACGGCCTCGCGGGCGATGAGCAGGTGCATGATCTCGGTGGAGCCCTCGAAGATGCGGTTGATGCGCGAGTCGCGCAGCATCTGCTCGGCGGGGACGGCCCGCTCGCCGCGGGCGGCCAGTGAGGCTGCGCTCTCGTAGCCGCGGCCGCCGCGGATCTGGACCAGTTCGTCGGTCATCAGCCAGGCCATCTCGCTGGCGTAGAGCTTGGCGAGCGCGGCCTCGATGCGGATGTCGTTGCGGTCCTCGTCCGCCATCTGGCTGGACAGGTCGAGGATGGCCTCCAGGGCGAAGGTGGTGGCGGCGATGAAGGAGATCTTCGCGCCGACCGCCTCGTGCTTGGCGATGGGCTTGCCCCACTGCTCGCGCGCGGTGGACCACTCACGGGCGATCTTCAGGGCCCATTTGCCGCCGGAGACGCACATGGCGGGAATGGACAGCCGGCCCGTGTTCAGCGTCGTCAGGGCGATCTTCAGGCCGGAGCCCTCGGGGCCGATGCGGTTGGCGGCGGGGACGCGGACCTGGTGGAAGCGGGTGACGCCGTTCTCGATGCCGCGCAGGCCCATGAAGGCGTTGCGGTTCTCCACCGTGACGCCCTCGGCCGCCGCCTCGACGACGAAGGCGGTGATGCCGCCCTTGTGCCCCTCGCTCCTGGGCACCCGGGCCATGACGACGAGCAGGTCGGCGACGACGCCGTTGGTCGTCCACAGCTTCACGCCGTCGAGGATGTAGTCGTCGCCGTCGGGCACGGCGGCCGTCGCCAGCCGGGCCGGGTCGGAGCCGACGTCGGGCTCGGTGAGCAGGAAGGCGGTGATGTCGGTGCGCGCGCAGCGCGGCAGGAAGGCGTCCTTCTGCTCCTGGGTGCCGAAGAGCTTCAGCGGCTGCGGCACCCCGATGGACTGGTGGGCGGAGAGCAGGGCGCCCACGACGGGGCTGGCGGAGCCCACCAGGGACAGGGCCTTGTTGTAGTAGACCTGGGTCAGGCCCAGGCCGCCGTACTTGATGTCGATCTTCATGCCGAAGGCGCCGAGCTCCTTGAGCCCGGTGACCGTCTCGTCCGGGATCTTCGCTTCGCGCTCGATGCGGGCGCCGTCGATCCGCGTCTCGCAGAAGTCGCGCAGCTTGGAGAGGAACTCCTCGCCGCGCCTGACGTCCTCCGGGGCGGGGGTCGGATGCGGGTGCAGCAGGTCGAGCCGGAACCGGCCGAGGAAGAGCTCCTTGGCGAAGCTGGGCTTCTGCCATCCCTGCTCCCGGGCCGCTTCGGCGACCTGGCGCGCCTCGCGCTCGGAGACCGGTCGTACGGATGGTGCGGTCATCTGGCACCTCACCGCTTCAGTCGGGGCGGTTGTCCCGGTCGACTACCGACCGGTGCTACTCGTCCGTATGTACCTACCCGATCCGTACGGCGTCTACCAGCCCCCGGGCAAGGTTCCGGCCCGGGCGCGTGGGGCGTGTGCGGCGGCGCGCTTCAGCGGGCCGCGCCGGGGGTGACCAGGCCGCTCTCGTAGGCGACCACCACCGCCTGGGCGCGGCTGCACAGGCCCAGTTTGGCCATGGCGCGGTTGAGGTGGGTCTTGACCGTGGCCTCGCTGATGACGAGCTCGGAGGCGATCTCGACGTTGGACAGCCCGCGTCCGGTCAGCCGCAGCACCTCCGTCTCCCGGCCGGTGAGCCCCTCGAGCGCGGGCGGCTCGGGCTCGGGGTCGGGCTCGCGCCGGGCGAAGGCCTCGACCAGGCGGCGGGTGACGGTCGGCGCGAAGAGCGTGTCGCCGCCCGCCACGGCCGTCACGGCGGCGAGCAGGCGCTGCGGGCCCGCGTCCTTCAGCAGAAAGCCCGAGGCTCCCGCGCGCAGCGCCGCGTACACGTACTCGTCGAGGTCGAAGGTGGTCAGGACCAGCACCCGGGGCGCGGGGTCCGCGGCGGCCTCCAGGATGCGTTCGGTGGCCGTGATGCCGCTGAGGCCGGGCATCCGGATGTCCATGAGGATCACGTCGGGCCGGTGCTCGGCGGCCAGCGCGATGGCCTCCTCGCCGTCGGCCGCCTCGCCGACGACCGCCATGCCGGGGGCGGCGCGCAGCAGGGCGGCGACTCCGGCGCGGATGAGGACTTGGTCGTCCACGACGAGGACGCGGATGTCCGCGGCCTCACTCCGTTCGGCCTTCCCGGTCATCCCCGGCCGTCCCTCTCCCCTGCACCGGCGACTGGAGGGGAAGGGTGAGCCGGACCTCGAACCCGCCCTCGTCGCGCGGGCCGGCGGCCAGGGATCCCCCGTAGATCCTTGCGCGCTCGCGCATGCCGATCAACCCGTGGCCGCCCGACGGCGACGGGATGGCCGGAAGTGCCCCCCGGCCGTCGTCGGTGACCCGTACGGACAGCTCGTGCGGCCGGAATTCGACGCGGACGGTGGCGCGGGCGGGGCGGGCGTGCTTGATGACGTTGGTCAGCGCCTCCTGGACGACGCGGTACGCGCACAGGTCCGGGCCCTGCGGCAGCGGCCGCCGCTCCCCCACGACCTCCAGCTCCACCGCCACGCCCGCGCCCCGGACGCGTTCGGCGGTCTCCTCGAGCCGGTCCAGGCCGGGCGCGGGCTGGTACGGGCCGTCGCCGGGGTTCTCGCCGACGCCCTCGGGCCCCACGCGCAGCACGGCCAGGAGCCTGCGCAGCTCCTCCAGCGCCTCCCCGCTGGAGGCCGAGATCGTGCCGAGGGCGTCGCGGGCGGTCGTGGCGTCGCTGGTGAAGACGTAGTGGGCCAGGCCCGCCTGCACGGAGATGACGGACATGTGGTGGGCGACCACGTCGTGCAGTTCCCGGGCGATGCGGACCCGCTCCTCGGCGACCGCGTGGCGGGCGTTCTCCTCGCGCTCGCGGCGCAGCTGGCCGGTCAGCTCCGACAGGGTGACGTTACGGTCCGCCAGCCGGCGGGCGTTGTCGCCGAACTTCCAGATGATGAAGGGGATGACCAGGGCCTGGGCCACGGCCGTCGCCATCTCGCCGCTGCGCGAGAGCAGCGCCCCCAGGATCCAGACCGCCGCGAGCGTCGCCCCGCAGACCGCGGCGTGGGCCGTGCGGCAGGTGGCGGCCACCGTGTACAGGGCCAGCATCAGGGCGCCGCTGTTGACGACGGGCCAGAACCCCGCGGCGATGTACCAGAGCCACAGTGCCGTGGCAGCCGCGAAGACGGTGCGGGGGGCCCGGCGGCGCGCGACGAGGACGAGATTGGCGGCGCAGATCAGCGCGTAGCCCAGGGTGTCGGGCCGGTCCCAGTACCAGCCCTCGGGCGGGCGCTCGTGCGCCAGCAGCAGCGCCACGATCGTGAAGCCCACCGCCAGCGGCACGTCCAGCGCCGCGCGCGGCCACCCCGCGATCCTGCGTTCCAGTGCCCCCACCGTCCACATCGCCGCAGCGTAACCGCGTACCGGTAGGCGAAAAGCAGTGCGCTCCGGCACGCGATGCCGGAGCGCACTGCTGTGCAGCTGTTTGACGCTGTTACAGGTTCAAACCCGTCAGGACGAGAACACGCTCGTAGGTGTAGTCGTCCATCGCGTAGCGCACGCCCTCGCGGCCCACGCCGGACTGCTTGGCGCCGCCGTAGGGCATCTGGTCCGCGCGGTAGGACGGGACGTCGCCGATGATCACGCCACCGGTCTCCAGAGCGCGGTGCGCGCGGAAGGCGGTCTGCAGGTCGTGCGTGAACACGCCCGCCTGCAGGCCGTACGGGGAGTCGTTGACCGCCGCGAACGCCGCGTCCTCGCCCTCGGCCTTGGTGATCGTCAGGACCGGGCCGAAGACCTCCTCGCAGGCGATCGTCACGCCGGCCGGGACGTCCGCCAGGACGGTCGGGGCGTACGTGGCGCCGTCGCGCTTGCCGCCCGCGAGCAGCGTCGCACCGGCCTGGACGGCCTCGTCGACCCAGGACTCCACGCGCTTGGCGGCGTCCTCGCTGACCAGCGGGCCGACGTCGGTGGCGGCGTCGGACGGGTCGCCCGTCACCTGCGCCTCGACGGCCGCGACGACCTTCGGCACCAGCCGCTCGTACAGCGAGGCGTCGGCGATGACGCGCTGCACGGAGATGCAGGACTGGCCGCCCTGGTAGTTGGAGAAGGTGGCGATGCGCTGCGCCGCCCAGTCCAGGTCCTCCTCGGAGGACCAGTCGGCCAGGACGACGGCCGCGCCGTTGCCGCCGAGCTCCAGGGTGACGTGCTTGCGCGGCGCGGAGTCGAGGATCGACCAGCCGACCGGGCCGGAGCCGGTGAAGGAGATGACCGGCAGCCGCTCGTCCTGCACCAGGGCGGGCATCCGGTCGTTGGGCACGGGCAGGACGCTCCAGGAGCCCGCCGGCAGGTCCGTCTCGGCGAGGATCTCACCGAGGACCAGGGAGGAGATCGGGGTCGCCGGGGCCGGCTTGAGGATGATCGGGGCGCCGACGGCGATGGCCGGGGCGACCTTGTGCGCGCTCAGGTTGAGCGGGAAGTTGAAGGGCGCGATGCCGAGCACGGTGCCGCGCGGGAAGCGGCGCGTCAGCGCGAGGCGGCCGGTGCCGCCGGCGTCGGTGTCCAGGCGCTGGGCGTCGCCGGCGTTGAAGCGGCGCGCCTCCTCGGCGGCCCAGCGGAAGACGGAGACGGCACGGCCGACCTCGCCGCGCGCCCACTTGATGGGCTTGCCGTTCTCGGCGGAGATCAGCTGGGCGATCTCCTCGGTGCGCTCGGTGAGCCGCTTGACGACGTGGTCGAGAGCGGCGGCCCGGACGTGGGCGGGGGTCGCGGCGAACTCGTCCCGCACGGCGTGCGCGGCGGCCACGGCCTCCTCGACCTGCGCCTCGGTGGGCACGCTCACGGTGCCGACGAGACGACCGTCCCAGGAGTTCGTGACGTCGAAGGTCTCCTCGCCGGTGGCCTCGCGGCCGGCCAGCCAGAACGCGTGGGGAGCAGTCACAATCGGCCCTTCCCAGGTGGGGGTGTGGATATTGGCTCCCCCACGGTAGGTGGGGGGCGGTCCGGGGTCGCTTGTCCGCCGTGGAGCAGGGGGCGGGCCGGGTGCTCCGCTATGGCGTGGAGAAGGCCTTTTCCCCACCCCGCCCCTTCCCGTAACCGGGGCTCCGCCCCGGACCCCGGTCCTCAAACTCCCCCAGCTACCGCTGGGAGGTGCCCCCCAGACGGGCTGAGTATTCAGCCCGTCCGGCGTTTGAGGACAAGAGACGGTGAGAGGGCGGGGCAGGGGCATATCCCCCCGGGGCGCGCCCCCCTATACCGGCGGCCCAGACGTCGCCTTCAGGGCCAGCCACAGCTCCATGCGCGCGTCCGGGTCGTCCAGGGACCGCCCCAGGATCTCCTCCACCCGCCGCATCCGATAGCGCAGCGTATGGCGGTGCACCCCCAGATCGGCCGCCGCCGCGTCCCACTGCCCGTGCCGCGACAGCCACGCCCGCAGCGAGGCGACCAGGTCGCCCCGGCCGGTCGCGTCGTGCTCGTACAGGGCGCGCAGCGTGCCGTCGGCGAAGGCGCGTACGGCGTCGTCGGCCAGCAGGGGGAGGACGGAACCGGCGGCCACCTCCTCGTGCTCGACGAGGACGCGGCCCCGGCGGCGGGCCACGGACAGGGCCTGTTCGGCCTGGCGGAAGGCGGCGGCCGCACCCGTGGGGCCGGCCGGAGCGGACAGACCGAGGGCGACCCCCGTGCCCTCGGTCGGGCCGGCGCCGCGTTCGCCGCCGCGGGACGCGGCGCTGCGGCGGGCCTCGGCCGCGCGGGCGTACGCGACGCAGGCGCCCACGGCCGCGCCGCCGTCGGGGGCCAGGACGAGGATGCGGTCCTCCTCCGGAACCGCCAGGACCGGTTCGGCCACGCGGCTCGCGGCGGTCTCCACCGCGTCCGCCAGCGCGCCCAGCGGGTCCTCGGCCGTCTCCTGCGCCCGTTCCTCCTCCGCACCACCGGACGGCACGGCTTCGGCCACCAGCATGCGGAACGGCGCGTCCAGCAGCCCTCCGTACAGCTCCCCCGCCACCGCCCGGGCATGGTCCGGCTCGCCGGCCAGCAGCATGCGCAGCACCGCCGCGCCCAGGCGCTGCTCGGCGTCCTGCAGAGCGCGCGAGCGCTCGGTGGTGAGGGTGAGCAGGGCGATCGCGGAGTGCACGGCGTAGCGCTCGGCGGTGCCCAGCGGCTCGTCCGTGCCGACGGCCAGGACGCCCCGGGTGCGGCGGCCGGAGCCCAGAGACTGGAGCTCGACGCGGTCGCCGCCCTCCTCGGCGTCGTCCGAGCCGACGACCACGCTGGCGGGCGCGGGCCGCTCCCGCAGCCTCTCGACGTCGGCGCCCAGCCGGGCCGCCCGCCGCGCCGCCCAGTCGGGCGCGGCGGCGACGACGGCGCCCGAGGCGTCGTACAGCGCGGCCCAGCCGCCCAGGTGCGCGGCCAGCCGGGTGATCAGGGCGGCCGGTCCCTCGGGGGCGAGGGCGGCCCGGGTCAGCTCGCGCTGGGCCTCGAAGCCCGCGGTCACGGCGCGGTACTGGTCGGCGGCGATAGCCGCGGAGACGGCCTTGGTGATGGCGAGGAAGGGGGTACGGCGCGGCACCTCGAGCAGGGGCAGGCCCTCCTCCCGCGCCGCGTCGACGAGGGCGTCGGGCACCTGCTCGTAGTTGACGCCGACGGCAAAGCCGAGCCCGACCACGCCCGCCCGCACCAACCGCCGCACATAGCGGCGCATCGTCTCGCGGTCCTCGGCGTCGATCTTCATGGCCGTGATGAGCAGCAGCTCGCCGCCGTCCATCCACGGCACGGGATCGGCCAGCTCGCTGACGTGCGCCCAGCGGACGGGGGTGTCCAGCCGGTCCGCGCCCGCGAGCACGGTGAGCTTGAGCGCCGAGTGCTGGACGAGCGAGGCGAGCGTGGGCGGCATGGATGGCGGACCTTCGACGGGAGGGGATTTTGCACCGTCCCGTATGAACGGCTCCCCTCAATTCTGCCAGGGCGGCAGGGTCGCGGGGCCCACTTGGCGTAGGCCGCCGCGTCATGTCTCAGTCGCGCAGATCCACCAGCAGCGGGGGCACGTGCTCGCCGTGGACCGTCGTCAGGGACAGCACGGCGTGTCCGGCGGGCACCTGGTGCGCCAGCTCGGACGCCGACCACCGCTCGCGCTCCACTTTGCGCACCGTCACCGCGTCCCGGGTGACGGCCTGGCCGGTGACGAGCTTGCGCAGTGCGTGGACGGCGCGGGTGAGCGGCTGATCGGCGAAGACGGCGTGCTGGGCGACCTCCCGCGTCTCCACCCATTCGGTGCCCCAGGCCTCCGCGAACCGCCGGCCGTCCCAGGTGGTGACGCCGGCGAAGGCCATGTGGCAGCCGACGGCGCTGAGCAGCGCGATGTGCAGGTTCTCGGCGACGTCGTCGACGGTGCGCAGGCCGAGCACCACGCCGGCGCCCG
The DNA here is from genome assembly GCF_044546695.1 of Streptomyces sp. NPDC053079. Lineage (NCBI taxonomy): Bacteria > Bacillati > Actinomycetota > Actinomycetes > Kitasatosporales > Streptomycetaceae > Streptomyces > Streptomyces sp. NPDC053079. Next base: position 62,945 of record NZ_JBITZJ010000011.1, read on the forward strand.
CGGACCGCAGGCGCTGGATGCCGCGGACCGTCTCGGCGGTGAGGGTGCTGGTGGCGTCGTCGAGGACCAGGCAGGTGAACAGGGAGCGGTCCGCCCGGGCCGTGGCCATCGCCGTGAACTGGGCGAGGATCAGCCGGGCGAGCAGCCGGGACGCCTCCCCGTGCCCGCGTTCGGGCAGGTCGATGCGGACCCGCAGCGGGTGGTGCTGCACCGAGCGCAGCGAGAAGGGCCGGGCGTCGGCGCCGATGGCGAAGAAGTCGGCGAAGGCCGGCCGGTCGAGGAGCGCGATGCGGTCGGCGAGGGCCGGGCAGGGGTCGGAGGCCGAGCCGCCCTGTCGCAGGCGGGCCTCCAGCTCGCGGCGCATCGCCTCGTGGCCGCCCTCGTCGAGCTTCTGGCGCAGCGCCGCGAGGACGGCGGGCGTGCCGCTGAGGAGTTCGTAGAGCTCGGGCACGGCCGGGAAGCGGCCGTGGGCGGCGTGGTACGGGCCGAGCAGCTGGGCCAGGGCCGTGGCGGCGCGGCGCGTGTCGACGGTGGCGAGGTCGCCGACGAGGCCCTCCGCGAGGAAGGCGGCGGCCTCGTCGGGGTCGGTGGTCCCGCCGTACAGGTCGAGGTCGTGGACGGACGTGCCGTCGCCGGGCTTGATCACGACGTCGTACGCCTCGTCGGGGCCGAGCGGTGTCCCGGCGGCGCACACGGCGACGACGCTGCCCTGCCCGGCGAGCGCCTGGAGGGCGAGGGTCTCGACGACGGGCCGGACCAGGCGGCGGGTCTTGCCGGCGCCGGGGGGCCCGACGGCCAGCAGCGAGGTGCCGAGGACGGCGGGGTCCAGGGCGACGCCGCAGCCGCGGCGCGCGTGGGGGGTGCGGTCGTGGTGGGTGCCGCGGCCGATGCGCACCTGTGCGGTGAGCAGGTCGTGGGTGGCCGTGCGGGCCGGCAGGTCGCGGTCGCCGGAGGGGTGCGCCCAGGCCGCGGCGCCGTGGCGCAGGACGGTGTCCCGGAAGGCGGCCAGCCGGGCGGGATCGGTCCCGGCCGAGGCCCAGGCGCGGCGGACGCGGACGCAGTCGACGTCGTTCATCCGGCCTGCGGCCAGGTCGGCGGCGAGGCGGTCGGCGGCCTCGCTCTGCCCGGCCGCCCTGAGCTCGGGCCAGTCGGCCGGGGAGAGGGCGGGGGCGGCGTCGGCGGAGGTGCGGGCGGGCGGGTGGGGGCTGTGGGCGCGGCGCCGGCGGACGATCGCCGTCCAGTCGCCCAGCCGGGCGAAGGGCCACAGGAGGGCGAGGGCGATCAGGGCGTAGAGGACGTAGACGACCAGCGCCGCCATGTAGGGGTCACCGCCGCCCTGCAGCCATGTCTCGGGGGTGAGGACGAGGACGGGTTCGACGACGGGGAGCGTGCCCTTCCAGGCGAGCAGCTGGACGATGCCCGCGAGCAGTGCCGCGGCGGCGGCGCGGGAGGGCTGGGCGCGGCCGCTGACGAAGCGGCTGAGCAGTTCCGGCCAGTTGCCCAGCCGTCCGAAGCCGTAGATCAGCAGTGCGGCGAGCACGGCGCGGTAGACGATCGTGGCCTCGACCGCGTCCATCGTCGCGGGGCCGCCCATCGCCCCGGCGTGCCACCACTCGGTGGGGGTGACCAGCTTCATGGGCACGCGCCAGTACGGGATGTAGCCGTTCCACAGCAGGGTCCACAGCAGCATCCCGGACAGCAGCGAGATCACGGCGCCGGACAGCAGCGCACGGTCCGGGACCCGGTCCGGGTCCGGCTCGGGCGGCGGGACGTGGCCGTGCCGGAAGACGCCCGGCGGGGCCGGCCGCCGGGGGGCGTCGAGCCATTCCGCGACGGGCGGGCGGGGCGCGGGGGCGTACGCGGGCAGGGGCGGGGCCTTCGGCGGCGGGGGCGGCGGTCCGGCCGGGCGGGGCACGGCGTGGGGCACCGGGTGGGCGCGGGTGCCGCGCGCGTCGTACGAGCCGTCGGTGTCCATCGCCCCTTGTACCCCCCTGGCCTGCCAGGCCCTTTCCGAGCGTGCCGGAGCTCAATCTAGTGCCCGGCACCGACAGTTCCAGCGTTTCCGGCCGTGCGGGGGGCCCGGGGGCGTCATGTCCGCCGCGGACAACGACACGTCCGGACCACTACCGAACGGCGCATGCCGGACCCCACCCCCCGCACCTAGCCTGCGGGGAAAGACCCCGGATGCGTCCGAAACACCCCCAGGAGCCCACATGAGCGCGATTCCGCAGGAGCGCCGCGTCGTCACCGCCATCCCCGGCCCGAAGTCGCAGGAGCTGCAGGCCCGCCGTACCGCCACGGTCGCCGGCGGTGTGGGCTCCGTGCTGCCCGTCTTCACCACGCGCGCGGGCGGCGGCATCATCGAGGACGTCGACGGCAACGCTCTGATCGACTTCGGCTCGGGCATCGCGGTGACCTCGGTCGGCGCCAGCGCCGAGGCGGTCGTGCGCCGCGCGTCCGCGCAGCTGGCCGACTTCACCCACACCTGTTTCATGGTGACGCCGTACGAGGGCTACGTGGAGGTCTGTGAGCAGCTCGCCGAGCTGACCCCGGGCGACCACGCCAAGAAGTCCGCGCTGTTCAACTCGGGCGCCGAGGCCGTCGAGAACGCCGTCAAGATCGCCCGCGCGTACACCAAGCGCCAGGCGGTCGTCGTCTTCGACCACGGCTACCACGGCCGCACCAACCTGACGATGGCGCTGACCGCCAAGAACATGCCGTACAAGCACGGCTTCGGCCCGTTCGCGCCCGAGGTCTACCGCGTGCCGGTGGCCTACGGCTACCGCTGGCCGACCGGTGCCGAGAACTGCGGCCCCGAGGCCGCGGCCCAGGCCATCGACCAGATCACCAAGCAGGTCGGCGCCGACAACGTCGCCGCGATCATCATCGAGCCGGTGCTCGGCGAGGGCGGCTTCATCGAGCCGGCCAAGGGCTTCCTCCCGGCGATCGTGAAGTTCGCCAACGACAACGGCATCGTCTTCGTCGCGGACGAGATCCAGTCCGGCTTCTGCCGCACCGGCCAGTGGTTCGCCTGCGAGGACGAGGGCATCGTCCCGGACCTGATCACCACCGCCAAGGGCATCGCCGGCGGTCTGCCGCTGGCCGCCGTCACCGGTCGCGCGGAGATCATGGACTCGGCGCACGCGGGTGGCCTCGGCGGCACCTACGGCGGCAACCCGGTGGCCTGCGCCGGTGCGCTGGGCGCCATCGAGACCATGCGCGAGCTGGACCTCAACGCCAAGGCCAAGCGCATCGAGGAGGTCATGAAGGGCCGCCTCTCCGCGATGCAGGAGAAGTTCGAGATCATCGGCGACATCCGCGGCCGCGGCGGCATGATCGCGATCGAGCTGGTGAAGGACCCGGCGACGAAGGAGCCGAACGCGGAGGCCGCCGGCGCGCTCGCCAAGGCCTGCCACGCCGAGGGCCTGGTCGTGCTGACCTGCGGCACCTACGGCAACGTGCTGCGCTTCCTGCCGCCGCTGGTCATCGGCGAGGACCTGCTGAACGAGGGTCTCGACATCATCGAGGCCGCCTTCGGCCGCCTGTAGTCCCCCGGCGTCCGCGATCCGCCCCGCCTGTGGTTCCCCCGCTCGTCACCGAGTGAAGAACCTGTGCGGGGCGGGTGGCGGACAGGTGATCCGACTATCGGAGCCCGCTTACCTGCCGTACGGTTTCTGCAGATGAATGAAACACCCCGTCCGCAGGGGACTGCGGACGACGCCGTGCCGGTACTTCCCCAGTGCCGACCCGGCCGTGCCTTCGCGCACACCCCTGGAGCCCTTGGCTCCGGACATCCTCACCGATCGGACGGCCGCCCGCCCCAGACCCCCCGGGGCGCGCGGCACACCGGCCGGCGCGGCGGCCCCGGAACTACCCCCCCTGTTCCGGGGCCGCCGACTGTCCTCCTCCCGGCGCTGTGCGCCGTTCTCCTCGCCCTGATCACCTGGCAGGTCGCCGCCTACGGGCCGCTGCGCGTGCTCGACGAACGCCTGGGGCACGCGGCCACGGACTCCGACGCCGTGCCGTCCGGCCTCGCCGAACTCCTCGCCGATCTGGGCAACACCGTCGTGGCGCTGCCGGTGCTGATCGCGGCGATCGCCTGGAGCATCCTGCGCCACCGGCGGTGGAAGCCGGCACTCGGCGCCGCCCTGGCGATGGCTGCGGTGCCGGCGCTCGTCGTTCCTCTGAAGATGTGGATCGCGCGGCCGGGGCCGCCCGTCATGGCTCCGGGAGCACATGACGGGTTCTTTCCCTCGGGGCACGCGGCGACGGCGGCGGTGGCGTACGGAGCCGCAGGGCTGCTGCTGTGCCGGTCCCGGTGGCTGACGGTCGCGTACGTGCTGCTCAACGCCGGTGTCGGCCTGGGGCTGGTGGCCCGTGGGTACCACTGGCCGTTGGATGTGGTCGGGGCGTGGTGCCTCGCCGGGGTGGTGCTGTCGGGTTTCCGCCGGTGGTCAGGTTGTGCCCACCCTCCCCCAGCTACCGCTGGGGGTGCCCCCAGCCCTGCGGAACGATTGCCCACAACCGGGCCATCAGCTGTCGAACCCTAGGCCTACCTTGTCCAGCGTCTTGAGCCAAAGGTTTCGGCGGCCGCCGTTTTCGTCGGCTCGGGTCATGGCCCACTGGGTGATGCCGATGCCCACCGAGCGCACCGGTTCCGGCGGGAACGGCAGTGGCTTGCTGCGGACCATCTCCAGATCCGTGCGCTCGGTGCGCTCCCCGGCGAGCAGGTCGAGCATGACCTCCGCGCCGAACCGGGTCGCGCCGACGCCGAGCCCGGTGAAGCCCATGGCGTAGGCGACCCGGCCGCCGTGGGCGGTGCCGAAGAAGGCGGAGAAGCGCGAGCAGGTGTCGATGGCGCCGCCCCAGGTGTGCGAGAAGCGCACGCCCTCGAGCTGGGGGAAGCAGCGGAAGAAGTGCTCGGCGAGGCGCTGGTACGTGGCCGGGTGGTGGTCGTACTCGGCGCGGACCCCGCCGCCGTAGCGGTAGACGATGTCGTAGCCGCCCCACAGGATGCGGTGGTCGGCGGTCAGCCGGAAGTAGTGGAAGTGGTTGGCGCTGTCGCTCAGGCCCTGCCGTCGCTTCCAGCCGACGGAGGCGAGCTGCTCGGCGCTGAGGGGCTCGGTCATCAGCGCGTAGTCGTAGACCGGGGCGATGTACGGGCGCAGGCGCTTGACCAGTGAGGGGAAGGCGTTGGTGCCGAGCGCGGCGTGGCGGGCGAAGACACGGCCGTAGGGGGTGCGGACGGCCACGCCGGAGCTGCGCGAGGAGAGTTCGGTGCCGGGGGTGTTCTCGTATATCCGTACGCCGAGGTCGAGGCAGGCGCGCTTGAGGCCCCAGGCGAGCTTGGCGGGGTGCAGCATGGCCACGCCGCGGCGGTTCCACAGGCCGGCGAGGAAGGTCGGCGAGTCCACCTCGGCGCGCAGGGCTTCGCGGTCGAGGAACTCATGGCCGCCGACGCCGAGGGAGGCCGCCTCCTCGGCGGCCTCCCTGAGCTCGTTGACCTGGTGGGGTGCGGTGGCGACGTCGATCTCGCCGGTGCGCTCGAAGTCGCAGTCGATGCCGTGGCGGGCGAGGGCGGCCTCGATGCCGTCGAGATTGCGGTGGCCGAGCTCCTCCAGGGTGGTGAGCTCGGCGGGCCAGCGGGCGTGGCCGTTGGCCCAGCCGTGGGTGAGGGAGGCGGCGCAGAAGCCGCCGTTGCGGCCGGAGGCGGCCCAGCCGGCCTCCTGCGCCTCGATCAGGACGACGTCGCGGCCGGGGTCGCGCTCCTTGGCGCCCAGGGCGGTCCACAGGCCGGCGTACCCGCCGCCGACGACGAGCAGGTCGCAGTACTCGTCGCCGACGAGCGCGGGCAGCGCCTCGGGCCGGGCGGGGTCGTCGAGCCAGTAGGGACGGGGGGTGGCGTCGGAAAGTGCTTCGGCAGGGTTCATGGCACTGGACGCCATGGTTCTCAGCTCCTTTTTCGGCGTCTCCCGGCCAGCTGACCGACGAGCACGCACAGCACGGCGATGGCGAACATCGCCGTTCCGATGACATTGATTTGAACGGGTGTGCCCCGTTGTGCGGATCCCCAGACGTACATGGGGAAGGTGACGGTCGAGCCGGAGTTGAAGTTCGTGATGATGAAGTCGTCGAAGGACAGCGCGAAGGAGAGCAGGGCGCCCGCGGTGATGCCGGGGGCGGCGATGGGCAGGGTCACCTTCAGGAAGGTCTGCAGCGGGGTGGCGTAGAGGTCCTGGGCGGCCTGTTCGAGGCGGGGGTCCATGCTCATCACGCGCGCCTTGACCGCCGTGACCACGAAGCTCAGACAGAACGTGATGTGGGCGATGAGGACGGTCCAGAAGCCGAAGGTGACGCCCATGTTGAGGAAGAGGGTGGCCAGCGAGGCGGCCATGACGACCTCGGGCATGGCCATCGGCAGGAAGATGAGGTTGCTGACGGAGGAGCGGGCCCTGAAGCGGTAGCGGGCGAGCGCGAAGGCGATCATCGTGCCCAGGACGGTGGCGCCGACGGTGGCCCAGAACGCGATCCGCAGGCTCAGCGACAGCGAGCCGCACAGGTCGGCGACGCCGCAGGGGTCGGTCCAGGCGTCCGTGGAGAAGCGCTGCCACTCGTAGTTGAAGCGGCCGTTGGGCTTGTTGAAGGAGAAGACCGTCACGATGACGTTGGGCAGCAGCAGATAGGCCAGGGTGCCCAGTCCGGCGATCACCACGAGGTTGCGGCGCAGGCCGCGCACGGCACGGGAGTAGAGGGCCATCAGACCAGGTCCTCCGTCCCGGACTTGCGGATGTAGAGCGTGACCATGGCGAGGATGGCGGCCATGAGGATGAAGGACAGGGCGGCGGCGGTCGGGTAGTCCAGGACGCGCAGGAACTGCGACTGGATGACGTTGCCGATCATCTTCTGGTCGGTGGAGCCGAGCAGTTCGGCGTTGATGTAGTCGCCCGTGGCGGGGATGAAGGTCAGCAGCGTGCCGGCGACGACGCCCGGCATGGACAGCGGCAGGGTCACCTTGCGGAAGGTGGTCACGGGCCGGGCGTAGAGGTCGCCGGCGGCTTCGTGGAGGCGGCCGTCGATGCGTTCGAGCGAGGTGTACAGCGGAAGGATCATGAAGGGCAGGAAGTTGTAGGTCAGGCCGCAGACGACGGCGAGCGGGGTGGCGAGCACACGGTGCCCCTCGGTGACGCCGAGCGCGTCGGTGAGGGCGAGCACGTGCAGGGAGTCGAGCGCGGAGACGACGGGCCCGCCGTCGGAGAGGATCGTCTTCCAGGCGAGGGTGCGGATGAGGAAGCTGGTGAAGAACGGCGCGATGACGAGGACCATCAGGAGGTTGCGCCAGCGGCCCGCCCTGAAGGCGATGAGGTACGCGAGCGGGTAGCCGAGGACCAGGCAGAGCGCGGTGGCGGTGGCGGCGTAGCCGACCGAGCGCAGGAACTGCGGGTAGTACTCGGTCAGGGCGTCCCAGTAGGTGGCGACGTGCCAGGTGACCTTGAAGCCTTCTTCGAGCGAGCCGGTCTGTACGGACGTCGACGCCTGGTAGACGAGGGGCGCGGCGAAGAAGACGAGCAGCCAGAGGATGCCGGGGAGCAGGAGCCAGTAGGGCACGCGCCTCTTGCGGCGGGCGGCCTCCGGGGTGGCGGCGGGGGTGACGTGGGGCTGTTCCGCGAGGGTAGGCGTCGTCATCACGTACCTTCTCCCGCCTCGGCGCGGTCGACGTCGGTGCCCGCCTCGATGTTCTGGGCGGCGTCCAGGCCGAAGCTGTGGCCCGGGTTCCAGTGCAGGACGACGTCGGCGCCCGGCACCAGCCGGGAGTCGCGCTCGATGTTCTGCGCGTACACGGACAGGCCGGCACCCACCGGGCTGTCGACGAGGTACTGGGTGGAGACGCCGATGAAGCTGGACTGGGCGATGCGGCCGGTGACGCGGTTGCGGCCGTCGGCGATGGTGCCGGCGTCGTCGGCGTGCGTGAGGGTGATCTTCTCGGGCCGTATTCCGACCAGGAGCTTCTCGCCCGTGCGGGCGGTGGCTGTACATCGTGTCGCCGGAAGGGTGAGTTTGGTATCGCAGGCGCGCAGAAGGATGTCGTCGCCCGAGGTGCCCAGGACGTCGGCGGTGATGAGGTTGGAGGTGCCGAGGAAGTTGGCGACGAAGGTGGTGCGGGGCGTCTCGTAGAGGTCGGCGGGCGCTCCGAGCTGCTCGACCCGGCCGCCGTTCATCACCGCGACCGTGTCCGCCATGGTCATGGCCTCTTCCTGGTCGTGGGTGACGTGGATGAAGGTGATGCCGACCTCGGTCTGGATGCGCTTGAGCTCGAGCTGCATCTGGCGGCGCAGCTTGAGGTCGAGGGCGCCCAGCGGCTCGTCCAGGAGCAGTACCTGCGGGTGGTTGATGAGCGCGCGGGCGACGGCGACGCGCTGCTGCTGTCCGCCGGAGAGCTGCTGCGGCTTGCGGCGCGCGAGGTCGCCGAGCTGGACGAGGTCGAGCATCTCGTCGACCTGCTTCTTGACGGACTTGATACCGCGGCGGCGCAGGCCGAAGGCGACGTTCTCGTAGATGTCCAGGTGCGGGAAGAGCGCGTAGTTCTGGAAGACGGTGTTGACGGGCCGCTTGTACGGGGCGAGACCGGTGACGTCCTTGCCCGCGAGCTCCACGGTGCCGGTGGTGGGGTCCTCCAGCCCGGCGATCATGCGCAGGGTGGTGGTCTTGCCGCAGCCGGAGGCGCCGAGCAGGGCGAAGAAGGAGCCCGCAGGGACCGACAGGTCGAGCGGGTGCACGGCGGTGAAGCTGCCGTAGGTCTTGCTGATCCCGGTCAGGCGGACGTCGGTGCCGCTGGTGCCGGTCGTGGCGGTTGCCGTCATGGGTCTCAAGTCCAGGGGGTCGTGGGGACGGAAGAGCACGTAACACTGACATACAGCCCCGCGGGGCAGGCCACGGGCCGGGGCGCCGCCGTCCGCGGTGCTGGGGTACCGGAAGATTGTCGCCGGAAAGCATGCGGCCGACGTCCGGTATCACGCACTGAATGTCTGGGTTGTCCGCTTCTTCGTCACCGCGCCCCGAAGACCGTGCGGTGCCAGTCCTTCCGCGCCACCCCCGTGTTGTCGTACATGACGTGTTTGACCTGGGTGTACTCCTCGAAGGAGTAGGCCGACATGTCCTTGCCGTACCCGGACGCCCCGTAGCCGCCGTGGGGCATCTCGCTGGCGATCGGGATGTGGTCGTTGATCCACACGCAGCCCGCCGCGATCTCGCGGGTGGCCCGGCCCGCCCGGTAGACGTCGCGGGTCCAGGCGGAGGCGGCCAGGCCGTAAGGGGTGTCGTTGGCCAGGGCGAGGCCCTCGTCGTCGCTGTCGAAGGGCAGCACGGCCAGCACGGGGCCGAAGATCTCGGCCTGGACGATCTCGCTGTCCTGTGGGGCGCCGACGATGAGGGTCGGCGGGTAGTACGCGCCCTTGGCCCACTCGCCCTGCGGTACGTGGCCGCCGGTGACGACCGTCGCGTACCCGCGTGCCCGGTCGACGAAGCCGGCGACCCGGTCGCGCTGGGCGGTGGAGACGAGCGGGCCGAGGTCGGTCGCCGGATCGAGGGGGTGCCCGGGGCGGACGGTGGCCATCAGTTCGGCGACGCCCGTCACGAACGCGTCGTACAGCGGCCGCTGGACGTACGCCCGGGTGGCGGCGGTGCAGTCCTGGCCGGTGTTGATGAGGGCTCCCGCGACGGCACCGTGCACGGCGGCGTCGAGGTCGGCGTCGTCGAAGACGACGAAGGGGGCCTTGCCGCCGAGCTCGAGGTGGAGTCGCTTGACGGTGGCGGTGGCGATCTCCGCGACGCGCCTGCCGACGGCCGTGGAGCCGGTGAAGGAGGTCATGGCGACGCCGGGATGGCCCACCAGATGCTCCCCCGCCTCCGGCCCGGCCCCGCTGACGACGTTGACGACGCCGTCCGGAATGCCGGCCTCGGTGGCGGCGCGGGCGAACATCAGGGAGGTCAGCGGTGTCAGCTCGGCGGGCTTGAGCACGATGGTGTTGCCGGCCGCGACGGCCGGCAGGACCTTCCACGCGGCCATCTGCAGCGGGTAGTTCCAGGGGGCGACGGAGCCGACGACGCCGATGGGCTCGCGGCGTACGTACGAGGTGTGGTCGCCGCTGTACTCGCCCGCCGACCTGCCCTCCAGGTGACGGGCTGCCCCGGCGAAGAAGGCGGTGTTGTCGATCGTGCCCGGCACGTCGAACTCGGTGGTCAGCCGGATGGGCTTGCCGCACTGCGCCGACTCCGTGCGCGCGAGGTCCCCGGCCCGGCCTGCGAGCACGTCCGCGAACCGGTGCAGGGCGGCGGAGCGTTCGCCGGGGGTGGCGCCCGACCACTCGGGCAGGGCCCGTCGCGCGGCCGCCACGGCGGCGTCCACATCGGCCGCGCCGGCCAGTTCGTAGCGCAGGATCTCCCGGCCGTCGGCGGGGTCGACGACCGCGTGCTCACGGCCCGAGGTGCCCGGCCGCAGCCGGCCCCCGATGTACTGCGCGCCCCCGGCGAATTCCTCCGCCGTGTCGAGACGTTGATCCATCGCGCACACTCCTCCGCCGACCGCGCACCTGCGGGCAGGTGTTGCTCCATCCGGAATGGTTGCCGATCCTGGCAGAGCGAAGCGGCCGCAACAAGGGATTCCGTCGCCATCTTTTGGCTTGGCGACGGAATCGGTGTGGTACGGCCCGGGGCAACGGAGCCCGGACGGGGCCGCTGTCAGAGGCCGCTGCCACAATTGCGGCATGACGACACGGGGGACGAAGGACATGAGCACAGAGACGGTCGCGCCGGACGGGCCGCGTTCGGTGGCGCAGCTGGTGGCGGCCGGCGCCCGCGGCGAGACGGCGAAGTACGTCTACTTCTGGGGCCACCGGCCGCGCCGCGACGGCAGCGTGGGAGCCGGCTGCTTCAGCCAGTGGTGGCCCTCGCCCTTCTCGGTGGACGGCACGGTCTACGCCACGGCCGAGCACTGGATGATGGCGGGCAAGGCGCGGCTGTTCGGCGACGCCGAGGCGGAGGCCCGCGCCATCGCGGCCGACCACCCCAAGCAGGCGAAGGACGCGGGCCGCTCGGTGCGCGGCTTCGACGAGGAGGAGTGGCGCCGCCACCGCTTCGAGCTGGTCGTCGAGGGCAGCGTCCACAAGTTCGGGCAGCATCCCGAGCTGGGCGCCTATCTGCTCGGCACGGGCGCGCGGGTGCTGGTGGAGGCCAGCCCGCTGGACCGGGTGTGGGGCATCGGCCTGGCCGCCGACGACGAGCGGGCGCAGGATCCCGCCCACTGGCGCGGACTGAACCTGCTGGGTTTCGCGCTGATGGAGGCGCGTCAGCGCCTGGCGGCCACCACGAGCGGCCCGGGAGCGGGCGGCTCGGGCATATAGGCGCCGTAGACGGCGTCGTCGGGATCGTCGTCCACGCCGGCCTCGTCGCTCTCGCCCAGGGTGATGTAGAGCGCGAGCAGCGAGGCCGTGGCCAGGAGCGCCACCCCGCCCATGATCAGGCCCGCCAGGGCCTGACCGCCGTTGTTCGCCTCGCCCGTGGCCGCCTTGCTGCGGCCCATCGCGCCGAAGACGATGGCCAGGACGCCGAGGATCACGCCGAAGACGATGCTGGGCGACAGGACCGTGCCCACGATGCCGAGCACGAGCGCGGCCACACCGAGGCTGTTGTTGGGCACCGCCCCGACCTGGCCCGGCCAGCCCTGCCCGTAGCCCGCCGCCGGATAGCCGTAGGCACCCGTGCCGTAGGCGGTCTGCCCGTACGGGCTCTGGGCGTACGGGTCCTGGCCGTAGGCGCCGGGCGCGGCGCCGGGGGCGTGGCCGTAGGGCGGCTGGGGCTGCTGCTGGCCGTAGGGGCCGGGCTGCCCGTAGCCGTAGGGGCCGCCCGGGTACGCGCTCGGGGTGCCTGGGCCGGTGGGCGCCAGGGGCACGGGCGGGACGGCGCCCGGCAGCGGTGCGCCGGGGCCGCTCTGGTGCGGGATCTGCGGCGTGCCCGCGGCCGGTCCGGGGACGGGCTGCGCGGGGTGCTGCGGCGGCGGCACCTGCCCGGTGCCGGGCTTCTCGAGCGGCACGCGCCGCTCCGGCGGAGCCCAGGGGTCGCGGTCCTGCGGCTCCGGCTGCGCGTCGTCCTTGTCGGACATGACCCTCCCCAGTCGGTACCCCGTCATGCTAAGGCCTGAGCACCGTGGCGGCGCCCACCGCGCATACGATGATCGGCACGCCGTCGACCGAGCAGCCCGAGGAGCCATGGAGGCCCGCATGTCCGCACTCGACTCGTTCATCGCAGGGCTGCCGAAGGCGGAACTGCACGTCCACCACGTCGGCTCCGCCTCCCCCCGCATCGTCGCCGAGCTGGCCGCCCGGCACCCCGACTCCCCGGTGCCCACCGACCCCGAGGCCCTCGCCGACTTCTTCACCTTCCGGGACTTCGCGCACTTCATCGAGGTCTACCTCTCCGTGGTCGACCTGATCCGCGACGCCGAGGACGTGCGCCTGCTGACCTACGAGGTCGCCCGCGACATGGCCCGGCAGAACATCCGCTACGCCGAGCTGACCGTCACCCCCTACAGCTCCACCCGGCGCGGCATCCCGGACGTCGCGTTCGTCGAGGCCATCGAGGACGCCCGCAAGGCGGCCGAGTCCGAGCTGGGCGTGGTGCTGCGCTGGTGCTTCGACATCCCCGGCGAGGCCGGGCTCGAGGCGGCCGAGGAGACCGCCCGCATCGCCTGTGACCTGGGGCCGGCGGGCCTGGTCTCGTTCGGGCTCGGCGGCCCGGAGATCGGGGTTTCCAGGGGCCAGTTCAAGCCGTATTTCGACCGGGCCATCGCCGCCGGGCTGCACAGCGTGCCGCACGCCGGGGAGACCACCGGCCCGCAGACCATCTGGGACGCCCTGACCGAGCTGCGCGCCGAGCGCATCGGCCACGGCACCAGCGCCACGCAGGACCCGAGGCTGCTGGCCCACCTCGCCGAGCACCGCATCCCGCTGGAGGTCTGCCCGACCTCCAACCTCGCCACCCGCGCCGTGACCGATCTGGAGCGGCACCCGCTCAAGGAGATGGTCTCCGCGGGGGTGCTGGTGACGATCAACAGCGACGACCCGCCCATGTTCGGCACCGACCTCAACACCGAGTACGCGGTCGCCGCCCGCCTCCTGGAGCTCGACGCCCACGGCGTGGCCGAGCTCGCCAAGAACGCCGTGGAGGCGTCGTTCATGGACGACACGGGCAAGGCCCGCCTCCGCAAGGAGATCGACGTCTACACCTCGACCTGGCGGGGCTGAGGGACCGGCCCGGCCTCGCCCGCCACAATGAGGCCCATGGTCACCGCCTTCACCGCCGTCGCCCACCGCGGCGACCCCTACGTCCACCGCGAGAACACCCTGCCCTCGATCCGCTCGGCCCTGCGGGCGGGGGCGGGCGCGGTGGAGATCGACGTCCGGCTGACCCGCGACGGCGTGCCCGTGCTGCTGCACGACGCGACGCTGGGGCGCCTGTGGGGGCGGGAGGTGGCCCTGGCCGCGTTGACGGCCGAGGAGCTGCGCGCCCTGACGGACGGCGGGGTGCCCACGCTCGAGGAGGCCCTCGCCGAGGCCGGGGCGGCCGCCCGGGGGCGGCTGTTCATCGACCTGCCGGACCCCTCGGCCGCCGCTGCCGCGGTCGCGGAGGTGCGGGCGAGCGGGGCGCAGGAGCGGGCGTACTACTGCGGCGGCCCGGCCGCCATGCTGAAGGTGCGCCGCGCGGACGCGGACGCGGAGATCGCCCTCACCTGGACCACGCTCGCCCCGCCCCGCCCGTCCCTGCTCGCCGAGGTGCGGCCGCACTGGCTCAACTACCGCTTCGGCCTGGTGAGCGAGGAGCTGGTGGCGCGCCACCACGCCGACGGCCTGCTGGTCTCGGCCTGGACGGCGGACACCCGCCGTACGATGCGCCGGCTGCTGCGCGCGGGCGTCGACTCGATCACCACCAACCGCATCGCCACCCTGCGCTCGCTGCTCCCGGCGTGAGGCCGGGCCCGCTCACAGCCCGACGATCTCGTTCCACTCCTTGGTGAAGCCGGGCCGCTCGCGGGCGGTCATGTCGCGGGCGGTGGCGAGCCGGCCGCGCATGTCGTCGCTGGGGAAGATCAGCGGGTTCTCGGCGAGCTCGGCGAGCTCCTTGTCCTTGGACGAGGCCAGGACCTCGCGCGCCGCCGGCACCGGGCAGACGTAGTTGACCGACGCGGCGAGCTCCGCGGCGACGTCGGGCCGGTAGTAGTGGTCGATGAGCGCTTCGGCGTTGCGCTTGTGGCGGGCGAGGTTGGGGATCATCAGGCTCTCCGCCCACAGCTCCGCGCCCTCCTCGGGCACGACGAACTCGATGTCCGGGTTGTCGGCCTGGAGCTGGATGATGTCGCCGGAGTACGCCTGGCAGGCCAGGACGTCGCCGGAGGAGAGGTCCTTGATGTAGTCGTTGCCGGTGAAGCGGCGGATGTGCCGCTTGCGGACCAGGGTGCGCAGCTGGTCGGTCATCGTGTGGAAGTCGTCGGCGGTCCAGCGGGTGACGTCCGCGCCGTTGCCCTGCATCAGCAGGGAGAACGCCTCGTCCATGCCGGACAGCAGGGTGACGCGGCCGCGCAGGTCGTCGTGCCACAGCTCCGAGGTGCGCCGTATCTCGCGGCCGAGCTTCTTGCGGTTGTAGGCGATGCCGGTGATGCCGGACTGCCAGGGCACGGTGTGCAGGCGGCCCGGGTCGAAGGACGGCTTGCGCAGCAGCGGGTCGAGCTCGCGGGCGACGTGGGGCTGGGCGGCCCGGTCCATCGCCTGGACCCAGCCGAGCCGGACGTAGCGGGAGGCCATCCAGTCGCTGACGACGATGAGGTCCCGGCCGGTGTCCTGGTGGTTCATCAGGGCCGGGCTGATCTTGCCGAAGAACTCGTCGTTGTCGTTGATCTCCTCGGTGTACTTCACCGAGATGCCGCTGCGCTCCTGGAACGCGTCGAGCGTGGGCCGCTTCTGCGGGTCGTCCTCGTCGGCGTCGATGTAGAGCGGCCAGTTGGCGAAGACGAGCCGCTTGTCGCGCTCCGAGCGGTCCGCCGCGGCCCGGTCCCGGGGGGCGACGTACGCGGCGGGCACCCCGCATCCGGCGAGGGTGGCGGCCCCGGCGCCGGCGCCCAGCGCGCGCAGCAGGGTCCGGCGGGACAGGGGCTTCACGGGCGTTACTCGCATTCCGGCGGGACGGCGGGTCGGGGCGGTGCGGGCCGGTCGGCCGGGCGTCGATGATACGCGCACGCGCGTACGGAACGTACACGCGTGCGCGGGTGGGACGGGATCAGCCCAGGGAGGTCATCACGTGCTTGATGCGCGTGTAGTCCTCGAAGCCGTAGGAGGAGAGGTCCTTGCCGTAGCCGGACTTCTTGAAGCCGCCGTGGGGCATCTCGGCGACCAGCGGGATGTGGGTGTTGATCCACACGCAGCCGAAGTCGAGGGCCTTGGACATGCGCATCGCGCGGCCGTGGTCCTTGGTCCATACCGAGGAGGCCAGCGCGTACTCGACGCCGTTGGCGTAGGCGACGGCCTGCTCCTCGTCCGTGAAGGACTGGACGGTGATGACCGGTCCGAAGACCTCGTGCTGGACGATCTCGTCGTCCTGCTTGAGGCCGGAGACGACGGTGGGCGCGAAGAAGTAGCCCTTCTCGCCGACCCGGTGGCCACCGGCCTCGACCTTGGCGTGGGCGGGGAGTCGCTCGATGAAGCCGGTCACCTGCTGCAGCTGGTTGGCGTTGTTGAGCGGGCCGTACAGCACGTCCTCGTCGTCCGGCTGGCCGGTCTTCGTGTCGGCCGCGGCCTTGGCGAGCGCGGTGACGAAGTCGTCGTGGACCGACTCGTGCACCAGCACGCGGGTGGCGGCCGTGCAGTCCTGGCCGGCGTTGAAGTAGCCGGCGACCGAGATCTCCTCGACGGCCTTGGCGATGTCGGCGTCCTCGAAGACGACGACGGGGGCCTTGCCGCCCAGCTCCAGGTGGACGCGCTTGAGGTCCTTGGAGGCGGACTCCGCGACGGACATGCCGGCCCGCACGGAGCCGGTGATGGAGGCCATGGCGGGCACGGGGTGCTCGACCATCAGGCGGCCGGTGTCACGGTCACCGCAGATGACGTTGAAGACGCCCTTGGGGTGGCCCAGCTCCTCCAGGACCCCGCCGATGATCTCGGCGATGAGGACGGTGGAGGCGGGGGTGGTGTCCGACGGCTTGAGGACGACGGTGTTGCCCGCGGCGAGCGCCGGGGCGAACTTCCACACGGCCATCATCATCGGGTAGTTCCACGGGGCGACCTGCGCGCAGACGCCGACCGGCTCGCGGCGGATGATGGAGGTCATCCCCTCCATGTACTCGCCGGCCGAGCGGCCCTCCAGCAGCCGGGCGGCGCCCGCGAAGAAGCGGATCTGGTCCACCATCGGCGGGACCTCTTCGCTGCGGGTGAGGCCCAGCGGCTTGCCGGTGTTCTCCGACTCGGCGGCGATCAGCTCCTCGGCGCGCGCCTCGAAGGCGTCGGCGATCTTGAGGAGGACCTTCTGGCGCTCACCGGGCACCAGGTCGCGCCAGGCGGGGAAGGCGGCCTCGGCGGCGGCCATGGCGGCGTCGACGTCGGCTGCGCCGGACAGGGGGGCGGTGGCGTACGCCTCGCCGGTGGCCGGGTTGACGACCTCGGTGGTCCGCCCGTCGGCGGCGTCGCGGAATTCCCCGGCGATGTAGTTACGCAGGCGGCGCAGCTCGGTGGTCACGATGTGCCACCCCTTCTATCGGATGTCCGTTGGGTGAGACGCCCAGCCTAATCAAGGAGGTGTCGCTTTCGACATACCCATCTCCCATGAACAACGGAATCAGTGATTCAAGAGCTTCGACGCAACGAATTTCATCGCTCAAGGGTTGCCACACCGTCGAGTTCTCCTGCACAGTGGGATGCGTGGCCACTCGTAGCGCAGATCCCAAGGGCGTGAACAGCACGCAGCCGATCGATGCCGTCTCCCTGGCGATCATCGAGCAGCTCCAGGAGGACGGGCGCCGCCCGTACGCGGCGATCGGCAAGGCGGTCGGACTGTCCGAGGCGGCGGTCCGGCAACGCGTGCAGAAGCTGCTCGACCAGGGCGTCATGCAGATCGTCGCCGTCACCGACCCGCTCACCGTGGGCTTCCGACGGCAGGCGATGGTCGGCATCAACGTCGAGGGGGACCTCGACCCGGTGGCCGACGCCCTGACCGCGATGGACGAGGTGGAGTACGTCGTCGTGACCGCGGGCTCCTTCGATCTCCTCATCGAGATCGTCTGCGAGGACGACGACCACCTGCTCGAAACGATCAACAAGCGCATCCGCACCCTTCCGGGCGTGCGCTCCACCGAGAGCTTCGTCTATCTCAAGCTCCGTAAGCAGACCTACACATGGGGAACCCGATAGCCGTGAGCAAGGACCTCAGCAGGACGGCGTACGACCACCTGTGGATGCACTTCACCCGCATGTCGTCGTACGAGAACGCCCCGGTGCCCACCATCGTGCGCGGTGAGGGCGCCTACATCTTCGACGACAAGGGCAAGCGCTACCTCGACGGCCTGGCCGGCCTCTTCGTGGTCCAGGCCGGGCACGGCCGCGCCGAGCTCGCCGAGGCCGCCAACAAGCAGGCGCAGGAGCTGGCCTTCTTCCCGGTGTGGAGCTACGCCCACCCCAAGGCCGTGGAGCTCGCCGAGCGGCTGGCCCACTACGCGCCGGGCGACCTGAACAAGGTCTTCTTCACCACCGGCGGCGGCGAGGCCGTCGAGACCGCCTGGAAGCTGGCGAAGCAGTACCACAAGCTGACCGGCAACCACGGGAAGTACAAGGTCATCTCGCGGGCCGTCGCCTACCACGGCACCCCGCAGGGCGCGCTCGCCATCACCGGGCTGCCCGCCCTCAAGGCCCCCTTCGAGCCGCTGGTCCCCGGCGCGCACAAGGTGCCCAACACCAACATCTACCGCGCACCGGTGCACGGTGACGACCCGGAGGCCTTCGGCCGCTGGGCCGCCGACCAGATCGAGCAGCAGATCCTCTTCGAGGGCCCCGACACCGTCGCCGCCGTCTTCCTCGAGCCGGTGCAGAACGCGGGCGGCTGCTTCCCGCCGCCGCCCGGGTACTTCCAGCGCGTCCGCGAGATCTGCGACACCTACAACGTGCTGCTCGTCTCGGACGAGGTCATCTGCGCCTTCGGCCGCCTCGGCACGATGTTCGCCTGCGACAAGTTCGGCTACGTCCCGGACATCATCACCTGCGCCAAGGGCATGACCTCCGGCTACTCCCCGATCGGCGCCGCGGTCATCTCCGACCGGATCGCCGAGCCGTTCTTCAAGGGCAGCAACACCTTCCTGCACGGCTACACCTTCGGCGGCCACCCGGTCTCGGCGGCGGTCGCGCTCGCCAACCTCGACATCTTCGAGCGCGAGGGCCTTAACCAGCACGTGCTGGACAACGAGTCCGCCTTCCTCGGCACGCTCGCGAAGCTGCACGACCTGCCGATCGTCGGCGACGTCCGCGGCAACGGCTTCTTCTACGGCATCGAGCTGGTGAAGGACAAGGCGACCAAGGAGTCGTTCACACCGGAGGAGTGCGAGCGGCTGCTGTACGGCTTCGTGTCGAAGAAGCTGTTCGAGAACGGCCTGTACTGCCGGGCCGACGACCGCGGCGACCCGGTCATCCAGCTGTCCCCGCCGCTGATCTCCGACCAGTCGACGTTCGACGAGATCGAGCAGATCGTCCGCGGCGTGCTGACGGAGGCCTGGACGAAGATCTGATCCGTACCCCTCACGACGGGCACCCCCCTTTCAGCGGCCCGTCTCCCCGCCGTGGCCCACGTGCGCGCACCGCTCCCCCGCGCGCTCGTGGGTCACGGCTCGCTCATGTCCGGGCGCGATGAGTCCGATGGGAGGAAAGTGGGGCACTCCAGCGCCGAGCCTGGACGGGGGCTAGGATCCCGGTTCCGTACGGTGCCAGTGACCCAATGGCCTCCGGTTCGTTCACCCGGACAGGGGAACGGACCCTCTGAAGCGACCCGAGGTGCTCGATATGGTGGCCCCGCCGGACAACGACGTGCTCTGGGCACGCGGTCTGCACTACTCCTACAGCGGTTCACCGGCCCTGGCCGGTGTGTCCATCGGCGTCCGCGAGGGCGAGATCCTCGCCGTGACCGGACCCCGCGGCTCCGGGAAGACCACACTCCTGAAATGCCTGTCGGGCCAGCTCCTGGCGGACCCCGGCGAGGTGTGGTTCAACAGCGCCCCCGTGCACACCCTCTCCCGCGCCGCCCGCGAACGGCTGCGCCGTGAGCGGTTCGGCTGGATCGACAGCGAGCCGCACCTGGTGCCGGAGCTGACGGGCTGGGAGAACGCCGCCCTGACCCTACTGGTGCGCGGCGTCGGCCACCGGACGGCCAAACAGACGGCCAGCGAATGGCTCGAACGCCTCGACGTCGGCGACTGCGCCCGCAAGCGCCCCGGCGCCCTCACCCAGGCCCAGCGCCAGCGCATCGCCATCGCCCGCGCCCTGGCCGCCGAGCCGACCGTCGTCTTCGCGGACGAGCCGACCGCGCCCCTGCACGAGGGCGACCGCGCCCAGGTGCTGCGCACCTTGACCACGGCCGCCCGCTCGCACCACATCACGGTCGTCCTGGCCACCCTCGACGACGAGAGCGCCGCTCTCGCCGACCGCACGGTCACCCTCGTGGACGGCCGCCGGGGCGGCGCGATCCCGGCCCCCGACGCAGCCGAAGGGGAGGGCAGGGCCGCGTGCTCAGTCTCCGCCTAGCGCGCGGCGCGCACCCGCTCGTCCTGCTGCGCCGCGTGCTGGTGGCGGGGGCCGCGTCCGGTGTCGGCTTCCTGCTTCTGTGCACGCTGGGGTACGCCGTGGCGCACCCCAAGGCGACCCATGAATCGCTCGTACGGCTGCTGTGGTGCGCGGTGCCGCTGGCCGCCGTGGTGCAGTTCGCGGTCGCCGTGGCCCGCAACGACCCCGCCACCCGCCCCCGGGACGGCATGGACGCCATCGGCTTCGGCCCGGCACGGCTGTCCCTCCTCGCGGCGACGTCGACAGCCCTGTCGTGCGGGCTCGGCAGCGCCGTCGCCCTGCTGGTCTACCTCCAGCTGCGGGGCGACCTGGGCGGCACCCCGAGCCGGGCGGCCGCCTCGCTGCTGGGCGGGAACGCCGCCCTGCCCTGGGCGGCGACCCTGACCCTGCTCGGGCTGCTGCCGGCGCTGGCCGCCGGCGCGTGCGTCATCGCCCTGCGCCCGCGCAAGGAGCGCAGGGCGGGCGCACCGGAGCCCGACCCCTCCGGCGCCCCCGCGACCACGCCACCCAAGGCCGCCAGACCCGGCTACGCGGGCCTGCCGTGGGGCGTCGCGATCATCGCGTGCGGCCTCGCCCTGGAGGCGTACGTCGGCCACGCGCCGGCCCCCGCCCCGAACACCCTGCTGGCCCTGCCCGGCCAGGACGGCGGCGCCTCCCCGGGCCTGCTGGGCGGCTGGCTGCTGGCCTCCCTCGGCCTGGTGCTGGCCGGCCCCGGCCTGACCCACTGGTGCGGCACGCTCCTGTCGGCCGGACGGCCCGGGCCGATGCGGCTGCTGGCCGGGCGGATACTGCAGGACGCAGCGAGCCGACTCGGCCGGCCGCTCGGCGTGCTGTGCGCGGTCGCCGCGGCGGCGCTGGCGGCCTCCGAGCTGTACGGCGCGGCCTGGGAACCGGCGGGTCCCCGCCCGTTCGGGCCGCTCACGGGGCTGGGCGCGGCGGTCGTGATGGCCTGTGTGACGGCCACGGCGATCACCGCAGCCCTGGACACTCGCCAGTCCCGCTCGGAGACCACGGCGGCCCTGCTGCGGCTGGGCGTCCCGCCGTCCGTGCTGCGCGGCGCGGCGGCCGTGCGCACGGGCGTCCTGCTGGCCGTGCTCGCCCCGCTGACCTGGCTCATCGCGGAGCTGACCACCCTTCCCCTGACCCGGTGAGGAACAGGGCCGGGGTCACAGTTCTTGACCAGTTCTTGACTCAAGGCAACTCCGACGCCGAAAAGTACGTCTGCCCAGAAGTACGTCTGCTTCAAAGCAGGACGGGCCATCAGGCGAACGGAGCTATTGGTGATCATCGGCCTTGTCACGGCTGTCGCAGCCTCGGCGTGTTACGGCACAGGATCCGTCCTGCAAGCCGTCGGGTCGCGCAAGTCGGCCCAGAGGGAGGCCGCCAAGGCCTCCACCACGGGCACCACCCAGCACGGCGGCCCCAGCCTGTCGTCCACCGCGAAGGCCGCGGTGACCTGGGAGTTCATGGTCGGCACCGTCCTGGACTTCGTCGGCTTCGCGCTCGGCGCGCTCGCCGCCCGTATGCTGCCGCTCTTCCTCTCCCAGACGGTCATCAGCGCCAACCTCATCGTCACCGCCCTGCTGAGCATCAAGCTGCTGGGCATCCGGCTGAACAAGCGGGAGTGGATGTCGATCGGCGTGGTCTGCTCGGCGCTGGTGCTCCTGGCGACCGCCGCCGGACACGAGGGCAGCGGCGAGGCCGCCCGGTCCACGCACTGGTGGCTGCTGATCATCTCCGTCGTGCTGATGGGCGGCGGCTGGGTGGCCGTCCACTTCCTGGGTTCGAAGGCCGCCATCCTGGCCGGTCTGCTCTCCGGCCTCGGCTTCGGCGCGATCGGCGTCGGCGTCCGCATCCTCGACGGCATCGACCCCTTCGACCTGCCGACCATGCTGGCGGACCCGGCGCTGTACGCCATCCTCATATCCGGCAGCGTCGGCATGTACCTGCACACCGTCGCCCTGCAGATCGGCTCGGTCAACGGCGCCACCGCCGCGCTGGTCGTCGGCGAGACGGTGCTGCCCGGCATCATCGGCGTGGTGTGGCTGGGCGACGCCTCCCGCGAGGGCTTCGCGTGGATGGCGATCCTCGGCTTCCTGCTGGCCGTGGCGGGCGCGGTGGCCGTCGCCTGGTTCGGCGAACCGGACGCGCATGCGGCGACGCCGACGGCTCCCGAGCAGGAGCCCACACCGAGCACCGTGAGCTAGGTCCCGGCCGGACGGGCTGGAAATCCAGCCCGTCCGGCGTTCGAGGACACCGCGCGCAGCGCGGTCCGGGGGTCCGGGGGCGGAGCCCCCGGTTTCGGGAAGGGGCGGGTCAGGGGAGAACCGCGACCTCGTCCGCCCCGAACGTCACTCCCACCCGCTGCCCCAGCCCCGGCGCAGACGCCAGCCCACAAGCCGCCTCCAGCTCAGGCCCGTCCTCCGGCCGCAGCATCACGGCCACGTGGTCCCCCCGGAACGTCCGCGCCACCACGTCACACGACAGCCCCTCGCCCGCCGAAGCGATCCGCACCCCCGCCGGCCGCACCAACACCCGGCACGCCCCCTCCGCCGTCCCCGGCGGCACCGGCACCCGGCCCCACACCGTCTCCGCGGAGCCACCCCGCACGGTCGCCTCGACCACGTTGTCGAAGCCCAGGAAGCGGGCCACGAACTCCGACGCCGGCCGCTGCCAGACCTCCAGCGGCGTACCCGCCTGGGCGATCCGCCCGTCGCGCATCACCACCACCCGGTCGGCCAGCGCGAACGCCTCGCCCTGGTCATGGGTGACCGCCAGCACCGTCGTGCCCAGCCGGCCGAAGAGCGACCGCAGCTCCACCACGAGCCGTTCCCGCAGACCCCGGTCCAGCTGCCCCAACGGCTCGTCCAGCATCAGCAGCCGCGGCTCGGGAGCCAGCGCCCGGGCCAGGGCGACGCGCTGCTGCTCACCGCCCGACAGCTGCCCCACCGACCGCTTGTGCGCGCCCGGCAGGCCCACCAGGTCCAGCAGCTCGTCCACCCGGCGCGCCGTCTCCGCCCGCCCCGCCCCGCGCATGCGCAGCCCGAAGGCGACGTTGCCGGCCACGTCCCGCTGCGGGAAGAGCTGGTGGTCCTGGAACATCAGGCCCACGCCGCGCCGGTGCGTGGGCACCCCGGCCTGGTCCTCGCCCGCCAGGGACACCCGCCCGGCGTCCGCCCGCTGCAGCCCGGCCACCACCCGCAGCAGCGTGGACTTGCCGCTGCCGCTCGGCCCGAGCACACAGACGATCTCGTGCTCGGCGACGGCGAGGTCGACGGCGTCCAGGGCGGGCCGCCCGCCGAAGCCGACGGTCACCCCTTCGAGTCGCAGCAAGGACACCTAGAACTCTCCCGTACGGTCGGTGCGAATGCGCTCCAGTACCAGCAGCGCCACCGCGCACACCAGCATCAGGATCGTGCTGAGGGCCATCGCCTGGCCGTAATTGAGCTCGCCCGGGCGGCCGAGCAGCCGGGCCACGGCCACCGGAAGGGTCGGGCTGTCGGGCCGGGCGATGAAGACGGTGGCCCCGAACTCGCCCAGCGACACGGCGAACGCGAAGCCCGCGGCCACCGCGAGCGCCCGCCCGACCAGGGGCAGGTCCACCTCGCGCCACGCCCGCAGCGGCGAGGCGCCGAGCACGGCCGCCGCCTCCCGCAGCCGGGCGTCCACCGCGCGCAGCACCGGCAGGACGGTCCGTACGACGAAGGGCACGCCCACCAGTGCCTGGGCCAGCGGCACCAGGATCCAGGAGGTGCGCAGGTCCAGCGGAGGCTCGTCCAGCGCGATCAGGAAGCCGAAACCGACGGTCACGGCGGAGGTGCCCAGGGGCAGCATCAGCAGCGCGTCGAAGCCCCGCACGAGCCGGCCCTCGCGCCGGGTGAGCGCCGCCGCGGCGAGACCGCCCACCACCACCGCGATGACCGTGGCGGCCAGGGCGTACGCCAGGGAGTTGCCGATCGCCTCCAGAGGCGCGACGACGAACGTAGCGCCGCCCTCGCCCGCCGAGGCCAGGGCGCGGTAGAAGGCCAGGCCGTAGCCGTCGGGCCCGTCGAAGGAGCGCAGGACGAGCACCACGAGCGGTACGAGCACGAGCAGCGCGACGACGGCCAGGACCGAGCCCAGCAGCGCCCACTGGGCGGCGCCCTGCGGGCGGCGGGCGGTGCGGGAGGCGTCCACCAGCTTCAGCGTCGCCTCCCGCCGCCGCACGGTCCAGGCGTGCACGCCCAGCAGGGCGGCCACGGCCGCGAACTGCACGAGGGTGAGGACGGCGGCCGTGGGCAGGTCCAGCAGCTGTGCGGTCTGCTGGTAGATCTCCACTTCCAGCGTGGCGTAGTGCGGCCCGCCGAGGATCTGGACGACGCCGAAGGAGGTGAAGGTGAACAGGAAGACCATCAGGGCGGCGGCGGCCACGGCCGGGCCCAGCGCGGGCAGGGTCACCCGCCGCCAGGCGGCGAGGCGGCCGGCGCCCAGGACGCGCGCCGCCTCCTCCTGGCGGGGGTCGAGCTGGGCCCACAGGCCGCCGACCGTACGGACGACGACGGCGTAGTTGAAGAAGACGTGGGCGAGGAGGATCGCCCAGACCGTGGTGTCCAGACGCACCCCCCACAGCTCGTCCAGCAGCCCCCCGCGTCCCAGCAGCGCCAGGAAGGCCGAGCCGACCACGACGGTCGGCAGCACGAAGGGGACGGTGACCACGGCCCGCAGCAACTGCTTGCCGGGGAAGTCGAAGCGCGCGAAGACGTACGCGCCGGGGAGCGCGAGCAGGAGCGTGAGGGCGGTGGAGGCGGCGGCCTGCCAGGTGGTGAACCACAGGACATCGCCGATGCGGGGGTCGGTGACGACCTCGCCGATGCGGGCGAGCTGCCACTGGCCGCCGGCCTTCAGGCCGCGGGAGACGATCGCGGCGACGGGGTAGGCGAAGAAGACCCCGAAGAAGGCGAGCGGCACGGCCATCAGGGCGAGCCGCGTCGCCGTCCGCCGGGGGCCGCCCGGCAGGGGTGCCTGACGGGCGGCCGCTCCGGGGCCGGTCTCGGGACCTACTTCAGGACGAGCGAGGACCATTCCTTGACCCACTGGTCGCGGTTCTTGGCGATCTTCTCGGGCGCGAGCGTCTCCGGGCGGTCGATCCGCGCGCCGTACTTGGTGAAGACCTCGGGCAGCTTGGCGTCCTGGTGGGCCGGCTTGACGAACATCTGGAGGGGCATGTCCTCCTGGAACGTCCTGCTCAGCAGGAAGTCGATCAGGGCCTTGCCGCCCTCGGCGTTCTTGGCGCCCTTCAGCAGGCCCGCGAACTCGATCTGGCGGAAGCAGGTGCCCGTCGCCACGCCGGTCGGGCCCTCCTTGGGCTCCGGCTTCACGCCGAGGACCTCGGCGGGCGGGCTGGAGGCGTAGGAGACGACCAGGGGCTTGTCGCCCTTGGCCTTCCTTCCGGCGGCGGAGCCGGAGAAGCGGTCGTTGTAGGCCTGCTCCCAGCCGTCGACGACCTCGACGCCGTTGTCCTTCAGCTTCTTCCAGTAGTCCTTCCAGCCGTCGTCGCCGTACTTGGCGACGGTGGCCAGCTGGAAGGCCAGGCCGGGCGAGGAGGTCGCGGCGTTCTCGGTGACCAGGAGGTTCTTGTACTCCGGCTTGACCAGGTCGTCGAAGGACTGCGGCGGGGCCAGCTTGTGGTCCGCGAAGTAGGCGCGGTCGTAGTTGACGCAGATGTCGCCGGTGTCGACCGGGGTGACCCGGTGCTCGGCGGCGTCGGCCTGGAGGTCCTTGGGGACGCCGTCCAGGCCCTTGGCCTCGTACGGCGCGAACAGGCCGTTGTCGAGCGCGCGGGAGAGCAGGGTGTTGTCGACGCCGAAGAAGACGTCGCCCTGCGGGTGGCTCTTGGAGAGGATCGCCTGGTTGACGGCCCGGCCGGCGTCGCCGCTCTTGAGGACCTTGACGGTGTAGCCGGTCTGCTCGGTGAACTTCTCGAGCACGTCCTTGGAGGCCGCGAAGGAGTCGTGCGAGACGAGGGTGACGGTCTTGTCCCCGGACGCCCCCGAGCCCTTGTCGTCCGAGCCGCCGCAGGCCGCGAGAACGGGCAGGCCGAGCGCGACGGCGGCCGCCGTGCCGAGGGCACGCCGAAGGTTGGTGTTCATGGTGGTGCTGACTCCCTACGCCGGTATGACCCGGATCAGGTCCGAGGGTCTGCGGGCTGTGCCGCACTCTCAGCGCTTGCTGCGCTCCCCTGTCGGATTGTTCATTTGTACGAGTTGATGCAGAGGGACAGTATCAGCGCTCGGTGGCGGCCAGCTGTCCGCACGCCCCGTCGATCTCCTGGCCACGCGTGTCACGCACGGTCACGGGCACGCCGTGGGCCGCGATCGCCTCGACGAAGGCCCGCTCGTCCTCCGGCCGGGACGCCGTCCACTTCGAGCCGGGGGTGGGGTTGAGCGGGATGAGGTTGACATGTACCCGCTTGCCCTTGAGGAGCCTGCCGAGCAGGTCACCGCGCCACGCCTGGTCGTTGATGTCGCGGATCAGGGCGTACTCGATGGAGATGCGGCGGCCGGACTTCTCCGCGTACTCCCAGGCGGCGTCGAGGACCTCGCGGACCTTCCAGCGGGTGTTGACCGGCACGAGGGTGTCGCGCAGCTCGTCGTCCGGCGCGTGCAGCGAGACCGCGAGCCGGCACTTGAAGCCCTCGTCGGCGAAGCGGTGCATCGCCGGGACCAGGCCCACCGTGGAGACCGTGATGCCGCGCTGGGAGAGGCCCAGGCCGTCGGGCTCGGGGTCGGTCAGCCGGCGGATGGCGCCGACGACGCGCTTGTAGTTGGCCAGCGGCTCGCCCATGCCCATGAAGACGATGTTGGACAGCCGGGCGGGGCCGCCGGGGACGTCGCCGTCGCGCAGGGCGCGCATGCCGTCGACGATCTGGTGCACGATCTCGGCCGTCGAGAGGTTGCGGTCCAGGCCCGCCTGGCCGGTGGCGCAGAACGGGCAGTTCATGCCGCAGCCGGCCTGGGAGCTGATGCACATGGTGACCCGGTCGGGGTAGCGCATCAGGACGGACTCGACGAGCTTGCCGTCGTGCAGGCGCCACAGGGTCTTGCGGGTGGTGTCGTTGTCGCACGAGATGTGCCGCACCACGCTCATCAGGTCCGGCAGCAGCTCGCCGGCGAGCTTCTCGCGGGACGCGGCCGGGATGTCCGTCCAGGCCGCCGGGTCGTGCGCGTACCGGGCGAAGTAGTGCTGGGAGAGCTGCTTGGCGCGGAACGGCTTCTCGCCGATCGCGGCGACGGCCTCGCGGCGCTCGGCGGGGGTGAGGTCGGCAAGGTGCCGCGGGGGCAGCTTGGCCCCGCGGGGGGCGACGAACGTCAGTTCTCCAGGCGCGGGGGCCATGAGCGAAAACTCCTCATTGCGACGAGAGCGGATGATCTCCGCAGTCGCGGAGCCAGCGGCAGGACGATGCCGGAACCCGGAGGTCTCAGAAAGGGGCACCCCCGCGTGCGCGGGGCCGGAAAAGGGCCCGCCGCGCAGCGACGAGCCCTTCCAGGGTACCTGGCCCGTCTCCGGGCCCGATTCGATCTAGGCGGAGCCCACGAACGCCACCATCAGCAGCCACACCACGGGCGCGGTCGGCAGGAGCGAGTCCAGCCGGTCCATGATCCCTCCGTGGCCGGGCAGCAGGGCGCCCATGTCCTTGATGCCCAGGTCCCGCTTGATCATCGACTCGCCGAGATCGCCCAGCGTGGCGCTAACGGCGACCGCGAGGCCGAGCAGCAGCCCCTCCCACCACACGCCGTCCTCGATCAGGAAGTGCATGCACAGCGCGCCCGCCACCATGGCGAACGCCACGGCGCCGAGGAGCCCCTCGCGGGTCTTGCCGGGGCTGATGCGCGGGGCGAGCTTGTGCTTGCCGAACCGCCAGCCCACCGCGTAGGCCCCGGTGTCGCTGACGACCGTCAGGACGAGGAACGTCAGCACCCGCCAGGCGCCGTCCTCCGCCGAGAGCATCAGCGCCACGAAGGTGGCCAGGAACGGCACGTAGAACGCCGCGAAGACGCCGGCGGTGACGTCCTTGAGGTAGTCGTCCGGCGGCTCGGTCATGCGCCACACCAGCACGGCGAGCGCGGTGAAGGCCATGGCCACCCACGCGCCCTCGGGCCCGTTGACATAGCCCGCGACGATCATCGCGGCGCCGCCGATGGCCAGCGGCACCAGGGGTGCCTTGATGGCCTTGCGCTCGGCGAGCCGGGAGGTCAGCTCCCACAGCCCGACCACCACGGCGAGAACGATCACGCCGAGGAAGACGGGCTTGTAGATGAACAGGGAGGCGAGGATCACCGCGCCGAGGCCGACACCGACCCCTATCGCGGCACGCAGATCCCGGCCCGCGCTCTTCTTCGCCTTGGCCCCCTGGGGGGTGGCAGGCTCCTGCGGCCGGATGTCGGGCTCCTGTTCATCGCGGAACAGGGGACCACCGATGTGGGCGGCCCCCTGCTCACGGTCGTCCTGGTCTCCCCCTGCTCCGGGCACGATAGGCATGGGCCGAGTCTGCGCCGCGACGCCCACGTCGTGCAGGGGACCCGCCGGAAGGGGCACCTCCCGGGGGTAGCCGGGAGCGATTCCCTGATCGGTGGACCCCCAGTGTCCGGCGCGTGGCGGGGCTCCCCAGGATGCGTCGTTCATCAGACCTCGAGCAGCTCGGCTTCCTTGTGCTTGAGCAGCTCGTCCACCTGCGCGACGTACTTCGCGGTGGTGTCGTCGAGCTCCTTCTCCGCGCGGCGCACCTCGTCCTCGCCGGACTCCTTGTCCTTGACCAGCTTGTCGAGCTGGTCCTTGGCCTTGCGGCGGATGGAGCGGATCGAGACCTTGGCGTCCTCGGCCTTGGTCTTGGCGACCTTGACGTACTCCTTGCGACGCTGCTCGGTCAGCTCCGGGAAGGTCACCCGGATGATGTTGCCGTCGTTGCTCGGGTTGACGCCGAGGTCCGAGTCGCGGATCGCCTGCTCGATGTTGCGCAGCGCGCTCTTGTCGAACGGCGTGACCACGGCCATGCGCGGCTCGGGCACCGAGAACGACGCCAGCTGGTTGATGGGCGTCAGCGCACCGTAGTAGTCCGCCACGATCTTGTTGAACATCGCCGGGTGCGCACGCCCGGTGCGGATCGCCGCGAAGTCCTCCTTGGCGACCACGACGGCCTTCTCCATCTTCTCCTCGGCCTCGAGGAGGATCTCTTCGATCACCACTTGCTCCTGGTGTTATCAGTAAGCAGAGCCTCGCCCCTGCGCGCGTCTTCTCCTGCACGGTGTCCGACCGGCAGGCAGTTGTCCATCCCCGTGCCGAGGTCTTCCCACGGCACGGGGTTGCCGCCCGTGCCCCTGCGGTGCGCGGTACGGGCGGCGGTGCGGGCTCAGTCCCGCGTGGCCTGGTCGCTCACGAGCGTGCCGATCTTCTCACCCTTCACCGCACGCGCGATGTTGCCCTCGGCCAGCAGCTCGAAGACCAGGATCGGCAGCTTGTTGTCCATGCACAGGCTGATGGCGGTGGCGTCGGCGACCTTGAGGCCGCGGGCGAGCACCTCGCCGTACTCCAGCGCGTCGAACTTCACCGCGTCGGGGTTCTTCTTGGGGTCGGAGTCGTAGACCCCGTCGACGCCGTTCTTGCCCATGAGGATCGCCTCGGCGTGGACCTCGAGGGCGCGCTGGGCGGCGGTGGTGTCGGTGGAGAAGTAGGGCATGCCCATGCCCGCGCCGAAGATCACGACGCGGCCCTTCTCCAGGTGGCGCACGGCGCGCAGCGGGATGAACGGCTCGGCGACCTGGCCCATGGTGATGCCGGTCTGGACCCGGGTCTCGACGCCTTCCTTGGCCAGGAAGTCCTGGAGGGCGAGGCTGTTCATCACGGTGCCGAGCATGCCCATGTAGTCCGAGCGGGCCCGGTCCATGCCGCGCTGCTGGAGCTCGGCGCCGCGGAAGAAGTTGCCGCCGCCGATGACCACGGCGATCTCGTAGCCCTCACGGACCACGGCCGCGATCTCGCGGGCGATGGCGTGCACGACGTCGGGGTCGACGCCCAGTCCGCCGCCACCGGCGAAGGCCTCACCTGACAGTTTCAGCAGGAACCGACGGGGCTTGCCCTGGTCGGCGCTCTTGTCGTCGGCGGCCTGCTTGGTGTCCGCGCCCTGGTTCATTGGAGTTCTCCTCGTGCACATACGAAGAAGGCCATTGCCGGATGGATCCTTTCGGTTCCTTCTGCGGCAATGGCCTCCTCGTCACATCAGCGGCCGGCCGGTGGACGGTCGGCTGCGTACGACCCTAGCGGGTCGCGGGTCATTCGCTGTCCTGCGAGGGCTCAGGCGCCGACGCGGATGCGGGCGAAGCGCTTCAGCGTGACACCGGCCTCGTCCAGGATCTTCTGGACGGTCTTCTTGTTGTCCTTGGCGAACGCCTGGTCCAGCAGGACGCTCTCCTTGAAGAAGCCCGTGACGCGACCCTCGACGATCTTCGGCAGGGCGGCCTCGGGCTTGCCCTCCTCGCGAGCGGTGGCCTCGGCGACGCGACGCTCGTTCTCGACGACGTCGGCCGGGATCTCCTCGCGGGAGAGGAACTTCGGCGCGAACGCGGCGATGTGCTGCGCGACGTCCTTGGCGACCTCGGCGTTCTCCTTGTCCAGCTCGACCAGCACGCCGACCTGCGGGGGCAGGTCCGCGGCGGTGCGGTGCATGTACGCGGAGACGTAGCCGTCGGCGAACTGCGCGAAGCGGTCGACGACGATCTTCTCACCGAGGGTGGCGTTGGCCTCGTCCACGAACGCCTGGACGGTCTTGCCGGCCTCGATCTCGGACGCCATCAGGGCGTCGACGTCGGCGGGGGCGCTCTTGGCCACGTGGGCGGCCAGGGCCTCGGCGACGGCGATGAACTTCTCGCCCTTGGCGACGAAGTCCGTCTCGCACTTCAGCTCGACGATGACACCGGAGGTGTTGTCCTCGGCGATGACGGAGACGACTGCACCGTTCTCGGTGGTGCGGCTCTCGCGCTTGGCCACGCCCTTCAGGCCCTTGACGCGGACGATCTCGACGGCCTTCTCGAGGTTGCCCTCGGCCTCGTCGAGCGCCTTCTTGCAGTCCATCATGCCGGCGCCCGTGAGCTCGCGGAGCTTCTTGACGTCAGCGGCGGTGAAGTTCGCCATCCTTCAATCCTTCTTCTGCACTACGCCCTGCCAGGGCCTTCGGGCGTCACTGGCAAGGCTGGTCCGTCTTGAGGTCACCACACCTGACGGCCCCCGTCCCGCTGACGGGGTCCGACAGTGGATCCACCGACCGACGGCGGGGGTCACACCCCCGCCGTCGACAGGGCAGGACGTCAGGCCTGCTCGGCGTCCGCGGCCGGCTTCTCGGCCTCGGCGGCCGGAGCCTCGGCCGGCTTCTCGTCGGCCTTCTTCTCGCCCTCGAGCAGGTCGCGCTCCCACTCGGCCAGCGGCTCGCCGGCGGCCTTGTCGGCCTTCGCGTCACCGGTGGCGGCACCGGAGCGGGCGATGAGGCCCTCGGCGACGGCGTCGGCGATCACGCGGGTGAGCAGGGTGACGGAGCGGATGGCGTCGTCGTTGCCCGGGATCTTGTAGTCGACCTCGTCGGGGTCGCAGTTGGTGTCGAGGATCGCGACGACGGGGATGCGCAGCTTGCGCGCCTCACCGACGGCGATGTGCTCCTTCTTGGTGTCCACGATCCAGACGGCGCTGGGCACCTTCTGCATCTCGCGGAT
>NZ_JBITZJ010000012.1:0-52104 GCF_044546695.1 Streptomyces sp. NPDC053079
ATTAAATCATTTATAGATGTCTGTTCTTGGTCTGAATCAGAGCTAACTTCCTGATTGAATTCCCCTTTTTTATCCGTATAAAAACACGTTGTTAACATCTTAAGTTCAGCATTTTTATCATTTAATTTTGCTACTATTTCATTTTCATTGGCAATCAAAATAACCTTTATACCATCATGTTCCACAAAATTATTTATATATCCTAATACCTCATTAATGTCTATACTCGCTCTTTCTATATCATCAAAACACAAAACCGTTTCAGTAAAATCAAGAAACTTTCGATAATCTATGTTAGGAGCTTCTATGCCTTTTATAAATGGAAGTTCCATGTTTTTCGCACTTCCTAATATAGCTTTTGCTATTTCCGTAACTCCCCCTACAATTTTATTTTCAGTAACTTTCTCAAGTTTTTCCCATTTACCTAAGAAAATCTTTTTGTTGATTTCCTCTATACTATTAACACCGTATAATGATACATATATGATTTTTTCATTTATTTTTTTTATCTCTTTTTTTAATACATTTTCCCAAAAATAAGTTTTCCCACTTCCCCATTCTCCATTTAATAAGATGGCATAACTTGTGTTTTTCCTGTTTATGTAATCTAATACACCATCAGCTGTATACTTCTCAGATTCACTCAGTAATGTTGACATAGAACACTCCTCCTAATTTATAGCTATATGCATTTTGTATTCTATTAACATTATATCAATATTTTTCAAGAGATTTTATAATTTTTGTTGTGACACATTTTGCTCTTTAAAAAGACGTGTTTCATATAAAGGGTTTAAATTCGATAAATTAGTTAGATTACTATATAAAAAAGAGGGCCTACTCATAGTTGAGCAGGCCCTCTTTCTACTTCACATACACATAGGCTGAATTTGCTGTTACATAGTATGTTTTAGCTTTGCTATTGCGTACTTTATATTGTGACGATCCATTGACAGTTACTTTCGCATCTATCGAAAATCCTAATCCTGCATTTACAGAACCAGCAACATCTTTATCCTGCCAGGATGGAGTGTCATAAAAACGTAGATTGTTAACCTTTGAAACAACACGTTTTCCTACAATAGAAGAATCCACCGTACTTTTTTTACTAAATTTAACGTAAGATGGATCGTTCTTAATCCATTGCTCTCCACCAAGATTTAACCAACTATCCTTTTCGCCCCACACGATATATGATTCTGGTTTATTTAATTGACGAATCTTAGAATAGCTCGTACCCGGTCCTTTTCTTAAGTTAACATTGTATCCTTCAATATAAGCAATACCATCCGTTACAGCTGTTGGTACTTCTGCTGGTTTAGAAGGCTTCTCAGGAACAGAAACATCCACATTAGAATTATTGTATGAACGTTGTATATCTGCTCTAAATTGAGCTTCTGAAACACCATGAGACTTTAAGTAATCAAGTGGATCTTCATGATCTGTCCCACCAAGATATTTCGTTACATCGTAGTGAGTCCATAATCCTTTTTCTACAGATAGCCCTCGATCACGTAGGATTTTAGCTATTAACTTTACATATTTATCATAGGAACGCTTGAACTTCTCATAGTTTGCTGTTTCGCAAAGCTCTACATGTACAAAGCTTTTATTTGCTCCCGGTCCAGCACCATATGCAATGTAATTCGTATCTGCGATTTGAATAACCTCGTCCCAATCTACAGCATAGTGAACAAACGCATTTCTCCAAGTACGAGTCTCATATTTTTGAATGTTAATTGCAGGCGCCTCCGGTGTGGCGGTGGAATGTGCTACGACCCCTTCATACGCCCCTACTCCATATCGATAACCTTGCTTCGGTAAGTCTGGTATCAGTAATACTCTGTCAGCAAAAGCACAAATAGTAAAAGACACAGTAAGAACGAGAATCGTAAATAACGCGACTACAAATTTCAAAGAGTGTTTCATCAGCCACCGTCCCCTTTTTATTTCAAATTGTGTTTTTCAAGCACCTCTTTTTGCTGCATACCTTTATTTGATAAGTAGTTGTTTTTCCATGCCATATACAACGTGTACGCTCCAGTGATTACGGCCACAATATTATTGGCCAATTCATTGCTGATTGTTTGATAGCCTGTAAGATTTAGTACGCTATTTATTACTGCAATGATTAGTATCGTAAAACGTGTAATTGACGCGTTATCGAAATTTCTCATACGAACAGCTCCTTATTTTAGGAAATTTAAAATGTTAAATAATAAAAGGACTGCCAATGACAGTCCTGAAATCCATATCGATATATGAGCTTTTTTGTTACTGTCTAGCTTTTCTTGTGCAAGCTTTAAATCACGTATTTCTCGATCACGAAACTTGAACATCTCGTCTATTTCAGTACGCTGCATGTAATTCTTTTGATTGTAATCTAGCTTTTCCTCTATTCGTATAACTGCAGCATTCATAGATTGCAGTTGTACTTCTAGTTTCGCAATACGTTCATACTCCCTTTGATCCACCTCCGCCACCCCTTCATTTATAAAAAATAAAAAAGACCAGCTACAGCTGCTCCATTTTGTTAAAGTAATTAAATTTCTTATTACCTTTACTCACTTATTCAGAAACCGTGTTTTGTCGTTCTTGTGAAGCTTGTGCAATTCTATCTAAACAATCTTTACAAATTTCTTGGTTACCAATTCGTGTTGTATTTGTATTCCCACCACAAATATCACAAAATTTCTCTGCAGTACGGATGAACAAATTAGAGGTATCAGAAAATATTTCTACCTTTGAATTAGGCTTGATACCTGCTGTTTCTAACATATCTAGCGGTAATTGAAGTGTTCCTTCTGAGGTTATATTTGCTAATACACCTAAAAATTTACTCATAATAATTACTCCTTTTTAAATTATTAATACTTTAATGGAATCCAGCCATTATTATAGAAGTAAGGTCCGAATCCGTTATAACCGTGTCCTACCCATACTACTCCTTGCTGAGAACTCGGCGTTGAACCAAAAGAGTTAAACTTAATTGCGGGTGTTTCAATTGGAGCTGTAAAATTAACTCTTTTAGATGTAACCCAGATTCCATCTTGAGCCGTAATACCAATGTTCCCTTGGGCTGTTAAACGAATGTTGCTCTCAGCACCATTATTATCTACATATCGGTAGTACACTCCATCATTATCTTTGTAGATACTACCAAAGTTTCTACCATTTCCAGAACCTTGACCTAATACAATATAAGGATTTGAGGTTCGACTTTTCCATTCATTCTCGAAGCCTATTACAATCTTATCTGTCCCTTGATTTACAAAACGTAAAACTTGGTTTTCCATATGCAAATATTCGCTGGTATTACTTGTTTTAATGGTCATACCCATTAACAAGCCAGCCATTAACCATTCAGCTTTTACTTTACCGACTAGATCAATTAGTTCTGACTTTATAAGTACACTTTGTGGATTTATATTTAATTCAGAAGCAATGTCGTTTTTTCCAACTTTCGCCTTTATTTCTCTTGCATTTACTTCTAATGCGGATGATAACTTTTCCATCTTCGCATTAACAGCCTGTGCATTTAAAGCAATGGAGTAGTCGGTTTGTTCAAGACTTGTTTTCATAGCAATTAATCTATCGTCAAAACCACTAGATGTTTCTTCTAATTGTTTTTCAAGTAGTTTCAAAGCCTCATTACTTGCTTTATCCCACAGAGAATTTCTAATTTTATTGTATAACTTTTGCATTTCTTCTCTCGTATCAATGACTTCTATAAAATCCCCAAATACATATTTGTTTGAAGATGGATTTGTAAATGACTCATCACCCGCAATTGCCCTGGCCACAAGATACAATTTAGGTGTAAAACCTGTATCTTTAATTCTTATAATGTCACCCTCCGTGGTTTCCTCATGTCTCAGGCCAAATACTTTATCGATGGCAATTGCATCAACTTCATACTGAACAGAGGAATTCACACGCTTTTTTAATTCCATTTTCATAAGCGTCTTTAGGCGTTCCGGCGTCATATTTTGATCTTCAGTTTCAGGTGTATAAAAGCCGAATTTATGCTGACCATTCTCATTCCAACGTTGAAATGCCTCGTGATCAATAATATAAGGAAAACCACCGTTAATGCTCTCTACTGTTACTAATTTCCCCTCTTCTCCTCTTACAAATCCAACAAGAGCTGTACAGATGTTTTGAGAGTTTTCTCTTCGTACAATACCGTTTAAATCTTTCCCTAATGTAACCTCTTTTCCAGTATCTCTACCTCGACTTTTTACCATATCTACATACCGGCCAACAATTCGAGAACCGACAACTTCAGCTCGATAAACAATTTCTAAATCGAAAAGTGAAGCAATATCTTTAAGAAATTTAAGCGGGTCAATAAATTCATCAATAGACATTGTGTGGAAGCCAGCATATTCTGTAATGCCACGTCTCCACTTTGTCCCGACAAGCGCCATATCGATAAATTCATTTACAGTCTTGCTCTGAATTTTTTGCGGTTTAATAATCCCTTCCTTTTTCAGTAATATCCATTCGCCTGAAGCATACACCGTCAATGAACGACCATCAGAACTTTTTTGAGTATCATCTATAACATAGGGGACGATACGACCGTCTCTCACTACTTTTAACACTAAATTTTGCTGCATCAGTGTAGCTGCGTGATCAGTTCCATCAAAGACAGTAAAATCCAGCATATCAACATTATTTTTAATTTCCCAATGCCTTTTATCGTCCCAATAATCTTTTGATTGAATCGCCGAGACAACCTGATTGGTTTTAAAATCAACAACATGAAGTGTTCCGCTTGGTGCTCTCATCGATACCTCTCCCTGAAACTAATTGTCGCTGTAACATCTGGCGGCATAATATCAATTCGATTATGTCCTCTGATTATAGTCGGGAACTCACTAAATATATCTTTAATATTAATAGCATTTTTCCCATTAATCGTAACAAGGCTTCTTTCTGTATCAATTACAACTTTGTCGCCAGTATCTACTAAGTATGGCTTACTTTGGTCAGGTACTTTATTAATCTTCCAAACCTTCAAATCATTTATTCTCATCAGGTTAGTAGGGTCACTAGTAGACCATCGTTGAATACCAATAGCTACTTGAGCTACTTTTCTACCAGTCACTGTCATTGGATTTTTTTCATCGTCTGTGAAAAATTCCACCGCCTTATAGTCGTCTATCTCTGTTCCATCTCGAAATCTAGCAAAGTAAACAGACCACTTTTTACCACGGCGAGCGATTGCCATACGCCCATAGAAATCATTAAATGCTGTATTACCATTACCTCCAGAGTCAAATAGCTTTCTTGTGTTATTTGGTTGCGAAACGTCTCCAATGCGCGCATAAGCATGTGTTTGTTTAGCAGTCCAATAAAGGTCATTCATGTTGACATCGGCTACTAAATCGCCTTGTTCGTCCAATAAAAACATACTAACTCGGCCCATTTCCCAATAGTTTTTAGCTATTAAAGTAACGAATATTTCAGCCTTAAAGTCTGTAAGAGGTCCACCAGGTATCGAACGTTTCCATATAGGGCCCGTGAATTCTAAATTCTTTTGGTCTCCCCATTCACCAACTTCAAATGCATCTTTACCAGCATTGACATTAAATCTACCTGTACTTTTAATGGTTCCGATTTGTCCAGCGTCAGTCCAACCAACGATATTATTCATTTCACTCCATAACACACGCTCATCTTCTTGCACAGGGTTATCATTGATAGATAAGGTTGATCCAATACGGAAATAGTCACGTCCGTTAGGATATTCGCCAAACCAAACATCTAAAAAAGTACTTGGTTTTTTTACCGTCATTTCAATTATTGGGGGTGCTTCCACACTTCCTTTATTCTCTAAGTATGCTGTTGTTTCAGTAGACCAATTTTGAACAAATTCACTTGTTTTAGTTGCTCCTAATTTATAAGGCATTGGACATATAATGGTTATCGTAGCTTGATGAATATTAGATTTTTCCAGTGTTTCTTCAACAGATTCTTTAATTCCGTAGTATACTAAGCTGGGCTCGTCTGTAAACGATATTTCTACAGGAGCATTAGTACTTAATAAGGCGTTTAATTCATCGATGCGTTTCCTTAAGTCAAAAAGAGAGATTCCCTTTAGAGAGAAATCTACTTCTAACACTCTCTCGGGAGTCCGTTTACTTAAATAATATGAACCGGGACGGTGAGATACCTTTAACTGGTTAATTTCATCACTTAAAATCCCACGACCTCTTATATCGTTAATCATAAAGAATCCTTTTTTGTATTTTTCATTAAAATATTCTTCTAAATTTATCCCATTAAAAATTAGCAATCTACCGCCCTCCTTTAAAATACCCCTTTACGTTTTTTAATTGCTTCTTGTTCCCCTGTAATATCGTCAACGAATCTCGTAAATTCCTGTTTACCAAGCTGTATGTTAATATTTGCTGGTTGCTTATTTCTAGCTTTAGAATTTGAAACAGTGTCTACCTCTTCATTTCCTGAGCTTGTTTGTTTCATTGCCGTTTGATATACACCTAATCCTCTTGGCATTCCATATACAGTTTCTACATTTAACGTCTCCGGTTTCATCCATTCAGTCATTTGTTCTGTTGTTCTTTGTACGGCGCCTTTCATTGCGTCAATACCATTGATCCAGCCTTTCATCATATTGATACCAATAAAATCCCTGAACCAACGACTTGGCGAGTGAATCGATAACAGACCAGAAATTTTATCTTTGATCCCATTTCCAATGTCCGTAATTTTATTCCAAATTGCTCCAGCCATTGAGCTTATACCATTTAAAAGCCCTTGCATCATATTTCGTCCTATGCTTCCTAAATCAATTCCACTTAAGAATGACTTCACATTATTGAAAATTTGCGTCACTGTGCTATAGATAGAATTTAGGATACTCGATGTCGCTGACTTTGCTGCATTCCACATTGAAGAAATAATGCTACCTGCTGCAGACATCGTTGATGAAATGACCGAACCTATACCTGAAAAAATCGAACTTACTAAAGAACCTACAGCTGATAGAACACTAGAGAAAATAGATTTCACTAGATTTAGTCCACTAGTCACGACCGCAGAAATTAAACTTATCGCTCCTTGGATTATATTTCCAATCAATGACATCACGCTCGATGTAATGCCCTTCACCGCGTTCCAGGCCCCACTCCAATCTCCTTTTAAAACTGAAGTGAATAACTTTATTATGTTGGTGATTATCCCAATTGCTGAGGTTATGACGCCCATAATTGCCGGAAAAACCGCTTGGACTATCGACAAAATAAATTGAATCGCCGGGATCACTACGCCTTTTATGATTGTGGCTAACCCTTCAAGAATCGCAGTGGCTACGGGAATCGCCGCTTGAATTATCGAAACTATTACCGGGAAAACTGCCTGGACAATTTGTAAAATCAAAGGAATAACCGTAGTCGCTATAGTTGAGATTACCTGACCTAATAATTGAATTATCGGAATCGCAATGGAAATCGCAGCGGCAATAATCCCAGCTATTACCGGGAAGACCGCTTGCACCGCCTGAAGAATTACCGGAATCACTGACGTCGCTATGATTGAAAGAACCTCTCCAAATCCTTGAATCAGCATTCCTGCTATGCTAAACGCAGCCTGAATTACCTGTAAAATAATAGGGAATGCAGTTTGAAAAGCTTGAAGGAATATCGGTAAAACTGTAGTCGCAAAATCTGTAAACATTTGAGATAAAAATTGAATCCCTTCACTGATTAACGGCATAATTTCTATAGTTGTATCAGCGAACATACGGATAAGCTCCGTAACCATAGGCATGACTTGTTGTATGACCTGTCCAAATCCGGTAAATAATTCAGCTGCTAAAGGTACTACACTTTGTACAATTTCACCAAAAAGACTTGCAATTGTAGCACCAAGCTCACCAAAGGCCGCACCTAACTCCGCAAACGCAGGGCCTAATGTAGCAAAGCTTTCCGCTATAACTTGACCTGTTTTTTGAAACTCTGGTGCTAGAGGCGCAAAAGCTTGCATAATCCCCTGTGCCATTGACTGAACAACCGGTAAAATAGCCGAAATCACATTAGAAAAAATCTGCTGTATCGATTGCCAAGCTGACATAAATGCTGATTTTACTTGGTCGTTTGTGTTTATTAATTTAAAAATTGTAGCCCCCAATGATGCTACAATCGCTATTACCCAACCGACAGGTCCCGAAACCCCTAAAAATGTTAATCCTAATCGTACAATCAACGGTGCTAAGGTTGCTATTGTGTTTCTGATAGAAGAAAATGACATTTTTATAAATTCAATCACTGGTGAAATAGCAGAACCTATCCCAGAAAAGGCCGACCTTAAGCCGGAAATCGCGGAAGAAAATGTTCCACTTATACTTTGTCCAATTGACATGAATTTTGACTGTATAACAGCAATCGCTGCGTCAAAGGCTGTACCTATAGTACTACCCATCGCCGAAAATTTTGCAGGTACCGTTCCAAGGTAAGTTCCTAAAGAATCTAGTGCCGACTTCATAGATTCGATAGCTGATACTGTCCCACTTTTTATTGATTCCCAAGCACTATTCACGGCATTTCGGAAAGTCTCGTTATGCTTATAAAGTTGAACTAGTGCTACCCCTACTAAAGCCAGAATCGCGATAACAGCGCCGACTGGTCCTAACAATAACGCGAATCCGGCTCTTAATGCTGTAAAAGCTGACCGTAGCATCACCGCTGCTTTTGATGTTCCCGACATCCATAGCATAAGTTGACCGAAGGTGATAATCGCTCCACCAATCGCGTTAATAACAATACCCGCAACCGTAGCTACAACTAAAAAAGCCGTAGTAAATGCCGCTACGGAGGCAATTACCGTCTGCACAGGAGCTGGTAATTTCATAAACGCGTTTGCCAAGGTTTCAACTACTCCAGCTACGGCCATTAATGCAGGAGCTAATGCGTCAGTAAATGCACGTGCCGCAGCATCAAGAGTGGATTCCATTTTCGTCAGTGCTCCGGCCCATCCTTCAAGCATGGAGTCCGCAGCTTTTTTAGACGCACCATCCGACTTCACTAAGGATTGTGTTAAAGCATCAATCTTTTCAGGTCCCGCTGCTACGAGTGCCATCATACCTGATACAGCTTCTGTACCAAATATTGTTGCTAACGCCGCACCTTTTTGTGCACTTGTCATACCTTCCATTCCCGTTTTTAATTCACCAATAATTTGAGACAATGGTTTCATATTACCGTGTTGATCCGTAATAGATACGCCAAGCCGTTTTAACTCATTTGCCGCTGCTTTTGGCGGTTTAACTAAACGTAGTAAAGATGCACGTAATGCTGTACCAGCGGTCTCCCCTTTAATACCGCTATTTGACATAATACCAACAGAAGCCGCTAATTCTTCCATCGATATGCCTAATTGAGCAGCTGGACCCGCCGCATATTTAAAAGCGTATTGCATATCCCCTACACCTGCAGCCGTTGCGTTTGCGGCTGTTGCTAGAACATCAGCAACATGTGTACTTTGACTTGCCTCCATACCAAATGAGTTTAAAGCTGACGTAATCGTATCAGCAACCATCCCCAGGTCTTCGCCTGATGCAGCCGCTGCACTCAACACACCAGGTAATGCGGACGTTGCCTGAGCCGAATCGAAACCTTTCGCACCCATTTCAGCAAAAGCCGCTGCTACCTGCCCTGTTGAATACACAGAGTCCTTTGCCATATCAAGAATCGCTTTCTTTACTTGACCGTAGTCGCCTGCAGTTAAAACTGCCGCTTTACGAGTTTGCGATTCAAATTCTCGTGACTTTTGAATCATACTCCCTAAAGCAAAGGCCGACGCTGTAGCTGCAGGACCAAATGCATTTTGCATTGTTTGTCCTGTTTGCTGTACACGTCGGCCCATTTCAATTGCTTGATTACCTACTTCTTGAAATCTAGCACGCCACCCTGAATAATCAGGAGGCGGTGGTGCTGGTGGCGCTGGCGGTAATGGTGGAGGTGACGGCGGTTGTGGAGCCGGTGGGATAGGAGGTGGTCTACTAATCTGTTGAAAAAACGTATTCCATGCTTGTGTAGCTTGTCCAAGGTTACTTATTAAATTAGATATATCCGCAATCACCTGAGTTTCTACCTTGTTCTGGCTCATTCACCTCACCTACCCTTCCTCTTCTTGTATTTGACTTCTAATCATCGATTCTATTTGATCAAAGAACGATTCGTTTCTTTGAATTTTTTCAACTACTTCTTTCCGTTCATTTGCTTGTTTTTCAATATCACGAACATTTTCTGGACGGGTATATATATCCGCTAATGACTTGATTTTGTCACTTTGAGCATTTCGATTAAACAAAGCTTGTACACTTGCAAATTCGTACTTATCAAGTAGTTGTTCCTTATATCCATTGAGCATAATGTGGTATTCTTTGAGACTGATACGCCAAGATTGCAAGGTGGTCATATTAAAAAAACGAAAACACTCACCTTGCAATTCATCAATATTTATGCGTACAGGTTCTCGAACGACTTCTGTTGTTCCGCTGTCATCGTCGCTAGAAGTTTCTTCACTGTTTTCTGGAAGAAAAAACTATTTAGCACAACCGCTTTGTTGTACTTTAGAATTTCATCAAGATCTAGCTTTTGATCATTAAATAATTTTTCAATCTCTTTTTGTACCGCATCATATGTAATACCTTTTGCGGTATGAATTAACGCATAGTAGATTACATCAACGAAGTTTGTAATTCCTCCTTGCATCGTTTGAGAAACAAATTGCATCGGTCCGCCATTTTCATCTAGCAATCGAATTGCTTCTAGACAAAATTTCAGTTCAAATTCTTCTCCATTAACTACAAAACGTGTATATGATTTTTCAGCCATTATTAAATACCTCCAAGTTTTTATTTAAAATAAAAAAGCGAGCTAGATTGCTCACTTTGTTTCAGGTGTAGAAGGTGTAGCCACGTCACCAGTTGGTGCGCCGTTAGGTACTGTACTAATTGTGCCTTTAGAAATTTTCCCATTTAATTTTAAACCGATAGAATACTTTGAGTACTCCTCATTTTCATGAGAAAGCTCTAAGCTATTCAACATGTATGTTCCTGATTTAACTTTATATGAAGAAGCCGTCGCACTACGTAGGTTAACTTCATGAATTCTTACTAAAATTTTATTAATAATGGCCTCTTCTACATAATCAAGACCCTCGTCACCTTCTGTACAAATACCTTCAATACTTGCGGATTGTGTTACATCGCCGTAATCAGATCCGCTTTTATCCTTTG
The DNA here is from genome assembly GCF_044546695.1 of Streptomyces sp. NPDC053079. Lineage (NCBI taxonomy): Bacteria > Bacillati > Actinomycetota > Actinomycetes > Kitasatosporales > Streptomycetaceae > Streptomyces > Streptomyces sp. NPDC053079. Next base: position 11,270 of record NZ_JBITZJ010000012.1, read on the forward strand.
TTTTCAACTCAATTTCTCCAGCTTCGATTGATCGGGAACCCGATGTTTGGTTATAAAATCGAACCGTTTTTGTAGTTTTCCCGTCAGCTTGTGGGATATCAATTAAATAAAGTGTTTCCGCACCTTTAAACTCTGGAGCATTACTTTTCGCTACATCTGCCATTCTTACTCCCCCTTTAATTTCTGATTGTTATAGTTATAAAACTCAAATGTTTCGCTGTTAAAACCTCAACGTCTTTTTGAGACAGCGGTTTAAAATTCTTTACTTCTGCATAAAAAAAACCGATTCGCTCCGGATTCTTTTTGCCTGTGTCATACAAGTCAATTGAACCCTTTTCGAATCGGTCAATTATTCTATCTTGCAAATCGTTCCTATCAAAAACTTTTTCTGCATATACACCAACTTGAATCAGATGATTACGTGAGAAATTCTCTTTAGAATACCTGTTAATTGTTCCTGACAAGTCCTCAATGGTAATGAAAGGTTTAGTGTTTCCCGATACAGAAACACCATCATAAATCCATGTAGTAGGTGCAAATACGTCCAGGGCTTTTTTAAGTGAGTATATTACATCGTTTAACATAACTAATGCCCCTTCGTTACACGTTGAACAGTTTTGTTTACATCATCTACAAACGGTTTCTCACCTTCAAAAGCTGTTTTACACATAAAACCTTTTTTGGTTTTGTGCGTAAATTCTTGTACTGCCGCGTATATAAGAGGAGATCCATATGTTCCAATAATTTTTGCACCTACTATCATCTTCACACTTGCAGGGATACTTTGAGATAAAGGGCCAAATAATATCGGAGCGCGATTAGAGGCTTGGTTAGCCTGTAGACGTGTGTGTTTTTCTACGGTTTGTTCGATTGGTTTTTTGTACCTATTGGGATTATGCGCTTTTAACACAGCAGCTTGTCCTTTAACCACAACTTTAACCTTCATCAAATCACCCTCTTTACAATTACCTCTCTACGATTCACACCACCAAGCCCTCTTTCATCGATAAGTTCGATAACGTAAAAACCCCCTTTTCGTTCAATTTTTTCAATGTTCTCCAAATCCATATTAAGGGGAAATGTAACAAGCGCCTCCCCTTTTTTAACATCAAGACCAGCAAACTTCGTCTTTTCCACTGAAGTGAATTTCTTCCAAACTAATTGAACAGTTTCTTTTCGAGGTTCACTTTGTATTTCTTCACCTGTAATTGGATCTATCTCAGAAACTCCTTTAATATGCAAAATCGCAGGTTCTCTACGCCCCTGCTCAATCATTTCACGATTTTCACGAATTTCTCTAATGTCATCCTCAGTAAGCAATTGCTACACCTCCTCGCTTATTAAGTAAGTCAGTCGAGAAGAACATTGTGGATGTGGGCTTACTAATTGATTCATAAGGCTTTCTGGAATGTTTTTCGGGTACTTCCCAGCACCTAAACCGTACGCATCACGTCTCGCTAACTTATAACATATGTGCCGTGAATGGTTTCTGTGACGATGACCATTATCAATAATTTGATAACCTGCCACGATTTCACTTTCTAAACCATTTTGTATAGTCGCTGCACGATACGTATTGTTACTCTCAGAAATAGCGACCCGCTCAATCTTCCATTTCTCGTTGTCGTGTACTTCTTTAATTTTTTGAGAAATCATACTGATACTTTCGCCTTTTAGTACAGCTGGACGAATTACACCACTCAGGCGATCCTTCATATCTCCTGATAAATTCCATACACGATCCGATAAAATTAAACCGTCTTCTCCAGGTCTTTTTATAGCTCCTTGAATAATTTGCTTATTCACTGCTGCTATAGATTTCACATCCAAACCCGCTTCTGATAATTTTGATGTGGTCCATTTCGACGTATTTTCAATCAATATGTGATATGACTGCTCCGATTGTTTACGAAATTCTTTTTCATAAACAGAAAGATCTCGTAGTAAAGCATTCAACCTACCACGTTTTATGACCCCATCCTTTTGGTAGTCATTCAACAAATCAACTAAAAACAAACGTATTAAGATAATGGCCTTAACGGTATCAGAAACCTGTTTTTCATGCTCTTCCTTAAACTCTTCAGAAATGGTATCAAGTGCTGAATCCATTTCTTGTTGAGAATCGCTCATGTAATCATCTCCCATCTGCTCGCTTAGCAAATGTTTGATGAGTACCTTTGCCCCGTCTATACTTCCTGTACTTTTTAAGCGCATCTGCTGATAACTTCTTATAGTTAGCAAAGATCATCGATTTATCAACCGACTCCTCACCATCTGTATAAGAAAAATAACGTGCTGCGTCTGCTGCAATCGACTCATAAGCAAACGATAGTGTCAGATAAAAAACAGCATTTGCGTTTACTTCTTCGGTTAACTCTGACTCAGCTTCGGCTTCAGCGAGCCAATTTCCGATGTCTTCCGGAGTTACTTTTGGAACTTTTGCTAACCGACTCTCCAGCCTTTCCGACACCTTCATTTGGCGCCACCTCCGTCACTGTAATTTTATTAAGAGCTCATGATTCCTGCAGCTTTTAGCTTCGCAATCAGTGCATTTAGGTCTTTCACTACACCAGCCACATCACTTGCAGTACTATCCGCCTGTTTATCAGCTTTTTTAGGTAATTGAGCTGTTTTTTCTTGTAGTTCTTTAATAACTGTACCTAATTTAACGTCATTCGCAATTGGCATCGATCTGTTTAACCGTTGTGCCTGATTTTCAGAAATAGGCATATTTAAAACTCCTTTCAAAATGCAAAAAAGGTAGCTAAAACGCTACCTTTTAAGCCATTGTTTTAGAAACATTCTCAAGAATAGCGATAGATTCTTTCGCATTCTTGATTTCAAATCCGAATTCTCCACGAATGACACGAGAGAAGTAATCCGCACCATTCGGTGTAGCATCTTGATCATAAATCGGAGTTAAGTAACGAGCCTTAACTTTTTCTGTATCAAGAAGTAAAGCACGATCTTTAGGCATATTTAAATCAACTACCACACTAGAAATCGCTCCACCTGGTAAATCAGATACAAACGATAAGATTTGGTAACCTGCCGTAGTATCTTGGCGTGTAGTACGAATTGTATCGCCACCAAGCTTTGTAATTTGTCGTGCGATATTTGGTCCACATAAGATTGTATTTGCTGAACCGCCTCGCGTAAATACTTGTTCTACAGCATCGTTTAAAGGCTTTGCAGCAATTTCGTTCCCTTTAAAGTCTTGCTTATGAGAACCTTCAGAACCCGCAAATGCGAATAAACCACCTGTAGTACGTGGTTGCGCTGGAGTGCCCGCATATCTACGGCCATAAATTAAAGATGTGTTCGCTTCACGAATCATCTCTTGTAAACGCAAGTTTACTTGGTAATCTAATTCGTTTGATACGCCGTATGTGTTCACTTGTTGCTGTGTACGTGAAACAGATGCGTATCTTGAAAAGATTTGCGAGAAGTTATGTGACACCAGACGATCGTTAATTTCATTCTTACGGAATGCGTCTTCACCTTCTGGTCGCGGTCTTGCGATAACTTTCAATTCTCCACCGGCTGTAATTGCTTCCGCTGTCGTGCCGTCGTAACCACGTTGCACAGTGATTTTATCCGCGTTTTCATCAACACTTACTACACGTAGCACTTCTAAACCATTTTGTACAAGTGCATTTTCAGTGAATTTACGAGCTTCACCCTTTTCTAAAACCAGGTCAGTAGCACCAACAGCTGCTGCAGTTTTCACAATACCTGTATCTGAGTTTAAGTAATCATTTTGCCATTCAAATTTCGTTTGTGTTAACCCTTCGCCTACCCCAATTAACCCGAAAAGAACAGGTGCTTTCGTTAAAATTAAATCCACATTCGCTTGCATTTGTCTTACTTGTTGTTGAAAATCGTACGTAGTTGGTACTGGCATATTTGTAGCCTCCTCAAATTTTTTAAATTAAAAAATCGCTGACTTTAGCCAACGAGTGATTATTTCTTTGCTTTCGCTTCTAGTAACTTGTTATAAATTCGTGTTACTTCTCCCGCAAACTTTGAGTCTTTTAACGCCTTTGCTTTCGCTTCTTCCAGCTCTTTTTCTAGAGCAAGAATTTCATTCGCTCTCGGATTTGTTCCCGGATTCGCACCACCAGCCGCATCTGCCCCCACAACTTTCTTAAACATCCAAGGTTTACTTTCTTTTAATACATTAACAGCCTCTTCAACTCCCTGATAATTACCGTCCTCATCGAGTGTAATGGACGACTTATCTAAAAGAGCCAATACATCCCCTGGATCATTTGCATCTAAAGCACGTGCAATACTCTTAATTTCTGTATTCAAAATACGCGCATTTGCTTTTTCTTGTGCTTTTTGTGCTGCTTCGGAAGCCTCTAATGCCTTTTTATCGGCTTCTTCTTTTTCAGCCTGCAAACGTTCAATTTCCGTCATTTCTTGCTTTTTACGCTCTTCTTCAGCTTTTTCGTATTCTGCTAACTTTGCTTTTACGTCATCGTAGTCGCCATACTGTTCTGCTGACTTGTTACGTTCACGTTCTAAGCGTTTCTTAACAATTTCATCTAACTCCTCTTGCGTAAAAGTTTTTGGTGGGTCATCATTACCACCAGGCTTTTTGTTTGGATCATCACCAGAACCACCATCAGAGAAAAACTGAAGGTTTAATCGAAGTGGGAACTTAGGTGTTTTTTGTACTTTTTCTACAAAATACTTTAATGCTGTAGCTTGTTTTGCGTATTCCATTAGCAAATCCTCCATTTTAAGCCTGTCGGCTATAATTTCCGAAAGTTTATAGCGCCATTTCGTAAGGCAAGTATTACTTTTCGTTATACGGATCCTGAGACTGTCGTTTTAACATCCGCTCTTGCATAATCTCCATGAATTTCTGCTCCGCATTTTCTTTACCACTTCTCGTAATCGCACCTTTAATTGATTCGATTTCGTTAGAAATTTCATCTCCTAGCTGTTCGATGAGCGCTTTTTGATCTTGTGGCAACGGTAAACCGAAAATAATCTTGCTAACATAATAATTATCTACTTTTGCTAACATCTCTTTATCGTATTTGAATTTTGGGTCATCCTGCCTCGCTTTCATATAACGCAAAATATACTCATTTAAGGTTTGTAGGCGTGATTGCCATATAACCCATGAGCGTTGCGTTTTCGAAATGATATTACTGAATAAAAGCTGTACAGCCATATCGTTTATACCGCCCGTATTCATATCAGCGGTATTCACCATTGGTACCTCAGCTTTTTCATGTAGACGTTTCTGCAATCGATCCAAATAGGCTTCAATGGTTTCTTTAAATCGGAATCCACTTTCCAACTTTTTAGCGCTAGGCTCACCTGCATCTTCAGCGCCGTCACCTAAATCCCATTTCGCACCAGGCGCAACTTGAAGTGGATTCTTCGGATCCTCATCTACATTCGTTAACAACGTAATAGCAAACATTTCAAAACGTAATGCGTCCGAGTAATCAGACATTTTTTTATCGATTTCATCAGACAGTTTTATCGTTTTTTCAAGCTCGCTGTAACCTGTCGTACGTTTACTTAGTTTTTCAGTCGGTACAGGTACAACAGGAATAAAATCGATACCCATTGATGAGCGTTCAACCCTATCCTCTTGTTTTTCTAAGTCACCGTTGTATACTGCCTCTTCAATTTCGCAGTCGTACACACCGGCTTCTTCATGCCAAACTAAGTAATACGATAGCTTCCACATTTTTGTTTGTTCTTCATCAAGCCACGCAATAAAATGAATTTCTTCCAGCTGATCTATATCCCATTCGTTATACTTTGCAATGACTTCTGTTGATGGATGCCAAATAATTTTAAATTCACCTCGACGTTTATCATAGTGAATACGAGCATACACACCAGTTTTTGATATAGCACGATCTTTTGCTGCTGCAAGTAACTTTTCATGCATTCGGTTGTCATCCCAAACCCATGTCAATAACCGTTCTTTTGCTTTCGCTCTACTATTTTCGGTTTGCTGTTCTTCGCTAGGTTCATAACCTGATTGAATCATAAGCGCTGGATCATCTATTACATCAGGAGGAACTGTTACTTTTGGTTCTTTTTCAAATTGCCATGCAGCAATCATGTTTACGATTTTTTGAGGATAATCAAGTTGTATTTTCGTAGGTTCATAATCTAGATTGTCAGGCTTTTTGTAATCAGACCATACATTTAAGTCACCGTCATACCGTTCATATAACCGAACCTCAGCCATCATTCGTGTCCACTCAGAATCACCAAGCGCGGTACGAACTGGCATTACAATTTCCACCGGATTCATAAAATTCCGATCCCCTTGTACTCTCATTCAAGCCCCTCCCTTCTTAATATCTTGAATTTCCTGTCGTTCCTGCTTTACGTCTTGCACGTTTATACGCAATAGAAAAAGCCATTTGAACCGCATCCGGACCATCATCATGTGGATGCATCGGATACATTTCAAATTGCTCCAATAAAGCACGTAAATGTTTCATAAAACGTAATTTACCGCTCTGTATATCCGGTAATAATGACTCAATACGTAGTGCTTTTCGTGTACGTTGCTTAATTTGTTTTAAGCGAGTCGATGAAGGATAACCTTTCTTTTGCAACGCTTCAGCAACTTTCTCAGCAAACCACTCCTGCGCTTGTTGTGCCTCTACTGCGATTGATTCATATTGATATGCCAGCGTGTATTCTACAGCCTTTTCTAACAATGTATTTGGATGCACACGTTCCATAAAAATATCAATCACGTAACAAGTACCTGTTTCTACGTTTTTCGCAAGTGTAACTACTACGCTGTAGTCACCTTTTTCTTTCCCCATTGCAAAGTCAACCGCACCATAATACAAAAGTTGTTTATCTTTTAGATCACTTTCAGTACAGTACGTGAAATATTTAGGTTTAAATATCTGTCTTTCCTCATCAGTCGGGTTGCATAAGTACTCCTGATTAAACGCTTTTGTTCCGTCATCTTCCCTAATTTCCATCAAATCGATGTAAGGGAAATGTGACGGCCATAATGTTTTTGTCCCCCGGAGCATTTCTTCTTTGTTCTGCTCATAAAATTCCCGAGCTTTATCAGAAGCACCCTCTTCATCTACCTGACGAATCTCACGCCATTTTTGCCATAAATCTTCACGCTCTGACCATTTCAAAATTGCTGGGAACGATCTTGATACGAAATCACGACGGTTTTTAATAACATGATGCAATAAACTGTCGTAACAAACGATGGTACCCATGTAAATACAAGCACCTTCTTGACGACTCAAACCTGGTAGCAACTCTTCCTTGAACCATCGTTTGTTTTTTGCAATCAAATCAACTGTCGCGGTATTTTCTTTACTCTCCAAATCATCCAAAATATAAAGCTGAACCCTTTTTGAACCGTGACGTAATCCACGTACCTGTGTCCCGATACCTTTTGCTTCGACTTTCGTGTTCGTTAAAGTCACGAATTCTTTATCGTTATCTACTTCATTTCGGCTCTTTTGTTCATGAAGCAAAATGCCGAAGTCTTCACGTAATTTCTCGTTGTACTTTAACTGATCACGCGCCCATGATATAAAGTCACCAGCTACATCGGATGTCTCAGAAATCAAAACAATGTACTGCTTTAATCGATACACGACTTGATGACACAAATAACCGTTACTCAGATAAGCTGTTTTCGCGTGGCCACGTCCTACACTCCAGGCTACTTTTTTCTTTTTCTCCCTACCTGTTGTGATGTCATCTAATAGCCCACATAACGTTTGGTGAAATTCTGCAGCGTCATCCATCGTTACTCCAGCTGGAATTAAGTTATCCGGATTACCGGGATTCCCTTCTTCAGAGAAATACTCATACATGAAATACAGCATGTCATGTTCCCCGCGATGCACCCTTTTTAACTTTTCTAGCTCATCGATGTCAGCAAGTAGTGTATCCATGTAATATTCTGTAGCCTCGCCAGTTTCGTACAACTCCTGTAATTTCTTTGCCCTTTCTGCTACAAGATTGATACGCTCCTGACGTTCTTGACGGGCTAACCATTTACCGTCTATATATGCCATGTAGCCCGTCCTCCTTTTATTCGCCTGTTAATTTTTTTAATTTCTCAAGCTGTTCTTCGATTTCGGCATTAGTACGAGTCGCATTTCCTAGATCACCCTCGATTACTTTCTTGTCAGTCAGTAAACCGAATCGCTGCATGTACAATTGCATCGCTTTTACACTTGGTTGCGGTCCTAAGATTAACTGCATTAACTTGCTATAGACCTGCTCTCGCTTCTCTGCAAGGAAACTGTCAGCCACTTCGCTCTTGAATGCAATAAAGTCTTGATTCTTAGTTCGCCACTCCCAAAGCGTTGTCCGATTAATGCCGAGTTCATTCGCCATTTCGTCTTGGGTTCTTTTTTCCTCGTTATTCGATTCCATCAACTCGTTTTCTACAAGTAAGTACGCTGCTTGAATTTGTTTAGCCGTGAGTTTCTGCTTTAATTCGTCTAACTTAGCCATTGTTTCGCTCCCTTTCTTCGTGAAATAAAAAAAGGCAACCGATTTAGTATCGATTGCCTTGAAACTATTAATATTTTCATAACATAGCGTTTATTTTTTATTTAATGAATTTACTATATTGTTAATATAAACTCGAAATTCATCATCACTTACTTTATTGTGTCTAGCATCATACGTTGAACTAACTCGATTGTATAGTGCATATTTAGAAAAAATAGCGTAAGAACCGCCATTAATCCCTCTATGTACAGTACGTGCACTATCAGGAAGTGGAATTGAATTTCCATACTCGTCGTAACCTAGATGGCCAATCTCCCGAACAGCATAATCTACATACACACCAGCTTCAAGTTCTAGAACTTCTTCTCCATAATAGCTCATAGACCATGATACTTCCTTATCAAGTTCTGATTCAAATACTTGTTCCACTGAAGTTGTTTCTTCATAGACACCACTAGCTTTAAAAGGCTTAGTATTTAGTCTAAAATACCACCATTCAGGGTCTTCCCCTACTTGGTGAAAAGTCAATGAGTCGGGGTTTACTATATATGTAGTACGGCCTTCAAATGTTAACTCTATACGACCTTCTTCATGTGATGCTGTGGCTCCATGTAAATCTAAGCCACCACTTGTAGGTAAAAAGGTATGATTATCCGCTTCATCTGTACCAACCGCATTTAAAATTTCAATTATCTGGTTGCGGTCAGTAATTTTAATTAAATCATTTTGGTTTTCACCAAATACCCTATGAACCATTTCTTTCCACAAAACTAACTGCTTCTCTTTTGTTTTCGCATATTTCTCTTCGTATGTATTCACGCTTCTTCCTCCCATCTCATTTCCTACAGAAAATGTAAGTTAAGTCCTGTTAAGTATACCATAGAAGTTACGCATTCTTTTAAATTTTCACTAAAATCCCACTACCTGAGTTTCAAAATCATGGCGGAACGTTACGGGCGTCTGCCAGCCCTTAATCAAAATTGCCCTCCCCCGGGGGATTGAATTTTTTGTGACCAAAAAGAAAAAGCCGGAATTATTCTTCCGACTCTTTTTTCTTTTTTGCTCGTATTAATGTACTTTTACTTATTCCAGTCATTTCTTCTACTTGCGTATATGAATGCTTATCTAATAAGCCTAATGCATGCTCAATTTGTTTCTTGTTAAACTTCTTCGGTCTACCTTCTCTGAAGTCTGCACGTTGTTTAGCGATAGCTTTACCTTCTTGTGTTCGTTCAACAATCATGTCACGTTCAAACTCAGCGAACGCGCTCATTACATTAAAGACCAGTCTCCCTGTAGGTGTATCCTCTATCAGTCCCATGTTTAGCACATGAACCTTCACACCTTTTTCAAACAGTTCTCTCACAGTCTGTATCGCATCTACAGTTGAACGAGCAAAGCGATCCAGCTTAGTAACTACCAACGTATCACCTGACTCCAGTATCGATAACAACTCCTTAAACTTAGGTCGATCGGCTTTTGTTCCCGTGAACTTCTCTGAATAAATCGTATCGCAACTTTCCTTCTCCAACGTTTGGATCTGTGCTTCTAAGTCTTGGTGAACCGTACTTACCCTCGCATATCCGTACTTCATTCATATCAGCTCCATTTCAGGTCTAACTAATGACACTAAGTTAAGACACCGTTTGATACCTTGATACTATCACACCTATAGCGTAGTGTCAAAACCTTTAAGTTATGAAACCGATATTTAAAAGCGTTATTTAAAAAATATAAAAACACCGCCCATAAGGACGATGTTTTTAAGTTCAATGAGCCATTCGCATACAAATGAGATTATGTTTCTCCAATTCTGAAATTGGTATTGAATAAAATATTTGACCTGTCTTTTTATTATCGCGCTTATCAGCTTTAATTGTTCCTGCTCGTATAAGATCTCGAATTCTGTGGGGATGATGCACTACAATATAATCTACCAAACATTTATTCACTGGAGAATAATATACCCAAACAAAATACGAGAGACCATTGAGCTTATACCACTCACATGCATATTTATTATTTGGATATGTTACCGATATTGTGACAGTTCTTTCGAAATTCGGATTATGTTCAATCACACGCTCCTGAATAAGGAAGTGATCTCCACGTCCGAATTTGTAATCTACTGCACCCTTATCCGGATAAACTTCAGCTTCGTAATCTGCTACTACATCTCTGTCCATTACTAAATCTTGTTCACCATTTTCAGGGTTAATGACCCTTATATGAAATTCTCTACCTTTAAAAAGAAGAGGATAAACAACTTGCATCGCCAATTCTTTACCTTTTTTATTTATATCCATATTTCTTTCACTGTAAGTTTTTAAAATTTGAGTGGCTTTCTTACGTTTAGCACCGTGTATCTCTTTAATAATTCCACCCGACTTATCTCGGACTTCTATCTTACTCCCACGTTGTACCGCTTTTATTTCCCACTCTTTGATGCAATCATTTAAAGGACACGCATATTCTACTATGTCATCCCCACTAATTCTCAACATTCTACCTGTTACCGATGATTCAAGATTTACTTCTTCCATCATGATAAGCCTCCTTTTGATTAACAAAAAGGCCTTAACCAAAAGGAGGAGCTCGAAGGGCTCCAATCTTTTGATTAAGAGCCCTCTCGCCCGCGATTTACTATGCTATTGTTTATAATATATGCACAAATTAATTTCGTATGAATACGTATTAGCTTTTCATTCGTCAATTAATCACAAATTTTTTATTTTTACAAAATCAATGAGGATGAAGAAAGCCCCCTGAGTTTCAAAGGCCCTTCTCCCTCAGCGAGCTCGGCTGATAAAAATACCTATCGGTTTCACCTTTCGTGTTGCCGATAGTTAGATAACTATTACAGTAGTCACCTTAGTTTCTACCTACTATATACGCCACAGTCAGTTCAATCCAACGGGCATAGAAAAAGCCAGGATACCTATGACGTGGTCCCTGGCTTTTGACATTATGAATATATGGAGGATATGTACACAGAATACCTATCCTAGCATAAATTGTACCTAGAAAAACCCTACTTTGTCAAGTCCTGTTCAACTTTTTTTATTAGCTGGTTCATGCCGACCATATCACCATTGATAATCCGATAGAGCGTATCTACAGCTTTATCACAGTACTTATAGTATTCATTGGCATGTATGTTCAGCTTATGCAGTATGCGTTTCCTCGGAATCTTCACCACGTACCGCGCTATAACAATATACCGCATGTTCTTCGGTAATTGTTTAATCGCCTGATCCAGCACAATCTTATTCAGTCTCCCATCACTTTTCCCGTCCTGTGCATTAGGACCCGTAAAACTAGGCGGGGCCTCAGGAAAACGGTCACCTACAGCCAGTGATTCGTAATTCTCCAGCCATAGTCGTATTGTCTTCTTTGAAACATAGCCATCAATTCTGGTCATCTCCGAACCTCCTGACTCAGAAAATCAAACCCCTAAACAAAACCTTAAACCATTAATAGTATTACATACTATATAACTATTAATAAATAATACTATATATATAATATATAATTATTAGTTATATATTTATATTATATATATAAGGTATATTTTTTTAAGGGGGGGTTCTTTTTTATTTTGTTTTTCTTTTTTAAGTACTGTAGTGTATTAGACCCCCTCCTAAAACTTTTTCTTTTATATATTTTTATTTCCGCTTAATTGACTGCAATCCCGAAACGCGTGCCACGCCACTGTTGTCTCATATCCACGTAACACTGACTTTCCAGCTAGGAGAATCTGGTCTTTGTTTACCCGCTCACCTTAGGTTACATGAATCTCACATTATTTTTTCTTCTATCAAGAACCTGTTTTTAATTAGTTCTATTCTTAAAAACAGGTTCTTATAAATCTTTATACGAATCCTTTATTACAAGTCGTCAAAAAAATCCAGCTTTTAAGACTTAGGAGCATTTAATAGCTCTTCATGAAGCTTTACTTTTTCCAAACGAGGTGATGTTACGTCTTTTCTCTTAGAAACTATGCGATAACTAAAGCGTATAGTATTACTCCCATTTTGCTGCTCTCGAACTTCAAAACTTGTCAGTGATTTATGACTAATATATAATCCATTCGAATCGCCCTCAGGCGTTAAAAAGACATGATAATGACCATTCTGAATAAGTGGTACAAAATCCTGATCAAGATGAATCGTAGCTTCTCCTTTCACCAATTCTCCTGTTCCAAAGTCTTCGAACCAGCTTTCAGGACTTTCCATACAGTACAGTGTACGATGTGAGCCATCTGGATGTGGAACTAATGCCGATTTCGTACCCGTTGCAGCAAATTTCCCATTGCAAAAAACCCCATATCCAAATCCAAAACTAGCTTCTCCATATATACCAATTCCCATTATCGCAGAACCCTTTACTCCTATAGCTGGGGAATCATGTCCTATAGCACGCATCGATCCATTTGCCTTACCCAATACACCTATACCACCAAATCCAGAAACACCAGTATCTCCAGTACCCTGTACTCCTATACCACCTGCTGTACCTTCGACTCCTATACCTTTAGTACTACCACCACCTTTACCTTTGACTCCAATTCCGTCTACTTGATCTCCACTTCCTCCAATTTCCCCAAAAATTCCTACTTCTCCACCAAGTCCATATACTCCCGTCGGTCCGCCAGCACCCCATAAGCCAGTTTCTCCTACACCCTGAACTCCAATTTGTTTACCTGCACCCTGAACTCCTACAAAAGTTTCACTCTCACCCTTAACCCCAATGTTACCGCTAGCGTAAACTCCCATGGATTCTCCATTCCCAGCAACCCCTATGTCACCATTACCAACAACACCGGCATTAAGGGTCATTGAATTCGGACTTGCCCCTACACTATTTCCAACAACACCGCTTGGACCATTACCAACAACTCCTGCAAGAGGCGTATTACCATTGGTGTCAGTAGTATTTCCAACAACACCAATTTCACCATTACCAACAACACCAGTTTTACCATCACCAACCACGCCAGTCCCAATATAGGTTGAGCCTCGAATTCCATTAACACCACGCTCTAAATACACAGGACACATAACGTGTAAAACGTTGTCACCCTCGAATTCCTGTCTTGGTGGCCAATTACCACCACCAATGAGACGTAGCTCTTCATTAATTCCAAAATCCATATTAAATACCTCCTAAAATACGTTTTCTACCCTCTAACTTAAGCAAATATATTCCTGCATATAGTACCCTCTTTCTTGATTTATATTAAAATCAATCATTCCACTCATTAACCGATTAAGCACCTTATTCATTAATGCTTATAAAGGCTCGCTCCACATTCAATTGCTTCAATCCTGTTATAATATAAAATAGGCTTATAAAATTAAATTGATTGGAGAGGGTGCAGGCATTCTATTACCTAATAGCATCTTAATGGCAAGTGATACAAGGGCACAAATCGAAAACACAGATGACGTTAATAATGAATACCGACGTAAAATCACAATGGTTACACCTACAAATATTTTAGGTATATCCGGATTTGAATCTACGTTTTACGCTTCACAAATTTTAAGACGGACTTTGTATAATAAAGACAATAAATTTACAATATATGATAAACGTGATTGTATTTTAGATTTATATAAACATGTTAATCTTCTTCATCTTGCCAGACGGGACATTCCAGAGCCAGTAGGCCATATTCTTATAGGTGAGCTCGACTGTATACAGAATAAATACACCTTACTATCTAACCTTGCAGAAGATTGTTTTGAAGAGTTCACCGTACATAACGAGGTTAGAAATGTTGTGTTAATTGGTGCTAACACTGCAGTAAGAGAGTCTGTCAGACCCAAAATTCAAAACATTTTAGATATTATAAACGAACAAACACTAAATCATCCTAACTTACACGAATATATTGCAGAAGAATGTCAGAAAATTTTTAGAGAGCAAGCGGTCCATTATAACGGTATTAACGACAAACTTTATTGTGTGCACTTATCCACTTTGGAAAGTAAACTTTCTTCTGCGTTTTACTTTTTAGAAAGTGATGGTACTTTGTATAACATTGAGCCTCAACAAGATGGTGCAGAAATAATATTCACAAAGTGATCAACTACTTCACTCCCTTCTTCACTAAAAACCGTCTTGCGTTAACCGTAAGCTGGTAGTAATAAACATGCTTATCATCTTTCGTGACTTGCTCCAGTAGTCCTAACTGAGAGAGTTGTCCCAGCCACGTATCAAACTGCGTAGCTGGGATTTCTCCTCCTACCTGGTGCATCGCTCGTAAAATTGCTTCCGAACCTTTCACTCAATACCTCGTGATTTTACGATTTCCAGTGCTTGTTGCTCCGTAAAACCTTCTGAAACGAGTGCGTCAAAACGTGCTTTAATCAATTTAGACATTTCACGCTGCATTCGTATTTGTATCGGCAATGCCTTTACGAAATTGTCCAAAATCATTTCCAGTTCGATATTTGTATATTGCTTATTCGGTTCGCTCATCTTATCGCCCCTTCAAATGTGATTCGAGTTCCGTTAAAACTTGGTCGACTCCCTCAGGACTCAGTACGAGTTTCCCACCAGCTAATTCGATATTTTGGTCAGAAACTTCACCTGTAATTTGGCAAGAACCATTAGCATTATATTTTTTTAGAATAATAGATTCACCATCTACAAAAATCTCCATTGGATCTTTTTCCTGAATACCTAATGTACGACGTAATTCCATTGGAACTACAATTCGTCCTAATGGATCAATGTTACGAATGATACCTGTTGATTTCATTTCTCTCCAGCTCCTTTTTCTTACTTTTTAATTGTTTCTATCACATTCGCTAAACCAAAGAATATTACGCAGATAAACCAAGTTGTCCAAATCGGATATTCGTATATAAGTTCCATCCAATCAGTCCTAATCCTTATTAATCAGAATCACTGCTGGACCCTCAACCGTAACACCAGCTACTTCAATTTTCTCATGAGGGCTTACTTGTACTTTTGTAACACCTTCACGTGTTTCCAGCTCTTCACTGATGACTTTTGTAGGTACATTCTTCATATTCATTCTCCTTCCAAAATAACACTGTATTCATTATTAGCTACGTAAAAATTACCGAATGAATCACGTTCAGGGAATCCTTTTTTAGTTGCATGTTCTATCCTTTTTTGTGCTACATTTATGGCATTTTGTGAATTTGTACTCCTTGTATTCATATTGATTCCCGCGATTCCCACACATACAGCACTCGTAACGTGTACGGTATTTCGGTTTCCCCTCATCGTCATACTTAATACCTGTTCTCCAATAAATTGGATCCGCCTCTTCTTTTTTCACTGAATCTGGTGTACAAGGTCTAACCTTTTGCTTAGTAATCTTAACAACGTCTTCCATAGGGAACGAGATACGATTTACGTCTACGATTGGTAGTTTACGATTTCGATTTTTCACGGTATCTTTAACAGCATCACGAATTTTCTCAGGCGTAACTGCCTGTAAATCAATAGTTTTGTGAACCTCGGCTTGCGCCATTGCAGTTCCTAATGCTGACACGTCCACTTTTGGTTCATGTCGATTAATAGTTTCTACAAGTTCAGCTGCTGTATTGATAAATAATAGATTATCCTCTTTCTCCACTTTCTTTTCAGAAGATGTAAGCACTAGATATTCATACCCTACAAAGCTGGAAGTACCGCCACGGATGTTATTTTCAATAAAATCGAAAAAGACTGTAGTTAACGCATCGACATTAGCTTCTTTATTTAAACGGTCGAACCCATATTCATACAGCATCGCGTGAATCGCTTCATGGAGTACGTTTTTCATTTTTCCTTCATGCTTTGTTACGTTATCCGAAACCTTGATATGTTGTTCTTGATACGTTACTTCAGCAATTCTTACTTCGCCATTTTCCCTTTCATCAATCCAGCCGTTCACCACTTCTACATCGTACGGAACACTACCAATCATCAATTGTTTCGGTATACTCATATAACATTGTCCTCCTTTAGTTTGGTAAATCATTTTCAATCTCCATTTGCAATTTATCTCGTAGCCACTTAAACTCTAATTCTTTTTTATCGATTTTTTCCTGGTTCGCCTCAAATTGCTTCTTCGTATAACATTTATTGAATTCTCGGTGCAATTTCGAAATTTCTTTCTGCAGCTGTCTCATTTCACGATTCGAATAATAACTTACAAATTCCGTTTTACAGCCTGGACAGATAAAGTAATGCTTGTCCACACGGTTCGGTAATCGTGCTGTGAGCATCTGGACACGAAACACGCGCTCACATGCCTCACATTTCGCTTTTACGGGTTTCATAGTATTAAATACTCCTTTCTTTCAAAGGACTATTGTATTAAGTTTTATAACCACTTTTTAAAATCAAAATCATTTCATATTCAACACATACTATGCATCTATTAAATAAGAATGGATTTTTTTGGAGGTGAACATATGTCTAAAGAAGAATGGAATTCACCTGAGATTTTATACGGTGCAGCACTGGATCCAAATTCCATTGGTCCTACATTTTCACCGATTCCTTCCGCACAAATACTTACTGGGCCCACCGGACCTACTGGTGCTACCGGACCTCAAGGTAACACGGGCGCTCAAGGACCTACTGGGTTGCAAGGATCCTCTGGATTACAAGGACCAGCAGGTATTCAAGGACCTACCGGGCTGCAAGGACCTACCGGGCTGCAAGGACCTACCGGGCTGCAAGGACCTACCGGGCTGCAAGGACCTACCGGGCTGCAAGGACCTACCGGGCTGCAAGGACCAGCGGGTATTCAAGGGCCTACTGGCGCTACTGGAACTCAAGGTAATACGGGTGCTCTAGGACCTACTGGATTGCAAGGACCCTCTGGTGTTCAAGGATCTACTGGACCTACCGGATTACAAGGAATTACTGGCCCCACTGGGCCTACCGGAAATCAAACATCAGAACCTTGTTTCCAAGACATTGAAACCACACTCCAGCATTGTATAGGGCGTATGGTTTCCCTACTGCTCTCCGGTTGCTGCGATCCTATCCAAGGTCAAGTTTTGAATGTAGGTAATGGAAGCATTCGTTTTAGTTCTGAAAATGGAACACGTGTTATTGCTATATGTAATATCGCTTCAATTACTTCCATTTTTCTTGCTTATATTACAAATTTAAATGACAATACAGTATCCATTATTAACACCGCTACTAATACTATCACTGGAACTCCTATACCTGTCGGAAATAACCCTATTTCCATAGCGATTACACCTGATGGTACTCGGGCTTATGTTGCGAATCGTGGAGACGGTACAGTATCCGTTATTAACACCGCTACTAATACTATCACTGGAACTCCTATACCTGTCGAAGGTGGCCCTTCTAGCATAGCGATTACACCTGATGGTACTCGGGCTTATGTTGCAAATCGAAGCAGCGATACGGTATCCGTTATCGACACTTCTACTAACACTATCATTGGGGCTCCTATATCTGTCGGAACTGAACCTTTTGCTATAGCCATTACACCTGATGGTACTCGGGCTTATGTTGCAAATTTTCTTGGCAAAACAGTATCCGTTATCGACACTTCTACTAACACTACCATTGGAGCTCCCATATTTCTCGGATTTAACCCTTTGGGTATAGCCATTACACCTAATGGTGGTTTTGCTTATGTTCCAAGTTCAGGAGGCAATACAGTATTCGTTATCGACACTTCTACTAACACTATCATTGGAGCTCCTATATCTGTCGGAAATGACCCTTTTGCTATAGCCTTTACACCTAATGGTAGTTTTGCTTATATTACAAATTCAAGTGACAATACAGTATCTGTTATCAACACTTCTACTAACACTGTCATTGGAGCTCCTATATCTGTCGGAAATGACCCTTTGGGTATAGCCATTACACCTGTTGGTACCCGAGCTTATGTTACAAATTCAAATGACAATACAGTATCCGTTATCAACACTTCTACTAACATTATCATTGGAGCTCCTATATCTGTCGGAAATGTGCCTTTTGGTATAGCGATTACACCTGATTTCATTTGAATGTATTTATAAACCCCTTAAAATTAATGCTTTATTATCCATAATACATTTATCTAAAAGGTTCTTTTCTAATTGATGAATTGAACCTTTTTAAATCCCCACCCCCCCATCTCTCATTCTTTCTAATAAAATTCAAATTTGGTCTTTATCAAAAACTTCAATATCATGTAAAACCTACGTAAAGATTACGGTGATTCAACCTATACACCCGATAAACGTTATATAATGAACTTGCAAACACCCGATTTGCACAATACTTGCTTTCCATGCGACTTATGCTTGAGTGCTAGGAGAAATCATCCTAGCCTTTTTTTATGTTTTCAAACTAAAATCTCTTTAGGTGGTATAGGGACCTTTCCTTTAAACCGATATCCCATTCTTTCCATCTTCCCTCGAACACCTAGCGCACTTTTCCCTAACCTTTCTGCAATCACATCTATACTGTAGCCACGGTCATACAAGTCCACAATTTTTTTCACTTCTTCCTGTGTATATTTTGTATGGTTCCCTATACGTACAGGTCTAGCTTTAATTTTCAATTCCATTAATCTACGTTTCACAGAACCCTCGGTACGTTGTAAGCGTGCTGCGATTTCTGGATAAGTATAGCAGTATGCATTTACTAAGCTTTTAAGCAACAAATCATCGTCTTCGCTCCATGGTTTCCCGCGTTTCTTTTTGGCCACTAAATCCGCATTACGTTTCTCTGTCATCCAATCGGGTTCGGGGCCAAAAATTCCTGGTTCAATTCTAGAAAAATCCACTACATGTTTATGTGTTTTTAACCACTTCCACAAATCACGGTAATACACAACTTTTACTTTTTGTTCTGTTGAAAACAACTTAAGCTTTATAGGGAAACCGAAGCGATTGCTCCAGCCTTTAATACAGTTATAATCGACACCTATAACCTCAGAAAGCTGCACAATAGTAATACCATCAAAATGCAATCGAGCATCACCTAAACCTATACGTTGCGCTTTTAATTTGACAGCATCAACCGACCGTCCAAACTTTTTAGCCATATGCTTGATGCTGTACATTCCCCAATATTGTTCCAAATACGCCAATTCTTCTGTCTTCCATAACGTGTATCTTGCCACCATTTCGCCTCCCTTTTAGTACCCAGATGCCTGACGATCATGATTGATTTTATTCTTTTCGATATACGCGTTGTGGATTTCAGTAGCCGAAAATCCAAGTGCTGCACCTAAGTATGCTAAGTCATTCATCAACGTCATATAGTGTGCTGCAGTCCACAATTTGTTTTCATATAAATCGTTAAATACATCGATAATTTCTGCTTTCGAGTGCCCTTTGTCTGTACGTACTACAAACACATCGATATATTTGTTCCATTCACGTTCTAATCCAATCGATAATGCAAAGTGGAGTGCGTCTACAAATTCCTCTAACAACGGATTGTAGTACTCCTTATCCTCTTCCATCATTTGACCCTCATTACGTACAGCTTTCGTAATCGGTTTATCATTTTCGCTCCAGAACTTATGACCACGCCACACATGAAGTAACTCGCTTAATTCATCACGAAATGATAATTTCTTTTCTTGAAACAATGGCACGTTTTGTAAACCATGTTTTTGCACAACTTTGTTATCAAGGTTTTTTTGAAGCTGGAATAAATGGACGATGTTCATTATTTTTCCCTCCTATCTAATAACATTTTTTAATAATTTGATATACCCGTCCAAATTCTGATAATCTATATGGCTATGTTTAAAATTCTCAAAGAAGAATTCGTTACTTGTATCAAACTTTGCGTTATACAGGGTTTTTGTTGTATCCATGTAATGTACAATCGCGTAAATCTTACCGTCGAAACGGTCTTTATACATTTTTTTAAACGTCACTGAGTTTTCTACATCAAGACGTTGTATCTCTTTCTTTATTTCCTGTAACGCGTTTAGTACACCCGTTAAAAGTTGATTGTAAACTTTATCATTTTGTAAACCACAATGGTCACATCGCATGGTTCCACTCCTTATCCATGTATCTTTTACTAACTACTTCTACAGCCTCGCTCTTATAGCAATTGTGCTCTTCCATGTAGTAATACACTTCTTTCCAGAACTCGTTGTCCTTTACTACAGACATATCAATCGCTCCTTTCTTATCCAACTACTACGAGGCTTACAATTACCGCCACAACCATATAAGAAACTACTAATGCAAGGAATTTCTTTCGTAGATTTTTAACTTTTAAACGTAACTTTGTATTCTCTTTCGTAACACGCTCAACAAAGTTTTCATTTATACGTACACGAGACTTGTACAAATCAACTTCTAACTGCAAATCACGATTTTCTTGCATCACATCTTTTAACTGTTGCTCCGAATTGTTCAAATGAATTACCGCCTTTCGTGGTTCACCTTTTGCTACTGTTCTTTTTTGTTTCATCATTTCACGTTTTAATCTTTCCATCTTCCGATCACTTTTTCGATTCTCGTACCCCTTTCCTTGTTGTCTACCACCCACAATTACACTCCCTTTCTCTTAGTTTTATTTTCTTAAATGTTCTAAAAATAGTTCATTGAAATTCTCGTTTTCTAGTTCTTCCAAGCGCTTCTGTACACGCTCTAACCGAACTGAACCTAGTCCCAATACTTCTTTTACTGCTCGTAAGGCTAATGTCTGTCCATCTTTATAAGATAAAAGGGAGACTTGCTGTACTTCTCCGCGATGAAAGCTTTGTCTCTCCCTTGTCTTCTTTCGTTCACGTTCACTCGCGCGGCGCTGTTGACGATTTAAATTCTCGTCCATCGTTTTCCCTCCATTTTTTAAAACAACTTTTGAATAACGATTCTGCGTATGGATCCTGTGGTACTGGATCTACTACTCCAGTCTTTTTATCTTTTCTTAATGAACTTACTACCCAAACCATGTTGTACGGTTCTCCAGCAATGCTACCTACAATTCTCGCTGGCTTTACACGTGGTAATGCCGTTGCATGACGCTTTGAAAACATCGATTTACGTGGTCCCTCTCCTCTTCCCACATGCTATTCCTCCCTTTGTTTAAGCCAGGACTCAACGCTCATTTTCTCGCCCCATCGATACCCTACGCTTCCTTCTGCTTCAATCGGAACTGGAAATCCTGGTACTGGAGGTTGCTCCATAACTTGTTTAATTTGTTTTTCTACTGCCGCTACAATTTCCGGGTCATCATCTATCTCAAAAATAATCTCATCGTGAATTTGTGCGATCATATCAGCACTACCATGAGCAAGTACCCCTTCTTGTTTACCGATAGATTCGTAAATTTCATTTTGTACTTTCTTCATAATGTCCGCTGCACTACCTTGTACCGGTGTATTCGCTGCTTGTCTTTCAGCTGAGCCACGGTCCCTTCTATTTGCACTGTTAATGCCAGGTAGTAATCTCATATATCCATAGATTGTTTGTACGTATCCTTGCTCACGTGCTTCTAATACAATTTTGCGTTGATATTCCGGTATACGTTTGTAGGCTGTTTTAACGGCATTTACAATCTGTGCACATTCGTCTAACGTTTTACGAATCAAGTACTTTGTTTTAAATGTGAACTGTAAAGCGTGTTCTGTACCTCCATATGAAATACCGAAGTTGCCCGCTTTGGCATCTGTACGTTCTTTCTTTACAATTTCATCTTCAGGTTTCCCAGTCATTACAGATGCTGTTCTACGGTGCATATCCCCGCCTGTATTGAATAACTCCGTCATGACTTCGTCGCCTGATTTCCATGCCATTAAGCGAAGCTCGAAACCTGAGAAGTCAATGAAGAACAATATCTTTCCTGGTTTAGGTACAAAGAAATTCCTTATCTTAAATTCGTCATTATCAGGTCTTGGTACGTTTTGTCCATTCGGATTAAAACTATTCAAACGTCCTGTTTCCGTAAATGGGCTGTACCCTGCATGAATCCGTCCGCTCATAAAATTCAAGTACTTTTCACGACCTACGATGTGTGAAGAAAGTAGTGTCGTGTATTTTTGTATTTTCTTCAGCTGATCGATAACTTCCAGTGCTTGTTCTTTATAGGGGTGCGACTCACGTTTCGCTATACGAATTGCTCCGCGCTCTAACTTGTCTAATGTAGGATCCGTTTCCGGATTAATACTTTCCCAATTTTCAGGTAATGGAATGCTGAGGTACTTTTCCTCATCGATGTCATTCAGCTTGTTCTCGAGCATAAATGCCATATCGATAAGTGCCTCTTGATCAAGACTTGCACCCGTTTTTCCGTACTTAGCCACCGGTATTTTTAAGTAATCAAACATTAAACTTTTTACTTCGTTCGTCTTACCTGACTTCCCAGTGTTTATGTCCACGTTGAACGTTTCTTTTGCGATTTGTTTAATACGTTCAGCAGCTTGTTCCTGCATAATTTCAGCTTCTTGCTTCTTTTGAGTTGCAAGGTTTGGATCCCAATTCATTCCCCAGTACTCCATAAGACCGATAACACGTGTAAATGGCATTTCAATTTTATGCAGCCATTCCTCGTATCGCGGAATCTGGGACGCAATTTGAGACCAGTATTCGTAGTGCTGCACAGCGTAATCCGCATCTTCAGCCGAATACAGTAAACCTTCACCTTTACTTGCGTCAATCTCATCAAAGAAATCAACCTTGTACTTCTTTAAAAGAGCTGTAAAGTCGTTCATTGTTACACCAAATAAGTGTTTTGTAGCAGGTTTTAATCCCCATCCACTTGTAGGCTTTTTCGGATTATTAATCTTTTGAGGCGCCACAATTTGTAAGCATCGCACCCACATAATCAGTGGATCTGCTACTTTTCCTAAAATGTACTTACCGTACTTTGCCGCGTATTTCGTTTCAAAAGATAAATTAACCGCGATTTTTAATACATTTTCATTTTTGAATAAGTACTCATCAAGTAAATCTAGTACAACTTTTCTAGCTTCATCCCTATCCATACTTGGTTCGAATACTTGGCCAACTTTATGTGAGATGGGAACAACGCGAGATTCATGAGCTGCTGCTGATAATGACACCGTACAAATTTCACCTTTCCACGGATCAAGCGGTGTTTTTAAATACGCTTTTTCTAGACTCTCTCTTCGTTTTTCCGCTACTTCCTCATCGATAATACCTGTAGCACATGCTTCTTCTATATCTTCAAATGCCTTTTTATAATGAGCTCTAATTTCTTCACTTGCTGCGGTCTCCCAGTCGAATCCCACTTTACCTGTTTGCATACAACGCTCTAAGTATTCCTTTAAATCTGAGACTGTAAGAATAGCTTGATAGTCTTTCACTTGCTGCGGTTCTACTTTTGGCCAAACAATATCGAATTGTCCCGGCTTCTTCTTTTTCTCCATTTCTACTGCTAGTTTTGATTCTTTTACCGGTACCTGTTTTTTACTACTAGCTAACGTTTTCGGTCTTCCGAATAAACTTCCGAGTTTCATATTTTCACTTCCAGTCATATTTATAATGCTTGTCCATATAATTAGTAGTACTCATCTTGTATATGATCAAAGAGACCTTTCTTCATGCAGTACGAAATGTATGCATTAAAGCGTGGTGTTTTTCGATAGCCGCCACTTGTTAAAAGGATCATCCTCATTTTCGCTAATTGATTTACGATTGCTTTCGCTTCTTCTTTATCGATGGAAAGCATGGCTTCCACATCACCAAGTCGCAAGTACTTCTGCTGAGCGAATAGCTTGATAAATTCATAGAATTTCATTTCACCTGTTAACGTATCGATTTTTTTAAGGTCTGCTGTAAACTTCTGATATCTTTCTTCAGTCATTTCTTCCTCTTTTATTGCTAAACGAGCATAGTAATTTAAGCCGCAACCTGGAGCGTTGTATAACGCTTTTAAATACTCCCCAATAAATTCAACGTGTCCTGGCCAAACTTGAATTCTTTCCCCTGATTCATCAACTGAATGTGTAAGAGCTGCAAGTGCTACTGCTAACCGCGCCACTTTATTCCGTTGATCTGAAGGAGAAACAAGCGGTATGTCATTTGCATTCCCGTATACTTTTGCAAGGTCTGTCGCAACTTCCAGCACTTTGTCAATCGTACCGTCTGTAAACAGCACGTCCTCCGGCTTACGTGACCAAGCGTATAAGATATTATTTTTCAATGTATCTTTCTGAATAATTGACGGATACGTAGCAAGTGTTTGGTTGTACAATTCAGGATCCACGTCACTCGCTCTCATAAAGACTGCAAAGTCAAAGCGGCGTATATCTTCGTTATTGAAAATATCTTTTAAGCTTTCAGCACCTTGAGAGTAATCAGCAAGTCGTTTCCCTTTCGGTACGTTCCCTGACATGATGGCACGTACACGGCAAGGTGTTTCAGCTGTTACAGCTCGTTTTACTTCTAACTTCCCGTCAGAGCGAGCAAGTGTCATTTCACCATAATCATCTTTCGTAATACCTGTATCCTCATCAATCCAAATCATTTCTTTATCAGCGAGTGGCCATGCACCCCAAACGATGTACCATGCACCTTGAGCACCTGATTGTTCCATCTTGTACGTTAGACCTGTACGAGAAGTACTTTCCGCATTCACTCGTGTTCCAAGTCCTGCATATTTCATTACCTTTTCAATGAGCGCCGACTTACCAGTACCTGTATCACCTACTATTTTTAATTCCACCCAACCACGTAACGGGTTCAAATCCCACGGTACTTTAAAACGTAAAACACTATGAAGTGTTAGCAATACTGCAAGCAATGTTTCATCACGTTCTACGATGTGTGTTACGTTGTACGTTAAATCGTTACAAATTGCTCCTAATTTCTGTTCAATCGATTCTGCTGTATAATCTGCCGGCTGAAATGTTGCTAAATCCTCTTTTACTTGTTCATTCAGCTCAAAGCTTTCAACCACATCTTGAAGCGGTGTCGCACTCTTAACAAGTAATGTGGACTCCTGATTCTTTGGATGCGGGTATACATAACCAGTTAATTCGTAGTACTTGTTCTCACTTACGTTTAATCCATTTACGGCGTACACTTTTCGTAGTACATAATTCCCTTTATGCTGCTCTTGTTTTTCGTCGTCTTCTTCAGCCATCGGGATGACAAGTAATTCTTCCACGTTCATATTTTCTAAAATGTCGGTATTATATTTCGGGCAATTTGGAATGCCTGATATTTCTCGTAAAATACCTTTGATGTTATCGTCACCTACACCAGTCATTTGAATGACTTCACGATCACTTACGCCCAGGTCTTTGTATCCTGTATGCGTATGGATGTCATATAGAGGACAATGTACTTTTTTACAACTTTCTCTGCCCCAGCAATGGTACTCAATGTTTTTCGGAATGATGTAAGGCGTATGTTTTTTACCTGCAACCATGACACGAGTTTTTACAAGCTTTCCAGTGAGATCTGCATTACCTGTCTCTGCTAAATGGAGTAGCTTCGCATTTTCCTCTTCCTCAGCATTTCTCTTAATGCAGTGACACATATCGCCGGCACATGCTACACGTTCATAATCTTTGCTACCTGGTTTCTTTTCACCGTGTAATGAGCGGATAAACGCACAACCAAATTTGTATGTATTATCACCGCTGTATACCGCATCAACCACACTTCGCGTATTTGCCACACGTTGTTGTTTACCATATTCATTACTTTCAGAAGTGAATTTTAGTACCCATTCTTCCAGCTCTTTCATTGTTTCTTCTCGTGTGTAACCCGCGTCTTTGAAATAGCATGCGAGCTGTACTGTTGCTTGGTTTCGGTCACCGTCTTTTTTCCATCCACCATTTAAAATATCGACTACACATGCTGGTGGTTTGTCTTTCTTGAATTGGAATTCCTCTTTCGAATATTTACGAGCACTTGTTGCTGCAGCTTGCTCATATTCTTCTGTCTTATTTATTAATAAGTACCCTGTACGGGGTCTATATTTCATTGCCTTTTTACGTTCTTCTGCCGTATAAGGTAAATCATCAGGATGTCTTGGCGATTTTGCTAAATCTTTTATTTCTTCCAGCGTTAATTTATTTAATTCATTTACACTAATTTCTGTTTTAAAAAGATTCGTTTTTTGATGCATACTGTTCGGCAAACGAATCATCCGTTTTTCTGTATACACCACAAGATCTAGTGACGTGAGACCTAATCGATGGACTAAGTACCCAGCCATATGTTTGAAGATTTTATGAAGGTCGTTTCTCGGTTCAATACCGAGCGCATCGGAGCTTATTAAGATGTGGAATCCTTTTGATCCAGAAAAGTAAATCCACATATCCGATTCACGAATGTCCATTTCTTTTGTAAAAAACTCCACCAGTTTTACCGCATCTTTTTGGCTGACTGATGGATCTTCCGCATGGTCAAGGTCAAAATATAGGGGAGCAATAAATGCCTCCCCCTTTACTTTTGTGTCGTTCGCAAATCGTTGAACTGTAGCAAAGCAATTGAAATTGAATGCCTCTCCCGTTTGGAATTGCTTCACTTCAGAAGATGGAATTCGTTTCCACGGAATGCTTCTACCGTTCTGATTGCTGTACCATGCGTCTACATATTGATACTCACTTGTTTTATCTTTCTTTTTTGCCATTTGTAGACGCCCTCCTTATTTATTCTGAAGCTTTTTCTGCTTGTTCTGTTTCTTCTACGTTAATTCCGTAATCTTCCGGTTTAAATACACCTACCGGCTGGAAGTCGATACCAATCCATTGTTGACTCGCATTTGTACGACTCTTACGTTCTGTTGTTACTAAACGCGTAACAATTTTATTGACACCTAATTTAGATGGAACACCAAGAGCTTTATATTTACCTGTATATACACTCATCGCAAAACGACCAAAGATGATAGTGTCTGTTGGACTGAAGCTCATTAAGTAGATACGCGGGAAATCGTCCGGGCTTAACGTTGATACAGGTACTACAGATGCCATATAGCGAAGCTGAATATCATCTAATTCATAACGTTCCTCAGCCTGTGGATTTTCAGCTAACCATTGATTGAATACCACTTCCGCTTCTTCTTTTGTTTTTTCCGCTACGATCAACTGACCATCTTCAGGCGAATCTTGTTTACCCCATACAGACCAACGTTGCTCACCGTATCCGATTACTACATCGATATTGTCACCGTACATTACATTTTCATCATCTTTTTCTACGAAGTTACCTTTCTTGTTAACTGTTAACCACTCGCCCATACGAACGAAATCCATGTCAAGACCGTTATTCGCCTCAACGAATCCTTGCTTTGTTTCTTCTAAAATAGCTGAAATATAATTGCTTCCACTATTTGTTTTTGCCACCGCGTTATTTTGTACCACTACTTCATTTTGATTTGTATCTTGTGTCATTATTTTTTCCTCCTGCGCCCTTGTAGGCCATGTTTTTTCCAAGCTTTTCGTTTTGCTTGGCTTTTCTTTTTTCGATAGGTTACTTTTCTGTTATACGAACTCTTGTAATCTTTCGAATCATATTCGGGAATTTCGACCAACATCGGTATTCCTCGTTGAAGATATAAACTTTTACCGGATCCTCTTGCAAATATCCTTATTACTTTTCTCACTATTTTTGCCCTGCGTCTTTCAAACCCACTTACTTCACCTCTTTCGCTGAAGCAATTAGTTCCGTGATTTCATAAAGTGCACCTACAAATTCGAACTTTTCCATCGTTATCACCCCTTTCACCAAGGCATATCATTTAAGAAACTAGCTACTGTATCGCGCTCTGTTTTCGGCTTTCTCGGTACAGTTAATCCGATGCGACTGTATACTTTCCTGCGACTGTGATATTGGTCCTTAAACACTCCAACGTTGTAGTCAACGTAATCGAACCAGTGCGCTTCTTTATTTGGATTGTTCCGATCAGGACGCATAATACGTCCAATTTCTTGCTCTACCGATGAACCACTATTACTCTCACGAGAGTCACCGCGTTTCGGCATTACCATGTGACCAACTGCTAAATGCTGCATGTCCAGTCCTTCACGTGCTAACTGAGTAGCAAATAAAATGTCTACTTCTTTTCGGTCACAAGCTTCTAAAATGTCTTTACGTTGTTGTTTAGTAACCTGCCATTCACGAATTTCTTTTTCTGAATACTGGGCAACCTTTACTTGCCAACCATATTTACCTTGCTTTTTATCTACTGCATGACCACTATCGATAAGCTGCTGTGCATGGTTTTCATTTTTCGCTTTTCTCCAGGTGTAACGACTGATTCCGCCGTGCACTACAGCTGTTCTTACATCGATACCGAACTTCTTTTTAGCCATTTGTTTTACAAGTTCCTCGAGTACAAAACAGTAACGAACGGATTCTGTAATAACGATAGATGGTCCTAAACTAGCAGAATCAACGATGTTCTCAGCAACTAACTTCGCTCGTTTCTTATCTGAAATAAGGTGACGGATTAAATCTGTATAATCGAGATCTTCTCCACCCGCATCCACACTATCAATCTCGTTACGGTTACTTGCCGTTTCGTAATTAAACTCTGTATATACGAATTTCACTGTCGGTTTTATTAATCTTCCAGCCTCGTACATTCCATCTCTGCTAATCTCGTACACTTTTGGACCTACACCGTTGTACATATATATTTCCAATCCATCTTTTCGAGAAGGTGTTGCTGTGAGACCAATCATATTCTCAGCTGTTAATTTTCCAGCTGTTTCAATGAATTGTATCGCGGGAAAATGATGGGCTTCATCTACTACTACCGTCCCGATAAAATCGTTTAGAGCATCGATTAAATGCGGGTTTCTCTGTAAGGTTTGCACTGTAGCAACGATTAGTTTACCGTCTCCCCAATCATGTACACCGTCACCGAAAAAGCCGATACGACCGATACCAGGTATTGTAGCCTTAGCTCGATTTGAAGATTGATACATCAAGTCCTTTGTGTGTGTAAGCCATAATGCGGCTTTCCCTTTTTCATAAATGTAGCGCATACCCATAACTGTTTTACCTGACCCTGCCGGCGCTACACCTATTCCGTTTTCTTTCATAAGCACTTGTACCATTGGTGTCTGGTCTTCTTTTAAAACAAAGTCAGTATTCCATTCTCCAAAACTCACGTCACGTCCGCATGAAACCTGTGACGTAATCACTTTACTTGGGTCGTACCCTAAGTTTTTCAACACTTCTTCCAGCTTTGACAAGAAACCGCGAGGCGTAACAATATCACCTCTGTCATATACAAATAACTCAAGCTTTGCCTGTACACCCCATGTAGGTCTACGCTGTTTTTTCGCCTTCGCATACGCTGGATTATCAAATGTCAGTTCCTTAGTAATCGCTGCCTTAAGAGGTGTACTAGCGCCTCTTATTCGGATGTTGTGTTTTACAAAGATTTGTAGCAAGTAAGCACCCCCGATAAATCATAAGAAGGTTCGCGGTATGTAAGTCTTGGAAGTGGTACACAGGGAACCGTCTGATTTTGAAACTCTTCAAGTTTTATATGGTTCACATTTCGTTTTTTCATATGAATAAGAGCTGTAAGGAGTCTAAAGGCATATGCTTCATCAAGTCCTTTACTCTCATTTAGAAAACTGATAAACACTAAGCCTAAATTTCTATCAATAACTTGATCAAAGTCTCGTAATCCGAGAATCTGATTCGGTCTCATATAATCTAGTGAAAATCTACTACTCTCTGTACGCTTCATCTCAGCTAATATATTTACTTCCGGTGTTAGTACAATCTCGTCACCTGGACGAGTTGCACCTGCACCATCTGCTATTCTCATACGCCATACACTCGGGGTTTCTCTCCAGCTCCTTCTAATTTCAGCTTGGAAATCATCCCCACGTTGCTGACGTTCGCGTTGTTTATTTCTCAGTGCCGTTTGTTTTGGATCCATTGGTACCTCCTACGCCAAAAACTTCAATAGATTTGCTTGTACATAAGTCTTTGCTTTTACAAGATCAGCCGACTCTTTCGCCGTTTCCCAAGCATCTTTTGTTTGATAAATTTTAATATCAATTGCTGAGAGTTCTTGCTCTACTTCTGTAAGTTGTTGACGCTCTTCTTTGCTATAGTGCTGACGATACGCATCACGTAATGTATCATTCGTGAGAGCTACTTTTTGATCATTCACATAAGCGTATTGGTTACGTCCCTCACCTTGAATTTGCATAAATGCCTCTGCTTCTTTTAGCTCTACTGCAGTTTTCAGCTTCACTTTTTGCTTAATTAGATCTGCTTTTTTCCCATAAGCTTCTTCACGTGCTTTACCTTTTTCAAGAACATCCTGTACTGCAGCATCAATTTGTTGTAAGGATGCTTGTAATTCAAGTGGATCTAATACTCGAACATAGTCAGTCGGTACTTTCTTACCTAAAATCTTTGTTGCCGCTGCAAGTAGCTTTTCTTCCCCATGCTCCTCTTGTAAACTACGAATTTCATTATTTAATTCAGTCATTTTCTAGTCCCACCTCACATTGAATTTTTGGTAGTTCTACTACTAACTTTTTAAGCGTCACGTGCTCTTTAACAATTGACTCAATTGTTATGTTCATCGTTTCTACTCGATCATGTTCCTCTTTGTTGTAACCAGCTACACTTATCATCAGCGGTGAAAACTCTACTACTACAGCATTCCAATTATGTTTATTATTACTATAGTTAGGGCGTCCAAACGGGTTACCACTTGTGACCTGTACCGCCGTACCTTCTCCTAGTTCGTTCTCATCAAACTGCGGTTTGTTTACAATCATGCTCGTAATCCCTCCTTCGCTTCTGCGATTTTCGTAAGAGCTATTTCGACCACGTCAGAATTAATACTCTCTGTTTTAGCGATACTCTCAACAATCGTATTAATATCAACCAGCACATCTTCTCCTGTTTCTGTTTGAATTAAGGAAGCAAATTCTTCCATTGCATACGCTCGTTTCTTTTCAGCTTCAATCCGACTACGGTCAAGTACTTCATCACCGGGCTTTGCACTTTGAAGTGGTATACGTTCTAAATCAAAAACACCTGGTGACTTCACATCGATAAGAAGTACTTGTATCGGTCTATTAATCTCAGCTTCTGAAGCTGATAAACGTGTGATACTACCGATATTCGCAAACACTTTACCATCCGACCGGTTATAAATACCGAATCCTGTATGGTCATGGCCGCACAAAACCAGATCCGCCTCCGTTTTTACATCCTGTACTTTTGTGTACCGGTCAAAAGGTGGATCATGATCAAGTAACATCCCGTGTGATACGTGTATTTTGGTTGAATCATAATCTTCAATAATTTCTGGTGAATAACCGTATCCAGCTTTATCGATTTGATCACTGTACGGTGTAAATGTTAACTGTACGTGGTTCCCATCCTGATGAAACATTTGAGCTCGTCCAGGATCATTAATGACTGTAAGTTGCGGAACAATTAACTCAAGTACTCTAAGGCTTGTCCGTTCATACGTTACAAGATTATATCCGTAAATATCATGATTACCAGCTGTTGTATAAATTGGAACTGGACTCTCTTTCAGTACCCTTGCGAACTCTAGTAACACACTTGTCGTAACCTCAGGCCTATCAAACGTATCCCCAGGTTGAATAAGTGCTGTCACACCTTTGTATTTAGCTAAAGCAAAAATCTCACGTAATTTTGCAATTAATGCCTCTTTGTAGTTATCCTTACGGTTACGAGGGTTCGTACCTCGTATATGTGGATCACCGAAATATAGAAACCTCATACTCTCACCTCTGCTTTTTCGTGTTCTTCGTAACGTTGTATCTAAGGTAATACCGCCATCAACAATATGGCGCATTAGTGAGGGGTGCTGGATTGTTTTTCTCTGATAACTTCCTTTGTAACTTCACCTGTTTTGAGATCTATTGATACATCGTCTTCTTCTTTGATACCTAAAGCATTTTGAATTTCTATACAAGCCGCATCATGTCGGTCAAAAATTGGTTTTAATAGCTCCTCAGTTTGTTTTATATACTTTTCACGAATAGGAGCAATTTCAGCTTTATATTCAGCTTGTAGTTGTTTTTTAATAGCTTTCTCTGCCTCATCTGTGACTTGCAATTCCTTTAACTGATCTTCTGTTGCTTTCCCTATAACTTCCTCAGTAATTTTTAAACCTGCAGCATTCGCTAACGCACCTTTTAACGCATTTTTAATTTCGCATTTCATACACATATCCAAATCTCCCTTTCTATAAAGCAGTTACTATGCTTTTTCCTTGTTTTTGAGTCACACCAATTGCTACGTCAGCTATCTCAGCTAAATGAGTACTGTGCGTAACTAAAATGATTTGACGTTTAAATTTCGTGCTGTATTCCTTCAAAAAGTACGCCACATTCGGTGCGTATTCTTGACTCACGTGCTTTCCAACTTCATCTAGGAATAATGGTCCTCTTACACCACTAATCTCTCCTACAGCCAATCTGAGCGCTAAACTAACTACGTCCGCTACACCACCGCCTCGGTCATAATCAGGTGGCTTTAATTGCGTTCGTACATCTTCAGACTGGAGCCAGTATTCCGCTACCGGTTGATTACCTTTTACTGCAATTTCAATTTCGAATCTGTAGTCTTTATCGAATACAACTGTAAGAGCTGACGTAACAATTTCTTCTATACGACGTTTTGCTTGCTGCCTTGCATAATCACTTGTTTTTTGTAGAAGAATTTGTACTAAATCAAACTCTCCAAGTTGCTCCTCAGCTTTTGTTTTTCTTGCTTCTGCGCTTTTTTGTTGCTTAACTAACAAATCACGTTGACCGATTTTCATTTTCAGTTTATCGTTTGCCTGACGAATATCCGCTCTTGCTTTTAGAAGCTCATACATAAAAATAGCCTCCTTAAACCTGCGGGATGAGTCGTTCTACATGCTCCAGGTTTTCTTTAACTGATGTATCAAGCTTATTGATTTCTTCCTGGATTGTTTCAGGCGTTACCCCATACTGCGCCATTTGTTCAGCGATTTCCGTTAATTGCTTTTCAGCTGAAGACTTTTCCGCCTCTGCTTGGATTTTTGCTGTTTCTGCTTTCTTTAAATTTGCTTTAGCAATTTCAATACGTTGTTTTAATTCCATTACTCATTTCCCCCTTCAAGTTGTTTTGATAGTAAATTTTGTAGTTCTGATTCAAGAAACTTCTTTTGATCTCTTAAACAAGCCAACACAGTTGGTCGGATAGCAAAATCAATACTCTTTTCTCCTATACTTTCTGATTCACTTACTTGTAAATTCTCATTAAATTTTTTATGAAATAGTGAGACTTTTAAAATATTAGATGTATCTTCAAAAGCTTCAATAATTTCATTGACTTCCATTAACGAATTATTCAGCCTCTCAGCTGTTTGTAAAAAGTCACTAACTTTATCTGTATCAATCACCACGAATCACCCCTCAATGAGAATGTTCAAAAGACATCGGCGATTCGCATAGCGGACAAACTCCACCAGCCTCGTTCCATGTCTCTTCCAATTCCTTTTTGTAATTTTCAATGTGCTTTTCATATAGTTCCAATGTGCTTGTACTTTGACGAACTCTTTGATGCCAGATCATATATTTTCGTAGTAGCTCTTTTAATTCAGCTAAACGAGATACGTTGTTCTTAGCTTCTGTTACCTTTATTTCTGCTTCCTCTGGAACATGTAAACGATCCAGACGACTCACATACTTCGTATATTGCGTATGCGTAATTTCATATTTTTGAAGCAACAGACTCATTTGATTTAGACGTGTAATACTTGTTTCATATTCTTGTAGTTGATCCGACGTAGCAGCAGGTACAGACAATTGTTCTACATCACTACTTACTTTTTCATAACGCTGCTTAACCACGCTATGTTGTACAAAGAGCTTCTTTAACTCATCCGTTTTCTTCACTTCCTCCTCAACCACAGCAACATCCATGGTCTCTATTACAGTTAGTCTATCTAGCTGTAAACGAACATCTTGTAATGCTTGACTATACTTTTCATAGTTTTGTGATAAGATAGAAAGCAAAGAATATCTTTCTTGAAATTTAGTAGAATCTTGTAACAAGTTACTTACTTCTACTAATCCATCAAATTGTTTTAATGTTTCAGTCAATGTCTTCTTGGCGGTGGACAGTGACTCGTAGCTTTTTTGTAAGTCCAGTAGTGTTTGGAGACGCTGCTGGTCTTTTTCTGTTTGCTCAAGTATTAGTATTAGAACTGGTACTTCCTCAAGCCGTTTTTCAATTTCCCAAGCTGCTATGTACTTTTGTTTACAACTTGTGTACATGTGAGATATTTCTTTTAATACCTCTTTCTTTTTATGCAATTCCTCTACGTGCTCCATTAGGCTTTCAGCTGTTTTTAACTGCTGTACTTTATCATCCACATTCAAGTACTCGAGTAAGCTACCTGCTAATCTCTCAATTTCTTTTTCAGCTAGTAACCTCTCTTGCCTTGCTGCGTATGTATCTTTTGAAACACTTTTTACAGCGAGATCTACAGCTTCTGTTCCTGCTAACTTACCTAATACTTTCGCACCCGATGATGGTGTTTCACTTATTAAGAACGGAGCCTCCAGCTGAAATGCAAAGTTTAAAGCTGTAACGAAATCTCCGAATGTTTGTTTTGTGATTCCGAGTAACTGTTTTACTTCCTCTGGTACTTCTGACTTTTCAAATACACTACCTTCATCACCTGGATCCGATTGGATTCTGTATGATGTTTTTCCTTTTCTACGGTGCTTTGAAATAATAATTCCATTATCTAAATGGATTGCTACCGTAGCATGTCCGACTGATTCGTTCACGAAAGCCTCGCCTTGAGGTTCATTAAATGCTACCCAGCGAACAGCTCGTATGATAGAGGTTTTACCACTATCTGATGGTCCTGTAATTACATTCAATCCAGTTCCTAAATTGAAATGACTATTTGTATGTGACTGGAAGCCTTCTACGAAAATTTCATTAATGGCCAACACGTCCACTCCTTTCTGTTAGCTTTAACATGGTGCTTATCGCTTGTTCTTCTGATCCATTCTTGAAGTGTTTTTTACTTTCGCAACAGACAGCTTTGACGTCTTTTGCTTTTACTAAACGAGTCGCATAAGACACGTATCGTTGCATGTGTATCACCTCCTTTCAATCAATTAGCTTGCCTTTGCTTTCGCTTTCTTCTTTCTTGTGACAGTTACTTTAACACCTAGATATTTCTCGTATACTTCTTGAAACAGCTCTTCTTTTTTCTCTGTACCGTAGTACTCGTTACGGACATATAAGCCAGATTTCTTTTTCCCCATTGTTTAACACCCCTTTAGAATGAAAAACCTACTCTTTTATCTTTTCCGCGAAATGCGGAAATTTAGTTAAAAAAATATCCTTTTCAGGAAAATCTAATTGTAAAGCCGCTTCTACCACTTCTTTTTCCGCGTTATGCAGATATGAAGGCATAAAAAACCACTCAAAAGGAAAGTTTAATACCATCGCAATACGCAGTGCTAAACGTGGGCTAGGTGTCCTTCTACCTGTCTCAATGTCAGCATAATGAGTTCGGCTCATGTCCGCCAACTTAGCGGCTTCTCCCTGTATTAGACCGAGATTTTCTCGAATTTGCACAAGCCAATACCTTCTCATGTTGCACCCCCACAATCTTGTAATTGATTTCAATTATATCCGCACTTCGCGGAAAAGTAAATAACTTTCTGAAAATTTATTTATACTTTTTTTATCCGCGGATTGCGTATTTACTATAGTTAGTGGTATCTTATAAGTAACACAATCAAAGAAAATATAAAAAGTTTTATATTTTCTTTGAATTTTAAATTAAACAAAATCATTAAAAAATATAAAAAGCTATATATTTTCTTGTTATCTTATATAAAACAAAAGTATTGAAAAATATAAATAGAATTTGGGGGATACAAAATGGATGTTGGAGCACGTTTAAAATTCTTACGTGACCGAAGAGGTTGGATCATAGAAGAAACTGCAGAACGACTAAACATGTCTAAGTCAGCATACGGCGGCTACGAAACAAACTACCGTAGACCTAAATACGAAGTTCTTGTTCAGATAGCAGATATTATGGATTCCACTACAGACTTTATTTTAGGAAGAACAGATAACCCAAATAGTATGGACTTTAATGTTACCGATTTTCTAGACAAGGGTAAGTTACATTCTAACGGTGTTGAAATTACAGAAGAGCAAGCAGAGGTTTTTAATACGTTATTTAAGCAGCTTATACAAATAAAAAAGCAATAAACAAAAAAGGATTAGCCAGATGCTATTCCTTTTTTTGTTGCAATATAGCTGTAAATTGTTTGTACTGTTCTGGCGTAATTTGTCCTTGGTTATACAGCTCTTCCAACAGGTAATTCATATCACAACTTACTTTTTCAGCACCGAATAATTCCCCAATTAAACGTTTTGTTTCTTGTTTTGCAGTCTCTTTTTTCAACGTAGTTTCTCCCCTTCATCTTTATTTTTCGAATTTTTCTAAAGATTCCCTCGACAATATTGTATCATTCTCAATTCTGGAAAGATAGTACATTTGAAAAGCTGATAAACCTTTTTCCCTCAGCCTACCCAAAATTTCATACCCTTTTTTCTTATCCCCGTATAAACATTCATAATAAGCTAAATCACCATCACTAATACAAGCAAAATCTATTTTTTCTAAGTTAAAGCCGAATTCAATATACAAGAAAGCTAGTGTTGTTTTAAAAGAACTATATTTTTGAGTGCCTTTAGGTGAGCTTATTCCTTCAAGACATTTAATAGCTTCTAAAATGTATTTCTCTGCCATTAATGGATTTTCAAAGATATAGCTTTCTCCCAAACAACAATATGCCGTAGCCTTCACAACTGTGAAATTCAGCTCAGAATCTATAATCGCAAGGCAGGTATTTCTACAGTTATCAATTTCATTAGCATGTAACTGTGTGTACGCGATTCGCTCCATATGTTGCATGCGTAAACAGTCTTTGATATAACCATCATCCATCTTACCGATATGTACATCAGCAACTTCAGCATACGATGCCATAGCACTATACCTTTGGTTATCATATTCAGCTGCCATTAGTAAGGTATTTAATAACACCTGACACTCCGAGTCTGATGAAACACGAGTCTCGTAGATTTCTTCCAACAAAATCTGTCCCTTTTTTCTATTCATATTTCGATGGTTATATAGAGAATATACACTCAAATATTTACGCACATCTTTTTGAACCTTTAGTAACTCTTCGTCTTTAGTCACCGCTTCAAATTTTTCAATTAGAGTATCCATAAGGTCATATTCTCCTGCTACCTGGCAATAACTCAATGCTTTTCTTACATTCAGACTAGTTTTACACTGTAAGATAAAATCTTTGATCCTTCCCGTTTGCTCTAAAGGATTTTTGTAGACGTAATGAATTAGCTTTTCAAAAACATCGAATTTCATTTCTCCAGTAACAAATGAAAGACCATTAGTAATAGTCGTTCTACTAATACCTGTATCTTTAGCTAACTTTCTTGTACTTATATTTTTGGATTGAATCGTACTATTCACTTCATTCATCAAAGCTTCCATCTGCATCCTCCCCAGAACACAAGACACAGCCCCTATATTTTCTCAACAAGAAAACGTACCATACGGATATTTAACCTTTTGAAGTATGCTATACTTGATGTTGACTCATGGAAAGTTTTACCTACGCGCACTAGGGTAAAACGTTACAACAGTGTTGCAGCACTGTTGTAACGCCGTGGGTCTTTTCGCTCTTTCATTTTATTATTTTCATCTTATCATAAAATTTAGAACATTCGTTTCAGTCTTTCTCAAATCAGGTTGAGAAAGTTTTTTCTAAATCTTCCAGAATCCCCACAAGAATATTTTACCACCAACAGAACGAATGTTCTAGTTGTTATTCTAGTTTTATCCATAAAACTTCTCAAGAATTGTATTTTAGCCAAATTTCTTGGTATTTATAGTTTAAAAATAATGCCTTATTTATAATATAGGCATGAGCACATTTGGAGAAAATTTAAAAAAATTTAGATCAAATCGTTCTTTAACGCAAGCGGAGTTTGGAGATATGGTCCAATTAAGTCGTAGTCAAGTTAGTAACTTAGAGACCAACTTTAATGAACCCGACTTAAAATCTTTAGATCGTATCGCCAATTTCTTTAACACATCAATCGATGCACTTGTGGGAAGATCTATCCCAGAATCTGAAGAACAATTAAAAATCATTCTCGAGGAGATTCAAACGGTTTTCGCAGGCCTGGATGAATCTCAACGAGAACAATTCTGTAAACAGCTCCTTTTCTACACACAATTTCTGAATGAGAAAAAAGAGTTGTTATGAGTCGATTGTAGTAGAAACCATTTCCATATTCAACAGTAATGTTTTCTACTATAACCTAAAAACCGAGAGGATAGCTTGTCCTCACGGTTTTTATTTTTATGCCCTAATTATACACCGCACTTGCGGTATGTCAATAAGGCGTATAAATTTATTCTGCGAATCTATAATGGATATCTATAGCCCCATCTTGCGCCACTTCTATTCTTTTGATTAATTTTTTAAATACACTATTTAAGTCTTTCGACTCTTCTAACAAGGCGAATGCGTCCCTTACTTCTTGTTTCTCTTTCATTTGAGTTTCGATATTGTTTGCTTTCTGTATCTCCAGTTCTTTTAATTCTATTTCTTTTTCCAGTTTTTTGTTACGAACAGTAAAAGTATCTTTATCAATTCTTTCGCCTTCTAAATATAAGTCTAATAAACGCTCTTTCTTAACTTTCAAATCTTTAATATCTTTGTTAAGTTTTTTCAATTTAACATGTAGTCGATTTTCATCCGAATAAAACTCTTTTTCTAAAACACTTTCTTTTTCTTTCAATTTATCCAGCACTAATGCTCTTAAATCCTTATAGTGTATCGGCACATGTTTTACACATTCTCGACGTGCTGTAGTTCTGCTCCAATTACAAATCATATATGAATATTCTGTGGCTTTTCCGTTCTTACTTACGTTTATGCTATTTCTCTTACTCATCGCTGTACCACAATGTGCACAAACCGTTATACCCCTTAATTCATTAGATGTTGATACGCGGCGTTTTTTTTTGAATTTATTAGGATCCTTATCATTAACCATATCCCATAATTCATAATTAATTATTGCAGGGTGATGATTTTCAAAAATCACCCACTTCTCTTTAGGATTTATAACTTTCTTCTTCCTACCATTTACTTTTACTGTCCCATATTTCTGCATTGTATAGGTGCCTTTGTAAGCCGGGTTTTTAATCATCTTGCATAATGTAGAGAATGTCCAAGGCGCCCCTTTCCTTGTGCGCGCACCCTTATCATTTATGGTATTTGCAATCTTGATATAGCCAAATCCTTGTGAATATAATTCAAATATTTCCCTGACAAGAGCGGCTTCCTCGTCATGAATTGCGTATTTATCATCTACAATTTCATAACCATATGGGACAAACCCACCAGTATAACCACCCCTACGCACTTTCGCCGCTAAAGCAGCTGTTACAGAAACAGATAATGTCTTAGGTAACTGCGATGCAAACATCGCATACATCTCAAACTTCATATCATTCTTACCTTCGTAATGACTGTCATAACCCTCCTCAATGGTTATTAGTCTTACTCCGTGGCCTAAAAGGATCTCCTTAATCTCCAGCGCGTCCTTTAAATCACGTGCTAATCGATGTATAGATTTAAATATAACTGTGTCGAGTTCTTTTTTTCTAGCTTTATTTAAGATCCTCTGCATTGCATGCCGCTCTAACCAGGCCGTCCCAGATATACCATCATCAAAGTACACAGCATGCTCGTCCCATTCAAAACCATTATTTTCTAACCAATATCTACAAATATCAATCTGATTTTCTACAGAAGAAACCTGTTCATCCTTATCACTTGATACACGTACATAAACAGCATACGCCACAATTACCACTCCTTCTATTAGTATCCTAACGTATATTATGTCTGCATTATATAACTCCAAGAGTAAACTGGCAATCTATTACCAATACAAAAAGACGACTTTCTACAGTCGTCAAAATAAAAATATATAAATCTCAAAAATTTAGGAGGGGGTAAACAATACACAACAATAACTAATAAAAACAAAAAGAAAAAAGAACCCCCTCTATAAAAAATATACCTTATATATATAATATAAATTATATAACTTATAAATATATATTATATATATTATATTATTAGTAGTAATATATAAGTATTATTACTATAGGGTTCTAAGGTTTTAATACTGTATGTTTTGCAGTTTATTTAGAAGCATCAATAAGTCCTGTTAATACCTCCCATGCATACTCATCTAAGTCTGCTTGCAAACTCGTATGTTTTTCTAACG
>NZ_JBITZJ010000013.1:0-35365 GCF_044546695.1 Streptomyces sp. NPDC053079
GGGTTCGTGCGGCGGGGGGGGGGGGGCCCCGCCGCCCCCCCCCCCCCCCCCCACACCCCCCCCCCCCCCCCCCCCCCCCCCCCCCCCCCCCCCCCCCCCCCCCCCCCCTCCCGTTGTGGGCAATCGTCCCCCGCCCGTTGTGGGCAATCGTCCCCCGTTCGTTGTGGGCAATCGTCCCGCTGGGCGGGACGGGTGGGCACAACGGGACAGCAGACCTGTACCCGGACCGGTTCGCCCAGGGGCGGCGCCGTCACGATTTCGCCACCGACCACTGCGTCACCGGCATCGCCTGGCGCCACCCCGTGAAGCCCCCGACCGGGACGGCATGCGCAACCGCCAAGCGGGTCAGCTCGCCACCATGGCGGCGGTACCAGTCCGTCAGCAAGGCCTCGGATTCCAGCGTGACCGTGTTCGCCACCAGGCGTCCCCCCAACGGCAGTGCCTGCCAGCACGCATCGAGCAGGCCCGGCGCCGTGAGGCCGCCGCCGATGAACACCGCGTCCGGAGTGGGCAGGTCCGCCAGCACGGCGGGCGCGCGGCCCGTCACCACGCGCAGCGCCGGCACGCCCAAGGCGTCCGCGTTGCGGGCGATGCGCCCGGCACGTACGGCATCGCGTTCGACCGTGACGGCCCGGCACGAGACGTGCGCCCGCATCCACTCGATGCCGATCGAGCCGGAGCCGCCGCCCACGTCCCACAGCAGCTCGCCGGGGGCGGGCGCGAGCGCGGCCAGCGTCGCGGCGCGTACGTGGCGCTTCGTCAGCTGGCCGTCGTGCTCGAACGCCTCGTCCGGCAGGCCCGGGGTGAGGGCCGTGCGCAGGGCGCCCGGCTCGCGGCGGCAATCGATCGCGATGACGTTGAGCGCGTCGACGGGTGCGTCCCGCCAGTCCGCCGCCGTGCCCTCGACGCGGGCTTCGCGCTCGCCGCCCAGTTGTTCCAGTACGGTCATCCGGCTCGGTCCGTAGCCGCGCTCGCGCAGCCGGGCCGCCACCTCCGCGGGCGTGTCGGCTCCCGCGCTGA
This sequence comes from Streptomyces sp. NPDC053079, assembly GCF_044546695.1. Taxonomy (NCBI): domain Bacteria; kingdom Bacillati; phylum Actinomycetota; class Actinomycetes; order Kitasatosporales; family Streptomycetaceae; genus Streptomyces; species Streptomyces sp. NPDC053079. The sequence goes on from NZ_JBITZJ010000013.1 coordinate 1,021, forward strand.
GCACCAGCAGCCTGCGGCCGTCGTGCAGTGCCGCCGACAGCGTTCCGAGCGGGCGGCCCACGAGACTGAGTACGTCGGTGTCGTGCAGCGGCCAGCCCAGGCGGGCGCAGGCGTACGAGACGGACGAGGGGTGCGGCAGGACGCGCAGCCGGTCGGCGCCGAGGATCTCGGCGAGGGTGCGGCCGATGCCGTAGAACATAGGGTCGCCGCTGGCCAGGACGCACACGTTCCGTTCGGCGTGCGCGGCCAGCAGGGCCGGGACGGCCGGCCGGAGCGGGGACGGCCAGGCGACGCGTTCGCCGGTGCACTCCCCCGCGGGCAGCAGGTCGAGCTGGCGGGGGCCGCCGACGAGCACCTCGGCCCGGCGCAGGGCCTCACGGGAGCCGGGGGCGAGGCCGGGCCAGCCGTCGGCGCCGATTCCGACGACCGTCACGGGGGCGTGGCTCACGGGGTCTACCTCGGGGTTCGGGCTGCGATCAAGGGGCACCGGAACTCTACTGACCTGCGGAGACCGCGCCACGGCCGGGACCTTGTTGCATAGAATGTGCAATTACCTAATGAAGGCAGGAGGCGCGCTCGTGAGGCGTTCACCGGTGGTGCTGGGTATCGAGTCGTCCTGCGACGAGACCGGCGCCGGTCTGGTCCGGGACGGGAAGCTGCTGGGCCACGCGGTGGCGTCGAGCATGGACGAGCACGCGCGCTACGGCGGCGTCGTGCCGGAGATCGCGGCGCGGGCGCACGTGCACGCGGCCGCGCCCGTGGTGCGGGCGGCGCTGGCGGACGCGGGGCTGGCGATGAGTGACATCGGCGCGGTCGCGGTCACCACCGGTCCTGGTCTGTCCGGTGCGCTGCAGGTGGGGGTCGCGGCGGCGAAGGGGGTCGCGTACGCGCTGGGCGTGCCTCTTTACGGTGTGCACCATCTGGCCGGGCACGTGGCCGCCGACACCCTCGAGCACGGGCCGCTGCCGAATCCGTGCATGGTGCTGATCGTCTCCGGCGGGCACACCTCTCTGCTGCTGGTACGGGATCTCGCCCGGGATCCGATCCTGCATCTGGGCGACACGCTCGACGACGCCGCCGGTGAGTGTTTCGACAAGGTCGCCCGTGTCTTCGGGCTGCCCTATCCGGGCGGGCCCGCGATCGACCGGGCGGCCCGGGACGGCGATCCGCGTGCGGTGGCGTTCCCGCGGCCGCTGACCGGGCCGCGGGACGATCGGTACGCGTTCTCCTTCTCCGGGCTGAAGACGGCCGCCGCCCGCTGGGTCGAGCAGCACCGCACCGCCGGCCGGGCCCTGCCGGTCGCGGACGGGGCGGCCTCGCTGCAGGAGGCCGTGGCCGACGTCCTCACCCGCAAGGCCGTCGCCGCCTGCCGGGAGCACGGCGTGGGCACCCTGGTCGTGGTCGGCGGCGTGGCCGCGAACTCGCGGGTGCGGGCGCTGGCCCAGGCCCGCTGCGAAGCTGCGGGCATCGAGCTGCGCGTACCGCCGCTACGGCTGTGCACCGACAACGGCGCGATGATCGCCGCCGTCGGTGACCTGCTGGTGCGGGCGGGCGCCGAGCCCGCGCCGCTCGACGTGTCCATCGATCCGTCCGCGCCCCTGGAATACGCGGCGCTCCAGCCCGTAGCCGGCACAGCCCGCACCGTCCGCGCCGCCTGATCGGAGTCCCCTGTGCGTACCGCCGACATCCGCAGCCGCTTCCTCGACTTCTTCGCCGCCCGCGGCCACACCGTGGTGCCCAGCGCACCGCTGCCCACCCCCGACCCGACGCTGCTGTTCGTCAACGCGGGCATGGTGCCCTTCAAGCCGTACCTGACCGGCGAGGCCGCACCGCCGTGGCCGCGCGCCACCAGCGTGCAGAAGTGCGTGCGGACCCTCGACATCGAGGAGGTCGGCAAGACCACCCGGCACGGCTCGTTCTTCCAGATGAACGGGAACTTCTCGTTCGGGGACTACTTCAAGGAAGAGGCGATCGCCTTCGCCTGGGAGCTGTCCGTCTCCGCTGTCGAGGACGGTGGGTACGGGCTCGATCCCGATCGGATCTGGGCCACCGTCCATCATTCCGACGACGAGGCCGCCTTGCTGTGGCGGCGCATCGCCGGGCTGCCCGAGGAGCGGATCGTGCGCCGGGGCGACGAGGACAACTTCTGGTCCATGGGCGTCCCGGGCCCCTGCGGGCCCTGCTCGGAGCTGTACTACGACCGCGGGCCCGCGCTGGGCCGCGCGGGCGGGCCGGCCGTGGACGAGGACCGGTACATGGAGTTCTGGAACCTGGTCTTCATGCAGTACGAGCGGGGCGAGGGCACGGGGAAGTCCGGCTATCCGATCCTGGGCGAGCTGCCGCGGCGCAACATCGACACCGGCATGGGCCTGGAGCGCATGGCCACCCTACTGCAGGGCGTCGACAACCTCTACGAGATCGACGAGACCCGGCCCGTCCTGGAGCGGGCGGCCGGGCTGACCGGGGTGCGCTACGGCTCCGACCATCAGGCGGACGTGCGGCTGCGCGTCGTCGCCGACCATGTGCGCACCGCCCTGATGATGCTGGCCGACGGCACCGCCCCCGGCAACGAGGGGCGCGGTTATGTGCTGCGCCGCATCCTGCGGCGGGCCGTGCGGTCGGTGCGGCTGCTGGGGCATCAGGACCCCTGTCTGCCGGAGCTGCTGCCGGTCGCCCGGGACTGCATGCGGCACAGCTACCCGGAGGTCGCCGAGGAGTTCGGGCGCATCGCCCAGCAGGCGTACGCCGAGGAGGACGCCTTCCGCTCGACGCTGCGGCAGGGCACCACCGTGCTGGACACGGCCGTGGCCGAGGTCAAGGCGAGCGGTGGTCATCTGCTGCCGGGGCGGCAGGCGTTCCTGCTGCACGACACCTACGGCTTCCCCATCGATCTCACGCTGGAGATGGCCGAGGAGCAGGGCGTCGAGGTCGACCGCGAGGGCTTCACCGCCCTGATGGCCGAGCAGCGCGAGCGCGCCCGCGCCGACGCCCGGGCGCGGAAGTCGGGCGGAGCGCTCGACACCTCCGCGCTGCGAACGGTCCTGGACGCCCACGGGCCCACGGACTGGCGGGCCTACGACACGCTGCTGACGGACTCCACGGTCCTGGCCCTGCTCGGGCCCACCGGTCCGCTGACGTCGGTCGCCGCCGGGGAGATCGCCACCGCCGTCCTGGACCGGACGCCCTTCTACGCCGAGTCGGGCGGGCAGGACAGCGACGCGGGCGCCCTGACCGGCGCCTCGGTCGAGGCCGAAGTGCTCGACGTGCAGCGGCCGTTGCCGGGGCTGGTGGTCCATCAGGTCCGGGTCACGGCGGGCGAGCTGGCGGTGGGCGATGCCGTACGGGCCGCCGTCGACCCCGAGTGGCGGCTGGGCGCCCGGCAGGCGCACTCCGGTACGCACGTGCTGCACGCGGCCCTGCGGCAGGTGCTCGGTCCGACCGCGCTGCAGGCCGGCTCGTACAACCGGCCCGGCTATCTGCGGCTGGACTTCCCCTGGCGCGGCGCCCTCGGCCCGGCGGCGCGCGGCGAGGTCGAGGAGGCGGCGAACCGTGCGCTGCGCCGGGACCTGCCGGTGGACGTGCGGTGGATGTCGCTGCCCGAGGCCAAGGAGCTGGGGGCCCTGGCGCTCTTCGGCGAGACGTACGGCGAGCGGGTGCGGGTCGTCGAGATCGGCGGTGCGTGGTCGCGCGAGCTGTGCGGCGGCACGCATGTGGAGCGCGCGTCGCAGGTGGGCGTGGTGGCGCTGACGGCGGAGTCGTCGGTGGGGGCCGGGATGCGGCGGCTGGAGGCCGCGGTCGGCTTCGAGGGCTTCGGCTATCTGGCCCGCGAGCGCGATCTGGTCTCGCGCCTGGCGGAGCAGCTCCAGGCGCCGCGCGCGCAGCTGCCCGACCGGGTCACGGTGCTGCTCGACCGGCTCAAGGCCGCTGACCAGCGTGCGGAGGAGCTGCGCAGGCGGGCCGAGCGGGGCCGTGCCGTGGAGCTCGCCGGGGCGGCGGCCGACGTAGGCGGCACGCTCGTGGTCACGGCGACCACGGACGGCGACGCGCGCTCCCTGGCCCTGGCCGTCCGCGACCGCCTGCCGGACGCCCGGCCCGGCGTGGTGGCGGTCGGCTCGGCGGGCGACGGCAAGGCCGTCCTGACGATCGCCCTCAACCGCGCGGCGACCACCGCGGGCCTGTCGGCCGCGACCTTGGTGAAGTCCCTCCTCGGCGGCCGCGGCGGCGGCTCGGCGGAGGTGGCCCAGGGCGGCGGCGTTCCCGCGGACGCCCTGCAGGCGACGCTGGCCTCCGTACCCGGCCTGCTGACGCGGTCCTGACCGTCCTGCGGTGCCGGACGGGCCGGATGCCGGCCCGTCCGGTGGCTCGGACTACCAGTTCGACTTGCGGTAGTCCTTCAGGAAGCAGCCGTACAGGTCCTCGCCCTGCTCGCCGCGGACGATGGGGTCGTAGACCCGTGCCGCGCCGTCCACGAGGTCCAGCGGGGCGTGGAAGCCCTCGGCGGCGAGGCGGACCTTGTCCGGGTGCGGGCGCTCGTCGGTGATCCAGCCGGTGTCGACGGCGGTCATCAGGATGCCGTCGCTCTCCAGCATCTCCTGGGCGCTGGTGCGGGTGAGCATGTTCAGCGCGGCCTTGGCCATGTTGGTGTGCGGGTGGCCCGCACCCTTGTAGCCGCGGCTGAAGACGCCCTCCATGGCGGAGACGTTCACCACGTACGTGCGGCGGGCGGCGGCCGCGGCCATCGCCGGCCGCAGGCGGCTGATCAGGATGAACGGTGCCGTGGAGTTGCACAGCTGGACCTCGAGGAGCTCGACCGGGTCGACCTCCGAGACGGTCTGGATCCAGCTGTTGGTGGAGTCCAGGTCCGGCACCAGCCCGCCGGCGTCGATCGCGGTGCCGGCCTCGATGCGGGCCAGGGAGGCCGAGCCTCCGACGAGCGCCAGGTCGGTGACGTCCTGCGCGGTCAGGGCGTCGCCTTCGCGGCGGGGGGCCGGCAGGGCGGCGACGGCGTCCACCGCACCGCTGCCGAAGGTGCCGATCACCTCGGCGGCGGGCAGCTCGCCCGCGGGCAGCGGGGCGGACTCGGCGGCGACCAGCTCGCTGTAGGCACGCGGGGAGCGGCGCACGGTCTGGGCCGCGTTGTTGATCAGGATGTCGAGCGGGCCCTCGGCCGCCACGGAGTCGGCGAGGGCGACCACCTGGGCGGGGTCGCGCAGGTCGATGCCGACGACCTTGAGGCGGTGGATCCACTCGTCACTGTCCGGCATCGCCTTGAAGCGCCGGATGGCGTCGTTGGGGAAGCGCGTGGTGATGGTGGTGTGAGCACCGTCACGCAGCAACCGCAGGGCGATGTACATGCCGATCTTCGCCCGGCCGCCGGTGAGCAGCGCACGGCGGCCGGTGAGGTCGGTGCGGGCGTCGCGGCGGGCGCGGTTCTCGGCCGCGCATTCCTGGCACAGCTGGTGGTAGAAGGCGTCGACCTCGACGTAGCGGGTCTTGCAGATGTAGCAGGACCGGGGGCGCTGGAGGATGCCCGCGATCTCGCCGACGGTCGTGGAGCTGGGCAGGATGCCCTGGGTCTCGTCGTCGATGCGCTCGGCGGAGCCGGTGGCCGTGGCCTCCGTGACGGACTTGTCGTGGGCGGTCTTGGCGGCGCGGCGCTCCTGGCGGCGGCGCTGCTTCACCGTCCGGTAGATCCCGGCCGTGGCACGGCGCACCGTGATCGCGTCGGGGTGGTCGACCGGCAGCTCGTCGAGCTCCGCGAGGACGTTCAGGCAGATCGCCATGCGCTCGGGATCTATGCCGGGGTGGTCCGACTGGTGGCCTGCACCGTCGTGGATTTCTTCAGTGACGGTCATGACCGCTGTCGTTTCCAGTCCGCTTGTTCGATAAGGGTTCCAGGAAACTGTACGTAGAGCGGTGCGGCAGCGCCAATCCCGACCGGTGGGGCTCCGGAGCGGGCCGTGCCCCGGGCCGGCCGGCGGCGGGGTGTGGGGGCGGCGGCGGACGGCAGCCGGGCGATCACGGACCGGCCCGGAAGCCAGGGATTCCCTTTTCTCAAACCCCGGACATTACATCCGACTTATTGGCCTTTCCGGGTTAATTCCGAGCGCTATGGCCCATATTGGACCAACTCCTACTGAACCGCCCGCCACAATTGCCTCTCAACACCCCTTAGAAAGGTTTAGCCATGTCGCGTATCGCCAAGGCAGCCGTCCTGACCGCCGCCGTCGGCACCGTCGTATCCGGCGCCGCCGGCATCGCCTCGGCCGACTCCGGCGCGCAGGGTGCCGCCGTGGGCTCGCCCGGCGTCATCTCGGGCAACGTCATTCAGGTCCCGATCCACATCCCGATCAACCTCTGCGGCAACTCGATCAACATCGTCGGTCTGCTGAACCCCACCTTCGGCAACACCTGCATCAACAACTGAGCCACACCCCCCAAGAGCGCGCGCGTCACAGCCGGACCCGCGCGCACCGCGCGGGGGGAGGGTCACAGTCAGCCGCCGGAACCCTCCTCTGCGCGCCCGTGGCGCCCATCCTCCTGATGGGCGCCACTGCCGCGTCCGGGTGGCGATACCGGCTCGGACCCGTCCCCGCCCCCGGACGCGGCATCCCCGTCGGGGGACCGCCGGCCGTGCCCGGCGTGCTCGGCCCCGGGGAGATCGGGCACGTCGACGATCGGCGGCAGGTCCGGGGTCAGATGCGTGTGGTGTGCGGTCATGGTGAGCGCCTGCCCTCCATCGCGGGGACGGGAAAAGCGGGAATCGGGTCAGGCCGCCGCGAGCAGCTGCCGGCGCAGCCGCTCGCAGGTACGGCTGAGAATGCGGGAGATCTGCATCTGCGAGACGCCCAGGCGCGCACCGATCTGCTGCTGGGTGAGGTTGCCGAAGAACCGCCAGTACAGGACGTATCTCTCGCGCTCGGGCAGCGCGTCCAGCAGCGGTTTGAGGGCCTGCCGGTCGATGACGAGGTCCAGGGCGCGGTCGGGCAGTCCCAGGGTCTCGGCCAGCGGCAGGTCGTCGGCGCCGGCGACCGGATGGTCGAGGGAGAGGGTGTGGTGCACGCCGTCGGCGTGCAGGCCGCGCCGGACCTCCTCCTCGGACAGTCCCGTCTCGGCGGCCAGCGCGGCCGCGGTGACGTGCGCGCCGGAGTCGCGCTGTTCCAGCCGGGTGCGCGCGGCACGGACGGCGGCGCGCAACTCCTGGTCCCTGCGCGGTATGTGGAGCGACCACACGTGGTCGCGCACATGCCGCTTGAGCTCGCCGGTGATGGTGGGGATGGCGAACGACTCGAACGCGCACCCGAGGTGCGGATCGAAGCGGTCGACGGCGTGGACGAGGGCCAGGGCGGCCACCTGCCGCAGGTCCGCCGGGCTCTCACCGCTCTTGCGGAACCGCACGCTGACGCGCTCGGCCATGGGCAGCCAGGCGGCGATCACCTCCTGCCGCAGCCGGTCCCGTTCGGGGCCCTCGGGGAGCGCGGCCAGGCGCAGGAAGTGACCCTTGGTGTCGGGCGAGGCGGTGTCGCGCCCCCGGGGGCAAGGCCTTGTCTCAGCCATGGTCACAGCTGTCCCCTCGCTCGTGCGTCAAGGACGCCAGGGAGTGCCGGATGCTGCCGGCCGGAGCACCGTTGCGGCGCCTGCGCCCACGCCCCGCGCACGGTCGGAACCGGTGCTCCGGGGCCGGGCCGGCCGGTGTCGGCCACGGTCGTCCCAGCATGACCCGGCGCCACGATTCCCGCGACTCGGAGCGTGCGCACCGTCACCCAGAGCGAAAACAGGTCCGCGCGGGCGTCGGAGGCGCCCCGGGGTGAGAGGCTGCCGGAGCAGGTGAAGGTGCCGGTCGTGCTGGTGACGAGGGCGAACGCGGCGGACTTTGATGGGTGACACGCGCATGTATGAGGTACTGGTGATCGGCTCGGCCAACGCGGACCTGATGGTCCGGGTCGGCCGGCGCCCCGGGCCGGGCGAGACCGTCCCGGGCACGGACCTGATGGAGTCCGCCGGCGGCAAGGGCGCCAACCAGGCCGCGGCGGCGGCCCGCCTGGGCGCCCGTACGGCCCTGCTGGCCCGGGTCGGCGACGACGCGTTCGGTCGACTGGTGTTGGACGCCCAGCGCGCGGCGGGCTCAGAGCTGAGGCATGTGCTGGTGGAGAAGGGGGCCCGGACCGGGACCGCGATGATCGTCGTCGGTCCGGACGGGGACAACACCATCGTGGTCTCCCCCGGCGCCAACGCCCGCCTCACGCCGGACGACGTGCGGGCGGCCCGCGAGGCGGTCGCCGCCTCGGCGGTGGTCTCGCTCCAGCTGGAGGTGCCGCCGGAGACGGTACGGGCGGCGGTCGACGTCGCCGCGGAGACCGGCACCCGGGTGGTGCTCAACCCCTCGCCGGCCCCGGACGCCCTCGACGCGCGGCTGTTGTCGGCCGCCGACCCGCTCGTGGTCAACGAACACGAGGCGCGGCAGCTGTCGGGGCTCGGGGACGGCTCCCCCGACCGGTGGGCACGGGCGCTGCTGGAGCGGGGGGCGCGTTCGGTCGTGGTGACCCTGGGCGGGGAGGGTGCGTTGGTGCTGGAGGCTCAGGCGGCCGAGCCGGTCGCCGTGCCCGGCGTCGAGGCGGAGGTCGTCGACACGACCGGGGCGGGCGACGCGTTCACCGGTGCGCTGGCGACCCGGCTGGCGCGGGGCGCCTCCCTGCCGGACGCCGTCCGCTTCGCCGTGCGCGTGGGCGCGGCGGCGGTGACCCGGGAGGGCGCGCAGACGTCGTACCCGACGGCGGATGAGCTCGCCCTATAAGAGGGGTCACCGCGTCAGTTGGCGCGGAACGGCGTCCAGCGGCGGTCCCGACTCCGCGACGCACTCCGCGAGCAGCGCCATCTCCACCGCCACCTGGCTCTCCCCCTGGCCCGAACCGATCTGACGGAACGCGCGGTGGGCCACCGCGAGGTACTGCCCGGCGCGGACGGTGCGGCGCAGCATGCGGCAGAAGCGGCCGAGCACCAGGTTGGCCTCGGCGACCAGCAGGGCGTCGCCGGTGCGTTCGGCGGTGGCCAGCGCGTCGAGCAGGGTGCTCTCCGCCTCGTCGAAGAGGCCGGTGGCCACCTGTGTCTCGCCGATGCCGAGCAGCGCTTCGTAGGCGGCCAGGCGTCGTTCCTCCAGGCGGGCGGCCTCCTCCTCGGTGACCCGGCCGCCCACGCCCTCGAGCGCCTGTCCGCTCCACAGGTCGAGGGCGCGCCGGTACAGGGCGCCGGCTTCGGTGAGTTCGCCTTCCCCGGCGGCCTCGTCCGCGGCGGTGACCAGGGCGTCGAAGGCGCGCACGTCGACGTCGGTCCGTTCGGTGCGCAGGCGGTAGCCCTGGTGGGCGGTGATGATGACGGGGCCGGTGTGGCCGGCGGCTCTGAAGGCCTTGCGCAGGGCCCGGACGCACAGGACGACCTGGGTCCGGGCGGAGAGCGGCGCCCGGTCGCCCCATACGGCGTCGACCAGGGTGTCGAGGGGGACGACCCGGCCGCGGGCCAGGACGAGGAGGGAGAGGACGACGCGCTGGCGGCGGCCGTCGATGGTGACGGGCTCGCCTCCGACCGTGGCCGAGACCGGTCCCAGGAGGGTGAAGGCGATCGCCCCGGCGTCGACGCCGGTGGTGGTCACTGCTGTCGCGGCGCTCATTGCCTGCCCTCGTATCCGCGGCGGTCGCCGCACAGCGTCGGTCCCCCGCGAGGCCAGCTGCCCGCGGACTGTCCGTACGAAGCGTCGGGCCGTCATACGGCCCGGCGTTCGAGTTCGATCGCGAAGCGCAGCCAGGATTCGCCGCAGTAGCGGGCGGCCTGGGCCACCATCGCCCGGCGGTGGGCGGGCACGGCGTCGAGCAGCCGGCGCCATCTGGTGCCGCCCAGGGTGTGGGCGCTCAGCAGCTGCAGCAGGGCGCGGCCGTCCTCGGTGAAGCGGAGGGAGGGGTCCTTGCAGAGCTTCTTCAGCGGTGGATCGGTGCTCACGGTGACGCTCGCCGCCGGCTCGGCGGCGACCACGACCGGTGCGGGCGCGGGCTGTGCGCAGATCTCGGTCTCCTGCATGCGGCTCTCGGCGTCGCGCAGCTTCTTGGGCACGGGGTCCTGGCCCTGGCGTATGCGCAGGCGTACGTCCCGTGCGGTGCCCACGGCGATTCCGGCGCCGTCGGCGATCTCCCGCAGGCTGGCCTGGGGCTTGGCGGCGATCAGCGCGCCGGCCCGGCGGCGGCCCTCCGCCGGATTGACGGGCCGGACCCGGCCGTCGCGGCCGGTGCGGGCCTTGACCTGCGGGGCCTGCCCGGTGGCCCGTCTGCGCAGGGCGGCCACGGTGCTGGCGGCCAGGCCCGTGGCCGAGGCGATCAGCCGGTCCGACCAGTGTGGATGGCTGCGGATGATGCGCTCGGCGGCGGCCGTGCGGTCCGCCTGTGTGAGCGGCAGTCCGTGCCGGGTGTTGACCCTGACCGCGTGGACGAAGGCGTCCTCGGCGCTGCCGTCGAAGAACCGGACCGCGATCCGCTCATCCCCCCGTAGACGAGCGGCTCGCAGCCGGTGCATGCCATCGACGACCCGCAGTGTTTCGCGGTGGACGACGATGGGCGGCAGTGGTGCATCCAGCCGCGCGAGCGCCTGGACGTGGAGCGGGTCCTCGCCCGCCACCCTCGGAGAATCCGAGGGCAGCAGGGCGCCTAGAGGTAGCACAGCGGTCCGTTGCTGTTCCGGCTCCGGATCCGTCACGACATCCCCCCCAGCAGAACCTCCGAACGACGGCGGATCCCCCGTGCACGGTGGAGGCGGGCACCGGGCCCCCCTCAACCAACTGGTGATTGACCGCCCTAGAGAGCGATCCAACACCAGTCGATCCGCCGACACCCAGGACGCTAGGCAGCGAGCCCACCCTCTGTCAACCGCATTCGGAGCGCGGTGACATGGACGGCCCCGACCGCCCTTAAGCTAGATTGACCGCCGGGAGGGAGGTGCGATCATGAACAACCCCGACGCCACGGCCGAGAACTCACTGGCCGACAAGCTCAATCACCTGTTCCGAACGGTGATTCCGGCAGGCCGGGAGCCGTACACGACGGAAGAGGTGGCGCGTGCGATCACCGCCGGAGGCGTGTCGATTTCCGGTAGCTACATCTGGCTGCTGCGCAAGGGACAGCGCGACAATCCGACGCTGCGGCATCTGGAGGCGCTGGCGAAGTTCTTCGGCGTACCTCCGGCGTATTTCTTCGACGACCAGGTGACCGCGGCGGTCAACGCCGACCTCGGCCTGATGGTGGCCCTGCGCGACACCCAGGTGCAGCGCGTGGCGCTCCGCGCGGCCGGCCTCTCCGCCGCGAGCCTGCATTCGATCAACGAAGTCATCGAGCGGGTCCGCCAGTTGGAGGGTCTCCCGACCAACCCGGCCGCCCCCGCTTCCCAGGCCGCCCCGCCCGAGGACCGGTCCTAGCTCCCACGGCGGCCGGTCAGCCGAGACCCGACCAGGAAAGGCCGCCGTGCCCGAACGCCCCGACGTGACGTGCGAGCCCGTCACCGCGCCCAACGGCAAGCTCATCGACGTCCACCGGCCCGTTCCGGCCACCGCTCCGGCGCCGCTGCCGACGGTGCTGCTCTGGCACGGCGTCGGCCCGGACGAGCGGGACGTCATGCGGCCGCTGGCGCGGGCGGTGGCCGCGACGGGCGTGCTCGTCCTCGTCCCCGACTGGCGCTCGGACGCCGACGACAGCGGCCGGGCCCAGCTGCTGGCCTCGCTGGAGTACGCCCGTACGCACGCGGGCGAGCATGGGGGCGGCCCGGAACGGATCGTGCTGGCCGGGTGGTCGGCGGGCGCCCCGGCCGCCCTGGGCATCGCCCTGCGGCCGGAGGTGACGGACGGGTGGCGGCCGGCGGCGGTCGTGGGCATCGCCTCGCGCTACGACTTGCCGGCCCGGACGACGGGCACCGTCCCGCTGGGCGACCTGGCCGCCGCGGGGCCGGGCATCCCCGCTCCGGTGCCGGTGCACCTGGTGCACGGCACGGCGGACACCCTGATGGGCCCGGCGTACTCGCGCGCGGCGCGGGACGCCCTCATGGCGCACCGCTGGCCCACCTGGCTGGAGGAGATACCCGGCGCCGACCACGCCGGGGCGATCGGGATGGAGTACGACCCGGAGCTGCGGCGCCTGCGGCCGAGCGCGGACGAGCGGGTCCGGGCGGCAGGAGAGCGGGCGGCCCGGACGATCGCCCGGGCGGCCGGGACGGTCCTGGCCTGAAACTGCGGGGGCGTCAGCCCGTGACGAGGTCTCCGCGCCGCAGGCCGGAGCCCTCGGGGACGGCGGCAGGGTCGCTGCCGAGGTCGGCGATGGCGTTGTGCTCGTCGACGAAGACCACGCGCGGCTCGAAGGTGCGGGCCTCGGCGTCGTCCATGGAGCCGTAGGCGATGATGATGACCAGGTCGCCGGGGCTGATCAGGCGGGCGGCGGCGCCGTTGATGCCGATCACGCCGGTGCCGCGCGGGCCCTCGATGACGTAGGTCGACAGCCGGTTGCCGTTGTCGATGTCGACGATGTCGACCTTCTCGCCCGGCAGCAGGTCGGCGGCTTCCATCAGGTCGGCGTCAATGGTCAGCGAGCCCACGTAGTGCAGGTCCGCCTGGGTGACGGTGGCGCGATGGATCTTGGACTTCATCATGGTGCGAAGCACGGAGAAACTCCTGGTTTGTCGGCTCCCTGCCTGCTCTTCGCAGGTCAAGGGCTGTCTTCGCACTCTACAACCCCCGGCCGGACCCGGGCGATGAGCAGCGCCACGTCGTCCTGGTCGTTGTCCTCGCGCAGTTCGCGCAGCAGCATGTCGCAGGTGGACTCCAGGTCGGGCATCGGCCCGTCGAGCAGGCCGACGAGCACCTCGAGCCGGGTGTCGATGGCCTCGTCGCGGGTCTCGACCAGGCCGTCGGTGTAGAACACGAGCTGGTCGCCGGGGTCCAGGTCCACGACGATGCTCTCGAAGGGGACGCCCCCGACGCCCAGGGGCGCGCCTGTGGGCAGGTCGAGGAGGGCGGGGCGGCGGTCGGGGCGCATGAGGACCGGGGGCAGGTGCCCGGCGTTGGCGACGCGGCACTGCCGGCTCTGCGGGTCGTAGACGGCGTAGACGCACGTGGCGAGCGCCTGGTCCAGACCACTGGCGGTGAGGTCGAGGTGGCGCAGGACCTCGGCGGGGTCGAGGCCGAGCGCGGAGAGGGTGCGGCCGGCGGTGCGCAGCTGGCCCATGGCCGCGGCGGCGTTGATGCCGCTGCCCATGACGTCGCCGACGACCAGCGCGCTCTGGTCGTCGTCCTGCGGGATGACGTCGAACCAGTCGCCGCCGACCTGGCCGGCCGCGCCGGCGGGCTGGTAGCGGTAGGCGACCTCCAGGCCGACCGGGTTCTGGGGCAGTTGGGGCAGCAGGTCACGCTGGAGGGTGAGGGCGGTGGCGCGCTCGCGCTGGTACCAGCGAGCGTTGTCGATGCAGACGGCCGCGCGGGCGGCGAGCTCTCCGGCGAGCACGACGTCGTCCTCGCCGAAGGGCTCGGGGTTGCTGGTGCGCTTGAGGTCCAGGGCGCCGAGCACCTCGCCCCGGGCGATCAACGGGACCGCCATGTACGAGTGCAGACCGGCCCGGCCCAGCCGCCGGGCGGCGTCCTCGTCACGGGCGATGCGGGGCAGGTCCTCGGGCCGTACCTCCGAGAGCAGGACGGGGCGGCCGGTGGTGACGCAGCGGGCGACGAGGCGGTCGGCGTCGTACCGGGCGATCTCACCGGGCGGGTCGGCGGCCCGTACGGCCTCCGTGGCCTCGTCCGACATCACCGAGGCCACGGCCAGGGCCCGGAACACCGCGGCCTGCTGCCCCGGCGGGGCGGAGTTGCCGCCCAGCACGGTGTCGAGGACGTCGACGGCGGCCACGTCGGCCAGGTCGGGCACCACGACCTCGGCGAGCTCCCGGGCGGTCTGGTCGAGGTCGAGGGTGGTGCCGATCAGTACCGACGCGTCGGCGATCAGGGCCAGCCTGCGGCGGGCCTCGGTGGCGGCGTGGTGCCGCTCGGTGACGTCCACGACGGAGGTGGCCAGGCCCATCTCCCGGCCGGCGGGGTCCTCGAGACGGTAGTAGGAGACCAGGCGGGCCCGTTCGCCCACGGCGGGGTCGGCCGTACGGCCCACCACGAACTGGTCCACCAGGGGGGTGCCGCTGGCCAGGACCCGGCGCATGGCGGACTCGATCTCCGCGGCGTTCTTGACGGGCAGCACGTCGTGGACGCGCTTGCCGATGTGGTCCCGGGCGGACAGCCCGTGCATCCGCTCCAGCGCGGGATTGACCATGACGTACCGCAGCTCGGTGTCCATGACGGCCAGGCCGATCGGGGACTGGGCCACCAGGCGGAGCGAGAGGGCCAGGTCCCGCTCGACGTCGCGCAGGACCTCGCGGTCGGTGGCCATGCCGAGGGCGAAGACGCCGCCGTCCTTGTCCTCCAGCCGCATGTTGCGGAATTCCAGCAGACGGGTGGTGCCGTCCTTGTGGAGGGCGGGGAAGACGCCGGCCCAGTAGCCGCCGCTCATCACCTTGGCGAAGAGTTCGAGGACGTCGCCCCGGTGGTCCTCGTCGACCAGGAGCTTGGCGGCGAACTGCCCCAGGGCCTCGGAGGCGGACCAGCCGAACAGCTCCTCGGCCTGCGGGCTCCACAGGACGATCCGGCCTTCCTGGTCCAGCACCGCCGCGGCCACGCTGAGCAGGTCGAGGAGGCTGCCGGGCTCGTACGGGGCGGGCCGGGAACGGCCCGGGTCGGGCCGGTATGCGTCGGTGGTGCCCATTCGAGGTCGTCCTCCTTCCGCCCGCTCGGGGTGGTGCGGCGGCCTCGCGCCCGGTCCCTCGGTCCTTCCTCGCCGTTTACGCCGCAGCGTCTTCCATGTTCCCTCCGAACCCGCACCCTGCGCAGCCCACGGCGGCGTCCGGCGGCATTGGTGGTGCGTCCCGCCGCGCCGCGCGCCCCCGCGGGCGCACGTCAGTCGCCGGGCGTGGCTCCGGGGAGGGGAAGGGTGAACCAGACGGTCTTGCCGGTGCCGGTGCCGGAGGCGTGGTGGCCCCACTGGGCGGCGATCTGCTCGACCAGCCAGATGCCCCGGCCGTTCTCGCTGTCCGGGCCGGCCTCGGCGCACTGCGGCAGGCAGCCGCCGGCGTCGGTGACCTGGGCGACCAGGTGGTCGGGGGTGCGGCTGATGACGAGCTGGACGTCTGCGGCGCCCCCGGGCACGTGCACGATGGCGTTGGTGACCAGCTCCGACAGCAGCAGGGTGGCGTCGGCCGTCAGCCCGTGCAGCCCCCATTCGGCCAGCAGGCGCTCGGTGAAGCGGCGCGCGGCGGCCACGGAGGGCGGGGCGGCGGGCAGCGAGACGGCCCGCGCGGGCGGCGGCCCCGGATACGTCCGGTGGGCCGCCCACGGCGTGGGCGGGCTGTGGGTGCACGACGGCGTGCCGGGACCCCACAGGCCGAGGAGCCGCTGGGGTTTCATCGCCCATGCGGCGACGGGTTCACAGGCGCTGGCGACGGCGTCGGCCGTCGGCGAAGAACTCAGGGTGTCGCGGCTGAATGCAGGCATGTGGCTCGGGTGCGTTCGAGGGGGCGCGAAGGGCGCTGGACGAGGTGCTCGTCCGCTGCGCCGGCGGCCCCATGGAGCGATACGTGGACCGTCCGTCTTCGCGAGGGATTCCCCAACATTCGCTCGGTTTTCGCCAGAGGTCTATACCCGATGGGTCACGATTTCCCTGCGGAGTGCGATATCCGCAGGTAGGAAGGGATGGTTTGGGCGCAAAGTCGGTGTGAGCGGGGACACGATCCCGCCACCGGCGGGCCCGCCGGGTTCCGCGGACCCGCCGGGCGCCCGGGATCCGGGCGCGCGGAGCCGTCAGGGCTTCGGGCATTCCTTCCAGGCGAGGTGGTAGATCGTGTTGATGCTGCCGTCCGTCGAGTCCATGGTCATGAAGCTCGTCGTCCTGCTGGGGTCGGACGAGCCGGCGTTGACCCGCAGCTCGGTGTTGATGTTGAAGTTCCGCCGCTCACCGCAGGGCGCCCAGACCAGCGCCGCGATGGGGACGCTGTCGGTGGCCTGCCAGTTGTCGGCATAGTTGCCTCTGAAGGTGTGGCTGCTCGGGGTGGTGACGGGCGAGCCCTGGAAGTAGTACGAGGCCTTCTGTACGCCGTACGCGCCGGATTCGAGCTTGGCGTAGCCGCGGTAGTCGGCGGCGGCGATCGCGTAGGTGAAGCCCTGCGGCACGTGGACGTTCAGGTTCAGCTGGCAGTTCTTGCGGAAGTCGGTGGGCTTGGAGCCGACGCCGACCTGGGCGAGGTACTGGCTGTAGGTGACGGTGAAGGCCGTGTTGTCGGGCGAGACCGCGACGGCGGCGGTCCCGGCCGGACAGCCCGACCCGTTGACGGTGGCGACCTCGATGACGATCTTGTCCGGCGGCGGGTTGGTGATGACGGAGGGACTGTGCGTGGAGAGCGGCGTCGCCAGTAACGCCGCGATCGCGCCTGCTGTGAAGAGACCGGCGGGCATGGTGCTCCAATCGGTTGTCTGCGGGCCCCGGGGGCCCGAGGGGAAGACAAGTGATCCCGCGCCCGTTGGCGCCGGGAATTCCCCCGAGCGGAGGGGGCGGGCGTCGGGATGCAGGAAGTGCCGGGCGAACCGGGAAAGGTGGCGGGCGGCGGGCCCGTCATGACCGTAATACGGACATGCTCATGCCAACCTGCTGGACCTTTCCCGGGCCCGTTGGGACTGAGAGCGTTCGAATCGTAGGGGGCGGAAGGGGGGTTGGCCAGACGTCGCGCCACGGCTCCACCGGAGTGAAACCCCCGGATCTGGCCGAAAAGCGTCGACGATCGCGTATTCCCTGGTCATCGACAAGGAACGCCCGCCTCCTGGTTGTGGGGACCCGCCGTTTGCGCCAGACTTGGCTTTTAGCTAGGACTAAAGGTGGCATGCTGCAATCAAGGACTTCCGGACCTGACGACAGCACAGCTGGTGGGGGTAGACATGGCCTGGCGAGAGACCGTAGAGGGTGGTCGTACGGCGGAGCTGGCGGGAGCCGCGCTCGCACGTCAGGCGACGGCGTCGCTGGCCGGACTGCTCGCCGAACGCGGCATGACCCGCAAGGACTTGGCCGACTGCATGGGCGTCTCGCCCGGCCGGGTCAGCCAGATCCTCTCCGGCGGCGAGAACCTCACCCTGAGGTCGCTGGCCGCCGTCGCGGAATCACTCGACGCGAGAGTGGAGATCAGCTTCTACGACCCGTCGGACGGCCGAGAACCGTACGCCACGGGTCCCGCGCTGCCCGAGACCGCGCCCATCACGCCTTTGACGCCGTCACCGTACTGCTGAGACGTCCGGTGCGCCCGACGCGCCCGGCGCGTCCTCCACGGCGGGGGGCGCCAGCTGCCTCCGCTTGAGCTCGAGGATCCGCTCGCCGTCGCTGCGCCTGCCGTGTGCGTGGACGAGCTCCAGCAGGTACTTCAGATACTGCTCCGCCTCGCCGAAGGACCGCCGCAGCATGCGCAGTTCCTCCCGGTAGGGCTGTCGGCCCTGCTGCTGGCAGGCCTTGTCCACCCTGGTCTCCAGCGTGATCCACTTCTGCGCCGCGGTCCGCACGTCCTTGTGCCGTTCGTTGACCTCCCGCTTGAGGCCGGTGCGGGTCCGTCCGGTGTCCCCCGGCACGTCGGCGCGCAGCAGCAGATGGGCCCTGATCTGGTCGGCGAAGGACTGGACGTCCCAGCAGTCGCCGAAGCCCTCGGCCATCCGCTCGCACCAGTCGGCACGGTCGGCCCGCAGCCGCAGGGCCAGCTGACGGAGCAGCAGGGAGTTGCCCAGGGTCAGCACCGCCAGGGCGGCGCGCCCACTGGTCTGCTCCCCCCTGCCCCGGGAGACCACGCCCCAGCCCGTCGCGAGGCCCACCGCCCACGGCGGGACGCTGGGGGTCAGCGGCAGCAGCAGGCCGCTGACCAGGGCCGCCGTCCCCGCGGTCCACAGCACGACGCACAGGCCCAGCGCCGACGAGCGGACCGTGCCCAGCAGCCGGCCGTCCTCCTTGTAGCGGAAGACCAGGCACACCCAGGTCACGGGTGCGCAGACGGCGGCGGGCACGACCCACTCGGAGATGACGGACGCCTGGTCCAAGGCCACATCGGCTCCCACTCTGGAGGCGGAGACGGCGAGGCCCTTCGTGGACATCTGCTCCGTGCACCGCGGGCAGCGCCGACAGCCTTCACACCACGCTCACCGCGACGACGACCAAATGATGTTCCCACCGCGGCGGTTACGGCGTGCAACGATCCGGCCAAGCTCTTGTGATACCGAACGAATCACGCCAAGCGCCGGCTCTCCCACAGGGCTCACGCGGCGCGGACGGCCTCGCCGAGGGCGTCGAGCAGGCCGGTGAGGGCGGTGCGCAGTTCCTCGGTCGCCGGCAGGCCGTCCTCGCCGAGGGCGGTGTCGGCCTGCGGCACGCACACCTCGTCGCCGACGACCACGGCGCCGCAGGCCTTGAGCACCTTGGTCAGGTCGGCGTGGGCCCGCCGGCCGCCGAAGTTGCCCGGGCTGGCGCCGATGACCGCCACGGCCTTGCCGGTGAGCACCGAGCGGCCGTAGGGGCGGGAGGCCCAGTCGAGGGCGTTCTTGAGCTGGCCGGGGAGGGAGCGGTTGTACTCCGGGGTGGCGAACAGCAGCGCGTCGGCGCCCGCGACGGCGGCGAGCATCCCGGCCACGCCCGCGCCCGGCTCGGCCTCGTCGTCCTCGCTGAAGGGCGGCACCGCGGCCAGCCCGTCCCACAGCTCCAGCTTCACCTCGGGGCCGCCCAGCGCGCCGGCCGCGCGCAGGAGGGCGCTGTTGATGGAGTCGGCGCGCAGGCTGCCCGATATGGCCAGGACGCGGAGGGTGTCGGTGGACCGGTCGATGGTGTTCATGAAGAGGGAGAACTCCTGGGGAGAAACAAAAGGGATGCGGTGCTTCGCCGCGCACCGGTCGGACAAGTGAGCGAGCGAGCCCCGATTATGACGGAGGGTCCGCCGGTGCGGCGACGGCAATCCCGTGCGGCGGCCGTCAGTCCCGGCGCAGCAGGGTGTCGACGACCGAGTCCAGGTAGGCGGCCTGCTCGGCCGTGGGCGGGAGCGCGCCGGGCACGGCGTGGCCCAGCTGGGTGTGGCCCAGGTAGGCGGTGTAGCCCAGCACTCCGCGGCGGCGGGCCTCGTCGGGCGGGAAGCCGAGCTCGGCGAAGAGGTCGGCGAGGTAGCCGATCCGGCGCTCCGTCACGCGCCGCAGCACCGCGGCGACCTGGGGGTGCGCGGACGTGGCGAGCAGGGAGAGCTCGAGGGGGTCACGGGCCGCCGCCGCGGTCGCTTCGGCGAAGAGGCGGCGCAGTCGTCGCAGCGGGTCGGGCTCGGGGGCGAGCGCTTCGATCATGTCCTCGGTGCAGACCTCTTCCCAGCGGCGCAGCGCGGCCTCGATGAGCGCCTCGCGGTTGGTGAAGTGCCAGTAGAAGCTGCCCTTCGTGGTTCCCAGCCGGGCGGCGAGCGGCTCGACCGCGACCGCGGCGAGGCCGCCTTCACCGATGGCCGTGAGGGCGGCGTCCGCCCAGTCCCGCGCGCTCAGCCGCTGCCGTCCGCCGCTCTGCGGCTTGCCCTCTCGCCGTCGCACCATGGCCGTACGCTACCGTACGGTAAACATACGCAGGCGTATGGAAGAGCGCCGTTTCCCGTACGACGAAAGGGATGCCGCATGACCACCGATCAGTCCGGCCCTTCCGCGCAGTCGCTGTTCATCGAGCGCCGCGACGGCCGGTGGGAGCGGACCCCGGCCGACCGCCGGGCATGAGCCGACGCCCGGCGGGGCGGGGGTCGTTCAGCGCTTGACGGCGCGCAGGATGACGAACTTCGGGTCGCTCGCGACGACCTCGCAGTTGCCGAAGACCTTGCGCAGCTTCACGTGGTAGCCGAGGTGGCGGTTGCCGATGACCCACAGTTCGCCGCCGGGGCGCAGCGCCTTGCGGGAGCCGGTGAACATGCGCCAGGCCGTGGTGTCGGTCGTCGCCTGGTGGGTGTGGAACGGCGGGTTGTTCAGGACCAGGTCGACGGACTGCGGGGGCACGGCCGCCAGGCCGTCGCCCACCTGGAACTCCGCCGCCCGCGACCCGGCGTTCTCCCGGAACGTGGCTTCCGCCGAGGCCACCGCCTGGTAGGACTCGTCGATGAAGAGCACCTCGGCCTCGGGGTTGGCCAGCGCCGCCGCCGTGCCGACGACGCCGTTGCCGCAGCCCAGGTCGACGATGCGCTCGGGGCCGCCGTGCCGGGGCAGACGGGGCAGGAAGAAACGGGTGCCGATGTCCAGGCGCTCGGCGCAGAAGGTGCCGGCGTGGTTGGTGACGGTGCGCCCGGAGACCGCGCCGATCCCCTCCGGCAGGGCGTAGCGGTGCGGCCACGGGTTGGCGGGGCGCTGGACGCCGGGGTCGGGGGTGCAGAAGATCAGCCGGGCCTTCTTCACCGCCAGCGAGGTGCGGGTCGGCCCCACGAGGCGCTCGAACAGCTTCAGCGTCGAGGTGTGGATCTCGGTGACCCGGCCCGTGCCGACGACGAGGGTGCCCTCGTGGAGGCGGGGCGCGAGCCGGTGCAGCTGGTCCTCCAGCAGCGCCAGGCTCTTGGGCACCCTGATCAGCAGCACGTCGATCCGGTCCGGGGGCGTGTCCTGGGTGGACAGCAGCCGCACCGCGTCGGGGGCGACGCCGTTGCGCGCCAGGTTCGCCCGGGTCGCCTCCTGGGCGAGGAAGGAGTCGGTGATCTGGACGGGCCGGTGTGCGGCGAGCGCGGTGGTCAGGGCGCCCCACCGGTCCCCCACCACGGCCACGGTGCCCGACAGGTCGGCGGGCTCCCCGTCGCTTCCGTGGAGGTGCCGCAGCAGGTATTCGTCGGCGGCGTCCCAGGCGCGCAAGGGGTCGCGGGGATCCTCGGGGAAACGGGCGAGATCGAACTCGCCCCATGGCGTCGTGAAGCTGTTCATTGTGGGCTCAGGCTATCGGAGGCCCGCCCGCGCCGGAGAATCACCAGCCCCATGGAATACGCCGGGCAACAGGCGCAGCGCCGCTCGTCCCGGCCGTGGACAAAGCCCCGTACCGGCAATATTTTCATTGACGTCTCCGCATGGATGGCTCCAGATCTACCGAGTTCGGGGGAATGCGGTGAAGGTCGAGATCATCGAAAGGGACGATCAGTACGTCCTGAACCACTGCACGAAATACCTCGCGCGGGACGGTTCCGACCCGCGCCACGACTTCGGCCAGTACGCTCCCGGGGACCCCCGGGCCGCGGTGTGCGAGGCCTGGCGTTTCCCGGTGGTCGACACGCACTGGGACGGGGTCTCCGCGGCGGGCTCGTACCCCTTCAACGACGTGACGTTCGTCCACGACGGCCGGGCCGCGGCGCCCTCCGCCGTGACCGTGACGGGCACGTTCGGCCCGCTGCACTCGCCCGTCCCGCTGCGGCCCCTGCTGTTCGCGGGTGAGCCCACCGGATTCTGGGCGGTCACCGTGCGGGTCCCCAAGGGGCAGGTGCACACGTACAAGTACGCGGTCGACGGAACGTATGTTCTGGATGCCGTCAATCCGCAGCGCACCGTCCTCGACAACGGCGAGAGCTGGTCCCGCTTCTTCACCGATGCCTGTGCCGTGCCGCTCGTGCTGAACCGCGCCGAGCGGGAACTGCTGGGCCGGATCGTCGCGCATCTGCTGCCGTTCCGTCTCGACGAGAACCGCCGTTTCATCCGTGGAGTCTACGAATCCCTCGACCGGGCCCGGCGGAGTGCCGAATTCCCTCTCGCCTATCAGCTCGACGACGAGGTCGGCACGGTCAATTACATCGACAAACTCCTCGCCCGCCAGGAGCAGCACCACGCCGACGACTACCACGTCTGTCTGCGCATGGTCGGCGATCTGCTGCGGGCCCGCTCCGGCGGGCTCGACCCGGCGACAGTGGCGCCGGAGGCGTACGCGGAGCTGTACGGGCAGATGGAGAGCGAGAAGGTCGACGGCTGGGACCACTCCCGCTACCAGAGCCCGCGCCACTTCCTGCTGCTCCTGCGCCGGCACGCGATGACCGGCGCGTTCGTCCACCCCCGGCACGGCGGCAATTCCGGCGCGGCGGGCTGGATGTATCTGGAGAACCGCTTCCGGGACGGCCGTGGGGAGACGCTCTTCGACTGGCGGCGCGCGCTGGAGTCACCGCTGGGGCACAACACCGACTACCGCGGCTAGGGGGAAGCCATGGCGGAGGGAACGGGTCCGCGGGAACCGGCGGACATCGTCGTCATCGGCAGCGGGGCCGGGGGCGCCCCGGTGGCCCACACACTCGTACGGGCCGGGCACCGGGTGGTGATGCTGGAGAAGGGCCCGCTGCTGCGCACCCAGGCGCAGAGCCCGCAGGGGCTGAGCGACTTCAAGCGCGACGAGTCCTTCGCCACGGGCGCCGAGAAGCGCATCACGGTGCGGGGCGTCGCCAATACGGGCGAGGCGTACTTCTCCAGCCACGTCGAGCCCGACCTGAACGACGAGCCGCACGTCTACCGCGACAGCGACGGCGCCGACCGCGTCACCATCGAGGGCTACACCGCCCAGGTGGTGGGCGGCGGCACCCAGCTCTACGGCGGCGTCTCGCCCCGCTTCACCCCGGACGACCTGCGGCTGCGCAGCTTCAACGAGGGCCGTGGCGACCTGCGCGACGACCCGGGCCGCGAGGTGGTGCGCGAGGCCCGCGACTGGCCGGTCGAGTACGCCGCCCTGGAGCCGTACTACGTCCGGGCCGAGGAGCTCATCGGCGTCAACGGCACGTGGGAGGGCCAGGCCAAGACGCCCTCGGCCGACCGCTACCAGCCGCCGCTGGCGCCCAACCCCATCAGCGCGTACGCCGCCGCCGGCATGGACGCCCTCGGCATGCGCCGCTACCGCACCCCGCTCGCGGTGATCACCCGCGACCACGCGCCCAGCGGCCGTACGGTCCCGCAGGACGAGGAGAGCATCAAGACGGCCTTCGTCAACCGCTACGGCGACCCGCTGGGGCTGAAGTCCAACACCTGGGTCTCGCTCCTGGCGCCGCTCAGCGGCGACGGCGGGGGCGGCTTCGAGCTGCGGGCCAACTGCACGGTCACCCACCTGGAGGCCGAGGGCTCCAAGGTGACCCGCGTCCACTACCGCGACCCGGCCGGCCGCCCCCGCGTCCTGGCCGCGCGGACCGTCGTCGTGGCCTGCTCGGCGATCGAGTCGGTGCGGCTGCTGCGGATCTCCGCGCTGCTGGACCCGGCCTTCGAGCGGCGCATCAACGGCAACGGGCTGCTCGGCGCGTACTTCCTGACCCACTGCTTCGGCGGCGCGCAGTGCGTGGTGCCGGAGCGCGCCGACAAGTCCCGCACCCTGGACTCCGACTGGGCCACCGACCACTGCGCACGCCCCGAGTGGATCAGGGAACAGGGGCTGTGGGCGGGCGGCGTCATCTACAACAACACCTCCGACGGAGCCCTGCCCCTGTCCCTGGCCCGCACCTGGCACGCGATGGACATGGACAACCTCTGGAAGGGCTACCTCTACGACACCTCGCTGGTCGGCAACGGCTTCGAGGACTATCTGGAGACGAACTTCGGTCGTCGGCTGTCGGTCGCCTTCATGGCCAACCAGGTGCCGCAGCGCGGCAACCGCATCGAGCTCCACCCCACGGTGAAGGACAAGTGGGGCCGGCCGGCCGCCTACATCGTCAAGACCTGGCACCCCCACGACCGCGCGCTCATGGACACCCTCGCCGAGCAGTGCCGGCGCATCCTGGCCGCTGGCGGCCGGACCGGTGACATCAGCGCCGGCTCCGTCGGCCACTCGGTGGTGCGGATCGCCAACCACGTCCTGGGCGGGGCCCGCTTCGGCCCGGACCCCGCGGACTCGGTGCTCGACCCCGACTGCCGGGCCTGGAACTTCGACAACCTCTACGTCACCGACGGCTCGTTCATGCCGACGTCCGGCAGCGCCAACCCCACGCTGACCATCGAGGCGAACGCCTTCCGCGTCGCCGACACGCTGCTCGGGAGGCTGTGAATGGACACCCGGTTCGACGACATCTTCACCCACCCCGAGAACGAGATCTTCCGGGTGGTGTTCTTCCCCGACCGGATCTACCACGCCCGCTACCTCAGCGCGACCCGCTCCTCCCGCTACCGCTACTACGTCTCCGAGGTGCGCAGCAGCGCCGACGGCACCGCCATCAAGGGCGACGTCTTCCTGGGCGGCGTCCGGCTGTGCTCGATGCTGCGCATCGAATACGCGGGCATCCGGCTCGTCGAGCAGGCCCGGGAGTTCGGCCGCCGGCTCGGGCCGCGCGTGAAGGCCTGGGTCCGGCTCGTCGGGGACGGCCCGGACCGGGCCGCCGAGGCCCTGGTCACCCTGCACTGGGACCCGGTCATCGGCGCGTACGCGGCGGAGATCTGGGAAACGCTGGAGCCGCCCGCCGGATCGGCCCACGACCACCGCGTGCTGCCCCTGATGGGCCGGGACGCGCCCATCACCCGCGTGCCGCATCTGTCGTCGCTGCTGGGCCCGGCCCGCAAGGTGCTGCTGGCCTTCCGCGAGGACGGGGTGCTGTACCCGACCGGCCAGGGCATAGGCAAAGACGACGTGCAGTGGGACAACGACTACCTCCGCTCCCACCAGGAGCCCCGGACCCAGGAGCCCAGCTCGGGCCTGAACACGGTCGAGGACAAGAACTACCTGCTGGACTTCCAGCGCGGGTACTTCATCCCCGACGCGGCCGACGTCCTGCCGGTCAACTACCGCAACGCCATGACCGACCCCGACAACCCCGAGCGCTTCGACGACAACGTCATCCAGATGCGCTGGCTCTTCCAACGCGAACTCGGCAGCGAGCTGGTCTTCTTCCACGAGGTGACCGTCCCGCCCGGCACGATCGAGGGCACCCACCGCCACATCGGCTCCGAGGAGCTCTACTACATCGTCTCCGGAACCGGCATCGCCTACATGAGCGACGGAGACGACCCGGCCACCGACTCCTACCCCCTGGTCGACCGGCAGGTCTTCGGCGTGGGCCCGGTCAAGTGCCGGGAACTGCCCGTCAAACCGGGCAGCGTCATCTTCACCAAGAGCGGCGGCGTGCACGGCATCCGCAACCCGTCCGACGAGCCGCTGAAATTCGTTGCCTTCCTCTACCACACCACGTGAGGCGGTTCCGATGCCCGAGATCGTGCACAGTGACTCGGTCTTCCGCGTCGATCCCGGGAAGCCGCCGGACTACGCCGCGGACAACCCGCTGCTGAAGCTGCTGGGCCTGGTGGAGCGCTCCCGGCTCGCCGCCGAGCGCGAGCACTACGAGTCCCCCTCCCTGCAGTACCTCTACCCGCACCGGTGGCTCGAGCTGTACGGGCCCTCCGGGGGTGACGCCGACCAGCTCGATCCGGCGCTCCAGGACGTCAAGACCGACTTCCAGAAGCAGAACGTCCGCGACTTCCGCCTCGCCGACACCAGGGCCGTCCGCGGCTGGGCCGCCGCCGGCGACCGGCGCGTACCGTTCCTGCAGCTCGCCTACCGCGGCGGCCCCGACTCCGCGCTGTGGCGGGCGGCCGGACGGCTCGGCGACGCCATCGGCTGCGTCGTCTCGGTCCGCGGCGGCCCCCCGGTGACCCTGCGGGCCCCCTACGACGAGGAGAGCGACTTCTACACCGTCGAGCTGTGGGGCCACGACGGCGGCGGCCTGCGCGAGCAGCTCGGCGACCGCGGCCGCGCCGCCCTGGACTCGGGCCTGCTGCAGCCCCGCCCCGACCTCGTCGGCGGCGGCGCGGACGACTTCGCCCGCGACCGCCTCACCGAGCGGGACCTGCGCGAGGTCTCGCCCGGCCACACCATGCACCCCGTCCTGCCCCTCCACCTCGACGTGCGCTGGACCGCCGGCGGCGACGGCTCGGGCGCGGCCGACCCGGACCGGGGCACGACGCGGCTCGGCTTCGAGATGCGCGTCCGCGGCTGGGACTCCTATTTGAGCGTCGGTACGAGCCCCAACCCGCACGGCGGCGTGGGCTTCCTCGAATACCGCACCCTGTTCAGCGAATACGGCCGCTGGGCGGGCAGCGGGGACCTCCCCCGCGCCCTGGAGCCGTACAACCTGGACGCCCACGGCTCCAAGGGCCACCGCAGCGGCGACACCGAGCCGTTCCTGGCCGTCACCTACATGGACCTGCACGTCCTCGACCCCGCCTGCGGCATCGGCCTGCACCGCCACCGCGACAACCAGGAAGTCTTCCTGATGCTGGAGGGCGACGCCCTCATGGTGATCGGGGACTGGGCCGACTCCGGAACCCGCACGCGCTCCTTCGAGATCCGCCGGCTGCCCGCGGGGCACCTCGCCCTGCTCAAGGGCGGAAACCTGCACGGCCTGATGAACCCCGCCGACCAGCGCGCCTCCCTGTTCATGTTCGGCGGCTACGACTGACCGAGAGGGGCCCCGGGATGACCGACACCCGGCCAGGAGACCCGTACCGCCTCGGCGCGACCTGGGACGGCCACGGCACGAACTTCGCCGTGTACTCCTCGGCCGGGGCGTACGGCGGCCACGTCACGCTCTGCCTGCTCGACGACGACGGGCGCGAGAGCCGGCTGGCGATGTCCGCCGACTGCGACGTCTGGCACGTCTACCTACCGGGCGTGGGCCCCGGGCAGCGCTACGGCTTCCGGGCCACCGGCCCCTACGAGCCCCGGCGCGGCCTGCTGTTCTCCCCCGACACCCTGCTCCTCGACCCGTACGCGCAGATCATGCGACCGCTGGGCCCCCGCACGGCCGCCTGCCTGGTCGCCGACGCCTCCTTCGACTGGGGCACCGATCGCCGGCCGGACACCCACTGGTCGCGGACCGTGCTGTACGAGACCCACGTCAAGGGCATCAGCGCCACCCACCCCGGCGTACCGCCCGCGCTGCGCGGCACCTACGCCGGCCTCGCCCACCCGGCCGTCCTCGGCCACCTCACGGGCCTGGGCGTCACCGCCGTCGAGCTGCTGCCCGTGCACCAGCACCTGTCCGAGCCCTCCCTGCTCGCACGGGGCCTGACCAACTACTGGGGCTATTCCACGATCGGCTTCTTCGCCCCGCACGCCGCGTACAGCGCGTCGGGCGACCGCGGCGGACAGATCACCGAGTTCAAGCGGATGGTCGCCGCCCTGCACTCCGCCGGCATCGAGGTCATCCTCGACGTCGTCTACAACCACACGGCGGAGGGCGGCCCCACGGACCCCGCCTTGAGCTTCCGCGGCCTCGGCAACGAGATCTACTACCGCCTCGACCCGGCCGACCGCTCCCGCTACATCGACACCACCGGCACCCGCAACACCCTCGACGCCGGCCGCCCCGAAGTGCTGCGCCTGATCCTCGACTCGCTGCGCCACTGGGTGACGGAGATGCACGTCGACGGCTTCCGCTTCGACCTGGCCGCCACCCTCGCCCGCCAGTACGGCTACGTGGACCGGCTCGCCGCGTTCTTCCACCTCCTCCACCAGGACCCCGTCCTGAACAGGACCAAGCTCATCGCCGAACCCTGGGACGTGGGCGCCCCCGACAGCTACCAGGTGGGCCGGTTCCCGGCCGGCTGGGCGGAGTGGAACGACCGCAGCCGCGACACCCTGCGCGACTTCTGGCGGGGCCGGCCCGCCGTGGGCGACCTGGCGCGCCGGCTCACCGGCTCCGCCGACCTCTACGCCGCCGAACGCCGCGGCCCCGACGCCTCCGTCAACTTCGTCACCTGCCACGACGGCAAGACGCTCACCGACCTGGTGACGTACGAGCGCAAGTACAACGAGGCCAACGGCGAGGACAACCGCGACGGCACGAACGACGACCGCGCCGCCAACTACGGCGTGGAGGGCCCCACCGACGACGGTGCCGTCACCGCGCTGCGCGAGCGCCAGCGCCGCAACCTCCTCGTCACCCTCCTGCTGTCGCAGGGCGTGACCATGCTCTGCGGAGGCGACGAGATCGGGCGCACCCAGCACGGCAACAACAACGCCTACTGCCAGGACAACGGCATCAGCTGGTACGACTGGAGCAGCGCCCGGCCGGAGCTCACCGCCTTCGTGCGCCGCGTCGTGGCCCTGCAGCGCGACCACCCGGCGCTGCGCCGCCGCACGTTCCTGACCGGTACCGCGTCCGGCGCGGGAGACGCGCCCGGGCCGCCGGACATCGCCTGGTTCGACCACGAGGGCCGCCCGATGACGACCGGACGCTGGGAGGACCCGTCGACCCGCTTCCTCGGCTTCCTCCTGGCCGGGGACCGGGTGGACCCCGTCACGCCGGAGGGCGCACCGCAGCGTGACGACGACGTCCTCGTCCTGCTCAACGCGGGTGACGCACCGGCGGACTTCACCGTGCCCGGCCGGCCGGGTGCCGTCTACCGCGTCGTCGTGGACACCACGGCCGCGGACGGCGCCCCGGCGGCGGGCGCCGGCCTGAAGGCCGGCGACCGCTGTGCGGTGCCGCCGCGCACGGTGCTCGTCGCGACGGCCCCGCTGCCGGCGGGATCCGCGCGGGGACGCGCGGACGGGTTCACAGCACCCTTTCCCTCAGGTGCCGGGTGATCTCCCCCGTCAGCTGCTCCAGGCACGCGTCGGGGTAGAAGTGACCGCCCGGGAACTCGGTGACGCCGAGGAACTCCCGCGTCGCGTCGCTCCAGGTGGCGGCGGAGGCGGCCTCGACCGCCTCGTCGGCCGTCCCCACCATGGCCGCGACGGGCGTCGACAGCCTGGCGAGGTGCGTGGGCCGGTAGTCCTCCAGCAGGCGGTAGTCGGCGCGGATGGCCGGCATCACCAGCCCGAGCAGTTCCTCGTCCGCCAGGATCTGCGGGGCCATGCCGCCCAGCTCGGTGAGATGGGCGATCAGCGCCTGGTCCCCCTGCCGGCTGAGGTCCGAGGGCTTCGCGGCGTGCGGTGCCATGCGCGCGGAGGCGAAGAGGATCGCGGGCGGCGTGCCCATGACCCCCTCCATCACACGGGCCACCTCGTAGGCGAGCGCCGACCCCAGGCTGTGCCCGAAGAAGACCAGCGGCCTGTCGGCCAGCGGCTGCAGCGCCGCGGCGACCGACTCGGCCATGGTGCGCATGTCCGCCACCGGCGGATCCCCCAGCCGGTCCTGCCGGCCGGGGTACTGCACGGCCACGACGTCGACCTCGGCCGGGAGGTGCTTGGGCCAGGCCTGGTAGTAGCCGGCCGCTCCCCCGGCGTGGGGGAAGCAGACCAGCCGGGCCCGGGCATCGGGCCGGTTCCGCAGGAACCTCAGCCAGCTGTTCCGGGCCGGGCCGGGCCCGGCAGTCGAGTGATTCGACACGGAGAACACCTTCGCTCGTCGCCTTACCGCAGGTACTGATTGACGGTCTTACAGATCTCGGTCAGCGGGACCGGACGCATCATGTCGATGTGCACGCAGTCGATCTCGTGCCGGCCGATGCTCCCGTCGACGTACGGCGCCCAGTCCGCCGTGGTCACCACGGTCTCCTCGCCCTCCCGCGCGGCGACGAAGGACAGCACGTCGCCACGGAACACCGCGGGCCTGTACCCCCTCGACAGAGTCGCGCTGTCGAGCATGAACCGCAGGACGGAGACGGCGGTGTGGACGTCCATGTGCCGGAACCACTCGTCGTGCTCGACGAGGATCTCCGCGGCCTCCGGCAGGTCCATGGCCGCGGCCTCGTCGAAGGCGTGCCCGCGGGAGCGCAACAGGCCGGCCACGGCCGCCCGCTCGTCCACCGGAGCGGGCGCGGACGACGTCTGCTCGCTGGGGCTGGCGTCGAGCAGTGCCAGCAGGGACACCTCCTCGCCCTGCTCCTGCAGGCGCGTGGCCACGGCGTGCGCCACGAGGCCGCCGAACGACCAGCCCAGCAGGCGGTACGGACCCGCCTCCTGGACGGACCGGATGTGCCGGACGTAGTCGTCCGCCATCTCCGCGAGGTCCCTCGGCGGCTCGCCCTCCCCGCACACCTGCCGGGCCTGCAGGCCGTAGATCGGCACCTCCTGCGGAACGTGCTGGAGCAGGCCCGCGTAGGGCCAGCTCAGGCCCGTGCCCGGGTGGACGCAGAACAGCGGCTCCGCGGTCCCGGTCTCCCGCAGCGGCAGCAGCACCTTCAGCGAGTCCTGTGCCTTCTCGCCCGTCAGGTGCTCGGCGAGGGCCGCCACCGTCGGCGCCTCGAACAGCACCCGGATGCCCAGCTCGACGCTCAGCACGGAACGGATGCGGCTGATGAGACGGGTGGCGAGCAGGGAGTGGCCGCCGAGCTCGAAGAAGCTGACGTCGACGCCCACGGTCTCCAGGCCGAGGACCTCGGCGAAGAGACTGCAGAGGACCTCTTCCTGGGGCGTGCGGGGCTTACGGCCGGTGGTGAGGGCCGCATAGTCCGGTGCGGGCAGCGCCTTGCGGTCGAGCTTGCCGTTGGGGGTGAGGGGCAGGGCGTCGAGGGTGAGGACGGTGCTGGGGACCATGTAGTCGGGGAGACGCTCGGAGACGGCTGCCCGGAGGGTGTCCGTCGACAGCTCCGCGCTCTCGGCGACGACGTAGGCGACCAGTCGCTTGTCACCGGGCCGGTCCTCGCGCACGACGGCGGCGGCGTGGGCCACGTTCGGCTGTGCGGCCAGGGCGGCCTCGATCTCGCCGAGTTCGATGCGGAAGCCCCGGATCTTGACCTGGTCGTCGGAGCGGCCGAGGTACTCGAGGGTTCCGTCGGTCCGGTGGCGTACGACGTCACCCGTGCGGTACATGCGGGTGCCGGGAGCGCCGAACGGGTCGGCTGTGAAGCGTTCCGCGGTGAGGGCGGGCCGGTTGAGGTAGCCGCGGGCGAGACCGGCACCGGCGATGTAGAGCTCGCCGGTCGTGCCGGGAGGCACGGGCTGGAGACGGTCGTCCAGGACGTAGGTCCGCGTGTTGGCGATGGCACGCCCCAGCGGGACCGGTCCCGTGGCGTCCCCCACCTCGTGGGTCGCCGACCAGATCGTGGTCTCCGTCGGACCGTACATGTTGATCAGCCGGGCGTCGGGCAGCTCGGACCGCAGGAGACCGGCCAGGGACGACGGCAGCGCCTCGCCGCCCACGGCGAGGGTGCGCAGAGAGGACAGACCGGTCAGGCTCCGCTCGTCCTGCGCGATCATCTGCATCAGCGAGGGGGTCGACTGCATCAACGTCGGCGCGTACCGCTCGACGACGCCCGCCAGCGACAGGTCCTCGCCTCCGACCCGTGCCCCGTGCAGGTCACGGGCCGCCGCCAGGCCCGACAGGTGCTCCAGGACCATGTCGTCCGGGAGGCCGAAGTCGATCAGGCACGCCACTTCGTCGACACCGGCCGCGCTCAGCCCCTCAAGGAACGGCTGCACCGACTCCACGGTCCCGAAGAGGGCACTGGTCTCGAAGTAGCGGTCGAAGGCGAAGGACAGCAGCGTGTCCCTGTCGGCGTCGGTGATGCTCGCCGGGTCGAACGGCAGGTTCAGGCTCTTGGCGAGGTTCATCAGCAGACCGACCGACGACTTCAGGTAGGCCGTGAAGGGCTCACGCACCTGTTCCCGGACCGCCTCGCGGTCCTCGCCGATGAAGGTGTGCACCATCAGCGTCACCACACCCGCATCCGGGTCGTGGCCGTGGTCGGCGCGCGCCTGCCGGTACAGCCGGATGTTGGCGGCGACCTGTTCGACCGACTGGCCCAGCAGGTGCGTCAGGACGTTGGCGCCCATCGCGCCCGCACGGGCGAAGGCCTCACCGCCGCCCGTCGTCGTGATCCACGTCGGCAGCTCCTTCTGCACGGGCGCCGGGAAGACCTGGACCTCGATCTCGGCGCCCGATCCGGCGCGGACCTTCCGCGAACCCCCGCGCCACAGGTCCTGTACGACCTGTATCGCCTCGGAGGTGTACTGCTTGCGCTCCTCGTACCGGTCCGGGAAGAAGGCGAAGTCGTCGGCGTGCCAGCCGGAGGCGAACGCCGCGCCGACGCGGCCGCCGGACAGGTTGTCCACCAGCGACCATTCCTCCGCCACCCGGATCGGGTCGTGCAGCGGCAGGACGACGCTGCCCGCCCGGATCTTGACCCGCTCGGTCGCCGTGGCCAGCGCCGCGCTCATCACGGACGGGTTGGGGTAGAGGCCGCCGAACTCGTGGAAGTGCCGCTCGGGGGTCCACACCGCCTCGAACCCGTGGCGGTCGGCGAACCGGGCCCCTTCGAGCACCAGACGGTACTTGTCACCGGCGGTGGCCGTCTCGGCGCTCGCGAAGTAGAACAGGCTCACGTCGCACGGCTTGACCGGCCGGCCCGGCGCCAGGGCCCCACTCCCCTCCTTGACCAGGGCACGGTCCTGCATCAGCACCACGCGGGTGCCACGGACGAGCGTCCAGAGCAGCTCCAGGACGGAGATGTCGAAGGCGACGCTGGTGACGGCCAGGAGGGTGTCGTCCGGGCCGCAGCCCACCCGCTCGTCGACGCCGGCGAAGAAGTTGACGACGTTCCGGTGGGCGATCACCACGCCCTTGGGCCGGCCGGTGGAGCCGGAGGTGTAGATGACGTAGGCGGGGTGGTCGGGGTGCGCGGTCCGGTCGGGGTTGCCGGCGGTGTCAACCGCGAGCTCGGCGAGGGTCCCGGGATCGTCGAGGACGATCGTGGGGACGTCGGACCGGGGGATCGCCGGGAGCGTCCGCGTGTCGGTGATGACGCAGGTGGGTGCCGCGTCGCCGAGCATGTAGGTGATGCGGTCGGCCGGGTAGTCCGGGTCGACGGGGAGGTACGCCGCGCCCGTCTTCAGGACCGCCAGGAGCGAGACGATGAGCTCGGCGGAGCGGGGCAGGGCGATGGCGACGATGTGCTCGGGGCCGGTGCCCGTGCTGATGAGGCGATGGGCGAGCTGGTTGGCGCGGACGTTCAGCTCGGCGTAGGTGAGTTCCTCGCCCTCGAAGACCACGGCGGTGGCGTCGGGAGTACGGGCCGCCTGCTGCTCGAACAGCTCGGGGACGGTGCTCTGCGGTACGTCGCGATGCGTGTCGTTCCACTCGGTCAGAAGCCGGTGTCGCTCCTGGTCGGAGAGGATCTCCACCTGTCCGACGGTGGTGGTGGGATCGGTGACGACGGCTTCGAGCAGACGGACCAGTCGCCGCGCGAGCAGCTCCACGGATGCCGCGTCGAAAAGGTCCGTCGCGTAGTCGACGGTGCCGATCATGCCGGCGGGGCCGCCGTCGACGGCGAAACGTTCCGTCAGAGTGACGCCGACGTCGAACTTCGCTGCCGGCGGGCCCAGCGGTTCCATCCCCACATCGATCCCGGGGAGGTCGAGACCGGCCTGCGTCTGGTTCTGCAGGGTCAGCATGACCTGGAAGAGGGGGTGGCGGGCCATGGAGCGGACGGGGTTGAGGAGTTCCACGAGCCGCTCGAACGGCAGGTCCTGGTGGGCGTAGGCCGCGAGGTCGGTGTCGCGGACGCGCTGGAGGAGCTCTTCGAAGGTGGGGTCGCCGGAGGTGTCGGTGCGCAGGACGAGGGTGTTGACGAAGAAGCCGACGAGGTCGTCGAGCGCGTCGTCGGTACGGCCTGCGATGGGCGAGCCGATGGGGATGTCGTTGCCGGCGCCGAGGCGGGTGAGCAGGGCGGCGAGGGCGGCCTGCATGACCATGAACACGCTCGTGCCCTGAGCACGCGCGAGGTCGACGACCCGCTGGTGCAGATCCGCGTCGAGAACCAGCGGCACCGAACCGCCCTTGTGGGAGGCGACGGCAGGACGCGCCCGGTCGGCCGGGAGCTGCAACTCCTCGGGAATCCCGGCGAGGGCTTCCTGCCAGAAAGCCACCTGGCCGGTGATGACGCTCTCGGGGTCGTTTTCCTCGCCGAGGAGTTCGCGCTGCCAGAGCGTGTAGTCCGCGTACTGCACCGGAAGCGGAGCCCATGACGGCACCCGGCCTTCGGTCCGCGCCGCGTACGAAACGGAAAGGTCCCGGGCCAGGGGCGCCATGGACCAGCCGTCTCCGGCGATGTGGTGCATGACGAGCAGGAGTACGTGCTGGTCAGGGGCGCTGGTGAACAGCCACGCCCGCAGCGGCAGATCGACCGCCAGGTCGAACCGGCAACCGGCGCTCTCCTCCATGGCCGCCGCCAGCGCCTCCTGACCGGGGGCGTCCACCGTGACGAGCGTCAGCGACCCGACAGCCTCGTCCCGGCTCAGTACGCGCTGGTAGGGCTGTCCGTCGGTGTCCTCGGGGAAGACGGTGCGCAGGCTCTCGTGCCGGGTGACGACGTCGTGGAGGGCTGCTTGGAGTGCCT
>NZ_JBITZJ010000014.1:0-5569 GCF_044546695.1 Streptomyces sp. NPDC053079
CAAGGCCGCCGGCGAGCCGCTGGCCGAGTGGGAGCGCGACCTGCTCGAGGGCGAGAAGAAGGCCGACGAGAAGCCGGCCGAGGCTCCGGCCGCCGCCGACGCTGCAGTTGACGAGGCCGAGGCCTGAAATTGCCAGCAGGTCTGCAGATGGCGGCGGGCTGAACTCCGGCCGGTCGAGGATCGGTGGCCCTGTCGTCGACGGCCTACGGCCTACGGCCTGCAGGCCGAGCTCCCGGCGGATCTTCGCCATACAGCAAAGCGCCTGTCGCGCGAGAAGCGGCGCAGAGCGAGCGAGGCGTTCACCAATCGCCAGAGGCAGTGGAACTTCGTGGCCACCGCCATCGAGGAGCACCTGCGGCACATCGCCACTCCGGGCTTCGACGTCGAGGACCTCGAAGCCCCCCGCGACAACGTGACCACGTTCTACGGAGTGGGAGGCGTCGGTAAGTCGACCCTGCTGCGCAAGCTGGAAGCCTCACTCACCGCCGCCGAGCAGCGCCCCGCGCAGTGGGGCGCCCCTGCCTGGGCGGGCGAGAAGATCCTGCCCGTCCGGATCGACCTGGCTCGCGCGGCATCGACCGGGTCGGACTTCGAGCGCGTCGTGCTGACGATCCGGCTCGCCCTGGCCG
The DNA here is from genome assembly GCF_044546695.1 of Streptomyces sp. NPDC053079. NCBI lineage: Bacteria > Bacillati > Actinomycetota > Actinomycetes > Kitasatosporales > Streptomycetaceae > Streptomyces > Streptomyces sp. NPDC053079. The sequence continues at coordinate 630 of NZ_JBITZJ010000014.1, forward strand.
CCGCCGTCGGCCGCCCCCTGCCCAGCTTCGACCTGGCACTTCGCCGCTACTGGGAGGCCCAGCATCCTGGCGAGCCGCCCGCAAGCACCCGCCGAAGGACATCGCCGCGAAGATCGACGCGGCCGTACGGGCCCGCTGGCAGCCCCAGGTCCGCAAGCGCCGCCGCAAGCAGGCCGCCACCGCCACCGGCATCACCGTCGAGACCCGCGCCCGCTTCGGCTACACCGCTTACGCGCAGCGTCTCTTCGACGCCCGCGAGGCGGGGGTCAGCGACCAGGAGATGCGCAAAATTATCGCCGAGGGGTTTAAAGAAGTGTATTTCCAGGACGGCGGTGGCCGCGCTATGGGACTCTCGGACGTGGCAATCAACGACATTGATTACCTGGATCTCGAATACTGATAGGGGCAAAGCGTGACTGCTGAATTCCCGACTACTTGAGCCGAAGCACGCTAGTTGTCACATAGGCAGACTTCTTGCCGCCTACGAGGTTTGGCACCGGAATGTCGTCCTCTTAACCCTTGACAGCCTTTGCGATCTGCTGGGCGGCCTGGGCGGGTGTGAGGTGTGTGGTGTCGACGACTTCGGCCTCGGCGTGCAGCCACGTGCGGGCCGCCTCGGCGTAGGGCTCGAGGTATTGGAGACGGAACGGGGAGTTGGGGCCAAGAACGATGTCGCCCGCGATGCGCGCGCGGAGGGTGTCCTGGTCGGCATGGAGGACGAAGTGCCGGACCGGGATCACGTGCTGGGCAAGGCCGGAGCTGATCTCACGCCAGTACTGCTCGACCAGGACCGTCATGGGCATCACCAGAGTGCCGCCGGTGTAGTCGAGTACGCGGCGGGCGGTCTCGACAACGAGCGGCCGCCATGGCGGCCAGTGCTGGAAGTTGTCCGTAGCAGGCAGCCCCGGTGTGATGTCCATGAGTGTCTCGCCGACCTTCTCGGCGTCGAACACCCGTGAATCCGGGATCAGCTGCTGCACGAGCGCGCTGGTCGTCGTCTTGCCTGCGCCGTGGGTGCCGTTGAGCCATACGATCATGAGACTCGACGCTAGCGCCGTGCGGGCCGCGGGAACAGGCACAGCAGAAAACCGTCATGGCCTCGGCGTGGCAGTCGCCCGCCACGGCATTAGTGACAAGCTGAATGCCTCGTTGGTGTCAACCAGGCTGCTCCGACAAAGCCTGTCAGTCAGTTCCTCCGGCTTCGCCGGTGACAAATACTGTGCTTCGACTCACTACTATCGACCGTGACAAGAGCCCGCTGCTCGGCGCCGAGCAGGACGCCGTTCGCATCGCTGACGCGCTGCGCGGCAGCCCGCACATCCTCGGCGCGCACGCCGTCTCCGGCTCCGACCGCGTCACCTTCACCACGCTGGCGGGCAACGGCTTCGACCTCACCCTGCAGGACGCCGGACCGACCGCGGACGACATCCTGCCCGCGCCGGCGCTCACTGAGGCCCTCGCCGCGGCGATCCTTTTATGACCGTAACGCCCGTCTATGCGCGCGTCCCATCACCGCCCCCGACGAGCCGTTCGCTGGTTGAGGAGGGCAATCGCCTGAGTTCGCGTGAGGCCCGCAGCCAGCCGCAAAGGCAGCGAGCGCACGCGGCAGCTTTCCGAGTGGTAGCCGCGCTCCATTCGCAGAAGACGGCGCACGAGCGGCGGATACGCCATCCCGCAAAACGGGCAGGCATCGCCCAGGCCGGCACGAAATCCCTGAGGGCTCCGAACGAAGGGCGGCGGGGCCGCACCGGTCGTGGCATGGCCGCCACCCGTCGCGTCTCCACTCTCCGGTATGCACCAAATGCGCTCAGGGTGTGGTGTGTCCGGCGAGCTTTGAGGGTCCTCCTCCACCGATGGCTGACTCTCTGCGGGCTCTTCTGCGGATGGTTCGGGGCCTGTCCCCGGTTCATCCGTCATCCGGTCCGTCCTCCCCCGTCCTGGCCCGTGCACGCCGGAGCCGTAGACGCTGCTCAACAGCGCGGGACACCAAGTCGCCCCATTCCAGTAGTGACCACAGCATTTCCACGGACGTGGCGAGCGACACCAGCCCGAAGACCGCCCAGCGCCAGTCGGCGAACTCGTCACCGACGGGTGGCGCGAGCACGAGCGCCATGCCGATGCCCAGCGTGACGAGACCCGAGGTGTAGCAGAAGGCGGCCAGTCCGGTTCCGCGCCGCCACCGGACCAGGTCGTCTACGCGCTGCTGCGACAACCGGTTGCGTTCCACTTTCGTGAGCTCGACACCCCGGTGCCATTCCTCCACCTCCGACATGGAGTACAGGAAGGGGCGCGCCCGGAACCCCCATTGCACGCAAGCCACCAGCGAAATCACAGACAGAGCCAGAAACAGGAGAGCCGGACCCGGCCAACGGAACTCGTCCGAGTCGGCGGCCACAACCCCGAGCATGGCGACCGCGCCGGCCGCCAGCAATGGTGCGGCAATAGTGGTCACCGACTCGATGGCCCGCCCATATCGAAGATCCCCAGCCTCCGGCGACCACGCTTCTGGTCCCGGCATCTCCCACCCCCGTCCAGACAGCACAGCGACCAGCACTATCCCGGGCCTTCCCCGGCGGGTAGCTAACCCATGCCTGACCCAGCGACGGAACAAGCACCCGGCCCTGCGGGGACCGAGCGGACGTTACAAAGTGAGGGGGTGTTGGGAGACCGGCTCGTCGCGCACTTGGAGTGGCTGGACGGGCTCGGCGACACGGACGTGTGGATGGACGGTGTCGCTTCGCGGAAGATCACCGACTTCGCTGGGAGGCGTCCACCGCGTCCGCCTCCGAGCTCAAGGCGTACGTGGCCGTGAGGCGGGCCGCGCTGATGGCGTGCCGGGTACACAAGGCGAGGATGCGGGTGCGCGATGACCTGGCATTGATGTTCTGTAAGCGCATCGCCACGAAGACCATACGCCGCCCTCCGTCTGGCCCACGGCGGCGAGATCCGGCTCCGCTCCGGCTTGGTACCGGGGCCGGTGCACTACACGCTCAACGGTGTCGCCGACCAGGGCCTGGCCCGGGAACTCGCCGCCGCCCTGTACGGAGACCTCCGGCCCCTCGATCGCGCAGTCCCAGTTTCGTGACCCCGCAGCACTTCACCGCTCAAGATCAATCTCGACAATAGTCGCGGTACCGCTGGTCCTACCGATGAGCGCCATGGGACCAGCCAGGGCCGCATCTCTTGTCCTCACCAGAGCAGCCCAACCTTGGCACACCACCCTCTCGGCTACCTGCCACATGCACTCTCGACAGGAAGGATGGTGGGCATGGATCAGGGCGTCGCGACTGTGTGGGCAGCTGGAATCGGTGTTGCTGGCTTGGTACTCGGCACGCTCGGCGGTGCCTTTGCGGGGGCTGCGACATCCCGGAGACAGGCCAGAGACCAGGCCAAGGAACAGGGTGAAGTCGAGCTTGCGCACTGGCTTCGGGCGCAGCGGCAAGCCGCCTACACCACCGTGATCAGCATCAGCCAAAGGCTCATGGACGAGGCACGTCCCCTCATCAAGTACGAGAGGCTCGACAAGTTGGGCGAAGAGGAACGCCGGGACGCATGGTCGAAACTGACCCCGGTCCTCAACGAACTAAGGCGTGCCAGTGCAGCTGTCGCCGTTGTTGGGCCGGACGAGATGGCCAATCTGGCCGAGGGTCTGCCCCAGACAGCGGCTGTGCTGGCAGCTCACGCGAAACCGCGCGATCCGTACGACACCCCTGGGGCTTTGAGTTACAACGCTGCGGTGGACGCACACCTGCGCCAGCTTGACGCCTTCGTCACGGAGGCCCGCGGCGTAATCGGCGCAGCTGCTTCGTGACCCGTGCTCGCCCCAGCGAGAACTGATCACGCATGGTGATACCAAGGCCCTCGCGGCATGGAATACGCGACACGTGAACATGCGGGATTACCAGTCCCAAGGCCGTGGACAACGAAGTGATCCGGGCCTGCCTGGCCGTGCCCGCCGACCAGCGCGGGTCCCGGGACGGTACAAGCCGCTGCTGGAGGCGGCGTTCACCGGCAGCGGCGTGCTGCCGCCCTTCGTGCTCGCCCGCACCACCAAGGGCGGCTTCAACGCCCTCGCCTACCAGGGTCTGCGTAGACACGCCCCGGTTCTGCGGGACCTGCTCGGCCCGTCGTCGCGCCTGGCCGCCCTCGGGCTGGTTACCTCCCAGCCCGTGGGCGGGGCGCTGGAGCGGGCCGCCGCCGGGCAGCCCACGGCCCAGGGCTCCCTGCACCTGGTGGTGGCCGCCGAGGTGTGGCTGCGGCAGCTCGCCGAGACACCCGTCCGGTGGTGGGAGGAGGTGAACGGCCGTGTGGCGGCTGTGTGAGAGCGCCCACGCGGTCCTCACCGACGAGGGCGGCGCCATCCTCGACGAGCACACCGGACGGTGGACCCAGCTCACCCCGACCGTGGACGGGAGCAGCTGGGCGCCCAGGCCGCGAGCAACCCCCGCGCTGCCTGGCTGATGATGCGTACCGACCCTGCGCTGGCCACCCGCACCGAACGCCATCACTATCTCAAGGGCGAGCTCGCCCGGGGGCGCACCGCGGCGAGGCAATGGACCACTGGCAGATCGAGGTCACTGCCGGTGGGCGTATCTGGTACCTGGTCGATGCCTGGCGCTGCACTGTCTGGATCGACCGCGCCTCCACCAGCCACCCGAAGATCGCGGACCGGTAGGCCCTGGTGCCCCGGATCGAGGTCGGCAGGCCGGGTAGACGAGATCCCGGGCGCGCGTCGGGCCTCCCGTGGGGAGCCGGGAGGTGCGACGCGGCCCCGCCCGGACGGGCGGCTGCCTGCGGGCGGGGTCGATGGGGGACCTCTGCCTGGGGGGGGGGGGGGGGGGGGGGGGGGTGGGGGGGGGGGGGGGGGGTTGGGGGGGGGCGGGGGGGGGGGCGGCGGGGGGGGGGGCCCCCCGCGCCCCCCCGGGCGCCCGCCCCGCGGC
>NZ_JBITZJ010000015.1:0-4662 GCF_044546695.1 Streptomyces sp. NPDC053079
CTAAGCAGACTTTCACTAAAGGAAATTATAAAATAACTATGTCTCTTTTTGAGCAAGTGAAATCAAGTTATTGCTTATATATTGATATACAGGACTAAGCAAGATTATAAAATAAAAAGAGAAGAGTGAAACCTCACTCTTCTTCTGATTGTACTTCTTCTACTTCATGTAGAGGTCACCATACATGTCTATCGACTTAAGAATAAATGCGTGATTTCTTCATTTTTCATAGTAATTACCTCCTGATTTTTAAACTCCTAGAACCACATAAACCTTAGCATACACATCATGTTTAGCTGCAAGTTGCTCCAGCTTTTTTTGTCTGTATTCGGTCACGGTAAAGAAATGAATGAGTGGTATTTTTCCATTGTATTTGTTTTTGTAATATAACGAAAACTCCCTGTACCTGCTCATTTTTTCAGCGTTCACATTCATCATTTGCGTACGATCTATTTCTACAGCATTTAGTGTTCCTTCTTCATCCCGAAACTTTACATCAGGAATAATTGTCTTCTTTTTATCATTTACTTTATAACGTATAGGTGTTTCTATCTGCCAGTCGTCGGGACAAAACAGATAGAGCCAAGCTTCATTTCTCATAAGGCTGTGAGCTAATCGACTATTTGGTACAATCTTTTCTGTATCGTCGAACAGTTCACGGCCCTTTTTATTTAAGTAATACACGTACTCTTTTTGATACACTGTGCTATTCACATATGGATTGAGATCTTTTAAAATACGATTTGCGTTACGTATACCACCCATATCGTGTACCGCCATTAAATGCCTACGGGTTGCGAACTTCAGCTTTCTAATCGAGGTTAGAATCGTCATCTGACGGTTGATTTTGATATGTGTCTGGATGTTCATCTTTCTTCACCTCAACCTCGTATTGTTTTAGATGTTTCCACATCTGCTTATCACTAATAAAAGGTACCTGTAGTTCTGTTAATCGATCTGTCTTATAAATAGCCCTACCAGGTAACGACGGTAATGTTTCTAATCCTGACTCATCAAGGACAACCTCAGATGCCTTGTATGTCGGTAATCTGAATCCTAACTTAGCGTCAGACATTTGCTTTACTACTGATGGTATTGAAGTAACCGTAGGATACTGTGTAGCCAGAATCAAACGAAAACCCAAGCCGCCCGATACAGTTGCTATATAACTAAGCATGTACTGGCACTCTTCCCGAATCTTGTTAACATCACGCGGTAACCCTTTTGCTGGGGCAAGTACAGCACCCTCATCAACAATAATGAAATACCGATCCATTTCTTTTGTTTCAACTATATTTTTGTATCCATTATTCTTCATGAATTTCCCGCGTTCTTCTATTTTACTCATAATTTGTTTTAATACATGATGTGCTTTTTCCACAGAATCAGCTACTTCCATTACTTGTTTCAAACTACTGAACTCGCTAAATTCCAACCCCCTTTCTTTTAAATCGATTAAATAAACGTGAGCATGTTCAGGATTTGCTTCAATCAAGGTCGTAAGTAGCACTTTCATAAACACAGTTTTTCCCATCCGTGTAAGACCACCTAATACCATATGAGGAGTTTTATCGAAGTCATGATAAATCAATCTTTCAAGGCTTTGCCCCATTGGTACACGCCATCTACCTTTTTCCACTAACCCTTCTGTCCATCCCCACTTCTCTGGTATATCCTTATGAAAAACACGAATCATTAATTTGTAATTATCGTATTTGATACGTACAGGTTTATTAAGTCCTTCGCTAACAACGTCCTCAACTTTTTGTATTAATTTCGATGGCATCCCTAACGGCAACCTATATACATAAGTCGTACTACGATTATCTTCTTTTCGCTCAAGAAAAACTGGATAATGTAGCTTTTCATCCTTCCTAATTGCAATTCCACTTACTTCAAAAAACACTTGTATCTTCTTTCTATCATCCTCTTTACCTTTTAATCTATCATTTACCAAAGCGTATCCCAGCGAAACTGCAGGTATTAATAACAACTCAAGCATAGGGGTTCACTCCTTATATATCCTTATAGGATATAGTTGCTCTTTACTGGAAGAATTACGTACGAGTTATTTTTCTTATATAACAAAATGTCCCGTGATTCCAGGTTCCATTCCTTCAAAGAAACACCATTAGCACATAACGTAGAAGGTACAAAAACGAGCCGGTAACAGTTGTATACATCGTCATACGTGGAAGCCAATGTGGAACACTCATCCCCATTTTCTCTGCTGCCTTCATCGCCACTACAGACAATCCAGTTCCTGTCCAAATTACAATTGCTTCTCCTGCAAGTGTCATATCGAATCCCTCTTTCTTTTCAGGTGTAATCCCTTAGCTTTCAGTATTGGTTGGTACTGGTCCATAACTTCCTCCCACTCAAGGATCTCTTCCTCATCCCCATATAAGTCATCCATGATTTCATTAGATAAACTGTAATAACCACGGTATTCTTTATTATCAAAAACCTCATGTCTTTCCATATGCTTTACGATTGAGTTCGCCTCACCTTTCCCCCTGGACTCCTTATACATGCTTTTCAGCTCTTTTGATGGGTACAAATACGGAGTGCCATTTAAGTAATCATATTGCCACCTCATTACTCATCCCTCCATCGTTTACAATCATCTAAATATGCATCAATCCTTTTCTGGAACCCTATCTCGTTGTATGGTCCATAAGGTTCTTCTTCCCCCAATAAGTCAACGATATCGATGTATTCTGGATGCTGTAGCATATTGTGAGCTGCGATGTGGTCGTACACACATTGCAACTCATCATGATCATCAGCCTCTGCGTGCATGTTAAACAAAGTTTGCGATGGATACAGTGGCATGCGACTTAAATACTTATATCCAGGTCTCATTAGTCCTCACCTTTCCCCTCTTGATGTCCTAAGTACCACTTGGTATTCCTCATGGTCTTGATGTGGTATTGGTATAGGTATATGATCTAGATATTAAATTTTGCGTGTCCAAACAAATTTTTTTGCCTGAATGCCTGTACTATTTTCAAAGGAGTTAGTCCTCCATTGTAGAAACTATTGTTTTGAGGTGATTATTTATGAAGTTTAAATGCCGTTTAAAAGTCATTTTTGCGGAATTAGAAATTAAACAAGGTGATTTTGCTAAACGCATTGGTATTGATGACTCCACTTTAAGTTCACTTGTTAAGAATCGTACAACACCACGTTTTGATACGGCATATAGGATAGCTCAAGAACTCGGTAAACCAATTGAAGAGATCTGGACCATCGAGGAATAATTCCTCCCCCTCCAGCCTTAATAAGTTTTTTATCTTTATTTTGCTTTTTATACTTGACTTTGACGGTCAGCAGACAATCATGGGATGAGGGTACAGGACAACGGCTAGGGCAGAGAATGACTACCTTACAACGCTTCAAAAAATAAAAGCGTTGTAAAGTAAACGTTCTGTCAATCATGGTCTATCGGGTTAAGGAATCCGTATAGTAACACCCTGTTTAAACGCTGTAATTTCTTACACAACTGACTTTTTACAGATAAAGCTTGTCCTATCTGCAGAAAGAATCAGGAAAGGAAATGCACTACTGGCGTATCCTTGATTACTCGTAACCTATCATTCTTTCATTATCAGCTGCTACCCGTGCCGTAACACGCCAAGCAACCGCCGTACCGTTAATGGCCGTACTCGCCTAGACTCCTAACAACGCAAACAAGGAAACGTTTTTCGTTAGGACGCTTAACTTTCTGACGTTGGCTTAGCTAACCTGTTCAAGTTTAACGAGTGTTAGGTCATTCCTCGTGTGGATCATCCCCTTAATTACCTAAAAAAGACAATAAGAAACTAGACCTCGTGTATATCTGTTTTTTCGAATGAAGATATTCACGAGGCTGGAGATTGTCCGATATTCAGTTAAAGCAAGAACTTATAGCACATGGGCTATAAGCATATTGATAAGTAAAAGAACAGAAGCTACAGTATAAAAACCATAAAACCAAATACAATCAGATTTTGTTTCTCAACCGAAGTAATCGCTTATTTTTTGCATCTATACTGTTCCACCCTTCACATTTATATAAAAATATGACTCTAGGAGTAAAACTTTATTAGTAACAATATATAACTCTAGGAGTCATACGTCAATAGTATTCCGGAAAAAGTTTTACTTTGATATGTAAATTGTGTAAAATATAAAGTAATAAACGATCGGAATGAACGGAGGTATTACCATGAGTTCTATGGTATTCACTTTAGGAGAAACGATGGAGGAAATCGGAATTACGAAAAACAAGTTATCCGTGGAATCCAAGGTACGCCCAGCCACTATTAGTAATCTAGTGAATGGCGAGGTTGGTCTTGTACGTTTTGATACATTAAAGTCAATCCTCGACGCTTTAAATGAATTAGCTTCAGAAAAAGGTATCAATAAAACGTACCAAATCGAAGATGTTGTACAGTACATAAAATAGATGTACTGTTTTTGTTTGCGTATATATTTCGCAATACTCTGATTTACTTAACTAGAAGTATTTAAGGAGGAGAAATATGGAGACAAAAACAACAGCAGACGGTAATACTTACATCATTGAAGTAGAACAAAAAAAGAGCTCTGGTAAAGAAAAATTTGGCCGTAAAACGTCATTAGTTTTTGGGATTTTCGGTATTATCTTTTCAGTCATTT
>NZ_JBITZJ010000016.1:0-4409 GCF_044546695.1 Streptomyces sp. NPDC053079
CCATCCCGTTCCGTATTCCGGCACGCCGAAATACTTCCCGTTCAGGGACCGTGCAGTGGTGATTGCCGCCGATGCGACTCGAGTGGCCGCCCCGGCGTCCTCGCGGACCCCGTGGCAACTCGAAGAACTCTACACGCTCCCGTAAGCCCCATCAAACCCGTGGCGCAAGGGGGTTTCGGAGGCTACGGTCGTCCTGTGACCAAGCATGCGCTCACCCAGCAGTGGTGGGCCGCCTGACAGGCGGCCCACGACCTGCGCATGCATCCAACGGCCGCCGCCTCGGCGGCCGTTTCTGCTGTCTGTGGCGGTGGCTCCGCCTCGAAGGAGACCAGCTCAGCCATGGCACGCATCTTCAGTGGCATCAAGCCCACCGGCCATCTGACCCTCGGCAACCACCTGGGCGCCGTCCGCCAGTGGGTGGAGGCCGACCAGCACCGGGCCGATGCCCTCTTCTGTGTCGTCGACCTTCACGCGCTGACCGTCGACCACGACCCCGCTCGCGTACGAAGGCTCAGCCGGCAGGCCGCGACCCTGCTGCTCGCGGCGGGACTCGACCCTGAGCTCTGCACTCTGTTCGTACAGAGCCATGTGGACGAGCACACCCGGCTGGCCTATCTGCTGGAGTGCACGGCCACAGACGGCGAGATGCGGCGGATGATCCAGTACAAGGAGAAGTCCGTACGGGAGCGGGCCGCCGGCGGGAGCGTACGGCTGTCGCTGCTGACCTATCCCGTGCTCATGGCGGCGGACATCCTGGCGTACGGAGCAGACGAGGTTCCCGTCGGCGACGACCAGGCGCAGCACGTCGAGCTCACGAGGGACCTGGCGGTCCGGTTCAACCAGCGCTACGGGCACACCTTCGTCGTACCCAAGGCCATGACCCCGGCGGTGGCGGCCAGGGTGATGGACCTGCAGGACCCGACGTCCAAGATGGGGAAGTCGCACGCGGAGACGTCCGGCATCGTCTATCTGCTCGACGAGGCCGACGTCGTACGCAAGAAGATCATGCGTGCGGTGACCGACAGCGGTAGCGAGATTGTGTACGACCGGGAGGCTCAGCCGGGCGTCGCGAACCTGCTGGAGATCCTGGCGGCCTGCACCGGCCGCAAGCCCCTGGAGGTCGCCGCGGAGTACGACACGCGGGGGTCCTCGTACGGAGCGCTGAAGAAGGACACGGCCGATGCGGTCGTGGAGCTGCTGCGGCCGGTCAGGGAACGGCACGCACAGCTGTGCGCGGACCCGGGTTATGTGGACGGCGTGCTGCGGAAGGGGGCCGAGCGGGCGCGTGACCTCGCTCGGCCGACCGTCGACACGGCCTATCGGGCCATCGGGCTGATGCCGCCCGTGTGAAGAGCGTCAGGCCTGGCCGGAGGCCAGTTCGCGGCTGCGGTCGCGGGCTGCTTCGAGGGCGGCGATCAGGGCGGCCCGTACTCCGTGACTCTCGAGTTCGCGGATCGCGCTGATCGTCGTCCCCGCGGGGGACGTGACCGCCTCGCGCAGCTTGACCGGGTGTTCTCCGCTGTCGCGGAGCATGACGGCGGCGCCGATGGCGGCCTGGACGATGAGGTCGTGGGCCTTGTCGCGCGGCAGGCCGAGGAGGATGCCGGCGTCGGTCATGGCCTCGACGAGGTAGTAGAAGTACGCCGGGCCGGATCCGGAGAGGGCGGTCGCCGCGTCCTGCTGGTTCTCGGGGACGCGGAGCGTCTTGCCGACCGGCTTGAAGATCTCCTCCGTACGGAGGAGGTGGTCCTCGGTGGCGTGGGAGCCGGCGGAGATGACGGACATGCCCTCGTCGACGAGGACGGGGGTGTTCGGCATGACGCGGACGACGGGGGTACCGGCCGGCAGCTTCTCCTCGAAGAAGGCGGTGGGCACGCCGGCCGCGGCACTGATGACCAGCCGGTCGGCAGGCAGGTGGGGCGCGAGCTCCTCGAGGAGGAAGGCCATGTCCTGCGGCTTGACGGCCAGGATCAGGGTGTCGGCGGCCTTGGCGGCCTCGCTGTTGCTGACCACCTCGACGCCGTAACGGGCACGGAGGGCTTCGGCGCGCTCGGGGCGACGGGCGGTGCACATGAGGTCGTGGGGCGACCAGCCGGCGCGGATCATGCCGCTGAGGAGCGCCTCGCCGATCTTTCCGGTGCCGAGGACGGCGACTTTCTGGGTCACGGGGGCTCACCTCTTGGCTGGGCTGCGACTAAGGCTGCGTGGCAGTGGCTGTGCCTGGCATCTTCGCACTTCGGCGGCTCCGGAGGGCCACCCGCCGGGGTGATCGGAACCGGGGTCTCCCGTTTCCCACCTCCGCGTTTACATCGTGGTTACAAATCAACTCGCCGATCTGCACCACAACTTGGCCAAAATATGGTCGAGTGATTAACGGCACGGTGCCGCAGGGGACGACGGCACCGCTGCACGTTCTGGGATCTGTGCCGACGTCGACGCCCGACGTCCGGCGGCTGTGCCGTCTTCGCCCCCGGTGACCGTGCTCGTGCTCGTGCCCGTGTGCCCGTGTCCACGTCGATCCGTACAGGGCGACCCCCTCGTACCGGCCGACAGCCCGCACCGACCGACTCGCACCGACGAACGATCCGCCCGAACGACCGTCCGTACGACGCCCCACCTCACTCCACCTGTCAGGCAACGATCCTCATCGCATCGCTGCGCGCGCCTCGAGCGCGCTGGAGGCAAACCTCATGCAGAAGAGTCTCTTCCGCCGTGTCCGAAACACCGCCCAAGTCGACCTCAGGGGCACGCTCCGAGCCGACTTCACCGCATCGCTGGTCGTCTTCCTCATAGCCGTGCCGCTGTCCGTCGGCATCGCCGTCGCATCCGGTGTACCCGTCGAGCTGGGGCTCGTGACCGGCATCGTCGGCGGCCTCCTCACCGGACTGCTGCCGGGCAGCAGCATGCAGGTCAGCGGACCTGCGGCAGGGCTGACAGTGCTGGTGTACGAGGCCGTACGCGAGTACGGGCTCAGGGCGCTCGGCGTCCTGGTGCTCACTGCCGGCCTGCTCCAACTGACCATGGGCATCCTGAAGTTGGGACGCTGGTTCCGTGCCATCTCCGTCGCCGTGGTGCAGGGGATGCTCGCGGGCATCGGGATCGTCCTGATCGCCGGCCAGCTGTACGCGATCGCCGACGCGGACGCCCCCGCCGGCGGGCTGGAGAAGCTCGGCGGCCTGGTCTCGCTGCTGACCAACACCCTCGGCTCGGCCGATGCCATGTCCGCCGTCGCCGTCGGCAGCGGCACCGCGGCGATGCTCGTCCTGTGGCCACGCTGGCAACGGGCCGCGCGCGTCGTACCCGCCCCACTGGCCGCGGTCGCCCTGGCCACCGCCGTAGTCGCAGTGCTGCGCCTGCCCGTCGACCGGGTCCAGGTCCGCGGTCTCCTCGACGCGATCCAGCCACCGGGTGGCGGTGACTTCGCCCGGCTGACCGAATTCGGAGTGCTGGGCACGATCCTGGCCTTCGCCCTGATCGCATCGGCGGAATCGCTGTTCAGCGCGGCGGCGGTCGACCGACTGCACGACGGCCGCCACACGGACTACGACAAGGAACTCATCGCCCAGGGCGCCGGCAACACGGTCTGCGGGGCGCTCGGTGCCCTGCCGATGACCGCCGTGATCGTCCGCAGCGCCGCCAACGTCCGGGCCGGTGCACGCACCAAGGCCTCGCGCGTCCTGCACGGGGTATGGCTGCTGGTCTTCGCCACGCTGCTGCCGTGGGCACTCGAGCTGATTCCGGTGGCGGCACTGGCGGGCGTCCTGGTCCACGCGGGCTGGAAGCTGCTGCCGGGAAAGGAGCTCGGGCCGCTCTGGCGGGACCACCGGGGTGAGGTCGCGGTGCTGGTCACGACCACGGTGGCGATCGTGGTCACCAATCTCTTCGAAGGCGTGATCATCGGCCTGCTCCTGGCCGTGGTCAAGGCCGCCTGGGAGACGTCGCACATCCACATCGAGACCGTGACGTCCACAAGCGGCGTCGTACGGGCCCGGGTCCTCGGCAACGCCACCTTCCTCCGGCTGCCGAAGCTCCTGGACGAACTCGAAACCCTGCGCCGCGGCGGCCACCACGTGGAGCTCGACATCAGCGGCCTGCGCCATATGGACCGCGCCTGCCACACCGCTCTGCTCGGCTGGGCGGAACGCCATGGCGAAATGCGCGAGGACGGCTCCCCGGCGGAGAACGGGGCCGACGACAACCAGAACGAGAACGGGGACGGGGAGGCCACCGGGCGAGTGGTCGCGGTCTAGTGGCCGGCCCATAGGACGGCGCTCGTAAGGAGGCGGATCGCGAGTCGGTCGGTGACAGGCATTTACGGCTGGTTCCGGGCCGGAAATGCAAGAAAGCCCTGGCAGAGACCTTTCGGTCCCCACCAGGGCTTTCTGAATAATTGTTCGGCGGCGTCCTAC
>NZ_JBITZJ010000017.1:0-3914 GCF_044546695.1 Streptomyces sp. NPDC053079
CCTATTCCACCGACCACAACTCCCGCGTCAGCGGTGGCGATGTCGAGGAGAAGGCGTACGAATCGGCGGGCGTGTTCGGCGATTTCCTGAGGCTCGTACAGATCGGCGTTCGCATCGAAGGCGATCTTCACGCTGCCGTCGGCGGACCGGTCGTAGACATTGACCGAGAGGTCGTTGAACGGCATGCCGCTCGAGAGGTTGTGGACCGTGACGCCGGAATTCCCGAAGCGGAGGTCGTAGTCGAAGGACATGACATTGACCGTCGGGCCGAAGAGCGGCTCGTCGGAGACAAGTTGGAGGTCACGGCGGATGTCCTCGTACCGGTAGCGCTGGTGGCGCAGCGCCTTGCGGATCCGGTCGGACGTGTGGGAGATGAAATCCGCGATTTCCGCGCCGGGGGAGACCGAAATGCGAACGGGGAGAACGTTCGCGGTCATTCCGGGAATGCGTCGGGCGGCGCTGCCCGTCCGGCCCAGTACGGGAAGGCCCAGGACGACGTCCTGTGCACCGGTCATCGCGCTGATGTAGGCGGCGGTGCCGGCGACCAGAAGGCCGGACAGGGTGGTGCGGTACTTCCGGGCGGCCTGGCGCAGCAGGGCGGCCTCGTCCGGTCCGACACCCTCCAGGTGGCGGTGGACCGTGCCGCTCGCCTCGGTCGCGCGGCGACCGCTGAGCCCGGTGACATCGGGGCGGTCGGCGAGTTCCCGCAGCCAGTAGTCGCGGTCCGCCGTGAAGTCGCTCGAGTTGCGGTACTCGTCGTCGGCGGCGAGCAGGACGTCGATGGACTCCCATGCCCGTTCCCCGACCGGGTCACCGGCGAGCAGGGCGTTGTACAGCGCCGCCGTACGGCTTGCGAGGAGCGGTCCGCCGAATCCGTCGACGACGATGTGGTGGGCTCGCTGGTACCAGAAGAAGCGATTTCCGGGAACGAGGAAGAGGGCCTGGGTGAAGAATCGTTCACCCGTGAGCGGAGTCGGCTTCCGCATGTCGTCCCACATCCATGATTCCGCAGCGGCGCGGGCATCCGGGTGGGCGGTCAGGTCGACAATGTGTAGGGGCCAGTCGTCGGATACGGGGAAATGCTGCCGTACGTCGTCGTCCTCTCCGACGAAACGCGCGTGCAGGGCTTCGGCCTCGGTGTATGTGTGCCGCAGGGCGATCTCGAAGAGCCTGATGTCCAGGTCGCCGTCGATCTCGAGGTATTCGCCGACGTTGTAGGCGGTGCTCTGCGGGTCGAGCTGCTGGGCGAACCAGATCCCGAGCTGCCCCGACATCAAATTCCTCAGGCCGCTGTGAGACTGAGTCATTGCATACACCCTTCGCAAGGCTAGTGACTATGAGGTCATCGCCCGCTCGACCCATCCGTGATGCTGGAAAGTGAATCAGTTGCGGCGTGAACCAAAGACGTATGAGTGGTGAAGAGAGCGCAGTCGAGGGTGCTCGCACCTGCGTCGGGAAATGTGGCGCAGGACGGCACGGCACGTTTTTCCGCCGTGGGGCTCGACCCCTTGACCAGTGGACCGGTCGATCAAGGGGCCGGACGGCACTACCTCGGTGGGACGGTCCCGGACGGAATGCGCGGGGAATGGGCACGGGCCGCTTCGGCGGAAGACCGCTCACGGCCGTGGGACAAGGCGGTTCTCAGGACGGCTGCCCGAGTCGGCCGGAACGCGCCGGCGATCGCCTGTGATGGGCCCGATCCTCGCCTCGGGCGGAGCGAACGTGGCCTGCTCGGCCGCGACAATGACACAAATGGACGGCAAAAACCGGCACATGCCCCCCATCCGCGCTTCCCGCGGTGGACCCGAGCCTGACCGTCCTCTTCAGAAGCCCACATCGGCTTCTCCCCCTAGCCCCCGTCGGTGAGCTCCCCCCTGGAAGCTCGCCCCTAATCGCTCAGCCTGCTGTTTCGGATTCCAGCTTCAGGCTGTTGGGCCGCATGTCGTCCCAGTTCTCCTCGATGTAGTCCACGCACGCCTGGCGGGAGGTCTCCTCAAGGGCGATCCGCCAGCCGTCCGGCACCTGGACGAACGAGGGCCACAGCGAGTGCTGACCCTCGTCATTCACGAGCACGTAAAAGCGGCCATCAGGGTCGTCGAACGGATTGCTCATTCCTCAACTCCTTTGAACGGCATGTAATGGGCATCTTGCAAAGACGCGAACGCACGTTGTCAAGGACGAGGCAGCCCCGCCCCCGAGGGGTGCTGTGATCACTCCGACTCGGGACGCTACCTCATCTTCCGCTGCGATGTTGATGACGGGTCCGCCACAGTGCAAACCAACCACAGCAGGGAGGATGGGTTAAAAACGGGCATCATGCCATAAATGATTCCCTTGCTGTCGGGGCGTGGCTGATATAGGCTCAGGCAAAGTTAGATGATCTTCGTAGTTCGCGGCCGCGTGATTGACCGGCGGGCGGCGCTGAAGATTCGGGGGCGGGTGCATGAGGCTGTATTCGGCCTGTTCGCGGGGCGCGAATCGGGGCCGATCCTCCAGCAGCGGTAGTGACATTTTCCTCCGCGGGGCAGGCACCTAGCCCGCCGCCACTCTTGCGGGCCCCGGCCGGGTCCGGAGAACTTCTCTCCATGTGAAATATGGAAGGTTTCCCCAATGGTTAGTGACCTGGAAGACATCCTCCCTTTGTCGCCGTTGCAGGCGGGACTCCTGTTCCACGCCGTGTATGACGAGCAGGGGCCGGATGTGTACAACGTCCAGGTCGCTTTCGAGTTGGTGGGCCCCTGGGACACCTCGGCCCTGCGCGCCGCCGCCCGCACCCTGCTGGCGCGGCACGCGAACCTGCGGGCCGGCTTCCTCCACGAGGGGCTGGAGCAGCCCGTTCAGGTCGTACCCAAGGCGGTGGAGCTGCCGTGGACCGAGGTGGACCTGCGGGACCGCGCCGCGGACGCGCGTGAGGCCGAGGTCGCCCGGCTGCTGGCGGAGGACCGGGTGCGCCGGTTCGACCTGTCGCAGCCGCCCCTGATGCGGTTCACGCTGATCCGCCTGGAGGAGCAGCGCTTCCGGTTCGTCCTCACCAACCATCACATCCTGCTGGACGGCTGGTCGATGCCGCTCGTCACGCGGGAGCTCCTGACGCTCTACACGCACAACGGCGACGACGCCACGCTGCCGCGGGTGACCCCCTACCGTGACCATCTGGCCTGGCTGTCGCGCCAGGACCGGCCCACGGCGCTCGAGGCCTGGCGGTCCTCCCTGGCGGGACTGGAGGAGCCGACGCGGATCGCGCCGACGGGACCGGGCCGCGACGCGGTGCTGCCGGAGCGGGTCACGGTCGACCTGTCCGAGGAGCTGACCTCCGCGCTCCAGGAGTTCGCGCGCGGTCGCAGCCTGACGATGAATACCGTGGCGCAGGTCGCGTGGGGCCTGCTGCTGAGCCGGGTGACCGGCCGCGAGGACGTGGTGTTCGGCGCGACGGTCTCCGGCCGTCCGCCGGAGCTCCCCGGAATCGAGTCGATGGTCGGGCTGTTCATCAACACCCTGCCGGTGCGCATGAAGATCGACCCGGCCGAGACCCTGGCCGGCCTCCTCACACGCTTCCAGGAGGAGCAGACGCGGCTCATCGAGCACCAGTACATCGGCCTCGGTGAGATTCAACGGCTCGCAGGGCTGGGCGAGTTGTTCGACACGGTCATGGTGTTCGAGAACTACCCCTTCGACGCCGGCGCGCTCCAGACCATGCCCTCGGGCCTGCAGGTCGCCGCGGTCCAGGGCCGCGACGCCACGCACTACCCCCTGGCCCTCGGCGTCATCCCCGGAAAGGCACTGCACCTGCGCCTGGACTACCGGCCCGACCTCTTCGACGAGGCCACCGTCGAGGAATTCGCGCAGCGGCTGGTACGGCTGCTGGAGGCCATCGCCACGGATGCCGCTGCCGGCGTCGTGGTGGGTGGCGTGGA
>NZ_JBITZJ010000018.1:0-1413 GCF_044546695.1 Streptomyces sp. NPDC053079
CTGAGACCTGATGCCGAGCCGATTGTGGTGAAGTGGATGATCCTATGCTGTCGAGAAAAGCCTCTAGCGAGTTTCATGGCGGCCCGTACCCTAAACCGACTCAGGTGGTCAGGTAGAGAATACCGAGGCGTTCGGGTGAACTATGGTTAAGGAACTCGGCAAAATGCCCCCGTAACTTCGGGAGAAGGGGGGCCATGTCCGGTGATGGAATTTACTTCCTGAGCTGGGTGTGGCCGCAGAGACCAGCGAGAAGCGACTGTTTACTAAAAACACAGGTCCGTGCGAAGCCGTAAGGCGATGTATACGGACTGACGCCTGCCCGGTGCTGGAACGTTAAGGGGACCGGTTAGCTCCATTTCGGTGGGGCGAAGCTGAGAACTTAAGCGCCAGTAAACGGCGGTGGTAACTATAACCATCCTAAGGTAGCGAAATTCCTTGTCGGGTAAGTTCCGACCTGCACGAATGGCGTAACGACTTCTCGACTGTCTCAACCATAGGCCCGGTGAAATTGCACTACGAGTAAAGATGCTCGTTTCGCGCAGCAGGACGGAAAGACCCCGGGACCTTTACTATAGCTTGATATTGGTGTTCGGTTCGGCTTGTGTAGGATAGGTGGGAGACTGTGAAGTCATGGCGCCAGCCATGGTGGAGTCGTCGTTGAAATACCACTCTGGTCGTGCTGGATGTCTAACCTGGGTCCGTGATCCGGATCAGGGACAGTGTCTGGTGGGTAGTTTAACTGGGGCGGTTGCCTCCTAAAGGGTAACGGAGGCGCCCAAAGGTTCCCTCAGCCTGGTTGGCAATCAGGTGTTGAGTGTAAGTGCACAAGGGAGCTTGACTGTGAGACCGACGGGTCGAGCAGGGACGAAAGTCGGGACTAGTGATCCGGCGGTGGCTTGTGGAAGCGCCGTCGCTCAACGGATAAAAGGTACCCCGGGGATAACAGGCTGATCTTCCCCAAGAGTCCATATCGACGGGATGGTTTGGCACCTCGATGTCGGCTCGTCGCATCCTGGGGCTGGAGTCGGTCCCAAGGGTTGGGCTGTTCGCCCATTAAAGCGGTACGCGAGCTGGGTTTAGAACGTCGTGAGACAGTTCGGTCCCTATCCGCTGCGCGCGTAGGAGTCTTGAGAAGGGCTGTCCCTAGTACGAGAGGACCGGGACGGACGAACCTCTGGTGTGCCAGTTGTCCTGCCAAGGGCATGGCTGGTTGGCTACGTTCGGGAGGGATAACCGCTGAAAGCATCTAAGCGGGAAGCCTGCTTCGAGATGAGGACTCCCACCCACTTGATGGGGTAAGGCTCCCAGTAGACGACTGGGTTGATAGGCCAGGTGTGGAAGACCGGTAACGGTTGGAGCTGACTGGTACTAATAGGCCGAGGGCTTGTCCTCAGTTGCTCGCGTCCACTGTGT
>NZ_JBITZJ010000019.1:0-1342 GCF_044546695.1 Streptomyces sp. NPDC053079
GAGGACGGCTTCGATTTCGCCGAGTTCGATACGGAAGCCCCGGATCTTCACCTGATCATCCGCACGCCCGAGGAACTCCAGCTCCCCCGACACCGACCACCGCACCACATCCCCCGTCCGGTACATCCGCTCACCCGCGGACCCGAACGGATCGGCCACGAAACGCTCAGCCGTCAAAGAAGGGCGCCGCACATACCCCCGCGCCAACCCCGCACCCGCGATATACAACTCACCCGCGACACCCACCGGAACCGGCGACAACCCGCCGTCCAGCACATACACCCGCGTATTGTCCATCGGCCGACCGATCGGCACCGCATCCGGCACCCCATCACCCGCCCGGAACGCGATATGCGTCGCGAAAGCCGTCGACTCCGTCGGACCATACGTCGACCGCACCACCAGAGAAGGACACGCCGCCAGCAACCCCCGCACCGCGGACGCCGACACCACATCCCCACCCGTGGACACCTCACGCACACCCACGAAAATCTCCGGCGCCTCCTCCGCCAACACCCGGAAAAGACCCGCCGTCGCATGGAAATTCGTCAGCCCATACTCGGCCACCAACCCACGCACCACCTGCGCGTCCAACCGACCCGCAGGCGCCACCACCACACACCCACCCGCCAGCAACGGCGCCCACAACTCATACGTCGACGCGTCAAACGCATGATTCGCATGGAACAACACCCGCTGAAGAACCCCACGGTCCCAACAACGGTCCAAAGCAAACCCCGCCACACCCCCCTGCGTGACGGCAACACCCTTCGGCAACCCCGTCGAACCCGACGTGAACATCACATACGCCAGATCCTCCCCGGAAACCTCCACTCCCACATTCCCGGCATCGAACCCCGCCGACACCCCACCCACACCCGCCGGCTCCCCCACCGACACCACATCCACACCCGGCACACCAGCCAACACCAGCTCATGCCCCGACATCACCTCATCGACCAACAACACACACGACGAGGTGTCCTCCACCACCCACCGCATCCGCTCCACCGGATAACCACCATGCAACGGCACATAAGCAGCACCCGACTTCACCACCGCCAGCAAAGCCACCACAAGATCAACAGAACGCTCCATCAACACCGCGACACAAGCGCCCCGACCCACCCCCCGCGACACCAGCACACGCGCCAGACGATTCGCCCGCGCATTCAACTCCCCATACGACAACACCAACCCACCCGGGCCCATCACCGCCGGAGCCCCAGCATCAACAACCACACGACGCTCAAACAACTCCGCCAAACCACCCCCCACAACCTCACAACCCGTCGCATTCCACTCCACCAGAACCCGACGCCGCTCAACCCCCGACAACACA
>NZ_JBITZJ010000020.1:0-1070 GCF_044546695.1 Streptomyces sp. NPDC053079
TTTAGGGTACGGGCCGCCATGAAACTCGCTAGAGGCTTTTCTCGACAGCATAGGATCATCCACTTCACCACAATCGGCTCGGCATCAGGTCTCAGCCTTAACGTGTGACGGATTTGCCTATCACACGGCCTACACCCTTACCCCGGGACTACCACCGCCCGGGCTGGACTACCTTCCTGCGTCACCCCATCGCTTACCTACTACAAGTCTGGGTCGTCGGCTCCACCACTTCCCTTTGCCCGAAGGCTCCAGGACGGCTTCACGGACTTAGCATCGCCTGATTCGATATTGGGCGTTTCAAAGCGGGTACCGGAATATCAACCGGTTGTCCATCGACTACGCCTGTCGGCCTCGCCTTAGGTCCCGACTTACCCTGGGCAGATCAGCTTGACCCAGGAACCCTTAGTCAATCGGCGCACACGTTTCCCACGTGTGTATCGCTACTCATGCCTGCATTCTCACTCGTGAACCGTCCACAACTCGCTTCCGCGGCTGCTTCACCCGGCACACGACGCTCCCCTACCCATCCCAGCGGGCGTTGGCCCTCATGCTGGAATGACACGACTTCGGCGGTACGCTTGAGCCCCGCTACATTGTCGGCGCGGAATCACTTGACCAGTGAGCTATTACGCACTCTTTCAAGGGTGGCTGCTTCTAAGCCAACCTCCTGGTTGTCTCTGCGACTCCACATCCTTTCCCACTTAGCGTACGCTTAGGGGCCTTAGTCGATGCTCTGGGCTGTTTCCCTCTCGACCATGGAGCTTATCCCCCACAGTCTCACTGCCGCGCTCTCACTTACCGGCATTCGGAGTTTGGCTAAGGTCAGTAACCCGGTAGGGCCCATCGCCTATCCAGTGCTCTACCTCCGGCAAGAAACACACGACGCTGCACCTAAATGCATTTCGGGGAGAACCAGCTATCACGGAGTTTGATTGGCCTTTCACCCCTAACCACAGGTCATCCCCCAGGTTTTCAACCCTGGTGGGTTCGGTCCTCCACGAAGTCTTACCTCCGCTTCAACCTGCCCATGGCTAGATCACTCCGCTTCGGGTCTTGGGCGCGCTACTCAA